>NZ_JACSKY010000001.1 GCF_018617855.1 Exiguobacterium qingdaonense
AAGTCACACCGTCGCGACATCACCCGACACATCGACGAACCCTACCGCGAAGCGGTGAACGCGAACCGCCTCTCGGCTTCCGGACAATATCTCTATCGGCTCCGCCCACAGACGGTCGAGCGCTCGTTCGCCGACGGGAAGGAGCTCCACGGGCTCCGTTTCACCTTCTACAGGGGGATCAAGAAGGTCCAGCGCGCCAATCTGGTGGCAGCCACCGCACAAAACATGAAGAAGCTGGCCAATCTGTTGGCCAGAAAAGACCGTCTACATAGCATTTCTTCAATTTTATGGGGGCAGAACGCCTCAAGAAACCGAGAACCACAAAAAAGGACGAACCAGGTCGCAAGAGGCGACCTGGTTCGTCAACAAGCTGAAAACTCGGTCCCCTCAAAGGGACCGAGTTTTTAAGTGTATCGTTACTCTTTTTTCGCAGCCGCCAATTCAGCTTCCATTTCACCGAATTCACGATTGATGCGTTTTTGTTCTTTTTGGCTCGTAAAGTTACTGACGAGTACAATCGCCAACATACTCAAGAAGAACCCAGGAACCATTTCATATAGGACGGTTGAGAGCCCAGTTACGATCCATAGGATGACCGTTAGTGCACCGACGAGAATACCGGCGAGAGCACCTTGGCGAGTCATCTTGTTCCAATATAGCGACAAAAGAATCGCAGGTCCGAATGCAGAACCGAATCCTGCCCATGCGTAACCGACAAGCGTCAAGATTGTACTAGATGGACTGAGTGACATGAGTGTCGCCACAAATCCTACGAGTAATACTCCGACGCGTCCAGCGCGAACCATCGTTTTTTCACTTGCCTCTTTGTTGAAGAACTTACGATAGAAGTCTTCTGTCAAAGCGGACGACGTGACGAGTAACTGAGAAGATACGGTAGACATGACGGCCGCAAGAATTGCTGCCAATAAGAACCCAGTAATGAACGGGTGGAACAATACTTCAGAGAACTGGATGAAGACCGTCTCCGGATCTCCAAGCGGATTGCCTTGACCGCGGAAATATGCGATACCGACAAATCCTGTCATGACAGCACCGATAATCGATACAGTCATCCAGCTCATTCCGATGCGGCGAGCCGTCTTCAACGATTTTACATCACGGATTGCCATAAAGCGTACGATGATATGCGGCTGACCGAAGTAGCCGAGTCCCCAAGCGAGGAGACCGATAATCCCGAGTGTCGTTGTTCCTTTGAATAAGTCGAACAAGTCTGCATTGATTGTCGTTGCAGAGTTGACGGCAGTGTCTACTCCACCGATATCAGTCAAAGCGACAAAAGGTACGAGCACGAGTGCCAAGAACATGATGACACCTTGTGCGAAGTCTGTCCAACTTACTGCAGTGAACCCACCGAAGAGGGTATACAGGATGACGACACTAATTGTGACGATGACACCTGTCTGATAGTTTAGTCCGAATGAGCTTTCAAACAACTTCCCGCCAGAAACGAGTCCGGCTGACGTATAAAACGTGAAGAAGATGATGATGACGGATGCAGATAGGATCCGTAGCCAGTTCGAGTGATCTCGGAACCGATTCTCTAAGAAGTCTGGAATCGTAATCGAGTCGTTCGCCATCTCTGTGAAGACGCGAAGTCGTGGAGCAACTAACAAGTAGTTCAAGTAAGCTCCGATGACCAATCCAACGGCTAACCAAATTGCTGATAGTCCAGTTGCATACATTGCTCCCGGTAGTCCCATTAACATCCAACCACTCATATCCGAAGCTCCGGCTGACATGGCTGTAACGCCTGGCCCCATTTTACGGCCACCTAACATATAATCTGATGAATCGGTCGTTCGTTTATAAGCGACGTATCCGATTAGTAGCATCATCACGAGATAAAGCGCGATTGATACCCATTCTTGCCATAGCATTGAATTACCTCCTATTTAGTTAAGCAATCTATCTTATCAACCCGCCCATGATTGTGTGAAGTCATCACACAGTCGAAAGCAAAAGTTGAAAAGGCGAACTTGTGGTTTACCTTACAGAACCTTTGAAATGATTGCAAATTGTCATACATTCACAAAAACTAGCGTAAAGCCTATCGCATCAGGGGTTGAGCGACTAAAATCGACACGTTAAAGTTTAACTATTCTGAATATTTGAAATGTGGAGGACTTCTTCGTGTAACATATTTGTAATATTAAAGCGCTACTTTTCAGAAAAAAATGAAAAAGAGCGTCATGTGCACGCTCTTGTCCCATAGTTATTGAAACATGATTTCTTCGACGAGACGCATTGTCGGGAACGTCTGTCCAGACTTTGCTTGCATCGTGACGAGAATATATGTATCACCTTCATGTTGCATGATGAACACCATCGTATAACCAGACTCATCCGTATAACCCGTTTTTGTCGCAGTTACATATTGTGAATAGTGAATACTGCGTTCGTTGACCGATGAACCGAGGTGATACCACCATCGTCTTTTTTCATTTCCATCCAGGTCTTTAAATTCAGCTTTGAACTCATATGTCCCTGCGATCTCAACAAGTTCAGGATATGTACTGAACACGTAAGCAATCTTGGCCATATCATTCGCCGTCGTGTAATGATTCGGGTCAGAATATCCATGTGCGTTCATGAAATGAGTCTCTGTTAATCCAATCGCCTTTGCACGGTCATTCATCAGTTGAACAAATGCCTCGATCGTACCGCTCGTGTATTCGGCCAGACTGTTTGCGGCATCGTTACCCGATTCAAGGAGAGTAGCGTATAGAGCTTGTCGTACTGTCAATCGATCCCCGACTGCCAGGTGAGCGATATGACTATCCCATGGAATATCAAGCGTGGAGTCTTCAATTGTGACAACAGGCATGTCCAGTTCATTTTCAGCTATGGCTTTTTCATAGGCGAGAAGAGAGGTCATCAATTTAGTCGTGCTCGCCGGAAAGACACGACTGTTTGCATTTTTGTCGATTAAAACCTGCTCGTTACTTACGTCAACAAAGGTCAATGCGCCTACAGAAATTTCATCATCCTGTAGAATCATTTCATCATTCGGGCTCCATGTTCCGATTTCAATTTCAGGAAAAGTTGGCCCTTGTTTCATCGGTTCGGCGGTTGGTGTCGCGATGACGCGTGTCGTCGGTTCTTTCTCCTGCTTAAATCCTACTAATGTCGATATGAGGATAATGATTCCGAGTAGCGCGACGACTGCAATCATTCTTCGCATGATGTACGTTCTTCTACGATGTCTTTTTGTACGGGTCAAAAAAGTCCCTCCTCTAACTCGTTATTCTATAAACATAATGGAAAAGACTCGATTGTTGCGCGAATAAAATAAAGAACTAGGTCAATGATTGAATGACGATGAAGCAATCGAGTTTTGGGTATAAAGGTAGAGATGCCACTTTTGAGAGGAGAATGCGCCATGCATCGTTATCCGTTCACAAATTCCATTTGGAGGCAACATGACCGAGGAACGTTACATCCACCGCTTGATACTTCGGAGTCGACTGAAGTCGTCGTCATCGGGGCAGGTATCGCTGGGCTTGTTTGTGCTTATGAACTCCAAAAGCGGGGGAAGCAAGTGACGCTCTTGGAGGCATTGGAAATCGGCCATGGAACAACAGGTCATACGACGGCCAAATGTTCGGTTCAACATGGGATGATCTATCACAAGCTGATTCGACATTTTAATGAAGAGATTGCACGTCTTTATTATGAGTTCAATTCAGAGGCGCTCACCTACCTAAAAAGTCAAATAGATGAGGGATTTGACTGTGATTACACGACGGAACATTCCTATTTGTATGCAACGGAACCAAATGACGAACTGTCAAAAGAGCTCGACGCTTATCGGAGACTAGAGATTGATGGAGGAGAGGCGACCGATGAAGTACAGAACACGCTTCCATTTCCTATAACGCAAGCGTTAGTGGTTCGCGACCAGGCCCAGTTTCATCCGGTCAAATATTTACGTGAGCTAGCAGAACGTTTCGTTAAACTAGGGGGGAAAGTATACGAGCGTACGAGAGCAACAGACGTGAGCCAAGGGCCTCGTCCCATCGTCACGACATCATCAGGTAGAAGGGTGCAAGCCAATCAGGTCGTAATCACGACACATTATCCATTCAATGACCTTCGTGGGTTATATGTGTCCAGATTTTTAGTCGAGCGCTCATATATCGTCGCCTGCGAAATGACGAGTGCCTCGTTGAAAGGGATGTACTTAAGTGTCGACGAGAAACCTCGTTCATTCCGCTCATATGAAGAAGACGGAAAGGCTTACTTGTTGATCGGTGGCGAGGCACATACGGCTGGTCAAGTGACGGACACGCGGAGCCGTTATGATCGGTTGGAAAGCGACGCACAGCATCACTTCGAGGTGAAACGAGCGACGTATCGCTGGTCGTCCCAAGACTTGATCACATTGGATCGGATTCCCTATGTAGGTCAGATGTTCAAGCGAGAACCGGACATCTTCGTAGCGACAGGATTTTTAAAATGGGGGATGACGAACGGGATCGGAGCGGGCATCCTGCTCGCAGATCGATTGACGGGTCGTCCGAACCGTTTTTCTGAGTTGGTGTCGCCACTTCGGAAAACGGTCAAACCTACAGATGTCACTTCCTTCATCTCGACAAATTTGGATACCGCTGCACAGTTCACGAAAGGAGTCGTCGACCGTGCACTCGAACGAAGAGGCGTTCAAGATTTACAGTTGGATGAAGGTGGCGTCGTTCAAATCGGAAATCAGACTAAAGGCGTGTACCGAGACTTGGACAACCATTGCCATATTGTCAATCTGACTTGCACCCATCTTGGATGTACTGTGAAATGGAACAACGCAGAGCGGTCTTGGGACTGTCCATGTCACGGGTCTCGATTTGATGCGAAAGGAGCTGTGTTGGAAGGTCCGGCGACAAAACCACTTCCTTATAGCGAGCGAGACGATCTATGAGCTGGTGCAGGCGAAGCTGCATGGCTATAATAAGGTTGAAAGAGAAAAAGAATCATATAGGGGTGAATGACAGATGGAAGTAAAAAACGAATGGCGTGAGCATTTCAAACAACTTCGCGCCTTTGATGAGGCAATTTCTCTCTTGTATTGGGATATGCGCACTCAAATGCCGGAGCAGTCTGCACCGTTACGGGCAGAGACAATCGGATATTTATCGACCGAAGCGTTCAAGCGACAAACGAGCGAATCGTTTGCGTCACTACTTGAGCGACTGTCAGACGAGGAGGGGTTGTCTAGTGTCGAAATGCGCTCGCTTGAAGTCGCTAAAACGCAATATGAACGGAATGCCAAAATTCCTCACGATGAGTACCAAGCTTATGTGACGCTCGTATCTGAAGCAGAGACAGCGTGGGAGAAAGCGAAAAATCAGAATGATTGGGATATGTTTGCTCCATATTTAAAGAAAATCATTGAGTTCCAGCAACGGTTCGCAGAATATTTCGGATATGAGAAACATCCATATGATGCCCTTCTTTATGACTTTGAGCCAGGCATGACGGTCGAGCTATTGGACAGTTTGTTTGACTCGCTTCGTGAAGCATTAGTCCCGTTGATTCAGCAACTCCCGAAAGAAACGTTCTCGCTGGATTGGTCGATGCCAGCAGACGTCCAAGAACAGATTTGTCATGATTGGATGAATGTTGTCGCATACGACCTGTCACGTGGTCGACTTGATGCGACGGTCCACCCATTCGAAATCACGATCAATCGCCGTGACGTCCGAATCACGACAAAATATGACGAAGAAGATTTCCGTAATGCCTTATTCGGAACGATGCACGAAGCGGGTCATGCGACGTATGAGCAACAGATTGACCCTACTCTCGACGAACTCGGATTAGGTAGCGGTGCATCGATGGGGATTCATGAATCGCAGTCGCTCTTCTTCGAAAACTTCATTGGTCGAAGCGAGGTCTTTTTACGACGCGTTTACCCGAAACTACAATCGCTCCATCCGGCATATGCCGATATCGATTTCGATACATTTTATAGCGGGGTGAACGAGGCCAAACCGTCCCTCGTTCGAATCGAGGCGGACGAGCTGACGTATAGTCTCCACATCATCATCCGTTATGAACTCGAAAAGGCGTTGATTCAAGGTACGTTATCTGTCGACGAGCTCCCGAGTGCTTGGAATGAACTATATAAGAATTATCTCGGTCTCGACGTGCCTTCACATGCCAAAGGCGTTCTCCAAGATGTCCATTGGGCAGGAGGATCGTTCGGTTACTTCCCGAGCTACGCCCTCGGCTTGATTTATGCGGCTCAATTGACGGAAGCGTTAAAGTCGGACCTTCCTCATTTCGAGACGTTGATTCAAGATGGACACATCGAGCCAATCAAAGCATGGTTACATGAAAACGTCCATCAATATGGAAAACGACTCACGCCGAACGAAATCATTCAACAGGTGACAGGTCAAGAAATCTCGGTTCAACCGCTCGTCCGTTATTTGACGGAAAAATATCAGGCCGTCTCCAAATGAAGCGATTCGCACATCGAGGGGTGATGGCACATCGACCTGAAAACACGATGTCGGCATTCAGGCTAGCGTTAAAGACGGGCGCCGACGGGATTGAAACAGACGTCCACATGACCAAGGACGGTGAGCTCGTTCTCATCCATGATGAAACGCTAGAGAGAACGACGGACGGAGTTGGACTAGTTTCCTCCTATACATTGAATGAGTTGAGGCAGTTTAACGCAGGGATACGGCATGGTCTGGATGAGCGGATTCCGACGCTCGTTGAGTTATTCGAACTCGTTCAAAACGAAACGGTACTGTTGAACTTAGAGGTGAAAACTGACGTCCTCCGCTATGACGGGATTGAATCTCGTATTCTCGATTGCATTGATTCATCCGGTATTGAGCCGTCCCGTATAATCTTATCGTCTTTTAATCATAGAACGATTCACCGATTGAAACAGATGCGACCGGAGATCGAGGCGGCCATCTTACTCGCGTATCCTCTATATGATACAGTCGGTTATCTCGACTCGGTCGGAGCCGATTCCGTTCACCCTCATATCAATCGAATCACGGATGAAGAGATTCGCACGTTACACCGACACGGGGTACCTGTCAGACCATATACGATAAAATCGAAGGCTCAACTCGAGCGTTGCCTGGCACATCACGTCGATGCCATCTTTGTCAACGATATCGAATGGGCGAGTGAACCCCTTTAGTTGCATATTAAAGGGGTTTTACTTTACCTAGATTGGGAATCAACAGTAATGTAGAGGTTGGGCTTTATTCGTTGGCACATCGGAGCACATTCAGGACATCATGTCCCCTTTACGTCACTGTCTTATTGTCTTAAGTTTAAGATGTCACCGAGCTACATAGCAATCAGATGTAGCACACCATGTAGCATCGCAACACACTTGTTGTACGCAAGTCGTTGGTTACCGTAGATTAAAGGAGGAAATTTCACATGAAGAAGTTGATGTCTTTACTTGGTACACTCGCACTGGCTTTCGCTTTCGTATTACCGGTTAGCGCCGATGGACACGAAAATGCGATGGTCCGTGTGCTACATGCTTCACCTGATGCACCGGCAGTTGACGTGTATGTGGATGGGGAAGTCGCGGTCGAGGGAGCCGAATTTAAGGATCTTACCGACTATTTGACACTCCCTGCAGGGGATTACAACGTTGAAATCAAGCCAGCAGGTGACGCTGAAACAGTCGTCGTCGCAGCAGACCTTTCTATCGAGGCAGGTAAATTCTATACTGCCGCTGCAATCGGTCAACTCGAGAGTATTGAGATTGCTGCAATGGAAGATGATGCAAACTTCGAAGAAGGTAAGTCGAAAGTCCGTGTCGCTCACTTCGCACCGGACGCTCCAGCAGTTGATGTCGCACCTAAAGGTGGAGACCCACTCTTCTCGAACCTCGAGTTCAAAGCTGTAAGTGATTACGGCACACTCGATGCTGGTACGTATGACCTTGAAGTCCGTCCAGCAGGAGCGACTGATGTTGTCAAAGCACTTGACGGCGTCGCACTTGAAGGTGGAATGAACTATACGGCATTCGCGATCGGACTCCTTGAAGGAGAGCCTGCATTCGAAGTACTTCTTGCGGCTGACGGTGGTGAAATGGCAATGGCACCTGAAACAGGAGAAGGTGGCCTTGCCCAAACAGCTTCAATGAACTGGTTGTTCGCAGCAGCAGTAGTTGGTGCGGCAGCAGCTGGATTCTACGTCTTTCGTCGTCAGAAGCAAGACGCTTAAGCTCATCGTTATAGGATCGCTCACATTTCTCATTTGGAGCGCGCATGCACAAGCCCCAGACGAACCGTTCGTCATGCCGACCGCTGAGTTTGCTGAACCACTCGTTTTAACTTCTGAACAGGTCGACAGGCAATCGTTTCATACGAACAGCTTCATCCCGTCCCGTCTCCTCATTCCTTCAATCGATGTCGATGCATCCATTGAGGCAGTCGGGAAAGATGACGTAGGACGTATGGATACACCGTCTGATGAAGATCGTGTCGGATGGTACCGATACGGGGCAAAGGCAGGGGCGACGGGGAATGTCGTCTTATCGGGTCATCTCGATGATCTGAACGGTCCCGCCATCTTTGCGAATTTGGACCGACTTCCGATTGGAGAAGTGGTGACGCTCCAACAGAAAGGTCAGGTCGCAACGTATGAGGTAGTCAGCGTGAACCGCTATCGCCTTGAAGAAGTCCCGCTCGCTTCCATCTTTGCGGCAACTCAAGCAAAACGGATTCAACTGATTACATGCGCGGGGCCATACGATGAAAAACTAGGATATCGTGATCGTCTCGTGGTCACGGCCCACTTGATCGAAACGTAAGCAAAAGAGATGTGACCCGAGTCGGTCACATCTCTTTTTAGTGAAAAGACAGACCTCAATCGTAACGGTTGAGGTCTGTCTTTGGATTACGCATCCATGCGGTCTAATAATTTTGAAAGTAAGATGAGTTCGTCATCAGAAAAGTCAGTGAAGACATCCATCAAGTATTCAATCTTCATACTTTCTAACGTTTGAAAAAGCTCACGACCTTCGTCCGTCGCCTGAAGTTCAACGACACGGCGGTCCCGTTCACTTCGTTCACGAGAAATCAATCCTTTTTTTGTCAATTCATCTGCGAGCGCAGTGATCATTGATGCTGAGAACTGAAACTCATTTGACAAAGCAGAGGCGATTTGAGGACTCTGTTGACAAAGGGAACGTAGAATGAAGAATTCATTGCGGGTCAAATATTGAGAGAACATCGAACGAAGATTTTTTTTCACTCCGCGATAGTTCATCCGAATTCCACGTTCGGCATCAGCGACGAGCTGACGACGTGACGCAGTCTGTACGGGTGTTGTCATCCTCGAAACTACCTCCTAGCCATAATATTATTCATATATACTTCAGAACATAAAAACATTCTACATCAAAAACATGTTGTCTGTAAAGTTATAGTGGTTCCTCTTTAGAGCG
Organism: Exiguobacterium qingdaonense; assembly: GCF_018617855.1. GTDB lineage: Bacteria > Bacillota > Bacilli > Exiguobacteriales > Exiguobacteriaceae > Exiguobacterium > Exiguobacterium qingdaonense. The sequence continues at coordinate 9,455 of NZ_JACSKY010000001.1, forward strand.
AATTTGGCGGATGATCTCTTCATAATGCTTCAAGTCAGGGTAAAAACGTCTAAAGAAAAACTCAATCTGCGAATCATCGCCCTCTGTAAGCAGTTTGGCAAGGACAGCATACACGACACTCATTCCTTGTCTAGGCAAGAGGGAAGATGGCAAGAGGGTTGCACATTCGATCGCTTGGGCGAAGTAAATCGAGAGCGTCTCATTCAAATCTTTAAACGTACGAATGTCCGCATAGTGAAACATTCGTGTCAGTTCAACGATTGCAGAAAGGTCGGTCTCGAGCAACCACTCGTTTTGGAAAATCGTATGATCAAGCTTTTCAACGGTCCGATCGTTGGAAATATAATAGTTCAAGTTATCGCGTGTGATAGTCACATTTTCTGGCGAATCGAGGATTTGTTCGACGGTCTCTTGTTCGAACGTCCGAAGTTGTTTTCGAATGTTCACGAACTCGGAGTCGGCAATCTCCAAAAGGCCGGCAACACGGCTAAAGCTGCGTTTGATTTCTGGTGGGACGGCGTTAGGATTTTTGTATCCTAGGTCGTGCTCGATTTCCGCCCAAGCATGCTGTAAAATCGAGCGCACTTGTATCTCCGCCTCTTTCTCGGAGAATCGGCGATACTCACCTAGCGCAAGTCGTTTCTCACTCAACTCGACAACATAGTGAACCGATAAATAACCAAACTCATTGGCATCGAGCAGAGTCGACTTATCGATTGACTGTTCTCGGTCAATCGTGAACTCCTCTTCAAGAATTCGGGCGACTGCCCGAACGTCGTCATGAAAATATGTCACAATCCGAATACCGGCCAAGTCTTGGACATCGCGTAAAGATTGATATTGATATGGCTTACGAGACAGTTTGGCGTAAAGACTATCTGCCTCTTTCGCTCGGGCAACAATTGAATGAAACTGAATCCCCGCTTCTGTCAACAGTTCACTGAGGAGTGCTTTCATCTTTGTGGCAAACGCTTCGTATTCTTCCTTTTCATTCAAATATTCAAGCATGATCGTATTTAAATCTTGTTTGGGCACCGAAATCACTCCTTTTCTCTATGTTCAGTATATCATCTCGATTAGTAAACGATAGCAAATGTCCGTGAGGGATGATGGGACTTAAATCATCCAACTAAATATATGTTTATCCCCTCATTTTTCGGGAATAACAAAAACAGTGAATGACATGATAGCGAACGCTTAGGAGGATGGGGCATGTTAGAGACAAGAGTAGTAAATGATATGACGACGGTAGACCACGAGGTAAACGAAATGATTTCAGGGGGATGTTCGAACGAACACATCTATTTGTTTGCCAAAGACGAAGAGTTGACGGTTCGATTAGCAGCTGAGGCCGGAGTCCAACCATATCGTATACCGGAAAAAGGGATGTTCGAGTCACTTCTCTCGAAATTTACGAGCAACTCGGATGACCGGATGGAGCAGATGGAGAGCCTCGGACTTACAAAACAGATGGTCGACTCGCTCGAGCATGAAATTAAAGATGGGAAAATCGTGTTAGTTTGCGATAAATGAAAATGGACCGAGTTACCGGTCCCAGGCTGACGACGAACCAGATCGTACTTTCGATTTGGTTCGTCTTTTTTGTAGGTTTAAATCTCTTGAGGCATTCTGCCCCACGATGCTATGTAGACGTTTTTTTCTGGCTAATAGGTTGACCAGTCTCTTCGTTTTTTGCGCGGTAACTGCCACCAGATTGACGCGGTACATATCGGGTTACTCCTTTTGATGAAGGACGGACTTGGCGTTTACATGCCCTTTCCATTTTTAGATCGATTCGAAGTATGCACCGGACGTTTTCTTCGGCCATCGAGGCATCAGAAAAAGACAAACGGCCGCCAGATGACGACCGTTTGCGTTGCTCGCCCGACGGCGCCCCGACTCCGAAAGGATTGCAATCCAACGGAGACCCAGCAGCGACCCAAGTCGCGATGCGGCTCCGGGATTGCCTGCGGAAAGCGTGGGCGCCGGGAAGGCGAGCAATAGTATCCCCATGTTAGTCAACAAGCTAGGACCGGGTTACCGGTCCATTTTTATTTTGCCTGATAGTATGCGTTCACGATACGACGTAATGATTGTTGGTCGAGGCGAAGAGGAGAATATCCAGCATCCTGCAACAATTGTTTCGTGTTCCCATCATGGAACGTGATGTTTCGGTTTAAATAAGGGTTAAACACTTTCACCATATCGTTAAAGGACTGCTCGACTGAACTGAGGGTAGAAGACGGAGTCTCCGTAATCGTCAAATGCGGAAACGAAAGTGATTCTTTCATATAATCAAGCATCGTCTCGTTACGTGGAGGTGCGTCGTTCGTCACATTATAGATCATGCCCGCTTTCGCATGTTCGATGGCGGCCAACAGCACGTCCGAGACATAATCGACCGGTACGAGATTCGAGGTGCCTGACGCGGACCCGATGAGGCGAATCGACTCAAACTCATGACCGCGACGCTCTAGTTTACGTTTAAACAGTTCAAGGGCACGCATATATCCATACATCGTGAACTTTGAATCGGCTTCTCCCGTCTTTGAGTCCCCAACGATGATGGCCGGACGGAAAATGGATACATCGAGCTCATGACGGGACTGCCAAACCGCCTGTTCGGCGTGCGCCTTACTTTCTTCATATGGATTTAAAAATGATTGTGAAACGTCGTATAACGTCTCCCCGCCGACTTCTTTTGCTCCGAGCGTGTAGGCGGTGCTCACATGGAAGAAACGATGACACTCGATGGCCTTGGCCAATCGAATGGCTTCTTTTGTTCCGGTCAAATTGGTTTCGAACAACTCATCCCGTAGGTCTTCGTCAAACTTGACGAGCGCTGCCATATGGAGAAATAAATCGTATTTACCTTTGGACGAATCAATGAAGTGTTGATCGACTCCTAGCGCATGTGCCGTCAAATCACCTTGTACCACATCGATCGATGCACGTTCTTTTGCGGTGAACTGCGCCCTTACTTTTTCAGGTGTTCTTGCGAGCATACCGATGCGATGCCCTCGTGAAATCAACTCCTTGGCAAGTCGCCCCCCTAAAAATCCAGTACCACCAGTCATGAATATATACAATCGCGTTCTCCCTCTCTGTGACATTCTTTAACCATCATATCAAGTCTTAGCCCATGTAGCCACTTTCCTTCTTTTTCGAAATTCAATGTTTAGAAAAAATAGAAGTCGGTTATGAATTATAGAGAAGCGTACGAACGGTACGTAACGACAGCAAACCTGTCAAATACATTGAAGTGAGGTTTTAACGAATCATGGCAAATCTATTCGGAACAGACAAGGATGACGTAGCAAAGAAGCAACAAGACATTGAGAAAACGGTACAAGAGAAAAATATTACCCAAATTCATCTCTATTTCTCAGATGTGCTCGGTGATTTGAAACTCTTGACGCTTTCGGCAAAATTGTTGCCAGAAGTCTTTGAAGGAAAGACGATGTTTGATGGTTCATCAATCAACGGGTTCTCTTCCATCAAAAACTCTGACTTATTCTTGAGACCGGATTTAGATCGTCCACGTTATGAACAGGATGGAGAAGAAAATATTTTGGCTTTCTTCTGTGACGTATGTACACCTGAAGGAGACCGATACGAATACGATCCACGAAATGTGCTAAAGGATGCCCTTGAACGTGCTGCACGTGATGGCTACTCGGTATTCGTTGGCGCAGAGCCGGAGTTCTTTATCTTTGATGAGAATGGGGAGTTTTACGACGAGGCTGGCTATTTCTCGACACGCTCAGAAGATAAAGGGTATGAAGTGCGTCAGCACATCGCGAACCGATTGAGCAATGTCGGTTTCAACATCGAGGCGGTTCACCATGAGGTCGCTCCGGCACAGCATGAGATTGGGATCAAATATGACGACGCGCTCCATACGGCAGACAACATTCAGTTCTTCAAAGAAATCGTCAAGATCGCAGCAAAAGAAAAAGGGGCATCTGTCTCGTTCCTACCGAAGCCGTTACGTGACGTAAACGGTTCTGGGATGCATTTAAATATTTCGGTATGGAAGAATGACGAAGCCGGCAAGCCGACGAACAATGCGTTCGATGAAGTGGATGCGGATTATGGACTCTCTCAAACAGCGCGTCATTTCATCGAAGGGATTTTGAAGCATGCTCGTGCCACGGCAATCTTTACAAATCCACTTCCAGAATCATACGAGCGTCTCGTTCCAGGGTTTGAAGCACCGGTCAATATTTGTTGGAGCCCATCGAATCGTAGTTCGATGATTCGAATCCCTGCTTCTCGTGGAAGTGCGACCCGTGTCGAAGTTCGAAATCCTGACCCGAGCGCAAACCCATATTTAGCACTTGCCGCCCTCATCTATGCAGGACTCGAAGGAATTGAACAACAGCTCGTCCCATCTTCACCGAATGAAGATGACCTGTTCGAATATTCGGCAAAACAGATTGAAAGCCAAGGAATCGCATCACTTCCTGCGACATTCCATGAGTCGATTCAATCGCTGAAACAAGACAACTTCCATGATTACTTTAACCACAATATGATCGACCGCTACTTGTCACTCATTCAAGTACGAAAATAAAAAAATCGCCAGCCGTTGAATCGGCTGGCGATTTTTGATGATTAATGGATTCCGCGCATATACACTTTGATTTTTGGTGCGAGTGCGAACAGAATCAAGCTCAAGACGATGGCGGCACCGCCAATCAGTCCGAAATAGAGCATCTCGTTTTCAGGTGAGTAAAATTTGACGAGTTGCGCGTTGATTCCTTGCGCGGCAGCGTTCGACAAGAACCATAGAGACATCGTTTGTGCAGAGAAAGCAGCCGGTGCGAGTTTGGTCGTCGCTGACAATCCGACCGGCGACAAGCTCAGTTCTCCAAGTACGACAATGAAGTAACTTAAGACGAGCCAAAGCGGGTTCACGAGTGCGTCAGGACCGCTGAAATAAGCAGGAAGCAAAATGACCAGGAAGCTGATTCCGGCAAACAAAATACCGAATGCAAACTTTGTCGGAATACTTGGTTCACGATCACCAAGGCGTACCCATAGCCAGGCGAAGACAGGTGCCAGCAAGATGATGAAAAGTGGGTTCAGTGATTGGAACCAAGCCGGTGACAATGTGAATCCGAAAAATTCGAGGTCCGTGCGTGTATCGGCATAACTCGCCAAAATCGTCGCCCCTTGCTCTTGAATCGCCCAAAACATGACCGAGGCGATAAAGAGCGGAATGTACGCAAGGATACGCGAACGTTCCACCTCTGTCGTTTTCGGACTGCGATACATGAGGACGAAGTAAATTGTAGGAATCGCGATACCGAACACCCCGACGAGTGTGATGAACGTGTTGATGGTGAACCAGCCGAGTGGAATCAAAATCGCAAGCAAGATGGCGATTCCGATCGTGACAAGGCTGACGATTCGAATTGTTTTCTTTTTCTCATCAGGCGTCAACGGGTTCGGCACATACGAACCAGCTAAACCGAGGTTCGTCTTTCGTGTCAAGACGAACACGACAAGACCGATGAACATGCCGATGGCCGCTAGAGCAAACCCCCAATGAAACCCATAGTCTTTTTGAACTTGACCAACGATGAGTGGTGAGATGAACGCACCTAGGTTGATTCCCATGTAGAAGATACTGAACCCAGCGTCACGACGGCGATCCGTCTCGCTGTACATGTCGCCCACAATGCTCGAAACGTTCGGCTTCAGTAAACCTGTACCGATGACAATCAACGCCATGGAGATGAACAAGAAGACGACACTCCCAGGAATCGAGAGGACGATGTGTCCAAGCATGATGAACACACCACCGTAGAATACCGCGCGAGACGTACCGAATATCCGGTCTGCGAGCCATCCCCCAATGACCCCAGACATGTAGACGAGCGCACCATATACGGACATGATTGAAAGTGCAACATTTCGGTCGAGCCCGAGCCCGCCTTCGGAAACCTCATAGTACATGTAAAATACGAGGATTGCTCGCATTCCATAGTACGAAAAACGTTCCCAAAACTCCGTAAAGAATAGTGTGAACAACCCTTTCGGTTGTCCTAAAAAACCTTTCTGTGGAACACTCTCCACAATTTTCTGTTTATCGATCCTTTCCATGAAAGATCCCTCCTTAACCGTTTTATCATAAAAAGGATTATTATGATTGTAAAGTGAAATTGAAAGATAATTTCAAATTTTAATAAATATGAAAAGAAATAAAAAACCACACTCTACATGAAAGAGTGTGGTTGCTTTAAGGCTACGCGGTCTGCTGTTTCGCTTCTGTCGCTTGTATACGACGTCCGAGTTGCCAATAAATGATACCGGACAAGCAACTCGCACCCCCGATTAAAATCAGGGCGATATGACCGGCACGATTGTCAAAAAAGAGGCTCGCGATGATCGGAGCCGTGACCCCACCAATCAGCCATTGGACGCTTGCAGCCCCATTATATGCACCGCGCATATTCTCAGGAGCGATCAAAGCGATAAACGTTTGCTGGACAGGAGACATGATCATCTCACCTAACGTGTAAAAGGCATAGACGGCGAGCAAGATTCCGACGAGAGGTACGTATGGCGTCTCAAGTGCATATAATGTTCTTGGGACAATCGCCAGTAAAATCATACCGACACCGAATATGGTCGCCCCGGCCAGCATGACCTTCCCGAACGGTTTATTTCCAAGTTTTGAGGCGATCGGGAACTGAAAGAGCACGACCATGATTCCGTTTAGTGCCAACAAATACGGGAACGGATTCTCTTGGGCGGTATACGTCGGAAGCGATTCCTTTAAAAAGAGGGGCAACATACTCTCGACGACCGAGAATCCCATTGATATGAATATACCCGCAAAGATGAAGACGAGGAACACACGGTCGTTATAGAATACGCGCAACACTTCCCGATTGCTCGGCGTCTCATCTTCAGTGAACTCGGGCAAGGTTTCGCGGATAAAGGAGCCAAGAACGACTGCGTATAAACCAAAAATAAATGCCGCTGCGAAAAAGATCAGTTCTCGGTCGATGAATAGAACGGCACTCCCGAGTAGCGGTCCGAATGCCGCTCCGATGTTATGACCCATGCGTAGAAGTCCGAACGCTTCGTTCATATGTTCCGGCTTTGTGACGTCAGCGACCATCGCACTTGCGGCAGGGTGGAACAGTGAGTTCGTCAGCCCGAGCATTGCGTTCAGTAGTAGGAGTGGCCAGAACGAGTCAGCGAACGCGAATCCGATGAGGGCGAGTGCATCCCCTATGATCGCGATCATCATGATCGGTTTACGTCCATATAAGTCTGCGAGCCGCCCTCCGATCATCGAACCGAGTAGGGCCATGATCGGTCCCGTCGCCATGATGATTCCGACTTGGAGGTAGCTGTTTAACTGGTCGCTATAATAGAGGACGAGGAAAGGGGCGATCATGAACATCATGACTCCCGTGATCGTCTCCCCTAAGAAACGAATCCAAATGTTGCGGTCGAGACGTTTGAGTGATTGAAGCATACAGGTCACCTGCTTTATTTAATTTTAGACACAAAGGGACGTCATATGCATGAAGGCATACGACGTCCCACGTTGTTTATGCATGCCTCGATAGGCAGGCATCTCAGATATGAATCAAACGAAGAGGCGCCTGCCGATCAGTATGAACTTGAGTGAATGGTTTCAAAGATACTACTGACATGGGAACCTCTCCTTTCTATGAAATGTGAATCTTCCCTCCAACTGTATGACACATTTGGTCAATGTGTCAATATATTCATGAAGAGAATCAAAGCAGTTCGTTTAAATTTTTATGATTCAGTCGATAATCAATTAATCGTGACAACAGAACTTGAATCATCGCCGTGATCGGCACGCTCACGAACATACCGACGAGACCGAATAAGCTTCCCCCGATGATGATGGAGGTGATGACCCAAAATGGGGTGATGCCGACACTATCACCCAAAATCTTCGGCCCGAGCCATAGCCCGTCAAATTGTTGTAAAAGAAAGATGAACAACAATACCAAAAGTGCGGTAAACGGGTCATAAAAATAGGTGATGATGAACGCCGGGATCATCCCGAGCAACGGACCGACGTATGGAATGAAGTTCAAGACCCCGACGATGATACCGAGAAGTAAGGCGTATGGGGCCCCGATGACCAATAAACCGACGACGGCCAAGATGCCGATGATTAAACAGTCAAGTGATTTTCCGATGATATAACGTTTGAAGATGTAATCCATCTCTTGGAAGATATCGATTGTCGTCTTGGCTGTGCCAACGGGCAACAATGCATATAGGATGCGTTTGAACATCCGGGCGAAAATCTCTTTATCTTTCAAAAGATAAATCGAAATTACGATTCCGATCAAGAAGTTGATTAACGTCATGGTGAAACTCGATACGTACCCGACGGATGAGAGAACAGCCGTCTCGACCCATCCGGAGTACCGCTCTTCGAATTGGGCAAGGTCAACCGCTTTGGCGATGGTCTCGTTGTAATCTCTAAGATAACTGTTCACATCGCCTAGAAACGCATCAATCTGACGAATGTATACCGGCAGTTCCTCGATGAGTGATACCAAGCTCGAATAGACCCGTGGGAACAACGTGACGACCGATATCGCCAAGATGCCGATGAACGTAATATAGACGATGAGCAGTCCTTGATACCGCTTCAAGTTAAAACGTTCTTCGATATAGGAGAGAACAGTGTTTAGTAACAAGGCAATGGCAATCCCCATGATAATTGGGGTCAATAGCTGAAATGTGTACTGTAAGACACGCGAGATGGTATCCGGTTCACTGATGACACGCCATAAGACGAGTAAAATCAGTCCGATTACACTCAGTTTCCAAATAAGTTGACGATTAAGCTCCAATGCTCTATCTCCTCATACAAATATAATTTTTTCTTCTCTTTCACTATGAATGTTTTTTGAAAAGGATTCAATAGATGTTCACCTTGAAAAATAAAGCGAGCATAAAAAGAATCGTGTCGCGGTGGCGGCACGATTTATGCGTTATGGAGCAGACGTTTTAATTCAGCGATGCGGTCGTGCCTTGGAATGAATGTCCGAATCTCTTTTTCACTGAAACCGACCTGAATCCGAACATGATCGAAGACGATTGGACTTTTCAGAACGTGTGGATTCGAGGAGACGAAGCTGTATAGCTCTCGGATCGACATCTCGTCGAGTTTCTCCGCGGCTTGTTTGTACACACTTTTTTGTACCGACAGCAAGTCGGTCGTCCCATTTTCCGTCAGACTCAACATCTCTTTGAATTCACCAAAGGATAAACCTTGGTCTGTCAATTTCTTTTCAATGAAGGGAATCTTTTGATCCCGTAACCAATCAATCGTTTTTCTGGAAGAACTGCAGCTCGTATGCGTGAATACCTTGACCGTCACGATAACCACTTCTCCTTTTTTCAGTTTGATTCTTACCATTATCTCTTTTTATACGTCGAGTCGTGTAATTATGTTTCAAATCACATACAGTTTCTTTTGAATGATGACGTCGTCAAACGGATTTCTTTCGTCATCACCAGTTAGATAATGGTAAAATTGGAATAGAACCAAGAGCGGAGGGGTTTTATGTTCAAACGTGGTATGACGATGTTACTTGGCGCTTCCTTGTTAAGTGCATGCGGAGCATCTGACACAGAAGTCATTCAATTGGACTACATAGAAAATCATTGGAATGCCGAGAGTTACACAAAAGAAGGGGAAATCGTTCAGATTCCAGAGACGAAAGAAGTGCTGTCAGCCTGTGAAGGGAAGCGCACGACAAAGTTAGAAGGTGATATCACTGTATATCAAACGGTAATCGCTGGGAGAGAAGAACTCGTCTCGACGATTAGTCCTTATACGATGAAAGTGGTCACTTATATGGAGGGGGACGAACGTTATGTCGTGTGTCGAGAAACCTTTACGCATCAGTTGATGATGGAAACGATTGATGTGTTCCCAACTTTTGTAGATACGAGTCAAGGCGTTCGCCTACCGCGATTACCTAGCGTCGAACAGGCATCACCATCTTTAAAGGAACAGTTAGCGGAGGCAGACGTACTAGACTTCGATGGGAAACCGATTACCCCGTTCCCGCATACGTTACTAAAGGTTACCCCGGCCTTGTACGGTGACCTTGAGATTGAACTTGGTGGTAAAGTGATTAGACACCCAATCGCCCAGTTCGAACCGATGGGAATCGAGATGCCGAATCAACAGATTGCCATTGGCTACGAAAAAGAGACTTCTCGACCTTACGTTCTCTATTCATATGATGGTCGATTTTTCGTGCCACATCCAATCGTGTTTTCTGAGTTAGAGGATCCTGAATCAACTGAAAACGAGGTTTATCCCGAGTTAGACATGAAAACTGTCGCTACATCTCGCGAGCTACATGAGAAAGAGTCTATCCCTTTATACACCCTCACGTACATGAAGGAAGAACAACGTGTGACGGAGACGATGGCTGTCCGATTCGTCCCGGGGACATTGTTGAAAGAAGGTGACGAACCTGCCCCGATGTTTGAAGATTGGATGCCTGAATATGAAGAAGGACCAAGAGTCATAATTCATCGGGAACCATTTGACGGAAAGACGCTAAGTCATTCTGACTTTCTCGAGGCAACGAGTAAAGAATCTAAAGAAGTCGTGAAGATTCTAGAGGAAGCGGAATTGGTCAAACGTTCTGGAGATTCGTTTGACTTTCGATATGTGACGTTAATCGATGGATTGAAAGGTCAAGAATTCGAAATCAGTTATACACAACGATCCAAAAAAGTTGATATTTATCTGACGGATCCGCTTCGGGGACAAACGTTTAAACTATCAAGCGAAGGTGCGGAAGCGTTTCTAGATATCTTTCCGCGTATGATGGAGTCATGATGAAACGGATCGCATTCATATTGTGTACGGTTGGTTTATTAGTAGGTTGTGGGGGGGGGGAGACACGAATGTTGTGAAGCTAGATCACTTACCGGAACACTGGAATGTAAGGGACATGATATCTGGCCGGATGGATGCTAAATCGGAGACGTGGGCGAGTGATCTACTCGACGCATGTACCGGTGAGCCAATCGCTCGAATTGAAGAGGATGTGACAATCTATAACTCGTATGAAATAAATCGGAAATATGACTCTGCATTTAAGTTCGTGATGTACATGAGAGGCAGTCATAATTATACCGTTTGCTACGATAATGTTACTGATCAGGAAAGAGCGGTTAAGATTGATACATTCCCCTTTTTTGTGAATACAGAACAAGGAACTGACGTTATAAACACGCCTACTATTCGTATCGGGACAGAGGAAGAATTGAAAAGTTTGGAGCAGAAAGACCAAGGTCATTTCTTTGACAAGCCAATCCGACTCCTTGAAGAGACGATGGTCCATGTGAAACCGTCGCTACATGGAAAAATTAATTTTACGATTGGAGATTGGCAAGGTTTCTTTCCGCTCTCACAACTAGATCCGTATAATGCCCATATGGGAGAAGTGGCGATCGCGCTCGGATATGACGAAAAATCGAGAGAGGCCTATTTTTTCTATGAGAGAACAGACGGGTCGACTTCCGTATTGCCATTAGTCGTCTGGGAAGAGGGACACGGACATGAACCGATTCATTTGGAAGACCTTCAAGTGGAGCGGGTGTTATCGGCAGACACTCTTAAGACAGGGGTAGAAACACCACTCTATACGTTCTCGTTTATTCAAAATGGGAAACGTGTGACCGAAGATGTCCGTCTCACTTACACGAAAGGTGAGTTTGCCATCGAGAACACAACCAAGTCACACTCTTCTCTCTCAAGTGGTCCCTTCGTTTTTCTGCATATGAAACCACTAAACGGGGCAATCGAAGTTCAATACCCATTTATTCTTTTGGCGTCAGGTATTGAGATGTCTGAACTGATAAGCGCAATCGGTGATGCAAAACCTGTCAAACGTGCGGGTGATGTAAAGGACTATTCACTCTTGACCATCACCGACAGATGGAAAGGACAAGAGTTTCAGTTGAGTTTCAAGAAACGATCTAAAAAAATCGACATCTATCTGACAGACCCGCTTCGCGAGCAGACATTTAAATTATCTAGTAAAGGGGCGGAAGTGTTCTTGGATATCTTCCCGGAGTACGAAAAATCATGATGAAACGATTTCTATTCACGTTATGTACAGTTGGAATTTTATCTGGTTGTGGTGGTGAAGAAGTAGAGGTCGTCAAACTGGACCATATGCCTTCACAATGGGATGTACGAGACATGAACTCGAACAGCTTTACTGTTGGGCCGGAGACGTGGGCGAGCGATTTACTCAACACATGTACCGGTGCCCCGATCTCACAAATCAATGAAGACGTCACTGTTTATCATACGTACGTGTTGAATCGGAAAGCGATGATTTCAGACTACGACGCACACGCCTATAAATTTGTGACGTATGTAGAGGGAGACAAGAACTACGCCATTTGTCAAGACGGTAGTTCTCCAGAGCCTAGAGTCGGACTTATTAAAAAATTCCCTTCGTTTATCAACGCTTCAAATGGTGTTACCGTCCCGAGCGTCCCGACGATTGAGATTGGGACGAGGGAACAAGAAGAGAGCATAATGGAAAGCGATTACTCTGCTATTTTCGAGGTACCAATCAATCTCATTGAAGAAACGATGATTCAAGTGACCCCATCCTTGAATGGATATATCGATTTAAACATTGGAGAAGATCGGGCCATCTTTCCAGTTTCACGCATTGAACCTTATGATGCGCAAATGGGAACAGTGAAGATCGCACTCGGCTACAACGAGCAATCGAAAGAGGCTTATTTTTTCGCTGAGTCGGAAGGTGGGTTCACTTCTTACGACCCGCTTGTGACGATGACCGAAAATGATCATTGGCAAACTAAGCGATTTGAAGGGTTACAGGTTAAACGGGTATTACAGGAAGACAAACTCAAACCCGGGGTCGAGACGCCGATTTACACATTCTCTTTCATTGAGGATGGAGAACGTGTGACCGCAGACGTCCGTCTCACCTATGAAGCAGGCAAATTTGCAATGGACGAATCAATCGAAGCAGACATCGAACCGAACATGAACGTACCAAGTGGGCCGTTCGTTTTCGTTCATAAGTCTCCTTTGAATGGGGAAGTGTCAATCCATTACCCGAACGTATTACGTGCGGCAGGTACCGACATGTCTGATTTGATGAACGCATTTGAGGAGGCAGAGCCTGTAGATCAAACGGGGGAAACCGGGGACTATCCGCTCCTCACCATCATCGAAGGATGGAAAGGACAAGAATTTCAATTAAGCTTCAAGAAGCGTTCTAAAAAAGTGGATGTCTATGTGACGGATGAATCACGCGATCAAACATTCAAACTGAGCAGTGCGGGAGCAGAAACGTTCTTCTCCTATTTCCCTGATTTAGATGAGTGAAAGGCGCCATCAGGCGTCTTTTCAATTGGTAAATAATTCAAAATAAAGATATTGACCTTATGTAGAAAAAGCCGTTCCTTGATTTTCGTGCGATGCGTTACACTAAAGTTCACGATTTCGTACGAATATCCTATTGCTAAGAAAGGTCGGTAGTAAAAATGAGTACTTTGAACCAGGAAGAGGTCACATCCCTCAATATCTTGCAATCAATCGAGAACAATATGGCGATGATCCGATTTAATCGTCAACGTCGGGTCGTCGACGTGAATGATACGTTTGCGAAAGTGATGAAATACAAACGTGAAGAGATGGTAGGCATGCAACATCATCTGTTCTGTCCTTCCTCTTTTGTAAATAGCCCGGCATACCCGGCATTTTGGGAAAAGTTATGGAGCGGATTCAGTTTCTCGGATAAAGTGGAACGCGAGAATGCAAAAGGGGAGACGATTTGGCTCGAGGCGACCTATATGCCAATTTATGAAGGAGAAGATATCGTCGGTGTCGTCAAGATTGCCTCGGATATCACGGAGCGTCAACAAGTGATTGAACAGTACGCATTTCAATTCAAGTCGATGACCGACGTGCTCGATGAGCGGGCGAAAATTGGGATGGCCGATACGCAAGTGTTGAGTCAAATGATCAATCGGCTCGCCGGGGATGCTGAGAACAACCTGTTCGTCCTTCAAAATTTACGACGTCAGGCAGAAGATATCGCTAAGATCGCTTCCTCGATAAAAGAAATCGCGGCTCAAACGAATCTGTTGTCTTTAAACGCCGCCATCGAGGCAGCAAGGGCTGGTGAGCACGGCCTTGGGTTCAACGTCGTGGCGACAGAGGTCCGTAATCTGTCACGCATGGTCGAACGTGCTGTCGTCGACGTCAACGCGAACACGGAAGGGATGAATCTGGAGCTCCATAAAATCGTCGAAGGTGTCACTGAATCCAATCGAGAGATTCAATCGAGTGCGAAGGCGATGGCTCAAACAATCGAACGTTTCCAATCATTTGAGCAAGCTGCAGCAGATTTACACGAGACGGCTGAGACGTTTACCTCGAATCTATGAACCGGTTGGCCTAACAAAGGTCGGTCGGTTTTTTTAGTTGTAGCGTATGTCCATTTTTCTTCAACCATTCTTTCGCGTCGTCGGACTTTGGATAAACGTTCTGTAACGTCCGCCAAAAAGAAGTGGAGTGGTCAAAGTGCACGAGATGTGTCCACTCGTGAGCGATGACGTAGTCCATGATCTCCCTCGGTGCAAGCATGAGTCGCACGTTAATCGAAATATTGCCGTTTGAGCTACAAGATCCCCAACGTGTCTTTTGGTGACCGATACGAATGTTACTGGCGCGGACATTTAGAAGCTGTTCATATACTCCCGCCCGTTCGTTCACGTATCGAAGGGCACGTTCGCGCAACCATGTCTCGTAATGCTTTCTGAGCGTAGCGGTGTCCCACGCTCTCGGTACTAAAAACGAGGTACCGTCATGGCGAAGCGTCTCCCCATCATCCACTTGAGTCGGATAGGTTATTCCGTGAAAGACAAGCCCGTCATCGAGAACAGACGTCTGTTTCGGAAGGTTGTGCCATGTGTGACGAATCCATACGGCGTGCTCTTCTAAAATACGATCCACGATTCGTTTCGACAAGCGGGCTGGAATGCGTAGTTCAATGCCGTCTGATGTGACATAAAATGCAGCTTTTTTTCTTCGTTTCTGTCTGACAATGTTGACGTCCATCCATTCCCTCCTCTCTATCTCGATTGAGTATATCGAAGTCGGCAAAAAACCGCCATGTTTTTTCGGCACGAAATTGAATCAACTTTGATACAGTAAGGGGAGGAGGGATGAACATGAAATCGATTTTACAACAACAGCTAGAACGTACAGGTACGAATTCAGTGAAATGGGATGGGTTGGGGCGATGGTTCCGTCTGTCTGAGGATGTGCTTCCGTTATGGGTAGCAGATATCGACATCCGTACAGCGCCATCGATCTCTGAAGCGCTCGCCGCCAAAGCCGCTCAAGGGGAATTCGGGTACACGTTGTTCGCACCCGAAGCGCAGGACGCAGTGAGTGACTGGTACGGTCGACGTCATGATTTGAATATTGAACCAAAACATGTCCTATTCTCAAGTGGGGTCGTGCCCGCACTGACCCACATCGTCGAGGCGTTAACTGACGTCGGGGATGGCGTCGTCATCCAGTCGCCCGTCTATCCGCCGTTCTACGAACTCGTTGATGGCTCAAAGCGTCAAGTGCTCGATGCCCCATTGAAGGTAACGGAAGGGCGTTATGAGATGGATTTCGTCGCGCTCGAGGAAGCGATGAAGCAAGCGAAACTCTTCCTCCTCTGTTCCCCACACAATCCAGTCGGACGAGTCTGGACGAAGACGGAACTGTTGAAGGTCGTAGAGCTCGCGAATCAATATGATGTGATCGTCGTCGCAGATGAGATCCATGCTGACTTGACGTTCCCATCCCAAAAACATACCGCGATCGCTTCGCTCGACCAACGTGTCATCACGGTGAGTGCTCCATCCAAAGCGTTTAACATCGCCGGATTATTCGCATCATATATCATCTGTTCGGTTGATGGATGGCGTAAGCAAATCACAAAAGTGCAAAACAAACATCACGTCCTCCCTACACCGTTCGCAAACACGGCCATCATCGCGGCATATACGGACACTCGTGCGGAGCGTTGGCTCGACCAGTTGCGTGAAGAACTCGAACAGCAAATGAACGAGGTCATCGACTTGATTGAGTCGAATCTACCGATGCTCCATACGACACGACCGGAGGCGAGCTATTTGCTGTGGATTGACTTCTCACAACTCCCGATGTCGTCCGAGGAGCGGAAATCATGGCTTCACGACGAAGTTCGAATTTTCTTGTCGCCAGGCAGACCGTTCGGACCTGCCGGGGAGACGTTTGAACGAATGAACATCGGGACACGCCGTGAGCTGTTAGAGGAGGCGGTTCATCGTCTTCAGACACAATTGGAGCGAAAGGCGTTTGTGTAAAACGAGAATCGGGAAAAATTCACAATGAGACGTTGAGAGAAAGTGAGTGAATCGGATGGAGACAATCAATTGGAAGAAAAAGATGGAGGAACAGTTGAGGCGAAGTGGATTCACCTTACAAGTCGAAAACATGTCCAATATTCGCTTGACTGAGATTCATGCGAGTTCTTCGCCATTGATCTCTTATCCATTGCGTGTCCGTCTATACGAGCGGATGGGGTGGCTCATGTGTACGGTCGATTCGCCAACTCTTGACCGAAACGAAGACCACCCGCTGTTTGAGCGAATGGTGACCGCCGTTTTCGAACGGATTGTGCGTCACATGTATAGCGGATATGGGTTTCATGTATTGACATTCATCGGTGATACTGGGAACTACATCACGCCTAAAGAGTCTGAGACGGGAGAAGTCGTCCGACTCATCGCCCATCTATGGAATGACCGCTCTTACATTCACCTCGATACGTTTGAAGAGTATCCTGCCTTATACGTCACGCCGCCCTGGGCCCACCAAGCATATGCGATCGAGAGCACGGATGACGAATGGGTCATCTATGCAGGAAGGGGCGGAAGACCGTCAACGGATTATCGGGCTGACGGTGTCGAGTTGAAACCACATCGGTTGGCGGACGGAGAGCTCTTCTTTCCTGTTGATCGGATTCAAAAGGAGAAAGGAACGCTCGCCTTTGCCGAATGGCTCCGACTTGAACGAAGGGAAGTAGAGGACTTCATGATGTCATTCATGCAAACGATCAGGAAGTTCGACCCGTCCTTCGGATTCGCCTGGGGTGGGACCGAGTCGTTCTTCCATGGGGTTCCAGTCGAACCGTACGCACAGGTGCTCAGACTTGAAAGCGGGAAACGTCGCTATCGTGTCATGAACAATACAGCGAAGCGACTGTTCGCCGTATCAGACGATCCGAATGAATGTTTGAAGGAAGTGAATCGGACATTGGGAACGATCACCCTTCCTGAAAAGCGTGTGTCAGCGCTCGGGCAACTCGTCATGGGAATTTGGCAACAGTTTGAGACCGATGAAGAGACGTATATTCAAGAAGTCGCATCTCGGGACATCTCTAAATTTCAGATGGAGGAGAGGATTGGTCATGCCTTGGCGAATCAGCAACGGATTCGTTGGATTGAAAAAAACCATCCACATCAACAAGTGATTGAATATGCTCATCTTCGCATCACCTTCCCGAATCGACCACCGGGAATCGTTACTGTCGAACCTGCTGAATCCGGACACGAAAGAGGTGCCTTATGAGAATCGTTGATGCCCGTGCCATGCCGATTGATCATGAAGACGTCATTGCCGTCACACCGACCTCAGTTTATTATCGGGAGAAGTCGGAGAGGACGTCTTTCTCACTCTATCGTTTTGACGAGGAGGACGGTGTCATCACACAGTTGAATCGACGTCCTTATGAGGATTATGGATATCCGAAGCTTTTCGTCGATGGAGAAATCGTCTACTTCTTAAACGAGACGCCGGATGGTAAAGGTATGGTCAAGACGGAGCTGATTGCGTTCTCATACATTTCGGGAACGGAGGAGGTCGTTTCAACATTTGAAAAGAGAGGGAACAGTACATTGTTTTGGGTGCTCGACCATCGTTACTTCCTCTTTTTAACGACGTTCGAGTCATCTGATGAGGCGTGGTTATACGATCGAGTGACAGGCCAGCGCGAGCGTATTCGTGACGAGCGTCTCGTCGGGAAGACGGAGCGATTCAGGGAACTGTACTTGTTCACGACCACATTCGAAGGTGTCCCGTTCATTGTCTGTAACGCGAGACTTGATGAGTTCGATTATTATGATGCGCTCGACAGTGGACGAATCTCTCCTGACGATCCGATCGACCATTCTGAGGCGCTCCTCATTTGTCCGCTCGAGGAAGCGGTCGAGGCGGTGTGGGATCAACGGGTAGAGCTACCGTTCGACGACATCATCCGCTTGCAGGGGGAAGGGGATACGGTTCAATATTTAGGAGAGAAGGACGGCACACTCCGATTTTCAGCATTCGTCGACGCATTGAACGAAGAAGTCATCTATGATTTGACAGCATCGGATGTATTGCATGAAGTGTCTGTCATTGACTGGGGGGCTTATGAACCGATTGATTTCACATATGATGATATCGGTTCGACGATTTTTGTAAAGGTCGATGAGAGCGACATGCATACGGAGGTGATCGATATTGCGACGGGTGCACGTTATATCGATGTAGAACCGTTCGAACGTGTCATTGGTCGCCGTTTTCTCGTTCATGAGTATACGGAAGGGCTCATGAGTGGAATCGTCATTTTTGATTTAGAATCAGAAGAGCGTCACTCCTATGAGAACGCTTATTATATGGTCGTCGACGAAGCGATTTTAATTTTGTCAATGTCTAGCATTTAATTATAGCCACCACCCATTATTTAGGTGGTGGCTATAATTAGAGTTATTGGTTTACATAACGAATTATTGTAAACCTGATATGGCGTGTTTTTTCCGTTCGTCCCCGATATGGGCATAAACTTGAGTAGTCGCCACCGATTCATGTCCAAGGAGTTGTTGAATCGTCAACACGTCAACACCACTCATCGCTAGTCGTGTTGCGAACGTATGACGCAGCTTATGCGGTGTCACTTGCTTATGAGATAAAAAAGGTAGATACGGTTTTAGTCGGTCAATATGACCCTTCAATATGTGTTGAACTGTTCGCACGGCGATGCGTCTCCCTTTCTCATTTTGGAAGAGAGCCCCATCGCCTCGTGTGTTCCGAAACTCTGTAAGAAGAGGGTGGAGTGGCCCTGCCATCGGGATCAGTCGTTCTTTGTCACCCTTCCCAATGACACGAATCGTTCCCGTCTCGAGGTCGAGATCGGACCAGTTAAGTCCCACGAGCTCGGATACACGCATTCCTGTCAGTCCGAGCAGTTGAATGATTAAAAAGTCACGCGAGCGGTTCGCTTCATACCAACTCGCCTCGCGATTGGTCATGCCGACATTGCTTCGTACGAGCGTCGAAAAATCGAGCCATTCCGCTTCTGTCAAATAGACGGGATTACGTTTGCCTCGCTTTGGCCGTTCGACAGATTGGAACGGGTTGGTTGTCGCCTGATTTGATTCAATCAAATAGTTAAAGAGCGATTGTAGTGTCGAGAGTTTTCGATTGATGACACTCGGGGAGTTCTCGAGGTCGAGGGCGAGATACGTCGCATAGGCTTCCGCTCCCGAATGGTCGATTTCTGTGAACGCCTCTAAATCAATCGCCTCCGGTTCTAACTTGGTCCCGCTCACATGCTCGACCCAGCGGAAGAAGCCCAAGATGTCATACACATAGCGTTGGGCCGTCTGCTTCGAATAATGTTTGGCGGCCAGATGATGGAAAAACTGTTGGATAAATGTTGGTAGCTGTTGGAGCCCGTTCAACTCGAATCGTTTTGCGGTCGTAAGGGTGGGGCGTTGTCCAAGTTGACGGAATATACTCATTAAAATCCCCTTTCTCAGGTTGACCTGACTTGATTTTTACCGTTCTGTTTACCTTCACGAAGATAATCATCAGCCTCTTTCACGATCTCTTCAATCGTATCGTGATCTGTGCGGATGGCAAGACCGAACGTCATTGTAACGTGTAGTCGCTCTCCTGCGTAATCGAGATGCGTTTCTTCGACCTGGCGTCTCAATCGTTCCGTCGTCCCATAAAAGTCACAGGCCGGGTCGGATAAGAACAGGAGAAACTCTTCTCCTCCCCACCGGACCGCGATGCCGTCGACATCAGATAAGGTGGTAGCGACTTGTTGGATGACGCGGTCTCCACAGTCGTGCCCGTATGTCTCGTTGAACGACTTAAATCGATCGATATCCCCAAGTGCGAGTGCATATGGGACACCGTCACGTGCGGCCTGGTCGATCGCCTCGGAAATTCGTTCGTGTCCGACTTTCCGGTTCAACAACCCGGTCAGTCCATCTGTCGAAGCGAGGATTTGGAGTCTTTCATTTGACAGCTCGAGTTCGTCCGTCACTTTGACGACTGCCGACTCGAAGATGAACGAGAGGCCGACAATCATCATGACGGTCGAGAGGATACAAAAGAGACCGAGTGCCTGCTCGACTTGTTCGGGCAATGTCTCGATACCGTCCGATACGTTGATGAAAAGCAGGCTATAAATCAACAGTGCGAGTACAGTGGCTAAAGTACGCTGACCTCTAGTCACGCTCGGTATGAAAAAGACGCCGTAAGCCATCATGAGGATGAAGTAATGCATATTGATCCCCCAACCGAGAATGATGGTCGAGATGATTGCGTTGTAGATGACTTCGATGAAGAGCCCGGCGAAGAAAATCCCATACCATCGCTTATGTACAAAATAAAACGAAACCGTATAGTAGGTGACGCTCAAAGCGTTTGATAGGAATAAAGAGGTCACATCCAATCTCCAAAAAATCAAACAGAGTAAGAAGTGGACCAGCCAAGCGATCACATTTCCGTAAAATGTGATGCGCTCATTGTAAAGTGTGCCGCGACGAGATTCATATGTCGTCCCCATCTCACACCTCCTTTGTTTCATTATATCGAAAGAGGATTCATTTTTGAATAAGAGTTATTCAAATCACGACGAAAAGTGTCGATATTGCGTATTTATTTTTGCGTGAAATAGATATTTCACGCAAGGTTCATGAAATGCGAAAATGATAATCGATCGGTACTATTAATCGATTGATTGATTTTACTGCAATACAATAGGTATACAATAATTTATTATGTAAACCATATTCAGATGTCTTTATATTGAAACGATGTATCATTATACTTTATGATGAAAATAAGACTTGAAACAATGAGGAAGGTAACGTTACACTGTAAACGTAAACCGAAGGGGGATTTTTGATGGATGATCAACGTTTGACGCAACTTTTGTCTGAAGCGAAGACCATCGCGGTCGTCGGTGTGTCCGACAACCCGAACAAGACTGCCAACCAGATTGCAGAGTATTTACTGCGCGTCGGGTATACCGTCATCCCCGTCAACCCGTTGCTCGAAGAGTGGAACGGACGTAAGGCGTATCCTTCCGTCGAGAGCATACCGGGTAGAATCGATATCGTCGACGTGTTCCGTCGCAACGAATATTTGGCGGGTGTCGCAGAAGACGCGGTACGGCATGGGGATGTCGGGCTCGTCTTCAATCAGCTCGGTCTCTCAAGTCCTGAGGCGGAGCAAATCGCACGCGATGCAGGGCTCGATTACATTGAGAACCGCTGCCTGTACGTGGAACATGCTCGTCTACTCGGATAAGACCTACCTCCATGGTAGGTCTCCTTTTTTTCAGCGATAGCTGACAAGGGAGACTTGCCAGAATGAATGAACAGCTATACAATAGGGAAGAAAAACGAACGTGTGTTCGAAATTGAGGTGACTGCTATGTCAACAGATTTATTTAACTATAACGAAGACGCCATCCAGGTGCTCGAAGGACTCACGGCCGTTCGGAAACGACCGGGGATGTACATCGGGTCAACCGACCATCGCGGGCTTCACCATCTCGTCTATGAGATCGTCGATAACGCGATCGATGAGGCGCTCGCCGGATTCGGCGGTCAAATCGATGTGACGATTCATAAGGGGGATGCGATCACGGTCCGTGACCACGGTCGTGGAATGCCGACGGGGATGCACGCCTCCGGAAAACCGACACCTGAAGTCATCTTCACCGTCCTCCACGCCGGTGGGAAGTTCGGCCAAGGCGGCTATAAGACGTCTGGTGGACTCCACGGCGTCGGGGCCTCGGTCGTCAACGCCCTCTCGAACAAGGTCGTCGTGACGATCTATCGCGACGGGAAAGTGTTTGAGCAGACATTCGCGGACGGCGGTGTGCCGCAGACGACACTGATTGAGACAGGCAAGACACGTCAGACCGGGACGAGCGTCTATTTCAAACCGGATGCGTCCATCTTCTCGACGACGTATAACTATGACACGCTCGCCGAACGTCTCCGCGAATCGGCCTTCCTCTTAAAAGGATTGACGATCACGCTCACGGATGAGCGTACCGACAAACAAGAGACGTTCCATTAC
This sequence comes from Exiguobacterium qingdaonense, assembly GCF_018617855.1. GTDB lineage: Bacteria > Bacillota > Bacilli > Exiguobacteriales > Exiguobacteriaceae > Exiguobacterium > Exiguobacterium qingdaonense. Next base: position 31,962 of record NZ_JACSKY010000001.1, read on the forward strand.
GAGGAAGGGATCGCCGAGTTCGTCCAATATTTGAACGACGACAAGGCGACACTCCACCCGATCGTCTATTTCGAAGGAACGGAGAACGAGATTGAGATTGAACTCGCGTTCCAGTTCACGGACGCCTATTCCGAGAACGTCCTCTCATTCGTCAACAACGTCCGTACGCGTGACGGTGGGACGCATGAGGTCGGCGCCAAGACGGCGATGACCCGGATCATGAACGAGTATGCAAGAAAGAACGGGCTACTCAAGGAGAAGGATAAGAACCTTGACGGTGGCGATGTCCGTGAAGGGCTTACGCTCATCGTCTCGGTCCGAATCCCTGAGGAGTTCCTTCAGTTCGAGGGACAGACGAAGTCGAAACTCGGATCTCCAGAGGCGCGAGCGAGTGCGGACAGCGTCATGGCGAAGCAATTGACAATCTTCCTAGAAGAAAACCCGCAGATGGCGACGATGCTCATCAAAAAGGCGATTCGCGCGGCTCAGGCCCGCGAGGCGGCCCGTAAGGCCCGTGAAGAGGCGCGGAACGGGAAGAAAAAGAAACGTTCGAGCATCTTGAACGGCAAATTGACGCCGGCGACGTCAAAAAACGCCGCAAAGAACGAGCTATTCCTCGTCGAGGGGGACTCGGCCGGTGGTTCTGCCAAACAAGGTCGTGACCGCACGTTCCAAGCGATTCTTCCGTTACGCGGGAAGGTGATCAACTCGGAGAAGTCGAAGCTCCAGGACATCATGAAGAATGAAGAAATCAACACGATCATCCATGCGATCGGTGCCGGGGTCGGTCACGATTTTGACTTGGATGACTGTAACTTCGACAAGATCATCATCATGACGGATGCCGACACGGACGGTGCGCACATCCAAGTGCTCCTTCTCACATTCTTCTTCCGTTATATGCGCCCGCTCGTCGAGGCGGGGCGTGTATTCGTCGCCTTGCCGCCGCTCTATCGCGTCTCGAAAGGGAAAGGCAAGTCCGAGCAGTTCGACTATGCCTGGGATGAAGAGGCGCTCGAGAAACTACTCAAAGTGTATAAAAAGGGCTATATCCTCCAGCGCTATAAAGGTCTCGGTGAGATGAACGCGGACCAGCTATGGGAGACGACGATGAACCCGGACACCCGTACGCTCATCCGTGTCACGGTCGACGATGCGGCCGTCGCGGACAAACGCGTCTCGGTCTTGATGGGTGACAACGTCACGCATCGCCGGGAATGGATCGAGGAGAACGTCGCCTTCGGACTCCAGGAAGATGATTCGATCATCGCCAATGAACATGTGACTAAAGCGATTGAGGAAGTGATGTAACGATGTCGACGATTCAACACATTTTAAACCTATCTCTCGAACAGGTCGTCGGTGACCGGTTCGGGCGTTATTCGAAATATATCATTCAAGACCGCGCCTTGCCGGACGCACGTGACGGTCTCAAACCCGTGCAGCGTCGGATCCTTTACGCGATGCACCATGAGGGGAATACGAACGAAAAGCCGTACCGGAAGTCCGCGAAGACGGTCGGGAACGTCATCGGGAACTATCACCCGCACGGCGACTCGTCCGTCTATGAGGCGATGGTACGTCTCTCTCAAGACTGGAAACTCCGCTATCCGCTCATCGACATGCACGGGAACAACGGGTCGATGGACGGTGACCCGGCAGCGGCCATGCGTTATACGGAAGCGCGTCTCTCGAAGATTGCGGGCGTCATGCTGACATCGATTGCGAAGAACACGGTCGACTACACACCGAACTTTGACGATTCGACAGAAGAGCCGCTCGTCTTGCCGTCACTCCTCCCGAACCTGCTCATGAACGGTACGACAGGGATCTCGGCCGGTTATGCCACGGAGATTCCGCCACATAACTTGACGGAAGTGCTCAACCTTGCCATCGCACGGCTGAAGGGCCAAGTCGATACGGCGAAAGACGCCCTCGGATACGTCACAGGACCGGACTTCCCGACCGGAGGGACGGTCATGGGGAAAGACGGCATCTTGAAGGCGTTCGAGACCGGTAAAGGAAAGGTCATCATTCGGGCGAAGTCAGAGATTGAGAAACTAAAGGGTGGTCGTGAACAGATTACGATCACAGAACTCCCGTATGAAGTGAACAAGGCGAACCTCGTCAAAAAGATGGAGGAGCTCCGTCTCGATCGAAAGGTCGAAGGGGTCGCGGAAGTGCGTGATGAGACGGACCGGACGGGTCTTCGTGTCGTCATCGAGTTGAAAAAAGAAGCGGACGCGGAAGGTGTCTTACACTTCTTCTTGAAGCATACAGACCTCCAGCTCGCCTATAACTACAACATGGTCTCCATCGTGAATCGGACACCGAAACAGATGGGGATCGTCCCGATCATCGACGCCTATTTGAAACACGTCGAAGAGGTCGTGACACGACGGACGACGTTCGAGCTCGAACAGGCGAAAAAACGTGCCGAAATCGTCGATGCCTTGGAGCAAGCCATCTCGGTCCTCGATGAGACGCTCGAATTGATCCGTTCCGCAAAAGACAAGGCGGATGCGAAGAAAAAACTGATGGAGCGGTTCTCCTTCTCTGAACGACAAGCCGAAGCGGTCGTCATGCTCCAATTATATCGACTCACGAATACGGACATCGTCGAGTTGCAAAAAGAAGCAAAGGCGCTCCAAAAAGAGATTGCCCGCCTCTCAAACATCCTCGAGGTGGATGCGACGAAACGTAGATTGATCGTGAAAGAACTTACGGCATTGCGTGACGAGTTCGGAGATGACCGTCGTTCGGTCATCGAGTCGGAAGTTGAGGAATTAAAACTGAAGACGGAAGTCATGATTGCTGTCGAGGAGACGATGGTATTCGTCAGTCGTGACGGGTACGTCAAACGTGCCTCGATGCGCTCGTATGGCGCCTCGAGTGACGTCTTACCAGAGATGAAAGAGAAGGATCGTCCGCTTCTCACGACACAAGCCATGACGACGGACCACTTGCTCGTTTGGACGAACAAGGGCAGCTATCTCCTCATCCCGATCCATCAGATCCCTGAATCGAAGTGGAAGGATGCCGGACAACATGTCGCCAACCTCGTCCCGATTGAAGGGGAACAGGTCATCTCGGCAGACGTCGTCTCGACGTTCGATACGGACGCCCATTGCCTCTTCGTGACGAAAGACGGCATGGTCAAGCGTACACCGTTACGCGACTATGACGCGCAGCGGAAATCGAAACCGCTCATGGCTTTGAAGTTAAAAGGTGATGACGAGGTCGTCTTCGCCGGAATCAGTGACGGTCCAGGGCAGTTATTCCTCGTCTCAGAGCGTGGATACGGTCTCTGGTTCAAAGAGGACGACGTCCCGGTCGTCGGACAGCGGGCGGCCGGTGTGAAGGCGATGAATCTTAAAGACGGTGACGTCGTCGCCGATGCCTTCTCCTTCTTCACACCACCGTTGTTCGTCCTCGTGACGCAGCGTGGGGCGGTCAAGAAGATGAAACTTGAAGACCAGTTCGATTGCACGAACCGCAACCTTCGTGGCACGATGCTCATTCGTGAGGTCAAATCAAAACCGCACCAAATCCGTCGTGTGCTCCCTGTACATGGGGATGAGACATTGCATATCGCCGGGAAAGAGAAGGCAAAACAAGTGAAGACAAAAACGCTTACGCTACTCGACCGCTATGCCAATGGGTCGTTCGTCTTCGACGAAGACTCGTTCGGCGAGATTGAAGATGTCTATCTCGACTAATCAAAGGACCTGTGAATCCGGCTGATTGCCGCTCACAGGTCTTTTTGCATCATCACTTAGACGAAATCACTTGAACTGTAAAAGGAAAACACGACGATTTGCCGAATGAAACATGTAGGACAAAAGATAGGGGGATCTATATGTCTCAATGGCTGACGTGGGCGAAACGGATTCAGGCGCTGTCTCAGGCCGGTCTGACGTTCACACGTGATCAATATGACCGAGAACGTTATGAAGAGTTACAGGAGATTGCAAAAGAAATGTTTATGCGACATTCAGATTTATCGGATGAATCCATCTCGCAATTGGTCCATGTTAACGGATATCCGACACCGAAACTCGATGTGCGAGGCGTCGTCTTCAAAGGGGACCGCCTCTTGCTCGTCAAAGAACGTTCGGACGGATTGTGGACGTTACCGGGCGGGTTCTGCGAAGTGAATCAGTCACCTGCCTCAAACATCATCAAAGAAGTGGAGGAAGAGGCTGGCCTTGATGTGATTCCATTGCGTCTGTTAGCACTGTTCGATATGCACGAACATCCACACCCGCCGCTTTCTGAACACTATTACAAACTGTTTATCGAGTGCGCACTGATCGGTGACGGGGAAGGGGCAGCCGGTACGGAGACGAGTGACGTCGGGTTCTTCGAACGAGACGACTTGCCGGAACTTTCGCTTGCCCGTAATACACTCGAACAGATTCATATGTGCTTTGAAGCGCACTGGCAAGAAGAAGACTGGACTACTTTATTCGATTAGGAGGCCGATTCGATGAAAGTGAGACGATACGGACATATCCATCAACTTACCTTTTTTGCCCCTGTGTTACCGATTAACGTTCAACTCGTTGAGCATGAACTCGGGCTCGTGTTGATTGATACGGCGCTCGAGCGGAATGCATCACAAATCTTGTCTTATATCGATGAACTCGATAAACCGCTTCTCGCCATTTTATTGACACATGCCCACGCGGACCATGTCGGTGGGGTGGACGCGATCAAAGCGGAGCATCCGCTCGCTGACCTGTTCATCTCTCGTCGCGACGCCCGGCTGTTAACGGGAGACCGGTCACTCGAAGAGGCGGAACAGAATAAAATTCGTGGTTCGTTGCCGACGATTCGCTCTACGCCAGATACGCTGCTTGAACCCGGCGAGCGGTTGTTCGGTTTACGAGTTCTTGATGCGGCCGGGCATACACCGGGCTCCATCGCGTTTTATGACGAATTGAATCGGGTTTTGTTTGCAGGGGACGCTTTTCAATCACAAGGCGGTGCGGCTGTGGCAGGGGACGTGCGTCCATTGTTCCCACTTCCTGGACTTGCGACGTGGAACCGCTCGGTGGCGACAGAGAATGCGGAGCGGTTAGTGGATCTATCACCGCTCCTTACGTTTGTCGGGCATGGCTCGCCACTCAAAGGGACACATCGTCTCTATTTGGCTCTGAAAAGGGCGAAACGAAAGCGGGCAAGGAAGTTTGTCCGCTAGATTATGGGGGATGAGACGATGCAGTTAAAAGAAATCCAAAATCATCGATTCGAACAGGCCCAAAAGATGCTCGAGATTCAACGAAATGCTTATGCCGTCGAAGCTGAACTGATCGGGTTTGATGAAATCCCAGCGCGCTATGAGACGATTGATGTCATCCAAAACTTGCCTGGAACGAGCTACGGCTTATATACCGAGGAACAATTGATTGGTTTTGTGACGGTAGAGACATCAGAGAAGACGGTCGAGATCACGAAACTATGCATTGACCCGACATATTTCCGTGCTAAACTTGCGACGACGCTACTCGAGCATATGCTGAACATCCATGAAGGGAAACTCATCTATGTGCATACAGGAAAACATAATGGACCTGCGAGGCGGCTCTACACGAAGCTTGGATTCGTGCCGAGTGCCGAGTTTGAACCAGAACCCGGTGTCACATTGATTCGTTATACACATACATCTTAATTTCAACTCTCATCTCACTATCATAAGTATACTAAGATAATGAGATGAGAGTTTATTTTTACTGATAATATATGTTATGTAAACCAAAAGAAAAAATGAGTTTGTCTTCGTATGAATTGTCCTCTCTCCCATTCATCTTTTCTCTTTGACGATCATGTTTAATCAATCTGGAATGAGAGTTTGATTACCTTATGATCACAGTACTGTTCCATTCAGTAATCATACCTGTATCACTCATTTGAACGCATAATTCAAGCTAATGATAACGCTTTATGAATGTACGTTTCAAAGTAACGTTTAACCTGTTTAACTCGACCTTTAAAGTTGCTAGACCGCCGGAGTCATGCTATTTTTAGACAGACGAAACATCTAAGGAGGAAGTCTTGTGAAACGAACAACAAAAGGTTTGGCAGCAGCTTTATTTTTAGCAATCCCACTCGCCGCTTGTGGTGATGATAGCACGGATCAAGCAAATCCGACACGCTGGGAAGAAATTCAAGAAGAAGGAACATTGACGGTCGGGACGGCTGGTACGCTCTACCCCGCCTCTTTCCGTGAAGAAGAGAGTGATACGCTGACAGGATTCGATGTAGAGCTCATGAAAGAAGTCGCCGAGCGTCTCGACCTTGAAATCGAGTTCAAGGAGATGGCGTTTGACAACATGTTGACGAGCGTCCAAAACGGTCAAGTTGACGTGGCCGCAAACGATATCTCCGTCACAGAGGATCGTAAAGAGAAGTTCGCTTTCTCAAAACCATATAAATACACGTACGGGACAGCGATTGTACGAAAGAGCGACCTTTCCGGAATCAAATCACTTGAGGATTTGAAAGGTAAGAGAGCCGCTGGGGAAGCGACGACCGTCTTTATGGACGTGGCACGTCAGTACGATGCCGAAGAAGTGATCTACGATAACGCGACGAACGACCAATATTTACGTGACGTCTCGACAGGTCGGACAGACGTCATCTTGAACGACTACTATTTGCAGACACTTGCCCTAGCCTTCTTCCCTGAGTTCGATATCACGATCCACCCAGATATCGCCTATAACCCGCAAGAAGTCGCTTTCTTGATGAGCAATGAAAATAGCGAACTTCAAGAGAATATCGATCGGGTATTAGATGAAATGCTTGAAGATGGCACGATTAAGTCATTATCCGAGCAATTTTATAATGGTGCGGATGTCTCTGTCGAACCTGACGTAGACGCGACGATCGTCGAAACGAAGTAAGATTGGTATGACGTTCTCAGACATCAAATGGGACGCCATCTTTGACGTAGACCTGGCGATTAAATCAATCCCTTATCTGTTAGGCGGGCTACCGAACACGCTCTGGATCTCGTTCGTCAGCATGTTTTTCGGACTCGTACTCGGTCTATTATTGGCGCTCGGGAAACTGTCTCCGACTCGTCTCCTTCGCTATCCGTCGACTTTCTATATCTCGTTCATGCGTGGCGTGCCCATTTTGATCATCTTGTTCATCCTCTATTCAGGATTTCCCTTCATCGGGATTGAGTTCGCCGCCTTGACGGCAGCGATCCTTGGGTTTAGTTTGAACTCTGCCGCCTATATCGCCGAGATTATCCGCGCCTCGATTCGCGCGGTCGATGACGGTCAGGTAGAAGCGGCCCGCTCACTCGGAATGGGAAAATGGTTGACGCTAAAAGGGGTCGTCTTGCCACAGGCAACACGAATCGCCCTCCCCCCCCTCTCAAACGTCTTCCTCGACTTGATCAAGGCGAGTTCGCTTGCGGCGATGATCACCGTGCCCGAGATATTCAATAAGGCGAAGATTGTCGGGGGGCGGGAATTTGACTACATGACCGTTTATATTGTCGTGGCATTGATCTACTGGGTCATCTGCACGTTCATGTCGTTTTTCCAAGAATGGCTCGAACGACATTTCGAACGGTACTTGGATTCTCCGAAACGCTGACTGACTGGCATTTGCCAGTCGGTCTTTTTTTGTGAAATGGATTTTTGATACATCTGTCGAACTGATTATGCTATGATTTTCTTAATTATCAGAAAAATATAGGGGGATTTTTGAATGAATCATCCATGGGTTTCACATTTAAATGATCAAGTGATTGGTCAATCGAAAGCAATCAAACTCGCATCGATTGCGTTACTATCAGGGGGGCACGTCTTACTTGAAGACCGTCCTGGCACGGGGAAGACGACCTTGGCGCGTAGTCTAGCGAGTTCTATATCGGCAACGTTTCAGCGTGTGCAGTGTACTCCGGACACATTACCGAGTGATATTTTAGGGATGGAGCTATTCAATCCGACGACTGGTGCATTCGAACGTAGGACGGGACCGATTTTCACGTCGATTTTACTCGTCGATGAGATCAATCGGACGACACCACGCACGCAATCCGCTTTGCTTGAGGCGATGCAGGAACGTCAAGTGACACTCGGGGAAGTGTCACTCAAGTTACCGGATCCGTTCTTTATGATCGCCACACAGAACCCGTTTGACGGACAAGGGACGTTCCCGCTCCCACAAGCGCAGTTAGACCGCTTCCTCTTCAAGTTGACGCTCGCTCCCCTGTCGCGAGATTCCGAACGACGATTGATTCGAAATGAACATCTTGCGACTGAATCCTTCTCTCTGCGACAGGACGAGTTGTTGAACATGCAGCAAGAGGTACAAGGTGTCCGATTCCACGAGGCGATGGAGGATTATTTACTCGATTTGATGGAATCCCTTCGTCACCACCGAGACATCGAGGTCGGACCAAGTCCCCGAGCGACACTCGCTTACACGATTGCAGCCCGTGCACATGCCTATATGGAAGGGCGGGATTACGTCTCACCAGAGGATATTCGCGCACTCGCGATTCCGATTTTAGGGCACCGGCTCGTCTTGACGGTCGAAGCATCATTGAAAACGAAACCATCAAAGTTAATCAAAGCCGTACTCGAGACCATCCCGGTCCCATCAGAGGTGTGAGATGCAGTTAGTCAGCCCACGCTATCTCGAGTCCGGCTATATGTGGCTCTTGTTCGTCGTAGGGGTCTTCACGGCACTGTATGGCAACGTCTTGATTGCGAGTCTATTGATCGGGTTCAGTCTATACGCACTGATCATGCCTTCAATCATGTTTCGGTTGGCGGAGTATATCCATGTCGACCTCACAGAAGAACTGAAGCTGTTTCCAAATGATGAGACCGTCTATGTATTGAAACTTGTGTCAACGGCGAAAGTGCCACTCGGCGTCGTAAGGCTATCCGGTTATTTGCATCCGACCGTCGAATCGGAAGGTCATGCGTTTTGGCGGCAAGAGAACTTTGTCGAGACGAACGCGACCGTCGACTTCACGATCCCGCTCCATGCGAAGAAACGTGGCCCGATCCGTCTCGAAGCAATCGGATTGGAAATCCGAGATCCGTTACGCATGTTCTCACTATACAAAGAGGAGTCACTCCCGCGCATCGGCCATGTATTCCCCGAGTTCTCGCCATATCCGATTCCGAAACGCCCTCCTACCCTCCCTGGTGAAGAGATGGTCCGGCATAGCGCCTATCGTGACCCGGAGACGTTCCAGTCGGTCACCCCGTATCATGGACAGCCGATGCGACAATTGTATTGGTCCGCTTATGCAAAGACGGGAGAACTGCTCGCCCGAACCGAGCAACCCGTACAAGCGAATGAGTACGTCATCGTCCTGGACTTGTTGACAAAGGATGGACGGGCCCTTACCTATCAGATGGAACGCCTCATCTCGCAAGCTGCCGCATTATGTCGCGATTTTGAGAAAGAGAATGCGAGTTACGGTCTGATCGTACCGACGCTCACAAAAGATGGAATCACGTACGACCTGCAACCCGGAAGCGGCGAGGTGCATTTCCGTAAGATCATGACGACGTTCGCTTGCCTGTCAGAAAGCGATTTTCCGCTCGCCCGTTCCTTGTTTGAACGAAAAGTGGCCAGATATAGCGGCAATCAGTCGATTTTACGATTGGGGGGTGACGGTCAATGAGATGGTTATGGTGGGTCTTTGCTGCATTTTATATCGGACATGTATTTCCACTCCTCTTTTTGTTGACGCTCCGCATCCCTCGGAATACGCAACTCATCGTTCAGACGGTGATGAGTATTAGCGCTCTCTACTTCTCGTATGAGATGAGTCTAGTCCTGTTGGTCTTCACATACGTCCATGCATTCATTCGGACGTTGGACTGGACGGACCGCTATGCGATGGCAAGTGTCTTATTTTTGGTGGCGGACTGGTTGTTCCCTCCGGCATCGCAACCGCTCGCGATGGTCCTCTTCCCGTTCATTTTTTTGATTTGGCAACGGAACTTGTATTACCGTCGCGATTACAAGCGGATGGTGATGATGCTGGTCCTTGGTTTAGGCATCGGTTTAACACTCTCCCTCATCATCCGGACGATTAAAGAGTTACTGTTTGGGAATCTTGTCGCATGGATCAGTCCGTTCTTATTATGGATGGGTAGCTGGTTTGATGGGATCGAGCTCGATCCGAACGACCGTGTGAACCGATTCCTCATACCGGACAACCCGAACTTGGATGCGGAGACGGTGGCACAGGAGACACTGCTCGAGTCGGCCTCGAACAACTCGTTTTTTTTCATCGGGATATTCGTGGTCCTCTTAATGCTCGGTGTAGGATTGTTCTTCTATCTGCAAAAGCGGAAAGACATCCAAGAAGATGGCTTGATCCCGAGGAGTATTCATCATCCCACACTCTCGGATAAACGAATCGTCCGTTCCCCTCGTCAAATTCAGCTCCTTGAGACGGGACGGAAGCTCGAACAGCGGCATCCTCGTCTCCGGGAAGAGACGGTGACCGATTGGCTTAAGCGAATCGAGTTCACGAACTATAGGCTCTATGCAGAATGGTTAGAGGCTGCGGAATACGGAGACAAGGAAGCCCCACAAGACATCAATGATTCATTCATCCGACTCGTCGAACAAGTAAAAAAACGCTAAAAAACATCCGGTGAGGAATTCCTCTACCGGATGTTTCGCGTTATAGGATTGGACTGAGTAAGCGTGACACGCTCTCTTTGAAGCGAATCCAGCGGGTCCTCGACTCGTATCGCTCAATCGTCAACGGTTCCGCACGTGCTTCATCCCGTTCGAATGCTTCGATGACAGACTGTGCGACATCTCGGTCAAAGACGAGTGCTGATATTTCAAAGTTGAGACGGAAGCTTCGCGCATCGATGTTCGTCGTCCCGATGGAGGCGACCTCTCCATCGATGACGAGCGTCTTCGCATGAAGGAATCCCTCTTCATACGTAAAGACCTCGGCCCCGTAACGTACGAGCTCCGCCGCGTTCGCATAGGTCGCCCAGTAAACAAACATATGGTCCGGCTTGTTCGGGATCATCAATTTGATCTTCGTACCCGCCATGAGGGCATTTCGGCAAGCGTCAAGAAAGCTTGCGTCCGGAATGAAGTATGGGGTCTGGATATAGATGCACTCTTTTGCCTGCGTAATCATTTTGACGAGCATATTCTTGAGATGTTCGGTCGACGAGTTCGGCCCCGACGTCACGACTTGAATCGGTGAGGCTTGGCGTGTATTTAATTCTAACGGCCAAACGAAGGCGTCTTTCTCTTCTCTTACTCGCGTCGGCACGGCGCGGTTCCAATCCAGGATGAACCGTTCTAACAATTCCTTGACGGCATCGCCGGTGATGCGTAGATGGACGTCACGCCAGTAGCCGAAATGTTCGTCTTTACCGAGATACTCGTCCCCGACGTTGAAGCCACCGATATACCCATGCTCCCCGTCGATGATGCAAAGTTTTCGGTGGTTTCGATTGTTGACGCGGAAATTGATTCCGAGTTTTGATGGGAAAAATGACTTGACCTCCCCACCGTTTGCAATCAGTTCTTTGAAATGTTTACGCCTGAGCCCCCTTGAGCCGACGGCATCATAAAGTAGACGAACCCGCAACCCTTGTTTCGCCTTCTCGGTCAACAGTCGAATCAACGCTTGACCGAGCGCATCGTTTTGGATGATGTAGTACTGGATGTTGATTTCTTTTCCAGCCTGTTCGATATCCTGAAACAGTCTGTCGAATTTTATCTTGCCGTCATGAAGGACGTCGATGTCGTTATGGAAGGACATCATCGCATTCGTCGATACAAGATTCAAGCGAGCGAGTCGGCGATATTTCAAGAGGAGCGGATGATCGAACGGTTCGAGAGAACGATCGAGTTGATCAAGCTGTTCTTCGACATGATGATGATACGCTTCGCGCTTCTCTTCTTCCACCTCGTAAAAATTATGGGATTTGATTAGTCGACCGAAGAAGATGTAGATGAAGAAGCCGATGAGCGGCAAGAAAAAGAGAACGAGCAGCCACGCCCAAGTCGTGCCGATGTCTCGCCTCTCGAAAAAGATGATGGTGACAGCGAATGTGAGATTGAGTAGTAAAATGAGCCATGTCAATATGACGATGATGAGTCCGATCGTTACTTCCATCGTATCCCTCCCTTTCTTTCAATTCTTACCCGAAATCAGGTAATCTTAGCAAACGTTTTTCGTCATTTGGGTATACATATATGAAGAAGTGATGAAACGGGGGGAGTTTATGGAAGACATGATGATCGGATTCAGTTTGCTTGTCCTCATCGGTGCACTTTCACAGTTGCTCGCATGGCGTTATGATTTCCCGGCCATTTTGATTATGACGATTGCCGGGATTTTGGTCGGTCCGATATTCGGTTGGTTGGAACCAAATCAAATATTAGGTGATTTGTATAGCCCGCTCATCTCGATTGCCGTGGCACTCATCCTATTTGAGGGAAGCCTCAGCCTGGAGTTCAAGGAAATCGATGATTTGCGGAAGCCGATTTTCCGCCTCGTCACGGTTGGGGTTTTCATTTCCTTCATCTTGACATCGGTGTTACTCATTATCATCGGCGATTTTCATTGGTTGCCGGCGCTCACACTCGGTGCCATCTTCGTCGTGACCGGTCCGACCGTCATCATTCCGTTACTTCGGCAAGCCAATTTGTCTCCACGTCCCGCTAAAGTCTTGAAATGGGAAGGGATCATCGTCGACCCGCTCGGCGCCTTGATGGGACTTTTCGTCGTCCGCGTGGGCTTCATCTTTTATCAGAACGAAGGGCTCGAGAGCCATTTGCCGTTCTTTTGGTCTTGTATCGTCGCTGTCGCCTTTGGAATCGCCGCCGGGCATCTGTTGATTCGTTTGTTCGGTAATGAAAAAGTTCCTGAATATTTGCGGACGACCCTCACGTTCTCTGGTGTCCTTCTCGTCTACTCCATCAGTGAGTGGGTCATGCATGAGGTCGGGCTGTTGGCCGTGACGGCGATGGGATTGACGATGGCCAATTCCAAACATGGACACATTCACATCTTGAAACAGCTCCGCGAGTTTAAAGAGAATATCTCCATCTTGCTCGTTTCGACCGTGTTTATCATTTTAACCGCCAGCTTGACGCGAGAGAGTTTATTTGCCATCTTCGACTGGCCGCTTCTTTTGTCGATTCTCGGGATTTTATTCTTCGTCCGCCCCGTATCGGTGCAAACATCGTTACTGAACTCACCTTTGACGACGAGAGAACGTGCGCTCATCAGCTGGATCGCCCCACGTGGGATCGTTGCCATGACAGTGACCGGATTTTTCGCACAAGAGATTGCCGAACTCGGGATTGAAGATGCCGAGCGGATGTTACCAATCACACTCGGCCTGGTCGTTTTGTCGGTCACTCTGCATGGACTGACAATCAAACCGATCGCAACACGACTCGGTTTGACGAAAGTGAAGAATCCGTGGGAATAAGTATCAACACAAAAAAGACACCGCCCGATGGCAGTGTCCTTGATGAGCTTGAATTAGTTCAAGACTTTGATTGTGATTGACTTGCGACCGAAGTTGAGCGCTTGCTCTTGTGTCGGCATCAAGAGATCGATTTTGTTTCCTTTGATGGCACCACCTGTGTCTCCTGCGATGGCCGTACCGTATCCTTCAACCCATACTTTAGAGCCGAGCGGAATGACAGAAGGGTCGACCGCGATGACTTTTTGGTTCGGGTTCGAACGAACGTCGATACCTGTCGCTGTGATACCAGAGCATCCAGCACAGTATGGTGTATAAGCTGTTGCTTCAACAGTCATCGTCTTACCTGAAGCCGGAGCTTGGGTTTGCGTTGTAGACGAGGCTGTTTTTGTAACAGGTTTTGATGTTGAAGTCTTCGGTGCTGATGTTTTCGCATCATTCGCTACCGATGCAGCAGCTGCACCTTTCACGGCAAACTGTTGACCTGGGAAGATAAGGTCTGAATTAAGACCGTTCCAAGTCATCAATTGATTGACCGAAATCCCATTGTTCAATGCGATACGATAGAGTGTATCACCTGACTTAACTGTATACGTTTTTGATGCAGTAGAAGTTTTTGCTTCTGCCTTTCCAAGTTTTAAGACTTGGTTCGGGTAGATCATATTTGAGTTTAAGCCGTTCGCTTGTTTAATGTCGTTTACAGAGACGTTGTTGTTCACGGCGATACGGTAAAGTGTATCTCCAGACTGAACTGTGTGTGTTGATGCTGCCGAAGCTGGAGCAGCGACTCCTAAACTAAGGCCAGCGAGTGCCGTTAGTGTCAATAGTGGTTTTTTCATAAGAATATTCCTCCCTTTTCTAACGCCCCCTTACTGTAACATCTGTATGTTTCACTGCGATTACAGGACGATATGAGAGTGTTATCAGTTCATTTACAGAGCAACTTAGTCGATTGAAAGGAATCAAGATTGTCCATTATTCTTTATAAATGGCTTAGTTGAGCGGTTTTAAGATATAATGAGGAGAGAAATAAGGAGGTTTTGGTCTTTGGAACTATTTCTGCTTTATTACATTGTGACTAATTTACTAGCGTTTATGTCATATTTTGTCGACAAACGACGTTCTCGAGTCGGCGCCTGGCGGATCTCTGAGCGCACATTGCTGACAATTGCATGGGTCGGTGGGGCGTTCGGGGCATATTTGGCGATGCGTATCTTCCGACATAAGACATTGAAGCCGAAATTCCGGATCGGGGTTCCTGTCGCCATCCTTGTGCATGCCGCGTTCACCGGATGGCTCCTCTTTTGAGCATTATATTGAAGAAACTTGATTACAACTATTGATGAATGACGATAAGAAATGTTGGATTCGTCCCAAGTCATTCTCGTTTCAATATGTTTCTCCGTGAACTTTTGAAATGATTTGTCGGGAAATTACCGAAATGAGGAGGGCGTCAATTTGGAGAGTATCGAGCTGGTTCGTCTCGGTCCACTGACATTAACCGTGACCGATTGTTTCACTGTTCTATTTTGCGAGTCCGGTTCGACCGTGATTCGGGTGAATGGCGTGAGCCTCCACCTTCATGCGAAAGAAGCCGTCCTCCTGTCACGAGGACAATGTGTCATGATGGAACAGATCGGGGAATCGTCGCGTATGAGACGACTTGAGTTTGATCCAACCGCTTTGTTCCATCCCGAGTTGGCGAAGCGATATGTGACACCATACCTAACTTCTGAAAGGTCTCTACATATCCTGAAACATGAACGGGGACATCACGCGATCATTCAGACGATTGAGCGCGCCGTTCAACATGTATCTGCGGATGGTCCGCTTTCCTTGTTGGATGCGACGCTTCAGTGTACGGTCATCTGGCGCTACTGGATTCAACAAAAAGGTGAATCGATGCAGAATGAGAAAAAACGGGAGAGCCTTCGTCACATGCTCGCTTATATCGATGATCATATAGAAGACAGGCCGACGTTAGCTCAAATCGCTCATACGGGCAATGTGAGTCGAAGTGAATGTTCTCGTATGTTTGCGACTTTTGGAGACACGTCCCCGATCGCTTATGTACAAATGAAGAGAATGGAGCGGGCTGCCACTTTGCTCGAAGACTTATCTGAACCCATCGCAAACATTAGCACTCGTCTAGGTTACGCTAGCGTCAGTCACTTCGTCCAAACGTTCAAGTCACATCACGATGTTACACCGCTCGCCTATCGGAAAAAATACCAAACGAAAAGAGCCGATTGATTTCGGCTCTTTTCGTTCATCTCGCCGTCCAACCACCATCCGCTTTCAGTACGTCTCCATTTACGAAGCTTGAATCGTCCGATGCTAAAAAGAGGGCGACAAACGCGATTTGCTCTGGTTCGCCCATCGGTGCTTCTCCGGCACCTTGGATGGCCTGCATCCCGAGTTCGCTCGGTGCGGTGATCGTTGCACCGATGTTCGTATTGACGCCACCCGGTGCGATGGCATTCGCTCGAATCTTACCGTCCATCCCATGGGTTGCGGCGATATTTTTCGTCAACCCGATCAAAGCATGTTTCGATGCGACATAGGCTGCCCCACCGCGTGTCCCGAACAGTCCACCGACAGAAGCGTTGTTGATGATGACCCCACCGCCATCTTGTTTCTCCATTTCTTGAATGGTGGCACGTGCTAACTTCATCGGTCCAGTCAGGTTGACAGCCAGTACGCGGTCCCACAGTTCATCCGTCACCTCACCCACCGTCATGAAGTTGTCCATGATTCCCGCATTGTTGACGAGGATATCGACAGAACCGAACGTGTCTTTCGCCATGTCGACGAGTCGGTCGATATCCGTTTGATTTGTGACGTTACCCGCGATACCGACGACATCCCCACCTCCCGTCTTGATCTCTTCGACCACCGTATGAACAGAATCCTCATTTAAGTCGAATGCGACGATCCGTGCACCTTCCTTCGCAAACAGTTTCGCGATGGCCCGCCCCATGCCTGAACCTGCACCAGTGACGATTGCCGTTCTCCCTCTGAGCTTCATTCATCATTCCTCCTTTGAAAGTCAGAACGTACGTCGTGCGTGATGACAGAAATCTGCCTGTCACTATGTTATACCCGCATTTGTCAGTGTCCTCATTCAGAAATATAGAAAATGTTCTTCAATTAATTTCCAATCATCTTTATACTTGAATGGCAACCATTTCATATAAAGGAGCGATGACGTGAGACAATTTCAGGCAATCATTCACGGTCAAGGTGAACCGATTTTATACCTTCCCGGTGGGGGCTTCACTGGATTGCAAGGATTACAGTTCGTTGAAGCCCTACATAAAAAATCTGAAGTCCATCTCTTAGATTTACCGGGATTTGGTGAAAGTGAGGGGCTACATACATACGCCACATCCAAAGTACTAGCGGACTGGGTCGAGTCGTATCGAATCTCTCGAAAACTTGATGCTGTTCGATTAATCGGTCATTCGATGGGGGGCGCGATTGCTCTCGCCTACGCGGTCCATTATCCCGACCGAGTCAGGCGCTTAATACTACTCGACCAAGGTCATAAACCGAATGCTGTGCTCCCATATCGTGAACACGGCATCTTCGGCTTCACCTTCCCGCTTTTGCGACTACTGTATCACTGCTCTCCACAACATCTTTTAAACTGGTTTGAAGCTCGCATGAACAAGAGTGACCCCACGTTTTCTGAAGAGCGGTTCCAACTGTTCTGTCGACGGATCGGGGTCGAACCGACTGCAAACGTTCGAACATCTTTCGAGCGACCGGCACGTCTGTCGTCCGGTGGCTTACATTTGTTGTTCGGATACGATGGACTGAAATTTAAGGAATTGTTACAACGCGTCCAAGTCCCGACACAACTGTATTATGCGGATTTCACGGGAATTGATTTGAAAGAGGCGAAACGGACGCTTTATCATGTCAAACGAGCGGAACGACAACTTCATCCCTCTGTACAATTGATTGCCGTATCAGGCGGACACTTCGTTCAGTGGAGTCGCCATTTCTCGATGGAAAGCGTCGAGCGGTTCTTACATACGTAACAAGACAGCGGGAGCCGATCCGCTGTCTTGTTCGTCATAATATCCAGTTGTGGCGCATTAGCCATTTATGAAGTTGGTGTTGGAGTTCGGGATGGAGCGGCTCCCCGTGTTGTGACCGGTATTGCTTTTTCACGTCTAAAATACTCATCTCACCGTCAAAATGTTTCAACATATGGTCCATGTCCGCTACTCTGACTGTCTCAATATTCAACGCATGCAGTGCATCGAGTTCGTCCAAATGCCTGGCGTCCGTTTGAACATCCCGTTCTCCTGTTATGGCAAGTGTAGGGAGATTTAGCTGAACCAATCGCTTCCGAAGCGACTCGTCTGTGTAAGCAAGATGCTCCCGCAACCATTTGGCAGGAAATTTCATCAGTTGGATTCGCATCGTATCCTGGTCCGTTGCGGTGACGCGTTCAAACAGTTTGTGTTGTTTTCTGATGACCGACTTCTCGTTCAAGCTAAGTCGGAGTAGTTTTCCTTTGATTCCTTTCGTACGTCCCACTTCTTCGAGCAAAGCATGTGCCTGTTCCTGCATGCTCGTCTTCAAGGTGACACCGGCACCAGATAATAGAATCATCCCGGATACGGATTCGTGTTCAGTCGCGAGCGTTACGACGATACATCCTTCGCTATGGCCAAGTAGCAATATGTCTTCAGAGACACGGTCAAGCGATTTCAGATAACGGATAATCGTTGCCACGTCATCCACAAGTTCGGTCACACCGACGCTATGTCGATTGCCACCACTCTTGCCAATCCCCCGTTTGTCAAAACGTAATGTGACGAAACCTTGTGTCGTCAGCCATTCTGCTAGGTCTTTATACAAGTTCGACTTGAAGCCTGTCCCGTTCCCGTCTCGATTCAGCCCTCCTGTTCCGCCGATGAGAACGATGGCTGGAAAGGCCGACTGTTCCTGATTGGGAGTCGTTATGGTGGCAGCTATCGTCGTTTCTCCTTGAATCAAAACCTCTTCTTGTTTATACATCTTCCGTTTCCTCCTTTTCTCCGACCGGCATGACGGCATAGGAGAATTTTCTCAACGTCCGCTCTTCGGACGGTTCATGCTCGAGCACTCCCTCTAAAAGGTCATAGAGCCCTTTTAGGAATCGATCACTTTCAGCATCAGACAGATAGAGCGGGATGCTCCGAAACCCGACCTTGTCGCCTTCAAGATCGATTGTGTCCCGTTTCAAGTAGTCGCCGAAATCCATGAGTAAAGACATCGTGAACGTGTAGCAAATTTTATACAATTGTTCACGGTCTTTCGCTTCGACGACTTGATTGACGGCGGTCAACGGATTGTTTTGAATCGCATACACTTTTTCATACACCCCGCGTACTTTGTTCTCGCTTGCGATGGATATAATCTCATCTTGTACCATCTTGTTGATATGTCGATAGAGACTCGCTTGGGGCACATCGGGAAGGATCTTTGCCAACTCTCCGGTCGTCACTTCCTCGTTCATGAGCACATGCTGAAAAATCTTCATGCGAATCGGGTTGAGTAGACTTTTTAAAACGTCTTCGTTCATTGTTCTCACCTCATTGTTATCAAAAGTGATAATATTATTATTTTTAATAATATCATACGTCTGAAATCATGTCTATCTGCATTCAAAAGTCATCAATGTTTTGGATACATCGTCGTGAAGTGAAGCACCTTATCAAACACAAAAAATCCTTTTCATTTTGACTCGAAAACGAAAAGGATTTGGCTCATACGTATTTATCTCTTTTCAACGACGCCTCGGACAATCGCGAAAAATGCCCGGTTCGGGAGATAGCGCTTCAGCGCGATCAAAAGTCCTGCTTGTTTACCTGATGGATAACGGAGTCGTTTCTTCTGTTCAGTCGCAGCTCGCCAAATCGTCTCGGCGACGACGTCTGGACCTTCGGCGTTCGCACCAGCGGCATTCGTGTTATGGAGCGCGACCTGTGTATAGTCATCATAAACGTCGAGCGGCTTGTTACAGACGAGTTCTTGGGAACGGCCGTAAAAGTCTGTCTTGATCGGTCCCGGTTCAATCAATTTCATGTCGATGTTGAACGGTGCCAACTCGAACTGAAGCGATTCGATGAATCCTTCAATCGCCCATTTTGAACTGTGATACAAGCTATAGATCGGGAATGTGATCTGTCCACCAACTGAGGAGACGGTCACAATCCGTCCGCTCCGTTGTTTGCGGAAATATGGGAGCGCTGCCCGAATCACATTCATGACCCCGAATACGTTCGTATCAAATTGCCGCTGAATCTGTTCGGGAGAGGCTTCCTCGAAAATTCCGACCGCTCCGTATCCAGCATTGTTCAACAACACATCCATCGTTCCATGATCCGAGACGATTCGTTCAAATGCCTCTCGAATACTCGTCTCGTTCGTCACATCTAGCTGATAGAGCGACACCCCTTTTAGGTTAGACAGTTCTTGATGGTCTTCAGGTCTTCGCATCGTAGCGGCGACATGCCAGCCTCGTTTGCTGAACAGTTCGACCGTTGCCCGACCGATTCCGCTCGATGCTCCTGTGATGACGATGGTTTGTTTTTGCTTCATATTCATTCTCCTTTATTGTTTATACGTTTAAACTTTTAAACGTATTAGTGGAAAAGAATCCTTTCTTTCTGTTTCCAAAAAGAAAGGTTATAAGATACATTCATCTTCAATCGCACGTGTCAGTGCCTTCAGCAGTCCGACCGCATCTTCAAGTGTCAGAAAATAAAAGTTCTCTGTCCCGACTTTCTCCGATGAAACGATTCCCGCTTGTCGAAGTAGTTTGAGATGATGTGAGATGGCTGGTCGAGACAACTCAATCTTTTCATCAATCTGATTGACGTTCAAGCGTTCATGTTTAGCGATTTCGACGATGATGCGTTGACGATTGACGTCGGCTAATACTTGGAACAACGGAATCGCATCTTCAAATAAAGATAACGATACTTCGGGTGTAACATCTGTCCGTTTCATATTCATCACTCCGTTTAAAAGTTTAAACGTTTAATCCTGTACTAAGAATACTAGGTGTTTTACCTTCTGTCAACGAAGTTGTTCGTAGATTTCTCGAAGAATGCTTGCGATCATATGTTTAGAGTCATAATCCCGCTTGGATATTCGGACGAGCGGCGATGGTTCGGGGAAGAGTTGAGCATTGATGTCGTCAATCGTATAGCCTGCTGCGGTTTTCGTTATCACGTCATCGGTCAAACGTTCTAGATAATCGAGCTTTTTGCTCAGTTGCTCCCTTCCCTGTTCGAGACGCCCGGCATGCTGACAGTACACCTCATCAAAATCGAAGGACAGGACCCGTTTGAGCGAACGAATTTGATCAGGGACCGACTCCTCTGGAATCATTACTTTCGGATACGGATGGACAAACAAATCACCCGAGAACAGTCGACCGTTCTCCTCATCATATAAGACGACGTGATTCGGTTCATGACCGGGTGTATGAATCACCTGATAGGTATGATGTTCTGACGTGATCTGATTGTCGTGATAGGCGATCGGCTGAAACGGTTCCGGGTCTCCTGAGAAACGTGCCCGGTAATCAGGAATGTCTAAACCTTTCCGGCACATGTCCCTGGCAGATTCTCGTATGTAAATCGGGACACCGTATGTCCGCTCAAGCCAGGCTGCCGTTCCGATATGGTCTTCATGGGGGTGGGTGATGCTGACGAGGTCGATCGGGACCGACTCATAAAAGGGTTGGAGAGCGGGTAGCATCGTTCGTGTCCCCGTATCGATGATCATGCCGTCGATATAATAGACGTACATCGACATCTCGAATGGACCGTTCTTTACTTTGGCACTAACGGCCGTCACCGGTCCATGTTGTTTCACTTCCATCAGGCTTCCCTCCAATATTGTATTTTTCTTCATTATAGCGAAAAAAGCCAAGTAATCTCTCATTTCTGAGAAATCCTTGGCTTATCTTTTCATAAAGAAGCGAGCACACGCTCCGGATCCGGTCGAACCATATAATCAGGGTCCGCCTCGGCAAATTGGATTGTACCATCCTGGTCAATGACATAAGTCGCAGGTACAGGGAGTCGCCACGGATTAGCGTCTCCATTATAATGCGCGAGTTGAAGTCCAAAGTCCGTTTCATATGTTTGAATCAAATGAGCCGGAAAATCCAAGAGTAGGCGATAAGATTCTGCTACATGTTGATTGGGGTCACTGAGCACTTCAAATGTCAGATTGTTCTTTTCAGATGTCGACAAGGACTCATCTGGCATTTGAGGGCTGATGGCAACGAGTTGTGCCCCTTTCTCTTTGATTTTCGGCAAAATACGTTCATACGCCTTCAATTCGAGATTACAGTAGGGACACCATCCCCCTCGATAAAAGTTCAAAATCACTTTTCCATCTTGCAATAATTCGGACAAGGTGACTTTCTCACCCGTAGCATTGACGAGCGTAAAGTCAGGGGCTTTTTCTCCTACTTGTAACCCTTGACCAACTCCTGATTCAATCAATGACGCTGTCGCTTCCGCAACACTTTGTTTAACATGGGCAGGGGCACGATCTAGGAATCGGTCCCGTACCGCTGCTAATTCTTCCCGAAGCATGTGACCTCTCTCCTTTTACGACTGATTTGCTGTCATTTCGAACACGTCTTCCAAATGAGCTTGGAGTTCACGTTTGTAAAGAGTGATGTCCGGGTTCGCAATCACGTCGTGCGCCCCAAAACTCTTCAATGGTTCCATTCCAATGAACTGTTGTGCATAATGCAGGTGCGCGATTGAATCTTCAAAGTCTTTGCCAGCGAAGAACCCTTCAGCATTGTTGTATTCCGTGACAGGGGCGTTCCACGTCGTCGAGAACATGTATTTCTTTCCTTTCATCAATCCACCTTTTCCATACCCTTCAGCAGATCCTGCGAAGAAGACACCATATTCGTACACTTCATCCATGTATTTTTTGAACTTCGCTGGGAGTGAGAACCAGTAGATTGGTGTTTGATAGATGACGATGTCCGCCCATTTGTATTTTTCTTGCTCTTCTTTGATATCATAACCGGCATCGATGACCGTCGTTTTCACTTCATAGGCTCCGTCGAGCGTTTGAACAATCTCGTCGAACATCGTCTTGTTCAATTCACCCTTCGCAAAGTCATAATACTCATGTCCGTTGATTACTAATACGTTTTTCATCTTTCAAAACTCCTTCAGAAACTGTTTTATAGTTCGATAACCATCAAACTAAAAGTATCGTATCACCGTGAGTTATACTTCGCAAGCATTTTGATCAACAAAAAAAGCATGCGCCTCGAGCGCATGCTTATAAGTCTTCATCTTTCACTGCGAAAACGGAACTCAATAATCCAGGAAACTTCTGCTCAATCTCATCTTTTCGGAGTGAATAGTAATGCTCTTTCCCTTCGATGCGTCCTTTGATCAGTCCAGCCTCCCTTAAGATTTTAATATGATGGGATACCGTTGATTTATTTAACATCAATTCAAGTGAATAAGTGGAACAGTTGTTTTCACCGGATTCTCTGAGGCATCGGATGATGCGCAGTCGGTTCGGTTCACTAAGTGCGTGAAGGACTTTCGTATACGGTATGGTGTCAATAGACGGATGGTGTAATGGTTTCATAACGCCATTATACAAATGTATGCTGAAATTCTCAAACTTCGCTGTTCAGTTCTTCCCCATTCGTCGCGATGACCCGCTTATACCAGTCGAACGAGTCCTTCTTCATCCGCTCCATCGATCCGTTCCCTTCATTGTCACGATCGACATAAATCATCCCGTACCGTTTCTTCATCTCTCCCGTCGTGAACGAGACGATGTCGATGATGCCCCAAGGAGTGTACCCGATCAAGTCGACCCCGTCATAGAGGACGGCTTGTTTCAATTGTTCGATATGGGCCTTCAAATAATCAATTCTGGCCGCATCATGAATCTTCCCGTCGACAATCTCATCGACGGCACCGAATCCATTCTCGACGATGAAGAGCGGGATTTGGTAGCGGTCATACAGACGGTTGAGCACATAGCGGAGACCGACCGGGTCAATCGCCCAGCCCCAGTCACTCGACTGGATATACGGATTCTCGACGCCGTTCGGCAGACCACCGTTGACGATATCTCCGCTATTGTCCGCGACGACGTCACTTTTCACGGTCGTCGACATATAATAGCTGAAACCGAGATAATCGACCTTGCCGTTCTGGAGGATTTCTTCGTCTCCTTCAAGGATCGGGATGTTGTACCCTTCCCGCTCGAACTCGTTCAAGGCGTAGCTCGGATAGAAGCCTCGTACTTGTACGTCCGGGAAGAAATAGCGTTGACGCATCATCTCTTCGGCGAGCATGACATCGTCCGGGTTTGATGAATACGGATAAATCGGGACGTGAGAGACCATCGCCCCAATCTCGAAGTCAGGATTGATGGCTTTCCCTTTAGCGACGGCGAGTGCACTCGCAATCAGTTCGTGGTGCCCAGTCTGATACATGACTTCACGCGCGTTCTCCCCTTCCTCTAGGAGGACACCCGAATTGGTCCACAAAAAGAGCGGATTGTTGACGTCCATCTTGTTGTTGATTTCGTTAAACGTCATCCAATACTTGACCTTGTCTCTGTAACGGTCGAAGCAGACCTCCGCGAAGCGGACGAAGTGGTCGACGACGGTACGATTTCGGAAGCCACCGTATTCACGGGCAAGATGGAGCGGCATCTCGAAATGCGAGAGCGTGATGATCGGCTCGATATCGTACTTTAACAGCTCGTCGAACAAGTCGTCATAAAATTGAAGACCTGCTTCGTTCGGTTCTGCGTCACCCCCGTTCGGGAAGATGCGACTCCATCCAATCGAGGTACGCAAGCATTTCAATCCCATCTCAGCGAAAAGCGCCACATCTTCTTTGTAACGATGATAGAAATCAATCGCCTCATGGTTCGGATAGAACTCGTTCGGCTCGACCTTTTCCGTGATGCGGCGAGCGACGCCGTGTGCGCCTGCTGTCAAGACATCGACGACGCTCGACCCTTTTCCGTCAGCGTCCCAACCGCCCTCGAATTGATGGGCGGCGAGTGCGCCTCCCCATAGAAAATCGTTCGGTAATGGCTTCATTGTAATTCCTCCTTCACATGAATCATACACGTTAAGTATAATTGTACCGGTACAATTTAACAAGGTCGATACACTTAAACATTTTTTGTTTTCTCATGATATAATGAAATCAGTGACGAAAAAGTGAGGAATGACCATGCTAAAATACCAACAGATTGCGAACGAAATCGAACAATACATTAACGAGCAACAATTAAAACAAGGTGATAAGCTACCTGTCCTGGAGCAGATGATGAGTCAATATGCAGTGAGTAAGAGCACCATCACGAAAGCATTAGAGCTGCTCGAACGAAAAGGGGTCATCTTTCAACTGCGGGGAAGCGGCATCTTCGTCAGACGACATAATCGACCTGGCTATATGAGCCTCTTCTCCACCCAAGGATTCAAGAGCAATCTCGGAGACCGTGTGTTGACGTCTGATGTGATTGATGTGTCTGTCATGAAGCCAGACGCAACCGTTGCGAAGAATCTAGGGATTGATGTGTCTGACGATGTGTACCGGGTCGAACGGGTGAGATATGTGGACGGGGAAGTGCTCTGTCATGAGGAATCCTATTATGTGAAAGCCATCGTCCCTTATTTGAATCGAGAAATCGTGGCGGACTCGATTTTCGATTACGTGCAATCGGCACTCGGCGTCACGATTGGGTTTTCTGACATGTATCTTCAGGTCGATCGATTGACGGAAGGTGAAGCGGGATACCTCGGATTGCAAGAGAATGATCCGACGCTTCGCATCGAAACCATCTTTCATCTGACGAACGGGAAGCCTTTCGACTATTCTCGGATCACCTATCATTACGCACATTCCCAGTTCGTCATTCAGGCGAACGGACCCTATATGTGAAGAATCCCCTCATGCGCGCATGAGGGGTTGTTCGTTAGACAAGTTCTTTTCGGTTCAAGTCGAATAATTCGCGATCAGTCTCATATAGGAGTTCGTCAAACCGTTCGGTTCCGTGTTCTTCGATGAACAGCTCTTCTGAAGGGTAAATCGGTACAAACCAGACGACTAGGACGCTCTGCTCCTCGTTCTCATATGTGATGAACGACTCATCTGAGTAAAAAGGAGCGGTCACATAGACCGAAGAAAATGAATATTGTTCAAGCACTTCCTCTGGCAGTTCGTAGAGTTCGCCCAACTCGAACGCCTGGTGCGTTCCCAACGCATAATCGGTCAGCTGCCACATCAATTCAACAAACTCTTCTTTGGCATGCTGTTGCATGAAACGAAACAATAATTCCTGACGTACGGTTGAGCCATCTTCGAATTGAAGTGCATGCCAATGTAGGCCTAATGTAGAGATACTTGTTAATTTTGAGGACTCCTCTTCAAGCTCGATGATTTGTACAGCATCTTCTAATAAGTCAGGGATATCAAATCCGCTGACGAAGGTGCCGCAATGCTTTTCTAGATGTTTTAAATAGTTCATTTTCCATTCCTGCTTTCTCATAACTGGTGTACTGTTTGATTCGGGATTTGAGTTTGATGGACTGAATCGATTGACATGATTTTGATGTACGCTTCTTCACACCTAAATGGATTACTCAAAAAATCTTGATCTCCCCATTCACATGATCAATGAAATAGTACGTATTGTTAGCATCATGTGCGAGTATGAAATTTCCTAGTATATTTGGATGAAATTCAATAGTGAACGTCTCAAGCGTCTGCTCGTATGTCGGATATGAAAGGGACTGCCACACATTCTTCGCCTTCGGAATCTGAAGCTGAGGCAATAACTCGTCTTCAATCAATCCCTCCCAGTCTGGGTTATGCAATATAAAGCGAAACACGTTTTCAAATGGAGCAAACGTCCCACCTAAACCAAACGCCAATTTGATGGGAAACGCACCTCTAACCACATGTTCAAAAAATGTCTCCATTTGGACAATACCAGTTGTCGCGACACGTCTCACTTGGTTTCCTTGAAGCGTCAACCCGTCTTCGGAATAGCTCAGAATCCAACCCCTCTCTCCTCTTAAGACGATGACCTCATTTGAAGAGAGCGTCAATTCCGACTCTAACATTTCACGATTTTTGATGGTTTTGGTCGTCACATGCTCTTCTTCCTGACTTTTAAAAGAGACGCGACGTTTTCTCGAATCCCTTACAGTCCGCTTACGCTCTATAAGTAATGGAAACTGTTCATTCTCCAAATGGCGAAAGATCAAGTAGGTTGCTTCTCTGTCTCTCAATGCATGACTCGGTATGACCACTAATTCTAGTGGATTATGATGATTGGATAAGTCTTTTGACATCATGTTGCTTTCCGTCTCTTGAGGAACCAATATCCGAATGGCAATATCGCTAACACAGTAAAGCCAATCAATCGGTTGGTATTCGATGTTGGCTTGTTTGACTCTGTCTTATCCGAATGGACTGATGATGAGTCGCCTGCTCCACCTATCATTCCTTCTTCGGCATCCCCTTCAATACTTTCATTCTCTTCAACCAATAATACTTGAAACGCCTCAGTTGAAATCTCATCTCCGCTAATCATCTGTTTTGTATTAGATGTCAACGCCGTCAACATGTCCCCATCATAATCAAACCAAGCCGACGCTTCTGAGTATTTCACGAGATCGCCTTTTACGTCCGTCAACGCTTTCGGGGTTTCTTTGTCTGAACCGAACGTTGAGAACGCATATGTACCCGCTGCTTGTTCATATGTTCCGATCACGTTGACCGGTTCATCATCTTGAAAGACGGTCGCCACATATTCTTTTGTTGGGACGAACGTACATGTTTCTCCTGTTTTGTAACAAGAGGATGACGGGATATACGTCTCCGACAACGGACCGAACGTGATGTTCTCACTGTCCGTCATATGATAATTAGCCGGATCATCTCCCTGAATATGATCCATCACAATGTCATAAAAATATGCATCTGCAAAACGTTCCGCCGAGGATTCAGTCATCTCGGCTGATACGGTTGTCGTGCTTGCAAGTAGTCCGACACAACATATGAGTAAGCCCGTCATTCGTCGCATGTGTTTCTCCCTTCATCACCCTGAAGATTTCAGCAGCATCGCGTGATTGATGTGAATCATTTCGGCGTGCGGCTGTTTGTGACGACTGACATATGACGTGAATCGCGATGATGCAACAAACGCGTCAGATTCGTGGATCATCGCCAGTCGGACGAGAATGAGCCGTAATTGTTTTCTTCCTTCTCCCAGTGTAACACGGTCGACTTGGTTGTTTTTGTCGAGTCGGTTGATTAACAGCTCCACTTTACAATCTTCTTTGATCAAGTAAGAGACCCAATACGCCGTCTGTTGAATCAAGTCTTCATATTGCGCATGGAGCCCGTTCCCGAGCGGACCGCTCAAATCAAGGGAAATCGTGAACGTGTCGAGATTTTGTCGTTCGAACACTTTTGCCTGTACATGACCGACCTTTGAAGTGGCGACCCAGTCAATCTGTTTGGCCGGTTCCTTCTCATATCGTTTTGCACTTTGAATCATCAACGGATTGTTCAACGGGGAGTGCTTGACGATACGATCACCCATCCGAATCATGCGAGATTCGGTGATTGGTGACTTCGTGATGGTAGGTAAAACAATCCATGAGGGCATATCCATCTCCTCATCCGTGAAAAAAAGAGTACCTAAATAAAACGGTAAGGTGACACGCATCACACACATATGAATCGAAGCAGGTCCACGCTTCACAGCCGAGACGCTCACATGATGTATGTCCTGTTCGATCCTGGTGTCGTATGCCTGTGCCCCGTCCTCGAATACCATCCGTTCATTACCCTCTAGTCGAATCAATAGCGGAACACCAAGGGCAATGATTCGCTCATACCCATCGATACGGACGATACATGATGTCTCATCGTCGATGAACAAGAGATCTTCTTTCTGCCGAATGGAAAATGAGACTTCGTTTGAAAGTGTTCGAATGATTCGTTTCCGGATGAACATGACGATTAATAATGCTCCGCATACATAAGCGATGGGCCATACATAAGGCATCCACATGGTGAGGAGACCGAGACTGACATAAGCCGGCCAAAGTTGGTCCTGAAGGATGGACGGTGTACTGATTTCGACCTGTCGCATCGTTACACCTTTTCGACTGGGACAGTTACGGACTCGAGTACGTCCACCAACACTTGTCGCTTCGTCGATTTGATATCCCCTTCAAGGGTGAGGGTCAATCGGTGCGAGAGGACATGTGGCGCAACGGCTTGAACATCTTCAGGCGTGACGAATTGACGGTCGTTCAAGTACGCATAAGCATGTGAGGCCTTGACGAGCGCGAGCGTCGCCCGTGGGCTCGCCCCGACTTCGACTAACGGGTGTTGTCTCGTCTCGTGGATGAGTGCGAGCAAATACGTGACGACATCTTCATGAATTCGGTTATTCTCGACTTCTTCTTGTGCTTCTAAAAAAGCTTCATTCGTCATCAAGGCATGCACTGTCTGTCTCGTCTTTGAAATCGTCTGCAGAATCAAGTTCCGTTCTTCGTCTGCCCCAGGATACCCAACTTGAAGAGACATGAGGAAGCGATCGAGTTGAGCGTCCGGTAGCGTGAACGTTCCCGCCGACTCGATCCGCGATGACGAAGAATGGTTTCGGTAGTTGATAGGTGACACCACCGATAGAAACTTGGCGTTCTTCCATCGCTTCAAGCAAGGCGGATTGCGTTCTCGGAACGGCGCGATTCACTTCATCGATGAGTAAAATATTCGTGAAGATCGGTCCGGTGCGGTTCTCGAACGTCTGGGTCTGCATATTGAAGAAGTCTGAACCGATGATGTCAGAAGGCAGCAGGTCGGCTGTGAATTGAATTCGGGCGAAGTCTGCCTCAAAGCTTTTGGCGATGCTTTTCGCAAGTAACGTCTTCCCCGTCCCCGGCACATCCTCTAGCAAGATATGGCCGTTCGCCAATAGGGCTGTGCAACATAATTTTGTGATTTCTGGTTTACCGAGGTAAATGCGGTCTAATTGGTCCAATACGTGTCGGATGGTCATGAGTTCGACTCCTTTTGTGTGCGTAGTAGGTATTCATCAAGTTGTTGGGTGAACGCTCGCTCACGTTGTGGTGAGATGTTTCCATCATCATAACGTGTCTCTAAATAGGTAAGTAGGGATGCATCGAGCTCGATTCGTTTCGCCCACGTCGACAACGTCTCAGTTGGGCGACGACGTTTATATGGAGGTAACGCTGCTTCGAATTGAATCAACTGCTTTCGGATAGCCGATGCTGGTAATGGATGAACCGTTCGGTTTATCTGCATCGACGCGTTGTCAGAAGTCACTAGCGAGTGATCCTCGATATCTAACTCTCCCTCCTCGCTTTGTTTTTTCGAGGGGCGTCGTTTTTTCCAGAGCCACCATCCGAGCAAGATAATCATTCCGGTAATCATGTATGGGAGGTAGGAGACGCCGCTCGTCTCTTCTCCTGACGGGTTTCCGTAAGAAGGGGATTGGTCCTTGATCCGCTCTTTCGGTGTACCACCTGACTCGCCTTCTGAGTCAATCATTGCTCCGTCTGGACCGTTCCCTTCTGGTTCTTCATATGGCGCATCCCCACACCAAAAGTCGACATCCGTCACTTCGAAAATCCCTAAAAACTTTCGTTTGTCATGACAGTCGGTGACCCAACTCGTAATCTCGCTCCCTGAGATATCTAATGATTGGTAGTAACGGTATCCCAGTTGACCGGAATAGGAGATGAGGGCGACAAGTAGCAAGGAGAAAAGAATTCCTGACACAAAAATCGTTTTGGCTTGTTTCATCGGTGTTTCCGCTTATGTATATTCAGTTTGATCGTTTTCATCTGATGTGACGGCTCCTCTCATAGACTAAATCCTTTTTTTGGAAATAGGATTAAATGGATCATATCACAAGGATTGGCGGAATATTCAGTTATTTTCAGACAAGAGAAAAAGCCCGTTCATTGAACGAGCAGTTGATCTATAGACTCATAAATTTTTTTCATCTCTTGAGAATAGACTCGACTTGCTTCATATGGTGCCGGTCATGCTCGATGAATTCTTCGATGATCACATGTAACGAGTAGGGGACACCTTGAGGCGGATCATGGGAGACGCCATTCGCTGTCGTTTTATAGGTCAGCGCCTCCTCACTTAAGGACTCGAGCATGGTGATGAGTGCTCGTCGACTTTGTAGTGATTCCTTCAATACGACGTCACTTGATAACTGCTCCGCCCTTTTCGTCGCTCGCGCGTTGAACGAGTCAAAGTCAGGGAATATCATTCCTTCACCGTTCTTCACCGATGGGATGATGACATTCAACAGATGATTGTCCCAATGGGCGATATGTAAGATGATTTGCTTTATGGACCACTTCTCCGAGTCGCTCTGTTTGTTCCAATCAGATTCACTCAGCTTTTCTAACGTCTTGAGCCATTCTGTGTACGATGCGAATTCTTGAATAACTTGCATCCAATCCCCTCCCCGTTCGCTTTGAATTACTGCGATTATAGCACGAACGAGTCTTTTCAAATCAAAAAACGGCACCGTTCGTTATGAACGATGCCGTGCGTATCTCTATCAAAATTAAGCGAGAGTACTCCCACTCTCCTTTCGGGTATACTACCTTCAAGGAGGTGAACATCATGCTGAAACACAAGGCTTACAAATTCAGAATCTACCCGACAAAAAAGCAGGAGATCCTGATCGCGAAGACGTTCGGTTGTTCGCGTTTCGTCTTCAACCACTTCTTGGCGAAATGGGATGAAACCTATCAAGCGACTGGTAAAGGACTCTCCTACGGATCTTGTTCGAAAGAGATCCCTTTGCTGAAGCAGGAGTTCGACTGGTTAAAAGAGGTCGACAGCCATTCCCTTCAGACTAGCGTCAAGCATCTGGCCGACGCCTATGAACGCTTCTTCAAGAAACAGAACGAGCGCCCTCGCTTCAAGTCGAAACGGAACCCTGTTCAATCATACAAGACGAATATCGAGAAGAATAATCAGATCCCCGAAATCTCGATCATCGGAAACAAACTCAAGCTCCCGAAGCTGAAGTGGGTTCGTTTCGCCAACTCGAAGCAGGTCAAGGGGCGTATCTTGAACGCCACGATCCGACGTACAGCTTCGGGCAAATACTTCGTGTCCCTGCTCGCAGAGCAGGAGATTGACGAACTGCCGAAGACCGGCTCATCCGTAGGCGTCGACGTCGGGCTGAAGAATTTCGCTATCCTGTCAAACGGAACCGTATACCAAAACGACCGTTATTTCCGTACGCTCGAGAAGAAGCTGGCGCGCGAGCAGCGGAAGTTGTCCCGTCGTCAGCTCATCGCCTTGAACAGGAAGGTGAAACTGTCCGAGGCGAAGAACTACCAGAAGCAGAAGCGGAAGGTCGCCCGCATCCACGAGAAGATTGCCAACAAGCGGACAGACTTCCTGCACAAGGTATCGACCGAGATCGTCAAAAACCACGACGTCATCGGTATCGAGACCTTGCAGGTGAAGAACATGCAGAAGAACCGCAAATTAAGCAAGTCCATCTCCGAGGTGAGTTGGTCGGAGTTCTTCCGCATGCTTGAATACAAGGCCGACTGGTACGGGAAGACCTTCGCCTCGAGCCAATTGTGTTCGGGTTGCGGCCATCGGCACAAGGACGTGAAGCATCTAAGCCTGCGTGAATGGACATGCCCGAATTGCGGGGTCCATCACGACCGCGATGTGAACGCAGGACTGAATCTCAAAAAAGAAGCAGAACGTATCTTGGCTGCTTCAACCGTCGGGACGACGGGGTTAGCCTGATCAGGTTTTGACCGATAGGTCGGATAACTCAGGAATCCTCCACCTCTAAGTGAAGCGTAGGTGGAGGTAGTTCAAAACCAGACTGGTAATGAGAAGAAAACTAAGAACAATACGGTCAAGACACCGACGACCGGACTGAGCGACCGATAGCCCTTCTTGAACAAGACGATCATCGTGTACGCGATGAACCCGAGTCCGATCCCATCGACGATGGAATAAGTGAACGGAATCATGATGATGACAAGGATTGCTGGGAAGGCATGCTCCCAGTTATCGAGAGGCAAATGCTTCACGTTCTGGAACATCATCATGCCGATGATAATTAACACCGGTGCGATCGCCGTCACAGGGATGATTGCAAAGAGCGGTAGCAATAAGAGCGATACCACATACAATCCAGATGTGACGAATGAAGCGATCCCGCCTCGTGCACCGACCGATATCCCGGCAGCCACTTCGACCGTCGAGACGGTCGGGCTTGAACCGAACATGGCCCCGGCCATCGTCGAGAGACCTTGTGCGACGAGACCTTTCGGCGCCTCTTCTTCTTTGCCGATTGCCCGTGTCTGATTCTGAATCAGGCTGATGTTTTCAATCAACAAGACGAGCGTCAGTACACCGACCGCGACCAAAAAGAGTGGAGACGCAGATTCCGCGAACGAGATGTTCCCGAACACCGTGCCGAACGACTCGAAGAACGGTGACAACGCGAAGCTTCCCGTCCAATCGAGTGTTCCCATCACGGCACTGAGTCCGACACCGAAACCGATCGTCCAAAGGAAGCTGCTCGGTCCCATCTTCAAGAACAGTAAGATGGCGACGAAGAGTGACAGGAATGCGACTTGGACGTCACGTTCGCCGAGGTCACCGATGTGAAGCAATGCCCCACCCCCGCCTGAGACGATCCCTGCCGCCTCGAGTCCGATCAAGATGAGGAAGAGGCCGAGACCGACCGTCAATCCGTCATGAATGATCGGTGGGAACGCGTTCGCCAATTTCCTCGCCACTTTGGTCACCGTCATCAGTACGACGAGTACACCTGAGACGAACGAGACGGCGAGCGCGCCTTGCCAGCTCAACCCCATCTGTAAGACGAGCGTATAGGTGAAGAGCGCGTTAATCCCCATTCCCGGTAACAAGAGAAGCGGCAGATTGAAGAATCCCGCAATCAACGTCCCGATGATGCTTGTCAAAATCGCTCCGACGAGCGCCCCCTCGAACGGGAGTCCGGCTTGTGTCAAAATTGCCGCATGCACGGCCGGGATGTATGCTGTCGCCAGAAAGTTCAGCACGCCCCCGTATGTTTCTGTTTTCCATTCTGTTTGTTTTGCCATAGGAATCAATCCTTTATTGGCACCCTCACCCACCCGTGTATACACACGAATTCGATTATATCCTGTCAGACATCTAACAAGCAAGAGCGATTCGACTCAATTCCTTCTTTGGGCCTATTCATGAGACCAATTCCAACAAAAGATTCATTTTATAAAACAAGAACGTTTGTTCTTATTTTTAACGTCATTTTACGAACAAATCTGTTATAATGAAGGGGCAGGTTAACGTAGCAATAGTGGGGTCAGCCGCCAAGTCCACAATGGAGGAAGGCGGTGGTGCGGATGGAACAACTTTGGACCTGGGTTGGGGATTATGTCATGATCCCAATCCTCGCTCCGATCATCGTTCATTTGGTGATTCACCGAACATCCGATCGTGCAACGTCTGAACGCACAAAAAAATGACCCCCTCGGCGCAATGAGATGGGTCACTTTCTGATTCACTAACCATTGTGGCGGCTGGGACCACTCTTAAAGTGGTAGCCTGTAAGCCAGAGGTCGGTGTGTCCAGCACCGGTCTCTTTCTACTTGCATCATACCATACTTTATCCGTGTTTTCAGTATGAGAAACGTCATTTGACACGAAAATCACAAATAATCTTACCGCTCAGGAAAAATCAGCCTGAGCGGTTTTCGTTTATCTCATCGTAACGGGAGAACCAGGCTAGCATCGCGTCCGCCTCACTTTTCGGAATATCGTCGATCACCTCAATTGACAAAATTCCTCCACGTGTCGAGAATTGCACTGTACATAGCCCGAAACGACGTTGCAAGAGCGATTGCTTCACTTGAATTTGTTCGATCCGCGGTTTGTCCGTCAAGAACGAGCGGACGTTGAACGCTCCCGTCCGTAACTGGATGAATCGATCCGTGCGGACGTATTTTGTGGTAACAAAACTGAGGACGCGTCCCCCGATGATGATGGCCCATAAGAGCAGGAGCCACCAGGCATAATCTCGGAAGAAATAGAGCACGAGTCCTGATAAGATGATCCCGAACCAGCTGATTCGCATCAGTTTGATTCCTAGCGCACGTCTCGGTAGTCGATGTAAATCGTCCGACCATGTGAATTGAGAGAAATGCTCACGTAAGACACGCATTGCCCGGTCACGCCTGACGAACGGGAGAATTGTCGACGATTCATCTTTTAATTCATCCATTGTCCCTGCCGCCACGAGTTCGACCCCGACGATGTGGAACCAGCGACGAATGAACGTTTCCTTAATCCGAATCGCTTGAATCTTCTCATACGGGATTTCTTTGGCGCTTCGGTTCAACAATCCCTTCTCGACGCGAATGCGTTCCCCTCTCCGCTCGAGCCGGAAGTTCCCATACTTCAAGAAGTTGATGATCATGCCGATCACGACCGACAGCATCAATACCCCGATGACGAGAAGACCGATGACGATGATAGATGCATGTACGACATAATCTTCGACTTGGTTGAACGCCCCATCTAAGTTGATGAAGTCGTCGATTGACGAGATGATGGTCGAGGCGACCGGGAAGATGGCGAAGACAGAGAGTGACGTGACGGAAGCCAACACGATTTCACGCGTGGACAAGGCGTACAACAGGCGAGTTGGTACCGGTGCTGCCTGTGCAGGTGTCTCATCCGACTCTTCTGAGTCATCCACCGCTTGTGCGTTTTGTTTCCGGTGACGGACTTGTTCGAGAATCTCTTCCAGTCGTTTCGCTTCAGTCGGGAAGACACCTGCTAATTTGAAGGAAGCATCGTCACTGTTGGCATTCGTATCGAACGTCAATTCGACCACACCTAGCAATCGATAGAGGAATGGACTGTTCGAATGAACACTTTGAATCTTATAGAGTGGAAGCGACTTTTCTTTTTTCAACCAGTTTCCTTCAATGACATAGACAGTCTTTTCATCGAGGGCATATCGGAAGTTTAACCACCCGAAGAACTTCTGAACAACGTCGAGTAATAGGAAGAGCAAAATCCCGACTCGGATGATGATACCGAATGTCGAGTCCCAGTCGTTATTGAGCACAAAGAGTAAGACGATTGGAATGGCGAACGACTTGATGACCTCGAGAATACGTAGCACCAAAACGCGACTCGGAAGTCGATGCCATGTTAACGCAGTCTCGGTCATACGACATCCTCCTCTTCAATGCGTGCATAGATGGCAATCTGTTCACGGAGTGTCTTGGCGAATGACTCTTCGATCGCATAGATTTCGTGAGAACCGGCCGCTGTCCCGATCGTGATGGTCTGTAACCCGAATTTTCGGAGAATCGGCCCCTGTGCCGCATGGACATATTGGACTTTCGTCATCGGGATGAGCACATCATGTGTCGTGATAATCCCATGATGAATCCGAATCTCGAGCGGCTGAACGTCATACGTGAATCGTTCTTGTTTCCACTTTTGGAACCAGATGAGATCGATCAAGCTATAGACGACATCGATGACGAGTAGTACGATGAAGCTGATTTGGAGCCAAGTCGGCCAATCAAACCAATATGCGGCAGCCACCAAAGCTCCAGTGACGAGGAGTCCGATGATATAAAAAATCGAGCTTGATAGCCGAAAGACAGTCCGTGCCTCGATTGGAAGTGTGCCGCTGATTCGTTGTGGTGTGACACCTTCTTCTGGTGTCGATGTTGTTTCTGACATGGTGAATCCCCCTATCGTTCTTATGTATCTGTCTCTATTGTATACGCTTGAGTCGCAAAAAGGTTTCATAACGAACCTAAACAAGAAACGAGCCGAACATCGGCCCGTTTCTCAGTCTTCAAAAAACCATTTCTTACGTGGTTCCACTTTTAAATTGTCCCCGTGTTTCTTCATTTCTGTCACAAGGTAGCGTTCGAGTTCATTCATTGCCTTGACCCAGTCGGTCATCGTTGCCACGAGCGGGACGACGATGAGAATCAGTTCTTCTTCTTCCTCGCGCATCTTTTCAATCATCAGTTTCGCAAAGTCAAAGTTCTCATGGATGAGATCCTCTTCTCGGTCGATGAGATGCTCGTTCTCAAGCTCATACGCTGAAAACAGACGCTCATGTCGACGCAACAAGTGTCGGATGTGACGGTACAGTTCGTCACTCAGTTGTGGTGGGAGTTGCTCAATCGTATGAAAGTCGTGAGCGAGCTTTTCAATCACATGGAGCGCAGCCCGGTTCGTCTCAATCATTTTTGATTTAATGACGGCCCGACGGAAGATTGGTGTCTTCTTCTCGAGCCAACGATTCGCTTTGATTTCCTCTTCGAAATAAGCGAATGTCTGTTTTGAATCGCCATGCAACTTTTTCGTCTCAGGTAACGATTCGAACGAGGAACGTCCGCCTTCCGTTTCTGAGAACAATCGGGCAATCCGAACGACCATTTGGAATACTTCTGTCACTTGCTCTTCAAGCTTCCGTTCATATCGTGGTGGGAACAAGAGCGCATTCACAATCAACGCCACCGTGATTCCCATCATGATGAGTAGATAACGTTCGCCCGCAAACAGCCAAACCGGCATATCGGACTGGCTCGCCCCTTCCATGATGAGAATCGTCGTCAAGATGACGGTCCGCGTCGTCGATTCTAGATTCAAAAAGAGAAGGATCGAAATGGCGATAATGATAACGAATCCGATGGCGATCGGTGTCGGGTTCGGAGTAAGCAACAATGAGCCAACGGAGAGCAAAGCCCCAATCAAGTTCCCTTTCATCTCTTCGATTAGTCGAAGCCCAGTCTGATAGACAGACGGCAAGAGTGCGAGCGACGCGGCGAGTGCCGGGACGACGATTTGTTGGAATTGAAACGCCTCGGCAATCAGTAAGACAATCGCGACCGACAGCCCAGTCTTAATAGTTCTAGCCCCAAATTTCATGTGGTGGTGCCTTCCTTTCTTACACCTGTCATATGTATTTTTTGCCTTCTTCCTTAATTCTAAAACGTACCATACTCTTTTCAAGTGAAAATGAACCATTTCAGGCAGTTTTGTGAACGCTCCCGTGTTATGATGACGTTGGATATTTCTTTCATCTTGATGGGGAGGGGTTTACTTGTCAACAATTGCTTTATTCGGCGGAAGTGGCCGTACAGGGGAACGAATACTTGCGCGTTTATTGAATCAAGGGCATAATGTCAAACTTTTAACGAGACATTCGATCGATTCCGAGGAATGCGTCAACGAAATGATTGGAGACGCGACGGACAAAGAAGCAGTACTCGAAACGGTTCGATCTGCAGACGTTGTCATCTCGGCGTTAGGGACGGATAAACAAAACGTATTGTCTACATTCACACCACTCGTCATTGAATCGATGAAACAGTTTGATGTGTCACGCATCATCACAGTCGGGACCGCAGGCATCTTAAAGGCGCACGACAGCGACAACTATCGCTTTGAAACGAGTGAGTCGAAACGTTCGATGACAACCGCAGCCGAAGATCACGCCCGAGCTTATGAGTTATTACGGGAGTCAGCCTTAGCCTTTACGGTCATCTGTCCGACTCAACTGGTCAATGAGCCATCGAACGGAGATATCATCGTCTCAAAAGAAGTGTTAGGCACGAAACAATCAGGTCCGATTTCGAGGGACGATGTCGCCGATTTGGTGATGGATTGTTTAACGAATGATGAATATGTCGGACATCGTGTCGGCATCACGACGGAATCATAATTAGGGGATGGGAAACATGCATGAACAACGAGAACAGTTAGCACGGCTCGCTTTGACGTTTGAAAATGAAGAAATGACGGATGGGGCCCGACTTGCCCGCACCGCCCTACACAAAGTAACGAATGAAGAAGTATGGATTGCCGTCTGCGGTCACTTCTCAGCCGGTAAGTCGACACTGCTCAATGATTGGCTAGAAGAGGGATTTCTTCCGACTAGCCCGATTCCGACGAGTGCCAACATCGTCACGTTACGTGGTGGAGAATCAGCGGCATCCGTCGCGATTAATGATACGGATTGGATTTCATTAGACCCGTCTTCCCTATCGAATATCAGTGACTATTGCAAAGTCGAGGAAATCAAGGAAGTCGAGTATACGATCGACCGGTTCCCGTTTGATGAACACGTCGTGTTGATGGATACGCCAGGGATTGACTCGACGGATGAACGGCATCGCCAAGCGACGGAACGCTCGCTCTTCTTGGCCGATCATCTGTTCTTCATGATGGACTACAACCATGTGCAGTCTGAACAAAACATCGAGCTGATGAAACAATTCAGCCGGGAAGGTCGTCCCTACTCCATCATCATTAACCAAATCGACAAGCATGACGAGGATGAGCTCTCCTTTATTGACTTCAAGGCGTCATTGACGAAAGCATTCCGTCATCATGACATCGTCCCAAATGACACGTTCTACATTTCACTTCGTGATTTAAAGCATCCTCATAACGAAGTCGAGCGTTTACGGTCGTATGTCCGTCAAGTCATCGAGAAATCGAGACAAAAACAGGTCGAGCATGCTGATGCATTGATTGATACGTTAGTCCGCCGCAACGAAACATTGATTCAATCGACGTTGGATCAATTGCCGACTTATGAGAAGAATCCGAAGGAAATGCAGTCTCGCCTGCATCGCCTTGAGAAGAAACGGGCATGGTGGACATCGTTCCGTCGTGAATTCTTCCAACATCAGGCACCAATCGTCGACAGTGCACCCATCATGACTTATGAGTTCCGTGAGTTATTACGCTCTTATCTCGAGAGTTGTTCTCCCTCTTTCAAGGTCGGGCTTTTGTTCTCGAAGGAGAAGACGAAACAAGAACGAGCTCGTCGTGAAGACATGACGGTCAAAGAGTTCAACCGTCTGATTGATATGAACTTACGTCCGCACCTCATGAAATACGCAGAAGACATCATCCGAGATTTGAAACTTCCGGAGACCTTGCTACCAAAAGGCGATGTCCTCCCGGTTGCGCCGAGCTCACTCATCGCCGAACAAGTGAAGTCCGGCGCATCCTTAAGTGGTGACACCGTGTTACAGTTCAGCCGGGACATTGAAAATGCCCTCTCGTCATGGGTGACGAAAGTATCGGAACCTTGGGTACATTCGACGGATACGTATATGAAAGCGGAAGTCGACCTGCGCTTAAAAGAATTTTCGGCAGAAGAAGACGAGTTATATGATGCACTCGACACGGAAGCGTTGCGTATTCGTCTTTCTCAACGCCTGGACTCGATTCGAAAATACGATGAGTTCCAACTCGATTCGAATCAATTGGATCAGTTGGCAGTTCGAAACTATGTCGATGCAACGTATCTCCCGGAAAAACAGTCGAATGTTGTTGAATCTGAGGTTGCATCAACATCGATTTTGGAAGATGATCATGATTTGTTTGATTTTAATTTTCTTTATGAAAATGCGGTATGTGAAATATTAGAGGGGCATCCGTTATTCCGCTCCCGTGTCTCGACATTACGCAAAAAAATCGAGCGCGCGAAGCATGAGCAATATACGTTCGCCATCTTCGGTGCGTTTTCGGCCGGAAAATCGTCGACCCTCAATGCCCTTCTCGGGGAGACGGTTCTACCGACCTCACCGAACCCATTGACGGCTTCGATCACAAAAATCGTACCGCCAGATGGTCGGACGAATCGAACGGCGATGATCACCTTCAAATCACGAGATGAACTTGAAGATGAGCTACAAGGTTACGGGACTTCCCTCACCTCGCTCGATGTCGACCACCCGTTCGTCAATGCGGTAAAAGCGGCACCGCTCGATTATCTCGGACAAACGGAAATCGTCGACTATGACACGTTCTGCGCGTTCGTCGCACAAGAAGAAAAAAGCTGTATCGTGAAAGAGATTGAACTGTATCTCGACTCTCCTTGGGCACGGCGTGGCATCGTCTTCGTCGATACGCCAGGTGCCGATTCGCAGTTCAATCGTCATAGCGAGGTACAGTTCGGCTACATGCGTGACGCGGACGCCGTCTTGTTCGTCACGTATTATAATCATGCGTTCACGGAAGCGGACCGGGAGCTCGTCATTCAGCTCGGACGGGTCCAAGGGACGGGAGACCACGAGATGTTCTTCCTCGTGAACGCCTCTGATCTTGCGACAGATGACGAGGAGCGGGATGCAGTCACAAGCTATGTCTCACAACAGTTGACCGCGCTCGGTGTCCGCAGACCAAGCGTTCTCCCCATCTCAAGCCGAAACGCCATGCATGGGGATGACGAAGGATTCGATCGATTCGTCTCGACACTTGAACGCTATGTCGACAAAGACCTTCGTCTCGCCAACGCAATGCGTATACAGGAAGAAACGACAGCGCTACTCGCTGCATTTGATCGTGTTTTGAATGAAGCGAAAGAAGACGCGTCGGCGAAAGAACATCGTCGCCAGCAGTTGATTGCTTTACTCGAGAACCCACCGGCACTCGATGTGTCAGCACTCATCGATTTGTTTGACCGGGAAGCGAAAGAACTCCTCGCCCACCTCGAGACGCGTTCGCTCCTCCGCCTCTCGGACTTCGTCAAGGAAACGTTCCATCCGGTCGAGGTCGATGGGTCAAGGAAGAGCTTGGAGCGTGCCCTCGGACGGACACTCGACAAATACGCCTATGACATCCAGCAAGAGCTCCAAGTGTTCCAGTATCGGTTGGAGCGATACGTTAAACGCGAGTTCGTCGCCTTGATCGAACGGTTGACAGAACGTCAAGCGTCTCTCCTTCCGACGCTTGAATTCGACCGAGAACTCGACGTGGCATGGCTACGAGAGGCTGTCGAACCGATTCATCTCGAGACATCACCCTATCAGTCGGTGTTGAAGCGCTATAAGAATGCGAGTCAATTTTTCGAGGGAGACGGACGGACGCAACTGAAAGATGAGTTGACCTCACTGCTTCGCGATATGATTCGGTCGCGTCTTGAAACGATTCATACGAAGCAAGTTGAGCATGCCAACGAAGAAATCAAGAAATCCGAAATCGATATTGAACGAGAATGGTCGACTCAACTGACAGAACTCGCCGATGCAGAGCTCAGCATGTTGACGGACAACCATTCCTTTGATGAGATGCATGAACGTCTCGAATCGCTCAGAAAGGAAACGGTATGAACACACTACTTCTAATTGGACTGATCCCTGCCGTCGTCATGACGATTGTCTTAGGACTCTTCCTAAGATATCTATATTTGAACAAAGAATGATGAAAATGGTCCTTGATGTGCACATGACATCAAGGACCGTTTTATACTTATTTGTCTGCCGGATAGATGACACTAACTTGTTTTCGAACGGTCGTCATCAAATCGGCGAGGCGAACCATATCGTCCGCTGAATGCGCTCCATTCTCTAAAGTCCCTGCTTCGATTGCTCGAACGAACGCTTCGATCTCATAGGACATCGGAGCATTCTGCGCGTCTGATATGATTTCTGACGTGCCATCCCGTAACTCTAGACGGACTTCATTACACGTCGCAATATCGTCGATGATGATGCGTCCCTTCTCCCCGATGATTTCAGAAGGCGCCGATGTCGCATGGATCTTAGAGTGCATGACCACTACGTCAAGGTCGTCATAGGAA
Organism: Exiguobacterium qingdaonense; assembly: GCF_018617855.1. Classification (GTDB taxonomy): domain Bacteria; phylum Bacillota; class Bacilli; order Exiguobacteriales; family Exiguobacteriaceae; genus Exiguobacterium; species Exiguobacterium qingdaonense. The sequence continues at coordinate 74,153 of NZ_JACSKY010000001.1, forward strand.
AGGATGACCGTCCCGCTCCCGTCCACTCCAGATTCGAGTTTGACACCGCTCGCCTGGACATCATTCGGTTGACCGAACAGTTTCAATGCGGGACCGAGTAAATAGACACCAAGGTCCATCAATGACCCGTTCGAAAAATCGGGATTGAACGTATTCGGATTTTTCCCTTGTTTATACAAATCGTATCGTGAAGAATACTGTGATTTATTGAAGACAGCCCGCCGCACCGGAGCGATTCTCTCCATTGCCTGTTGAATCCGTCCAAGGTTCGGCATGAATAGATTACGGAGTGCCTCAAGTAAGACGACCTGGTTCTCCTTCGCGACATCAACCATCCGAGTGACTTCCTGGACGTTCGAGGCGAGTGGTTTTTCACAGAGGACGTGTTTCCCATGCTGCATGAATAAGATGCTCTGTTCGGCGTGAAGTGAGTTCGGACTCGCAATATAGATGGCATCGATGACATCACTCTTCGCCATCTCTTCAAGTGACGTGAACGTATGTAAGATGGAGTGACTCGTTGCATATTCGTTAGCACGCGAATCCGTGCGCGAATAGAGAGCTGTCACTTCTACGTCATCCAACTGATTGATGGTTTCAATAAACCAGTCTGTGATGAAGTTTGTACCAATAATGCCAAAACGGATCATGTGAATTCCTCATTTCTGTTCTATCAGTTTTTTGATGAGTAAAATTTCATCCAATAAAGGAATCTTATCATATCCGACATGTGGGATTGTCGCTTTCAGTTTTCTTGCCCGCGTCACCGCATCATGAATGATTCGTTCTAGACGATAGCCACGACGTTGATAAAAGCCAAGCGCTCTCAAATTATCATTGGTTGTGATGACGATTAATTGCTTAACTCTGTGCTGCATACCAATTTCTTCAACAGCATGGAGTAAGTGAGAGCCGATCCCACTATTCTCTATCAGACTATCAAGAGATATGATTTCTACTTCTTCATCCCGAATAACATACGTAACAAGACCGTGAATTTGATTTGTTTTCATGTAGATAAATCCTTCGAGCTCTGCACAATCGTATGTACCCGAAGAAACGACCATTTGAGTTGAACCCCAATGTTTAACAAAAAAATTGCGAATGTCTTCTTGCATTCTAGTATTGATTGGTACAATCATTTAGTTCATTCTTGTCTATATATGATTAAAAAAATACGGTATTTGAAATATATTTAAAGCTAATATACTATCTAATTATTTGGTTTCATTCTGAAAGACTTCGGCACGTCTCCTCTCCTTAAACGGCCAACGATAAATCTTATCCTCTTTCTCGACATAGGCTAAATCGTCTTTAATCATTAACGATGAACAATCAAGGAGATGACGTGGCATCGGATAGGAGTCAATCCGTCCGTTCATTTGGACATGGACGAGACGACCGTCAATTGAAGAGACAACCCACACCCCCGTTTCTGACGCATACATCACGTCGCAGTCATGAAGGACCGGGCCCTTTCTGACCTCTTGATTATAGCGAAAACGTACGGTTCCCCCTATTGAGAAGCAGACGAGTGCTTCGGTCGAGATCCCTTCTCCAAAGATACCCTCGTCCCCGTAACCGACCCAGATTCCTGTTTCATTTATCACAACCGCTGCAATCGCGTTACCTGCGTGAAAGGAATGTTTGATATCGCCTGCTGCATCTAGCACCCACGCATTGATTGTTTCTCCTTCTAACGTAAACGCCCAGATGAACAAGTGATTCTCGTCGATGATTCGAATACCTGAGACATAGTCATGTCGTTTAAGGTCTATGACCAGCTCATCCCAATGAATGTAGAATTGATGATTGGACTTTTTCAAACGAGCGGAACCCATTGACTTCCGCATATCTGAATCAACCACCTCTATTTTATCGTTCATACACAATCACCCCTTACCGTCTTCCGATCGCTTGGTATGTAATGCCTCTCGAAACTGTCTAGATTCTTCATCACTCACTACTACATCCATATATCTCGATTTCCAATATGGGGAGAGGTCCACCTCTTCCACACCGATTCGCTTGAACCAATCCAACACCGTCTCATTCGATTGATGTCTTGAGCCAATCGGCAAGTCCAGATTGAATTGGATGAGCGCATTCCGAATCGCATTATCGGTCCATAAAACCTCTTTGGGTTCCACATTTTCCTTTGCTTTAGTCGTTCTCCCTCTTCGTTTTACGGCGTCACTCGAGAAATCAATGGTCGAGACGACACGCTTTCTTTTCCGTATCATGCTGAGCTTTAAAATCAGGAGAACAATCAACCCACCAACAAAAAACCATAACCAGTATGAACTCCCTGACTCTGTCACCGTCCCACCTGTTCCGAACGTGTAGTCTAAAAAGTCATTCTTCAAGAATTGAAAATCCTCATCATCTTTCAGACGAAACTTCCCTCCATATTCATCACTGCTGGCACCGTCCTCTCCAGACAAGAGAAGCACGATTCCACCTTTTGCCGGGTCGTGAAACCTTTCCCAAAACAGACGAGCCAGATGGATCAATCCAGTGACCAACATCAAACTGCCGAGCATGACCACCAATAGTCGGGTTATAAATCGCATCGTAACCTCCGTCACACATTATGTACCATCGTATCATGTATGATAAGAGATTGTCAGAAAAATCCAAATGAAAGGACCGAGAACTCTCGGTCTACTGTTTTACAAAATTGCTTCTGCGAGCAGTCGGTCGAACTTACGCACGTCCACTTTTTTATTCAGATTAATTTTGATTGTTCCGGCGCGCGTGAACAGTTGGACTTCTGAGTTCAAGTCGAACATGCGTCCCGCGTTCTCCGTCGAGTACATATTGATTGAGTCGTACGGAAGCGAGTACACCTCTATCTTCTTCCCCGTAAGCCCTTGCGCGTCACGGACAATCAGACGTTTGTTCGTAAAGACGGCGACGTCACGTACTGTCTTGTAGGCAGCGACGGCCCGCTCCCCATCGATGAATGACTCCGTGATATCACTCGGCACCTCACACTCTGAATAAAACGTCCACGACAAATCACCAATCGGGTTTCCCATATCGATTCCTCCCTCTATGAAATGAATGTACTATCCCCTATATTCCACAATTCTCGTTTGATTAGACCTTGAATGGGAAGATAGTGTATAGCACATTGATCGTAGAGGAGGATGTCGTTATGATCGCGCAACAGGTGATCACATTACTACTGATCGGCTATTTCATTTATTTGATTGATTCCAAACGCAATTACTTCCCTGTCCCGGTCATCTTGGTCATGATTGGGATCGGTCTCTCGTATATCGCCTTTTTTGATTCGGTGTTCATCTCAAAAGATATGATCTTCGAAGTGTTCTTGCCTGCCCTTCTCTTCACATCTGCCTATCAGTTCAACTACAAAGATTTGAAGGACAATATTGGAATCATCGCGATATTGAGTACGGTCGGTCTTGTCTTGACCGCCATCTTGATGGGGTATGGCACGTTTTGGATCAGCGAGCTCTTCACCCCGCTCAGCCTGACCGCCTCTTTCTTATTGGCGTCCATCTTGATTCCGACCGATCCCGTTTCCGTGACGGCCATTTTAAAACGGAGTAAAGGGGAAAAACGGATTGCGGACATCGTCGAAGGCGAATCAATGGTGAACGATGGGACGAGTGTCGTCATCTTCACGATTTTCCTCAGTATGTTCGCGACTGGAGAACGATTCTCCACGCTCAGCTTTTTAATTGAATTTTTAATTGTGTCAGCCGGAGGGATCGGCATCGGCTTCATCTTTGGATTTGTACTTAAAAAATTGATGATTGTCAGCTTTAAAAAGCATGAGCTCGTCATGTTGACGATTGTCATCGCGTACGGGGCTTTTTATCTCGCCGACGCGCTAGAAGTATCGGGTGTCCTTGCGACCGTGACAGCCGGCATGATGCTCTCGCACGAATTAGGTTTGAAAAAGGATTATGACTCCGTCCAGCGTCACTTGGACGGCTTTTGGGACATCGTCATTCCGATGCTACTTGCGCTCTTGTTCTTATTGATTGGAATCGAGGCAACGGAATACTTGTCTGTCTCGCTTTGGACGTTCGCCGTTCTTTTATTCTTACTTTCAATCGTGACCCGGTTCATCGTCGTTGGCGGTCTCGTCTATTCTGTTCCTGTCTGGCGTAAGGAATTTCAGGACGATTTGACGGCGACCTCTCTCCTTACATGGTCCGGCATCAAAGGGACGATGTCGATTGCCCTCGTCCTCTGGCTAGAGGCAGAGAGCATTAACGGCTCGAGCGAAATGATATCCCTCGCATTCGCCGTCATTTTACTCTCTCTGATCATACAAAGCATCGGTGTCTACCCATTGACGACCTATTTAACGAATAAACATGACAAGTGACGGAACCTTTTCTCAGGGAAAGGTTTTTTACATTCTGAAATTGACATCTTCCACTTTTAGTGTAAAATTACACTTGTAATATACTAGGAGGTGATTCGTTGGAAAACACTTCAACGCCATCTGCTGCCATCTCTACGGGGATAGTGACCGTCGCGCTTGCACTCATCGCTTCGTTTCTGACTCCATCGTTCTTGAAGGTTGGCATCATCTGGGATATCGTTGCGTTCTTAGTCATCGGGATTGCGACATTCAGTTTTACATACCATTATTATCAATCAAAACGATTGACCTACTGGCAATACATTTGCTGTTATATCATCGTCTGCCTGCTCTTATTTATCGTGTTTCTCGGAATCTCGTGGATCTTGATTTTCATTAGCTCGGCGACGTTGTAAGTCAGACAAACAGGAAGGAGCGCTTATGCAAAAATCCGAATTTATTGAACAAGTCTCTCGAAAAATGAAATTGATTCGTATCGAATCCCAGCATTCACAGGAAGAGATGGCGAACTTACTCGGCATATCCAAAAAAACGCTCATCCAAATCGAGAAGGAGCGGAATGAAGCGAGTTGGTCGACGATCGTGACGCTATGCGCCTTGTTTAACGAAAGTGAGATTCTCATACACTTGATTGGTGACGACCCCGTCGAATTCGTCAAACTGATTGCGACCGAGAACACTTATGAGCCGAAAGAAAAAACACTCGGCGGACGCGTCTTTTGGCATGCAATCGAGGCAGGTCCACATTACACCCTTCAACAAAATATCATCAGCGGACATTATCGGATTATCGATCTCAACCATGTGAGGTGGTACAGCACGTTTGATGCAGAGGATGCCGAACAGGTAAGGTCGAAGTTGGAATATCAGCGAGAGGTGTCAGATGACACGAAAGCGTAAAGATTTGATGATGGCTTTCAGTCTCATCGTCATAACGATTGTCTACTTTTAGCTGAGCCCAAACATTATGAATGACTCCAGTTGATTCATTGGAACAATCATTTTACTCGTCCTCTCGTCGATTTTTATCACACGCTTGATTCAATCCTTGTACTTTGCTGCTTATCGAGCCGGCGGGCAGCTTACCTAATTCATGTAATGCTTATTCAGCTTTGTTCAATTAATTTTTATTTAGTTTGCACTTAAATTAATCAATCATACTTAATTTCATCAACAAATGTTGAATTTCAGCATTTAAGAAATCAGTCAACTCGACCAATTCTTCCTCAGATGGAAACAAGGATACGCCTGCTACTCGATAAGTATCAGGAATCGAAGCAGTACCACCTAAAGCTAATGCATTCTTATATTTGTTCAGAGTGTCGACTGGATGTTGCCTATACTGCATATACATGCGAAGTGCAGCAATCTGAGCAATCGCATATTCTATGTAGTAAAAAGGTGTTTCAAAGAGATGAATCACGCGCAGCCACTGTTTTCCTTTTAAGTCACTCACATCGTTCCAATCAATCAAATCAGTCTCATATTGATCGACTAAGCGTTTGAATAACTCATCAAATGCGTCCACGTTATATTCTGAATCATACAGATTATATTGAAACTGGTCCACGATGAAAACACTTGGTAAAAATTCGATGATCAATCGAAACTGTTCTAGTTTAGCTTGAATGAAAGCTCGTTCATCTGAAAGGATAGTTGTCCAATGGTCCGTCGAAAATAGCTCTAGTGACATGGCTGCGAATTCGCCGACTTCAAACGAAATGGTCTGCGCTTCGAAAAATAAGTGTTGCTGTGAGAGATCATGGTGAATCGCGTGACCCATTTCATGTATTAAAACAATGTAGTCATCAAATCCACCGAAACGGTTCATAAAAATGAAAGATGACTTTGAGTCGGGTAAAGATTCACAAAATCCACCTTCCGCTTTATTCGGTCGAGGTGATAAATCGAGATGACCCTTCGCACACATGTCCCTAAACAGTTTTTCAAAGTAAGGATCGATATCATTCAAGATTCGTTCCGTTCCATCGATTAAGTCATTCGACGAAACGGATAGATCGTGATCATCCGAAAACGGAGAAATGAATGAATCCCATGGCGAAAGTTTCGATTTCTTCAATTTCTTTGTCTGTAGCTGCTGAAACGAGCGGCGAAGGGGCTCAAAATGTTTACTCACTTGATTTGCAAATCGTGTACAATCCTCTGCATCATAATCTAGACGACCTAGCTTCATAAAGGCTAGTTCACGATAACTCTTAGCGTTTAATCGTTGTGCCTGATGTTCCCGATTTTGAATAAGACTTCTCAAGCATTCAGTGATGTCACCTTCTGTTGAGACATACGCTTTATAAATGAGCGTAAAAGCCTGTTTACGGATGGATTCGTCAGCATCGTATAGGTCTCCATGAAGTTCCGCAATCGACTTAGAATGATCTGTCGGGTCAGTCAATTGACCGATTGTTTGCAAATACTTCTGTATAAATTGATCCTCTTCGATCAATAAATCAACATTCTCTTCATGATAAAGATTCATCCGATTTCGCATTAGGCGCGTTACGTGATCCTCATCCTTAATAGACTGTAATATAATTCGTGAAACATGTCTTTTCAGCTCATTGAGTGCAGGTTTTATAACGGTTTGAACATGATGTTGTCTTTGATTTGCTTCTTCGCAATCGCTGCGTCGCTGTACATCAATATAACTCTTTGTGACGTATTCATCATATTTTCCAATCAATGCTGAATATTTCGATATGAATCCATCTAACTGATTGGAATCAATTTTATGAATAGTCGCAAGTACTTCGTTCGTCTCTTTTATTTCTTTATAGTCGATCAACACTGTACCTCGATTCTTCGTTAATTTTCTATATTATGGTTATAACCATAATTTTTGTTCCTTATATTTTCACAATATGCTATCCTTTTAAAAATGATCTGACAAACGCGATGAAGAGAACAGTACATCAATGAATCTTTCGTAGAGAGCTCCGTCTGGTGAAAAGGAGTAAAGAACGTTGATCGAAACAAGCCTCTGAGCAGCGCTATGGAACTCACCCCGAGGGATGTGGCGACGGGAACTCCCGTTATAGAGTTGAGGTATAGTCCGATTCATTCGGCAGTACCGAATAAGGTTCGTGCGGTGACGTGCGGACGAACAGGGGTGGCACCACGATGAGAATCTCGTCCCCAAGAATTCGTTCTTGGGGGTGGGATTTTTTTGCGTTCCGAAAGTTGTAAAAAATCTAAGGAGTGATTGACTTGAATTCGTTTCGAAAAACCTCTGCGCTACTGCTCGTTAGTGTCGGAATCTCAAACCTTGGTGCCTGGATATACTTCATTGCGTTCAACTTGATTATCCTAGAGATGACTGGATCCCCTTTCGCCGTCTCGATTCTCTATGTATTAGTCCCGCTCGCCTCGCTCGTCTCGAATCTTTGGTCAGGTAGCCTGATTGACCGGGTCGATACGAGACGACTGATGATGTTACTCGATGGTCTGCGTGCGTTCCTCGTATTCAGCTTGGGCTGGATTGATTCACTGTGGCTCATCTACGGGATCGTCTTTCTTCTCAATGTGATGAGCTCGTTATTCGAATCATCGAGCCTGGTCTACATGACGCGACTCGTACCTGCTTCGAATCGACAAAAGTTCAATGCGATGAAGAACTTTGTACAGTCATCCGGGTTTATTCTAGGTCCGACGCTTGCCGGACTACTCTTTCTAGTCGGGAATCCGGCATTTGCGATCTTCGCGAACGCGTTCACACTCCTCGTCTCGGTCAGTATGCTGTCGCGCCTTCCGTCTCGTCATCGAACAGAAGCGTCGATTGAACCTTTCTCTGTAAAAATCATTATCGAAGATTGGAAAATGGTCGTACGATTTGCATCAAATGCCAAATACGTGACGCTCATTTATGGATTGTTCTGTGCCATGACCATCTTCATGTCTGGGCTCGATTCGTTGGAGGCGTCATTCGCGACCCAAGTCCTTCACTTGTCTGAAAGCCGATATGGCTTTCTCGTCAGTATCGCTGGGATTGGGATTATCTTTGGATCACTCATCAATTCGAGATGGAGTCACCGCTTGTCCTTATCGTTTTGTATCGGATTCGGGGCAATCATGACCCCGGTAGGCTATCTTCTTTTCGCAAGTTCATCGTCATTCATGATGGCCTCGGTTGGATTTTTTGTCCTGACATTCGCGCTTGCCTTTGCAAATACAGGATTCTTATCATTTTATCAGCACTATGTCCCGGTCTAAATCATGGGTCGGTTCTCTGGCGTCATCAATGTGGTAGAGTCGCTACTCGTCATCCTACTCACATTTGGGATTGGACTTCTTGCCGAAATGGTTGGGATTCGCCCGGTCTATCTCGCATTCTCGATTATCTTCTTCCTTGTTGGTTGTTACACCATACATGTCATGCGCGACCGTTCGAAACGGGAGTATTTCTCTCACAATCAAATCGAAGAAGTTTCTTAAGTCATGAGCCGGTCGTTTTTATGCGACCGGCTTGTTCGATTCGATGAATCGCTTCGATGATTGTGTCTGGTCGTTGTAAATGAATTTGGTGTCCTGCCTTTTCTGCGATGATGAGTTCCGATTGATTTGATAATCTCAACTGTTGATGGATCAGATCATGCCACGTCTCTTCTAGCAAGCGAATTTCAGCCTCAGGTAACCCTCCATTTATTCCTTCCTGAATCATTGCTTCAGAATCTCGACCAATGACAATTAACGGGATTGATGAAAAGGTACCCATTTGATTGATGATTGAGGCATCGTCATGCCAAAACGATTCTTCTTCCAACATCGTTTTATACAACTGAGGAGATTGATAAAAACGCTTGAGACGTGCGAGTACATCTGATGATAAGCCTTGTTGTTCGAGTGAAAGTTCTGGCTGATGGAGTCGCTCTAATTCTTCTTTCGATAGATTTGAATAAGAGCGACACATCGTCCGCCAATCTTCATCTGAATACTGACCATCCATTATAGGCGTTTCTAACTCATCTAATATTGAAAGGTTATGGGAAGTGGAATCGACGAGCACGACGCCGCTTACTCTATCGAGAAACACTTTCGCCATCTGTTGCGCGCACAGACCTCCGTACGAATGACCGACTAATACAATCGGTTGATGTAGCTGAAGGGCATCCATCAACACAACACATTCCAAAACATGAGATGACGTTCGACTCGAATGAAAGTTCTGCTCACTCTCACCATAACCAGAGCGATGATATAGCAACACTTGATAAGACTCGCTTAATTGTTCAGCGAGAGAAACCCACTCTTCGAATGAACCTCCCACTCCTGTCATAATCACGATGAGGCGTTCCCCGGAACCGAGTAGCCGGTATTCGATATCATAGCCGTTTACTAGAATGGATGAATTCATGTATACCTCCGAATAGTTTTTAAATCGTAAGGAAGCACAAAAGCTGACCGGTTCGACTGTTTCATTTCCTCAAATCTCCTTTATGGTCGACTTGACCAATAACCCGATAATCGACGGGATGTTCAATCGCGTCAATGACTCCCCGAACAATCTCTTCATGTGTCAACCAACGTCTCGTATTCTTTTCAAAGATTGCACCAAGCTGGACTTGTCGATATGATTGTTGTCTCGTTATAGATAAAATTTCTTTCTCATATTCGGGATTTGCTTGACTCCCTAAAATATGTACAACATCTGCACGCACGGAATAATCCAAAATGACTTGCATCGCCTTCCCCGCATCACGATGAACCCAGGCGATGACTTGATTGAACGGACCGTTTTGACGAACCGCTTTCTTCAATCCGATTGAGAGGGCCTCCTCGTCACGATAGTCAACGATTAGTGCATTGCACGTTTTCGGATGTCGTTCAATCAGGATTTTCATTTTGTCAAAGTCTCGACAAATGACCGTCACATGCTGACACTTCCTACACAGGTAGGTAACGACTTCTGCCAACATGCCAGACCCACCGACAACAAGCGTATGATTTCCGTTCATAAAAAAACCTCCTTTCCATTATAACCCAAACAACAACCTCTCATTGTAAGAGAGACTGGTATAGGACCATTCACATATTTTCTAAAATGAGCGGTTCATTTCTCATATAATCACTTATAATGAATCAGGTGCTTGAATTGGTTTTAGAATTTGTGATTTCGGCAAATGGATAATAGTGTTTTTGATGCAAATTATTTCTTTTTGAAGGGAGGACATCTATGAGATACTGGTCAACGTTGTCGCTACGTTTGATCGCACTCATCGTCGGTTTCGTGACAATGAGTTCACTATTCTCTATGTTTTTGATTTTGAATCAATTGCCACTTTGGTGGACTGCGTTTATCCCGATCCTTCTCCTCTCTACTTTGATTGTCCATCGAGGATCTGGCAGCCTGATTCTCCTGGCATTTTCCTCTTATTTTTTATTGAGTATGCCAGACTCTCTCGACACGATCGACCAGCTCTTCGTCATCCTTCAATGTGTTGTATTGACAGGACTCGCGTACTTGCTTCAAGTCATGCTATTTCAGTCTCAATTCGTATTGCGTGTCGCGGAGGCTAGAGTCAATCAGTTGATTGCTGTCGACCCTGAGACCGGCTTTGACAACCGTGATCGCTTTTTGATGGATGTAGAGGCAGAACGGAATCGTTTGATTCGTCACGGCGAGACGTTCGTCGTCACATTCATTACTCTACCGATCTTAAACGATTTTAAAAAAAGATACGGTCCGAGTGAGTATGAATGGTTTTTAGACTATTTTAGTGACGAGTTACACGAAGCGACTCGACGAACAGATAAGAAATACCGGGTCGCTCGAGACACGTTCGCCGTAATTTTCCCTCAGACTTCTGACGTGAACGCACAAGTCGTCCGCGAACGGGTCCAGTCGATGTTACTCGAGTACTCCCGACAAGATGGTGAATCGCTTACGATTAACTGTTCAGACAAATCGTTTGAGGTAGACCTTGAACATGCAAACACGAGATTAGAGGAGATTCGTAGTTTTCTCAGTTCCGAAGAGTAACAAATGAGTTCAATCGTGAACTCATTTGTTGATAGAATAGATTTGAAACTCTTCTCTCTCATCGATTTCAAGGATGTATCGTTGATGGATGAGCATTCGAATCGGACTCGGGATCGACACTTTTGGTGAGAAGAGCCAAACACGTCCGCTTGGGACGAGAAGAATGTATGTCTTGCCGTTATGTGGGCCTAAGAAGTTCAAGTGATGTGAATCGATTGGGTTGCCATCCTTACGATTGACACCAATGACCGCGAGCTGTTGTGCGACGTAAGACGGGTCAGATACAGTCAAGCTCATCTCGCCGATTCCGAGAAACTCATGGGAAGAAAATTCTCCTGCCTCGCTGATTGGATTAACCGAGTGCCGAGCAATCAACTCGACGACATTCTCGTCCGCGTCATAAAAATAGAGCGATGATGCATCGATTCCTTCAAAATAAATTTCGTCCTCCCCGTCTTCGGTTAAAAGCGGGACACGTGACATCAGCCATTCTTTCGCTTCTTTGAATCGGTTAGCCGGAATATTGATAGCGAAATGGTATTGTCGCTCTTGCTCCGTTACCGCCTCCTGAAAGATCAGGGTGTCTTCCCCTAAATCGATTTGAAATCGGGTCGAATTTTCGTCAGCGACGGATAGTCCAAGCTTCTCTACATAGAAACGTTTCATTTCCTCTAGCCGGTTCGTATAGAGGGTGGCTTCTGTGATTCTCATGTTTGCCTCCTTGATTTCAGCATGATGGTACTCACATTTTTATTTAATAATTGTGTAACTAGTCTTTTCTCACTACAAAAAACAATAAAATCCGGTATGTGAAATAAGTAATGTTGGTGGAAATTATAAATTGTCATGTATGGTCGATCGCCACGATGACATTCCCTTTCTTCTTCCCTTGATCAACATATCGGTGTGCCTCGACAATCTCATCTAGCGAATAAACCGAATCAATGACGGGGTGTATCGCCCCTGCCTCAAACAGTTCATTTAAAAACATCAAATCCTCTTTTCGTTCGCTCGCCGGTCCTTGTCCCGCGACGGAACTGAACGCACCATTCTCTGCCACGTGTTTTTTGGCTAGTCGTTTATCAATTTTCCCCGAAGCGTCAAAGACGGCATCATACGTGCCCAATTCACGGTCATACCCTTCTCTCGAATAATCGACGACCACATCTGCCCCGAGCCGCTTCACAAGCTCAACGTTCCGCTCATGGCAGACCGCTGTCACATGTACGCCGTAGTACTTCGCAATCTGTACGGCAGTGGAGCCGACTGCACCCGCTCCACCATAAATGAGAACGTTCGTCGCTCGCTCGATACGTGCCTTCCGTAAAAAATGTAATGCCGTCGTCCCACCAAATGGTAGCGCCGCTGCCTCGATAAAGCTGGCATGCGCGGGCATCTGAACCACACATTTCGATTCGTTCACGCAAGCAAACTCCGCATATCCACCAAACCGCATCCCCGTGAGCGCATAGACTTTCTCCCCTACTTGAAAACTCTTTACACCGCTACCGACCTCTACCACTACACCTGCCAACACGACACCTAGAATCGGTTGTCTTGGTGTCTTGAACCCCATAACCATTCGCATCGGTAGTTTTCCGAGTGCAGGAACGTCCAATGCGCGAAGTCGCCGATCTCCCGAGTGAACGGCCGATGCATGGACTTGAATCAGTAGCTCATTGCTTTTTGGTTTCGGGCGGTCTACGTCTTGAATGATGAATACTTCTGGTCCCCCATACGCCGTACATATCGCAGCTTTCACGTTGATTCACTCCTTTTTCGACTAGTTATCTTATTCTGTTATATACGTTCCCGCAATCATGAGGGTTCAGTCGATTTGATACATAAAAAAACCAGATGACCTCTTTAGAGATCATCCGATTCATTCTTTTCAGATACACTCGAATCAATGAGAGAAAACGGATTTGAAAGGGAAGCAGTTGCCGCTTCCGATTGTGCTAGACTTGCCTCGGTCCCCACCGGTTCTTGACGTCTGAGTTGAAATGCTCGCTCGAGACGGCTCGTCAACAAGTTGAAGATAAAGATAAGCGCAGCAAGTGACATGGCCGGGACGAGAAACAGGTGATTCGTCATCCATGTCATCGCGGTGAACTGTCTGAAATAATACCCGAACATCGAAGACCATTCATAAACGGTCGGCATAATCCCTTCATGTAACATGACCGTTCCTCCGAAGAAAATCCCAAACAGTGAGAGATGAATGAGCAACATGAGCGTCTGAACAAACTGTTGCATGAAGACGATCACGAGGGTTGGCACGAGATGCGGGAAAAGATGCAGTCTCACACGATGCCAGACACTGCCACCGAGCGTCTCGGCAACGACCATGAACTCTTGTTGAAGCAATTGTCGGATCTCCGTGATGAGATATAACGTGACGGCAGGTAATCCGAGAACGATCAAGACGATTAGTTCAATCTTTACTCGATCCCATAATGGAGGCACTTGTGTCGAATCAAAAAAGATCAGTGTCCCTACCAACATCATCAATGCGATCAATGAAATCGGTAGAATCAAAAAGCCGTCCAATAGTGACTTAAAGAATTGATTTAAGCGAGTTCCCCTGAAAGCAAGGGGAATGCCAATCAATAATCCGATGACCATCCGTCCGAATGCGACGAGCGCACAGATGCCAACGGTCCACTTAAAGCCTTCCACGAGCATTTGGAATAAATCATATCCCGCATTGTCCGTCCCGAGCCATTGATATTTTGACGGTTCTAATGGTGGGATTCCGATGAGTCTCCCTTCATCAGAGTAGAGCATGAGGGTTTGATCTACGTTCCCATCACGAAACACGGTATTTCCAAAACTCATCAACAATAGACCCGATACGATAACAAAACAGAAAATGAAAATCGGGTCACGCATTAATACTCGGCGCATCAAATCCCTCCTTTCCATGCATTCGGAATAATCCATTCAATCAGTAGATCCAACAGAAAAATCGGGATATAGATGACGAATAAGATGACGAGTAAGATCTCCATCTGCGGGTTGTAGACGGCGAAGCGGAATAACCCTTGAACGTTAAATAAATATTCGACAATTAGAAGTGTCGATAAGATGGTGATGATGTTCGAACGGAAAAAGAGGTAGAAGCGATAGATGATATTTGGCAACAAATGTTTCCAAAACAGTCCTCTCGGTCGAATCCCTTTCGCTTGCGCGAGCTCGAGATACGGAATGGCTTCTTGTTCATGGATATGGATCGTCAACCACTTGATAAAGAAGAATAAGGTCGTCAGTGTCAAGGTGACAATCGGGAGAAACCGAATGTACTCTGCGAATCCTCCGGCAACTTCAATGCGATCGAACCCCGTCGACTTATGAATTGTAATCGCAAGAAACTGTGAAAAGATTAACCAAAACAAATCGGGGACCATCTCGAGCGTCTGACTCGTTTGGTGCAAGACGGTACGAACTCGTCTCCCGCTCCGATAATAGAAGTTCGCATACATCAATCCTAGCGAGGTCGATACCGCGAGTGCCGTCGTAAAAATAATGACCGATTCTTTGACGAGCGGTCCAAGTGCCGGCAAGAGTGGCAAGTAACGTTGCGCGGTGATGTTGTAATATGTAATGTCCTCTAGTTTCTGTAATTGGTCCATTTGTTGTTGAATGCCAGTCCAATAGTTCGTCAGACTAAAATCCGTCTGAACGACGAGCGATGGTAACGCACTAATCGCAATCAAGATAAAAAATGCGACAATCAGATGAAGTGATTTTCGGGCAATATACGTCATAGTTCGATCTCCTTTTGAATGCCAACCTCTCAATCAAACGTGTGAGAGGATGTCCGGTCGATTGTTCATTTTCTAAAGGGAATAATATCCAAAGACACTTCCCACTGATTCTAGCATATTTATTATGTGAATAGAAACAATTTTCTGAAATCTATTTGGGTTAATTTGTATGATACAATGTGTTTATAGAAATATTTAGGGGGTTAAAGGATGTGGATTATTTTTGGATTGGCGGCGATTGGGGCAACGTTTATTAATTTGACCGTATTCATGATGGAGAAGGACTATAAGTTGCCGATGGCGATTGCCCTATCCTTAGTTGCTCTCACGTTATGCGCCGAATATAGCCTGCTCAACATGTGGGTCGAAGCAAAAGACTGGGGTGCCATAACGGATGTCGTACCCGGTATGTCTCGTGCGTTATGGTTTTTGACGATCGCGGCGATCTTTTTGAATATTCTTCCGATCTTTTTAGAGGAGATGCGGAAAAGGATGATGCAATCGAAATGATTGGTAGTACGTTACAGAAACTCCGGTCCCTTGGTGCATGACCGTGGATTATAAACTATTTGAGATCCTCTCCAATCCTTTTGGCATTTTCATTTTTGCCGTGATTGCACTGTCGCTTATATACCAGGCTGCTCTCCGTTTTTTATCGTCTCAATACATCTTGTTCGTAACAAATTTGATTGGTGGCCTGGCTTTCATATTCGTCATGTTACTTTTATGGCATACATATAAGAGTCAATGATAGGAAAACGTGTTCGAAGCTATGAATATAGCTTTGAACACGTTTTTGCTTGTCATCATGTATTTGTAATCAAAAACATGTATTACTTTACATCTGGATGAATTACATATACATTCTCACCCACAAAGAATTCCCCATTCACGAGCAATCAGATATAACACTTTTCATATTTTATCCATATCTAATTTTTAGAATCAGGCAATATTTTTTGATAATTCTGTTTTTTGAGCCTTTAATGATTATAAGTCATTAAAAAACTTGTACCCGATTAGTCCTAGTACAAGTCATCTCTATTCCGATCTTATTCAGTCGAAAACAATAACTCACCGTCAAGTGAGCGCAACTCATAATCGATTCCTGATTGCATCTGCTTCGTCATCGTCGCACGACATGAAAATAGTTGTCCCGGACCATACGCAACATCCGGAATTTCCTTGAAGCCGTATGCCCGCTCGCCGAACCATAACGTCACGTTCGACGAACCCTTCGAAGACTGATCATTCACGACGTAACATTCTCCTGTCTCGACGATGTAATTCGTCGTCATACGGTCGTACGTCTCCATCCCGGCCATTCCAAGTATAGCAACTGATGCGAAAACAGCGAGAAAGACTTTTCCTAATTTCACACAATTGCGTGTCTCCCGCCACTCTCTCCAATAGATGACAAGAGATCCTAAACACAATAATCCAATGAACCAAGTGAGAACAATTTCCAACAACCCCATCACCTCGATATTCACTACGTAGTTTCTCTACAAAAGGATTCGATTCTTATTTTCAATCAAAAAACTCGACACAAGTCGAGTTAAGTCGTTTCATATTCTAGTTTTCGCTTTTGCCAAGCGACAAGCAGGATGCTGATGATGACGAGTAAGAACCAGGACGATAGTTTCCCTAAATCAACGATGGCCCAGCCGTTCATCTGGTCTGGGTACGCCCAGCCGTTATAAAACGTGACAATATTTTCTGCGAGCCAGATGAAGCAGGCAATCAAGAAGAACGATAGGACGACCGGCATCTCGAATCGTCTGTCATCCAAACGATACGAGACAATCGAACGACCGAACGCTAAGAAGATCAGCGCGATCAACAGCCACCGAAGATCTAGCCAAACATGGTGCCAAAAGAAGTTGAAGTAAATCGCAATCCCAAGTCCGAAGGCAACGATTGGGTTCGGCATCTTCGTGAATCGTAAATCGAGGCGACGCCATGCCTGGACGACGTAACTCCCGACACTCGCGTACATAAATCCTGCATAGAGCGGAACACCCCACACTTTCGTGAACGCCTCGTCCGGATAACTCCATGAACCCATCTGTACCTTGAATAGTTCAAGTCCGAGACCGATGACATGGAACCAGCTGATGACCTTCACTTCTTCCATCGTCTCAAGTCCAGTCTTTACAAGAATCACTTGGACGAACAGACACCAGATGAGTAAGACATCATATCGCGGGAGCGGCAACTCCACAAATTTCGTGACGGCGAGCGCACCAAAGATGGCGACCGGGAAGATACAACTAAGTGCCTGTTCATATGCGAAGATAAAGAGATAACGTATACGTCCCATCCGTTGCCCTACCTTTCGATGTATTCAAATAAAAATGAGGACTCTCCGTCATAAAAACGTGGGTCAAAGACGCCGAGTCGTTCTTCATCCGCCACGATGACGACGAATGGCGACCATTTGGCCAAAGTGCGTGCTTCATTATTTTCTTTGAAGAGCGGTTCTAAATTCACCTTCTCGTCACTCGTCAGTTCATACTGCAAGGTAGAATCTTGATAGATAGAGTCCTTGTAAAGCGAAACGTTCTCGTCAGTCTTTGTGATGACGGTGAACTGCGTCGGGATAAATGAAGCCGAGAGTGCCACTTCCTCATAGTCATCTGCATAAGTCTCATATAAATACGCACCTTGCACACTTTGAATCGCGACATATAGGACGAGGGCTGCCCAAGCATACCGATACGTCTTATAACGAATTTCCTGCTTCCGAGCGACGAGCCAGGCAGCCAAGAAAATACCCCAATAGACGAAATCGACGATCGGAATCACACCGAACGTAATCCTCACGTCCGAGAACGGTTCGAAGTAGCCCGTTCCCCACGCATTGAACAAATCGGACGTATTGTGTATGAATACAGACAACAATGCCCACCAAAAATAACGGATGTCCGTCACCCGAAAGAGGAGGCGAACGAGTATGTAGATGAGCAGGGCAAAGAGCGGGACGAGAAAGATGGAGTGGGTGATGCCGCGGTGCCACATCTGATACATGCCCTCCGTGTCCCATAGCCGTGAAATCACATCACTGTCCGGGATCTGGCTCCCGACGAGGGTCGTGACAAACAAGGCTCGTTTTTCATGTTGCTTTAAGTCACGTTTATCGGCTGCACCATATAGCGTCAAACCGAATAACGTATGTGTAATCGTATCCACGTTCTACCTCCATAGCGAAAGAGACATCTCCCAATCCTGGACGATGTCTCTTCCTATTAGTTCTCTTTATCCATTTTCATGGCTCGTCTTGCGACGATCGTTACGAAAATGACAGCGACAATCGGAATGATCAATGGCATCCAATTCAACATCCGCCTGTCCCCCTTCATTAAGTGTCGCAAGCAGTATAGCACATCTACTTACTCGATGGAGGAATGAATGCTTGTATGCTCATAAGTAGTTGCCATTTGCTCAATCGTCGCTCTCATATGGTCGCGAAGCGAGAGCGGTTCGACCACTTCCACTTGCGCACCTAGTGAAAGCAACCAGTAAATGAATCCGTCAGATACGGCCGCGTCAAAACGGATGAGGAACCGTTCTCCATGATCAGATATCGAAACATCCTCGCCTAACTTGTCAAAAATGACCGGGAGTACCCGTTCATCTGCGGATAAGACGATTTGCTCATCTAGTCCATTGTACATGTTGAAGGACTTTTGATAGTAGTCATCCGGTAAATGATGTTTTGGACGAATGATACCGTCTTCGACAATCTCCGAGTTGACGATTCGGTCGACGCGATAGTTCCGAACCTCCCCGATGGACTCGTCGATGCCAATCAAGTAGTACTGCTCATGATTCCAATGTAGGTCGATCGGGTTGACGACATAGCGTTCGCCGTCACGACGGAGAGGAAACGTTCGCTTCGTCACGTCAAATCCGACGACATCCGTGTATTGGAATGAAATCGCTTTTTGCTCATGAATGGCACGCTGGATTCTGTCGATATGATAGGGAATATGACCGTGTTTTTTCTTCGGTGTCTTGACGATGGATTGTAGCGTCTTCGCTTCTCGCTCGCTCGTCAACATGCGAAGCTTTTCAACAATTTCCTCAGTCACGTCTTCTGAAATGAACTTGGCTGCGACGATCGCATCGACCATCATTCGAAGTTCGTGAATTTCAAACAGACGAGCCGAGTGCCAATACTTTTTGGCGAGCCCATTCTTCTCCAAGTCATCTTGTACTTCAAACCCCGAATTGTCCAGTGCTTGGATGTCGTCTTTCACCGATTTTTTTGCTAACTTAGAAGTATCTCCGATCGTAGATAAATATTCGAGCAGATCCTCTAACGTTTTTGGATTCGCCTCATCCGTGTAACGTTCAAAGAAACGTCGCACTGCAAGTAACCGCTCTCGGTTATTCACGGTTCTATCCCCTTTCATTTCTCTATGTAAATTATGTATAAACAGACATTATCATGTTATTTCCACGAAATAAAGGTATTTTCCATTACAAACTGTTTAAGGAGGCGCCATCTCAAATGAAATATTATGCACATATCGACGGCTCAAAAATTGAATATATAGACCGCGGTCACGGACCTGTCATCGTTCTGATTCATGGGACCCAGTCCTCGAGCTTAGAACCATACCATGTGGACCAACTCGTTTTGTCTGGTTTTCGGGTCATTGTCCCGTCTCGACCCGGATATGGAGAAACGCCCTACTCCTTCTCAGCATCTCCTCAAGTGTTTGCGACGCAACTCCATCATTTGATGCAGATGCTAAAGATTGACCGATATCATGTATATGGCATTTCTGCCGGTGGACCGACAGCCATCGAACTCGCCTCATTCAATCAAAACGTACTCAGTTTGACACTCGCCGCTGCCGTGACGAGCATGGTCGATTTCCCTTATCGCGATACGGTCAGTCGAAACGTCGTCCAACCGGCATTCATCGCGCTTCAATACATCATGAAACAGTTTATCGCCAGGGCGATGGAAAAACATCCGTTCGAGGCGACGGCTCGCATGATTGAATCGACAAGTAAACTGGCACTCGAGACGATTCGGGAAGAAATCTCACCTTATGACATCTTCCTCCTCAAACGTGTCGCCAATCAAATGGCGTTCGGCTTGGGCGCACAATTCGATTTAAAACAGCGCGTATCGAGTGAAGTATTACTCGGTGTATCATGCCCGACCTATATTGTCCACTCTAAAAATGATAAGGCCGTCCCGGTTCGTCACGCTTACTACGCGAAGCGCTTGATCCCGCATGCTCAGCTTACGATTCTGAACAGCCCTGGTCACCTGATTTGGGTAGGACGACAAGCGAGAAAGTCAGAACGACAAATCGAGCGCTTCATCCATTTCAATTCATAAAGCATCTCCACAAGAGGTGCTTTTCTAATTCGTTAAACCGTAACGAGATCACGTCGTCGAACGCATATGTGCTACCAATCTCATCATCAGCCAAGCATCGACTTCTTCATTCTCGTCCTCCAATTAGTTTCATAATCATCCGAACTGCATCAACTGACCTCATCCCCCCATTTCACTCTTCTCAACTTTTATACGTCATATCCATTAAATCGGTTTCAACAATTTGACGATAAAAAAAGCCGAGCGACCGCTCAGCTTTCTTACTCATTCATACTTCCAACCGACTAGACTTGCCTCGTTTCCGACATACCGGATCCGTTTCTGACCCTCACCTGGGAAGACGCGAAGTGTTGCCACGGCGTCACCATCGTTGACGAAACATTCAACACTTGAGGAATCGACGAACAGATGAAGGGACGTGACGTCGAGCACTTTCGTCCGAGTCGTGCCGAACTCAGTTGCGAACGGTTCACCCGCATCCGTCCGGTCAATAGTCAACTCGCACCTCTCTTTCTCGTACCGAATCACAAGCGACTCTTCATCACTCTTCAACAGTTCGAGTTCGAAATCTTCCCCGGACGTCGACAGTTCCATTTCATAGCGTTCAGGCGACACAGAGTCGATATGCGTACCTGATTCATTGACAAATTGGTCTTGTCGGAGCTGCTTCATTTCTGGAACAGGTCGTTGTTTCAACATACTGTCTTCTACCGATAGTTCACGTGGCAGTGTTAACGCATGCGCCCATCCGTAGCGGTCTGTCGGATATTCAATCTCTGGTAAGCCCATCCAGCCGACGAGAATACGCCGACCGTCATGTTCCGTCGTTTGCGGAGCATAAAAGTCAAAACCGAAATCGAGCTCTTCAAACGATTCGTGTGTGAAGACGAGCGTCTCCAAATCGAGCGTGCCCGTGATATATCCGGATTGATAGATGTTGTGGTACCGATGTCCCGACGCCTCGATCCCTTGTGGGGAAAAGATCAAGACATGTCGTCCATCTAACTCAAACACGTCCGGACATTCCCACATGTAACCGAACTGTTCGAGCCCGGTCTTTATCTCACCTAAAAACGTCCATTCATTCAAGTCGGTCGAACGATATAAGACGACACATCCTGTCTCATCAGTTCGCTGCGCGCCGATAATCGTATAATACGTTCCATCTTCTTCCCATACTTTTGGATCACGAAAATGCTCCGTATAGCCTGCTGGAATATCTGGGATCGCCACATTACGTCGCTCAATTCCCCCGTCACGTAAGACACCGATAATTTGCGAGGCGTGACGCGTCCAATCGTCCGTGCGATGATTCCCGGTATACATGACGTGAAGGGCGTCATCGACGACGAAACCACTTCCTGAATAGGCACCGTGGGAATCTTCCTTCGTTTCAGGGACTAACGCCACCCCGCGGTCGGTCCAATGGACGAGATCAGTTGAACTGACATGATACCAGTGTTTCAGACCGTGAACTGGCCCGAGCGGGAACCATTGATAAAACAAATGGTATTCTCCGTCATAATACGCGAAGCCGTTCGGGTCGTTAAGGAGGCCCGTCGGCGGCTGGATATGGTATCCAAACCGCCACGGGGATGCGGCCGTCTTTGCCCGGAGCACCTCCATATCGAGGGCGCTCACGTCTCGGAGTGAACGATAACGTTCGGCCTTCGTCCAATTCATAGTGTCACTTCCTTTTTCTTTATGCGGCTTGTTTCACCGCTTCTTTTTTTGCTTGTCGCTTCGCGAGGATAAATGTCAATCCAAACGTCACGGCGAACGCAATCGCCATACCGATGATGTACGAGATGATTGACCCAGGTGCGATTGAGATGATTCCCGGTAACCCGGCAGCACCGAGCGCTACTGCCAAGACGTCGTTTCCGACGATGAAGGCAGACGCGATGGCCGAACCAACGATGGCTGCGATGAACGGATAACGAAGTTTTAGGTTGACCCCGAACATGGCAGGTTCTGTGATCCCAAGTAATGCGGAGATACCTGAAGCTGACGCAACACCTTTCATCTTCTTATCACGAGTCAAGAAGAAGACCGCAAGCGTAGCCGCCCCTTGTGCGACGTTTGACATCGCAGCGATCGGGAAGATGAACGATCCACCTGTTTTAGCGATATCGGCAAGAAGCTGTGTCTCAATCGCAATAAAGCTATGGTGCATGCCCGTGATCACGATTGGGGCGTAGAGAAGACCCATGATCAAGCCACCGACAAGTCCGAGTGAATCATACGTCCAGACAAGCCCATCAATAATCAAGTTACCCGCTTCACGTGTGATCGGACCGACGAACGCGAACGTGATGAACGCTGTGAAAAGGAGCGAAAGCAACGGCGTGAGCAAAATGTCTAGTGACGCCGGCATATATTTCCGAATGTTTATTTCAAGTTTTGATAGAATGTAGGCCGAGACGAGAACAGGTAAGACTTGTCCTTGGTAACCTAACTTTTCAATCTCAAGACCGAAGATGTTCCATACCGGAATCTCTTCTACGCTCGCCTGAGCATATGCATTGATCAAGTCCGGGTGAACCATGATCATTCCGAGCGCCGCTCCAAGATATGGGTTACCCCCAAACCTCTTGGCCGCGGAGAACCCTATGAGTACAGGTAAGAAAACGAAGGCGGCGTTTGCGAACGTATTGATCATCGCTGCAAGATCAGCCATCCCTGGATACTGTTCAATCAATGAACGCCCTTCAAAGAACAAGTCCTGCGCCGTCAATAAGTTGTTGATTCCCATCAAGAGACCGCCGGCAACGATGGCCGGAATGATTGGCACGAAAATATCTGATAACATTTTGACGAACTGTTGGAGCGGGTTCATCTTTTTCGCCCCGGCTGATTTTACATCTGTCGTCGACATGTCTCCGAGACCAGTCAACTTGGATAGTTCGGCGTAAACCTTGTTGACCGTGCCTTGACCGATAATGATTTGATATTGTCCTCCCGTTGAGAACGTTCCTTTGACAACATCGAGTGCTTCGAGCGCCTTTTCATCGACCTTTGACTCGTCGTTCAATACGAGGCGAAGGCGAGTCGCACAGTGGGCTGCTGCCGCGACGTTCTCTTTTCCACCAATCGCTTCTAAGATCGATGCTGTTTCTTTTTTGTAATCCATCTTCAGTTCCCTCCTAACGTTTCATTCACAAGTTGTCGTGATGGAATTGCTGGAATAGCTCCATAAGCGGTGCATGTCAATGCCCCTGTTACGTTCGCATATTCAATGTCGGAACGTAATCGCTCCGGTTCGAATCCGAGTGTCGCCAAACGATACAAATAGGCACCGACAAACGCGTCACCCGCACCTGTCGAATCCACACTGTCGATTGCAATCGATGGTACGATCTCATGGTGATCAGATGTCGCAATCCACGTGCCACGAGAACCGAGTGTGATCGCAACCTGCTTTGCACCTAGTTGGAGAAGTGCTTGAACCGCTTCTTCAAGTCGCTCTTCATCCGTTAACAAGTATGCTTCTTCTTCGCTCAGCTTGACGAAATCCGCTTCCGCGATGAAATGCCTCGCATCTTGTTTGAACTGCTCTAAATCCGTGATGAGGGCGTCCCGATAGTTTGGATCGAATGAAACGAATAATCCGTCTTTTTTTGCAAATTGCAATAGTTTGAAGTATGCATCTTTCAGTTTTCCATCGAGCAGTGCTGTCGCCGATCCGAAATGAACAATGTCTTCAGACTTGATTGCCGATAAATCAATCGAATCAAATGCGTACTCCCCGTCACTTCCGCGACGGAATGTGAAGTCGCGCTCTCCATCCTCTTGAATCGACACGAATGCGAACGTCGTATCCCCCGCTTCCACGAGATTTTCCGTTCCGACGCCGTTCTCGCTCAATGTCTCTTTCAAGAAGAGACCGAACGGGTCATTGCCTACCTGTCCAAGGAAACTTGATTGTCCCCCATGTTTACTGACGACTGCGGCGACATTCGCAGGTGCACCTCCTGCCTTCTTGACGAACGTCGTGCCGTTGACGACGTCGCTCGAGGCATCTTCGCATACCCAATCAATCAACAGTTCGCCGATGCAATGTACGGTGTTCATATCGTCCACCTCCATGAATCAATATAAGTTCTAAGTAATATTGGTACCGGTTCCAAAATAGTATAAAAAATGTTGCGGAACCGGTTCCGCAACATGAATATAAATCATTTATTTTATATTGTCAACGCTTTCTCGTACTTTTAATTCGAAATTTGTGAACGTTTTCATCGCCACCGTGTCACCTTGCAAAAGTTGGAGAATCATATTCGCTGCCATTTCTCCTGTTTTTCGATGCGGGAGTTGGACGGTCGTAATTGATGGATGGAATACTTCCGTGAAATCGTATCCTCCAAACCCACTTACAGAGACGTCTTTAGGCACTGAGATGTCTCGGTTTGCCAGTCCCTTCAAAACGCCAAGTGCTATATTGTCTGTTGCACAGACGATGAGAGAGATTGAACCTGCCTCACTTGCCAACTGTTCGCCGATTGGAATCGCGTCCTCAATCTTAAACGTCGTTTGAATGACCCTTACGTGTGCCCCCGACTCTTGAAACGCTTTTAAAAAACCGTCACGTCGATCTTGTCCGACGGCAATATCTGACTCATACACGCCGACATAGACCACGTTTCGATGTCCCCATTCCGTGAATTGTGTACCGAGTGCATAGGCTGCTTCGTGGTCTGGATAGACGAGACTATGCACATCGTCGTGTTGCTGCCCGATCAGTAAGACCGGAATTTGGATTGTACTGATCGCCTCAAGGTGACGCTTAGTAACCGTCGTACCAAGCCAAATGATGCCTGCGACCTTTTGTTTGGCCAAGTTATACAATTGCTCGATTTCCCGCTCTGTTTGTTGCGCCGTATTGACGACGAGCATTTGATACCCTACTTCAGTGAGCAGCTCATCAATCCCCATCATCGTTCGAGAGGCAGCATACGAATCGAGTCTTGGTACGATCACGCCGATCATTTTTGTTTGCTTCGATTTGAGACTCTGCGCGAACTGGTTTGGCTCATAGTTCGTTTCGCGAATGACTCGGTCAATTTTTTCTCTCGTCGCCTTTCCGACCGAGCCACCGTTCAGGTAACGGGACACCGTACTCTTCGCAACGCCGGCAATCTCGGCAATATCTCTAATGGTGACTTGCTTCATCCTTACCCCTCCATATGAAAAAAGCTGACATGCGAAACGCCGTCAGCTTAATGGTTCACTACATATCGTCTCTTGAAGTTCAAATAATAAAGGCCATTTCGCTTCTCGAACCCATTTTTAACAAGAACGTGATGCATTTCTTGCTGGTGAGGACTCGTAGGTGGAATGCCAGCGCGGACGATTTGTCCATCTACCAGATTTGAATCCAGTAAGGCGAGCTTCAAGCCTTCTGTGGCATACCCTCGATTTTTAAATTCATCGAACACCATCAGGTCGAGTTGATATACCCGAGCAAGTTTGAGTAGTAACACCTTACCGACGAGTTGATTGTCGACCATCAAATCGTAATAAAAATCCTCACCATAACTATGCGACTCGGCATGATACAGTTGTTCCGATCCCATCTCTTCAAGAATCCCTTTTAACTCCTCGGCAGAAACGCCGTATGAATTCTCCCCATATTTTTGAAAATGTTCATATTCAGTTTGGTCTATCTGACGAATAGGTTGACGCACGATGTTCATCCCGTGCCCTCCTTCATTTGTAGTTCAGTATCTCTCTGCATATTATAAACGAATGTCTTCATGAAGCGCAAAAGATAACCGAAACTCAAATCGGTTCGATATGAATATGAACAGACTCGACCGCATGCCGTTCATCTAGTTCACGTTCGATTTCGTCACAGAGTTCATGGGCTTCGTCCACCGTCAATTCTCCATTGACCGCAATCGTCACGTCGAGCATGACATGATTCCCTAAATGTCGCCCTTTGATTTCACGTACTTCCTTCACCCGTTCAAAACGTTCAATTGTTTCTTCATAGGACTCGACGAGATGTGGTGGAAAACCATCCGAGAGTTGATGGGTCGCATCTAAAAAGATTTGAATAGCGGTGCGAATGATCATCCCGGCAATGATGACGGCGAGGACTGTATCCATCCAAGGCATGTTAAAGTATGCGAACAATACTCCAAACGTCGCTCCCACCGAAATTAACGCATCGGCCAGATTATCTTTAGCAGCAGCCTTCAATGCCAAAGATTTTGTTTTTCTTGAAAGGTTCAAGTTGAATCGATACACACCAAATAAAATAAATGCGCTGACGAGCGCGACGACAGCCGCCAAAGGATTTGGTTCCGCATATTCGCCTTCGATTAAATTAGATAGGCTACTGAAGAAAACAAAGATACCGACTGCGATCATAATCAATGAGGCAACCAAGGCAGAGATCGTCTCCATCTTCGCATGACCATATTTATGTTCGGCGTCCCGTGGCAATGCGGCAACCCGAATCCCGATGTAAACGGCAACTGACGCAATGATGTCCGTCGTATTATTGAATCCGTCTGCTAGCACCGCCTCAGACTCGTAGATATATCCGAAGAACACTTTTACTACCGATAAGACCAAATAAGTTGTGATTGATACAATCGCCCCTTTGAGCGCTCTTGGTGGATGATTTGTCGTCTCCATCCTCCCACCTCCTTGTTAGCTCAGTAAGTATAGCAAGCGACCTTCGTGTGGGGATAGAGAAAAATTGTTTCTTGCGCACAAAACAAATGGAATATATTCCCGGTAGTTTCGTTTATCGAGATTTATGGTAAAGTAATCAAGAAGAGACCCTAGGGTTAAACCGCAAAATGAGGTGAAACATATGTTTACAGAACGAGATGGAATCAAGTTGAGATTGGAACAAATTGACAGGTTGTTAATTGATTTGAACCGTGAAGCAAAACAATTGATGGCACGCCTGCGAGAATTAGATGCCTCTGGAGAAAATCCGCATGAAGTATCTTTGAAGCCTGAAGAGCGAGATACGTTAAAGTCATCAATTGACCAGACGCTTGAGGCGTTACAAAGCCGTTCGAAACGTCCGATGAACGTCAATGACGAGAAGAAGAAAGAACTTGCTTCTCACAAAGCACTAATCGATGAACTATCAGATCTACTAAGTAAGAAAAAATGAGACGCCAACGCGTCTCATTTTTCATGAAGGAGTCAACATCATGTATATTGTAACCACTTGTTTACGTCCGACAGACGATGTATTGTCTCGGGCACACACGCATGCCGCAGAGTACAATATGAAATTTGTCGAGCGACGCAAACATTCAATTGATGAGCTGAAAAGTCGACACCATCATGATGTACTTGTGTTTGATAAGCGGCGTGTTGAATTCACACCACTCAACAGCACGGAACCGTTTTTCTTTCATCCATCTAGTTCCGTCTTTCGAATCAAACAATTGAGTCGCGGTGGGCGGGACCCGCTCATTGACGCGCTGAACGCATCTTTTGGTAATCGTGTATTGGATTGTACGCTCGGCCTTGGTTCTGACAGCATCGTCATGAGCCATGTCGTTGGCCCAACCGGTCACGTCGTAGGACTTGAGAGTCGATTCATCACGGCACAGCTCGTTCGGGAAGGCATGTCCGTATGGATTGAAAAAGATGAACAGGTCAATGAGGCGATGCGCCGAATCGAGGTCGTTCACACTAACTCTCTCGACTATTTGAAAACGTGTGAAGAAAATTCATTTGATTGTATTTACTTTGATCCGATGTTTGAAAAAACTATTTCCGAATCTGTTCACTTGAATCCGCTTCGTTTCATCGCCGACACGTCCCCACTTTCCGAAGCATTGATGCATGAAGCATCTCGAGTAGCGAAAAAACGAATTGTTTTAAAAGCTCATTTCGAGAGCGATGCTTTCGAGCGGTTCGGATTCACCCGGATTATACGGAAGACGTCAAAGTTTCATTATGGCTATATCGATGTTTCGGGCACAAGCCAATGATCTTTCTAACTGGTATCATGTCAATCACGCTCATTCGAAATGTATCCCTCATTTCTGACTCGGCATGGATGTTACATTCTATTCTTTTCGAATCACATATTATTTTAAAAAAACTTGAAACCGAGGCACATTCTGTGTAAGATAATGAATGTAACGCCTCTGTAGGTTAGTGGCAGACCTCAGCAATGGTAATGCTGCAGCACGAGTTCGATTCTCGTCGGAGGCATCAAACAGACCGCTCAACCACGCGGTTTAGGGCACTTCCTGTTTATGACAGGAGGTGCTTTCTTTTTGTCCGTTCCCACTTTGTTCCCACTTTCTTGTTTTTCGTGTCGTGAATACCACTTTGTCAGACGATTGTTACTCATTTGATCGCTCGCCCCGAACGTCTCGGCCGTCTGTTTCTGAAGCGTCAACGTGACGTGAATCCATTGATGTACGAACCGTTTCTTCTCACCACCCACCACCTTGACAGCATTTCTAATCCTCTATAAACTTGAAAAGTTGAAATCATTGAATAGTAGAGGAAGGAGCATGATTCATGCTGAACGAATGGTTATGGATTCCTTCTGCCATCCTTACACTCGGATTACTCGTCTTGAGCTATAAATTGTTTGGGCGGGTCGGATTATATGCTTGGATTGCGATGGCGTCAGTCGTCGCAAATATTCAAGTCACCCAACAGATTGTAATTGGCGGATACATTTTCACGCTAGGAAACATCGTATACGGTTCGCTTTACTTGGCGACCGATATCTTGAACGAGAAACATGGCAGGGCAGCTGCTCGAAAAGGTGTGTGGCTCGGATTTTTCATTTTGATTGTCTCGACGATTCTTATGCAATATGCACTTTTGTATGAACCGTTTGAAGAAGCTCTCTTCATGCATGAGAGTTTTGCGGCACTCTTCTCAATGCTTCCATTGATCACAATCGGTAGCCTTGCCGCATATCTCGTCTCACAATTGTTTGATGTCTTTGTATATTCAAAGATACGGGCAAAAACAGGTGAAAAAAAATTATGGCTCAGAACGACCGGGTCCACCGTCTTCTCTCAACTCATTGATACATTCACTTTCTGTATCATCGCGTTTTGGGGAATGGATTGGGACATTTGGTGGAACATCTTCATCACGACTTATGTCGCGAAGTTCGTCATCGCCTGGATGGCAACACCGTTCATGTATTATGCAAAACATACGAACCCAACAAGTGAGACGGCACGCGACGCCGCTTAAAAAGAAAAAAGGGGGTCCACACCATAAAGCGGTGACGGGCCTCCTCTTTTTATGTCTACAACATATATTGTCGCTTTCATCGTGTACGTTCAATTTGAATGCGCACGGCATAAGGTCGAGCGGCTTCAATCGACGTCGACTCACGGCATACGGTGATGGCTTTAAATGCGTCAATCGCAATCGCCTCAATCGTTTGATCATTTGATTCGACTTCTAGAATGGTGTAAACAGGCAAGCTATCGAGTTTGACCCATTCTCCGTTATGTTTCTTTTCATATATGATGGGTGATTGAATGGAGTAACGTCGGAGTAAATCATGTACATTCATTCGATTCCCTCCTTATTCAAATCGTATAACCATTATAGAAAGCGTTTTCATTTTTGTAAAGTGAGTAGATGGTTAGTTAATCGGAATTTTCCTCTTCACTTTAATTCAACAACTACCGATAATGGAAGTAGAGAAATGGGGTGAATTGATGCGTTATCGCCGACAGGAAACTTTTCGTTATATCCTACCGCACCCACGCACGATTCCATATCGACTCGTTTGGGAAGAAAAAGAACTTTATGACGGAGAAGGCCAGTTAATCAATATAAGCTCTCATGGACTAAAACTACGTTCTGACTATCTTTTTCCACTCTCGAATGGTTTACAGGTCCACTTCGTCCTCGAACTCGTTCCGACACTTCCACCACTCGAATTGATTGGCCATGTGAAACATCGTAGCCAGATGGGATCGTTGTACGATTATGGAATCATGCTCGACGTAAAGGCTGACGAAACTCAACAACTTGTCACAATGATTAAAACGTATGCACGCGAAAACAAATGAGAACATGTGTAATACATTTTCTCATTTTTTCGTGTTCTTAAAAGAGGGTATACTACTATTATCAATCATTGGCGAGGTGAACGTATGACAAGAAAATTTTTATTGATTCCATGGGGGTTGGCCATCGCATTCGCCATCATCGGACCGAACGTTCCATTTGACGGACGATTCCTTCTCGATTTTCTTACCTACAACACGGATGCATACGAAGGCTACTCGCTTTCTCTGTTCAGTATTTTAGGTGTATTCCCGTTAGCGATGTTTCCGCTTCTGTGGTCTGAAATCAACCAGTTAAAACCAAATCCACTCATACCAGCCATCAGCAGTTTTTTCCTCGGCGGATTTTTACTCGCGCCCTATTTGGCATTCGCTAGACAATCACCTTATCCGACACCGGTCAAACCGTTACCGACCCGTATCCTCGGTGTCATTCTGTTGTTAGTGACGATTGGATTGTTTGTCGCAGCCGCAAATACAGGAAATGTTTCAGAGTACTTGTCGTATGTTGAAAAGAATCAGTTCGTCCGAACGATGACGGTCGACTTCTTATTGTTAGCATTCATTCAAATCACCTTAATGAATCGAGATGCGAAACGATATAAAATGAGCCTATGGCCACTACCGTACATCCCATTGTTCGGTTTAATATTCTGGCTCATGATCCGCCACCGAAAACCTTTCAACGAAGCCCCTCCAAAACGTGAACGGTTGGAGATGAAGAGTTGATTTCGAATCATAGTAAAAAGGAGACGTTTTTATGCGTTATTTTCAGGTCACGTCTTACGTGACTGTCAAAAATGAAGAACTTGAGTTAAATGAGTATGTAAAAGTTCCAAACCAAAAAGTCGATCAGTTTCTAACTGATACGTTAGAACTGGACTTGTATGATGACAAAGTGACGCTACGTGAATGTGTTGTTGCCAAAGGAAAATGGGAGTGTCCAGTCGGTGATTTTGTCGTCACCGAGCATACAGATGAAAAAAAGTTCAATCGATTGCAGAACAGCCGTTCATCAAAACAAAAATCATAAGCGTTAAAAAATTCCTCCTAACCCATCGGATTAGGAGGAATTTTAATAGATGATTCATTATTTATTCTGCTGATTCTTCTTCTGGGTCAGGGTCAGGATGTTGCGTCGGAGCCGGCTTTTGTGCTGGATTCGATTCATCATCTGGTATCGGGTCCGGATGTACCCCTGGTTGTGATTCATCACGTTTCATCGTATCCCTCCTTCATGTCTACTCCCATTGTTTATCCGTTTTTCGATAAACTGAAACGTCTCAATGAATGTTTCGATTACCAATCACACGTCTTGAAATCGCTTTTTCAATTTCGACGATGATGAAGACGATTGCCCCGAATGCAACCGGATAAATCCAATCTTCCCACGTAAGCGGTGCAGTACCAAACAACGTGTGCATGAACGGTACATACGTGATAAACAATTGGAGCGCAATGAGTAATCCTGAAACGAGAAAGGCAATCTTATTGTCAAAGAAATGACGATTGAATGCAGGTAGCAGTTCTGTTCGGCAATTGTATAAGTGGAACAGCTGCGCCATCACGATGGCATTCAACGTGATCGTTTGCAGTTTCTCGGTCGAATAGTCGAAGTCACCGAGCATGTAGTTAATCCATAAACTACCTCCCCCGATGATAATCGAGACGAACGTGACACGGAACACGTAATAACGGCTGAGGAGCGGTACGTTTGCCGGTCGAGGTGGCCGCTTCATCGTACTCTCTTCTAGCGGTTCGAAAGCAATTGCCAACGAAAGTGTGATCGCGACGACCATATTGACCCATAAAATCTGAACGGGGCTAAGTGGAGCCGCTGCTCCGAGCAAGATACTCATTGCTACAAGCAAAGCTTGTCCTCCGTTTGTCGGGAGCAAGAAAAGAATCGTCTTCTTCAAGTTATCGTATACGCGCCGCCCTTCCCGAACGGCATTGTATATCGTTTTAAAGTTATCATCGACAAGAACCATTTGAGACGCCTCTTTTGCAACTTCCGTCCCTTTGATTCCCATCGCCACGCCGATGTCCGCACGCTTCAATGCTGGTGCATCGTTGACGCCATCTCCGGTCATCGAAGTGATGAGTTCGTTTTCTTGTAATCCTTTGACGAGCCGAAGCTTGTCATTTGGGCTCGTCCGTGCGAACACGTCATTATGAACGGACGCTTCTTTGATCTCTTCATCCGACATGTCGGTAAGCTCACGACCTTCTAATGCACCTTCGACTTCCATCCCGAGTTCTTTCGCAATCGCAACGGCGGTATCTTTATGATCACCTGTGATCATCTTGATTCGAATCCCCGCCTCACGACATGCGGCGACCGCATCAATCGCCTCTTGTCGTGGTGGGTCGACAATCCCAAACAACCCGAGGAAAGTCAGACTATTTTCGACATCTTCATGGTCAATCGATTGTTTCGAACTGTCAACTTTCTTGAAACCGGCACCGAGGACACGTTGGCCTCGGTCGGCAATTTCTTTCCGTTTTTCGTCCCAATACTCTTCTGTGAAGTCTTTAGACGAAGCCATCTCAAATAGGCGGTCTGGCGCACCTTTGACAAAAATCATGCGCTCTCCTTTATAATCGACGAGCGTCGCCATATATTTGTACTCAGAGTCGAACGGGATTTTGGAGATCACTTTGAGCCGCTCGATTGGACGTTCTGCCTTTTCGGCGACAGTAAGTAAACAAGCCTCGGTCGGATCCCCGTTTATGACCCAGTCACCATCCTCTTCATTTAATTGTGAATCGTTACACGTCTTACCGACGGTCAATAAGTCAATCATCGACTCGTCATCGTCAAGGTCGAACGGCTGACCATTTATCTCCAAATCACCGTTCGGCGCATACCCACTTCCGGACACCTCGATGTCATGATTCGCTGTCACGATTTGTTTGACGGTCATCTCATTTTTTGTCAACGTACCCGTTTTATCTGTACAGATGACCGAAACCGCCCCTAGCGTTTCGACAGATGGCAAACTGCGGACGATGGCTTTCTGTTCGGCCATGTTTCGCACACCGAGCGCCAAGATGATCGAGATGACGGCCGGTAATCCTTCAGGAATTGCCGCTACCGCAAGTCCGATCGTCGTCAACATCAGTTCGACTGGTTCGTAGTCACGTAAGAAATAGCCGAACGCATAAATGACTACTGAAATGATTAAGATGGCGATAGATACGGTTTGTCCGAATTTTGTTGTCTGACGAATGAGAGGTGTTTTCACCGTTTGTACTTCAGATATGGAAGCATTGATTTGACCAAGTTCTGTACCTTCGCCAATCGCCGTAACAATCGCTTTCGCACTACCAGTCGCAACGCTCGTCCCTGAATAAACCATGTTCTTTCTGTCAGCAAGTACGGCCTCTTCTTTGACGACATCTGGTTTTTTCTCGACCGTTGTGGCTTCACCGGTCAAGGCGGATTCTTCCACTTTGAATTTTTCCGCCTGCGTGACCCGAGCATCGGCTGGCACTTTATCCCCGGCAGCAAGTACGAGAATGTCTCCGACAACGAGATCACTTGAGTCGATCTCGTATTGTTTACCGTTACGAATGACGGTCGCTTTCGTTTCTAACAGCTTTTTAATTCCTTCAAGAGCCTCTTCCGCTTTGTTTTCTTGAAGATACCCGACAACGCCGATAACCGTGACGACTAGAACGATGACAATCGTATCGATGTATTCACCTAGAAAACCGGTGACAACTGCCGCTCCCAAAAGGACGTAGACGAGAATGTCATTGAACTGCCTTAAAAATTTTATGATTTCAGGCGTCTTCTCCTTTTCAGGTAGGACGTTCTTTCCGAACTCCTCCTGCCGATTGGTGACCGTCTCCTTCGAGAGACCCGACTCCATATCAGTCTCCACATGTGACTGAACCTCGTCTACTTCGAGCGCATGCCACTCCCTGTCTTCGTTCTGCATGTTCTTACCTCCTCGACAAATACTTTATGAAAAGTCTTTCCCCTATCTGTTCCCAATCTGATGCGGCTCGACACGTCCAAACTTGTACAATTCTTGTCATTTTCAAAGAAAGCGCTACCATATTTTTCGTTTTCTCTTGTAAGCGATATCATGTGTCTTTTTTAATTTTTCTGTTGAAAATGGCTTTACAGGAGTGATTCTATGATTGAATATAGAATGAATTATAGATGATTTTAAGTAGAAAGAAGGAAGCGTTTATGGTCATTATTCAAGGAGTTGCACTCTTATTACTCATCCTTGCCTTGTTCACACTATTCAGTTACAAGGCACCGTTTGGAATGAAAGCGATGGGCGCGTTGGCAGGGGCGGCGATTGCAAGCTTCCTCGTCGAAGCGTTCAACGCATATGCGATCGGAGGATTACTCCCCCTCCCTTTATATGAAGAAGTCGGGCAGGCAGCCGGTTCGTTATCGGGTCCTGCCGCTGCAGCACTCGTTGCCATCGCGCTCGGAATCAATCCTGTGTATAGCTTGATGATCGGGTTATCTGTATCTGGATTCGGGATCCTTCCTGGATTTTTTGCAGGATATATCTTGGCTTTAGTCGGTACACGAATCAACCGCTATCTCCCGACTGGAGTCGATATGATGTTTTATGTCATCGTGATGGCGCCGCTCGCACGTCTCCTCGCAATTGGCATCGATCCACTTGTCTCAAATACACTCGCACAAATCGGTGCAGTCATTGAACTCGCGGCGACACAAAGTCCGGTCGTCATGGGCCTTGTGCTCGGCGGAATCGTCACCGTCGTATCGACGTCACCTCTCAGTTCGATGGCCTTGACAGCGATGCTCGGCTTGACAGGTGTACCGATGGCGATCGCCGCTCTCGCATTGACGGCATCCATCTCGATGAACTACTTGTTGTTCCGTCAATTGAAGATTGGGACGAAGAAAGATCAACTTTCCGTCGCGATCGAGCCGTTGACACAGGCCGATCTGATCTCGGCGAATCCTATCCCGATTTACAGCGTGAACTTCATAGGCGGTGCCTTCGCCGGATTAATCGTGGCGATGACAGGAATGATCAATGATGCGCCGGGTTCGGCTGCCGGCATACCTGGTCTGCTCGTCATGTATGGCTTCAACGACTGGCAAACTGTCACACTGACAGCTGTTGCTCTTTTCATCCTTGGAATTGGATTCGGTCTGATCGGCAGTCGCCTCTTTAAGAACTTCCCGATTGTCCGACATACCGAAAAGGTTGAATCGACAGAAGAAGATGCCGCATAAAAAAATCGATGCACGCTCGAACAGTTTGTTCAGCGGCATCGATTTTTTTCTTTGATAGTAGATAGAATCAACACATTCACAAAAAAATCATCGCATGTTCTTTCTGATTGTCAACTCAATAATCGTTTTCGGTGGACATCACTCTCTCCACATGAGCAGAGCTTTAATCATCAGTTTAGCGTGATCATTTCACCTGATTCACTCGATTGTCGAGCAAGTTCAATCATTTGCGTTGTGAGTGTCGCATCCTTCAGTGATACGACAGGTTGTCGTGTCACATAACTTTCAGCTAATTGTTGATAATACATCAAGTAGTCACCCTTCTCCACTTGAATCGTCTCGCTCTCATCCGTCGATAAGATCCCAGTCTCTAACACATCGCTCGACAACTTCCCTTGCTTCAGTGCCTCTTCCTGAGGATCAAGTCCGAACTTCACGAAACTTCCTTTCGTTCCATGAACTTCGAATCGCGGGGTTTCTCCAGCAATGAATGGATTCGAGCGAAGATAAACTCGTTTCTCTCCATAATAGAGTGTCACATAGAAACCATCGTCAGATTGTCCATCTTCCCGTTGAATCATCACATCTGCTTGAATCTTGTCAGGTTTTCCGAGTAAGGCGAGCGTCTGATCAATCAGGTGACTCCCTAAGTCAAACAAGATTCCCGCACCTGGTCCGGCATTTTCACGCCAGCGGTCGCGAACGTTCGGTCGGAAGCGATCAAAACGAGATTCGATTACTTTCCATTCCCCTAACTGATTCGAATCGAGCAATGACTTGATCGTTAAGAAATCTCCGTCATAACGACGGTTTTGATAGACGTTAACGAGGCCCCTTGACTGTGATTCAAGTTCCATCAACTCATATCCTTCTGCTGTTGTCAGGAATGCAGGTTTTTCAACTAACACGTCTTTGCCTGCCTTGAGACAGTCAACAATCATCTCTTTATGTAAATGGGTCGGTGTCGTAATGACAAACAATGTAGCATCCGATTGTAACGCTTCGTCTAATGTCGCATATACGCTTACATCGGGTAACTCGGAATGGACCTCGGTCGGACGTGTCGAGACGACTCCGCTTACTTCGAATGAGTCAATCGCCTTCAAGAACGGCAGATGGAACGTGTTTGCCGAGAATCCAAACCCTACCAAGACAGTTTTTATCATACTCTCTCCTCCTCTTCGCTAACGTCATTATATCAAAAAAGGGTCCAAAAGACCCTTCAAGCACTCATACTCTCATCTACTCTGTATTCAAACGTATTGTAACCGTTATACGTATCGACATAAACGAAACCAAAACGTGGATAATAGTCATTTAAAAACTCATTGTCAGCGACACAGTCAAGCCGAATCGGTTCGTCTTCGTCTGCTTCGTTCAAAACGTGTCTCATCAGTAATTGACCGACACCACGACCTTTTAACTTTTCACTGACGACGATTCGATGGATATATTGTCCACGCTCGCTATCGTCCCATAAGTTGTCATCCCATTCATCAGGAGGCAACAAAGCGATTGAAGCTAAAATTTGATGGTTTTCTTCAAAAACATAAACATTGCCTGTTGCAATGTCAATGAGCACACGCTCTACGAGGTCCTGTTCCAAATATTCGGTCCATTGGTCGCTTCCTTGTTCATTTAGCGCTACGGCTCGTTGTTCGATTAGGTTCGCGATGCTTGTAGCATCGCGCTTCGTCGCGAGTCGAATCATAACGTCCTCCTTTAGTTATACAGTATTTGAAATACAAATATAACGGAGAACACTTCGCCTTTCAACCATCTTGCTCACTTTTCAATTCAAAAGGTATGACTTCGCCATCGTTCAATTGATAACTATACGTCAACGTAGCATTCAGACTGTGCGAGACAGAACAATATCGTTCAACAGACAGTTCAATCGCTCGTCTGACTCGCTCTTCCGATAAATCACCTTTCAATCTATATAAGATATGAACGGCTGTAAAGCGTTTAGGATGCTCTGTCGCACGAATCCCGTCGATTGCCATCTCGAATGAATCGAGCGGTTGACGCATCTTATGCAAAATCGATACGATATCGATCCCTGTACACGATGCGGTCGCGTGAAGTAACATCTCTGTCGGGCGTGGTCCAGTATCAAGACCACCTACCTCCTCTGATGCATCAAGGATGACCGTGTGCCCAGAAGGCGTAATCGTTTCGAACGCCATTCCCTGTTTCCATCTGACTTCCATATTCATCTTCTCTTCCCCCTATTTCAATTGATAGCAACCTATTCCCTCATTTGATGTATGATTAAGCTACAAATTGATTATAAAGGGGTGCATGTTGTTGGATTTGTCCATTTTATTCAGCTGGGGGCTTTACATCGTCCTCGGATTGAACATATTGTTCGCGCTGGCCGTCATTTTCGCCGAAAGACGAGATGTCGGGGCGACGTGGGCCTGGTTACTCGTCCTCTTTTTCTTGCCGGTGCTCGGTTTCATCATTTACTTGTTTCTCGGACGGCAACTTAAAAAAGATAATTTCTACAATTTAAGTGTAGAGGAGCGATCGTTTCACACCTTACAAGTGGAAGCACAAATCGAGCAAGTCCAAACGCGTCAAACAACATTGTCTCAGCCACTGTTTGAAAAGTACGACCAACTGATTCAAATGAACCTACAATCTGCAAAATCATTGATCAGTGTACATAACCGTTCCCTCATCCTCCACGATGGTGAACAGAAGTTCAAGGCACTGATGGATGACATTCGCTCTGCCGAGACTGAAATCAATATCCAGTATTACATTATCCAACGGGACGCCCTTGGACAAGCGCTCTTGAACGAACTGATTGAACGTGCGAAAGCCGGGGTCAAAGTACGTCTCCTATATGATGCCGTCGGTTCTCGTAGCCTCCGTACATCAGATTTTAAAGAACTGATCGCCAATAACGGGGAAGTGCGCGTATTTTTCCCACCGACACTCGGGATGATCAACTTTAAACTGAACAATCGAAATCACCGTAAAGTCGTCATCGTCGACGGGAAAGTCGGGTATGTCGGTGGCTTTAACGTCGGGACGGAATATTTAGGGCTCGTCGAAAAGTTTGGCTATTGGCGTGACACACACCTTCGTGTCGAAGGGGATGTTGTCTACCATCTCCAACATCGTTTCATTCTCGATTGGAACTATTCAGGTCATCGTAAACACGATCCAGAAAACACGTTCTGTTTCGCGAGACATGAGATTCAAGACAACTCGCCGATGCAAATCGTCACGAGTGGTCCGAACTCGGATACCGAGCATTTGAAAAACATGATGATCAAGATGATTATGTCGGCTAAACGACGAGTCATCATCCAAACACCTTATTTCATTCCCGATACGAGTTTTATGGACGCCTGTAAAATGGCGCTTTATTCCGGAGTTCAGATGGACATCATGATCCCTGGGAAACCGGACCACCCGTTCGTCATGTGGGCTTCCTTGTCATTCCTCGGTGAGTTGCTCGATTATGGAGCGAACGTCTACTTGTATGACGAAGGATTCCTACATGCGAAGACGCTCGTCGTCGACGAGGAGATTGCGACGGTCGGGACGACGAACTTAGATGCACGGAGCTTCCGTCTCAATTTCGAGGTGAATGCGCTGATCTTTGACGAACGAGTCGCCCTCGAACTGATCTCCTTGTTTGAGACAGACGTTGCGGTCAGTCGGACGTATACGATGGAAGATTATGAA
This sequence comes from Exiguobacterium qingdaonense, assembly GCF_018617855.1. Lineage (GTDB taxonomy): Bacteria > Bacillota > Bacilli > Exiguobacteriales > Exiguobacteriaceae > Exiguobacterium > Exiguobacterium qingdaonense. Next base: position 113,620 of record NZ_JACSKY010000001.1, read on the forward strand.
AACAGGAAATGGACGGTGCGCGCTCGAGAAGGTGTGTCACGACTTCTAAGTCCGATCTTATAACTACGACATGAGGCAGAGCGGGGCGCTCTGCCTCATTCGTTTTATAATTTGAAACGCGAGACGAGGTCTTGTAATTCTTCGGCCATCGTCGCGAGTGCTTTCGCAGATTGAGACACTTCCTCAATCGATCTCAACTGATCGTCCGTCGTCGCCGCCACTTGTTTCGAGACGTTCGAGTTCTCATCGGCGATACTGGCGATTTGCGAGGCGGTCGCCGCAACTTCCTGAACGTTCGCCGCGATCTCCTCGACGGTTGCGGTCACGTCTTCGATACGAGGCGTCATTGCGACTGTTCGTTCTTTAATTTTTTCGAAGCGGTCTGCCGTCAACTCGGACGATGCCAATCCGGCTTTCGTGTGAGTGGATACTTCCTGCATCAGCTGTACAGACTGCTCCGTTTCATGTTTGATTCGGTCAATCAATGACGCGATTTGTTTTGTCGACTGTTGCGATTGTTCGGCAAGTTTACGGACTTCGCTCGCAACGACAGCAAACCCTTTTCCGTTCTCTCCAGCTCGGGCCGCCTCAATCGCTGCGTTTAACGCCAACAGATTCGTCTGTTCTGCGATTCCGTTGATGACCGTGACGATGTCTCCAATCTCGTTCGAGCGATGTGCCAAAGAATGAATGACACCCTCGAACGTCACGACAGACGAATCGATTGCTTGCATCTGCTTCACATTCTCCCTCACCGTCGTTGACCCGTCCTCTGCCTCATTCGACGTTTCACGAGACAGTTCAGAAACGTCCATTGAGCTTTCCGAAATTCGCATGATCCCTGAGGTGATCGCTTGAAGAGATGTCGCGTTATCATCAAGTTGGCTCTTTGACCCTTCGGCACTGACTGCCATTTGATCAACCGCACGGGCAATCTGTTCCGATGAAGCGGTGTTGTGCGACGAGTTGGCCATCAACTCTTGCGATGAGGCCGCCACTTGACTGATTGAATCGTCAAGACGTAGCAATACCATACGGAGTGAGGCGCTCATCTCGTTGAAACTATCCGACACACGACCGATTTCATCATTTGATTGAACAGCAATTGGTTCGGTCAAATCACCTGATTTGATTCGTTCGGCACCTTCGGTCAACAAACGCAACGGACGTAAGATGGAGCGAAGGACGAAGTATAAAAGACTCGCGGCGATACCGAACATCCCGATGATGACGAATACTGTCGTCCAAAGGATTCCGACCGTCTCGTCTTGAATCTCACCGTCATAGAGCGTCCCGGTAATCTTCCAACCGGTTACGGGGTTTGTCACGAATGCCTTCTCCACGCCTTCCCCGTTCTCATCGACAGACATGATTCCTTCACCTTTCGCGAAAAGGGGTTCCATCCAAGATTCAGCTACTTTCTCACCGACAGCAGTCGACGGGTGGGTGACGACTTGCTGAGCTTGATCGTAGATGGCGATATAGCCCTCTTTACCAATTTGAATAGTCGAGGCCACTTCAGCAATATCATTCACATCGACGTCTACGGCGACAACTCCACTACCGTCTGCTGTCTGTTTCGATACTGTGACCATCATTTTTTGAGAGGCCGCATCGACGTACGGATTCGTAATGGCGACGTCTTGTCCACTCGACTCAGCTGCTTCATACCACGGTCGGGTCCGCGGATCATACCCTTCCGGCAACTCCTGCACGGGATAAATCGTCATCGTGCCTGCCGTGGAGGCAAAATAAATATTTGTCACTTTAGGATGCGTTTCTAAATACTCAGTAAATTTTTCTGCTAACGCCTGATTCTCTTCTCCTTCTTCGTAAATCGATGAATCAATCCGGTTCGCAAAGAACGAGATATCGGTCTGAATCGGCTCGATCAGGTTCGCCACCTCGTTATTCATGCGGTCAACACCTGAATCGGCAGACTGGATCATTTGTGACTCAATTTTACCTTTCGCTTGTGTATATGCGACTATACCAATCAATGTCGCTGGAACAAGTAATAATACCACTGATAATACAATTAACTTCTGTTTGATACTGATCGTACGCCTCTGTTTCATGTAGCATCTCCTATCGTCATCATGAAGTATCCAAGGAGTTTTCATCATTAAAAACTATTTTTCCTTGGGTATACACCATATCGGTTGAGATTATTATATTTTGATGATTGATTTAAGTAATCAACAATCTTTTTTATATTTTGAAATGGAGTTTCATCATTTTTATGTTAGCCAACCCTTGTGACTCGTATTTCACATCCAATTAAGTTACCATATCGGAAAAGGGGGTAAAATAATGAGTACATTATTGAATGAAATCAAATCGTATAAAGAGCAATTCAAGCAAAAGGCACCCGCTGACAAGCAACGATTGATGGCGCAGGCGACACAAGAACTGAAAGATTCGGGAATGGCGTCCGGATTAGCAGTCGGTGAATCGGCACCGCTCTTTGAACTGCCACATGCGGACGGGACAAAGGTGGAGTTGAAGTCCTTACTTGAAAAGGGACCAGTGATTGTCACCTTCTATCGTGGGGGATGGTGCCCGTACTGTAACCTCGAGCTTCGCGCTTATCAGCGAGAGTTGGCAACGATTGAAGAAAAAGGAGCGACACTTGTCGCCATCAGTCCGGAAACTCCGGATCATTCCCTTTCAACGAAAGAAAAGAACGAACTTGATTATTACGTGTTAAGTGATATCGACAATCAAATCGCACGTCATTTCGACCTCGTCTTTGACATGCCGGATTACTTGATCGACCTTTATAAAGCGTCTGGACTTCACGTCGACGCCCACAACGGGAACGAGGATTGGCAGTTGCCGAAACCGGCCACGTTCATCATCCAATCAGACGGAACGATTTCATTCAGTGACGTCCCTGCCGATTATACAGAACGGGTCGACCCGTTGACGGTGATTGAAAAATTGTAAAAAAATAAGGAGGTGACGCATCGCGTCATCTCCTTTTGTATGGCAAATCTTTAGTACGCCGATTGTTCGTCAAGTTCCTCGTAGTTCATTTGGTTCCTTCTAAAAGATATCGTGACTACATGCTACTTCTCTACGATTTATGTGGTGGTGATAAATTGCTCAACTCGCTTGAGAAGTACCTCGAGTAATCGTAATGACCGATAAGTGTTTCCTGTGTACTCGAGACTATGGTTCATCTGTTCGACAATCTCGAGTTCAGTCAATGCCTGACGATCAAGATGCTTAATTCGTTCATCTGCATAATGGTGGTCCGCCGTTCCCATAACAATGAGCTGTTTTCCCTTATGAGACAAGATCGCTTCGTATATGTCGTCTTGTTTCAATAAAGGTGTCAACCAAACTAGTTTAGCATCGTGAAACACGTTTCGGGTAAGCTCACTTGCCATCGCAATCGTACCGAGCGATTTTCCGATGATTATGTACTCATTAAATGAATGGGATTGCAGCAATTGATCGATGACGAGACGAACATCGTCAACAATCGCCACTGATACATCGACTGAATCATACCGCTCATCCCGATAGTTGTAGTTGACCTCAAGAACGTTCAACCCATTCTCTAAACAAAGTGCTGTCGTATATCGAAACATCGGGGAATCATTCGTATATCCATATCCCGGCAGCAAAATCACGAGTGTGTCAGAAGACGAATCCGGCTGAAGATACGAATATGGAACAAGTATTCCATTTGTCCCGACGACGTAACCATCTGTTACTTTATACATATCGTCCCCTCATTTCTGCAAAAGTTGCGTGTCATGGTGATGAATCATCGTTCCAATGGTCTCTCCTTGGAGAATCCGATGGATGGCATTCGGCTCCTTGAAGTCGAACAAATGGATTGGCAAACCGTGATCTCTTGCGAGAAGTAATGCCGATTGGTCCATCACTTTTAAATTATGAGCGATGACATCGTTATAGTGAAGGGTTTCATATTGACGAGCGTCCGAATCCAATCGAGGGTCTCGGTCAAATACGCCGGAGACACCGTTTTTTGCCACGAACAAGGCATCGCAACCCACTTCGATCGCACGCTGAACAGCCGGGTAGTCTGAAGAGACGAACGGTTGACCGTTACCGCCTGCGAAAATGACGATATACCCTTTTTTCAAATGATTGATTGCTCGAAGTTGAATATATGGTTCAGCGACACTAGGCATTGGAATCGACGTCATGACGCGTACTTCTTGATTAGTATCTCGTTTTAAGATACCACGTAGCATTAATGAGTTCATGACAGTCCCGAGTGTCCCGATGCTGTCAGCTTCCACTCGATTGATGCCCCATGCTTCTGCTTGATTCCCTCGAAAGAGATTTCCCCCACCGACCATGACACACACTTCGACCCCACTCTTTGCGAGAGATAAAATTTCCTCTGCAATCATACTGAGACTCATCTCATCAAAATTACTCGTTCCGTCACCGGCTAGAGCGGCTCCGCTTAACTTGATACAAATTTTTCTATGGTTCAAAGTCTCCCAACCCCTCATTTGGAATTTTTTGTTCAATTCAGTATAGAAGAGTTTAAATAATGGAACAACACTATTTTTAATTGATTCATGAGGACATTTCTTTATATTCCTTGTAAAACTCATCGAACATATAAAGTCCACCGATTTCTTCATCGATAAACGTATATAAAGAAATTTCAAATTCTAGGGGCGATGCTTCATTGAAACACTCTTTTACTCTAAGCAAGCCTTCTTTTATATATAGCTTTCCCTTTTCAATATTCTCGTTTGAGATATAGTAAAGTCCAAGATCAAGATAGTAATGAGGAAATTCTGGGTACTCCGCTATCGCCTTTAACAGATACGGTTCATACTGATCTGGACGTTCGAATTGATGTAGATTAGCCATTGAATAGTAGAGGATCCCTTTTGACTTAGCATCCATTTTATCGAGCATCGACTCGATCTTCTCAATCTTTGTTTCGTCTAATACTGGACAGACGAAAGTTGATTCAAGATATACGCCGAGGGCGAAGAAAATCGAATGCTCCGGAAACTTATCAAATGCTTCGAATAAGTGTTTGGATGCACTTTCATAGTCTTCTTCCGGCGTATCCATTTCAGCACTAATGAGAGTCGTCCAGGCGATGAATTCGTCTGGGTACTCTCTGACTAATTTTTTGGCGTCTTGAATCGCGAGGTAAAGTTGCTTTGACGATCGTGCCATAGTTTGTATCCTTTGAATTTCTTGTTCGATGTTCATCATTTTCTACGCCCCATAAAAACCAAATTTCAAATTTGATAAAGTAATATGACAACTTTTATGTCATAACACTTTTTGTAGCATTATGTATTGCCTTATTATAACTAGATTTACAATACTATGATTTATTGAACATAGAAAACCAAGCATTAAATTTTTCATGTATGTTTATGGTTGCAGCTCAAAAGCAGAATATATCGCTTGTAGATAAAAAGCTCCAATTGATACAAAAAAAGACCATAGAATATTCTACAGTCTCTAAGCTTAGGCACCCATAATCGAATCGTGACGGGTCGTCTCCCATCCGTACGCCACTTCACGGAGTAACAGTTCACCAAACTCCCGATCTTTTTGGTCGATGACCTGTCCTTGTTTTCGCTCATAAAATGTGCGGAACGGATTCATCTCGAGCGCCCAAATCAATAGTCCTGCCTCACACATCGATTGGACGGCATGCTCAAGGAGAGCAGAACCGATTCCGTTCCCTTGATGGTTCTCTAAAATATAAATGGCATACACTTCGTTCGTGTAGTTTGGGTATTCACCTGTACGCTCTTCTCCATACAGAACGAATCCCACAATCTCATCATCCACAATCGCCACAAAACCGGCTATTTCTTGACGGCGAAGTGCAGTCCGCAATCGTTCCGCCCATTCAATGGAACCGGACGTCACCTTTAACAAATACTCGGTCGGGACGATCCCCCGATAGGTCGTACGCCAGCCGTTCACACGCACTCTCGCAATCCCATACACATCATCTGGTTTGGCGATCCGAATGTCCAATGTGACCCCCTCCTACCCGAAGCTTTACAAATAGTTTACCACAAATCCCCAACTTGCAATCCGAGATTGTGTTATTTTAGAAGGTTTCTCAAGCAAAAAGACGCCACCTCCTACGAGGCAACGTCTCTTCATTGATCATGCAACATGTTTGGACTGAACTGATGTTGATGTCGTTAACGGTTTTTTCAAGAACGAGAGGAGCAATGCACCGACGAGGGCACCTGCTAGGATAGCAATGGCGTAGAGCCCCATGCTTATCGCGACGTTTCCAGCTCCTTCAAGAAGCGGGAAGACGAAGATTCCACCGTGTGGCGCTGGCAATTGAATCGTGAAGAATGCAGACAATCCGCCGGCGAGCGCGGAACCGAGGATAGCCGACGGGAGAACGCGAATCGGATCCGCAGCCGCAAACGGAATGGCCGCCTCCGTGATGAACGACGCACCCATGATATAGGCGGTCTTCCCAGCTTCACGCTCTTGTTTCGAGAACTTCTGACGTGCGAACACGGTTGATGCGAGTGCGACGAGGAGTGGTGGCACCATTCCCCCAGCCATGACGGCTGCCATGACTTCTTGATTACCGGCCGTAAGGGCTGCCGTACCGAATACGTAAGCTGTCTTGTTGATCGGTCCACCCATATCGACTGCCATCATCCCACCGACGATGACTCCAAGAAGGATGGCGTTTGCGCCACTCATACTATTCAACGTATCCATCAACCATGTCATGAGTGCCGCGATTGGTTCGTTGACGACGAGCAACATGATCATCCCGGAGATAAACGAACCGAGTAACGGATACAAGAGGACTGGCTTAATCCCTTCAAGTGAAGCAGGCAATTTTGCAAGTGCTTTTTTCAGGAAGAGGACGACATAACCTGCCAAGAAACCGGCGATGAGACCACCGAGGAACCCGGCGTTCCCTTCGCTTGCGAGCACACCTGCGACGAGACCAGGTGCGAGACCTGGACGATCGGCGATGGACATCGCGATGAACCCAGCGAGAATCGGAACGAGGAAGCCGAATGCCGCTCCACCGATCGTCATCAACTGTGCGGCGAACTCATTGTAAGACGGGTCATCCGGGTTGGCGGAGTTGATACCCCAGAAGAAGCTAATGGCGATCAAGAGTCCACCAGCGACAACGAGTGGCAGCATCGCCGAGACACCGCTCATCAAGTGTTTATACACACCTGTGCGTTGTTCTTTCGGTGCACCAGACGTTTTTGAAGCCTCATACACCGGCGCATCTTGATTGACGGCACGATTGATGAGTTCTTCAGGTTTACGAATCCCTTGTGCGACCGGTACTTCGATGACGCGTTTTCCGGCGAAACGATCCATTTCAACAGCCTTGTCGGCTGCGACGATAATCGCTGTCGCCCGGTCGATATCCGCTCGTGTGAGCTCGTTCTTCACGCCAGTTGACCCGTTCGTCTCGACTTTCATGTCGACACCCATCGCTTCCGCTTTTTGCTTCAAGCTGTCTGCGGCCATATACGTGTGCGCGATCCCTGTCGGACAAGCCGTGACAGCCAAGATGAACGGTGCGTCTTCGTCCGCCTGCTTAACATCTTCAGGCTTCTCCTCTGCCGCTTCTTTTTCTTCAATGGCACGAATGACATCGCTTTCAGAATCGGCTGCGTAAAGACGGTCTTGGAAATCAGGGTCCATCAAGTAGACGGAAAGTTTTGAGAGCGTTTCAAGGTGTTCGTTATTGGCATGTTCTCCTGCCGCGATCATGAAGAAGAGTCGGCTTGGCTGTCCGTCTAGCGCTTCGTAATCGACGCCTTCCGAGCGACCGAATGCGATTGCTGGCGTTTTGACGGCACTCGTCTTCGCGTGAGGGATGGCAATCCCTTCACCGAGTCCAGTCGTGCTTTCACTTTCACGTTTTAGAATTGCATCGCGATAACCGTTGCGGTCGGATAGTTTACCGGCGCGGTCGAGGACATCGACGAGTTCTTCGATGACCTCACGTTTAGAACTCGCGCTTAGATTCAATTGAATCGTGTCGCGTTGGAGCAAGTCCGTGATTTTCATGTTGTTTCCTCCATTCGTTTGAGTGGCGTGAGTCGTACTTGGTCGATCAAGCGATTGATCTCTTGTTTCGAACATAAGCCGAACGTATATGCGGATGCGCTTCCTGTCGTGACCGCGTATCGAAATGCTTCTCGTTCGCCCCTTTTTCTCACGTTCGCGACAAATCCAGCGACGAGTGAATCTCCAGCACCGACCGAGTTCACGAGTTTCCCGACCGGTGTGTTCGCTGTGACAGCTCCGTCCTTATTGACGAGTAGTGCCCCGTCACCCGCAAACGAGATGATGACGTTTTTCGCACCACGTTTGACGAGCTGTTCCGCATAAGGAAGGGCATCCTCGAATGTCTGAATCTCTGTATCGAACAGTTCACCTAACTCATGATGATTCGGCTTAATCATCAGTGGTTCGAGCGCGAGCACTTCGAGCATGGCGTCTTTCGTCGTATCGACGACAAAGTCGGCACCTTTTTCACGAATCGATTCGGCAATGGTCCGATATAGCGAGTCTGGTAGGTTGCTTGGGATACTACCCGCAAGGACGACGATGTCGCCTTCTTGAACTTGATCGAACTTTTCCGTCAACAGTTCGAGCTCGCGCTCTGTGATGTTCGGTCCGCTCGCATTCAGTTCTGTTTCTTCTTTCGCCCGAATCTTGACGTTGATCCGGGTGTTCCCATTCACCTCTACGAAATCGGTGTGTACACCGTGATCGACGAGTGACTTTTTAATGAAGTCACCGGTCGCCCCCCCGATGAAACCAAGTGCCTTCGTTTCTTGTGCATATTCCCGGAGAACGATGGAGACGTTAATTCCTTTACCTCCTGCGCGTTCCGTCGTCTCTTCAATTCGGTTCACTTCGCCTAGATGTACTTCAGGTAATGTTACGTAGTAATCAATAGAAGGGTTGAGTGTTAACGTGTAAATCATTTCGCATTCACCACCTTTGTGATTGTTTGGATGGAACTCATTGATTCATCGCTTGATGTGATCAATTGTGCGGCATCTAACGTCGCGACTCGGCTGAACGTTCGTTTCCCGATCTTCGATGCGTCCGCGAGTACGAACGAGGTTTGTGCCAATTCGATTGCCGTTTTTTTGACAAGCGCTTCTTCCGGGTCCGGGGTCGTGTAACCTGCGTCAAGGTCGATCCCATTCATTCCGAGAAACGCGAGGTCGACGCGATAATTCATCATACTCTCGCGTGCGTTGTACCCGACAAGTGCCTGAGTGGAACGCTTCAATTCTCCGCCAATCACAAACGTCTTAATATCAAGATCAAATAATTCATTCGCAATCGGTAGACTGTTTGTGACGACGACGATTTTCTTTCCTTTTAAAAATGGAACCATCGCTTGTGTCGTCGTCCCGGCATCCAAGTAGATGGACATCCCATCTTCGATGAACGTGGCGGCCTTTTGGGCAATCGCAACTTTTTCATCGACGAACCGGTCTAGCTTCTCTTCAAAAGTCGGTTCTTCGTCAGGAGTCGAAATGAGTGTCGCCCCGCCGTGCACCCTCGCCAAGTACCCTTCCGTTTCAAGATCCGTTAAATCTCGACGAATCGTTGACTCAGACGAACGTGTTAAATCGACGAGTTCTTTTAGCTTGACGACCTTTTTCTCAGATAAGCGTTGCAAAATCAACTGATGTCGTTGTTTCGTTAACATCTTGTTCCCTCCATATGTTTAATATAAAGCGGTTTCATTATAAAAACAACTAAAATCATTCAAAAACATTCATTTTCATTCAAATTGTCACAATTATAACACAAAAAACGGTCATATAATGACCGTTTTTTGTGTTTATGACTGTTTTTTTAACCATTCAACCATTTCGTGGACGAGTTTTGGGTGAATGGGTGCATCGATTGCCTCCCGATACTCTTTATGGAGCGTGAGGAGAGAATGCGGGGATTCCCGCTCAACGAGGAGATGGTTCATGTCATCGATGATGGAAGACGTGACTTCTCCTTTCGTCTGAATCATATGGACATGCTCAGGTGGCACTTGAACGTCACGTTCACCTGTAATTGCAAGCACCGGAACGGTCACATGCTCCAACCGTTCCCGCACATCATACGAGGCATGCTCCCGAATCCATTTCGCGTTCACGACTTGCCCGCGATACTTGAAAGATGACACGTTCGTTCGTAAGGACCGCTCCAGTAAGTCGTCTTGACGCTGCCTTACCTTTCTCGCCACTCCCGTCATACGATAAAACAACCCTTTCAACCCTTTCACACGCTCAATGTCTTTCGCCAGTGCATCTGCCTGGTATAAAAACATTTTCTTGGACGACTCATGGAAACCGGACAATAAGATCAATCCATCGGCTTTCGTCTCAAGCTGAACGGCAGGAGCAAGAACAGCACCTTCACTATGTCCGAGCAGATATAAACGATTCACATCGGCTAACTGTCGAATGGTACGTACGACGAGAATCGCGTCATGAATTAAATCATGCAATCCAACCTTATTGAAGTCACCATCGGACTTCCCAATCCCTTGCTTGTCGTACCGAAACACGTTATAACCATGGTCATACAATGTTTCTGCCAACTTAGCGTACGTCTTAAAACCAACGCCACCCATATTGCCGTCACGGTCACTCGGTCCGCTCCCGCTCAACATGACGATGGTCGCCCGAGGCTCCTCGTGGGATAAAAAAGTACCTGCAATCGTACCGTATGCTGTCGTAATCGTCATCTCTTGTTTCATCGTATCGCCTCCATTACTATCATACCCGAAACCGACATTCAAAAAAATATGTCACCATCAAATGAGACAGCGACATCTATCCGGTCAGTCAGTTAACCAACTGTGCAACCAATCGACCGCATCCGTTAACCCATCTTCCGACAGGCGTTCGAACGTATCCTTCTCCGTTAACGCATGCCAACTTCCTTTGATTTTCAGCCTAAAAATGAGCCCGTTCGAGTTGAACGGGCCCACTTGTAAATGTTGATTTTATACGCCTTCGTATGCTGCGTACATGATCTCTTTCAATTCTTCAACGAGCGGCATTTTCGGGTTCGCCGTCGTACATTGGTCTTCGAATGCGTCGACCGCCATCTTGTCGATCTTCGCATCAAGTTCTGCTTTCTTGATACCTTGTGCCTTGAACGAGAGTTTGATGTTCAAACGTTGACCGAGCTCAATGATTGCTTGGATGAGCGACTCGACACCTTCAGCAGTCGTGCTTGCTGGAAGACCGAGGTAACGTGCGATTTCTGCGTAACGCTCATCAGCGATGAATGACTCATATTTCGGGAACGCCGCGAGTTTTGATGGGCGTGTCGCATTGTAACGGATGACGTGCGGCATGAGGATTGCGTTCGTACGACCGTGTGGTACGTGGAACTCTCCACCGATTTTATGAGCAATCGAGTGGTTGATTCCGAGGAACGCGTTCGCAAACGCCATACCTGCCATCGTTGAAGCGTTGTGTACTTTTTGACGAGCTTCAGCGTCGTTACCGTTTTCATACGCTTTTGGTAGGTAGTCGAAGATCATCTTGATTGAACGGAGCGCAAGGCCATCCGTGTAATCGTTCGCCATGACTGAAACGTATGCTTCGATTGCGTGCGTCATAACATCCATTCCTGTATCTGCTGTGATCGAAGCTGGGACGGTCATGACAAACTCAGGGTCGACAATCGCGACGTCTGGTGTGATCGCATAGTCAGCGATCGGATACTTGACGTTACGTTTCTTGTCAGTGATGACAGTGAACGGTGTCACTTCAGAACCTGTACCAGAAGTTGTCGGGATGGCAACGAACATTGACTTGTTACCGAGTGACGGGAACTTGTACGTCCGTTTGCGAATATCCATGAATTTTTGGCGTAAGTTTGAGAACTTCTCTTCTGGACGTTCGTAGAAGAGCCACATTCCTTTCGCGGCATCCATCGGTGATCCACCACCGAGTGCGATGATCATGTCTGGTTGGAAGTGACGCATCGCTTCGGCACCGTTCATGACCGTTTCAACAGATGGATCTGGCTCAACTTGGTCGAAGATGCGGTATTCGACACCTGCCGGCAAGTTTTTGATGACTTTATCAGCGAATCCGAGTTTGACCATCATTTCGTCAGTAACGATCATCGCCCGTTTTTTCGTTGTGAGCGATTGAAGGTATTGCACCGAGTTTTTCTCAAAGTAGATTTTTTCAGGTACTTTAAACCATTGCATGTTCACGCGACGTCTCGCCACCTTTTTCACGTTGAGTAGATGTTTCGCCGTCACGTTTTCAGAGACGGAGTTTTTACCGTAAGACCCACAACCGAGCGTGAGTGATGGTGTCATTTCGTTGTATAGGTCACCGATCCCACCATGTGCTGAAGGAGAGTTGACGATAATACGGCAAGCCTTCATGCGGAGGCCGAAATCGAGGATGGCATCGTCGTCAGTCGAGTGGATGACCGCTGTATGACCGAGACCACCGATTTCAAGCATTTTTTCAGCGATGGCGAACCCTTCTTCACGTGACTGTACTTTGTAGGCACCGAGAACCGGGCTCAATTTTTCATGTGAAAGAAGTTCTGTTGCGCCAACTGTTTCAAGTTCAGCGATCAAGATCTTCGTATCAGCCGGCACTTTGAGACCTGCTTTTTCTGCAATCCACGCTGCCGGCTTCCCGACGATTTCTGGGTTGACCGCGCAAGTGTCCGTACGGATGACGAGTGTCTCGAGCTTCGCTTTTTCTTCAGGTGAACAGAAGTAGCAGCCAAGCGCCGTCATTTCTGCTTTCACTTCTTCATATACTTCTTGGTCGACGATAATTGCTTGTTCAGACGCACAGATCATCCCGTTATCGAATGTTTTCGAAAGGATGACGTCAGAGATGGCACGTTTCACTTTCGCCGTTTTGTCGATATAAGCTGGAACGTTACCTGGTCCGACACCGAGTGCTGGTTTACCAGTCGAGTATGCTGATTTGACCATCGCTGCCCCACCAGTCGCGAGAACCATCGCAACACCTGGGTGGTTCATGAGCGCCTTCGTTGCATCGAGTGACGGGACTTCAACCCATTGAATCAAGTTTTCAGGAGCACCTGCTGCTACGGCTGCGTCACGAAGGACTCGTGCCGCTTCACTTGAACACTGTTGAGCAGATGGGTGGAACGCGAAGATGATCGGGTTACGTGTCTTGATCGCGATGATCGCTTTGAACATTGTAGTAGAAGTAGGGTTCGTTACTGGCGTGACCCCTGCAACGACACCAACTGGTTCTGCGATGTATGTGATTCCGTTTTGAACATCATCTTCAAGAACGCCAACCGTCTTCTCTCCACGGAGTGAGTTATAAATATATTCTGTCGCAAAGATGTTTTTGATCATCTTATCTTCAAAGACACCGCGACCTGTTTCTGTATGAGCTAATTTCGCGAGGACGACGTGTTGCTCAAGTCCTGCGAGCGCCATCGCTTGTACGATGTGATCAATTTTCTCTTGGTCGAACGTCATTAACGTATCGAGTGCGGCGTGAGCACCCGAAACGAGTGTATCCACCATTTGTTCTGCCGTTGTTTCCACTTTTGCTTTCTCTTTGACTGCCATGTTAGGTTCCTCCTCATAAGTGAGAGCTTTTAATGAACATATTGACTTGATGGAAGCACGATGTGGTGACTGTTACAAGAGATTGTGCTTTCCTTCACATTCATAGAATACAATGTTTTCATGGATTTGTGGGTGACAACAATGTGAACTCTTTCACAATATTTTTTTATCTTTTATTGATAGCCCTTGATTTTTATGGAACTCCTCAGTAAAATCGTATGCGTTTTCATGAAAAACGAGCGCCTCATAGATGTAAACGCTTACATTGATTGTGAAGATTATATAGACTTGATGATGTATCATTCGTCACACCAACCCGTTTTGAGGTTCAACTGCACCTCACTCGTGTATAATATACATAGAACCTGACTAGGAAGTGAATCTATTATGCCGAAACAAGATGCAGCGGATCAGTTTGTCAAACTGATACCTTTAATTCGTCGTAAACTGTTACGTCGATCTGATTTTCCTCAAATCCCAAACTTGAACTTCTCTCATTTTCATCTGTTGATGTTGATTGAAGACGAAGGAGCTGTCACGAACGGTCGAATCAGCGAGACACTCTCCATCGCACCACCTAACGTCACCCCTCTCATCACGAAACTGTTGAATGAAGGCTACATCACGCGGGTACCCGACGAACGGGACCGCCGCGTCATTTGGAACCAACTGACGGATAAAGGTGAGCGTATTTTACTAGAGCGGAGAGACTCGTTTCGGAGTCTCTTTGAGGAACGCCTTGCCTTTTTAAACGAAGATGAGACGGACCGACTAATCGAAAGTTTGAAGACACTCACCGAGATTGTCGAGAAGATGGACAAAGGTGACGAGTAAAACTTTACTCGTCATTTCAGGAAACTTCTTATATAATCACTTATGAATCTACGTACAAATGGAAAGAGAGATGACATGTAATGGGTCGTAAATGGAACAACATTAAAGAGAAGAAGGCATCCAAAGATGCCAACACGAGTCGCGTTTACGCGAAGTTCGGTCGCGAGATTTATGTGGCCGCCCGTCAAGGGGAACCAGATCCTGAGTTGAACCAGTCATTGAAGTTCGTCGTGGAGCGCGCGAAAACGTATAACGTACCTCGTGCGATCATCGATCGCGCCATCGACAAAGCAAAAGGTGGCGACGAGGAAAACTTTGATGAACTTCGCTATGAAGGATTCGGGCCGAACGGTGCGATGGTTATCGTCGACACGTTAACGAACAACGTCAACCGTACGGCTTCAGAAGTACGTGCCGCCTTCGGTAAAAACGGAGGAAACATGGGCGTCAGTGGTTCGGTCGCCTATATGTTCGATGCGACAGCCGTCATCGGTGTCAATCAAATGTCGGCAGATGATGTCCTCGAACTCATGATGGAGCACGACCTAGACGTACGGGACGTGATCGAAGAGGACGGGACGGTCATCGTCTATGCCGAACCTGAAGCGTTCCATGCCGTTCAGACCGCGTTCAGAGCTTCTGGGATCGAAGATTTCGCCGTTGCCGAACTGACGATGTTACCACAGAACGACGTGTCACTCGATGACGAATCAAAAGATCAATTTGAAAAATTAATCGACGTACTCGAAGACTTGGAAGATGTTCGCCAAGTGTATCACAATGTCGACATGTGACGTCCAAGCGGTAACCTTCACAGGTTATCGCTTTTTTCATGATTTATTTGACAAGCGTCTCGTCATATGTTAAATTTCAAAAAGTCTTTATCATATTAAAGTGATACCAAGAGAAAGAATATGTGAAAGGTGTTGGATTCATATGAACGCAGTATTACTCGCAGTCATCGTCTTGTTCGCACTTGCGATCAGTCGGGTGCACATCGTACTCTCGCTAATATTGGCAGCGCTTGTAGGGGGAGTTGTCGGAGGGCTCGGATTTAACGATACGTTGACCGCTTTCAGTGACGGGCTAGGAGGTGGAGCGAGCATCGCCCTTAGTTACGCGCTTCTCGGCGCATTCGCCGTCGGCTTATCTAAAACGGGTCTACCTGACGTCTTGGCAGAAAAATTGATTGCCATGTCAGGTCGTGACGTGTCAGGAAAACGCGTGATGATTGTGAAAGCGTTCTTGTTGTCGCTTCTCTTATTGCTGTCAATCAGCTCGCAGAACGTTTTGCCGATTCACATCGCCTTTATCCCGATCGTGATTCCACCGCTACTCGTCCTGTTCAACGAACTAAAGCTGGACCGCCGTCTCGTGGCGACCATTTTGACGTTCGGACTCGTAACGCCTTACATGTTGTTACCAGTCGGATTCGGTGGTATTTATTTGAACGAGATTTTAATTTCGAGTGTTGAAACGAATGGCTTGACCGTTGGAGATGTCAACATCATCTCGATTATGGGCATTCCGGCATTAGGGATGGTCGTCGGATTGATTGCGGCGTTCATTCACTACCGGAAACCAAGAACGTATGAAACGATCGCCCTCGGTCCGACAGATTATGAAGTTCGCCAAATGAGCGGATTGAAAATCGGATTGACGCTCGCAGTCGTTCTCATCGTCCTCGTCGTCCAATTGCAGACGGAGTCGATGATCGCCTCTGCCGTGACAGGATTGATTTTACTTTCTATTTTCCGCCTGATCCCATGGTCAGAGGCCGACGACATCTTCACAAGTGGGATGCGCATGATGGCCTTCATCGGCTTCGTCATGATTGCCGCTAGCGGGTTTGCGGCCGTCATTCGTGAAACAGGCGCAATCGAGCCGCTCGTCAATGGAGCGAGCGATTTGATGGGCGATTCGAAACTTATTGCCGCGCTTGTCATGTTGCTCGTCGGGCTCGTCATCACTCTCGGGATCGGCTCGAGTTTCTCGACCGTCCCAATCATCGCGGCCATTTTCGTTCCGCTCTGTGTACAATATGGTTTCTCTGTAGAGGCGACAATCGCCATCATCGGGACTGCGGGTGCACTTGGTGATGCGGGTAGTCCCGCGAGTGACTCGACGCTCGGTCCAACGAGCGGATTGAACGCTGACGGTCAGCACGACCACTTACGCGAGACGGTTTGGCCAACGTTCTTACACTACAACATTCCGCTCATCATGTTTGGTGTCATTGCCGCGATGGTCCTTTGATTATTTTTTCCGACGTGAATAGACGGTTCCTAACAAAATTAAAATGAGGATGAACCAGATTCCCGTATACATGAGGATTTCGGTGAACATAAAACTCCTCCTAAACAAAAGATAAGGAGCGACGGCTGTCGCTCCTTTTTATGATGAGGTTTTTAATACCGTCTTGCAAGTATCGAGATACGCATCGACGACTTCTGCCACTTCCCTGCCCTCACGAATCGCCCATACGATCAAACTTTGACCACGTTTTGCATCTCCGGCGACGAAGACGTTATCCGTTTCTGTTTGAAAATCTTTCGTCTTCTCGACTCCGAGCTTCCGTAGTTCGTGCTCTGGTCGTTCAAATCCGATTGCAACGAGGACGAGATCTGCCGGGTACGTCTCCACTGAATCTTCTTCCACAAAAAATGTCGCCTGTCCATCCGGATTGACCACTTTCGTCATCCGTTCGGTCTCAATCCCGGTGACACGTCCATCCTTCGCAATGATTTGGTTTGAACGAATCAAATACGTTCTCGGATCGTTCTCATAGACCGCAAGTGATTCAGCATACGCATAATCGGTCGTGAGCGTATCGGGTTGAAGCGGCCAAGGTTTCTCAGGCGCGCGAAGCAATCCTTTTGATGGGTGTTTGCCAAATTGAACGACCGATTTTGCACCTTGACGAATCGCCGTCGCCACGCAATCGGCACCAGTATCCCCACCACCGATGACAATGACATCCTTATCTTTGGCATCATACTCGGGAGCCAGGTTTGATCCTTTTCGTTCACGCATCGATGCGGTCAAATAATCCATTGCCATTTCGACCCCACGTGCATCGTCCCCATCGATCCCTAGCGTACGCTGCTTTTGAGCCCCTGTCGCAAAGATCACCGCATCGTAATCGTCCCGAAGCGACTCGACCGTCACGTCGTCACCGACTTCTACATTCGTCCGAATGACGATTCCCTCTTGTTCGAGTAGTCGAATGCGGCGACGAACGACGTCTTTATCAAGCTTCATATTCGGGATACCATACATGAGCAGTCCTCCCGCTTCATCCGCCTTCTCGATGATGGTGATTGAATGTCCAAGTTGGTTCAGTTGATCGGCTGCTGCCAAACCAGCAGGACCGCTCCCGATGATGGCGACCGTCATCCCGGTTCTCCGATGTATCGGTCTCGGTTTGACCCACCCTTCTTCGAACGCACGATCAATGATCGTCCGCTCAATCGATTTGATGGCAACCGGATCTTCACTGATTCCGAGTGTACACGATCCCTCACACGGTGCCGGACAAACCCTCCCTGTAAACTCTGGGAAGTTGTTCGTCTCCATCAACCGCTCATACGCACCCATCCAATCTGATTTCGTCACGAGCTTGTTCCATTCTGGTATATAGTTGTGAATCGGACACCCGATCGTCTCTTGTCCAATCAAATCCCCGACATGACAGAACGGTGTGCCGCAATCCATACAACGCGCCGCTTGCTGTTTGACCGATTCATCATCAAGTCGCGACGCATATTCCTCATAATCTTTCACTCGCTCATCGACTTGACGCTCCGGTAAAGTCGCTCGCGCGATGTTCAAAAAGTTATATTTCATACGGTACCTCCCCCAGTCACAACCCTGAATAACTCAAGCGCTCGGTCGGCCTCACTCAACTCCGGGCGATCAGCCTCGATTTGGCGCATCACATCTAAAACGTTCGCATAATCTCTCGGAACGACTTTCACAAACTGAGAGCGCGACTGTTCGAACGACTCTAAAATCGTCCGAGCTTTGACACTGTCCGTATGGAACTGGTGAGCTTCGAGTAGCGCATAAATCTGTTCCATGTCTTCGTCACTCATTTCCCGAGTGACGGATACGAGTTCCTCGTTGACGAGTCGGTCATACGCTTGTTCCCCATAAATATACGCGATACCACCGGACATACCGGCAGCGAAGTTTCGTCCGATCTGACCAAGCACGAGAACGGTCCCGCCGGTCATATACTCACATCCGTGATCACCGACCCCTTCGACGACTGCCGTCGCTCCAGAATTTCGAACGGCGAATCGCTCGCCGACGTGACCGTTGAAGAACGCCTGACCACTTGTCGCCCCATATAGACAGACGTTTCCGGCAATCATCTGCTCACTCTCATCGAATGGCGCATGCTTTTCAGCGATTAACGCCAGTTTCCCCCCGCTCAATCCTTTCCCGATATAATCGTTCGCATCTCCGATGACAGAAATGGTGATCCCTCGCGGAAGGAATGCGCCTAAACTTTGACCGGCCGACCCGCTGAGGCGAAGCGAGATCGTGTCATCCGCCAATCCGACCTGACCATGCACTTTCGTCACTTCAAACCCTAACTGTGTCCCGACGGCACGATCGGTGTTGCGGATCCGACCGACAAAGAATGTCGGCTGCAACGAGCTGATCGAACGGGAGACCGCTGGAATGAGTTTTCGATGGTCATAAGAGCGGTACGCGGGATGGGGTAGGTCAACACGTTCAGGTAGAGGCGTCGGCATCGACAGCATCGGCGTCAAGTCCAACCGTCTCGCCTTCGGATGACTCGTCTTCCACTCACTCTCTTCGAGCAAGTCCGTTCGCCCGATTACTTCGTCGAGTGAGGTCACCCCAAGTGACGCTAGAATCTCACGCACTTCTTCAGCCAAAAACGTCATCAAATTGACGACATGTTCTGGTTTCCCCATAAACTTCTGTCGAAGGATCGGGTCTTGTGTCGCCACACCGACCGGACACGTGTCTAAATGACAGGCGCGCATCATGATGCATCCGAGGACGACGAGCGGGGCTGTCGCAAATGCGAACTCTTCAGCACCGAAAATGGCAGCCATGACGATGTCTCGCCCGGTCATGAGCTTGCCGTCTGTTTCGAGCGTGACCCTTCCCCGCAATCCATTCAACGCAAGCGTTTGATGAGTCTCGAGAAGCCCCAGCTCCCAAGGAAGCCCTGTATGTTTAATCGACGTCTTTGGAGAGGCACCCGTCCCCCCATCGTAGCCACTGATAACGATTGTATCGGCATTCGCTTTTGCCACACCCGCCGCAATCGTCCCTACTCCAGATTTTGAAACGAGCTTGACGCTGACTTTCGCGTTCGGGTTCACATGCTTTAAGTCAAAGATTAACTGAGCCAAGTCTTCGATGGAATAGATGTCGTGATGCGGGGGTGGTGAGATCAGACCGACACCAGGAACGGAGCCGCGCACTTCAGCGACCCATGGATATACTTTGTTGCCCGGAAGTTGACCGCCTTCCCCAGGCTTCGCCCCTTGTGCCATCTTGATTTGAATCTCATCGGCATGGTAAAGATACTCTGCCGTCACCCCGAAACGTCCACTTGCGACTTGTTTGATCCGACTGATTCGCTCGTCCCCGTGTTCATCCGCCACGAAACGAGATCGGTGCTCTCCACCTTCACCTGAGTTACTTTTCGCACCGATTCGGTTCATCGCGATGGCGAGCGTCTCGTGCGCCTCTTTCGATAGCGAGCCGAATGACATCGCACCCGTCTTGAATCGTCTTACAATCGCTGAAATCGGCTCTACGTCTTCAATCGGAACTGATTGCTGTGTATTGAACGTAAACAACTGACGAATGAACTGTCCCGATGTCTCGTGCATCTTCACGTAGGCATCATAGTACTTTCGTTCATTCTCACGGCAGGCCCGTTGCAACAAATGAATCGTCTTCGGATTGAACGCATGCTCTTCCCCGTCTGCGCGCCACTGGAACTCACTCCCTGCTTCAAGCGGACGATCGAGCTCATATGCCGCATCGTGTAGATTTTTCGCTTCTTCTTCCAACTCTTCAAATCCAATGCCTGACAGTTGAGACGTCGTACCTCGAAAATGGGTTTCAATCAACTGACGATCCAATCCGACCGCCTCGAAAATCTGGGCTCCCCGATAACTTTGAATCGTTGAAATGCCCATTTTCGACATAATTTTGACGATTCCTTCGACGACCGCTTTTTGATACGAGCGGACCGCCTCTTCAAGTGAATGCGAAATTTGATCATGTTCGACCAAACGTTGTATTGTCGCATAGGCAACATAAGGATACACCACGTCTGCCCCATAACCGATTAAAGTCGCTGCCTGATGCACTTCTCGGACTTCCCCACTCTCACAAATAAGACTACAGTTCGATCGCAAGTTCTCCCGAATCAAGTGCTGGTGAACCGCACTTAAGACGAGTAGGGCCGGCATGGCGATACGTGTCGCATCTATGGAGCGATCGGAAAGGACGATGCTGTTTGCCCCAGAACGTACAGCTTGACTGACTTCTTCCAATAGTTCGTGGAGCGATGACTCTAGATTGACAGTAAACGTCGTGTCGATCCGTTTGACGTTCAGTCGTTCTTCAATTTGAGCGAGAATTGCGCCGTCAATGATTGGGTGCTCCAACCAAATACGTTTCGCATGACCACGCCCGGTGTGAACCGGGTCTCCTTGAGGACCGACCCATGTGAAGGTTGCGGTGACAATCTTCTCACGCAATGCGTCAATCGGTGGGTTTGTCACTTGTGCGAAATGTTGCTTAAAGTAATGGAATAGCGAACGTGGACGTACCGAGAGGACGGCGATCGGCTGATCATGTCCCATCGACCCGATCGGATCCTTTTCTTCGTTAATGAGTGGAACCAAATATTGCTCAATATCCTCTTTTGTATATCCGAATGCACGTTGTACACGCTCTAATTCTGGTAGTTCTTTTTCCAAAATGCCCCTGTCTTCGGTGACCATCATTTGTTTAAGCCATTTGTGATATGGCTCCGATTTCGCAATCGTCTCTTTAACTTCCCGATCCGGAATCAACCGCTTTTCCACCAGGTCGATCAACAACAACTGTCCAGGTCTCAGACGTTGCTTCGATTTGACGTTTTCCGCATCAACTGGGATGACACCAGTCTCGGATGACAAAATCAATTCCCCATCTAATGTTTCGACGTAACGCATCGGACGCAGCCCGTTCCGATCTAAAATTGCTCCGATTTGCCTGCCATCAGTGAAAACGACACCTGTCGGCCCATCCCACGGCTCCATAATCGAAGAATGGTATTGATAAAAATCACGTTTGAACGGTTCCATGTTCCCTTCAACGAATGGCTCAGGGATTAACATCATCGCCGTATGCGCGATTGACCGACCGGTTCGAGTGAAGAATTCAAATGCGTTATCGAGCATGGAAGAATCACTGCCATCCTCTTGAAGAATAGGGAATAGATGATTGACATCCTCGAACAAATCAGTAGACGTGACGCCTTCCCTCGCACGCATTGCATCAATATTGCCGCGAAGCGTATTGATCTCCCCGTTATGGACAATCATTCGGTTTGGATGAGCCCGTTCCCATGACGGAAACGTGTTCGTAGAGAAACGCGAATGGACGATGCCAAAAGTGCTTTTATAATGGGGCGATTGTAAATCTAAATAAAATGCACTGATTTGGTCGGGCGTCAACATACCTTTATATACAATCGTCTTTGTCGATAAGCTTGCAATATACAAGTTCAATGTTTCGACTTTTTCGATTTGTCGACGTAGTTCATAGAATACACGCTCATTTGAGTCGTCATGAAGAAACGGACACGAGATGAACCATTGATAAATGACGGGTTGCGTCACCCGTGCATGTTCTCCGATTTGAGTCGGGTCCACAGGAACTTGCCGCCACTCGATCGTCGAACAATCTAGTTCATCCGCCATTCGTTCCATCATGGCAATCTTTTCTTGAAGCTGATTGTCTGACGGCTGAAAAAAAACCATTCCGACAGCATATTGACCAGGTGACGGAAGGTTCATCGTTTGTGTGAATAAATCATGTGGGATTTCAGTCATGATACCTGCACCATCACCTGCATCGATGACACCCTGTCCTCCTCGGTGTTCTAACTTACATAACATCGAGAGTGATTTTTGAACAATGTCATGCTTTTTATGTCCATGTAAATTGACGTATAGTCCAATTCCACATGCATCTTTTTCAAATGTTGAATCATACAGACCAACTCGACTCATATCATCGACTCCTTCCACTCACAGTTTCGTAATTCATATTTTGTTCTAAATATTCTGAAAAATCAAGTGAGTTGCATGTAGTTTTGCATATCAAAAATACAAGTCGATTAATTTGAAAGCGCATACATAAGGTTTTTTAATGGTTTTTTTCGTTTTTAGTTATATTCGATAAAGAATAAATATCCATGATTATTATTTATTTATAGGTTCTTTAGAACGCAAAAAAGGATGCCGTATCGACATCCTTTTCTGTCAGTTACTCTACCGTTTTTCGTGGATGATGAAGAAATGATTTTGGTCGCTTCCACAAAATCAAGGCAATATATCCGATAGCGAGTAGCGTCAGTGCACTGACAATTACAACATACAATGTACCCTCTTCAATTCTCGCAAATATTGCGATATACGCCCAGACAAATACGAGCGGATAGATGAAGTCATAATGCCACCACATAAAGACGAGGGCCAGTACGACACCGACCATGAGCATGAGTGATGCCCAGGCGAGTTCATCGAGTCCTAATAACGAGGTGATCTCCTCCGTCTTCATGACGACGAATACATTCACGATTGTCGCGACCGATACCCACCCGATGTAGATCGAGAACGGGAAGCGATCGAGCCAACTAGTAGATGTCCTGAACGCCGTGTAGTATAGCCAACTAAGAGAAGCTAAGAAAGAGACCATGATGATAAGCGAAGTGACAAACCACTCGTTTGTGAATGCAAGGAGCCATAAACCATTCAACACGCAGGAGATTAAAAATCCGGCCTTCATTCGCTCGGCTTGTCGATTCGCCGATGTCCCTTTTTTCAACTGCAGGACGAGCCATACGAGCAAGGCGACGTATATGACACCCCATATCGAGAACGCATATCCCGCCGGCTTGAAGAAAATATCGATTCGGTCTGAAACTGCGGCGTTATCACCGCTCGCAAAATAATTGATGACGACTATCGCCAAAAAGGCGACCCAGTTCACAATCGGCCATTTTGATAAGTCCATATTTCCGATCTTCTATATGAAGATCACACACCTCCTTTTGTAACATAATATTCAATACCCGCATCTATGTGACTCTACACGTAGAAAAGGGCCCGCAAGCGCGAGCCCTCTCATTAAAAGTCAATATCGTCAGGATCCGGTCCGAGCCGTTCACCGGTCGCCACTTGATCAATTTTTTCCAAGTCGTCGGCATCGAGAGAAAAATCGAACACGTCGAAATTTTCTCGGATGCGGTGTGGCGTCACCGATTTCGGCAAGGCGACATGCCCTGATTCAAGGTGCCAACGCAGCACAACTTGCGCAGATGTCTTGCCATGCTTCTCCGCAATCTCGGCAAAGACGGGAATGTCTAAGAACTTCCCTTGCATGAGCGGACTCCATGCCTCGATTTGAATGCCTTCATCCTGACAATAGTCCAGCAAATCAGGTTGAGGCAGTTGCGGGTGAAGTTCCACTTGATTGATAAATGGAGTCATCAGTCCTGCATCTTTTAACGCTTCAAGATGATGTTCTTTGAAGTTAGACACGCCGATCACCTTGATTTTCCCGGCTTCATATAATTCAATCAGGTCTTTCCAAGCCTCGACGAATCCATCTACAGGCCAATGGAGTAGACAAAGGTCCAAGTAATCAGTTTGAAGACGTTCCAATGAATCTTCGAACGCTTCTTTCGTTTTCCCCTCACGAATATCATCATTCCAGATTTTTGATGTGATGAACAATTCTGAGCGGTCGACCCCTGAAACTTTAATCCCTTTTGCGACACCGTCCTCGTTTTTATAAATCGCAGCCGTATCGATGTGACGATAGCCCGTCTTAATGGCCTCGACGACAGCTGCCGGAGCCTCTGTATCATTGTCGACTTGCCACACTCCAAAGCCAATCATCGGAATTTTCACCTTGTTTCTTAACGTAGCATATAACATCCAGTTCATCCCCCTATTCTTCTATCGAGCTGATTGTATCATACCCGACATTTTATTTTGAAAAACTAAATCGTCAAATCTTTTCGAGTGAAGCGGATGAACGAACACGCAGATAAAATGAACAGTAAACCGAAGAGCCAAATGAAATGCACTCCCCAAAATTCTTCACGCATGATTGCTGGTGCATCAAAGAGTGAGAAGAAAGAGATGTTTGACATCCATTTGAACTGTTCGCTTACCCCATTGATGATGTTCACGATTAAGAAGAAAGTGAAAATCCCACCCGTCACCATATACGATTTGTTACTATCATCGAACAAACTCGCCGTCATGTAAGCTGCGACTCCTAATACAAGCAGCATGAGCGCTCCGTTTAATTGAAGCATCCATAAAACGGAATAGTCGATTTGAAGATCGAACAAGAGGTCTGCCATCATTAGACTAAGTCCATTCAGCCCGACAAAGAGACCGACCGCCACGAGAAGAATGACAAAACTTGAGATGATGTATGTGACACGAGAGATTGGCGCCGCCATATAAAGCATGATTTCTCCCGAATCGACCGGTTTTGCGAGTAACTTCGAGGCAAACGTCAGCGCGAACAGAACCGCGAGCACATAGAAAATCAATCCGTAATAGTTGCTCGACAATAAATTTAGTATATTGTCCATCGCCATCGTTGCATCGATTTGGAAGACGTCGAGCAACTCTTTTGGTAATGACTCTAGTTTCGCTTCGATTAAGCCTGTTTCTTGAATGGATGGGAAGATGGCAGCTAAAAAGAACAGGTATACGCTAGTCCCGATCGAATATCCAAGAATCCAGCTCCGATTCTGTTTGAACATGGAACGAATTAACATTTATGTCGCCTCCCCGTAATATTGCATGAATAGGTGTTCAAGCTCATCTGCACCGCTTGCAAGTGACCGAATCTCGTAGTTCGCCAACGTTCGGATGAGTCGGTTCAAGTCTTCCGGTTTCGTTATGACCACTTCAACTTGCAACCCGTCTCGAACTGCTGAGTCTTCTGCGAATCGAATCGCTTCGGGCTCTGAAGAAAACTCGATGCGATACCGTTTCACACTATGCTGCCGGAGCTCTTCAATATCTTCTTCGATTATGATCCGTCCGTCTTTAATCAATGCGGCACGATCGCACGTCCGTTCCATCTCGGGAAAATGGTGGGAGCTCATGAGAATGGCTTTCCCTGACTGTTTCTCTTCAATCAACCAATCAATTAGCCGTTCCTGCATGAGCGGGTCAAGTCCGCTCGTCGGCTCATCTAAAATATAGACAGGTACATCTTTCATAAAACAGGTGATGATGGCAAGTTTCTGCTTCATCCCTTTTGACATTTTCCGAACTTTCGTCGCCTCATCAAATGAAAAGCGTTCGCGAAGGTTCCGTTCACGCTCCGCATCCGTCTTGTGTAAATGTCGCGTCAAATGAATGATTTCTTCACCGGTCATGTTTTGAGGATAATTGATCTCGCCTGGTAAATAGCCGACGCATTGTTTTACCTTCTCCGTTTCCTGCCAGCAGTCGAATCCATTAATTGATGCGTTTCCTTCATTCGGTTTCAAGAGACCCATCAAGTGTCGAATCGTCGTAGACTTTCCGGCACCGTTCGGTCCAATGAACCCAAAGATCATGCCTGGTGATACGTCAAGTGACACATCAAAGATGCCATGCGTCGCATCGAACCTTTTCGTCAATTGCTGTATATGAATCAAATTAAACCCTCCTTTTTTGAAATATATATCATTAATGATTACAAAACTAGTATATCACGTTCTTTTTTGAAATGGAAATGGTATATTTGTTACAAAACAAAGGAAAGGAGCAAGCCGACAGATGAATGGATTTACAAAGCGCACGAACGAAAAAAGACAAGCGATCTTACGCGCCGCATCCGATTTGATGGCTAGAAAACAATCTCGCTTCACAGTCAACGAACTGGCCAAACAAGCTACGGTTTCGCCCGTATCCATCTATAATTATTTTGGTTCGAAAGAGCAAGTCATAATTGAAGTGTTACAACTCATGACCGAAGAGCAGATGAGTTGGATTGATCGAGCAATCGAGTCGAACGCTCCATTCGATTCGTTACTCGTTGATATATTAAAGCGAAAAATCAAGATGGCAGTCCTATTTGACGAAACCGTCACCGCAATGATTCAACAAGACCCAAGTTGGGAACAGCTTTCTGCAAGAGGATACGATTCTTTTGCCCGGTTGATTGAGTACGGTAAGCAACAAGGAAGAATTGATGCGACGTTGTCTACGGCATCCTATCTTCATTACGTTCAGTTGATCCAACAGGCAATCCTGTCTGACCCTCATTTTTCAGTCGGGGACTTGAAAGAAACGATGGAAGATTATTTTCATTTCTTCTTGAACGGAATCATCAAACGCTAAAAGGGTGACTGTCTACTTTTCAGACAGCCACCCTTTCTCACGTTTTATATATAAACTCCTCGATCGGATAAAGCGATAGATCTAGTTCGGAATCACCGGTAAGGACAAGGTCGCCCAACACTTTCCCGATGAATGGTCCGACCGTCAACCCAGATGAGCCCAGCCCGTTTGCGACCACTAACTTTTCAGCCCCCGGTACTCTCCCGAGTATGGGAATCGAGTTCGGTGTGACCGGACGAAAGCCTACTTTCGTCTCAATCAGCTCTGCCTCCGCAAGTCCTGGTGCCGATTCCAATCCTTTAGACAACACTTCGTGTATGCCGATCGCCGTCGGTCGGGCATCAAATGCTTTGCCTTTCTCATGTGTTGAGCCAATGACGACCTTCCCATCAGCAAATCCGAGTAAATAACGTCTCCGTGGCGGCATGACGACCGGCCAATCCGAGGTATCTGTTCCTTTTAACTGAACGTGGACAATCTGTGCCTTTTCCCCGTCAACACGTACAGTATACCCGAGCGGTTGCAGCAACTCAGGCAGCCACGCGCCGGTCGCTAATATAATTTCATCTGCCTCAAAGGACACACCGTCACACTCGACACCAATCTCTTCTCCGTCAAGGAGACGTGCCGAGCCATACACAAACTTCACCCCACGCTTACTCGCGACTCGCTGAAGCGCTGCCCGGAAGCGGCCACCATCGACGCGAGCTCCACCTGAGACGAAGAGCGCGTCCCATTCATCTGAAAGGGGAGGAAAACGACGTTGCGCTTCATCGGCATTCAATCGTTTTAGTTCACCGATTTCCGGTGCCTCTTCTCGGCGGATGAGGGTCCGCTCCATCATCTGGTCGAGTTTTGACTTTTCATGGAGTGCAAGCGTCCCAACACGTTTGTATCCAGTGTCCGTTTCACCTTCAGACTCCAAATCTTTGACGACCTCAGGATAATAGTTGGCGCCTCCTTTTGCGAGGGCGTACCAAGCTTTATTGCGTCGCTGTGCGATCCACGGGCATACGATCCCGGCCGCCGCATCCGTTGCCCGCCCTTCTTCTTTACGATCAATGACGGTCACGTCAGCCTTTCCAGCCAAATGATACGCTGTTGAAATCCCAACGATTCCCGAACCGATAATCACAATTTTCATCATCATGAATCTGTCATGTCAAGACAGATCGACACATCCTTTCGTTAAAAAATCATCGACCCAATGGATCGATGACTGATTCTTATTCTCTCATCGCTAGACGGTAAAGCAAGTCTAACAATTCAATATACAACCAGACGAGCGTGACGATTAATCCGAACGCCGCCACCCATTCCAATTGTTTCGGTGCCTGTGCCTCGACTTGACGTGCGATGAAGTCGAAATCTAAAACGAGCGCAAGCGAGGCGACGATGACAATGACGAACTGGACACCGATTGCAAGCGGGCTTGAACCCGTCATAAACGCAAGACCTGAACCGAATAGACTCATGACGATTTGTACGAGGTACAACAACATGACAGTGAAGATGGCTGCCATGACTCCGGCTCTGAACTTTTGCGTCACTTTGACCAGACCTGTCGTGTAGACAAACCACATCACAAAAGCGACGACGAACGTCGTCATGACAGCTCGGCCAACAATACCGGGCACCATCGCTTCAAAGAAATACGAGATCGTTCCGACGAAGACACCCTCGACGATTCCGTAAAGTGGCGCGACGACAGGCGCAGTATTCGGTTTGAATGTGATGACCAAGGCAAAGACAAAGCCGAGGATGAGTGACCCGATCATGAGCGGGAATAAAAGTCCTTCCCCAATTGTCGGGACGACAAGCCACGTCGCACCGGCTGCCGCTGTCACAAGGAGTAGTAGCGTAAACACTTTAGACCACGTTCCCGCTTTCGTCATCGGTTCGGCACTAATAGCTGTAGACTGCATTGATTTACGCAGTAAAGGGTTCGATTTTAAGTTCAATGTTGTATTGCTCCTTTATTGTTCGATTACTGTTTTGCGAACACGTCAATGAACGCACGCATATAGTCTGGTAAATCTGGCGGACGGCGACTCGAGATGATGTGACCATCGACGACGACCGGCTCATCATGCCAAATCGCACCGGCGTTTTCCATATCATCTTTAATTCCAGGAGTGCTCGTCACGTTCACTCCATCTAGAATATTCGCTGAAATCAACACCCAGCCAGCGTGACAAATCTGGCCGATCGGTCGCTTTTGCTCGTCCATATAGCGGACGAACCCTTTCACGGATTCAAATCGGCGCAACAAATCAGGTGACCAGCCTCCCGGCACGAGAATCGCATCGAACGATGTGATATCCACATCATCAAACGCCACATCTGATTTCGCTGGTACACCATACTTTCCGATATATGCGTGTTCGGCTTTCTCTCCGGCGAGGATCACATGCGCGCCTTCCTCACGAAGACGGTGTACCGGATACCAAAGTTCCAAATCCTCGAAGTCATGACTGACAAGTTGCAGGACTTTCTTTCCTTGTAGTTTCATCATACCCCTCCTTTTATTCATTCCTCATTATACCCGAAACGAAGTAGTGCGAAAACGAAGACGCATAACTGTTTTTTCAGAATATGGATTCATTTCATTCACTCATACTATATCTTGTGTTTCCTCCTTACTATTGATACCTTTAGTAGTAGAAGATTGAGAAGGAGGTACATCACGAATGAAGCAGTATCACGACTTATGTCGACACATTCTCGACCAAGGTGTGGTGAAGGAAGATCGCACCGGCACCGGCACCACGAGCGTTTTTGGTTATCAAATGCGCTTCAACCTACAAGAAGGATTTCCGCTCATCACGACAAAAAAATTACATATCCGCTCCATCATCCATGAACTTCTTTGGTTCATCTCTGGAGAGACGAACGTGCGCTACCTTCAAGAAAACGGGGTTCGCATTTGGAACGAATGGGCAGATGAAGAAGGAAATCTCGGACCGGTTTACGGATCGCAGTGGCGTTCTTTCCCCCGTCCGGACGGTTCGACCGTTGACCAATTGGCTCAAGTCATCAATCAAATTAAGACGAATCCGGACTCGAGACGATTGATCGTCTCGGCATGGAACCCTGGACAGCTCGATGAGATGGCACTACCACCATGCCATTTGCTCTTTCAGTTTTATGTCGCTGATGGGAAACTTTCATGTCAATTGTATCAACGAAGTGCCGACACGTTTTTAGGAGTGCCGTTCAATATAGCCTCCTACGCACTACTGACACATATGGTCGCCCACGTCACCGGACTTGAAGTTGGGGATTTCGTCCATACACTCGGTGATGCACATATTTACCATAACCATCTCGAACAAGTAGAACTTCAATTGTCCCGTGAGCCGCGTCCGTTGCCACAACTCAACATTGTCCGGGACGTCCCGTCAATCGAATCCTTCCGTTTTGAGGACTTCGAAATTCTCGGATATGATCCACATCCACATATTAAAGGAGAAGTGAGCGTATGATTTCACACGTCGTCGCATATGGGCAAGGCCGTGAAATCGGAAAAGACAATGATTTGTTATGGCGCTTGCCGGATGACTTGAAACATTTCAAGAACATCACATCCGGTGGTACCGTCGTGATGGGAAGAAAGACGTTTGAGTCCATCGGTAAAGCGTTGCCAAACCGGCGTAATATCGTCATCACGTCTGATGCCTCATTCTCAGCAGATCAAGTCGATGTCTGGCACGATTTAGACCGTCTTCTTGAAGCAAGTCAACAGGAAGAGTGGTTTGTCATCGGTGGCGCTACGCTTTATGAGCAGACGATGTCGATGACGAGTCGCATTTACGCAACAGAAGTCGATGCATCGTTTGAGGCAGACACGTATTATCCTGAACGGACCGGGGAATGGACGGTCACGAGTACGACCGATCACCCTCAAGACGAGAGACACGCATATGCCTTCACATTCAAACAATACGACAAAGCAGACATCGATTAATGGATGTCTGCTTTTTAATCCGGCAATTTTTCAAGCCATTGTTCAATTTTTCTTGTGATGACCTCATCTTGTTCTTCATCTGCATAATCATCATAAATCGCTTCTAGTTCAGATGCCGTACGCTTCGATACAGCAAGAATATGGCTATATTTTCCCCGTTGCTCCTTCACCGCAGAGAGTGTCCCTCTCGCTTCTTGATCTCGGGTAGCATCTAAGACAAACATCTCGATATGGTTGTTACACGAGTATGCTTCATACGGACGGTAAACGACTTCGTATCGACGATGTTCTTTTGGAAGTCGATCCGCGAGTGATAAATATTTGTTTGCGGACATCGTCACGTATGCGAGCCGTTTCTCTTCACGGACTGCCGAGGAATAACGGACGACCCGATTTCGACCATCCCGTTTTGCTTTATACAATGCCTCATCTGCATAGGCACACCACTCGCCGAGCGTGTAACCTGTCTGACAGACGCGTGTGTAGCCGATCGATACCGTCACGTGATGGTCATAAGGGAACTCCATCTCTTCGATCCGCGTCCGGACCCGCTCTAATACGGACTCGACGATGGCTCGATCAGAGACATTTAAAAGAATCAAAAATTCTTCACCACCATAACGGATGAGCTCATCACTCGACCGGATTGCGTGACGAATCTCTTCAGATACGCGGTGGAGTACGTCATCCCCATACGAATGACCGAACGTATCGTTTAACTGTTTGAAATGATCGATATCTAGCAAGGCAATCGCAAAGCTTTCCCCCGAGCGTTCAAGTCTCGAGATGAAACGTGAAAAGGTCGCTTTCAAATATTTACGATTGAACGCCCCTGTCAACTCGTCCACGAGCAACGCCTTCGAAACCAATCGAGATTTTTCAATATGTAACCCAAGTCGCACTAATCGTTCTTCCATCGGGACCCACGATTCCCAATAGTCATCAAATCCATACGAGTACGCTGCGAGGCGGTAATGCTCATTCGTTCCGATGACGATTAGTGGAACGTATAGTTTTCTCATCTTGCTGACAAATGATTGAATGTCGCGTTCTTTAAACTGAGGCCACAGTTCAACGTCCATGATAATGGCTTTCGGAACGTCCTCATAATCATATTCGACCGCCTCTTCAAGGGTTTGCAAAAATACAGGACGCGCCCCAAGTTTTTCAACACGCGACTTATAGCGACTAAATGTCGAAAAGCTTGCTGATAAAATGAGAACTAGATCTTCATCTTCTTGTTCAATTCCTAGAACTGTATGGATATATCGTTTCACAGGGGAGATCAAGATCAGTGCCTCTGACTGCGTAAGGACACTCGGCAACTCCTTCACGTCATTCTCGACACGACTAAAGATTTCTAACAAGTGCATTAACCGTCGTTGCCGAACTTCCTTCTTCATCCAATCAAGAAGGAACTCGATATCGCTTTTTGGAATTTGTCTTGACTCCGATACTCTTTTCAAAATCATATGTATTCGTTCAGTGAGTTGGCCTTGCTCCATATCCGTCCCCCCTAAATCCGTACTCCCTGAATGCTCTTATGTTTCGATTATGCGACTTCTCAACAAAAAATACAACTATTTCCTTATTTATTTTCTATTGTTTTACATATACATAGGTCTTATGACCTAAAATGGCATAAGAAAAGCG
Organism: Exiguobacterium qingdaonense; assembly: GCF_018617855.1. Lineage (GTDB taxonomy): Bacteria > Bacillota > Bacilli > Exiguobacteriales > Exiguobacteriaceae > Exiguobacterium > Exiguobacterium qingdaonense. The sequence continues at coordinate 146,315 of NZ_JACSKY010000001.1, forward strand.
GCCTTTCGACCGCTAAATGTTATTTATTCACTTTTAAGTTCGGTGATGTCATGTCTTCTGGACGAATCCATTGATTGAACTGTTCCTCGGTCAACAATCCGGTTTCTAAAGCTGCCTCTTTTAAAGAAGTACCTTTTTTATGAGCCAGTTTAGCAATTTTAGCTGCATTCTCATAGCCGATATGTGGATTTAGAGCAGTGACGAGCATAAGCGATTGCTCGACGTTTCTTGCAATCACATCTAGGTTCGGCTCAATCCCGATTGCACAATGCTCGTTGAAAGAATGTAAGCTGTCTGTCAGGAGACGACATGTCTGCAAGAAATTATACATGATGACCGGTTTGAAGACGTTCAGTTCAAAGTTCCCTTGACTCGCACCAAAACCGATCGTCGCATCGTTACCGAGCACTTGCGCGGCAACCATGGTGAGCGCCTCGCTTTGTGTCGGATTTACTTTACCCGGCATGATCGAGCTACCCGGTTCGTTCTCGGGGATCGTGATTTCTCCAATTCCTGCACGTGGCCCTGAAGCCAACCAACGTACATCGTTCGCAATCTTCATCGCATCCATCGCTAACGCTTTGAGGGCACCGTGTGCGAAGACGAGTTGGTCGTGACTTGTGAGAGCATGGAACTTGTTTACGGCCGTGACGAACGACTTGCCTGTCTCTTCAGAGATTTTCTTCGCCACGACGTCACCAAAATCAGGATGTGCGTTGATTCCTGTCCCGACCGCCGTTCCGCCGAGTGCAAGCTCGGTCAATGGTTCAACCGTCCGCTCGATCATCTGTTTTGATAGTTCGAGCATCCTTACCCACCCGCTAATTTCTTGACCGAGTGTGACCGGTGTCGCGTCTTGAAGGTGCGTCCGACCAATTTTGACGATATCCATATATGCCTCGGCTTTTTGTGAGAGCGTTTCGTAAAGCGAGTCGACCGCCGGCAAGACGTCGTCCTGTAAAGACAGGATGGCTGCGATGTGCATCGCGGTCGGATACGTATCGTTCGAGCTCTGTGATTTATTGACGTCATCGTTCGGGTGAATCGTGATTGATTCTCCACGCGCCTGTAACTTTTCATTCGCAAGATGGGCGATGACTTCGTTGACGTTCATATTCGACTGCGTCCCTGATCCGGTCTGCCAGACGACGAGAGGAAACTCGGCATCATGTTGTCCTGCTATAATCTCATCCGCCACTTCCGCGATAACCTTCGCCTTCTCTTCATCGAGTACACCGAGTTCGGCGTTCGCTAAAGCCGCGCCTTTTTTCAAGATGGCAAAAGCGTATACAATCTCAAGCGGCATCTTTTCCGAACCGATTTTAAAGTTCTCGAGACTGCGTTGTGTTTGAGCTCCCCATTTCGCAGTTGCCGGAACTTGAATCTCCCCCATCGTGTCCCGTTCAATCCGATAATCCATTGTAAATTCCCCCTCTTTAATTGACTACGCTTTCATTTTAGCGAAAAACCATCTAAAAAGAAATGACTCCATCAAAAAAGCGACCAAGAATGACCTTAGTCGCTCAAACCGTACCGTTCAATGCTTCACGCGCAACCGAATCCGCCCGATTCTCTGCCCGCGGAATCCACTTTATAAATACGTGTGGTAGTTCATCGTACGCAATCAATGCTTTCAGAAAAAGTGGTTTCGCTGAAGCGTCTTTCATGAAACGTTGCTCCAGTGCACGGACGATCACCTCGGCATCGGAGTAGAGCATGAATGAAGTCTCACCTTCCAGTGCATGAGCCTGTTCAAGCGCAAAAGCACACGCTGCCAATTCCGCATGGACGCTCGTCAGCCCTTGTACTCGTTGTTTAAACGTCGAGACCGTACCGTCTGATGTCTTCATCCAAACCCCTATGCCGTTGTCTCCAGTCGTCTGGTTGGTCGCCGCGTCAAAATAGATGTGAACCAAACCGATACGCCTCCCAATCCGTACTGACAGGTGCATAGATGTCAATTTGTGACAGACGTTTTGATAAGAGCGCGATTTCTTCATGCCCGTCTAGTTTTTTTGCATACTTTTGATGTGGAGCTTCTAGCGTTTCATTCTGTACATGCACATAAAGCGTTTCAATCGTATCGTAACACTGAATCAGAATCGTCGCCGTCTTCGGTCCGATGCCACGAACGCCAGGAATGTTGTCAGACGTGTCTCCCTGGAGCGCTTTCACATCGACGAACTGTTTCGGTCTCACACCGTACATAGATTCGAACGTCATTTCGTTGACGAGTTGTTCTTCCCCTTTTTTCGGTATGATCTGAAACACGTTCGGTGACAGCAACTGAAGTAAATCACGGTCTGACGAATAGAGGTATGATTCTCCCGGAAACGCCGTCGCCACCGCACCCATCAGGTCATCAGCCTCATAGCCGGTCATTTCCGACTGTAGGATGCCCCGTTCGTCCAAGGCTGCCCTTACTTTTAAATAGTCATCAAAAAGCGGCTCGGGCAATCCGCTACGGGTCGCCTTATACTCGGGGTACAAGGCATAACGATGTGTAGATTCTCGCGTCCCGTCCCAAAAGAAGGCGATATGAGTGAAGTCCGTCGTCCAGGAATCCACCTTTCGAAGCAATCCTTTCACGGTCACTTCAGGGTCTTGGGCCCGTCTCCGCTCCGTCGCAAAGTAATATCGTGACAATAAATTAAATCCATCAACTAAAATGAGCTTCATTAGGCTCCACCTCACATGCTTTTAATCCCCTTGCCAGTGCATCTTTGTCCAGTTCCTTTCCAATCCAGACGAACACAGAACGGTCACCTTCGTGCACTTCATTCGCAAACGTCGCACCCATCAACTGATTCGTCGCCTGAATGACGAACTTTCGGTCTTCATCATTTAATCGGACAATCGCTTTCATGCGATAAATCGCATCTTCATAATGCATCAACACTTCGCGCACGTATCGCGTCACCCGTTCACGAGAGAGCGGACGATCGGCATTCAATGTGATGGCGCGAAGTGAGGCTACCGACTCACTCGTCGCCGTCAATCGACTTAGCGTCTGTTCGTCGATACGTGACAACTGGAACGTGTCTTCAAGGAGTTCGTAGTCACCTTCCGTTTGGACCGTTTCCACTATGCGGACGGTCGGGTTGATTTGAGTGATTCGTTCACGAGCGTGCTCTAACTCCTCGCTCGAGACTAAATCCGTCTTGTTTAACAAAATTAGATCGGCGTACGCGATTTGATGAATTCCTTCTTTGAACAGCTCACGATCCATCTGACCAGCATCGATGACGGTCAAGATGGCACTCATTTTGAAGTGTTGCCGCAAATATTCATCATAGTAAATCGTCTGAATAATCGGTGCGGGATCGGCGACACCTGTCGTTTCGATGACGATTCGATCAAACGTCTCTTTTTTCGCCACGAGTTGATAAAACGTCTTACTCAAATCATTTTGGATGGAACAACAGATACACCCGTTCGAGAGTTCAATCTGCTCCTGGTCCATCTTTACAATCAACTGTTCATCGATGTTGACCGCTCCGAGCTCATTGACGATCAAACAGATTTTTTCGTCTGTCGCAGCGAGTAAGCGATTCAAATACGTCGTCTTGCCTGCTCCTAAAAACCCGGTAACTAGTTGTACTGGAATCATGATACCACCCTTTTCTTACAAATCTTCGTGTGCGCGAGCCCATTTCTCATAGCGCGCATCTAATAAATCAATCAAATGAAGCATCCAAGCCTCCGTTGTCATCGGCAATACACTAGAACCCCATTCGCGTTTTCCGTGATGCGATAAAATCATGTGCCAGATTCGATGATGGACGTCGACCGGTAAGCGAGTCGATGCCTGACGTAGCGTCTCTTCGAATAACAGTCCACCGTATGGCATGTGCCCAATCAGCGCCCCTAGCGGATTGATGGAGATACCGGTCGTCTCACTCGTGCCTTCGACTGGAGATAGCTTCTCAAAGCGTTTCGGACTCGACAACAGATGACTATACTCATAGATTTTTCCGATATCATGGAAGAGAATCCCTAATGCGAGCTCATCCCAGTTCAACGGTTCTTTCCGTTCGGCCATCGCTTCGCAGGCCGTGTACATCGATTCGAACGCTCCTTTATATGCCTGCTCAATTTTCACACCGTTCATCGTATTCCAAAGGTCGACTTTATGCAACTGCTCGGCCTCTTTAATGATACGAAACACAGTTGCCAAATAATCATCCTCTTCTTGAATCCGATATCCGAGACGAAGCATGCAAACGGTATGCTTCAACAATCCCCCTGCATAGTTATGATGATGGTATAGTGCAGCTGGTGATAAAACAAAATCATCCCAGACAAGATCGAGCAGTCCGTATGCGACTTGTTGAGAGACGGGTGACAACGTATCGAGGATACTGAACAGTTCAGCAGCGAACTGGTCCATCGTCTCATCACCTGGTAACCCTGGTAACAACGAGATGGCTTCATCTTTTGAGATGGGATGGACGCGATCGATTGTAATCGACTTCGCACCATCCGGTTTTGGATAGACATCAATCTTCCCAGAAAATTCGATGACTCCCGATTCATAGATTGGGAGAAGCTCATTCTCATTCCCACGGAGCCAGTGCTTCGCACGCATCATGCCGTTCGATGTCGTGACAGTAAGCTGAAGCCACTTCGCACCACTTTTGCCCTCTTTCACCTCGACCGTGCTGACGAGCGCTTTCGTTTGGACAGGCGCACCGTCTGGCAGCTGGTCTAGTCGTTCCTTTGATTTTTCAATTTGCGGTATTTGAAATCTTTCGTGATTCGCAGATGAACCGATGACCGGATCAATTTGTTGGTAGTAGTTCATTCACATTCCCTCCTCGCGTCTTCTGACATTGTATCGTGTTTCTACTTATTAGGCGAACATACTTTCTAGTAAGGTCCCAAATTCATGTTCATCATATTGAAAGCGCTTACGATTCTTGGTACGATAAAGGTAGTTCGATAAAGGGGGAAACGACAATGATTTCATTAATCGACACGTACGAACGTTTCATCGCCTCGGGGGAAGCGACACGTTATGCACAAGAGCAACAGTCAATCGAACGTGTTTTACAAGCGTCTAGTTGTCCGGTGGAAGTAAAAGACTTAGAACAGTCTCTTGCTCACCATTCAGGTAATCCTTATGCAAAAGATGAGTCACTTGACAAAATCGTTGAGCATGAGATGAAAGGAGCAATGGCTGCTCTTGAATTGTCTGGTTATCCACTACAGACTCCGCTTGCAAAGGCAGTTGTCCTTTCAGCCTTCGCGCGCACGAATCGACTGAATATCGATAAGTTAAAAGAACTAAGTCACGCCGACCTTCTCGTCCGGGTTCAATCAGCTGAGCGCGCATGGAAACGAACCTATGCTTTGTTACATCGCTCTACGCCTGCCCAGATTTGTGGTCAAATGGACTCACTCCTCGGCGGATGCGCCATCCAGCGTGTTCTCGAGGCAATCAAACAACCGGGAACGACAAAAACGGCATAAGAAAAGGAGCGGTCCCCGGGCCGCTCCTTTTCTTATGCTCATCCTTCAGTTACTTCCACTGCATCTGGCTCATATAACGTCACGTTACGGGCCGGTGAAAATGTCGAAATGGCGTGTTTATAAATCAATTGTTGACGGCCTTCCGACTCGACGATGACGGTGAAGTTATCAAATGACTTGATGACACCTCGAATTTGAAAACCGCTTACTAAAAACACGGTCGTTGGCACCATCTCTTTACGGAGTTGATTTAAAAAGTGATCTTGGATGTTGTAGCTTGATTTCATGCTCAATTCCCCCTAGTCTTTATCTCTTTAAAATAATCGGAATTTTCGAAAAAACCCCTCTACATCATCATAAATATTTTTATATGATAGTTCAAATGATTTTCGACCCATATCTACCCAAATTCCATCAAATTGATGTCTGAACCACGTAAGTTGCCGTTTCGCAAACTGTCTCGTGTGCTGTTTAAGCAAGTCCGTCGCTTGTTCTTTCGAAATGTTTCCGTCGACAAATGGAATGATTTCCTTGTATCCGATGGCTCGCATCGCCTGCGAATCACGATATCCTTTCGTTAACAGCCGTTCGACTTCTTCGACAAGTCCCGCTTCCATCATCGCATCGACACGTTGATTGATTCGGTCGTATAATAGCTCACGATCTGCATGAAGGACGAACAACCGGTAATCATAATGTTCAGATGGTGCACTGTCCATCGTTTGCGTATCGCCTTGCATCGCCACCTCGAGCGCACGCACGACGCGACGAACGTTATTCGGATGAATCGTTTCAGCACGGCTCGGGTCAAGTTGCACTAGTTTCTGATATAGTGCCTCACGTCCTTCGACTTCTGCCATCCGTTCGAGGTCAGCCCGTAACCCCTCATCTACAGGTCGTTCCACAAACTCATAATCATATAAAATCGAACGAATGTATAGACCTGTGCCTCCGACGATAATCGGTAACTTGCCACGGGCATAAATATCATCGATGGCGGCACGTGCTAACTGCTGAAACATCGCGACGCTCATCGCGTCATCCGGATCACATATATCAATCAAATGATGCGGGATCCCTTCGGCTTCTTCTGTCGTTACTTTTGCCGAACCGATGTCCATGCCACGATATACTTGAACCGAATCACCCGAGACGATTTCGCCGTCGAACGCTTTTGCTAGTTCGATGCCCGTCTTCGTTTTGCCAACGGCGGTCGGACCGACGATGACGACGACAGGGGTTTTTTTCATACATCTCACTCCTCAATTAAAAACCCGTCTCCTCGCGAGACGGGTCATCAAATTCTTCTTTTTATTCTATCATCAAATACGATGGCAAACAGCATCCAACCACATAAAAGTAATCCGAGTAATAACACGAGACCATCACTCATCTGCTTTCGCCTCCTTTAGCTTCCACATTCCCTCTTTTCACATTTTAGACACAACTTAATTGTAAAAAAGCACACTCGTAAATAAATGAGCGTCGTCCCGCCCAAGAATGACGCTCATCTACTTTCCTTGTCTTTGCTGTTGTCGCCCTCTTTGGCACGTCGCATTCCTGGGGGCGGTCAGGGAGCCGCATCGCCTTCAGCTGCTGGGTCTCCCTTTGCCCGCTAATCCCCTGGGAGTCGACGTGCCTTTCGGGGCGACACTGTACGTCTGGGTCACTGACAGCAACCAAACATCCTGGTGGCGATTCCAATGATGCCCGACCTCGCGCCGTAAGATGATGTCATCAATTCGTCAGCACATGGACAGTGATGAACTCCTCGACAAGCCGATCGGACACATAGCGACTCGGAAGATACGTGACAGACGTTCAAATGTCGGACAGATCCAGGTGGAGACTCACTTCTTCGACATCGAGCTATGTAAACAATGTCCGCTGCGTGAAAGATGCTACAAGGACGGAGCCAATAAAAGGATGATTCAAATCATACAGTCAATCATGATCCTTTAACCTCTGAACCAATCCCAAAAGTGAGCACCTTGGGCGACAATCAAATAATCGAACCAACGTGTATAATCCATCGGAAGTTTTTCAATGTCATCTGTGTAAGTCAAAAATTCTCCGACCCAAATGTAGTTTTCATGTTCATTGACGACCTCGCAAACGATCCATTCCCCATCTCTCCCGGCACCGACAGGGATGAATCGTTCAGGACACTCCCATACTTCACGATACTCGATGATTTCATCCACACTAAAGAGTTGAATCCCTCCACCGTATGTCGGATGGACAAACAATTCAGCGCCATTATGGTTTTTCAAAAATTGAATAACGTCATTTGACATCTTTTCTGTCAATCGCTTGATCTCGATTTCCGTCGCGGGCGCATTGAATGAAAAATGTAACGTGTCCACATATCCTTCTTCCATTTGTACTTCGAGCCGACCGTTAACAAGACGTCTTTTCAACGCTTCGAGTGCTACCAATCTAATCCACCTCATTTTATAACGAATTTATTTTGTTATTTTCATCATATTCCATTGCATAAAAAAGGTCATCGGGTACGATTTAATCGCGCTCGATGACCTCGAAATATTATTCATCATGAAGTAACTTCCACTGCTTGTTTCGTACGTTTGACAGAAACGATGAAGTACAGGACTGCCGTACCGCTCGCCGCCCACCAGATCATGTCATACAATCCGTTCATGAGGCCGGCCATGCCAACCATCGCCGGGACGATCAGCGTCAACCACGACAATACGAGGGCGACACGTGCCGTGATGGCCTCGTTCGGTCTCCCGAGTCCCATCCCGAAAAAGAAGAGCGCCCATAATAGCGACCAGAAGAACCACGTCAACGCACCCATTGAATCGCCGCCAGCAATCGCCATCACCCCATAAAATGATGCTGCGATTGAAACAAACAACGAGAACCAGCCGACTCCACGACCGTCTAAATTCAAAATAAATGTCACACCAACGTATAAATAAGTGAATGAAAACAGATAAATGCTTGCGAGACCAAACTGCTCTTCAGGACTTGCCCCGATCAATAACCACGTGGCGATAAACGTTTGCAAGATCCCGGTGAACAAGCTGAACACACCGGCACTCTTCATGTCGACTTTCCCTAAAAGGACAAGACTATTTAAAAATAGCGCGACGCCACCAAATAATAAACTTACGTTACCCACATTCATTACCCCTTTGTACAGATGTCTGACCTCTAATCTACTGTATCACTTTAGCTTGAATTCGCTTTCAGCGCAAGGGGTATTTTCATTGTTCACGAGAACGTCAAGCATTACTCGTTCTCAAGTGTTTTGATCGCCTCATCGATTCGTTCTTGTTCTTCATCTGAAAAAGTCGGGTATTGTGGAGCGATGCGCTCGAGAACTTCAATCATGACCGATGAAATGATATATCTGCTGAACCACTCATCGTCTGCCGGCAACACGTACCAAGGTGAAACGTCAGTCGAAGTGTGCGTGATCATCTCCGCAAAAATCTGTTGATAATCATCCCAGTATTGACGTTCTTCCACATCGCTAAACGAGAATTCCCAATTTTTCTTCGGGTCCTTTAGTCGTTCAAGCAAACGATCACGTTGTTTGTCTTTCGAAACATTGAAAAAGAACTTGATGACTTCAAACCCGTTCTCTTTCAGATACAGTTCATAATCGTTAATTTGACGGTAACGCATCTCCCATACCTTTTCTTTATTCTCTTGATCCGGTAGCACCTCATCCCCTAACAAATCATGCACTCGAGGGGCAATCACTTCTTCATAGTGAGACCGATTCAATATTCCGACCTGTCCACGTTCTGGCAACAAGTCATGCATTCTCCACAAATAGTCGTGCTTCTTCTCCGTATCAGAAGGCTTCTGGAACACATTTGTCTTTAGACCTTGTGCGTTCAGATTTGAGAAGATGTAGCTGATCGCCTCGTCTTTGCCACCCGCATCAAGTGCCTGAAGGACGACGATGATGCCTGTCTTGCTCTCGGCGTAGAGCCGCCAATGTAGCTCTTTCAACCGTTCCACACTGTTTGGAATCATTTCGTCTCTCAATTTGGAATCATCAGGTTTGTTTTCGACATGGGTAAAGAAATCATTTAACTGTATATGTGTGTTCGGTGCAGCCATGTATTCATTTGTCTCCATCTTGTTTCTCCTTTTCACTCGTCATTCTCACTTGATTTACCCCAAACTGACAGAAAAAATCCCTTCCGAGACTCGGAAAGGATTTCATTCTTAATAAATTCCGACAGCATCAAACGATTTCGCAGCCGATACCGCTTGCGGGCTCGTCGTACCGTATAAATCTTTTGCCGATTGAACGACCGCTTGGCGAAGACTTGAAAAATTCGAGCTCGGTGTCAAGTAAACCGTCAAGGCCCGGTAGTAGATATCTCCCATCGCGATGACCCCTACACCTTGCACAGAAACTCCGTAATGCGATCCGCCGTTCCCTAAGAGGTATGCGGCCTTGTTGACGATACCGGAGTTGATATGAACACCACCGTTGTCTTGGGTGCCCGTATAGCGTTTCGAATAGTGATCAGGATCTCCATATGCCGCAGGGTTTGACATAGATCGTAGCGCATCTCCGGCGACACCTGGTGTATAGATATCTTCTCCAATCAACCAGTCAAAGTTTGACCCGACACTATACTCAGCGACAGTCCCAAAAATATCAGACACCGCTTCGTTGATGGCCCCTGACTCATTTTGATAAATCAATCCAGCCGTATACTCTGTGACGGCGTGTGTCAATTCGTGTGCGACGACGTCAAGTGCTCCTGAAAGCGAAGTAAACGTTGAGCCATCCCCATCCCCGTATACCATCTTACTTCCGTCCCAGAACGCATTGTTATACCGACTGCCATAATGGACGGTCGAGTTCAATGCGGCCCCGTAATTGTCGTAACTGTTCCGACCGTATAAGTTTTTATAAAAATCGTATGTTTTTGTAGCATTCACGTGCGCAGAGACAGCGGCACGATCGTACGATGAATTAAAAATGTTATCGACATCCGCCCAAAGGTACCCGGGGAGGATATTTCGATTTCTCGCGTCATACGTGTAAATCCCTTTGCCACGCGTCGAATCTTGAAGGTAATAGTACGAACCGCTTCTCGTCGTTTTAAACGATTGACTTTGACCTAGTACATCAATTCCAGTCCCTGTATACGTCGTTCCACTCACATGTGCAAGCTGATTGAACTTGTTCAGAACGTTACCGTTTGTGGCGTCGATGAAATACGTCCAACGAGATGGCTCATCCGCTTCTAGAATCGTCCCTGTCACTTCGTACGCATACACCGATTTGTCGCCATTCGGATAGACGATTAGTTCCGCTTCCGGTTCGAGCTCGTAAGCCCCTTCATGGCCGACAAGCTTCTTATAACTCGCAATGGCTTTCTTCTCACTCAGTTTGATTGACTTATGTAGGTTTTTCACCTGTTTCGTATCGTCAACAACCGTCTTCAATTGACCATCTTCATTCACAACTCCTACAACAATCCCGCCGAATACAGGTATACCATCAACCGTTTGTTGTAATTTGACGACCTTTCCGACTTCATCTGATGTGGACTTGATCGTTTTGAACTCACCTTTTGACTTGACGTATTCCTTTACAATCGTCGTCGGTGTGTTTTCCGATGGTTTCGTCAATGTGCCCGACTTCAACTCCGTTGCCCCGACCAACTGTGGTACGAGCAAGATACCTGCGATCAAAGATGTGGATACTACTTTTTTCATGTGTTTCCCTCCTTTGTGATGATTCTTACTTTACACAGTTCCGCATGTGCTTTGTATCCATCTTTTTGATTATTTTGACAATTCATAATAATGAATCATTTGTACCACTATATTCCATATCATCCTCATTCTAACCATAAAAAAATAGTGCCACTTAGGAGAGTGGCACTATCGAATCAGTAGACGTCTTTTTGTGTAAAGTGATAAAACGCATACGCTAGTGCAGCCATCGACCACACGAGAATGACAATGAGAGAAAATGGTAACGTCATCCCTTCTATAGGAGGAGCTTGACCTTCCAAATAGGTATGAAGTCCGAAGTTGACGTTGACAAGATATTTGGAACTATCCCAGTTTGACCCTAGCGACGTCAATAATGGACCAGAAATAAGCACTGCCATCATTACACCGATTCCGGTCGCCGTATTTTTTACCAAGACCGAAATCATGAGGGAGATGGTACCGACCGCAGCGACGACGAGCCAAGACAGCCCCATCGACATGAGCAAGTACTCCCACATCGGAAGCGTATGCACGAAATCGGTCGAAAATGTCCCGGTCGGAGATGCTTGGAAACCGGTCAGAATCGGAGCGGTCCATCCATCCCATCCAAGAACGATACCGGAGATGGCGTAACTGACCAGGGCCGTCACAAAAATCAAAATGGACGTATAAAGAAGAGTCGTCAGCCACTTGGCAAGCAGAATTTTAAAACGCCTGACCGGTCTTGAGAGCAATGTTTTGATTGTCCCGTCATTATGTTCCCCACTGACGATATCTGCCATCAGCACGATGATGAAGAGTGGCAAGACGAGCGTCGTTCCTTGAGAGAAGAAGACACGCATGAATGTCGGTGCCCCTGGGTAGTTCGGGTTGATGTCATTGTCGAGATAATACTGGTTTTGTTGTACTTGGAACTCTAAGATTTGGCGGAACTCGTCCTGAACGTTCGCGGAAGCGAGCCGGTTTTGCGTATCGATAATCTCTTGTTGGAGATCGACTCGCCAATCAATCGTTCCTTGTTCCTCACGTTGCTTCTCGATTTGACGATAGTTCGCATACGTGAACATCGAGACGAGTACGACCAAAATAATCGAGACGACCATCAACCTGCGTTTACGATGAATCTTTAACACTTCGTTACGTATGAGACCCAATATAGATGGATTAGGCAATATGATCACCACCAGTCAGCGTAATGAAGAGGTCTTCTAGCGTTTGTACCCGTCTTTCAAGGCCAAACACTTCGATGTCCTGATTGACCAAGTAGCGATTCAACTTCGCTGTCTCCTCGACATTCATTGAAATACGAATCGTTCGCTCGTCAATAACATCCGCTTGGTCAATCCCTTCGTATTCTTTAACGATTGGCAACACGTCAAAACTGTTATTGACATGCAGGTCGACCGTCGATGCGAGCTCTTCAATCAAGGCGTGAACGGTCCCTACTTTCACTAACTTCCCTCGCGACATGATCGCGACGCGGTCCGCTAACAGTTCAATTTCAGCTAAGATGTGACTCGACACGAGCACACTCAATCCCGTCTCTTCAACGAGGCGACGGATGAAAAGTCGTAAATCTCGAATTCCCATCGGATCGAGTCCGTTCGTCGGCTCATCTAGGATGAGGACGCGTGGATTGTTCAATAACGCCTGTGCAATCCCGAGCCGCTGACGCATCCCGAGCGAGTACGTCTTCACCTTATCGTCGATTCGGGCGGTCAAGTCGACGAGGTCGATCACTTCTTGTATCCGTTTTTCACTAACATCGGGTAGCATGCGAGCGAACGCTTCTAAGTTTTCACGTCCGGATAAAAACTTGTACAACTCAGGGTTCTCGACGATTGCACCGATTTGATTCATCGCTTGGACGAACTGTTTGTCGACACGATACCCACAAATCGATACGTTTCCTTTCGTCGGTTTAATCAAACCGACGACCATTCGAATCGTCGTCGTCTTCCCGGCACCATTCGGTCCTAAAAAGCCGAAGACCTCTCCAGGGTACACGTCTAACGAAATGTTATCGATGATCGTCTTCTTTCCAATCACTTTTGTCAGTTGATGTAACTTTAACGTCGGTTCCATTGTCTCACCTCTTCTTTTATTCTAACGAACAAAATCGAATCTGTCCTATTCGAACATTCACATAGGGCATATCGCTATATTTTTGATATGATGTTTGTATAGAAAGCGAGGTCAGCCCATGAAACAGTCGAAATGGTATGCATTTTTAAGTGGCGCCGTTCTTTTGACGGGAATCGCCATATACGGTCTTTGGATTGGTTATCAAGATATCGTCAATCCGCCGGAACGCACACTTTCCGTGAGCGAAGAAAATCGACCGGATCCTGAAGGTGAAACTTACGTCGCCCTCGGCGATTCATTGACACGTGGTGTTGGTTCGACGTCCGGTGCCGGGTATGTCCAACCTGTCAGCGATTCCCTCGAAGAATCCATCCGAACGCAAAATCTGGCCGTGTCTGGGGCACGTACAGAAGACTTGCTCGTTCAACTTGAGCAACCGGAAGTACGCCGGACAATCGAGAATGCCAGATATATCACGTTGACTATCGGCGGAAATGATTTATTTAACCGTGGCGAGAACGTCGACAACTTTGAATCCGTCGACATCCAACAAGTGATCACGGATGCGAAGACGAATCTCGAAACGATTTTTTCTGAAATCCGTTCGCTGAACGACTCTGCGACCATCGTCTATATCGGTCTTTACAACCCGTTCCAAAACGATGAGAATGGACAAGCTTTCAATCAACTCATCCTCGACTGGAACGCTTCAGCAAAACAGTTGGCTAATGCGCAAGCGATCGATGTGATCGACCCGTTCGCTTATATCTCTGACTTATCAAGAGATCTCGCGTCCGATCAATTTCATCCGAGCGACCGCACGTATGAAAAATTTGCGAATGACGTACTATTCGTCCTCGAGTAACAGAAATCCTCGTCAAGCTAAGTTGACGAGGATTTCTTTACTTCTCATATCGAACGATCCATTGATCTCGCTTGATTAAGCCAGTCCCGAGCCAACCTTCCTGAAGAAGTTCTACTTGTTTTTCCCGATCTTTCATCGGCACGTCCATCGACTTAGAAGTTGGTTGCCACGTACGATGCAACTCCTTGTAAAAGATGTATCGGAGTTTCCCGCCATACTTTTCTTTCAACGCCCCGATTCGGAGACCGAGGTAGAACTTGTCCTTCATGCTTGGAATATTGAACGGTGCGACCGTTGCACAGACGACATCGAAGCGCTCATCGGTCTCGCACTGTTCCATTAATCGTTTTCCGAGATGTGTCTGTAACCCATACCCCCGAAAATCCGGATGAACGTTTGTCACTTCCTGATAAAGGACACGCTCGAGCGAATCTCCCGCCCAATCGATATCTCGTCCTAAATGTTCATCGTCAATCGGTGGGATCAGCATGGCCCGGAACGCAATCAGACGATTTTCAGACGTCGCCCCGATGATCGTCCGATCCGTCAATAGTTTTGTGAACTCTTCGACTGATAGCGATTGATAATGTTCTGGTTCATCCAGCGCATGGATGACCGCTTCTTGAACGGACAACAGTTCAGGTAAATCTGACAAGCTCATTTCGCGAACTTGAACTAGAAGACCTTTAATCTCTCCTTGCCACATTTGATTCTTCTCCAATCACGTATGATGCTGTCGTCAAGTCACGTAACACGTCCTCATCGACGTCTATTCCGAGTCCCGGCCGATTGTTCAGCGAGATGATCGGTAAATCATATGATAAGTTTCCGACGTCTTTCCCGTACCGGAGGGGTCCCGTCAACTCGACCGATTTCACGATTTTACTTGAGAAAGCGACATGGAACCCGGCACTCGATGCAATCGAGGATTCGACCATTGAACCGATTTGGCATTCGATTCCAGACATCTCTGCCATATGGACCAACTTCTTCGCCGGATAGATGCCACCACACTTCATCAACTTGATGTTTGCTTTATGGGCTGCTTGCATCATCGTAAGGCGTCTCATATCATGAATGTCTTTCAGCCCTTCATCAATCATGAGCGGGACAGAGATTTTTTGTTTCACTTCGAGCATCCCTTCAAAATCATTCGCATGAACCGGTTGTTCGACCCAATCGATTCCGTACGGTTCGAGTAGACGCATCGCTTGGACCGTATTGGCCGCGTTGATCCACCCTTGGTTGACGTCGACCCGAATCGGAACATTTGGTCCAACGGCTTCTCGTACGGCCTTGACACGTGCCACGTCCGTTTGTGCGTCGACCCCGACCTTCATCTTCACGGCCGTATAGCCCTCATTGATTTGACTGAGCGCTTCTTGTGCCATATGGGTCGGCTCTCCGATACTTAAGACGTGTGTGACCGGGAATGATTCATGATACCGACCGCCCACCCATTCGTAGATTGGTTGATTCAGCTTTTTCCCGATCAAATCATGACACGCGATATCGAGTGACGCTTTTGCAGCTGGGACACCACGAATCGCACGGTCCATCTCGTCATGAATATGCTCTAGATGCATCGGATTTTTTCCGATTAAGAGTGGTCCTAGCAGATGACGGAGGACGCTGACCGTACTCTCAATGGACTCACCTGTCACATGTTCATCCGCCACAGCTTCCCCAAAACCGACAAGTCCACAAGTAGTGGTCATTTTGACGATGACAGACGGCATATCATCATATCGGTGATAACTGACGATGAATGGTACTTTTAATGGAAAGCGAACCGAGAAAATTTCTATTTTTTGAATATTCATGTTCATCACTCCTTTACTCCAACTGCTCATTCCTCTATATTGTCGTTATATAGTCGCTAAATTGCAAGGGGGATTTTTTATGTCCATCCATATCGCCGTCGTCGGCTCATCATCGTTTATACACCATATACAGAAAGGTTCTTCTCTATTTGATGTCCGAATCGAAGGGTTTCCATATGATGACCCGCGAGAAACGAAAGACATCGCTACGCAACTCCTATTTTTTGACGGGGTGTTCTTCTCCGGTTCATTCCCATATACGTATGCGACGGAGGAAGCGACCCTTCCATTTTCCCATCACGTCGTTCAAGATGATGTCGTGTTGTTGACGTCACTCTTATACGTGACGTTGACTGAGCAGCTCCGAACCGAAGAGCTTTCCATCGACCTCGTTGATGCGTCACGACTTGAATCGATTTTAGCATCATTTCCAAGCCACATGTCGCCACCGCAAGTGAAAGAACTCAGTCCGTATATGAATTATGAAGAGTTGATCGCGTTTCATGAACAGCATCAACGAAATGGGACGACACGATTCGCTTTGACGAGTGTAGAGCGAGTCCATCGTCACTTAGTGGGAAATGGGTTTTTTAGTCAACTCATGATTGAGCCAAAAGATAGGATTCTCCACCACTTCCATGATTTCATTCGACAGATTCGTTTGAACAAATCAGACCAGTCACAATTCGCCGTGCTCCTCTACTCGGATGCAAGTAAAGATACGCTCAACCATGTGAGAAAACATCACTGTTTCGGCGGTAGATTGATTGAGACCGCCCAAGACGGTATCGTCCTTTTATCAAATAAAGGAAAGGTTGAATCCGCCATGTCAAACGGTTTCATCTTGTCAGAGGACACCCCTGGTCATGTAGGGATCGGATATGGGTCAGATTATCAACGCGCCTTTGAGCATGCCGACCTTGCCCTTCATACGACAAGCAGTGCCACTATACGAATCGTTGATGATTCAAAACGAATGACGTTCACCGAGCAACCGGCACCGATTCATTTCCGCGTCACGCAAACGCGTGTCTATGACATGATGAAACAGACCGGTATGAGTCCGGCGAACATCGAAAAGCTCATTCATTTTTCGACGGACCATCTCGATTTCACAGCGAAAGAGTTGACCGACCATTTAAACGTGACACGTCGCACGACAGAGCGAATAATCAAAAAAATGGCTGATGCAAAACTCGTTCATCGGATTGGCGAAGAGATGAGCTACAGCCAAGGTCGTCCGCGCACCGTCTATAAATTTCAATTCCCGGTCGATTGACGACCGGGAATCGCTTTATTGAGCCGCATATGCCGCAACAGGTTCTTCCTGTTCGATGACCGCCATGCGCTCAATCGTATGTCCAGAAGCCTCGGCCTCGATTGTTCCTTTTGACAACGATTTACGATTGCGCCCGGCTCTCGTTTATCTAGTTGCCGCAAGCAAGAGTGCATCCGCGAGCACAATTGCCCCGTCAGTTAAGGCGTCACGGTCAAACGTCATATGCGGATGATGAAGCCCCGGTCCAAGATCTGCCCCGATTCCAATCATCGTCGCGTCTAGCGTCGGTTTCTCGACGGTATAGAAATGGAAATCATCGCTACCTGACGTGACGATTCTCTCGACGAGAGCCGACTCGCCGAAGCGTTTTTCGATCGCCTGCGAAGCGATTTGACTCGAGCGTTCCCCGACGACGGCTCCCGGTGTGAAGTCTTGCCATTCCCACACCATTTTCACGCGATGAAGTTGTCCGACATGATGTAGCATGTCCTCGACACGATTGCGCAGTTCAAGCAGTTCTTCATTTTGTTGGGCACGGACGTCAATCGAGAACGTCGCATTCCCTGGAATGATGTTCATGTTGTCACTCCCGGCGTGGACTTTTGTCAACTTGACAGAGTGCGGCTCAAACGGCGACAAATAAATACTTTTTAACATATGTTGAATCGTGAAGATGACATCGAGTGCGTTCTGACCTTGGTGCGGTCTCGCGCCATGTGCATCATCTCCGAGCACTTCTCCTTTCAAGAAGAAGGCAGCCCCATGCTGAATCGCCGCCGCATATTGCCCTTTCTTCAACTCTTCTTGAGGACGCAAATGAATCCCGAACAATTGCGTCACGTCTTCAAGCGCCCCCCGCTCAATCATGGCAAGCGAACCGTTTCCTTGCTCTTCGGCCGGTTGGAAGATGAACCGGATTCGCTTCTGTAACGGCTCGTCCTTCAACTGTTCGAGCGCACCGAGCACCATGCTCATGTTCGCATCGTGTCCGCATGAGTGGTTCGCACGAAACACCCCATCTACCTGTTGCCATAACGCGTCGATATCGGCCCGGACCGCAATCACGTCTTCCCCCGATCCAATCTCCGCGATCACCCCGGTCACATCTTCAAATGTCCGATGTGGGATGGACCAGTCCGATAAGATAGATGCAATCGTTCGCGTCGTCTCGACTTCTTTCCAACTGATTTCTGGATGGGCATGAAAATGTTCAAACCATTTCAATACGCTTGTCATATGTATCACCTCACCTTTATATTTTCTTCACACCTTTGATGAGTACCCATTGAAGTGGGAGTCGGCCCCATGTGATCCATTTCGGAATTACTTTGCCACCGATTTTAGTCGGTTTTACAGCCATGTTGATATTTGCCGGGAAGACGGCGATAAAGAATGCCGGCAACGTCCGTTTCACGAACGATGTCCCCTTGTTGAGTAAGAGCATCGCGCCGAAGACGACTTCCACGACTCCGCTCAGTTGGACCATCAACCGACGGAACGGCCAAGACTTCGGAACAATCGACATGAACGCCTTCTCTCTGACAAAATGTAACATCCCTGCCCCGAAGAGTAACACCCCATATAAGATTCGAACCATATCTCATCCTCCTTTTGTATAAGCATAGCAAAAATGGCGGGCATCATGCCCACCATTTACAATGCAGAACCGTTCGCGTTTTGAATCTCGACTTGTACCGTCTCCGTTTTTCCGTCACGGACGTATTCGATGTCGACCGTTCCGTCCGTATCCCGAATCAATTCACTGCGGAGGTCGATGAACGAGCTGACCTCTTTGTCATTGATTTTCACGATGACATCACGTGCCTCAAGACCCGCTTTCGCGGCTGAACTGTTTTGTTGGACTTCCACGATGATCGTCCCGGCAGTCACCGATTCAGGTAAATTGATTTGTTCCGTCAAGTAACCTGGGGGGAACTCTGATACGTCACGAAGCGATACGCCGAGCGATGGATGATTCACTTCTCCCGTCTGTTCGATTTGATTGATGAGCGGAAGGGCGATGTCGACCGGGATGGAGAATCCGACCCCTTCCACTTCTGCCGTCGCAATCTTCATCGAGTTGATCCCGACGAGTTGTCCTTCTTCGTTGATTAACGCGCCACCCGAGTTACCTGGGTTGATGGCCGCATCCGTTTGAATGACTTCGGCGTTGAAATCGGCCTGACCGTTCTCATCCGTATCGACCGGTACGAGACGTGACGTCGACGAGACGACGCCGCGCGTCACGGAGTTCTCGAATTGTCCGAGCGGATTTCCGATTGCGATGACCGTTTGACCCGGTTTCAACTCGCTCGATTTTCCGATTGAAATGACAGCAGGTACTTTGTCAGCGTCTACTTTCAAGACGGCCAAGTCGTATGTGGCGTCGCTTCCCATGAGCGTCGCCTCTGCCGTCGTGCCGTCATTGAAGGTGACAGTCAACCTGTCTGCCCCATTGACGACGTGATGGTTCGATATGATAAATGCCGAGTCACCCTCTTTTTTGTAGATGACACCTGACCCGACTCCAGCCTCGACCGCTTCACTTGAGAAGCCGGTTTGGGCGAAGTTGTTGACGGTCACGACGGCCGGCTGAGCGGTCGCGACGGCATTCGTCACCGAAGAATCAGACACGTTCGATGACGTTTGGACCGGAGTCCCTTGCGAGGTCACATTCGTGTCACTCACGCTTGTAGCGGTTTGGTCGAGGAACGGGAAGGCGATTGCGCCAGTCAACACTGCCCCGATGACCCCGCCGACAAACCCTGGAAACATATGGCTGCCGAATGATGGTTTCGTCTGTGTCCGTACCATTGTCTCTTCCCGGTTGGATGAACCGAGTTCTGTATCTAACCAATCTTGTTGTTGTTCTGAGTCATGTAATTGATCACGTTTATTTGATTGATCGTGTTCGTTAGGTTGATCGTGACGATCCATAATGATTCATCTCCTCTGTGTTATCTTCTACCCTTACTATATCGAAGAGGAACACTCATTTATAAAATGATAAATGAATTACAAGATTCTTCACAATTTACGTCATTTCATTCAGACGATCACATTTCTTAACGTACCGAGTCCTCCGATGGCCACTTCGACCGTATCCCCTGTTTGTAGGTAAGTCGGTGGCGTCATGCCGTGCCCGACCCCCGCTGGTGTCCCCGTCGCGATGATGTCACCCGCTTCGAGCGTCATGCCTTTCGAGAGCGTCCGAATGAGCTCGTCAATCGGACGAATCATATCGGCTGTCGTCCCATCTTGACGCGTCTCCCCGTTGACACTTGTTTTGATTCGGAGAGGGAACTGGAGCTCGTCCGGCGTCACGATGAACGGTCCCATCGGACAGAACGTATCGAACGACTTGCCGCGGAAGAATTGGACATGTTCTTTTTGCACGTCCCGTGCTGTCACATCATTTAAAATCGTGTAACCGAAAATGTGTTCCTCGACCGATTCGATGTCTCGTCCCGTCTTCCCGATGATGACGGCGAGCTCACCCTCATAGTCAAGTTTGTCCGTTAGTTCTGGATGCCGCTCAATGACAGCCTCAGGACCGATGACCGAGGTCGGTGCTTTCGTGAAAATGACGAGTTTCCCGGCTCCTGCTGTATCCATCTCTTTCACGTGCTCTTCATAGTTTTTCCCGATACAAATCACATTCTTCAGCGGACGGTACGGGGCGAGCAATTTCACATCCGTCACTCGGTGTGAGGGCGCCACGTCCAAATCGATGTCCGGTTCGAATTCACGCGCAATCACTTCTAATAAATTTGTCGTATGTACTTGATTGCTGACATCGTAGACGAAATCACCTTCGACAATCCCTACTCGTTGTTCTTCCTGCATCTCAAAGCTACACCATCTCATCAAGAATCCCCCTTTTTCATTATTATACAAAAAATCGAGACATCTCTGCCTCGATTACACTTTGTTCAAGAAAATGATTCGTTGATTGCTCGATCCCCGGAAGCGTAGTCCCATGTCACGTAACGACTGTTCGTATCGCCCATCTACAAGGACATCGGCGTAATCTAACACCATTTGAACCGCTTCATCGTTCATCGCTTCTAACTGTTCAAGCGTATAACCCGAATACACCCACACATTTTTACCGAGCGACTTACACGCCATGACGAGTTTCGCCAATTCTGACGGTTGAAGAAACGGTTCACCTCCTGAGATGGTCACCCCGTCCCATCCACTCAGTTTGATACGTTGAACGAGTTCCTCGACTTCGATTTCCTCGCCACCCGCTGGATTCCAGGAAGACGGGTTATGACAACCTTTACAGCGATGGGGACATCCGGCAGTAAAAACGACCGTCCGAATCCCTGGTCCATCGACGACAGATTCTTCAACGACGGATAGAATGCGCATCATGTTTCACCCTCGCTCGTTCTTCTTCTCGCTTCGCCGTATTCCAACGGTCCATCGTCCCGACCAAATAACCGGTGATCCGACGGATTCGTTCAATGTTTGTATCCTCGCCACACGTCGGACAGGCATCGTCAATCAGTCCTTCTAACCCGCAATTTCCGCAACGGTCGACCGGATGATTGATGGAACCGTAGCCGATATCATGTTTACGCATCAAACGGACAATCGATTCCACCGCTTCCGTATTGTGGGCGAGAGACCCATCGACTTCGACATAAGAGATGTGTCCGGCGTCACATAATGCATGATACGGTGCCTCAATTCGGATTTTCTCACGGATCGATACAGTTTGATAGACCGGCACATGGAATGAATTCGTGTAAAAGGCACGATTCGTGACCTCGTCAATCATCCCGAACTCATCTTGGTCTCGCATGACAAACTTACCTGACAGCCCTTCTGCCGGTGTCGCAAGCAACGAAAAATTTAAATCGTACGCTTCGGCTGCCACACGCATGCGATTGGCCAAGTGCGTGACGATGTCGAGACCGAGTCGTTCAGCCTCACGCGACTCGGCATGTGTACTACCCGTCAACACCTTCAGCGTTTCGGCAAGTCCGATGAAGCCGAGTGAGAGCGTGCCTTGTTTCAACACGTCTCGGACTTCATCTTGCATATGTAACTGTTCACTTCCACGCCAGACGCCTTGTGTGTAGAGGAATCGGAATTCTTCAGCGCGACGCGTGCATTGATAGTCGAAGCGTTCGACTAACTGCTCGATGCCGATGTCGACATATCGGTTTAGAATGCGGTAAAAGTCAGAGAGCGACTCCGAAACGAGTGCCATCTTCACCAAGTTGAGTGTGGAGAAGGATAAGTTGCCACGTCCGATTGACGTCTCCTCTCCGTGCCGGTTTCCCATGACCCGAGTACGGCATCCCATGTACGCCACTTCAGATTCATGTGTGCCATCGTAGTACGTCGCATTGAACGGTGCATCGATGAAAGAAAAGTTTGGGAAGAGCCGTTTCCCCGTGACACGGCACGCTTCGCGAAAGAGATCGACGTTCGGGTCATTTTCGTTAAAATTGACCCCTTCTTTCACTTTAAAGATTTGAATCGGAAAAATCGGTGTCTCCCCATTCCCTAATCCACGTTCTGTCGCACGAAGCAATTCCCGAATGAGGATACGTCCCCACTTTGAGGTGTCCGTCCCGTAATTAATCGAGACGAATGGCACTTGACCGCCACCTCGTGAGTGCATCGAGTTCGCATTGTGGATGAACGCCTCACACGCCTGATACGTTGCCGAGATCGTCTCTTCTTCCGCGAGTTGCTCCAATTGCGCCTCGTCCAAGTCAACAGGCAAGGATTGGAGTCGGCTCAGCTGGCGCTCATACGTCTTCTCGACATATGGTGCCAAGTCGACGTCAAACATCGGGAATGCCTGCCCCCCATGTTGCATGTTTTGATTCGCTTGAAGGATGATCGACGCGAGTGCCATGGCGGAGCGAATGTCCTTTGGTGGTCGAATTGTCCCATGCCCTGTATGGAATCCACCTCTCAGTAATTGACCGAGTGGAATTTGACAACAAGTCGTCGAGCCTGTGATGTAGTAGTCGGCATCGTGCACGTATAGATAGTTGTCAGTGACGGCCTGTTTTGACCGCTCCGACATTAAATACGTCTGTGATAATTCTTTTGACACTTCTGAGGAGAGTCGTGCTAATTTCCCGAGCGGGGACTTGCCGTCCACATTCGCATTCTCTTGTACCAAGTCTTGGTCGGGTAAGACGCAGACATCCTCATACAACTGCAGTAATTTCATAACCGTTCACCTCACTATATATGGATTCAAAACATTCATAATCATAATTAAAATCCTATATATAGATTATGACATGTTTTTTTCTCGATGGTCACGAGTCGATATTGTGACAGTTTACGTGTGCGCATACGATAAAAAAGAGCCTCGTCTTCGATAAGACAAGGCTCTACGTTATATGTGACAAACGTCATTTATTTAACAGCTTTCACAACTTTCAATTCGACTTCTTCCTCCAACTCTTGTGCTTCACGGAGACCCTTCGAATTAAGCCATGTATAGATCGCTCCCATGAAGAGGGCGCCACCGATAATGTTACCGAACGTCGCAGGAATCAAGTTGTGGATTGCACCTGCCATGCTGATTGACTCAGGATGTGGGACGACAAGCGTCAAGGCGAACAGAACGAAGTTGGCGATGACGTGATCAAATCCTGATGCGAAGAAGACGGCGACAAGGAAAATCATCGAGAAGATTTGAGCGAACTCATTTTTCATTTGTTTCGGTAAGAAAATAGCGAGACAGACCATCCAGTTACAGAAGATGGCGCGGAAGAAAATTTCGACCGTCGTATGATGCATTTTCCCCTCAACGACAGCGAACAACCAGTTGTTCATCCCGAGTTCTTGGATGACGCCAGTCGGTGCAAGTAGTAAGGCAAAAAGGATGCCACCAAGTGCGTTCCCGACGAAGCAGAGCAACCAGACGAGCATCGTATCACTGAGCGTCGTATAGCCGCGAAGTGTCGACGTTGTGAAATACATCGTGTTCCCCGTGAACAACTCCGCTCCCCCATAGATGATCATGACGAGCGCAATCCCGAACGAGAAGCCCCCGATGAGTGTCGTGAACGGAGATTCCGCCAAATACATACCGTTGACGACTTTCAAGGTGAAGATTGATGCAAACCCGATGAAGATTCCGGCTAACATCGCCCGTAAAAAATACTCCATTGGGCGATAATGAATCATTTGCGAGGAAGCCTGCGCTTTTTTCCGTAATGATTCGAGTGCATGGATTTCCATTGATGCCATGTCACAAACCCTTCTTTCTGATAGTTAAATAGGAAGTAATAGTTCAAATATGTGAAATCATTAACAATATAAACTGTACAGTCTCTGTTGGCAATCCTCTCTTTTAGGAATTGACAGAGTGTTCATATCGTAATCGTTTACATATGGCGGATTTGTGACAAATAAAAAATCCCTCGATTTTTGGGAGAAATGTATAATCTCGAATTATGAGAAATTAGAGTTTTCATAAAAAGGTAAATATAAAATACCTCGATGAGTCTCTCATACATTTTTATGGTGACAGCTTTGGATTCCATTCATTTTCCAGTACAATGTTAGTGTGATTTGGAAGCTGAAAAACGGATGATTGAACTACAAATAATAACAGAAAGGGCTTTGTTGGAAAATGATAAAAGCTAGATCTACATTCAATTTTAAGATATTTTCTATAAGCTTTATTATTGTAATGATCCTTTCTTTTCTTCCTCAAATCGGGATTACAGAAGAGGGACCATACAAATATTTTGGATTTCCAGCCCGCTGGTTAGGGAACTTAGGACAGGGAGATTACAGTTTTGAACTATTTGGACTGTTGTTTAATTTAGCTCTTCTATATACTTTATTAATTTTCTTCAAAAAAATGATTGGCGCATTTAAAGCTAGCCTAAAAAGAAATAATAAAAGTGGTTCCGACACCTGAAACTCGGTTGCTCAAAAATGTTCAGTAAACAGCCCTGATTCATACACAAAGGAGCATTGCCCCCTCTTTGGGACAATGCTCCTCTCAATCGAGTCGTGTCACGATTATAGACACGAACGCAACTCTTATTCTTTATCTTCAGTCGATTCTTCTGAAACTACTTCTGACGCTTCACTTTCAGTTGAACCTTCTTCCGTCTCTTCTTCCTCAGAAGCAACCGGCTCATTCACTGTTGCGATATGCATGTCTGGTTCCGAGACAATCGTGTACGATTTGTCTTTCGGAAGATCTGCTACCGTCACCGAATCACCGATTTCGAGGTCTGACACGTCAAGTTCGATACGTTCAGGGATGTTGGCCGGTGTCGCAGCGACCGTCACTTTATAAAGTGACTGGGCAAGATATCCGCCTTCTTTGACGCCTTTCGCGTCGCCAACAAGGACGATATCCGCTTCAACTTCTGTCTCTTCATCCATCTTCACAGCCATGAATTCGACGTGCTGATAGAAGTTAGTGAACGGGTTCGTTTCCGATCCGTGCACGAGCGTGTTGATTTTGTTTCCATCGTAATGGAGCTCAATCAAAGCGTTGTCACCATGGTCTCGAAGAATTTTACGAAGGTCCATCTCGTCAAACACGATTGGCGTACTGTCTACTTTATAGCCGTAGACGACACCTAACGCTTTTCCTTCGTTACGCAACTTCGTGCGTAGTGAGCGTGGGCGTAATTCTCGTTTTGATACTTGAAGTTTGTTCGTCATTTTCTTTTCCTCCTACATGGATATACATTTCATGTCGACATCTTGAGGGTGAGGCAGTGAAAAAGCCACCTCTCAACCTCGATGCGTTGCGTGACATGTGTATACTTTTCCCATGTGAAGTCGTGAATAAACGTTACATCTCATTAAAACGAGGTAACAAGACGATTACATGACACGTTTAAACAACTTCTCGAGCTCATACGTGCTCCATTTCACGAGAATCGGACGACCGTGCGGACACGTGAAAGGAGACGTCGTACGACTTAAATCATCAATCAATTGTCGCATCATCTCCATATTGAGTGGATGATTCGCTTTAATCGATCGTTTACACGCCATGAGGATTGATGCTTCCTCACGATATTTTGCTAGGTCAATCGAACGCTGTTGAATCGCCATCTCCACCAGGTCGCGAATCGTGCCTTCTAAATCGTGTTGCGGATACCACGTCGGAATCTCGCGGACGAGGAACGTGTTACCGCCAAACGGTTCTAACGTGATGCCTGCATCCGCTAGCAGCGGGAGCACTTCTTCGATGGCGAGCGTCTCTTCTTGCGTGAACTCTAACGTTAAGGGGATCAACAGGAGCTGATACTCTTTTTCCGGACGTCCTAACTGTTCATAGAACAACTCATACTTGATGCGTTCCTGGGCGGCATGTTGGTCCATCACGTACATCCCGTCTTCCGCTCCACAGATGATATAACTCGAATGCAATTGCCCGATCACGTCAAGCGCCGGAAGACGTTCGGACTGACGAACGCGTTCCTCGACCTGTTCTGCCTGGAGTATCTCTGCCTCCGGCTCATGAACGAGTGGCGCCGGGTTCCACTGGGAAGGTGACGTGAGCGACTCTTTCCGCTCCCGAGGAATCGGATAGTTCCATTCAACGGTGTCTGCTTGTTTAGGTTGTGGCTCCATCGAAAAATCGAGTTTCGACTGTTCAGACGGTGTCTCTCGTTTCGGCTTTGGCTCTTGTTTCACAGACGGAATGAGACGTTGCTCCCGGAGCGTCAATTGAACGGTCTCTCGGATGAGCTGACATAGTTCCTTTTCTTTTGACAAGCGCACTTCACGTTTCGTCGGATGGACGTTCACGTCAATCAACATCGGGTCCATCTTCACCTCGAGCACGGCAATCGGATAGCGACCGATCGGTAAGAGCGTATGATAGCCTTCGAGCACGCTTTGGGTCAGTGCAAAGTTTTTGATGCTTCGCCCGTTCAAGATGAGGGTCACATATTGCTTATTCGAACGGGTCACTTCCGGGCGCACGAGATGCGCGCTCAACGTATAGTCGTTCGTCTTACTCGATGCCGTGACGATTTGTGCGGCGACTTGGCGACCATAGATGGCGAGCATGACTTGTTTCAAGTCCCCATTCCCGTTCGTTCGTAGCAACTCTTTCTCTTCATGGAAGACCGTGAAACGAATCTCTGGATGAGACAGTGCCAAACGGTTCAACGTATCGGTAATGCTCGCGAGTTCTGTTGCTGACGTCTTCAAATATTTCAGACGGGCCGGTGTGTTGAAGAAGAGCTGACTGACCGCGATTTCAGTCCCGACGTTCGTCGCCGCCGGATTTGTCGCTTGGACGACACCGCCTTCGAGCGTCATCTCAAAGCCGTCCTCATCTGCTCGCTTTGACTTCAACGACACGTAACTGACCGACGCGATTGAAGCGAGTGCCTCACCACGGAAGCCGAGCGTCCGAATCCGGAACAGATCATGCTCGTCCCGAATCTTACTCGTCGCATGTCGCAAGAAGGCTCGCGCCGCGTCTTCTTCATGGAACCCATGCCCGTTGTCACGGACTTTGATCAGACGGATGCCCGCCTCTTGTAAGTCGACGTCCACTTTCGTCGCTCCGGCATCAATCGCATTCTCGACTAATTCTTTGACGACGGAAGCAGGTCGTTCGACGACCTCCCCGGCAGCGATTCGGTTCGCGAGCTGTTCCGGTAACTCTCGAATGATTCCCATCGACTCACCCTTTCTTTGCGGTCTGTTGCAGTTCGTAAAGTGCCTGCATCGCTTCGATTGGATTCATTGCCAACAAATCGAGTTTAAGCAGTTGCTCCCGTACGGCGTCATTCGACTCGAACAGCGACAACTGGCTGACCTCTTCCACTGGAGGTGGAGCAGGTTGCTCGTTCAAACTCGGTTTCGTCGCTTCCGACTCGAGCTCTGACAGAATCGTCCGGGCCCGGTCAATCAATGAATCCGGAAGTTCGGCCAATTCCGCCACATGAATCCCGTATGATTTGTCGGCACGTCCTGGGTGTACCTCATGGAGGAAGACGACTCGTCCATCCCGTTCAATCGCCCGGACGTGTACATTCTCAAGTGTCGGAATCGAATCTTCGAGCACCGTCAGTTCATGATAGTGCGTCGAGAAGAGCGTCTTCGCGCCGATTGACGAGGCGATATATTCAACGATTGCCTGTGCGAGCGCCATTCCGTCATACGTCGACGTCCCGCGACCGATTTCATCTAATAAAATCAAACTATGTTCCGTCGCCTCAGTGACGGCTTGGCGCGTCTCGGTCATCTCGACCATGAACGTCGACTGTCCGCTCACCAAATCGTCCGCCGCACCGATTCGTGTAAAGATACGGTCAAAGAGCGGAAGTTCCGCCGCTTCTGCCGGGACGAATGAACCGATTTGATGAAGGATCGCTATCAAGGCAAATTGACGCATATACGTCGATTTACCGGACATGTTCGGTCCCGTGATGAGTAACATTTGACGTGTGTCGTCAAGCGTCAAGTCATTGGCGACATACTCACCTCGTGGCAAGACCGTCTCAATGACAGGGTGTCGTCCTCGTTCGATTTGTACATGGGTCGCTGTAACCGGACGCACATACTCTCGTTTCTCGGCCACGACGGCAAGGGCGAGGAGAACATCCAACTCACTGAGTGAACGGGCCAATTGTTGAAGGTCCTTCGTGTACGTCTTCACTTTTTCGCGAAGTGCGACGAACAAGTCATATTCGAGCGTACAGCTCTTCTCTTCCGCTCCTAAGATGAGCGCTTCCTTCTCTTTCAGCTCTGGAGTGATGTATCGTTCCGCATTCGTCAACGTCTGTTTCCGCTCATAACGCCCTTCTTCGAGCAACTTCGCATTCGCTTTCGTCACTTCCAAGTAGTAACCGAATACGCGGTTATACCCGACTTTCAACGACTTGATGCCGGTTGCGATGCGTTCTTGTTGTTCGAGGTTGGCAATCCACGTTTTCCCGTTCGCTTTCGCTTCTAACAGTTCGTCGAGCTCTTCCGAATATCCGTGACGAATCATCCCACCTTCTTTCGTCGAGATCGGGGGTGAATCGACGAGGGCAGCCCGAAGCTGTTCACTCAACGTCTCGAACGAGTCGAGATTCTGTTCGATTTGCTGCAAGCGATCGGCTTTCACCGTTTGTAAGAGTGACCGGACGGCTGGCATCCGCTCGAGTGTGTCGCGTAATTGGACGAGGTCTCGCGCATTCGCCGTCCCGTACCCGACTTTCGCGACAAGGCGTTCGATATCGTAGACTCGCTTCAGCTCTTCTTGTAGTTGATCGCGCAACATGAAGTCGTCCACCAAGTTCTCGACGGCGTCCTGTCGCTCTTTGATGCCTTGCTCCGTATAGAGCGGCTGTTCGAGCCAACGTTTCAACAATCGACCACCCATCGCCGTCGTCGTCTCATCGAGGAGTGAAAGGAGTGACCCTTTCCGTTCCCCTGAACGAGCTGAACGGAACAACTCAAGATTTCGGGCCGTATTGGCATCGAGTTGCATATGTTGCTCGACCTCATAGGCGACAGCTGGTTGCAAGTGGTCGAGCGACCGCTTCTGTGTTTTCGTGAGATAAGCGAACAACAACTCGAATGCCGTTCGTTGCGCATCGTCTTTCGCACCTTGTGCGAGCGGACTGTCCCGCTTGTCCACTTGAATCGATAGAGGGATCCCGGTCTGACGTAACAAGTCGGCTAACCGTTCATCCTCGACGATGACCTCGTTCGGGAGCAATCCTTCGATTTCCCGTAAGACGGCCTCTTCTGACGAGAGCGTCGTCAACCATGATTCCCCCGTCGTGACGTCACCGCGAGCAATTCCGAATCGGCCTGTGACGTCCGAGATGGCGACGAGATATCGGTTCTCTTTTTCACTAAGTGACGCCATGTATGTACCCGGCGTGATCACTTGGATGACTTCCCGCTTCACAAGTCCTTTCGTCGCTTTCGGGTCTTCCGTCTGTTCACAGATGGCGACGTTGAATCCTTTTTCGATCAGTTGTTCGATGTAGATTGCCGCGGAATGATGCGGAACGCCACACATCGGGATTGGATGCTCAGCCTGCTTCCCATTTTTTGAAGTGAGCGTGAGCTCTAACTCCTTTGCGACGATTTGCGCATCTTCAAAAAACAACTCGTAAAAGTCACCGAGTCGATAGAATAAAAAGGCGTCCGGATAGTCTGCCTTGATGGAGAAATATTGTTTTATCATTGGTGTCTGATGGACTTCTTGCATGTTGATTCACCTCTAGAAAGTACAACAGCTGACCATCGGCCAGCTGTGTCGTTTTAGTATCCGCAGCCGCCGCGTGCTTGTTCAGCCGCCATGCCGCTCCCTGTCTTCCCTGCAAGGACGTCGCCGTCCGTCGATTCGATGATACGGTCCGTCACGGAGTTCGCGAGCGTGACCGTCACGTATTGAAGCAAATCGTTCACTTCGACTTGTGTTTCCTGGAACGCTTGAACGACCGGGATCGAGTCAAGTTCTTCCATCGCTTTATCAATCTTTTGCTCGACTTTCGCAAGTGCTTCCGTCTTGCCATAGTGCTTACAGTTGACGGCTTCTTTTTGTAAGAACTTGATTCGTTTAATCAACGTCTGTACGCGGTCACTTCCGTTCACTTTCGCTTCCGCTTCCTTGAAACGCGCCACTTCAGGTGTTTGTGCTAATACGTCTGCCAATTCTCTTGCTTTTGCAATTACTTGTTGATCGGTCACCATTGTAAACCCCTTTATGTCTATGATGGAATCGTGCTCAATGGCACGTGAATGTTCTTTCTCATTCTAACATGAACGATTCGGAAACGGTACTAGCGGGATTCGAGGATTCACGCAACATATCGACATGTGGAATCCCGTCTTCTTCGTATACGTCACTCGTCCGTTTGAAGCCAAACGATGCATAAAACGGTTCAACGTACGTCTGGGCTTGAAGGTACAGCGTCTCGTGTCCGAAGTCCATGATTGCCGCATCCATCAAGAGGCGGGAATACCCTTTCCCTCGATGCGTCGCTTTCGTGACGACACGTCCGATGGCGACCGGAGATGCTTCCGTCAGCACGCGAAGGGCAGAGACAATCTCTCCATCTTCTTCCATCCAATAATGGATGGCTGCCACATCCTTTCCATCCACCTCTTGGTACGGGCAGTTCTGTTCGACCACGAATATCTCAGTTCGTAATGCCAGTAAGCGATACAATTCCATCGTTGTCAGTTCATCAAACGCTTTTTTCTTCATCAATATCCCCCTAATCAATCGTCACCCCGAGTGCCCGGGCGACATGTAATCCGCTCGTCATCGCGCCAATCGTCCCTGCTCCCGGAAATACAGTATCCCCGCACACGTAAAAGTCAGGTAAGTCCGTACGATAACTCGCAGCACGGAACAGCGCCTGACTCGGTGTCTGGGCATAGCCTCCGACCGCCCCATGTGGACGCTTCGTATACTTCACCCATGCCCCAGGTCCACCAGGAAGAAGTAGTGACGACTTACGGTCCCAAGCGGGAAACGCAGTCGCGACGACGTTGACGAGACGATCGGTCCAATCTTGTTCTAGTTTCTCATACGCTGCCCGGTCTTTCCAATGTCGCCATTCCGATAAATCGATATGTGTGGATACCGTGATGGTTCGTTCCGGTTTTTCTGTGCGCAACACGTCATCCGGCGCGGACATGGAAATGAACGCATGCCCACTCGGTAATCGCTCATGATAGATTTGTTGAAACAGCGGTTTCTGTCGACACACCTCTTCAGGCAAGACGAGATAAAGGCTGAACGTGCCCCATTGCGACTGCTTCAACTGTCTACGATACTGTCGATTGAAGCGTCGTTGTTCCTGTCCTCTAAGAAGTTCGCTCGTCCGCTCAATCGGGATGGCGGAAACAATGACATCGACTATTTCAAGTCGTCCTCTCCGATCGGTGATGAGCCATCCATCTGTCACCCGTTCGATGGACTGGACGTCTCTCCCTAACTTCGTCTCGCCACCAAACGTTCGGACAGCGCGCTCTAACGCATGAGCCAATTGATACAGCCCACCTTCCACATAGTACGCTCCTTCATGATAGACCGATAGCGCCACAGCACCGAGTAAATGACTCGATTTCTTCGCTCCAGTCTGCAAACTGTCGAGCAGGACGCCATCGATGAACTTCTCGAACATCGTCCCGTTCAGTGCATGACGTTCTAACGTGTCACCGAGCGGTCGCTGGAGTTTCAGAAGTGCTGTGAATTGGTTCGGCCGGAAACCTTTCAGCGCGTAAACTATGTCTGATGTCGTCCGAAGTGGAAGTGCAGGTAACTGCTGAAACAACGGGCGAATCTTCTCAAAGTCTCCCCACACTTCACGGAAAAACGCATGGATTGCCTCATCATGCTCCGGGAATACGTGACTGAGCTCATGAAGCAGACGG
Organism: Exiguobacterium qingdaonense; assembly: GCF_018617855.1. GTDB lineage: Bacteria > Bacillota > Bacilli > Exiguobacteriales > Exiguobacteriaceae > Exiguobacterium > Exiguobacterium qingdaonense. The sequence continues at coordinate 178,932 of NZ_JACSKY010000001.1, forward strand.
TTACGATCACGATAATACGTGAGGGACACGCCAGGTAGATGAATGTCCATCACTTCGTCGAGTAAAGTGACCTCGACCGATTCTCCCAAGTTTGCGAGAACCCGCTGATGAACCCCTCCTCGTTCAAATCCCATCCCGAGCGTTGCACCTGCCGGGAACAAGTAATCCCCCCGTTGAAACTTGCCGGCACATCCACCCCATTCACGTGATGCTTCAAAGACGGTTACGTCATGCCCTTCCTGCTGTGTGAGCGCAGCTGCCGTTAAACCCGCCACGCCACCACCTATGACCCCGATTTTCATGAACATCCCTCCTCTCTGTATCATACCCTCTCGTTTAAAGAAATGAAGAAATGAATCGGTTTTTGACATTCCTAATTTCTTTTAAAGGGAACTGATTCTCTTATGCAGAAATAGTTCTCATCTGAAAAGGTAAGGTGATGAAAATGCGCAGTCGTGTCATGATTTATTTATTGATTCCAATCCTCATTTTTATCGGTATATTGATTACTCCACCATCCGAAGACTCACTCAAGCTCGCAACGATGACCGTTGTCAACATTCAAGAGATGATTCCTTACGAAAAAGAGTATACGGCGCAAAAAGTCATGGAAGAACGAACAATCAATGACAAATCAGCGATTATCGAAGAATGGCGCCTCGAACAGGGAGCAAGAACATCTTACAGTTATGTGCTCAGACTGAGAGGGTTTGACCATGTGACACAAATCGATGCAGGAGCAGCCAACACGAGATCGGACGGCTATTACGCGATGCAGGCACATAGTCCTGTTTTTGAAACGGACAAACCCGTCTCCACGAACTATCCGATTGTCATGTTCAGCTCGGAACAACGCCTCGTCATCGGACAGATGGGGTTTCGGGTCATTTACGAAGAGAACGGTCAATTAAAGAAATGGAACGTATTGGAGGATGAATAAGTCAAAAGAAGTGTCGATATGAAACGAATCATGATCATCGGTTCTGGCGGTGCGGGGAAATCTACCCTTGCCCGTCAACTCGGTGAACGATTACACCTCGATGTCTATCACTTGGATGCCCTTATGTGGAGACCAGGATGGGTGATGGCGTCAATAGAAGAACGAATCGACATTCAACGATAACTCGTGAAGAAAGACGAATGGATCATTGACGGAAACTTCGGGAATACGCTCGACTTACGTCTACAGGCAGCAGACACCGTCATTTTGATTGACCTTCCCCGCCTCGTTTGTATATACCGCGTCCTCAAGCGAGTCGCCCGTTATCGTGGTAGAACCCGACCTGACATGGGCGAATCTTGTGAGGAAAAACTTGATTTGGCATTCCTGAAATGGGTTTGGATCTTTCCTGACATCCAACGGCCACAACTGTTACAAAAAATTCAACAACATCCAAAGCAACCGAATTTGATTCATTTGAAATCGTCCCGGGCAGTCAGAAACTACTTGAAATCATTTTGAAACGCTTTCATTCCAAAAGCGTTTCTCTTTTTGATTTTTTGCATTTTTATACTTTACAATTAATAATTATGCATATACACTTAATCTCATCTACAAAAGGGAGGCATTATACATATGAAAAAGTGGTTATTAGCAGGCACACTCATCATGAGCGCATCATTACTTGGTGCATGTAGTCAAGAGACAGAAGGTGGAGCGACAGAGCAAAAAACGCTCGTCATGGGGACGAGCGCCGATTATTTCCCATATGAATTTGTCGATACGGCAAACGGTGATGCGATTGTCGGATTTGATATTGAAATCGCGGAGACGATCACAGAACGCCTCGGTTACGAATTGAAGATTGAAGATATGGACTTCGGTAGCTTACTCGGAGCCTTAAACAGCGGGCGTGTCGACTTCGTCATGGCAGGGATGACACCAACAGAAGAGCGTAAAGAGAACGCCGACTTCTCAGACATCTATCTTTCTGCGACAAACTTGATTATGACAAAAGATGAGTCCCTTCAGGCAATCGAAGATTTGTCTAGGAAGAAAATCGGCGTCCAAACGGCCTCGATTCAAGAAAACATCGCAAAAGAACAAGCTCCTGACGCTGAACTCGTATCATTGAACAAGATTCCTGAAATCGTTCAAGAATTGAACACCGGTCGAATCGATGCGATGGTCATCGAGGACACGGTCGCACAAAAATATTTGGACCAAGATGACAACTTCTATACATTCGCTCTGAAAGAGGATGGCGAAAAAGGATCGGCAGCTGCCTTCAAATTAGATGATGCGTTACGTGACCAGTTCAACGAAGAGTTGAACAAGATGATGGAGTCAGGTGAAATCGATGAACTGGTGAAAAAGTGGTTCTCGATGGAGCCGACTGAATGAGACAGGTCGAGCTGCCGATTTATCCCGTCGTCTATCCGACGGGACATCGGTTGAACCAAAATGAGAGTCAGTTCCCGTTACCTGACCGAATCAATAGTCAGCTTGACTCGGTGACGTATGATGACTTACACGAGTATCCGGTCGAACCGATCAATGAATTGTTCGAACGCTACGCTGCGTACGTTGGCGTCACATCTGAGCAACTACTCGTCGGTTGCGGCAGTGATGAGATGATTCATGTCGTGACGCAAGCATTGCTCGCTCCACATGACATCGTCTTGTCTCCGGCACCTGACTTTTCGATGTATCCAATCTTCACGACCATCGCACACGGTCGTCATATTCAAGCCGTTGATTTATCGTATGAAGGAATGGTAGAAGCGATTGAGACATATCATCCGAAGCTTCTCCTTCTTTCAAATCCGAACAATCCAACCGGGAAGCTGTGGACCGTAGATGAGTTGACACATCTCGCCTCTCTCGTTCCGTATGTCGTGGTGGACGAGGCGTACATGGACTTCTCACCAAATAAAAGCATGATTTCGTTCATTGCCACCCTTCCGAATCTCATCGTGCTCCGCACGATGTCAAAAGCGTTCGGATTGGCGAACGTACGAATCGGATTCATGGTGACAAATAGCGAACTCGCACACTATTTCCGCCAGTTCATCCCCCCGTTTAACATTAGCGGAGTGAGTGCGAAAATCTGCAATATCTTCTTAAAAGATGCGACTTATCTTCAAGAAACAATCGAATGGCATGACGAGATGCGGCAAAAGTGGGCCCAAGCCTTTAAATCAATCGGTCATGTCCTCCCTGCCACGACGAACTTCTTGTATGTCGAGTTAGAGCAACCTGAAGCGGTGTGGACCCATTTGACTGACTTGAACGTACATACGTCGAAACAACCGACGGGGATTCGAGTGACAATCGGTGACGAGGTGGCACTCATTCGTACATTTGAAGCGATTCAGCAATACATTAAGTCCACGAACGTCAAAAACTCCTGAACCTCGTGTTCAGGAGTTTTTGTCAGTCGATCGTCTTGATCACACGCGCCGGATTCCCTCCGACAACCGTCCGAGGCGGTACATCTTTTGTGACGACGGCACCGGACGCGACGACGGCCTCATCTCCAATCGTCACACCCGGATTGATGATGGCCCCACCGCCAATCCATACCCGGTTCCCGATGGTCACCGGTTTTCCGTACTCATATCCCGAGATGCGTTCAATCGGGTCGATCGGGTGTGTCGCCGTATAAATATGTACGCCCGGTGCGAGCATGCAGTCATCCCCGATCGTGATCGGACAGATGTCTAGGAAGACACAGTCAAAATTCGCATAGAAGCGTTCTCCCAAATGAATGTTGTACCCGTAATCACATTTGAAGCTCGGTTCGATATAATACGATTCTTTCGTCGAACCAAGTAACGCACCGAGAATCTCTTTTCGCTCTTTCAAATCGTCGATTCCTGAACGATTGAATCGCTCAATCAACCGCCGGGCATGCTTTCGGTCTTCGACGAGTGTCTCATCACTAGCGAGATACAGTTCTCCCCGAATCATCTTTTCTTTTTCTGTCATCAATATCCCTCCTCATGAATTAGTATAGAGGATTTTCAGACGGTTTAGGGAATAGAGACTATGATGAGAAGAAGGAGGTAGATGTGATGAAACGGATATTAGACTGTCGGGCAAGTGATTTTATTACGTTCAATCGTCAAGATTTAGTCGATTCGATTCGAAAAGCGGAAGGACGAACGGTCATGGCCGAGGTCATCCCGACGGTGCAACCGCTCTATCCGGAAGTGACGAACGCGGAACTCGCGCGAGCATTCGGGGCCGATTTGATTTTGCTGAACATGGTGGATGTATTCCACCCTTATATTAAAGGGCTAGAGAGTCATGCGTTGTTCGGCGAGATGCCTGGTGAAGAGATATCTGACCATCCCATCCTCGAATTAAAGCGTTTGGTCGGCCTACCGATTGGAATCAACTTAGAACCTGTCGATTTTTCAGAAAAGTCGTCTGAGATGAATGAAGTGAAGCGTGGCAGACTCGCTTCGATTGAGGCGTTCCAAAAGGCATCAGAGCTCGGCATCGACTTCGTCTGTCTGACAGGCAACCCGAATACCGGGGTCACGAATGAAGCGATTGAACAAGCGATCATTCAGGCACGACGGGAGTTTGTCGGCGTCATCATTGCCGGGAAGATGCATCAGGCTGGTGTCGGAAATGTGTTGGACCGTGACGCTTATATCCGTTTTGTCGAAGCCGGGGCTGACATCATTTTATTACCCGCACCTGGAACCGTACCCGGTGTTCGTGAAGAGGCGTTCCATGAACTCGTGCAAGAACTACAAGCGCTCGGTGCCCTCACGCTAGCGGCAATCGGAACGTCACAAGAAGGGGCTGACGTTGCGACCATTCGAGACATCGCACTCTCATCGAAGCGTGGCGGAGCGGATATCGTTCATATCGGTGATGCCGGATTGTCTGGGATTGCCGTCCCGGATAACATTCAAGCCCTCTCGATTGCGATTCGAGGGCGACGTCATACATACATTCGCATGGCTGCCTCGGTCAATCGGTAATCATTCTGTTTCCAAAACTCGGCCTACTGCCCGAGTTTTTTGTTTGCATTTTTTATCATCTTAAGTGAACAAAAACGTAACAATTACGTTTTATATTGACAATGATAATCGTTATCGGTTGTAATGAAGGCTGTCATTATAACTAGCGATTGAGGTGAGCACCATGACTTTTGATTTATGGGCATTTTTGATTGAAAACATCGAGGCTGCAGGAGCAATCGGTGGATACGTCGCAATCTCGATTATCGGGATCGCTTTATTAACGAATGCTTCGAGGGGAAAACTAAATGGAGAAAAACCGATCGGTCCAGTTTGGGCACAACCGATTATCGGAGGTCTGCTTGGGGTCATCCCTGGATGTGGAGGGACGATTGTTGCTTCATCTCTGTATAAAAACAAGAACTTAACTTTTGGCGGTCTATTTGCCGCATTCATCACAACGCTCGGCGAAGGGTCTTTTGTATTACTCGGAGCTTCAGCCGAGGCAAGTGTCACAGCAAACTTATCGGCGTTCATCATCGTGAACGCAGTCGGACTCGTCGTCGGTATATCGATCGGTTACGCGATCGATGCTCTCGGTATCTCAATCAACAGTGCGACGATTCCTACTGAAACTAAACCGCGTGAACGTGAACATGCAGAAGGTGTGATGACACTCACACATCGTTTCATCGAAACATACGGTTTTTATCTCATTCTTTTGATGAGCATGATTTTAATCCCGAGTTCCGTCATGGCTTTATGGGGTGGCGGGATTGATGCGCTCGACAAGTTATCTGTTGTAGTCGCCATGACGCTGACGATTTTTAGTATTGTCTACTACGTTGTGTATAAATATACGTATAAAGGGATCGGCTGTGCCAAAAAAGATGGAGTCATGTCCACGTTGAGACATGCCGTCTATGACATCGCATTCGTTGTCACATATGTATTCATCGGACTGTTCGTAGCAAACTATATCATCGATGTATTGGTAGGACCTGACGCATTCGAGTCATGGATGACCTCTTCGGCAATCGTTGTCGTAGTCATCGCCGCGCTAATTGGGGCGACACCTGGTTGCGGAGGGATGATCGCTGTCGCCGTTGCTTTCACGACCATCGATCAGTTTCCAATCGCGGCACTCATTGCATCTGCAATTGCCACGAGTGGGGACGGGATTTTCCCACTTTTAGCATCGAATAAAAAAGATGCCCTTGTCATCACAGTAGCTAGCACAGTGATTGCCATTGTCGTGGGGTACCTCGTGTTAGCGTTAGGCATTTAACTTAAGAACAATAGACGAATGGACTCGCGATTATGCGAACCCATTCGTCTACTTAATAATTGAACATTGTGACTATATGATTACCATTCCGTGACGTCTCGACGAGGTTTCGCCGGTGTTGTCGTCCCGTGACGCTTGGCGAGCAGTTCCTCCACGTCCTCTAAACGGACACCTTTTGCTGCCAATAAGACGAGCAGGTGATACAGAAGGTCGGCCGACTCCTCGACCAAGTTTTCATCTGTCATCGCGGCAATGACGACCTCGAACGATTCTTCACCAAACTTCTTCGCAATTTTTTCTACACCTTGATCCAACAGATACGTCGTGTAAGAACCTTCCTTCGGTTCATCTTTTCTTGATTGGATCAATTTCTCCAACTCATGAATCATGCGCTCACCTCCGTGAAGAAACAGCTTCGATTTCCGGTATGACATGTCGGGCCGTTCGCGTGGACACGGACGAGAAGCGCGTCCTGGTCACAGTCGACGTGGATGCTGACGACGTCCAGTGTGTTGCCGCTCGTCTCCCCTTTCATCCATAACCGTCCCTTTGATCGGGACCAAAACGTGACGACCCGTTCACGAAGCGTCTTTCGGATGGCCTCGTCGTTCATATATCCTAGCATGAGAACCGCACCGTCTTCGTCCGAGACGATGATGGCTGAAATCAGTCCATTTTCGTCGTAACGAACCGCATCGGCAAGTTGTGATTCGTGCATACGTGCTTCACCTCTTCTACTGTCGTTTTTCGGTCATGTAAGATCGATGCGAGAAGGGCGGCATCGACTTTCTCTAACGCTTCGACCACGTGCTCGGCATTGCCTGCCCCACCGGATGCGATAATCGGAATGTCGACGACTTCACGCAATCGCTCCAAAATTGCAAGGTCATACCCGCTTTGCTTTCCGTCTTGGTTCATGGACGTGACAAGGAGTTCACCCGCCCCGAGTGCGGCCACTTGTTTCGCCCATTCGACTGCCAACAGGTCTGTCTTCTGTTTTCCACCATATGTGTACACGTAATATTCGCCGTCTTCAAATTTCACGTCGATTGCGACGACGATACATTGCGAACCGAAACGATCGGCCGCTTCCCGAATGAGACTTGGGGATTCGACAGCGAGCGTGTTCAACGATACTTTGTCCGCTCCTGCTTTTAATAGTGACGAGATGTCCTCGAGTGAGCGAATCCCACCACCGACCGTCAACGGGATGAATACTTTCCTTGCCACCGCACTGACGACATCGAGCATCGTCTGACGTCGCTCGGTGCTTGCGGTGATGTCGAGAAAGACGAGTTCATCGGCACCGGACTCATCGTAATATTGTGCGATTTCGACCGGATCTCCAATGTCACGCAATTGAACGAATTCAATCCCTTTGACGACACGACCTTCTTTCACATCGAGACAGGGAATAATTCTGCGTTTAAGCATAACGCGCCTCCCATTCAATCAGTTCATCGATACTTACTTTACCGGAGAGGAGCGCTTTGCCGACGACCGCCTCATCAATTTTGGCCATCTTCAGTTCCTTCACGTCCTCTTCGGTCGTCACGCCGCCTGAAGCGATCAGGGTGACGTCGACGATTTGACGTAACGCCTTCATTCGAGAAACGTTCGGTCCGCTCAGTTTTCCGTCGGACCCGATGTCGGTGTATAGAATCGTCTCAATGCCTCGTTTGACGAGGTCTTGGGCGACCGAGATGTCATCGAGCTTTGTCGCTTCCTGCCATCCGTTGATGGCGACCTTCCCGTCATATGCATCGAGTGCCACAGCGACTCGTTTGCCATACTTTTCAATCGCCTTGTCTAAAAAGTCAGGATCCGTGAACGCCTTCGTCCCTAACAGGACACGGTCCGCACCTGTTTCCATGACCGCCTCAAGTGACGCTTCTGAACGAATCCCGCCTCCTGTCTGAACGAGGAAGCCAAGAGACTTCGCATAGCGGACGACGTCTAGGTGACGCGGCTCCCCTGCCTTGGCCCCTTCTAAATCGATCAAGTGAATCATCGGGACTTTCCCTTGCCACGTTTTTAACAGTTCATACGGGTCACCATATTGCTCTTCAGTTGAAAAGTCGCCTTCTGTCAAACGGACAATCTTGCCTCCAATCAAATCAATGGCGGGTAGTAATCTCACGCTCGACCGCCTCCTTCCATTCTTGAAGTAAACTGAGACCGAACGTCCCGCTCTTTTCCGGGTGAAACTGCATGCCCATGACGAGCCCTTTTTGAACGATTGCGGGAACTTTCTCACCCATGTAATCCGCTTCCGCCACAATGTAGGCATCATCTGTCACGGCATGATAAGAATGGACAAAGTAGACATCCTCATCACGAAGGATCGAGTTCCATCCGACGTGTGGAAGGCGCTTCGCACGCATCCGCTCGACCGTTCCGGGAATCAACCCGAGACCTTTCGTCGGCATGCCTTCCGTGCTCGAATCAAACAAGAGCTGCATCCCAAGACAGATCCCTAAAAACGGTTTTTCCGTCGCCATCTTTTGCAATAACGGGATGAGCCCCGTCTGTTCGAGTGATTGCATCGCTTGTGGGAAGGCCCCGACCCCAGGAAGTAAAATCGCGTCCGCCTCTTCAATTTGATTTGCATCGTTCGTGATCACGACGTGGCAACCGATGGCTTGTAACGCTCGTTCGACGTTAAATACGTTTCCCATACCATAATCGATGACCGCTACTTTCATCCTTCAATCCATCCTTTCGTAGAAGGGAGACGGTTCGTCCCATCGCTCGAGACCGCCTCGGCAAGTGCTCGTCCGAACGCTTTGAACAACCCTTCAATCATGTGATGTGAGTTCGACCCGTAAAGGACAGCTAGATGCAGTGTGAGTCGACCATTCATGGCAACGGCCCGAAAGAACTCTTCGGCGAGTTCGGTATCAAAATCACCGAGTTTCGGATTGCGAATGTCCGCTTGATAGACGAGGAAGGGACGCCCTGACACATCGATGACCGCTCGAGCTAACGTCTCATCCATCGGCATATAGCTCGACCCGTAGCGACGGATCCCGACTTTGTCCCCGAGTGACTTGGCGATGAGCTGACCGAGTGCGATCCCGACATCCTCGACCGTATGGTGGGCATCGACCCACGTATCGCCTTCCACTTTCACGCTTAAGTCCATCTGACTGTGAAAGGCAAGCAACGTCAACATGTGATCGAAGAAGCCGACCCCCGTTTGGATCGAACTTTCACCGGTTCCGTCCAGATTTAATTGAATATCAATTTTTGTCTCTTTCGTCTCACGCTTTAGTTCAGCTGTTCTCAACAGAATTCACCTCTTCAATCGTTTGTCTGATATAGGCATACGCCTCATCTGTCCCTGCACTGACACGTAATCCATCCGGAAACGCACGTACATGGACGCCTTTTTCTAGGAAGCGGGATGCCCATCCCTCACTGTCATCGGTTTTGACATAGACAAAGTTGGCACGGCTCGGTAAAATCTCACCGATTGGTCGTAACAACTCGGTTAATTTCTCCCGTTGCGCCGAATGGAACCGAATCGACTCTTGGATATACGTCTCATCACGCAATACAACGTTGGCGACCGCAGCACTGAGTCCGCTCACATTGAACGGTGAACGGAAGCGGTCGATCTGTTCGATGATTTCTTCAGATGCAATCATGAACCCAATCCGGAGGTTCGCTAGACCGAACGCTTTCGATAACGTCCGTAAAATGATGACGTTCGCATGTTCGTTCAACCGTGATACAAATGAATCTTTCATCGTAAAATCGATATACGCTTCATCTACGACGAGGTAAGGGACACGTGTCGCAATGTCAGACAGTTCGTCAAGTGTCCACATCTTGCCGGTCGGATTATTCGGATTCGAGATTAAGACGAGCTTCGGCTCAGTCGTTTGAATGACTTTGATGAGTGACTCGTAACTCAAACCGTTCTCACTCGGCTGCGTGAACTGCCCTCTCGCAATTTGTGTGTAAATGCCGTACATCGAGAAGTCTGGAGCCGGTGCGACCACACGCTCTTCCGTATCTAAAATGGCTTGACTTAAGATGGCCAATAGCTCGTCGCTACCGCTCCCGACCATCAGTTGTGTCGCCTCAACTCCCGCATAGTTGGCATAACTCGCTTTTAAAGCCAGTAATTCTTCGACCGGATAACGGCTTAGTGCTTCGAGTGACACGTCTCGAATCACTAGTTCTAGCCGTTCTGGTAGCGGATATTGACTTTCATTTTGATTGAGCGCGTATCCTGAAACGGCATGCGGCACATAACGAGGGATGTTCTCATAATTTCGTCTCATTTGTCCTCCATCCGAACAGCCATCGCACGGGCATGTCCTTCTAATTGTTCCTGTTTGGCGATTCGAATCGCAGCTTTTGTAACCGTCTCATCAAGTTCTTTCATCTCGAGGAACGTTTGGCGACGATAAAAGTCGTCAACCGACAGGCCGCTCGAGAATCGGGCCGTCCCACTCGTCGGCAAGACGTGGTTCGGTCCGGCGATATAATCTCCGAACGCTTCCGCAGCCTCGTGTCCGAGGAAGAATGACCCACCGTGTCGAATCGCTCTCATCAACGTCTCAGGATCTTTGACAGCGAGCTGAACGTGCTCGGCAGCCATCGTGTTCGCATACTCGATTGCTCCTTCGATTGTCCGATACGAGACACCACCTCGTTTCAATGACTCTCTTGCAATCTCCTGGCGTGGTAATAGCGTCAGTTGTCTCTCAAGCTCTTGCTCCACTTGATCACGGAGGATTTCTGACGTGACGAGTGCGATCGCCGTCGCCTCCACGTCATGTTCCGCTTGTGCGAGCAAATCGGCAGCGACCCATTTCGGGTTCGCCGTTTCGTCGGCGATAATCAACACCTCGGACGGTCCGGCGACCGAGTCGATGCCGACAATGTGAGATACGAGCGCTTTCGCTGTCGCGACATACGCATTACCGGGACCAACAATCTTATCGACCGGACGAATCGTTTCTGTCCCGTATGCGAGTGCGGCAACGGCTTGTGCGCCTCCGACGAGATAACATTCATCGGCTCCGGCGATTTTGGCTGCAATCAATAGGGAGATGTCGATGCCGTCTTTTTTAGGTGGGGTGACCATGACCACTCGTTTCACACCGGCCACTTTCGCCGGAATGATGTTCATGAGTACGCTCGATGGATAGACGGCTGTCCCGCCCGGTACATAAACACCGACGGAATCAAGTGCCATATATCGCCGACCGAGTCGAAACATCGTGTCTTCGATCTTCTCATCTGGTCTCACTTGGTGAGCATGGAACGCTCGAATTCGTTCAGCCGCCAGCGTCAACGCTTCCGTCAACTCTTCATAAGCTGGTGGGGGGGTAAAACGGGACAAATCGATTGATTCGATTGTGTCGACACCGTCAAATTGTCGCGTCCATTCTAAAAGTGCCTCATCCCCGCGCGCTTCGATTGATTCTACAATCGGTTTCACCGCCTCTGACCATGCCTCACGCCGTGACCGATTCGTTTCTGTACTCATACATTCTCCCCCTGACTGAGCTTTCGAATCCATGACTTCAGTTCGTCGGGTTGATCCGCTAAAGCCGTTTCACTCGTAATGAACTTTGCATTGATGGAAAAAATCGTCTCATATTCTTCTAAGTCGTTCGCGGCCAATGTCGCACCTGTTTCGACGATGTCGACGATGCAATCGGCAAGCCCTGTGAGCGGTGCGAGTTCGACCGAACCATTTAACGCGATGACTTCCACATTCTGTCGTTTCGATGCGAAGTGTGAGATGGCGATGTTTGGATATTTGCTCGCCACTTTTAATTTTTTCGTCCCGTTACTTCGCGCGATCGGTCCACATACGGCCATCCGACAGCGACCGAACGGTAAATCGACGACCTCGAGCACACCAGGCGTCTTCTCTCGTAAAATATCGCCACCGACAATACCGACATCCGCCGCACCGTGCATCACATACTTATAGACATCGTCCCCTTTAACGAAAATAAATTCATGATTCCTTACTTGTACCGTCAGCTCGCGTCCACGTGTTTCCGGCCATACCGGTAAATCACGTTCAACGAAATATTGACGGGCCGCCTTTTCGATTCGTCCCTTCGCGACCGCTACTTTCATTTGATCACCTCATCTAACTGCTCTAAATCAAGTGACATCCCGAACGCCCGTCTTGAGTGTCCAAAATGTCCATATAGCGAATCATACCGTCCCCCCGATAGGACACGTTTCCCTTCGATACTACCTGTCACAGTCAAACCAGAGTAATAGTCAAAATCTCCGGTCTGACCGAAATCGTAAGACACACTCAATCCGATCGCACGCAAATGTTTTACTGCCTCATCGACTTCATCGATTGCTTCTTTTAATGATACCGGTGCGTCAGCCTGCAGCTCTTCAAGTGCAGAGTTCCCAATCAAGAATGGTAGTTTCGCAATCAATGGATAGCGATACGTCTCAGCGAGTTCACGTAATGACTCCAAATTGCGGAGAGCCAATATCTTTCGGAATGTCCGCTCTTGAATTCCCGTTTCTTTCGCAATGAGCGAGATGACAGAGGCAGATCCGATTTTGATTGTTAATCGGTCATTCGGCAGGACTCCTTCTGTCATATCGAGAAAAGATTCAATCAGATGACTATCTCTCTCTTCTCCGTCGACCCACTCGAGTCCGAGCTGTTGCCGTTCATGCGGTTGTCCCGAATGTTTGACAGTCCGACGGTAGACGGCACCAGCGTAAGCGACACGCATCGGTTGATCCCCGTCTGCCAACTTTCTTGCGATTTGTAATGTATAGTCAGGCCGCATGACGAGAAGTTCCCCGTCATTGCCGAACAATCGATAATAAGCCGACTCGTCAAAGAGCGCCAAGTTTTGATAATGAGAATAATATTCGAGTAGCGGTGGATCGATGACTGCATAACCGCTCGCTTCCGCCTTCTCTAAAAATGACAACATCCATCGTTTCGGACGGATGACATCTCCTGATTGAAGTTCATACCAGCCTTCTGGAATCGAACCTTTCGAATTAGACCAAATCATAATACCCACCCTTTATCTTGTTATCACTTTACCAAACTAAAGTATTGTGTTAAATTTATCAAACACAGTCACAGCTGTCAACCGATTGAACTGAAAAGGACGTGAAACCAATGTTTAACTTCACCCATGATGGTCATGTGCATACACCGTATTGTCCACACGGCACGAAAGACCCGATTGAACACTATATTCAAGTCGGGATCGGGAAAGGCCTGCAAACGATGACGTTCACAGAACATGCGCCATTCCCCCGAGCGTTCAGCGACCCTGTACCGAATCAAGATTCAGCGATGTCGATTGACCTTCTTCCTGATTACCTCGATACGTTGCATGAGATGAAACAACATTATAAGGATTCCATTGACATAAAAGTCGGGCTAGAGGTCGACTTGTTGCCACATCTAGAAGAAGAGACGATTGATTTACTAAAACCGTACGCACCGTTACTCGATGAAGTCATTTTGTCACAACACTTCTTATATGTAGATAATCTATACATGCCCGTCGATTATTCTGCTGAAACGTTTGACGACCTTGTTCGAACGCTCGGTTCATTCGAGGACGTCACGAAAGCTTACTATGACTCGATTGCACGTAGTCTCGTCTTCCCGTGGGAAGACATCCGTGTCGCTCGAATCGGTCATCTTGACCTCCCAATCAAATATCAAAAGAACTATGACTGGGATCGTTCGCTAGTAAAACAAGAGGAAGAACGTCTCTTGCGTGTGATCGCCGACCAAGGATTCGGGCTTGATTTCAATACGGCCGGGCTAAGAAAGCCTGATTGCGGTGAGGCTTACGTTACAGGTCTCGCAAAAATCGCCAATCAGTTACACATTCCATTCACGTTAGGGTCGGACGCACATCTCGCAAACGATGTTGCATCTGGATTCGATGTCATTGCACAAAAAAAAGCCACGTTCCTGTGAACGTGGCTTTTGACAGCGATCTAGCAATCTAGATCCCCATGCTATGGTTGACAACGATATGGCGTTCCATTTCTTCATCTGTATACATCATACCACATCAAATGATAGTTGCAATAAAAAAGGGTGAAGATTTCACCCTTTTAATCACATCGCTGCGTATAACGTTTTTAAGTCATTTGTCGCTGATTCGTCCATTTGGAGAGCCACGAGCTCGACATATTCAAGCGCCGGATCTTTATCGTCCGATAAGGCAACGATTTCTGCTGCCGCTTTATCAAGTGCCAACAAGATGCCTGATACGCCAAGAGTCGGATAGAAACGGAGTAACGCACGAACATGCTTTATTTCAGACACTTCGTTGCCGTTGATCGTCAACGATTTCACTGCCAATTCCTTATGCATGCCGATCGCGAATTTATCTTCCCACACTTCTTCCAAAGTGATTAAGGCTTCTACTTCATATGCACCATCTGTAAAACGAACGAGTTTTTCCATAATCAAATTCCCCTCTCTTGAATCTAATTTCATTATAAATGAGATTTCAGAGAATATATTGTGAAATATTGAACATTATGTGTAAAATATGTCTCACTTCATATTGAACAAAAAAAGGCCCCTTAGAGAAGGGGCGAATAATGGAAGAGTAAAACACCATTGGCAGTACATTAATAATATATCACTTAATGAAAACGTTTACAATAAATTTTTGTACACTTTTTCAAGTGGCATATGTAACACTTCAATCCCGCTTTCGCGCATTAACTCTAACCCGTCGCCATGCTCATAACCGACCGCATAGACGACACGTGCGACTCGTGCGGCAATCAAGGCGAGCGAACAGGCATGGCACGGTGAATGCGTAACATATGCTGTTGCACCAAAGGCGTTCGTTGAATCGGCAGCCAATTTTCCAATCGCATTGATTTCGGCATGAATTTCGTGTTGTTTCGACCAGTGATGGTGATCATACGGATCTGTACATTTGACATATGTCACACCATCACGAATGAGTCGTGCCGGCTCGTTCATCATATCTAGATCAGTCGACGCCACGTAGTCCATGTGTTTATAAAACCCATCCTCTTGCTTCATATAAATTTCATTACAATTCGTATGACCTGACGGGGTCCCGTTCAAGCCGATCGAAATCGGCTTTTCATCTTTTACGATGACGCAGGCCACACTTTTAGATGCACATTTTGAGTGCCGCTCGGCCATCATATCTGCGAACAACAACCACGTCTCATCCCACAATCGTTGTTTTTCCACGAAGTCCCCTCCTTAATATGACGTACAAAAAGAAAGTCTGAGTTCACAGACTTTCTTTCCTCAATAACTTGAGTCATTCGGTAGTTCTTTATTTTTCGAGGCAATCTCAATGACCTTCTCTTTCAATTCATGCTCCATGCGGTCGAGTTCACGCTCGGCGTCACGACGTTTTTGTTTCCCTTCTTGTTGAATGCGCAACGTCTCATCCAACGTCGAAAGTAAATTCTCGTGAGCGACTTTCAGTGACTCCACAGATACGATTCCTTTTTCATTCTCCTCGGCGATCTCAATTGAGGAGTCTTTCAACATCTTCGAGTTTTGCTCGAGTAACTGATTTGTCGTCTTTGTGACATCTTGTTGCATCCGTAACGCCGTCTTTTGTCGAGTTAGGCTGAGCGCAAGAACGACTTGGTTCTTCCAAAGCGGTATTGTGTTCACTACCGCTGATTCAATCTTTTCAGCAAGAATTTGGTTGTTCTGTTGAATGACTCGAATTTGGGGTGCCATTTGGAGGCTAATCGTACGGCTTAACTTCAAGTCATGCAATTTTTTCTCAAAACGGTCTGCCAACTGGATCATGTCGTTCAGTTGTTGGAGCTTCGATTGGTCTTTAGACACTTCTACTTCTTGTCTTAGTGGTGCAATCTCGTTTTCGCGGACATGGTCAAGCTTTGTCTCGCCCGCGGCGATATAGACGTTTAGCTCTTCAAAATAGCGCTTATTCTTGTCATACATTTGATCAAGCATCGTGATGTCTTTCATGAGCCCGAATTTGGCGCGATCTAAGTTATGAATGACCTCTTCTAAATAAACGTTCATTTTTTCGAACTGAAGTTTATAGTTTTCGGCTTTCTTCTTTGCCCGACCGATGAGCGGCAAGTTATCCATAAAGCTCTTCTTCTCGGGTTGAAGCATATCTGGATCCATTTTTCGTACATTTTGCATCAAATCAGATAATAGTTTCCCTGCTTCCCCACCATCTTTCATCCGAACTTCCGTTAAAATTTGGTCAGAGAACTGCGAGAGTTCACGCTGGACGTTTGATCCGAATAACATGACCGAATCCGTCTTCTTGATATCGATCGATTCTGCCAATCGTGTGATGCGTTCACGATGCTCCTGGGGTACGTCCGGTTTGGCTTGAATTGCTGGCACCTCATGCGTCTGTGAAACGGACGACCATTCCACAGACGGATCACTAAACCCCTCGGTATCTGTTTTTGTTTCTGTTTTCGTATCAGATGTCAACTCTTCTTCCGGCCATGACTGCCAGTTCGTTTCATTCGATGAAGTCATGTTTCTTTCTCCCTTCCGGCTGATCAGACAAGACTCGTTCCATCATGATCAGTTCACGTTCAAAGTCTACGGCGTCATCTTCTAAGAGACGTCCGCGCTGTTCTTTAAATTTATCGACAATGAGTCGCATATTCGTGATTAATTGCTCCCGAGTCTCTTCTTGAATGACGACCCGTTTTCCTTCAAGTTCTTTAAATTTCAAAACGACCGAGACGAGTGAGTCTAGATAAAATGTGAACAAGTCTCGTACATGCTTCGCATCCTGTGGGTTTTCGAAAAGCTCTTCGAACAAGTCGTGTGCTTCTTTCGAAACAGCTTTCATTTCACGTCGGACTTCGACATCCTTAATGTCGGGAAGGATGCGGTCAATCTGCTGGAGCTTTTCATATCCCTGTTCAATCGTTCGTTGCAAAAACTGAAGTTCTAAATCATCTGTCGCTTCAAATTGGCGTGTCGATACAGGTTCTTCAATCGGTTTTAAGATCCTTGAACCAGAGAATGGTTCGTCCTCATCGAGCAACAGTTTTTTCTTTGCACGCTTCGCGACCATTGTCGGAGTTCGCTGACGTTGTTTACGCTTGTTCGTCGACCACATTTCATTCAAGACGAACGCACCTACGATAATGAATAACCAGGAGAAATCGAATACGCTGATGGCAAAATATATGACCACCCCTGTCAGGGCCCATTTCATCCATGTTTTCATTCTGTTCACCTCATCTCATGTTACTTCTATTGTACATTACGGAACCAGTCAAAAAAAGTTTCGACATCCCATTCATTTTAGCATATCAATCATCCATGGTCCCTCCGTCCATAGGTGTAAATCAAGTACCTATATCGACTACTTTCCCGTTGCACGACTAAAAAAACCGTAGACTACTAGAGCCTACGGTTCAATACTCATACGTTCAGCCACGTCGAAACCATGACGATAGCTACTGTGACAGGGATGATATAACGCATAAGTGCATGCCAAACTGGATAAAGCTTCATTCCCGGTTGTGATGTTTGAATTTCATCTTTCAAAATACGTTGATCGACGATGTATCCGACAAAGATGGACGTCAATAGTGCCCCGACCGGCATCAAAATATAGCTGACGAGATAATCCATCGTATCGAAGAACGTACGCCCATTCCAGACTTGCCACTCATTCAAAATACCGAATGATAATGCAGAAGGCACACCGACAATGAAAACGAGAAGGGTTGCGACTACTGTCACTTTCTTTTTTGACCATGCTGATTCTTTTTCATTCAAGCGATCGGTCACGCCAGCGACGACAACTTCTAACATGGCGATTGATGATGTGATTGAAGCAAATGCAAACAATAAGAAGAACAAGACCATGAAGAATCCACCGAGCGGCACTTGATTGAAGACAGCCGGTAACACGACGAAGAGCAATGCTGGACCTTCGGCTGGGTCAAGTCCTGATGCGAAGACTGCTGGGAAGATGGCAAGACCTGCCAAGATTGACACTGTGATGTTTAATAAAACGATCATATTCGCCGAGCGATTCAACGTCCCCCTCGTTTTAATATAGGACGCGTATGTCAGCATCGCCGCTACACCTAACGACAAGGAGAAGAAGGCTTGTCCGAGTGCGAATAGGACCGATTCCCCGGTCAGTGCAGAGAAATCAGGCTGTAAGAAGAAACGAACTCCTTCCATCGCCCCGTCAAGCGTCAACGAACGGATGACAAGAACTAAGAAACTGATGAACAATAGTGGCATCAAAATCTTACTCATTCGTTCAATTCCTCCCTCGACCCCACGTAAAACGATGAGGAGCGTGATTAAGAGGAATAAGAACTGGCCGAGGACGGCGATTTCCGGTGTCGATACTACACGTTCAAACACCTCACCAAACTCGCTTGCAGACTGTATGTTCAAAGCGCCACTCAACCCAAGTCCGATGTAAATCAAGACCCAGCCTCCAATGACACTATAGAAGGAAAGCAACAAGAAACATGCAGTTACACCTAGATAACCAATGACGGACCAACGTCCATGTCCTAGTTTTTTAAATGCGAGCAGTGCGGTCTTTTGAGTTGAACGACCAACGATAAACTCGCCAATTAATAATGGGAGACCGAGTAAGAGCGTGAATGCCAGAAACATGAGTAAAAAGGCACCGCCTCCACTCGTCCCGGTGACGTATGGAAATTTCCAGATCGCCCCTAAGCCGATTGCCGAACCTGCGGCAGCTAGTATGAATCCAATTTTTGAGGCGAATGAATTTTGCGCCATGAATACCCCTACTTCCTGTTTTTCATTTCATTTTCATAATAATAGTGAAATACTAACACGGTTCAAAGGTCAGAACAACAAAAAACAGAGAAAAGTCTGAATACTTTTCTCTGTTGATGCTTTATGGTGTAAAAAATGTAAGTGCCTGCTCTTGAATGGTGATCGACAGTTGATCAGATTCGAAATGTTCACCATCGACATCAATGATTTGAGGTTCTGTTAAGCCTACTTCGATTTGCTGAGTCTGAAAATGGTTCCATTCCGTCGATTTTTGATCAAGGCCGAGCTGTTGGGTCAGCAATTGCTTGATCATCGGAAAACCGATGGCCGAACTGTGCACAACCTCTAACAGTCCATCAGAGAAGGATTGCGTTTCTAGTTTTGTCGGGACTGTCCCCAAGTAACTTCCGTTTCCTACATAAAGAAAACTCACATTCCCTTCAAATAGGATGTCATTCCCTCGGCGTAAAACAATCTCAAACGGATCCACCTCGCGAAACTGACGAATCGTAGCTAAAAAATATCCGATTGACCCTAAAGATTCTTTCTCATCCGGATCGATTTGACGGGACGCATCCGCAATCAAACCGACTCCAACGAAGTTGAGTGCATACATGTTATTTACTTGAATGACGTCGACATGTTGTTCGTGAGTCGAACGGATGATTTCCGCAGCCTGTGACGGTTGAATCGGCAGTTCGAGTGCTCGAGCAAAGTCATTACACGTACCGGCAGGAATAATCCCTACTGTCGGACGATCGGCACGCTCTAACGTCATCAATCCATTTACTACTTCATTTAGTGTCCCGTCTCCCCCGATGACAATCAGATGGTCGAACGTTCCACTTTCTTTTGCAAACCGGAGTGCATCCCCGATTTGTTGCGTTTTCTTAATGATGATTTCTTCATAGAGCGATTCAATCGTTCCGATGACCTCACCGAGCATCGTTTCGCTCGTTCCGGACTTCGGGTTTGATATGATCATCGCTCTCATAACAACCCTTCCTGCTCCAAGAAATCTTTCGCTACGTCGTAAGCACGTTCATTTCCATAGGCGACACGTCTATTCAGTTCAGACATTTCTTCATCAGTAATTTTTCCGCCTAACTGATTCAGCGCATCTTCGATTTCTGGATACTCTTCAAGTGTTTCCTCTTTTAAAAGTGGTGCCCCTTGATACGGCGGGAAGAACTGACGGTCATCTTCGAGCACGACCAAATCATTTTCGGCAATGTCAGGGTCAGTCGCATAGGCATCGACTAAGTTGACATCTCCGCGAGAGATGGCACGATACCGTAATTTTTGTTCCATGGATACGACGGATGGGAAATCAAACCCGTATTCGTCCTGCAATCCAGGATACCCGTCTTCACGGTCCGTAAATTCAAGGGTGAACCCAGCCTGAATATCCGATTCGACATTTCGCAAGTCTGAAATCGCTGTGATATCTTCTGCTTCTGAATAGTCACGAGGAATCGCAAGCGCATACGTATTATTGAACTGCATCGGTTCGAGCATCACGTACCCGTCTTCTGCAAGTGCGTCTCTCGCTTGCTCATAAACTTCACGGGCATCGTTCGACTCAGGTGTCTCTTTGACGAGACTGGCGAGTGCCGTCCCGGTAAACTCAGGATAAAGGTCGACATCACCAGATTGGAGGGCCCCCCATACGAACGTCGTCTCCCCAAAGTTCGGTTTAACGGATACAGATAAATCCGTCTCTTCTTCAATCAACAGCTTGTACATGTTCATGAGAATCTCCGGCTCCGGTCCAAGTTTACCCGCAACGACGAGGTCGGTCTCTTGCGAGCGACCGAATGCGAGCGGTGTGACGATGATGAGCACGAGCACAGTAGAGGCCGCAATCAACTTTGTCTTATTGCGTGTCGCAGTTGCCCCTTCCATCTGACGCAACAAGAAATCAAACAATAGTGCCAAAATAGCGGCTGGAATGGCTCCAAGTAAAATTAAGTAATTATCATTGCGGTTGATCCCTAGCAGTATGAGCGTACCAAGACCACCTGCTCCGACGAGGGCGGCAAGCGTCGCCGTTCCGACGATGAGTACCATCGCTGTACGAATCCCTGCCATGATGACGGGCAAAGCAAGAGGAAGCTCGACTTTCATCAAACTTTGATTCGGTTTCATCCCACAAGCTCGAGCCGCTTCAAGTAAGGATTGATCTACTTCGTTCAGCCCGGTGAACGTATTTCGTAATATCGGAAGAAGCGCATATAGAACGAGCGCAATGATTGCAGGTAACGCTCCGATTCCTACAAGCGGAATCATCAATCCGAGGAGTGCTAGAGAAGGAATGGTTTGAATGATTGCAGTGACACCGATTGCCGTCTCAGCAATTTTTTTACGCCGCGTCAGCCAAATTCCGAGTGGTACGGCAATTAGTACGGCAATCAAAAGCGATACGACCGAGAGCTGCAAGTGCTCAATCAGCGCCTCGACAAGTTGGCCTTGTCTATTTTGGAACGTCTCAAGCATCTACCTCACCTCTTCCGCGTTGTGTAAATTCTAGAACGAATGGATCGTCACTTGCTAATATCTCTTCTGGTGTCCCGACGAGCATTAGTTCCCCATCTCTCATCAAGGCGATCCGGTCCCCTAGTTTCATCGCTTCCTGCATGTCATGGGTGACAAAGAGAATCGTCTTTCCGAGTTCATCATTCAATCGTTTTATGTCATCCTGCAACTGTCCACGACTGATTGGATCAAGTGCTGAGAAAGGTTCATCCATCAAGATGACGTCCGGGTCTGCCGCTAATGCGCGCAACACACCGACTCGTTGTTGTTGTCCGCCCGACAGTTCAGAAGGCTTTTTAGAACGCAACTTCGAATCAAGCCCGGCAATCTTCATCAATTCGGTCACTCGATCTTTTGTGCGTTCCTTTTTCCATTTTAACAGTTCAGGCACGACTGAAATGTTTTCCTCCACTGTCAAATGCGGAAACAAGGCAATCTGTTGTAGAACGTAGCCGATGTTTCGGCGTAGTTCGTAAATATCGAATTGATAAATTTCTTTTCCATCAATCAGTATTTTGCCATCAGTATGGTCAATGAGACGATTCACCATCTTCATCGTCGTGGTCTTTCCACAACCGGATGGTCCAATCAACACAAAAATTTCTCCTTTTTGGACCGTTAAGCTTAACTCTTTGACGGCTAATGTCCCGTCTTCATAACGTTTAGATACATCTTGAAACTCAATCAACCTAATCCCTCCTCGACTGTTTCCAATAATGGAAATTCAAATAGTATTTTGCCCGTTTCTCTACTATGTTAAACAAAAAAAGGTTCTCATGACTAGAGAACCTTCCAAATTAATAGAGAGTGACTTGAATATGTCGACGCCCCCATTGAATCGCATCTTGTTTAGAATCGACCAACAAATCAACGATGTGACCTTTGATTCGACCACCTGTATCCAAGGCAATGGCATCACCGACACCTTGAATATGGACTTTCGAACCTAACGGGATGACCGATGGGTCGACCGCAATGATTCGCATCCCATTATAATAAATGGAATCCGTCACATCATGACCAGTTGCAGTTAAAACTCGACCGCTATATGTTTTATTATCAACAACATCATTCGAGTATGCTGTCGATTCAACCGTCAACACATTTTTGCTTGTCGTCGTGGATACCGGTGTCGCGTTGACCGACTGATTTGAAGATGCCTTTTTGGCTGCAACCCGCGCCTCTTCCTTACGTTCTGCCTCAGCTTTTCGTTTCGCTTCAAGTTCAGCAAGTCTTGCCTTCTCTGCTTCCTCTTTCTCTTTTTGAAGACGTTCTGCTTCAAGGCGTTTTGCTTCAGCTAAACGTTTCTCCTCGGCAATCTTTTTTTGACGCGCGATTTCTTTCTTTCGCTCTTCTTCAATCGCCTGTCGTTCTAACTCAATTGGGTTTTGTACAATCTTCTGCTCCGTTCCGATCCCGATTTGGGCAGCATCCGCTTGTATAGTGCAAGTGAACATGCCAATCATTGCGGCTCCGAAGAACATCATATATTTTATTAATTTCATCGTAGTAAGGTCATCACCTTTCTCGTTATGTAACGAACAGATGTTAATTTACCACGACATGCAATACCAAAGTAGTCATTTTATCGAAGTGAAACATTCCTGACATATGTCCAAAAAAGTGGTTACAGATTGTAACAATTGAAAAAAACGTTGATATATATAGCATTCACAAAAAAATTACAGAATCGTTACAACTTAGCGTGTAACAAATCTGTAATCTTCTTGTCATCATATTCTTTTATTATTTTGACTTTAAATCATACATTCTTAGCATGCCCCACGGTGCGATATCGACTTGTACCGTGAACGACTGCTCGCCTTCGACCGCTTCAACCTCATCTTGAGATACGCGATACACGTTCATTTCTTCTATATAAACGACTCGATCGAAATAGTTTGCCCGAACGCCCCCAAAGAACGGATTTGACTCGATTCGATCAATCGTTGCAAAGCCATCGTCCCCTTGTTGAAATGATACGTAAACTGTCCCCGTATCGACGTCATGTCGTCCTTTGAGCGCATCATACTCTAAATAGATAGAGTCTCCAAAATAAGGATCGTACGGCTCATAGGAAGTCCCCTCAAACGTATATGTCTCCCCGACCCATGAGACAGCGTATACGAGGATCACAAATAGTATGGCGATAAAAACTTGTATAACAGGGATCGTCCATTTAGAAATTCGTCTCATGTCGTCACGTCTCCTTTCGTTCGGTTACGCCACCATAATGCGAGCGACAACGCAAAGACGATTAACGCACCGATAAAGAAGAAGAGTGATATATCAAGGCGATCCCATACATAAATGAAATAAATCGTCAGTTGAACGACTAAGAAGTAGATAAAGGCGAACGTGGTCGGTTGCCTTGTCATATCTTGACGAATGAGGTAAGACAGAGCAATCACCTCAATGATGATAGCTAGTAAGACTCCTGTATCTTCAAATAATGCGAACGGAACGATCGCAAGAAAACTTACCCATAGAAGGTCGCTTCGCCTATGAATCAAATAGACGGCTACGAAAGCAATCGACAAAAGCGTCGCCTCAAAGATTGAAGGCGGTCTTTGAGAAAGCCAACGCTCAGTGACATGAATCAAATACCCGATGGAGAGAACGGCTGCGACAAACAAGTAGGTTGCCTGCCAGGCGGCTCGTTCACGATAGAACAACAGGAACACATGTAAGATGACAAGTGACCAAAGTGGCCACAACCTACCTTCATAGTCAGCATATTGTCCAATCAAATTGAGAAGACCATAAACAGTCAACCATGCAAATGTTCGATCGAATGTCTCTTCGGTGAAATGGAACCATGCCCATGAAACGATGAGACCAAATACAATCAATATGAATCCGATCCCATCAAAACTACTCGTAACGGCTACAAATGCTGCAATCGCAGCAATGATGGTGAAGAAGACATGTTTATACAATAGACGGTGGAGTATCGCCATCGCGAGGATGATCCAAAATAGAAGTGTCACCTGGCCCGACAAATGGTATGTCGTAAAGATGACGGCCATGGTCGCAACAAAGAAGGCAAATCCCAGTACCCTCAATAATGTGACATACTTAGGAGCTTTCAAGCGTACTCGTTCAGCCAGCGCATAACATCCGACCATAAATAGAAGGAACAGTCCGATTTTTAATAGGTCAGGAATCACCTGCCAATTGGCCGCGACAAAGCTAAATAGACTGAGTGCCAATAAAATCGATCCGACAATGATTAAAACGGGCGGCTTGTGATTTTGTCGCTCACTAGCCGCCCGCTGTTCATACTCATAGTCGACTAGTCTCTTACCGGTCGCTTCGTCCAACAAACCCGCCTCTTGCCATTCACGTACCTTTTTGTCAATGGACACCTGAATCATCCCTTTCGGAAAAAAATCAGCTGGCGCGTTCAATCAGTTCCAATTCTGATTTTAGTAATACTTGTTTTTCAAACTCAAGTCCGAGTTGTTGAAACTCTTCCATGATTGATACGTCTCCAATCACGGTATTGGTCAGTACGGCAGTCACTTCAGCGACCCATCCTTCACGAGTCGACTTCACGATATCACCTACGAGGAACTCTTCAGACACACCCATTCACTTCCAATCTAAATTTGTTTCTATCATTATAACGAAATTATATCGGTTTGAATACGTTTTCTTTTATCCGATTAATGAACTGTGTCAGAAATTTACCAGTTAATCCCCAAATGATGTAATCTTCATGTTCATAAAATGGTTCTTTCATTTTTATTACCCGTTTTTGATACGCTTTAGCATTCGCTAGCCGATCAAGCGGAATATTTTGATCGGGACTCATCGTCCATTCCATCTCACCGTGGAACGGATCGATCATAAGGAGCGTCGAAACAGAGACCGTGAACAAGTGATCTACCTCATCCGTCCCCTCAACACTCGGATACTCCGACAAGATGCCGACAAACGGATAAATCAGTTGCCTTTGAGGTGTAGCGAGCGGTTTCAACTTTCCAATCACCTCGATTTGACTCGAGGAAATCTCAAGCTCTTCGCATGTCTCCCGGACAGCCGCCTCGACCGGTGTCTCTCCCTTTTCAAGACGCCCACCCGGAAAAGAAATCTCTCCAGGCTGCTGACGCATCGTATGCGCACGCACTTCAAAGATGACGTGCCATTCGCGATTGATTTCCACGAGCGGGATGAGCACCGCAGCTGTCTGCTCATAGTCTTCCTCCATTGTAAAACTATCTCGAATCTGTTCTTCCGTGATCCATCGTCGCAATATGTTCACTCACCTTCCGTCATTGAATATCTTGTATCGTTCTCTATACCCTACTTTTCGTTTAGTCGCTTCCAATGTCGGAAATATCATTATTAATGATAGGAGTTGATCATCGTGGAGGAACAAGTAGATGTACTAATAGTCGGTGCGGGACCGACCGGGCTGACGCTCGCTCTCACTCTAGCGAGATATGGTGTTTCATTTCAAATTATCGATCAAAAAACGACCCCATCGGATAACTCACGAGCCATCGGCATTCAACCTCGGACAATCGAAGTGTTTTCTCGATTAGATGTCGCTCAAGAAGTACTCGAACGGGCTAGAACGATTGAACGAGGGAATCTATATTTCTCGGGTCAGTGGACGGCGAAGCTCGAGTTTTCAAAACTCGTCAGTCCATATCCGTTCGTCACGTTGCTACGTCAAAATGAGACAGAACAGATATTAGAACGCGCCTTAAAAAAGCATGGTCATACCGTGAGACGAGGACAGACACTTTCGTCCATTACACAATACCCGTCTCGTACGATTGCTCACTTGAAAGCTGTAGATGGGTCGAATCGTTCCGTCGAAGCGCGGTATGTCGTTGCGGCCGATGGTGCGAATAGTTCGATTCGTCGCATGCTCGCTCTACCGTTCAGCGGAAAATCGTTCAAAGAGTCATGGGTGCTTGCTGATTTAAAGGCAGACTGGCCAATCTCTAAAGAAGAGGTTCACATTTTTTTCTCAAACCAAGGCGTACTAGAAGTGTTTCCACTCACAGACGAAACGATTCGGATTACCGGGAACTTGAGAACTGACGAGTCGTTTACAGAGTCAGATCTTCAAGAACTCGTCGAACAACGAAGTCTAATGCCTGTCACCATTCATGATGTTGAATGGTTTTCACTGTTTCGCGTTCATAATCGAATGGTGGATGCCTTCATCCATAATCGCATCATCCTGATGGGCGATGCGGCACACATCAACTCTCCCGTCGGTGGACAAGGAATGAACACCGGAATTGCAGATGCGTTCAACTTAGGATGGAAACTATGGTTACATTTAAAAGCCGGTGCACCACATCAAGTCGTCTCCACTTACCGAGATGAGCGGGAGCATGTGGCTCGTAACGTCCTTCAAACGACGAACATTGCGACCGAAATGCTTCAGACGACGTTACCGATGTTATTGCCGTTTCAAGCCATCGGGGCTGACGTCTTCACGCGTGTCAATCTCGTCAATCAAAAAATTACGGAACGCATCTCACAGCTCCACTTATCCTATCCGAAGGCACTTCGCGTCCCGTTCCGTCGCGTAGCTGAAGGAAAGATCTTTCCTGAAACGGAGATTTTACGAGCAGATGACGGATTTCGGACGAAGATATCCGAGATCGCCGATGGACGATTTCAAGTACTTTTATTCGATGATGGAAAACGTGATTTGACGCCTGTTTATGACTACTTAAACGAGCATCAACCTTTCTTTCAAACAATCACTTTGTCGAGGACGAGTCGTCCATTTTTCGACCAAGGAAACGAACTCGCAAAATCGCTCTTTATGAAGCGAGGGATTTTGGTCATCCGACCTGATGGCTACTTGTTACACAAACAACATCACGTTCGGTTGAAACCGTTAAAAGACAAGCTATCCACATGGCTACCGTCACGTTGAACATTCGAAATAGAGAGCCTCACCTAAAATTGGGAGGCTCTCTATTTCACTTGTCTTCTCCAACGTTCACATATAAGATACCTGGTTTTGAAAGTGTCAAATCATAAAACGCTTCGAACGCTTCGATATCCTCTAATTTGCGAAAATCAATCTTCCCAGTTTCTTCGTTTGGAATGGCGACGACGATTCCTTCTTCTGTGGACTTGATCATGCCCGTTTGACCGTTCTGAATCCGAATGAACAGGACTTGTTGATTTTCAAGATGCGAGATTGCCTCTCGTCTAGACTGAATCGTTTTTTTCATAAAATCCCCTCTTTTCCATTTCAGTATAACGTTCGGTTCATATTGCTTTCAACTCTCCACCCAATTAAACTTATGTAAAGAAGGGGTTGAACGTATTGGAAACACTATTGATCATTGCACTTGCAACATTGTTTATCATCTTGGTCACGATTCGAACGATTCGTAACTTGAGATGGGTGCGCTTCGGTGAAGCGTTCGGAAAACAAGGAGAAGAACTGTTAGGGGATTATCACTACCTGACAGAACAAGGAATCACTTGTCGTATAGAACAAGGGCTTCCGACAGGAAAATTGCTAAAACCGCTCGCAAAAAATTTAGATGATCGCGTCGCCTTGTTCGTCCATCGAGAGGATGCAGCAAAAGCGAGGGAGCTTTTAAAATAAAAAGATGGCCGAAAATCAAATTCGGCCATCTTTTTATTTATGTACTTGTCTTTCTGAACAGTAGTAGGCGATTTGTTTAACGAGCGGTTCCGTCAAAGTCTCAAGTTTCGTTTTGTTGATGACTTGGTCGACAAGGACGAATGAATCACCACAATTTGACTTGACCCGTTC
The DNA here is from genome assembly GCF_018617855.1 of Exiguobacterium qingdaonense. Lineage (GTDB taxonomy): Bacteria > Bacillota > Bacilli > Exiguobacteriales > Exiguobacteriaceae > Exiguobacterium > Exiguobacterium qingdaonense. The sequence continues at coordinate 207,225 of NZ_JACSKY010000001.1, forward strand.
AAGCTTCAGCCGTTCCGTCTCAGGGAAAATTAAAAAAGAGTAAACCGGAATGACATGACCACATTCTTTTTTTAGACGAGACCGGACTTGCTTGGTCATCCGTTCTAATTCTGTGACAGGATGCGGATAAACATGTTTCCATCCCATCGAGGTCTCCGTCCGACATTCCCGGTTCGTCATATGGACAGGGGCTGGAGTTCGGTTCAATTGAATCAAGAAAACACCTTTCGGGCCGACGAGCACGTAATGAACGAGATCATCCCCGAGTTTGACATGTTCAATCATCATCCAATCAAAACGACATGTTTGTCTGATGTTTTCGACGAGACGGTCTGTATAGCAAATCGGTGCTTGCTTTACTTCTTCTTTCATACGAAACAATTTCTTCGTCTGTTGTTTGACAGGTTGTTTTTCTGTGGCCGTTAGCACTTGTAACATGGACTCCACCCCCCTATTCTTTATTCGCTTGGCCCGACTTGCTTACCAAACACCGCTTTTTCGAGATTTGAAATGCGGCGTAGCATGTCATAGTTTGAGGCGACCGGTTGCGTCGGTTTGGCACGTTCTGCTACAGGTAGAGGCTCCCGACGCAACGAATCATTTTCTTTTTGAAGACGCTCGATTTCTTTTGTCATTTTTTCATAATCACGGATGACCACGTCCAAAAATTGATCGACTTCTTCTTGCGAATAACCTCGCAGCGCCGTTTTGAATTCTTGTTTATAAATTGCTTCCGCGGTTAGCTCTGTTTGCATCGTATCACTCCCATTGTTGTTCCCATTGTTTTTCTTCCTCGATGACGCGTAAATCTTCCTGTGTGATCAAAAAGACGTCCATGTTGGGCTTACGTCGTGCCCCATCCACTAGAAAGCGTGGACTTCCTTCCGTTTCTTCGTCATAAAGCGTAATCAATCCTTCTGCCTTATCTAAAAAGAACGCCGTTTTTGCGCGTAACTGACTCGGGTCTTCATATGGTCGGTTCGTCAGCGGTTCAAAAAAATCCGCCTCAAGTTGCAATCGCACAAACAACTCCTGTTCAAACGGCTTATACCGTTCATCCATATTCAAAAACGGAGGAAACACAGCAATCTTAATCGGATATGATTCTCTTAACTCTAACAATACTTGTCCTGCCCATAATTCACAACCGTTCGTCCCACTAAAAATGAACCATTCCGCACCAAGCTCGATCACTTCAAGTATCTTTTTCCGATAGGCTTCCTGAATGATTTCTATTCCTGGATGGTCGGCCTTGAAGATGCCGAGTTCATGTGGACGATACCCTGTGACGGCTACTACTTTCATGATTGCTTCCTTTCTAGACGAGCCAAACGATGCTCCAGCTCGTCTTGCTCACGTTTAATTGTTTGGCGCAATACCGCCCGTTTTTGCTCGAGCAGTTCCATGGCACGTCTCGTATAATCGATCGCTAATGCCATATCCTTCTTTTTATGCTCCGCATATTTGGCAAGTTCCACATAGCCTTCGATTGTATGCAGCGATTCAAACAATGGAATGGCCTGCTCGATTCGCCCGGTTCGTTTCAACAGCATCGCTTGACGCATGACAGCACGCTTTGAAGGGCTCGACAGTTGCTCGAACTCTTTCAGCGCACTCTCTTGCTCCCCGAGGTCGTGAAGCCAATGCGCACGTTCCTCTCCGTAATCCGTTCGTGGCGTCATGACGAGATGACCGAGCCGTGTATAAAGGGAGACAAGGCTCAGACAATCCGCATGGTGGTGCTCAAGGACAGGTAATAAAATTTCTGGATTTCGTTCCTTCACATACTGAAAGTAATGCATCGGGGCCAAAAAACCAGGTAGGTCGTCGGTTCGACCATGTCCAAAATATGCTTCGACCGCTTTAAGTGAGACCGACTCTAATCTCGGTTTCAACAATCGTCTCGCCGCATGCAACAGGTCGACATGTCCGACAGAAGGTAACTGCTTGACCTTTGATTTGACGAACGTGTGCCTCGTCTTGATTTGAGGCCAGTCGAATGACTTCCCGTTATATGTGACGAAGCGGACCTCATCTCCAATATCTTGTAGAAAATGATAGTAGAAGGCCGTCTCAAACGCAGGATGAGGTAAGACGTATTGAACCATCTCAAGTTGTTCCGCTCGAATTCTGGCAAATCCGATCAAAAAAATCGACGTACCAGAACCACGTAACCCTGTCGTCTCCGTATCCATAAAGAGGACATGCTCCGGTTCTAGGTCGACCGTGAAGAACGGATGTTCAGTCCGATGCATCATCTGTCTCGCTTCACCGAACTCAAAGTCGTGATACACCTCGTCGAGCGGATACGTCTTGTGAATCCGGACACACCATTCCCCTTCGAACGTTAAGATCTCACCACCTTGTTCGACCCACTTCTGTTGCTCCACCTCATCGGGTGACGTGACACGTGATGATTCGACAGGCTCTTTCGTTTTGATTAGTCTAGATAGTTTTGCTTTCATATCGATCCTTTCAAGGCTTGTAACTGACGGATGACTTGATGTTTGAAATCCCCGTATCCAACGATGCCGACACAGCGAGGGCATCCACTTTCACATGGACAATCAAGTACCGTCCGCTCTGCTGCCTCAAGTACCATGTCCGCATCTTTGTAAAGTGCCTCACTTAGTCCGATGCCACCGGGATAGCGATCGTATAAATAAACGGTCGGCTTATTCGTGTGCGTCGACTTCATTTGGATGGTCGTGAACAAATCGAGTGTATCGCACATGAGATATAGTGGTGCGAGGCGTCTGAATAAGTCGCTGACCGCTTCGAGTTGATCTTCAAGGTCTGCCTCCGAATAAGCGAATCGTTCATCTAATGTGAACCAAGTCGCCGTCGTATGCAGTTCGCGCTCCGGCAGATGAATCGGACCCGATCCGATATTCTCGTGCGTTCCAAACTTGATCTTTTTGAACAGTGTGGCCATCGCGATGACCGACACTTCCCCAAACGTCTTCGCCCCATCCGTTTTATTCTCTTCTAGTACTTTCAACTCCACTGCTAAGTTCGCATCCGTATAGTAATCAACATCAACTCGACGGACAAACGCCTTCTTCTCTTCAAAATCTAGTTTCTCGACTTGATACTGCTCGGCACCATGCAAATAGATCGCCTCATCGTGCAATAGCGTCATCGCACTGAACGTGTCCATTTCACCGATCACTTGATGTTTTGCGGTTTGATCGACGATGACGACATTTTCTTGATCACTCGTACGAAGCGAAATGTCGTGGGCCGGGAATGAATCCGTCATCCAATAATATTTATCAGCCCGCTCATGTAGCACGTGTGCATCTGTCAGAAACTCCAAAACCTCTTCTGGGTCGACCGTCCCGAACCGTTCATTTTTATGAAACGGCAGTTCAAATGCGGCACATTTGATATGGTCTACTAAGATGATTAAATTGTTCGGGTCAAGACGGGCCGCTTCCGGCGAACGATCTAGAATCATATCGGGTTGTTCGACGACGAGCTGGTCGAGCGATGAGGAGGAGGCGACGAACACGACGAGCGACTCAGACTGACGTCGACCCGCACGCCCAGCCTGTTGCCAAAGCGAGGCGACCGTTCCAGGATAACCGTTTAGGACACACGCTTGAAGTTGCCCGATGTCGACACCGAGTTCTAGTGCATTCGTCGAAACGACCGCTTTAATTTCGCCATTTCGCAACCGTCGTTCAATCTCTCGGCGTTCAGATGGGAGGTAACCGCCACGATAACCGACTATCGACTTTGGTCCGAGCTCTCGACGTGTCAATTCTTGCAAATACGTCAACAGTACCTCGACACGTACACGCGACCGTGCGAACACGATTGTTTGAATGTTCGCCTCAACGAGTTTTGAGGCGATGCGTTTCGTCTCGAGCGTCGCACTTCGACGAATGCCAAGCGCTTCATTGACGACAGGTGGATTATAGAAGACGAGATGTTTCTTTCCTTGTGGTGCACCATTTCGGTCAATCAATACGACTTCTTCTTCTGTCAACACTTCAGCGAGTTCACGTGGATTCGCGATGGTCGCTGATGTCATAATCCATTTCGGGTGACTCCCGTAATAAGCACAGATTCGCTTCAAGCGGCGGAACACGTTCGCCACGTGGCTACCGAACACGCCACGATACGTATGCAACTCATCGACCACGATGTACTCCAAGTTTTCGAACAATCGAATCCATTTCGTATGGTGTGGTAATATCCCCGAATGCAACATATCTGGATTGGTGATGACGATATTTCCCGCATCTCTCACTTTCGTACGAGCAGCAGGAGACGTATCCCCATCGTACGTAAAGCAACGTAAGTTTCCTTCGAGCGCCTCGACCATCTCCATCAAATCACTGTTCTGGTCTTGGGCGAGGGCTTTTGTCGGATACAGATAAAGTGCGCGGGCAGTCGGTTTCTCAATCATCTTTGACAAGACGGGCAAGTTATAACAAAGCGTCTTTCCTGACGCAGTCGGCGTGACAATGACAGTCGAGTGACCGTCAGCCGTTTGTTTTACGGCTTCGGCCTGATGCGTATAAAGTTGCTCGATTCCCCGGCGCTTCAACACTTTCATCAGTTGATCCGGTACTTGCTCTGGAATAGGTGCATATTGTGCCGGACGTGCATCGACCGTGTGCCAATGAGAAACGTTTTTATAAAAACTCATGTCTCCTCTCAACTCTTGAATCATCTCTTCAACAGAACGCGATTTACGCATCATTTCACCTTCTCTCCTTAAACATGTGAAGGTGCAAGTTCTATGACGACTTGGCGGATTTGATGAATCCGTTCATCTCGTATCATCCTCGATACAGCGGGCATTTTTAAAATCGTCATGTTTTGAAACGTTGTTGCGACATGCTCATTCTCTTCTTCAAGGCGGGTGAGCACGTCTGAAAACAGACGCTGCGTCGATCGACCGAACAAGACAATGGTATGTAGTTTCGTGCATTTCGAATGAACCGCTAATAGATGTTTGGCATAACGTTGCACCGTTTTATAATAGTCTTCATCTGTCGATAACGTTTGACGGTTGCCAAGAAGTAAATCCTGATAATAAGATTCATCACCCGTGAACATCGTTTCGACACCGATACGTTTTAAATAAGGATGTCCAATCGCTTCAGCGACGGTTTGATCATGGATGAGACGACCGAATGGTATGGACTCTTCTAACAACTGATGTGCGAGCTTTAACCCGAGATGTCCGCAAAGAGGTATGCCAAAATCATCGTCTTGTAGCCGATCCATGACAAGTAATACTTTCATCTTACGTTTTAAAGAGAGTTGAACCATGTGTCACCATCCTGTTCCCTTTCTTTTCATTATAACAAAGTCACATGAAAAACAGGGCGCACAATGTCGCCCTGTTCCCTTTAGTCGTTTTCGTTGTTTGCATTGCCGTTCCCACGATTCGTATCAGATGATTCGTCATTGGATTGTCCTTCTAACGGGGCATCTGAATCGTTTTCTTCAACCGTTTCATCTGTCCCTTCGCCTGTGTCTCCATCAGTCTCTGGTTCATCTGAATTTTGATCGTCATTCGTATCTTCTTCGTTGCTATTGCCATTGTTTTCGTCTGATGACCCATCTTCGTTGCTGCCTTCTTCAGACGTGTTTTCTTCTTCCTCTTTCGGCTCTTCCTCCGGTTCGATTGAATAGCTCGCTTGCGCTGGGGCAGACTGCTGTTCACCCGTCAGCGGATTCGTCGCTTTGGCGACGATTGTGAACGTCGTCTCTCCTTCTGGCAAGTTCGAGATATCCACACTCGTTTCTCCGGTCGTCCCAACGACTTGTTCACCACCATCGGCTGACTGTTGCGTCACAGTGAATGAGATGTCTGAATAGCCATCTGCTTGTGCACCATCAAAATCGAATGACCATGAGACAGAACCAGCCTGTGAACTTTCGTCATAATTTACGCTCGCCCCAGTCGGAGCTACCAACTTCTCAGGTTGAAGATCCTTTGGCTTCGTCCCTTTGACATAAAGTTCATTCCCGAGTGATAAGACTGAGTCTGGACGTTGGAAACGATCGGGTTGACCCGTCGCGTTCGTCACTTGTTGCATCATATACTCGAAATAGTATTGGGCATGGTCCGGGTCAAATGAAGCGACTGTCGAATCTTTTGTTTTCCCTGTCCACACGGAGATTGAGTAATCCGATGAGTATCCTGTAAACCATTTGTCTTTCGGGTTCGTCGAGTTCGGCTCGTTCGTCGTTCCCGTTTTTCCTGCCACGTCCCAAGGGAATGCGCCAGGTACATATGTTCCGCCCTCGGCACTTACCACGTCACGGAGCATGTCCGTCAACATGTATGCCGTGTAATCCTCCATCGCCTGCTTCGCTTTGATTGGCGAGTTGATACTCGAACCGTCATTGAACTCAATCTTCTGAATCAAGTGAGGTTTCGTATACATCCCGTTCGCACCGAGTGCCGCATAGGCTGCCGCCATTTGCGTCGTACTTGCCTCAGCCGTACCGAGTGCGTTGGATTCATTTAATTGATCGCCAGAATATGAAGGTTCGATGCCAACATTTTTGACGAACGATTCAATCGCTTCTTGTCCATACTCATCCCGCACTTCTTGGAATGCACGAACTGCCGGTGTATTCGCAGAAATCTTCAAATATTGACGCATCGTGTTTGGACCACGGAAGCCATTATAATAGTTGTTTGGTTGGTACACGCCCTCCAACTCGGCATCAAGAAGTATTTTCCCTGTTGACCATTGCCCATTTTCAATTCCAGGACCATAATCGAAGAACGGTTTAGCCGTCGATCCGATCGGATATTTCTCATTTGAATAGTCACGATACGTCGTGTCACCTTGTTTCGCCTGTTGACTGTCAACGATTGCGACAATCTCACCTGTCTGCGTATTGAGAACCGTCGCACCCATTCTCAAGTCTTCAGGGAAACCATTTGTTTGTAAGTTGACGTTGTTCGATTTAATGTCGCTATTGATTTTCGTGTGCAAATCTTTATTGATCGACGTGTACACTTTAAGCCCTGTGCCATAAATATCTGACTGTTCAAGGCCATAGTCGTCTTCTAATTCTGAGAGGACACGTGAGTAAATCGCACGGGTGAACGACTCTTCTTCTGTCTCTTCACCCGGCGAGATGACGTCGGCAATCTCAACATCAAGCGCCTCATTGTACTCTTCTTCCGAAATATGACCGTCACGCTTCATGGCGGACAACACTTGTTCTTGACGATAGCGTGTCAACTCTTGGTCACCATTGATCGGATCGTACGCACTCGGACGCTGTGGAAGGCCCGCAAGAATTGCCGCCTCCTGATAGTTGACGTCAGAGACCGGTTTATTGAAGTAGCGTTTCGATGCGGTTTGGACACCGTAGCCACCCGTACCATAGTAGTTTTTATTCAAGTACATTTCTAAAATCTGTTCTTTCGTATACTCTCGTTCGAGTTTGAGCGCAAGCCACTGTTCTTGCAACTTTCGCTTCAGCTTTTTGTCCTGCGAGAGGAACGATTGCTTCACTAACTGCTGCGTGATGGTCGACCCACCTTCTGAACCGAAACCGTCCGTCAGGTTGGCGATGACCGCACCGCCAATCCGACGGATGTCGATTCCATTGTGCTCGTAGAAACGACGGTCTTCAATCGATACGACCGCTTGTTGCATCACTTCGGAAATATCATCGATCGAGACATACTCCCTAATCTGACCGGCCCCTTCAAGAGGTTCCCCTTCAGCAGAGATCAACTGAATTGGATACGTGTCGACGAGCTTCTCTTCGTCGAGCTCGGGTGCCGTCGCAATCGCATATACCGTATACGCACCAAATGCGATGACCGCTGCAATAAATAAGATAAACCCTAATAAAAAGATGCGTTTCCACATCGGTTTCTTACTCTTCGTCTTTGGCTGTTTCCCAGCTTTTTTACGTTTATTCGTCGTCGAATCTTGTCGACGTGCGACCCTACTTCGCTCCATTCATGGTTCACTCCTTCTATTCAATCGAGCCATTGATCTAACACCGTCAAATAATCAATCGACGGTAAGGCTCTCGTCGGAACTTCAATCGCTTCCTGCTCAATAAAGCTGAGCGGAATTGATTTACGTCCCGTCAATCGTTGTTCCCACCACTGAACAAGTTGCTCTGTGGTCAATACATATTGCGTATTATAGCGACTAAAGCGGATGATGACAAAACAAACCCCTCCTTGACGCTCACACTCACGCATATGTTCAATTTGGTGTTCATGGAAATTTCCGAGCGGAAACGATGTTTTATTATTCGTTTCTTTCGCTTCAAAGTCAATGTACTTGCCTCGATATACGCCATTATAGTCGGTTGTGGATGCCTGCTTAAAGTACGCTTCCGTCACTTTGGCAGCACTTCGTTTCGGATAATCGACTTTGACGATTTGAAGAGGCGTAGGTTTTTTATGGATGACAGCTCGATGATGAATCCGATAAAACTCATTCGTTTCATTCAATAGCGTCTCCAAATTCATTCCGCGATTCGCATAGGTTTGAGAATTCGATGGTTGTTTCGAAATTCCTTCTTCCTTTGTTGTCTTTGTCACTTTCGCCTTTTTACCGTTTGGATAATGGAACAATGTCGTCACCCCATACATACATATTAACAGGTCGGTCCACTCGTTCCTTCCGTCTCAGGTCTGATTGTCGACTTCTGTCGGTCGACACTTATGTGGAATTACCGCAACACATATCGTACCAAACTCCGGTATGTTAAACTAGTATGTAAGCGATTGTGTATCCAAATTGAAAAGCTCTCGTTATGAATCGTCTGATGTTTTTCTGTAGTAATGGCACCTATTATGATTAACCAAGTTCCACACTTGGTAAACCTCATAAAGTGTGCAATGAGTGTGCAATGGACAGCTGGAAATGCCGTCTGGAAATAAATTGGGTGACTTGAAATCGTTGATATAGAGTCGTTTTGGAGGGATTGGATGGAAAGTGGAAAGAAGTATGTCATGTTCGTCGATGAGACAGGCACACCGAAAGGAAACACACAATTTAATTTGACTGGTGTCCTGATGGAATACAAATATTCAATCGATGCAGATGAGACTGGATTACCGTGTGAGTTGAAGCGGCGTCTTCGAACGTTCAAACGAGACGTCTTTCATACCGAGCAAATCCCATTGCACTTAAAAGAGATTTTGAAGGCCGAGCATCCTTATGGGAAAGAAGATGGGATCACGATTGATATGCTTCGTGATTTCTGGGATAAGCTTCCTGATTTTTTACGGGGAATCGATTGTACAATCGTCAGTGTCGAAGTCGATAAACAGAAATTACACGACTTTTATTCAACGCCAAAGGACCCGTATGTCGTCGCATTCGCGCACTTGATGAAGTCCTTTTATGCGTTTTTAGAAGAAACTGAGGCGGTCAGTGCCCGTGTCGTCCTTGAATCACGAGATGATTATCAAAACTTACTCATTCAAAAAGCATTTTTTGATATTTTTAACTCGGGTACGGTCCATCTCGATGTCGAAAAAAGTCGTCAAAAAATTAAAGGATTCATCTTTTCTGAAAAGCAGAACACGATGTATCAATCTGGCCTAGAAATCGCAGACCTCGTTTGTCTACCACTCTCACGCGTTCGTCGAGGTGTCATCGAGGTAAAACCACGGTTCGTCCATTATGGGGACGAGAACCGAATCTTTAAAGCCATCAAGGACAAAATTTACATCCGTAAAGAAAGTCCGGACCAAGATTTCCGAAACTGGGGCTTCAAAAAGGTACCAATCACGAAAAAGCGTCGTGAGTGGAGCGACCATCCTTGGAACCATTAAAAAACGCATCGACACAGCACGTGTCGATGCGTTTTTTCAGGTGATTTTTGTGGACTTCATCCGTTTCTTTCCTTCTCGGCACATATGAAGGAGCGGGCACGTCTCACAGGCAGGTCGCTGGGCCTTACAATGATAGCGTCCAAAGAAAATAAATTGATGATGGAGTTGAGACCACTCATCCCGCGGGAACTTCTTCATCAACGTATCCTCGACTTGACGGACGTTATCTTTCCATCGGCAAATGCCGAGACGTTTGGACACCCGTTCCACATGTGTATCAACCGCGAATGCTGGTTCGTGGAATGCAACGGACAAGACGACGTTCGCTGTTTTGCGACCGACACCTGGGAGGGCCTCCAGTGAGGATCGGTCAGAAGGAACAATGCCCCCATGCTCGTTCACAATTTTTTCTGAGAGTGCCTTCACGTTCTTTGCTTTGTTCCGATAGAGACCAATCCGTTTAATCAATGTCTCAATCTCGGATACGTCAGCCGCCGCCATCGCCTCGACAGTCGGAAACGCTTCAAACAAACCCGGTGTCACCTTGTTGACGAGCGCATCCGTCGCTTGTGCGGAAAGCGCGACCGCGACGACCAATTCGAATGGATTTTGATGCGTCAACTCGCAATGAGCGTCCGGGAACATCTGCACCATCGTATCTGACACTTCTTGTAATTGTACTCTCGTCAACATCACTTGTTCCTCCGTTGATATTCCACAACATCCTCGAGCGACTCGACGTGATGGTCTTGCCACACGCGCAGGATTTTATCCATATATTTGAAATTTCGCACATTTCGCAGTTTTGCCTCTCGGAGTGCGGCCATGATAAGCTCTTCACTGAAGCCATCTTCGGTCATCCATCCGACGATTTGTTCAATCTCAAACGGGGTGATTGTCCCGAACTCTCGCTCAAACGTATGGATGATGTTTTCGTTCAACGTCTGCTGTGAAGAGACCTTCTCCTCACCTTGCAACGCATCAAAAAGCGGCAGCAGGCTATACCGTTCCCCATGATTCGAAGCCTCAATGGCAATCAACTCTTTTTGCAACAGACCGAGGAGCACAGACCTCGCCTCATTTTCAGAGATATTCAACCGTTTCCCTAACTCGCTCGGGAGCGGCATGACAATCCCTTCCCCGGTCATTTCAAGAAGATGGACGATCAGACTGAACTCGACAGGTGATAAATCGAGTCGTCTCGCATCAGTGAACAGTTTTCGCGGAATGACGACCGGACTTTGCTCGAATAATTGGATCAATTGATGTGCATCCATGTCGCACTTCCTTTCTAAGACACATCAATCGGGGAGGACATGATGTCTTCCCCGATCAATCGTTAAGGGTGGATTCGGTTTAATAAACGTGGGAACGGGATCGCTTCGCGGATATGCTCGATTCCACTGATCCAAGCGACCGTACGCTCAAGGCCGAGTCCGAAACCAGAGTGCGGGACCGAACCGTATTGACGAAGTTCGAGATACCAGTCGTATGCCTCTGTTTCATCGAGACCTTCTTTGATGATCTCTTCTTTCAGACGATCGTAGTCGTCTTCACGTTGAGACCCCCCGATGATTTCTCCATATCCTTCTGGTGCAATCAAGTCTGCACAAAGAACGAGTTCTGGATTTTCAGGATCTACTTTCATGTAGAACGGTTTGATTTCTTTTGGCCAGTGCGTGATGAAGACCGGTTGGTCGTGTGCGTTAGCAATCGCCGTCTCATGCGGTGCACCGAAATCGTCGCCGTATTCGATGTCATCGAATCCTTCTGCCTTCAAGAATTTGATCGCATCTTCGTAACGGACACGTGGGAATGGTGCCTTCACTTGCGCCAATTTTTCAAGGTCACGTCCGAGAAGTTCAAGCTCGTTCTTACAGTTCGTAAGTGCTGACTGTGCGATGTAAGAGACGTATTGCTCTTGAATCTCAAGGTTCATGTCATGATTGAAGAACGCCATCTCTGGCTCAATCATCCAAAATTCAATCAAGTGACGACGTGTTTTTGATTTCTCTGCACGGAACGTCGGGCCGAATGAGAATACTTTACCGAGCGCCATGGCAGCCGCTTCCATGTACAGTTGACCCGTCTGTGAGAGGTAAGCAGATTGACCGAAATAGTCTGTCTCGAACAACTCTGTCGTCCCTTCCGGCGCACTGCTCGTCAGGATTGGCGGATCGATTTTGACGAATCCTTCTTTGTTGAAGAACTCATATGTTGCCCGAATGATCTCATTACGGACTTTCATAATTGCGTGTTGGCGACGTGAGCGGAGCCATAAGTGACGGTTGTCCATCAAAAATTCCGTTCCGTGCTCTTTTGGTGTGATCGGATAATCGACAGACTCCGCAATCACTTCTAGGTTTGTCACCTCTAGCTCAAATCCGAGTGGCGTACGTCCGCCATCTGATTTCACATTTCCTGTGACATAGACAGATGTTTCTTGTGTCACACCTTTGGCAAGAGTGAACAATTCTTCAGCAACGTCGGCTTTTACAACGACCGCCTGAGCGAAACCGCTCCCGTCTCGTAGTTGAAGAAAAGCGATTTTTCCGCTAGAACGCTTGTTGGCGATCCAAGCCCCAACGCGGACTGTTTGGCCTTCATAGTCTTTAAACTGGTTAATCGAAATAGTTGTCATGTTCATTTCCATCCTTTCGCTTATCGAGTGCGCTTCGTAATGAAGTCTTCTACTCGATCGAGCGCTTCTAAAACGCGTTTTAATTCAGTTGCATATGATAATCGAACATAATCGCCCTGCCCGAAACCAGAACCAGGGACGAGTGCCACGTTTGATTCCTCTAGAACAGCCTCACACCAAGCATCGACCGTGTCAAAACCGCTCTTTGTAGCGGCAACCTTTGCATTGGCGTATAAGTAAAAGGCGCCTTGTGGCTTCAAGCAAGTGATCCCAGGAATGTTGACGAGACGATCATAGACAATCTCAAGTCGTTCCTCGAACGATTGACGCATCATCTCAACATCATCTTGTGATCCGTTATATGCCTCCACCGCAGCAGCTTGGGCGACTGACGTTGGGTTTGATGTCGAATGCGAAGCTAGGTTTGTCATCGCACTGATGATTTTTGCATCGCCGACGGCATATCCGATCCGCCAACCTGTCATCGCATGAGACTTCGAGACCCCATTGATGATGATGGTTCGTTCACGCATATTCGGGAGTGTCGCAATCGATACGAACGTTGCGTCACCATAAATCAGTTTTTCATAGATCTCATCGCTCACGACGAGGAGATCGTGCCGAAGAACGACATCGGCGAGTGCCTGTAGCTCTTCTTTCGTGTAAATCATTCCCGTCGGATTCGAAGGGCTGTTTAAGATGACGGCCTTCGTACGTTTTGTAATCGCATGCTCGAGGTGTTCCGGCGTCAATTTAAAGGAAGTCTCTTCATTCGTGTCGACGAACACGGGCTCACCATCCGCCAACTTGATTTGCTCTGGATAACTGACCCAGTATGGTGTCGGGACAATCACTTCGTCCCCTTCATCTAGAATGGCTTGGAACAAGGCATAAAGGGCATGTTTCGCACCAGAGGCGACCATTACTTCGTTGCGCTCGAACGACAATGCGCTATCGCGTTTCGTCTTTTCTATAATGACATCTTTCAAGGCGACCGTACCGCCTGAAGGTGTGTATTTTGTATCACCTTCACGAGCTGCTTGACACGCTGCATCGATGATTCGATCTGGCGTATTAAAATCTGGTTCGCCTGCCCCCAGTCCAATGACATCTTTACCTGAAGCCTTGAGCGCCTTCGCCTTAGCTGTGATCGCTAATGTTGTCGACGGTGTGAGTTGCTTCACACGTTTCGCTAATAGATGTTCCACGATAATCCCCCTCTGATTCGTCATATGTTTTGGTCGGACAATTGGACGCGCCGGATATATTCCCCGGTTTGTAGTGTGTAGTATGAATACGTATACGACGTCTCTGTTTTTGTGACCACTTCAATCAATGCTCTCTTGTCAAAACCGACCTTGCAGCTGACCAGTTGTCCGCCCGTCTCTTCGACCGAACGTGAACAGACATCCGTCACGCCAACTTCACCGACCTCACGTTCCTCTATATCTAACTTGTCATTCAATGGAACAAACCAGATCTTGTCTGTTCCTGTAAAGACGACGTACGTTTCTGTTCCGTTGAATAGTTCTCCTCGACCTACCTTCAGGTTTGGGGATTCGTCAGCCAGTCGCTCCGTCGCCGCTTCGATGAGCTTCTCTTTTTGAATCTCTGTGTGGCCGATGGTGAATCGATACATCACGCTAAAGACAAGGACGACACCAACAAGTGCCGCCAGCAGAGAGACGATCCATTTTGACTTTTTCGTCATTCTGTACGATAGATGGTGAAGACCATCTCTTCTTTCTTCGGATCATTCACTTTTTTCTCTAGTGACAAACCGAACATTAAATCCTGACTTTTTAAAGTCCGATTCAATAAGTCGACAATCTTGTAAACGTCCGCAGTCGGTTCAATGCGTACGCTCGCCAGCGTCTCAATATTCGAGTTCATATTGACTCCTCCTCCAAAAACACTATACGTATCATTATAAAACGATAACATCATGATGCCTAGCGTTATCTATCATTTCGTGCCACTGACTTTTCCTTCTCATCTAAAAACAGCTCCAACTCTGCCAGTGACGTTTCCAGAGACCCTTCAACCCGGTCCACCTTAGGCAAACTGTTGATAAATTGTTTGCCGTAACGCGTCGTCTCGACACGACGGTCGAACACAAAAATGGCACCGTAATCATCGCTTGAGCGGATCAATCGACCGACCCCTTGTTTGAATCGAATGACCGCTTGAGGAAGTGATAGCTCAAAGAATGGAGACTTCCCCATCGATTCAATTTTTTCGGACCTTGCTTGCATGACAGGTTGGTCAGGAGGTGCAAACGGGAGTCGGACGATCACAAGACACGTCAACGCCTCGCCTGGTATATCGACGCCTTCCCAAAAGCTAGCTGTTCCGAAGAGAATCGATTGTTCCATGCGTTTGAACTGTTTCGTCAAACGGCTTCGGGAACCTCCGCTGACGCCTTGCGCAAGAAGCGTATAAGAAGGATCTAGGTGGTCTTTCACTTGCTCATACGTTAGACGCAACAATTCATTAGAAGTGAAGAGGACGAGCATTCTTCCTTTCGTCACGTTCGCGATTTGAACGATCGACCTTGCCGTCTGGTCTACAAATTGAGGAAGCGGCACGTCATTGATCAGTGGGAAATCATTCGGTACAAACAGTTTCGTCTGATCCTTATAGTTGAATGGAGAAGGCAACACGACCCTCCTGACCGATTCGTTTTCTAGTCCGAGCCGTCGTTCCATGAAGCTGAACTTCCCTGAGACCGTCATCGTCGCCGACGTCAAAATCGTCGGTCTCTTTTTAAATAGTCGCTCGTGTAGAAGAGGTCCGATTTCGACCGGTTGCGTATATACCGATGTCAACTTTCGGTTCCCTAAATTCAGTTCGACCCAACTGACTGAATCGTCATCCTGGGCTAACATCGTTTCATATATGACACCCTCTAGCTCTCGAACGTCTCCAATCAACGTTTTCAAGTCGCTTAGTAGCGCACGTTGTTTAAACGTCATATGCTCTTTACGCTCATCTAACAGTCGATGGAGGTGTCTGATAGACGTCCGAAGCGTCCGAAGTTTATCTTCGAGTCGATTTGCCACCTCTCGAATCGGTCTAAATGAAGCGCCAGTCCGTTCGAAACGAACAGTTTGTCGAGGTTCTTTCTTCCTAGTAAGCGACTGGAGTGCCGTCAATAGATCTTCAAGTTCTTCCTCCACCCGTGTAAGCGATGCATCAATCTGTTGACTGAACGCTTCTGCTTCTTCAGTGACAGATGTCAAATCGGCCAACTGAATGATACGTGAATGGAATTTACCATCCGCTCCATACCCGAACCATTTAAACAACCGATCGAATTGAATCGCATCAAATGTCATACCAAAATGATGAGAGGCCACTTCCTCAACTTGATGTGCCTCGTCTAACACAAGAGGTGTATCAGTCGGCAAAATACCTGCCTGATGCTGTAAATCAGAAAACAGTAAGGCGTGATTCGTCACGATTAAATCGGCTTCTTTCGAGCGTAAGACAGCTTTTGTGAAGAAATCACGACTATACCATGGATCAAAACGACCAAACTCACTTGAGGAATCGGCCTGGATCAATCGTTTGAACGATGCCGGTCCATGTGTTGCAGACCCAGGGAATGAAAGTTCTTCTAAATCTCCTGTCTCTGTCTCAGTTAGCCAGACGAGAACCATCGCTTTACACATCGACGCCAATAGGCCGTCATTCGATTCGTCAAGCAACATTTCGAATTTACGTAAATCGATATAGTTTCGTCTTCCTTTTAGCAAAGTGAATTCAATTTCAGGAAAAATCTGTCGAAGCACGGGCAAATCTCGATTCAGTAGCTGTTCCTGCAATTGGATTGTATGTGTGCTTATGACGACAGGACGTTTCGTCTCGAGTGCGTGATGCGCGCTCGGAATCAAGTACGCCAACGTCTTTCCTGTTCCGGTACCAGCTTCGACCAATAACGTCTCTTCGTCATCTAATGCTTTATACACGTGACGCATCATCTCGAATTGACTTTGTCTCGGTTCGAACTGTTCAAATAGCGCAGGAAGCGTCTCTTCAATCGTACGATGTAGAAACGGTTCGAACGGTTCACGCTCTATTGCTGGGACGAACGTATCATTCGGACGATGTAAAGCAATCTTCCGATGGATATCAAACCGTGATTCATCATCTGGACGGATCCCTACCTCCACAATGACCTCATCGAGTAACGGTTCGATATGACTCGTCCATGATTCGGATAAATCGCGGAGTCGCTTCAACGTTACGACCGGTAAATCTCGTAATCGATCGAGCATTTGAATGAAGAGCTCGGCTGTCGCCTCTGCATCACTAAGCGCTCGATGCGCATCTGTATGTATGAGGTCGAACGTATCTGCCAACGCTTCTAACGTATGGCTTTCAAGCGTCGGATAAAGAATACGAGCCATTTCAACCGTATCGATCGCCCTTCCTTGAAACGGAAGATACCCAGCTTGTTCAAGACTCTCGTTTAAAAAAGTTAAATCAAATGCAACGTTATGTGCCACAAATACCCGTCCATCTAATATGTTCCAAATGTCGGGAATCACTTCTTCAAATGTGGGTGCATCACTAACATCGGCATCCCGAATCGTTGTCAATTGCGTGATAAAGGGTGGAATCGGTCGACTCGGCCGAATCAAGGTGCTGTAGCGCTCAATCGCTTCACCACCTCGTACGACGACCGCCGCAAACTCAATTAGTTCATCACCGGACTTTACGGAATGACCCGTTGTCTCTATATCCACAATCACATACGTGTCCATAACATCCTTCCCATCTTTGGCACGCTCGTGCTTTCTGTCTGTCTCATCTTACCATAGAACGAACGACGAAAAAACGGGGATGCCTCTATAGACATCCCCGAGTCTTTTATAAAATCGTATGAGCGATCTCTTCGTAAAGAAGTTGATCAACTTCATTTTGCTCATTCAATACAGCGACTTTTGGACGATGCGTTTTTGCCTCTTCCGCGGTCATTTGACCGTACGCCATAATAATGATGACGTCACCGACCTGGAAGTGACGAGCGGCCGCACCGTTCAAACAAACCACCCCCGAACCGCGTTCTCCTTTGATGACATATGTCTCGATTCGTGCGCCGTTATGGTTATTCGTGATGTGGACGTGCTCGTTTTCCATGATACCGACCGCATCCATCAAATCCTCATCGATCGTGATTGAACCGACATAGTGTAAGTTTGCCTCTGTCACGGTTGCCTTATGAAGCTTCGCGTGCATAAATGTACGAATCATCAGATTCACCCCTTCTTCCAAATCACATTATCAATCAATCGGGCCCGTTCAAACTGAACGGCCACCGCGAGCAATAGTTCTGTCGAGTCGTTTGAGACGACTCCGAGCGTCGGGTAGTCAACGACCTCGACGTAATCGATTTGACTGTTCGGAATCTCGTCTAACCGGTCCGTCAATTGTTGCTTGACCTTCTTTGGGTCATCCCCCGCTTCGAGCGATGCTTTCGCTACCGTCAACGCTTTATAAATTTGACTTGCTTCTTCTTTTTCTTCATCTGTCAAATAGACGTTCCGGGAAGACTTGGCAAGTCCTGTCTCCTCACGCACAATCGGACAACGTCGGATTTCGACCGGGACGAAATAATCTCGGACATATCCTTCAATCAGGGCCACTTGCTGGGCATCTTTCAGACCGAAGTAAGCACGTGTCGGTCGCACAAGATTAAATAATTTTGAGACGATTGTCAACACACCATCGAAGTGACCCGGTCGACTTGCCCCACAAAGCACATCCGCCCCGTGACGGACGGTGACGCGCGCCATATCGAGTGGGTACATCGTTTCTGTCGTCGGGTAGAATAACAGGTCGACTCCTGCCTCACGTGCCAACTTCTCATCTCGTTCAAAGTCCCGTGGATAACGATCGAGATCTTCATTCGGCCCGAACTGTGTCGGATTGACAAAAATACTCATGACGACGAAATCATTCTCACATCGCGCGTTCTCAACAAGGCTCATATGCCCTTCATGCAAATACCCCATCGTCGGAACGAAACCGATTGTTTGCTCAAGCGGTAAAGCATGTTGTAACTCTTTTACGGTTGATACGATCTTCATCATTTCCCCCCGTACAACGAGTCGAGTAACGACTCATCCATCGTGAACGTATGGCGTTCTAGAGGAAACTGACCGGTTTTCGTCTCATTGACATACGTTCGAATCGCATCCGTCGCCATCTCGTTCACATCCGCATAAGCTTGGACGAATTTAGGTAGGCGGTCTACACCATACTTTAGGACGTCATGATAGACGAGCACCTGGCCATCGACATCCGCACCGGCTCCGATTCCGATGACCGGAATCGTCAATTTTTCTGCGATGCGTTTTGCTAACTGGTGCGGCACACACTCGAGGACGAGCATCTTCGCACCGGCACGTTCCGCAGCCAAACTATCTTGTATGAGTGTTTCGGCAGCCTCGATGGACTTTCCTTGAACTTTATATCCTTCTAGCACCCCGACCGATTGAGGGGTCAACCCTAGATGGGCGACACACGGCATCCCGACTTGCGTCAGGCGCTCAATCGTATGGAGCACGTCTCCGGCACCTTCTAGTTTGATCGCATCTGCATGTGCCTCTTGGAACAAGCGGGCTGCTGCTTGAAGCGTTCGATCAAAATCTCCATGATAGGTCGCAAACGGCATATCCACCACTACGAACGTGTTCTTCGCCCCACGGCGTACCGCTTTTGAATGATGGAGCATGTCCTCCATCGTCACTGGGATTGTCGAGTCGTAGCCAAGTACGACCATCCCAAGTGAGTCACCGACTAAAATTAAATCGACCCCCGCCGCCTCGGCAAGTTTGGCTGACGGATAATCGTACGCCGTTAACATGACGAGCTTTTCTTCTTCGTTCATTTTTTTTAACAATGAAGTCATCGTGTGCATCTGTTTCTCCTCCTAAACGTGGAGACAGGAAAGAATAAACGCCTTCTTACACAAATGGCAAGAAGGCGCACGAAAAACAACGTTCATGGTTTTCATGAGTTAGTGTCCTTCTGTCCCTGTCAAAATGATCAAGGCAGACAATTAAATGTGACGGTCTGCAAGCACGGTACACTTCAGCAATCGATAGCGTCCGATACATTAAGTATAGTCGATGGTCCCGCTTTCATCAATCATTCCACACCGCGATCTCAGCAGAGTAGACCGATTCGACCGTTCCATCCGCCTCCAGTAGCAACGCCCCTTCGTCAGAGATGCCTCGCATCATTCCTGTTCGCGATGTTCGTGAGACGTTCAACGTGACCGTTTCATTTAAATAAGCGGCATGTTTCATCCAGTTCAAACGAATCGGTGCAAATCCAGATTCAAGGAATCGGTCGTACTCGGTCTCGAGTTCTGCCAATAAATCTGCCAATAACTCACTGCGATGATACCGCGTCCCGGTCTCTAAATACAGCGATGTCGCCCGATGCGCCAACTCAGTCGGAATCGTTTCGCCGTTCACGTTCATCCCAAACCCTAAAATGACGGCCTGGATGCGGTCACCTTCCGTTTGCATTTCCGTCAAGATGCCTCCGATTTTTTTACCGTTTAACAATAAATCGTTCGGCCATTTGATCGTCACGTCGAGGTGTCGCGCACTTAACGCCTTCGCAAACGCACTTGCCGCCATCAACGTCAGCTTTGATGCGTCCCGAATCGGTAAATCCGGTCTTAAGATCACGCTTGCCGCGATATTGACGTGCTTCGGGTTGTGCCAGTTGCGACCGAGTTGGCCGCGCCCGGCCGTCTGTTCCTCACTGATGACGAGCGTCCCCTCTGCGACATGTTGTTGTGCCAGTTCATGTGCGATGCGCTGAGTCGTATCGACTTGGTCGTAAGCATAGACGGCTTGCCCAAACCTACCCTTTCGAAATGAAACGAACGCCGGTTCATCATATCGGTCGCTCTGTTCAAGCAACTGATATCCTTTTCGAGGTATGGTCTGGATCGCATGGCCGTCTTGTTTGAGTGATTCGACATGTTTCCAAATAGCGGTACGTGAAATATTTAATTGTCGTGCCAGTTCTTGTCCGCTCCATACCTCACCATCTTGTAAAAGCGTCAAGACACGCCCGCGCGTTGAAGCCATCGTTTCGCCTCCTCTCTCAATACAGTCTCGTGATTCGGTAACTTTTGCAAGATGACACGTCGCTCAAGGTTGGCCAGCAACTGTTTGATGGCTTCTCCTCGTGCACCGAGTTCAAGGGCATCCCGGCCGTTAAACTTCAGTTCTTTCCGACACTGGATTGGGAGTGATTGCTTCAGTTCATGACTGAGGTCCTCTTCCCCGTGCATCTTGAAATAAGTTGAAAGTAGATGTTCGTCCGTCGCATAAATGTTCATCTCGTTCAGACCTGTCTCACATAACCGCGCGAGCGTACGCGCCTCCCGTTTGACGACGTTCGAACGTTTCCATGGGACGAGCCATGTATCGTCAATCGCGTGATGCAAGAAGAGCGCCCATCCACTGGCCGCATCCACCGGCGTCCTTTCATCCTGTTGAACCTGTCGCATCAATTCGGTCGACACGTTCGGTAAGTAGCGGTGTATGCCGAGGTCGACCATTTCAGCCAAAGCCTTTTTGTACGCGGGTCCGGTCAACAGTTTCTCAAACTCGATTGCGATCCGTTCCATCGCAATCTGCTCGAGCTTATGGCCGAGTTCCTTCGCCGCCTCGCGCAGTTCACCATGTAAGGCGAAGTCGAGTTGCGACATGAATCGGAGCGCGCGCATGATTCGTAAGGCATCCTCATTAAAACGCTCGAATGGACTGCCTACCGTCCGAATGATTCGTTCTTCAAGATCGTGCTGCCCCCCATACAAGTCTACGACTTGTCCATCATGGAACGCCATCGCGTTCATCGTGAAGTCACGACGTAACAAATCTTCCTCAAGCGACACGCCGAGCGCGACATTGTCCGGACGTCTCGAATCCGAATACGATCCTTCAGAACGGAATGTCGTCACCTCGAATGGACGGTGATCGATGATGACGGTGACCGTTCCGTGTTCGATCCCGGTCGGAACCGATTTCGGGAACAGCATCATCACCTCTTCAGGGAAAAGGGACGTGGCCAAATCGATATCGTCGGGCAGACTACCGAGTACGTAGTCACGAACGGCCCCACCTACGATATACGCTTCTCCGCCATGTTGTTCAATCGTTTCGATGATTTGTTTCGCATATTCCCATTCTGTCATGATGTCACCACCTGTTCATACAAACGTTCATATTGTGTCACGATGTCCTTTGAATCAAAACGCCGTGCCTTCGCGAATCCGTTCAGACGGAAGCGGTCATGTAAACCCGGATCAGTCAACACTTGTTGCATCGCGATCGCGGCTCGTGTCGCTTCACCTTTTGGAACGACGAAGCCGTCCTCACCGTCCGTCACCACCTCAGGAAGCCCTCCTGCATCGCTCACGACTGAAGGGACGCCTGTCGCCATCGCTTCGAGTGCGACGAGTCCGAACGCTTCTTTATCCGATAATAATACATGGACGTCACTAATGGAAAGGAGGGCCGCGACTTGTTCCTGCTTCCCGGCAAAGATGACTTGATTCTCGAGTCCCATCTCTTTCACGAGTCGTCGCATCGCTCCCATGAGGGGACCGTCACCGACGAGCAACAGTTTCTTATGAGGGACATCCATCAGTTCGAACGCCTCTAAGACGAGGTCGACACGTTTTACCGGGCGGAAATTCGATATATGGATGACGACACGGTCATCTTCCGCCAGACCGTAACGCTCTCGTAGCGTCGGGTCATGTAGCGGGACATACACGGATTCGTCGATGAAATTATGGATGACTTGGATTTTCAAATCTCTTGAGATGCGCTCTTCCGTCTCTTGTTTCAGGCTATGCGAGACCGCCGTGATTGCGTTTGATTGGCGCAACCCATATAAAATGGCCGGTTTCAACTCTTCATCCTCACCGAGTACCGTGATATCGGTACCGTGTAACGTCGAGACGATTGGAGTCTTTACTCCTGCCATCTCTCGACCAAGTGCCGCACATACGGCATGTGGCACCGCATAGTGGGCATGGATGACATCGAGCCCGAACGTTTGGATCACACTCGCAATTTTTGCAGACAATGTCATATCGTACGGCGGATACCGAAAGACCGAGTATTGGTTGATCTCGACCTGATGAAACGTAATATTCGGATGGTAGTCATTCAAACGAAACGGCATGCTACTCGTGATGAAATGGACGTCATGTCCTCTGTCAGCGAGTCTCATCCCGAGCTCTGTCGCCAAAATCCCCGACCCTCCGACCGATGGGTAACATAAAATCCCAATTCGATACGTCATGCGAGGTCACCTGCCTGTTTCACGACATATGGCCGTACACGCTTCAAACCTTCTGCATAGGAAGCCCCGATTAAACTTCCAAAATGACGTTCCCGGGCAATGACACGTTCTACGTATGCATCTGTGAGCGGTGTCTTCACACCGTCCATCGGAGTGAACTGACTCGCGTAACATTGAAGTGCCCGCATCTTCACTTCGATTGTGTCACTAATGTCCACACACACATCAGGCTCGACGTGCGCATTGATCATATATTGGTACACGCTTTCCGGACGATACGCCTCAAGTTCGGGCAAATATTTCCGGATACCGGCATTAAACAGCGCCTCTGTCACGAGGTGCGCGCAAGCGGCATGGTCCGGATGCCGATCGACCTCATACGGGTAAAGCACGTGGGTCGGACGTTCATCACGAATGAGCGTGACGATTGCCGCCAGCTGTTCAGCCCCCCCGTCGATTCCGCGGTCAGAAAATCCGAGATTGAGCCGGCGTACACCTAGCACCGAATTCGCTTCCTTCGCTTCCTGTTGTCTTGTCTCAACATCTCCGTTAGAAGATAGTTCCGCTTTCGTCAAATCGACGTAAACGACTTCAATCTCCTCTTTCGTCCATTTGGCCGTCATGCCGGCAATCCCGATTTCGATGTCGTCCGGATGGGCCCCAATGGCTACTACTTTCATCTACATCACCTCTTCTTTGAAAAGTATAGCCGACTCGTTTCTGAATGTCATATGTTCAGGGTAGTCAATCGAATCATTTTTCGAGTACTCTATCTAAGGGAGGTGAACCTGATGACGGTACAATTACCGATTCGTGTTCAAAATATAATCTTTATCTTGATAGGTTCTTTTATTTTTGCATTCGGCGTTTATCATTTTAACGTCCAAAACAATTTGGCCGAAGGTGGGTTTACAGGTATCACATTGATTCTTCGAGGTCTCTTTGATATCTCGCCTTCGATCACAAACTTGGCACTGAACATTCCACTCTTTTTCATGAGTTACAAGTTGCTAGGTCGAACGACATTCGTCTACACGCTCATCGGGACGTTCTCGTTCTCTCTTTGGTATGCACTCATTGCCGAATACTCAACGCTTGTCATCGATTTGACGGATGATATGGTGCTCGCGAGTCTTTTCGCCGGACTCTTCATCGGCGTAGGACTCGGAATCATCTTCAACAATGGTGGTACGACCGGTGGTGTTGATATCATCGCCCGCCTCGTACAACGCTACCTTGGTTGGTCAATCGGTAAGACGTTTCTCATCTTTGACTTTTTCGTCATCGTCCTTAGCTTGACGTATCTTGACATTCGCGAAGCGATGTATACGCTTCTCGCTGTATATATCGGGGCACGCGTCATCGATTCGATGCAAGAAGGGACATATGCCGGAAAAGCAGCGATGATCATTAGCGACCATCGGACAGCCATCGCCGACGGAATCCATGCGACGATGAACCGCGGAACGACGAGATTACTCGCAAAAGGTGGCTACTCGAACCGAGAACTTGAAGTGCTATACGTCGTCGTCGGTCGAAACGAAGTAAACCGACTGAAGACAATCGTCAAGCAAATTGACCCACATGCGTTCGTCACATTCCATCATGTGTATGAAGTCGGCGGTGAGGGCTTCACGTTCGATGAGAATCGGATCCCGTTGAAATAATCAAAAAATCGCCTCGTTCACGAAAGAACGGGGCGATTTCTTATGGCTCGACGTTGAGCACTTCGATTTGAACTGTGCCTCCGGGCGTTTCGACACGAATCGTTTGGCCAACCGTCGCTCCCATCAAACGACGACCGAGTGGCGATGTCATTGAAATGCTCCCAAATTCTATATCCGCCTCTGCCTCACTCACAATTCGATAAGTCTCCGTGCCCTCGTTCTTTTCCCGAATCGTAACCTGGTTCCCGAACGTCACGACATCCGATCGTTCTGATTCGACAACCCTCGCGTCATCAAGCAAGCGCTCAAGATGGACGATATCCGCCTCAATCCGCTCATAATGACGTACCGCCTCAGTATAGGTAACGTCCTCACGGAAATCACAAAACTTTCGTGCTGAACGGATTCGTTCACGTGCATCCGTCCGGGCAGTCTTTAACGCCGCAAGTTTTCTTGTCAGTTCGTCATGTCCTGTCGCTGTCAACTTCGGCTTCATCCATACGACTTCCTTTCATTCGAAAAAAATAAGAATCTCGTCGATCAACGAGATTCCATTCCATCCTATTCCTCACGTGGCATGAAGACGATGAGCGCCAAGCGAATAAGTTCGGCCACCGCGACAAGCGTTGCCGCGACATATGTCCACGCAGCCGCATTCAATACTTTGCGTGCGCCCGTTTCTTCTGTCGCCGTGACGATTCCGTGAGACGTCAGCTGAGCCATCGCCCGTTTAGAAGCGTCGAACTCGACCGGTAACGTGATCAATTGGAACACGACCGCCCCGAGCATCATGATGACACCGAGTTGAGCTAAGCCGAGTGCACCAAACAGGAAACCACCGAGCAACAACGGGAACGACAAGTTCGACGTGATGTTAACGACCGGGACGAGACTGTGACGGACACGCATCATTTTGTAGTCCGTAGCATCTTGAATGACGTGACCGATCTCGTGCGCTGCGATTGCAGCAGAAGAAATCGTCGATCCTTGGTATACCTCACGGGATAAACGGACGACTTTATTGACAGGGTCGTAATGGTCACTCATGAGTCCGTCGACCATTTCGATTCTCACGTCCTGCACGCCGTTTTGCTTCATGATAAAATCAGCCACTTGTGCACCTGTGACACCGCTTTGGAGCGGTTGTTTCAAAAATTGTTTATACGTACTTTTCACTCGCATCTGGGCCCATAATGGGATGAGCATAATCAGTGCAAGATAGAAAATATAGCCACCTAATGACATTTTCTATTTCACCTCTGCGTATATTTGATAATTTGATTTTACATTCTTATGAACTTATTTTCAAGCGATGGACGTAGTACGAACGCATATCCCATAAAAAAACATAATCCACTCAACCAAAACGAACCGTAGCCGATCCACATGATATGCTCCGCGAGCGACGGATAGCGCGGCCACTGCCCGAGCACATAGTCCACTACGTCATTATGAATTACCCAGATCATCGAACAAACAAACGATGTAACTGTCCATTTCATGAATGGTGCATAAATCAGTGCTTGGAGAGCCATCGCGCCGTGCGAAACCATTAGCATGACCGCCATTAAGATGGTGAGCGTCGGCGCATCCGTCGGTAACGTGCCTAAGTACATGATATTCATGACCACGGCCCAGACACCGTATTTGATTAACGTAATGAATGCGAGTGTCTCAATCAACGGAGAACGCTTCTTGGTCAACCATAGCAATAGGACAATCGTAAAAAAAAGAGAGGCTGTCGGGCTATCGGGAACGAACGGCCAATATACGAACGGCGTGGCACGTAGTTGAGGCTCATACCATATGTAGCCGTAAATTGTCCCCCCTAAATTGATGATAAACAGAACGGTTAATACGATTCGATGCATCAAGAACGGCTTCAAAAACATCAAGTTCATCTTCTCAATCCTTTTTCTTCAGTTTACCGCAAGAGTCGGGCATTAGTAAAAAAGTGTAACCCGATATTCTCGGGCTACACTTGATTGCTTACTCGTTGTTTTCTCCGCCCTCACCGTACGAAGCGAGGAACTCAGATAGTACTTGCAACTCTTCAGGTGATCCGTCCCATTGGCCGGCAGGCATCGTACCGATTCCGTTTACTGCGATATCCGCAATCTCATCAGCAGAATAAGTCGTACCGATCAGACCAGGAGCCGCAGCCCCACCTTCTAAGTTTTGACCGTGACAGTTCACACAAGATTGAGCAGTATAAATCTCATATCCTGGGGCAGCCGTATCAATTTCAGGACCTTCTCCAGGAATTTGAAGTTTACCTTGCTCATGAACTTGGTCCCAGTGAGTTGTTTGCACAGATTCCCAAGTCAAATAAAATACCGAGAGAATACCGAGCAACATGAAGCTGATGGCGACGGGCCGCTTGGCCGGTCGACGCTCGATACCTAAATCGAGCCAAGGTGCGATGAGAAGTGCTGTGAACGCCAAACCTGGGAGGATGACGGTACCGAGCAAAATCCAATCCCCAGCAGCAAATTGATATTTGAGTAACTGATACAAGAACAAGAAATACCAGTCCGGTAATGGAATGTATGACGTGTTCGTTGGATCAGCGATGTTTTGAAGCGGTGGTTCCTCGACGATTGTCAAAGCGATGAACCCGATCAAGAAGACCGATCCTACCATCCACTCTTTAAGCAAGAAGTTCGGCCAAAACGCCTCTGTGCGTCCTGGATATTCTGAGTAATCTTTTGCAATGTTTTGTTTCCGATTCGAGATCCCTACTCGAGAGTCGGTAACAAATTTCATCCCTTTACCGCGATGCATAACGTTTCTCCTCCTTTTTCTCCTCGAATCGGCTTATAGCGGTCCAGAAATCCCTTGTTTACGGATCATGATGAAGTGGGCTCCTAATAATCCGAACAATGCCGCTGGTAAGAAGAAGACGTGAATCGCAAAGAAGCGTGCGAGTGTACTTGCCCCGACAATCTCACCACCGGCGAGAAGTGTCTTCGCAATACCACCAATGACCGGTACACTCTCAGCGATTTGAAGTGTAACTTTCGTTGCGAACAATGCTTTCATATCCCATGGGAGAAGGTATCCCGTTAATCCTAACGCCAAGACGACGAAGAATAAGAGAACACCGACGACCCAGTTTAACTCACGCGGCTTCTTATACGATCCCGTGAAGAACACGCGGAGCGTATGTAAGAATAGCATGACGATTGCGACCGATGCGCCCCAATGGTGCATCCCACGTACAATTTGACCATGTGCAATTTCGTTTTGTAAATAGTAAACCGACGCGTGCGCGTTAATGATATCCGGTACGTAATACATCGTCAAAAACATCCCCGAAAGGATTTGGATGACGATTGTAAAGAACGTCAAACCGCCAAAACAATAGACGAATGCAGAGAAGTGATGAGCAGGGTTGACGTGTTCCGGTACTTCATGGTCTGCGATATCGCGCCAGAGCGGTGTGATGTCTACGCGTTCATCGACCCAGTCATAAATTTTTTGTAACATCGGCTAGTTCCCCCTCTCATTACTGAGCGACTGGACTACCTAGATATAGGAAGCCGTCTTTTTCTTCTTTTTCATATCGTGCGAGCGGTGCTGTCGGTGGTGTCCCTGGGATGTTCGTTCCATCTTTTTCATAACGTCCTAAGTGACATGGACAGAAGAACTCCGTTGGGCGAGTCGGGTCACCTGCGTATGCGACCTGACAACCGAGGTGTGTACAAATCGGAGAAAGTGCGACGATTTCGCCACTTTCTGTTTTGTATACCCATGCTGAAAGTGTTTCTTCGAACTCATACCAAGCATCTTGTGTTTGTTTCTTATAGTCGACACGTTGCGGCTCAGTCGTAATGTCATCAAGACTGATTACTTTTACTTTGTCGCCCGCTCCAGATTTTTTTAATACCGGATCGATCGCAAAGTTGACCATCGGACTGATCAATGTTGCCGCCATAAAGCCACCTACTCCAGTCAGTGTATACGTTAAGAACTGTCGGCGTGTGACTTTAGACCCATTTTGAGCCATTTCGTTCCCCCCTCATTCGTGTGCATAACCCCATAATTCTTTATGCATTCTTCACAAAAATTTCTCACTCAACAAAATAGTATATCAATAAAACCTCTACGTCAACCGCTTCATGTCGCCATCCAACGGCTCGAAAGCTCCGTGATGACTTGTGTTGCAAAATTTTGAACTAACGTATGCGCCTGATCGCCCGACATCGACCCAAGTGCAAGCGGCGGTACGAACAAAATCGGTAAATCATACGGTTTAAAACGAACGTCTGACGCAATGAACAACACGTGAGAAAATCCGGATGAGCCGGCGTTTGAAACGACATCTTCTACCAGTTTCACGCCTGCCTCTACATCGACGTAACTAATTGTCGGGCTAAGCATCGTTCGACCAGATAGTTGACGTTCTGTCTCGACAGTGACAGCATGAATGACTTCATAGCTTTCCGCTTTACGAACCATCTCCTCACCAAACGCCAATTCTGCGAGCGGAACGATGAGCGTATCGACATATTGTCGTTCGGCAATTGAGCGGAGTGCCCCTTGACTATCGAACCTCATCTTTTCCCTCCTCTCCAACTTATCTCATCATGTCTATTGTAGCGTACATGACTTCGCTCACCTTTCAAAGTTATGAACGAACTGTGAAATAATTGTGTATTCCTTCGTTATTAATATACCAAAAAACAAGCGCCGACCGGAACGGAAGCGCTTGTTTTTTTTAAAATAATTTAGATGCTCGCACTTGGTGAAGCTTTGACGTCAAATTGCGGAATAAATTCTCATCTCTGCAATCGAGGGCACGATCGATTTCGATCAATAATCGTTCTTCTTCAAACTGAGCGACTGAAGCTTGGATGACCGTTTGGGCAGAGGTAGAGACTTCATCTTTCACTTCTGCCACAGGTTCGAACGGATTTTGCTCTACGATATCGACCCAGTTCTCGTCAATCATCATCCCTTGAAAGTTTAACTCCACATAAATCGGTCCATCGTGTAAGCGGATGTCATGATACGCCTTCTCTGGATTCATAGTCACAAGGTCTCCCCGCCGGTACCGAAACGGTTCGCCATCAAATCCATACGCCGTCATCACAAGACTTCGTGGCGAGACCGAGGCGTTTGTCACGAAGTGGACATTACCAAGCTTTTCAGGATGTCTTAACCAATAATCAAGAATCCACTTTGCTTCACGCTTCCGAAGTGTATGATGAGCGACGAATCGCTTCAAGAAGTTCCGTTTTCGCTCGACCATTTGACCTCATTCCCTTCCTGTTATCATTCTATGTCATCAGACAATTGTTCGAGCTGATCTTCGAGCATTTGGCGATCTTCCAGGTCAATCACTAATGCAAGCGATTGCTCGACCACGCGTCGTGCATCTTGTCTACGACCTTCCTCTATCAACAGTGTAGCCCATTCCGTCACAAATGACACGTCCTCTTGCATAATCGGTTCGATTGATGCATATAGACTGACCGCTTCATCATATTCTTCAAGCGCATATTTTGCTTTCGCCTTGTACCATGTCATGAGCGGCGATGTCGTATGTTCTTCAAGCGCATCGATTGTTTCGAGAACATCATCGACTTCCCCTGCCTCAAACAAGATGGATAAGAGCAATTCTGTCGCTTGTAACGATTCCGGGTTTAATACGAGCGCTTCACGCAGCTCTTTGATGGCCCCATCCCGATCGCCAAGTTTGAGAAGTAGTCTCGCTTTGACGTGTCGAAGCTCATCGTTATAATCATCACGCGTGATTCCTTGTTCGACGACCTCTAACGCATCTTCTGTTTGTCCGAGGGCGTCGAGCGACTCTGTGTAAGGCAGATAGAGTGACGTGAAGTCCGGGTCCATCGCCTGTAGTTCTTTGAACTGTTTGATCGCCACTTCTTCGCGACCGATGCGATGGGCCGTCATCGCATGGCCAAAGACGGTGTTCAAATCGCGATGATTTGCCGATTCGTACTCCTTAAGCGCCTCTTCGAACGACCCGACCATCGTCAGTGCCTCGGCATAGTCTGCCTGATAATCGATTTCTGAAGGTAGCGTGGACTTTGAAAGTCGTGCATAGAGTGGGATGGCTTGCTCAAATGAACCGGTAGAGGCATACAGTTCGGCTAACCCATAAATGAGTAACGGTTCATCCGGATTTTTCTCGAGTGCCTCCATCAGTTTTTTCACAGCCACTTCATCCAACCCTTGGGATTGATATAAGTCAGCTAAGAGGACGAGGCTTCTCACTTGTGTATCCGCATCATCCGACTTGACCTTCTCAAGAACGGCAATCGCCTCCTCTTCCCGGTCGCTATCCAAATACGCTTCCGCGAGCGACAAGGCGACATTCGGGTCCCCTTCATAGTCGACGTACAGTTTCGAGAGTACGTCTGTCGCCCGGTCGGCAAGACCTAGTTCTAAATATAGGTCAGCGATCGCCAAGCGGTCGTCATCCGACCCTTCCTTCTCAAGTTCTTCTAAATGCATGAGTGCATGTTCCGTGTCTCCGGACTCAAGCATCTCGACTATATGTGTCAATGCTGTTTCATCTAGCATGGTTCGTCCTCCTGGCTTACGGTTTGTCGTTATTTTATATCACGTTGAATCTGTTGTAAATCTTCACGGAAGCGAGGATAGCTGACATCAGATGCCTCGAGCCCCTCAATCTGGATCGTCTCATCCGTCACGAGTGACGCGATTTGTAACATCATCGACAGACGATGGTCACCGTATGTTGAGACACTCCCGCCATGAAGACGGCTCGGTTTTACGATAAATCCGTCTTCTGTCGCAGTGATATCTACGCCCAACTTACTTAACTCCGACACGACCACGTCGATTCGGTCGGTCTCTTTCACCCGAAGTTCTGCCGCATCCTTCACGACGGACGGTGACGATGCTTGCGAGGCGACGAGTGCGAATAACGGGAGTTCGTCGATTTGCGCAGGAATCATGTCCTTTTCGACAGTCGTACCGACCAGGGTGCTCGTCGTGACCGTGACGTCGCCAATCATTTCCTCGCCGACCGTTCGTTCATTTGAAATGGTGACATCGGCGCCCATCCGTTCTAACGTGCGCAAAAATCCGATGCGCGTCTCATTCAAACAAACGTCAGTCGTCGTGACTGAACTGTTCGGTATGATGGCCGCACCTGCCCAGAAAAATGCCGCAGACGAAGGATCTGCCGGCACATCGATCGTCGCTCCAGTCAAACGAGATGGTTCGACGCGAATGACACGTCCCATCTCCGTCTTCTGAACAGATAGGTTCGCCCCAAAGAGTGGCAGCATTCGCTCGGTGTGGTCACGGCACAGAACTGGTTCACGGACGATTGTCGTTCCTTCAGCTCGTAGTCCGGCGAGAAGGACGGCCGATTTCACTTGGGCACTTGCGACCGGTAGTGTATAATCGATTGGCTTTAGCGATGCGCCGTCGATGACGAGCGGTGCCATATCTCCCGTCACATGCGCCCCCATCTCACGAAGTGGAGCGTTGACACGTCGCATCGGACGCTTCGATAACGATTTATCACCTACGAGTTCGAACGTACCGTCATAGCCGGCTAAAAGTCCAATGAGTAAGCGCATCGTCGTTCCAGAGTTCCCACAATCTAGACGAGCCGGACGCGGTGATTCGACACCTTTGATGATGAGCTCGTCTTCTCGTTCCGTCACATCTGCACCGAGCAACCGAATCGCATCGAGCGTCGAGCGACAATCGGCGCCGAGGAGCGGTCGTCTAATTCTCGTCGTTCCGGATGCCATCATTCCAAAAACAAGTGCCCGATGTGTAATCGATTTATCACTCGGGACACGGATCGAACCGTTTAAACTCATCGTCCCCACCATCCTTTCATCTTTTCTAGCGTAGAGTAAATCTGTTCGGTTGATACTGATTCAACAGAGATAGATTCACGGAGTAGGACAAAGCGAATCGATCCATGACGATTCTTTTTGTCTACCATCATTCGTTCAATATAGTGGGCCGACGGTTTCCAGTCGATTGGCGTGACATCGTTCAAGCGCATCCAATCAAACAATCGCTCGGCCCGTTCCTCATCCCCAGATAATAAAAAGGCAAACACCATCCCATGTAAAACCGCTTCTCCATGTGGGATGCGATAGGACTCGACTGACTCGAGGGCATGACCGAACGTATGCCCAAAATTGAGCCAGGCTCGAATCCCCTGTTCCCTTTCATCCGTTTCGACAATCGCTTGCTTCACCCGGATCCCACGGGCGAGCCATGACACCCAGTCCATCTCTTCACCTTTGTTCAAGGCTAAAAACAAGTCGTCCTCGAAAGAAGATTCGAGGACGTAACGTGATAAATACGCATGTTTCAATAGTTCACCTAGACCGCTTCGTACTTCCTGCACTGGTAACGTATCCAGACGGGAGACGTTATAGTAGACGCCTGACGGTTGATGGAATGAACCGATTGCATTTTTTGCAAGCGGATGATTGACCGCCACTTTTCCACCGACGGCAGAGTCATGCGCCAAGATGGTCGTGGGCACTTGTATGTATGAAATACCACGCATATAGACGCTCGCCAAAAAGCCAGCCAGGTCACCGATCATTCCGCCACCAAAGGCGACAAGTAGCGTATGGCGGTCACATCCATGTCCTAACCCTTCCGTGACAAGATGTTCAAGGGATGATAAAGACTTCGAGGCATCACCCGGTTCGACGACAGACCAGACGACGTGCGGATGAACTCGCGTCAATTTCGAGCGGAACGTTTCCCCGTAAAGGGAGTCGACATGCTCGTCTGTTACGACCCATAGCATCGAATAACTTGACCACTCTTTCATTTCAATCCAACGATCTTGATCGTCAACGACGACGTCGTACGGGGTCGTCGCTTCAATCGGGATGGTTACCATACGCGCAACTCCTCTCGATACTCGTCGACCCGATGTTTGATCCGTTCCATCGTGTCGTGCCCGAACGTCTCACAAATCTCCTTTGCCATTTCAAAAGCGATGACCGCCTCGACGACGAGAGATGCCGCGGGAACGGCGCATGAATCACTCCGCTCGATTTGAGCGAGGAACGGCTCTTTCGTATCGATATCAACGGATTGTAGCGGTTTATAGAGCGTCGGGATTGGTTTCATGACCGCCGAACAGACAATCGGCATGCCCGTCGTCATACCGCCTTCAAAGCCCCCAAGATGGTTACTAAGCCGCGTGTATCCATCATCCTCATGAGCAATCGGGTCCATCACTTTCGAACCCGGTCGGAATGCCATCTCGAATCCATCCCCGAATTCAACACCTTTGAAGGCATTGACGCTCATGACCGCCTGTGCGATTTTAGCATCGAGCTTTCGGTCGTATTGAACGTAAGAACCGAGGCCTGGCACAACCCCATGCACTTCCGTACAGACGATCCCACCGATTGAATCACCGTTCGCCTTCGCTTCATCGATTCGTTGCATCATTCGTTTCTCTGCTTTTGGATCAAGTGTACGGACGGGTGAATCATCGATGACGCGCATCGCTTCTTCTAGCGTGTCAAACGTCATGGAATCCGCCTTCTCCCCACCGATCACCCTCACATAACTGAAAAGGGATATTCCGACCTGTTGTAGCATCTGCTTACAAAATGCACCGACCGCGACACGGGCAGCCGTCTCCCTCGCACTCGAGCGTTCCAACACGTCCCGTAAATCGCGGTGGTCATACTTCAATCCACCGACAAGGTCCGCATGTCCCGGACGGGGTCGCGAGACACGGCGTTTCACTTCCGTGTCATCCTCAATCGGTCCTGGCTGCATCACATGCTTCCAATGCGTATGGTCCTTATTCTCAATCCAAAATGTGACGGGCGCACCGGTCGTCTTCCCATGTCGAATACCGGAACGGACTTCCACCTCATCCGATTCGATTTGCATGCGACGGCCTCTCCCATAACCGGATTGGCGCTTCTTCAATTCCAGATTGATTTGATCTAGATTCACGGCGAGTCCGGCAGGAGCCCCCTCAATGATGACCGTAAGCCCGGGACCGTGCGATTCTCCAGCTGTCAAATAACGCATCCGTTCACCTCATCCATCTATTTTTTCGTAAAAGAAACTTTGCTTCATCGCATAACCGTAACGCTTCGGCTGAAAGATTTGTTCGGTCCCCCCGACAAACAACACCCCACCTGGCCGTAATGCTCGTTGGAACGATGTATACACTTTCTCTTTCGCCTCTTCCGTGAAGTAAATCAACACATTTCGACAAACAATCAAGTCAAAATTGCGTTCATAGACGTCCGCCAGCAAATTGTGTTTCTTAAACGTCACGAGCTGTTTGATTTCGTCTGAAATATAATAGTCGTCACCACGACGTGTGAAGTAACGTTTCTGAAATTCGTCTGGTAAATCGATGAGTGCACGTTCATGATACTTCCCTTGCTTTGCTTTTTCGATGACGATATCGTCTAAATCCGTGGCCGTGATGGAAAATTGAGATGGAGCCAAATGCTTCGATAGTAACATGGCGAGCGAATAAGGTTCCTCCCCCGTCGAACACGCAGCACTCCACACGCGGAGCTTTCCTTGACTTGAACGACTTAAATGCGGGAGTATATCTTCTTCTAACTGTTTCCAGCGGATTGGATTACGGTAAAATTCACTCACATTGATCGTCATCCGATCAAGAAATTCTTCATATAACTGACGATCCGTGTCCATCGCCTTCAAATACTCAAGAAACGAAGCGTATCCCTTTTTTTCACGCAAGGCAATCATGCGGCGCTTCATTTGCGCCTCTTTATATAAATTCAAGTCGATGCCCGACTTGATATAAAATTTTTTTACGAAGATGGCATAATCATTCATCACCAGTTTCAACCTCAATTCTATCTCATTTCCTCGTTCTTCAACCTACCGCCATTTCAAAGGAATCAAAAAGGGGACAGGTTTCCCCGTCCCTCCATCAGTTATGAAACGTGTGAGGCTGCTTTAGCGAACCAAAGTGAAAGTTCACGTTCTGCGCTATCCACACTATCAGAACCATGAATCACGTTTTGTGACATCGTTGATGCAAGGTCACCGCGAATTGTTCCTGGTTGCGCATCAAGCGGCTTCGTCTTGCCGATCATGAGACGGGAGACCGCAACGATGTCTTCCCCTTCCCATTCCATCGCAACGACCGGGCCAGAAGTCAAAAACTGTACCAATTCACCAAAGAACGGTTTTTCCTTATGCTCTGCGTAGTGTGCCTCTGCGACCTCAACTGACGGTGTCACCATTTCGAGACGGTTCAACGTATATCCTTTGTTTTCAAAGCGTGAAATGATTTCCCCAATCAATCCACGTTTCACCCCATCCGGCTTAACCATTAAAAAAGTCTTTTCCATTCCCCAAATCCCCCTAAGTCAATAAATGTGTACGATGTACGTTTTTAGTGTACACGGTCCAACACGTTTTTAAAAGGGGGTACCCAAGCATTCACCACTTACGTTTTCCGATATACTGTGCAATCTCGATCAATGAACGTTTATCTGGGACGTCCGGCAACCCATCGAGCCGTCGAATCGCGCGCTCGACGTATCGGTCGATCGTTCGTTGGCTGCGCTCTAACGTCCCGTTCCGCTGTACCTCTCGGACGAGTGATTTCGTCACATCCGGGTCGGTCGACGCACTCACTTTAGAAAGGCGCTCATAAAAGCCAGCATCTTCGGACGAGTAAAGGAGGGGCAATGTTTTGTGACCATGCTTTAAATCCTCACCGACCGGCTTACCAAGTTGAAAGCTCTTTGCCGTGAAGTCCAATAAATCATCTGTCATTTGAAAGGCCATGCCGATATCATACCCGAACAGACTCAACTGCTTCACCACTTGAGGAGATGCTCCCGAGATGACGGCACCGGCAGCACAACTCGTCTCAATCAACAAGGCGGTCTTTCGTGCGATCCGGTCTAAATACCGTTTCGGTGATTGCGCCCACTCGAACTGGTCTTGGATTTGATTGATTTCACCGACACAGATGCGTTCCATCGTGTCCGCCATGATGCGCATCACTTCCGGCGATTCGATTTCGGATACGAGGCGAATCGCCTCACCAAACAACGTGTTCCCTGTATACATCGCTACCGTTTCATCATACCGCTCCATCACGGTCGGTTTTCCCCGCCGGAGCATCGCATCATCGATCACATCATCATGGACGAGCGACGCCATGTGAATCAATTCGAGACTTGAGGCAACTTTCGTCAAACGGATATCTTTTGTCTCACCAAAGCCAGCGCTTAAAAGGACGAAAGCCGGTCGAATCCTTTTGCCACCGGCATCGAGTAATTGTCGAGATGCTGATTCAATGATGGGGTGGTCCGTCCTGACACGAGTGGATAAGAATTGATCGATCTGATCAATCTCTCGGTTCATATGACGATAAAGTCGCTTCAAAGACATGTCTCACCACTTCTTTCCTAGATGCATGGCACATGCACCTCCGGAGAATGTCTTCACTTCGACTTGTTCAAACCCGGCATCTTCAAACATCCGCTTGAGTTTTAAACGGTCAGGAAACTGGTCAGTCGATTCTTGTAGCCACTTATACTGATCGTATGAGCCGGCAAACACTTTTCCAAAGAGCGGCATGACCGTTCCAAAATAAAGCGAATACAGTTGCTTGAAGACTGGTGCCGTCGGTTGACTCGTTTCGAGACACACGACCGTCCCACCCGGTTTCAAGACACGATGCATTTCACGTAGCACCGTCATATAATCCGGGACGTTCCGTAGTCCAAAGCCGATCGTGACATAATCAAACGAGTTGTCTCCAAACGGCAGTGCCATCGCATTGCCGTGAAGTAGCTCGATGTTTGGCCATGCTTTGACCTTCTCTTCTCCCACTTTTAACATATTCTCTGAAAAATCGATCCCTTTTATGACGCCCGTATTTCCGGAAGCTTCTGCCAATTGAATCGTCCAGTCTGCAGTCCCGCAACAAACGTCTAAGCATTTGGCCCCAGGAAAGACGTTCATCTTTTTCATCGTTGTCCGTCGCCACCATTTGTGAAGTCGGAAACTGATAATCGAGTTCATCGTATCGTAGCTAGGAGAAATGGACTGAAATACTTCGTATACTTTTTGCTCTTTTTCAATCGGTTGCAACGTGTAACATCCTTTCCGTTCTAAGCGACCGCATGCGCGAGCAGCGTTGTGAGTTGCTCTTTTTGGTCTTGTCTCAGTGCAGTCGCTTTTATTTCAATCATTCGTTTCCCACTCGTTGTCAAATAAGGCTGTCCAATCAGTTCGGAAAGTGTTTGAATCAATCCGACGTTCGCCACGAGCCAAACGTCCATTGAGACGTTCTTCTCGAGCAATAACGTGCACTTCGCTGCATTGACCCGTTGTACGGACTGTCCGAACCGGTCACTGTATGACGAAGGGAAGTCCGTCAACATTTTATAGAACTGGGCCGACGCAAAATCGCCTGCGAGCACCGTCAACTGACGCTCTAGCGATCCGCTCGGACTCGTATTCACTTGATCATGCAATTCGAGCGCTTGATGTGCGAAATAGGTTGCCATCACGAGTTGTCGATGCTCAATCGATTCCAAATCAATCATCTCGACCATCCAACGAAGCAACAGCATGTCGACGGCTGGTACGACCGAATGTTTCGTCAAATAGGGATGATTCATACGTTGTTCGATTTGACGAGCAAGGTCTGTGACAACGAAATCATTTGTCAACTTTTCCATGCTATCCCCCCTCGTCCACTTCATTGTCATTCTGACATAGTATAGCACATTTTCTTCACATTCACGTCATTCGAACTCGCAAACACAACAAAAAAAGCCGCCTTTCGGCGACTTATGTATTGCAGATTACTTGACCGCGTCTTTGAGCGCTTTACCTGCTTTAAATGCAGGAACTTTGCTCGCTGGGATTTCGATATCTTCTTTTGTACGTGGGTTACGACCTTTACGGGCAGCACGCTCACGAACTTCAAAAGTACCAAAACCGATCAATTGAATTTTCTCACCGTTTTGGAGTGCTTCAGTGATTGATTCAAACGTAGCTTCTACGATTTTCGTTGCTTCTTTTTTAGAAACATCGGCTTTCTCAGTAACAGCTTGGATCAATTCAGTTTTGTTCATCACGATTCACCTCCTCTCACAGGGAGTTTACGGGATTAATCATATCGCACAAACGTTGATATGACAACATTTTTTACGTGATTTCACGACATTCACCATCAATTCGGGTTCAGTTGTTTAAAAAAACGACTTCCCCTCGTTCATCTATCGTGTAACCTTGTGAATACGCCGGGGCAAATGGGGCGTCTTTATAGAGCAAATAACGAATGTCCTCACCATTTTGCACCGACTCATCCGTCTTTTGAAGCGCTTCTTCCACGTCAGCTCGGTAATCAACGAAAAGCTGCCCCGTCCCATCTACATAGATCGGAAGCTCACGGTCGGAGTATGGGCTCGGGATGACAGGTTCTTCTGTGACAAAAATCTTCTCGTAATCAAGAGTGAACTGGTTTTTTCCGAGCGATCCATCGAACGGGAATTTGCCTTCCTTCGCCCGAAACGCATTAATATTTGTCTGAAGTCGCTGTAAACGCTCAGCTACGCGTAAGTCAATCAATTTGACGGTCGGTGTTGATTCCACGTCAACGAGGATATATTGGAACAAACCTCCACCTTCGAAACTGTTCGTTGGAGGATCCGCCATATACCCAGGGACGAGACGGGAAAAATCGATTGGATAGCGCTCCATGAGAGGGGTATCCGCCGGTTTCGTCTTTATCGGTAACACGCCTGACTGTTCACGATATGCATCGACCGCGCTTTGCACACTATTCAATTGGTCTTCATACGGAAGGTTATTGGCCCGTTCCGATTCAGGGAACATACACCCTGCTAAAAACGTTGTCAGCACAAGGCTGACTATGACAATCATCTTCTTCATAATCGTTATCCTCCCGTCGGTCCTGAGACGACGACAAAAATCATAATCACAGTTCCAAACAAGAAAATGATGAATGCAACCAAACGTACAATTGCCGCAAACCAACCGGTCAATTTCGTGTGACTGATCGCGACCATTAAAGCAGCGATGGCGAATGCACCAATCCCTGCAAAAGAAATCCACATTTTGATGAGTGACGGTGTCACGTCTATCCCCCTACTTTCTCTATGTTCTCCAGAGTTTAAGTTTAACAAAAAAAAGTGAGGAACTGAACGAAAACGTCAGTTCCTCTGTATTCAGTCATCACTCTTCAAAATGAAACACTTGTTCCATTTCATGTTTTTGTGGGCGACGCATCAATTTTTTCACTTCGTCGTGAGGGCTTTTGCCTTCGAACAATACGTTATAGAGCGCTTCTGTAATCGGCATCTCGACACCCGCCTCTTTCGCGAGTGAATGAGCCGCCTCACAGGCCCGGACACCTTCGACGACCATTCCCATGTTTCCAAGAACGTCTTCAAGTTTCTCCCCGCGTCCGATCGCATTGCCTGCTCTCCAGTTTCGGCTATGTTGTGACGTCGCCGTCACAATCAAATCTCCGATTCCAGTCAATCCTGAGAATGAGGCCGGATTCGCACCGAGCTTCACACCAAGCCTTGCAATCTCGACGATCCCACGGGTCATGAGAGCCGCTTTCGCATTGTCCCCATATCCAAGTCCGTCCGTCATACCGGCAGCAAGGGCGATGATATTTTTGAGCGCACCGCCGTACTCGGCGCCGACGACATCGGAATTCAAATAGACACGGAACTGATCGTTCGTGAGCAACTCTTGTACTTCGTCAGCGACGTCAAGATTCTCACAAGCGATCGTAATCGTCGTCGGTTTTCTGACGGCCACTTCTTCTGCGTGGGTAGGACCCGTCAAGACGCCGACCGCAAGGCGTTTCGATGAATCGATTTCATCTGTGACGATCTCCGAGAGGCGTTTATGGGTCTTCGGTTCAATCCCTTTCGCCGCATGGATGATCGTGACCGGTTCCGTCAACATCGTGTTCAACTGTTTTGCCACCGGTCGAATCGCTGAACTCGGGACGACGAGAAACACGATGTTTCGACCATCAAGCGCTTCTTTCAAGTCTGTCGTCGCACGAATCGACTCCGGTAAAGGTGCGTCTTTTAAATAAAACGAATTGGTGTGAGATGTATTGATCTCATCTACATGTTCCTGTTCACGTCCATAGAGCAAGACATCATGACCGTTATCCGCTAAGACGAGCGAGATGGCCGTTCCCCAACTCCCTGCTCCAATGACAGCTACGTTTGCCATAAGTGGCACCCCCCGATATTAGTTTTTCTGACGAGCCACGATATGGATCGGTGTCCCGGTGAAATCGAACGCTTTACGGATTTGATTATCCAAATAACGCTTATAAGAGAAATGCAACAACTCAGGATCGTTGACGAACAAGACGAACGTCGGTGGCTCGATTGCAACTTGAGTCGCATAGTTGATTTTCAATCGTTGTCCTTTGTCCGTCGGTGTCGGATTCATCGCGACCGCGTCGACGATGACATCGTTCAACACGCTCGTCGAGATACGACGACGATGTGTTTCTGCAACTTGTTTGATGACAGGCAACAATGTCTGTAAGCGTTTCGACGTGAGCGCTGACAAGAAGACGATCGGTGCATAGTCGAGGAATAAGAACTCTTGACGAATCTTTTCTTCCATCTTCTTCATCGTCTTATCGTCTTTTTCGACGGCATCCCATTTGTTGACGACGATGACGATCGCCTTCCCTGCTTCGTGCGCGAGACCGGCAACACGCTTATCCTGCTCGATGATTCCTTCTTCACCGTCGAGGACGACGAGAACCACGTTCGAGCGTTCAATCGCCTTTTGCGCGCGCATGACACTGTATCGTTCTGTCGATTCGTATACTTTTCCGCGTTTACGCATACCTGCCGTGTCGATAATGACGTACTCTTGTCCGTCACGTGTGAACGGTGTATCAATCGCATCGCGAGTCGTACCGGCAATGTTTGAAACGATGACACGGTCTTCACCGAGGATTGAGTTTGTCAAACTTGACTTCCCGACGTTCGGGCGACCGATGAGCGAGAACTGAATGACGTCTTCGTTGTACTCGTACTCATCTTTTTCTGGCGCGAGTTCAAATACTTGGTCGAGTAAATCACCGAGACCTAACCCGTGCGTACCTGAAATCGGGAACGGGTCCCCGAATCCGAGGGAATAAAACTCATACATAAGATCGCGCATTTCAAAGTTATCGACTTTGTTGACGGCAAGAACGATCGGTTTATTCGAACGGAACAACAAGTTCGCGACTTCCTCATCGGCCGCCGTGATCCCTTCACGTCCGTTCACCATGAAGACGATAACGTCCGCTTCATCGATTGCGAGCTCCGCCTGATGACGCATTTGAACGAGCAACGGCTCGTCCCCTACTTCGATCCCACCTGTATCGATTAAGTGGAACTTACGGTTGAGCCACTCTCCTGTGCCGTAAATACGGTCACGTGTGACACCTGGCTTGTCATCGACGATCGACACACGATCCCCGATGATGCGGTTAAAAATTGTGGATTTTCCGATATTCGGACGGCCAACGATGGCCACTGCTGGAATTCCCATAACAACACCTCACTAACTTTCTATCAAAATTTCATCATTTCATCATTTCGAAACGCAACTTACCTATCATATCACAGGCAAAATTAAGTGACCATACAAAAAGAAGCGGGAGCATGACTCCCGCTTGAACGATCATCTTATTTAGAATCGTCCGAAGAATCATCGCCTGTCAATTCAGAGACAGAGAATCCTCCTTGGTCGCTATATTCATCGAGTAGCGCCTGGTCATCATCTTGACGAGTCGGTTCAGATGATTCGAGTGCACGCATCGACAATGAGATTTTCTTATCGTCGAGATGAACATCTAACACTTTTACTTTCACTTCTTGCCCTTCCGTCAACACTTCAGACGGCGTTGCGATGTGACGGTTCGCAATTTGTGAAATATGAAGGAGCCCTTCGACTTGTGGAGCGA
Organism: Exiguobacterium qingdaonense; assembly: GCF_018617855.1. Taxonomy (GTDB): domain Bacteria; phylum Bacillota; class Bacilli; order Exiguobacteriales; family Exiguobacteriaceae; genus Exiguobacterium; species Exiguobacterium qingdaonense. The sequence continues at coordinate 249,671 of NZ_JACSKY010000001.1, forward strand.
CTTCAACGAACGCACCGAACGTCACGAGACGCTTGACCGTTCCTTCGATGACATCGCCAGGTTGAATGTTCCCTTCGATCGTCTCCCACGGACCTGGTTGCGTTTCTTTGATGGAAAGCTTCACTTTTTCATTGTCTAAGTCGAGCCCGAGTACTTTCACTTTGACACGGTCGCCTTCCGTTACGACGTCGCTCGGTTTCTCGACACGGCTATGTGCCATTTCTGAGATGTGAACGAGGCCGTCCACGCCACCGATATCGACGAACGCACCGAAGTCCGTTAACCGTTGAACCGTCCCCTCGATCACTTGACCGACTTCGAGTGATTCAAGTGTCTCTGATTTCTTCGCGCTCATCTCTGCTTCGACAACTGCTTTATGTGACAAGATGACGCGATTTTTTTCGCGATCGATCTCGACGACTTTTACGGTAATTGGGTTGTTCAAGTATGACGAGAAGTCCTCGACGAAGTGACTTTCGACTAGGGAAGCTGGGATAAACCCACGGATTCCAATATCGACGACGAGGCCACCTTTGACCTTGTCTTTCACCATCACTTCAAACACTTCGCCCGATTCGAATTTTTCAACAATGCGATCCCATGCTGCTTCAGCATCGACATCTTTTTTCGAAACGACCACTTCTTCGTCCGTGACCTTTTTCACTTTGACACGGATCTCGTCGTTCACTTGGAGTGATTCGTTTAAATCGTCTAGATGCATGCTTGATACTTCGCTAATTGGCAAAATCGCTTCGGTCTTATAACCGATATCGATCAGCGCTTGCTTATCCTCGATTTTGACGACAGTTCCGGTCACAATCTGACCACGATTCATTTCAAAATCAGGCATATCTTTCATTTCTTCGACCATTCCAACACTACCCCCTCACGATGAGTACAAAAAGGAGCGCCAACAGGCGCTTACACCTAGTATAAATCTCTTATAATTCCGAGAATTTGTCAAGGCGTTATGAAGATTGTACCTCTATCGTAAGATGTTTAAACCTCATTTTCACGATCCGTCACTCACTTTGTAAACGAATGTTGTAAATAGAGGTCAGCAATCGTTTCCATAATCAAGTCAGCCGCTTCTTGTGCACTTGCTTTACGTTCCTTTAACGCGGTCAAGTCGATCGGCTGACCGATGACAACCCGGAGTTTTGCACGGAACTTATATCGACCGATGATGGCGATCGGCAGGACGTGGGCATCGGACCGCATCGCAAAGAAGCCGACACCAGCTTGTGCTTTTCCGAGTGTCCCGTCTTTTGAGCGCGTGCCTTCAGGGAATATAGAGACGACCTCGTTTTCTTTCATCTTTTGAAGGACGACACGAAGTGCCTGACGGTCACCTTCTCCACGAGAGACGGGAATTTGACCTGCCCGATTTAAAATATGTTTCAACACAGGGACGCTAAACAGTTCCTTTTTCGCAAAAAAGCGAAGAGGACGTTCTTTTGGGATCGCGCATGCGAGGAGCACCGGGTCCCAGTTCGACTGGTGATTCGAACAGACGAGAATCGACCCGTCCATCGGGACATGCTCGCGTCCGATGAACTCGACTCGAAACGAAGCCCGTTGAATGACATTCACGACGCCCCTCGCTAGCCGATACATGCCGAAAGGCCCGTTGTTCAATGGCTTGCTCATGCGCTCACCTCACCGATCAGTCTTTCAATCGCTTGAACGACACCCTCAATGGACAACGTCGTCGTATCAAGATAATAAGCATCCTCCGCTTGACGGAGCGGCGCGACTTCACGTTCTGAATCTCGTTTGTCACGAAGCGCAATCTCTTCTTTCAGTTGTTCATAGTCGCTCGGAATCCCTTTCGAGACATTTTCTTCGTGACGACGACGTGCACGCTCCTCGACCGAAGCGGTCATAAATACTTTTAAGTCCGCATGTGGCAATACGTGAGTTCCGATGTCACGACCGTCCATGACGACCCCGCCATCCTTGGCCAAGTCCCGTTGCAAATCCATCAAGGCATCGCGCACTTCAGGCTGACGCGCGACAAAGCTGACGTTGTTCGTCACTTCACTTGAACGAATGACAGATGTCACTTCCTCTTCACCATCAAACACGCGTTGTCCTTCTTCGGATGGAACGAGTCGAAGTGACATGCGGTCAATCATCTTCGCAAGCATGTCACCGTCTTCAAGTGCGATGCCCTCATTTAACGCACGGTAAGTGACCGCCCGATAAATCGCACCTGTATCGATATAGACATATCCCAATTGTTTCGCCAATGACTTGGCAATCGTGCTCTTTCCGGCACCAGCCGGTCCGTCCAATGCAATTTGTAATGATTTTTTCATACAAAACGGGTATCGAGTGTTCCCGATACCCTCCTCCTCTCGGTCAATAATCCCGAGAACATCATAACAGTTTTTTATCTTGAAGAAAATACAGACCCTGTCCGCTTCCGTGCTTCTAGCTGCACACGGAAACAATATCGTAAAATCGTCTCCTGGTCACGAGGGGTCAAATCTTCAAAGGCCAAAGAAAGTTCTTGCTTCACTTCTTGCTCGTGTACCCGCACAAGGCGACTCTTCACTCGGAACAGCTGAGGTGTGCCATGTTCGTCTTCAATTCGAAAGACGACGATGAGCGACTCATCGACATCGACCGGCGCACGGTTGGCGATGATTTTCATCCCACCGGCGGAAACGTCGAGCGACATCGTCTCGAACGACTCAAAGCTTTCCCCATCGGCGGCAAGCACCGTTACGTCAATCATTTCAGGTACACGCAAGTATTCACGTCGTTGAATTCGTTTGATTTTTTTCTCGTCCGGCATCTTGAAGGCGTAGCGAAGCGTCAACTGTGCATCGCTCATTCGTTTTACGACTTTTGTGTCGAATGCATACAGTTGATTTTCACCTTGAAAGAAATAGACTCGCATCTCCTCTTCTTCATGTAAAAAAAATGTTTTTAGCGTCGCCATATCACTCGGTGACTCAATCCATACGACCTGGCCGGTAATACCCGCAATCTTCGTCTTTCCTTCTTTGCGTCCTTCCACTTCGATTCTTAATTCTTGACCTTCTTTTAACATACGTTTTCTTCCCCTTTATTTAAATTGACGGCGGTTAGACAGGTTGGCTGCTCGTACGAGCAGGAATGCCACCATCCATAAAATGACGATATAAAGAACGGCAGGTAGCTTGTGGTCCGGCTCGAGAATCAAGATCAAATCGAACGTGCCGTGAATGACCGTCGCGGAAAAGACCGCCATGAAGAGCCAAATCCGTTCTCGCGCCGAATGTTTCGCTCTCCCTAAACAATAACCCATCACGACTGCGAACAAGGCATGTCCACTTACCGGCAGGATTGCTCGCCAAATCGCAATCTCTAGTGAATCGTACACCCATAAGTATAAAAAATTCTCTAACGTCGCAAAGCCTAATGAGCAGGCTACCGCATAGAGAATCCCGTCGTAGTAATCATCAAAGACTTTATGTATATATATTGTATAATAAATCATAAACCACTTGAAAAATTCTTCAAGCAAGGCAGTAGCGACATACGCTTGCCAAAACGGTCCGGTAAGCACCCCTTCTTCGACGAATGCATATTGGATAAACATAATCGGGAACACAAGAACGGCCCCGGCTACGAAAGAACGAATCACATATCCGAGCGGTTCCGCCTCTAGCTCATGGCGAAGATAGAAATAGGAAAGAAGGGCGAGCCCAGGTGCAACCGCAGACAAGGCGATTGCGATCATGATGCATCTCTCCTTTCTCTCATTAGCATACACTGAAATGCTTGAAAGAAAAAGTGCGTAAAGCCTAGAAAATGGAAAAAACGATAAAAATAATCAGGAGGTCATCCATGAATCATTTATTATTAATCCACACCGGTGGAACGATTGCCATGTCTCAATCGGGGGCGGGCCACGTCGCACCGAGTGACGTCAATCCAATCGATGCCACATTGCCGAAGGCGACGGACATCGCCCAGATTACAACAAAACATTTTTCAAACATCCCGTCTCCGCATATGACCCCGGAAAAAATGCTCGAGTTGGCGCAGTTCATCCAACAAGAATTGACACAGGCCACATACGACGGGATTGTCATCACACATGGCACCGATACGCTTGAAGAGACCGCCTATTTTTTACAAATCACACTCGGGGCACCTGTCCCAATCGTATTGACTGGGGCGATGCGCTCTTCAAACGAAGTCGGTTCCGATGGCGAGTTCAACCTGATCACGGCACTGCGTGTCGCCAAGAGTGAGGTCGCTCGCGGAAAAGGGGTGCTCGTCGTATTCAATGGGGAAATCCATTCAGCGTTCAACGTCACAAAAACACATACGTCATCAGTCGACACATTTAAATCCGTCCATTTCGGAAATGTGGGTATGGTCACAAAGGACCACGTACTCATATATAGTCAACCATCGACTAGACAGCCTAAAATGATTCCCTCTATCACAAAGCGTGTAGCCGTCTTGAAGGTCGTCGCGGGAATGGAGCCTGATTTACTCGAGTCCGTCGCCGCACTCGGATATGACGGACTGATCCTTGAAGTACTAGGACAAGGGAATGTCCCACCGACGCTCCTATCAGCGCTTGAGCGTTTAGTAGAAGAAATCCCCGTCGTGATCGTCAGTCGTTGCTTCAACGGAATCGTCCAAGACGTGTACGGTTACGATGGGGGCGGGAAACAATTGAAAGAGTTAGGTGTGATTTTTTCAAACGGTTTGAATTCACAAAAAGCTCGGCTCCGGCTTCTCGTAGAACTCGAGTCCGGTTCTTCTCAATCGGTCATGGAACATAGCTTCAGTTTTCAGCAATAAGCTTGCGCAACCGCATCTCCTTCCCTACAATGAGCAAAGAGGTGATTTATTGTGACGAAACAAGCGATTATTGTTGGCGCAGGCCCTTGTGGCCTTTCGGCGGCAATCGAGTTAGAAAAAATCGGTGTCTCATGTACCGTGATCGAACGCGGAAACATCGTCGATGCGATCTATCGATATCCGACCCACCAAACGTTCTTCTCTTCCGCTAGCCTACTCGAAATCGGAGACGTTCCGTTTATTTGTAAAGATTTGAAACCACGACGGCAGGATGCCCTCGTCTACTATCGGGAAGTCGTGACGCGGACCGGTCTAAACGTCCAGCCGTTCGAAACGGTCGAATCCGTTGAAAAAGTCAACGACCGATTCGTCGTGACATCTAGACATGAAAAACGTGGCGTGACGGTTCGTGACGCGGACTATGTGATTTTAGCGACAGGATATTATGGACGCCCCCGTATGCTCGACGTTCCCGGTGAGACGCTTCCACACGTCCATCACTACTTTAACGAGGCGCATCCATTTTACCGGCAACACGTCACGATCATTGGGGGAAAAAACTCCGCAGTCGACGCAGCGATTGAACTCGAGAAGGCCGGCGCATATGTGACGGTACTCTACCGAGGGGATGCGTATAGCCCATCCGTCAAACCGTGGGTACTCCCAAACTTCGACTCACTCGTCCGTCATGAAAAAGTCCGGATGGAGTTTGAGTCGACGATCGAGCGAATCACCGAAGACGGTGTCTACTATCGTCAGCATGGTGAAGAGAAGCATGTATATGCGGATCACGTGTTCGCCATGACCGGATATCAGCCAGATCATCATCTTTTCAAAGACGCCGGTATATCAATCGATGAAGCGACTGGTGTCCCGACGTATGATGAAGAAACGTTTGAAACGAATGTCGAGCATTTGTTCATCGCCGGGGTCGTGGCAGCCGGAAACGATGCGAATAAAATTTTCATCGAAAATGGTCGGTTCCACGGTAAGGCGATCGCACATACGATTGCCAACCGAATCAACGTCTAAAAAAAGTTCGGTCAACGCGAGTTGACCGAACTTTTTTATACCCAGCCGCGGAAACGTGATGCTTCCGCCATCTTCCGTACACCGACCATATAGGCGGCGAGACGCATGTCGACTTTTCGGGCTGATGATGTGTTGTAGACTGTGTTGAACGAGTGAACGAGAACTTTTTCGAGTTTTTCTTCGACTTCCTCTTCCGTCCAATAGTATCCTTGATTGTTTTGTACCCATTCGAAGTATGAAACCGTGACACCACCACTCGATGCCAACACGTCCGGAACGAGGAGGATCCCACGCTCTGTCAAGATTTTCGTCGCTTCGTTCGTTGTCGGACCGTTCGCCGCCTCGACGACGATGGACGCTTTGATGGCATCCGCGTTCTCTTCCGTGATTTGGTTCTCAATCGCAGCAGGAACGAGAATATCACAGTCAAGCTCTAACATCTCTTTATTCGAGATGGTATTTTTGAACAATGTTGAAATCGTACCGAACGAGTCGCGACGATCCAACAAATACGGAATGTCGAGCCCGTTCTCGTCATGAATGGCACCGTAAGCGTCACTGACCGCTATCACTTTTGCTCCAGCATCATACATGAATTTCGACAGGAAACTACCCGCGTTCCCGAACCCTTGGACGACGACCCGCGCCCCTTTGAGTTCGATGCCACGGCGAAGCGCCGCTTCCCGAATCATGATCGCCACACCTTTCGCTGTCGCCGTCTCACGACCGTGCGACCCTCCAAGAACAAGTGGTTTACCGGTAATAAACCCAGGTGAGTTAAATTCGTCAATCCGGCTATACTCATCCATCATCCAGGCCATGATCTGTGAGTTCGTGAACACGTCAGGTGCCGGAATATCCTTCGTCGGGCCAACGATCTGACTGATGGCACGAACATATCCGCGGCTCAAGCGCTCGATTTCGCGGAAGCTCATTTCACGAGGGTCACAGACGATCCCACCTTTACCTCCACCGTAAGGTAAGTCGACAATCCCGGCTTTCAAGCTCATCCATACGGACAGTGCCTTCACTTCTACTTCCGTTACGCTCGGGTGGAACCGAATTCCCCCTTTAGTCGGTCCAACGGCATCATTATGTTGAGCACGATAGCCTGTGAAGATTTTCGTTGAGCCATCGTCCATGCGAACAGGGATCCGAACGGTCAGCATGCGAAGCGGTTCTTTTAACAACTCGTACATCTCGTCTGGATAGCCGAGTTTATCTAAAGCTTCGTGAATCACTTCTTGTGTCGATTCCAAGATGTTTTTTCGTTTTTGATGACCTTTTTCTTGATCCGTAATCATGAAGGTTTCCTCCCCTAAATTGTCGATTCTCCCCCAAGAATCAACCTCGTATTCGTTTAAAAGTATAGCCGATACACGCTCAATTTGAAAGGGTTTTAGAAAAATAATGAAAGCGTTTTCTTCGGTAGGGCGATGATTTAGCTCGTCGACCCTTCACGTTCGAGAGCGAGTTCAATAAATCGCTCTAACAGCTCCCCGTATGAGATCCCGATTGTTTTTGCGCTGTCCGGGAACAAGCTGAGCGGTGTCATACCCGGTAGTGTATTCGTCTCTAAAATATAAGCTTCCCCCGTCTGTGAAACGAGAAAATCCGATCGCGAATAGCCGGAACAACCGAGTGCACGATGCGCCAGAATAGCGGCTTTTTGAACCTCTGTCGTCAGTTCAACTGAAATGTCAGCAGGACAGACATGTTTAGAACCACCTTCTGTATATTTCGACTCATAGTCGTAATACTCATTTTTCGGAATGATCTCGATGACAGGAAGCGCCTCTTCCTTCCCGAAGTTTCCGATGACCGGGACGGTCAGTTCTTTCCCTTTGATGTACTGCTCGACTAAAACTGCTGAATCGCAGCCAAACGCCTTGTCGATCCCTTCACGCAACATCTCTTCGTTCATAGCAATCGTCAGCCCGTTGGAAGAACCTTCTTGTGCCGGCTTGACGACACACGGGAACTCGCCCCCCCACTCACTCAATTTCGCATCAATGGAATGCTTGGACTCAATCAACACATCTCGCGCGACCCGAATCCCGGATGCCGCAAAGATGATCTTTGCTCTCGCCTTGTCCATCGCCAGAGCAGATGCCAAAACACCCGAACCAGTATATGGAATTCCGGCCATCTCAAGTAATGATTGCACGCGACCGTCCTCGCCGTACTTACCATGCAACGCGCTGACGACGACATCAACATCGAGCGTCAAAAGCTCGTTCGCCCGTTCCGGATGAAAGTCGATTGCCGTGACGTCATGGCCACGCTCCGTCAACGCATCAATCATTCCTTTACCACTCGTAAGAGATACCTCTCGTTCTCCTGACACTCCACCATATAATACAGCGACTTTCATTCCAATCTCTCCTTCAACTAACTACTGAAAATTCAAGTCTTATCATAACACGGGTGTGATCAAAACAATAGAAACAGAACAGTAAAAAAGCCGTACTCATGCGAATGCATCGTACAGCTCTTTGACGGCGTGTTCTGTTTGAATCGTCTTGCCGTACTCCAACATGACGTATGGACTGACCGTAGTCGTCTTCCCATACTCGGACAGGATGGCAGCAAGTCGTTCTTCTACCTGTGAAGGGAGCACCTCCACAAAATGCAAATAGTATCGGCCTTCGTAGTGATATAGTGCGCCGCCTTGCTCGGTCTCATGCATGTGAGGAAACAGGCGAATCGAGGCGTTGATCAAATCTTCGAGATCCTCGAACTGATAAATCAAATGATGAATCACATCGATCGTCAGTCGAATCTCGACCTGCTCGACATCGAGTTCCGCGATCGCCTCCCCTTTTTGGACGTCGATGACGAGTCCGTCCCGAGGGAACATCGTCACGTTCAAATCGACCGCTCCTTGCGGTGAGAATCCGTACTCGCTTTCTGCTGTCTCAAGCAGTTCTTTCCATAGCAGTTGACCGTTTTCTCCTACGATTGTATCGATGGCGATGCCACGCGACGAGAGTTCGTTCGCAGTCACATATACACGAAGATGCTCTTTTGTTTGTTTTTCAAATCTCAATCGAAAACCTCCAGTGAATAGTCAATCCTACTAATAAGCTACTCTCGTTTTTATCCCTTGTCAAATAGTAGATAACCATTTCGTCCACTCTTCTGGGGTGTCCCCAAGAAACGCTTCTTGGAATCGTTCTTTCTCGAGGCTGACCGCAATACCACCAGCACCGATTTTCAGATCAGGGTGGTCTGCCTGAATATAATCCATCGCATCGAGAAGGTTTGGGATGTGTTCGGATTGTGTGCACGCGAAGATGAGAAACGTCGTGTTTATATCGTGTAACGCCCTGTTCAAATCTTCCTTAGGAAATCCCGCCCCTAAAAAGATCACGTCATATCCATGCTGGCGCAAGTAGAGTGTGACGAACAGTAATCCGATTTCATGCACTTCGTCCGGCGCGCACACACAGGTGATTCTCGGAAGAAATGGGTTCATCGGCATTTGAAGAGACAACGTCGAAAGTCGCGCTCTTAAGAAGGCAGTAGCAAAATGCTCGTGGGCGATTGTGATCGAACCTTCTTCCCATTTCGAGCCAATATCCATTAATAAAGGCTGAATGATATCATTCGTCACTTTTTCAAAACTGAACGTGTTGAACGCACGGTTAATCAAGTCATGCGCCAAACGTTCGTCAAAAGATAGCAATGCCTCGAGCAGTCTATCTTTTAATTCTTCATCGTATAACTTGGTGGCCGATGGTTTAGGCTCAAAGTTATGTTGAAGTTGTTGAATCGCCTGTGAGACGGACAGTCCCTCTTTTTGCTTGTCTACGACCCACTTGATTTTCTCGACATCTTGATCTGAATACAGGCGGTGACCAGATTCGGTTCGGTTCGGTACGATAAATTGGTATCGACGTTCCCATGCACGAATGGTCGTCGGATTGACACCGGTCAATGTCGCCACGGTCTTGATGGAGTATTTCGGCATCTCCGCCCTCCTCCCTTACTTGTTCTTATGCTATAAGTATATCCTCAATCAAATCGGTTTACCCCTTTTATTGTGCAATTGAGTATTTTTTGAATATAAAAAAGATGCGGACTGTGTCCGCACCCGTTAAAACATGGCATGTCGCCCGATATATATGAAAATGAGAATAATCGCTAACATGGCGAAAGTCAATGTCATCGCCAATGGGCGCTTCATCCAGTTATCATTCAACTTCCTCTTTCGTTCGCCCTCTTGCCGCTCCGCTCGAGACGGCAACGTGTCTGCCAATTGCTCACGTAAAGAATCCGCTTGATTCCGATGTCGCAACGTATGCCCTCCTTTACCTTTTTTATCATTTTACTATGATATTATTCAAAGGAAAAGATTTGCGTCAACCGTATTTTCCATTCTGTCACATTTTCTCGAACAATTGTTGAAGTCTCGGGATAAATGATCTCTCCACAAATATCACAACATTCCTCCTGCTCAATCGTCGGCTCCGAAAAATAACGAAGCAAATAATCACGTCGGCACGTACGGATGAGTGCATAGTCCATCATTTGACCGAGTTGACGATAGCGATCCCGTCTTCTTTCTTTTACCCACTCGAGCGCTTCTTGAAGAGAGCGTTCCGTAAGCAATTGTTTAAGGAGTAAAAACTTTGACTCTTCCTCACTCATTCGTAGCAAGCGTGGCAACTGGGTTATAGCAGTCCCGTTCTCACTCTCGAAATAGGCCATACGAACGTCTTCATCTTTTGGATATTGACCGTCGATTAAAAACTGTTGGATGCGCTCGTCCCCTTCTGCGTACAAAAGGATGGCGAACGCCGGCTGCCCGTCTCGACCCGCCCGTCCGATTTCTTGCATATACGCCTCGACGGTCGCCGGTATTTGAAAGTGGACGACGGAACGAACGTTGTCCTTATTGACACCCATCCCGAACGCACTCGTACATACCATGACAGACACCTCGTCTCGTAGAAACTGGGACTGCACGAGCCGTCGATCCTCCGTAGACATCCCACCGTGATAAAACAAGGCATCGTCTAGTTCAAACGCCAGCGCCTCCGCTTCGCGACGTGTCGCCGTATAAACGACTGCCGGTTTTGGGATGTTTTGAATCAGTTCCTTCAACCGCTCTAGTTTTCGTTCTTTGTCCAATCGTTCGACGACCAACCGTATTTCCGGTCGATTGGCGGAATGAACAAACTGTTCGGGCGTGAAGAGCGCAAGCTTCTCGATGATGTCTCGTTTCACGTTTTCTGGTGCCGTCGCCGTCACTGCCATACATTGTGGGCTACCGATTTGCTTTCGTAACTCTCCTAGTCGGGCATACTCCGGTCTAAACTCGTGCCCCCACTGCGATATACAATGCGCCTCATCGATGACGAGCATTTGAACGGATACATTCGAAAGTGCGCGCGTGACGTATGGGACGGCCAGTTGTTCAGGAGATAAATAGAGGAAGCGGTAACGTTTCAACTGATTGATAATCTCTTGTTTTTCTTCTGCCGACTCCATCGATGTCAGTCGCGCGACACCTCGTTCCCCACGCGCACGGATATGTTGCATCTGGTCTTCAATCAATGAGAGTAGTGGTGAGACGATGACCGTCAAACCTTTATTTTTGATATAAGAAGGGAGTTGGAACGTCAACGACTTCCCTGCCCCGGTCGGCATGACAGCCAATACGTCGTGTCCTTCTACTACCGCATGAATGATGTCATGTTGACCTGTTCGGAACGAATCATATCCGAACACTCGCTTTAATGTCGATTCATACAAATGTCTCACCTCGTTTCAGCCTTGCGAACACAAGACGTATTTGAAAGTAACTGACACGCCCCATTTTCTCAAAGATCGGTTTCAGTGCCCAACTGCTCGGATGTCGCAGTTGTTCGATCGTAGCGACATCCTCCATCGGCACGAATTGATCGAGAGGGAAGACGTCCAGATACATCGCCATCTCGACCACATGATCTTCAATCGTACTCGTCCGCAAACGTCTTTTTGCCTGAACCTGCTCGAACGTGTACCCTTTCAAAAACAGATCGTACGATTCACGTGCCGAGAACGTCATCCGTTCCGTCGATAACCCATACGTAAACCCTCGGAGTTTCGCCTCGTCCGGTAGAACGATCAACAGTTCATTCCATCCTGCCAAAAAGTACAGACGAGCCGTTTCAGCATCGACATTGAGCAGTTTGGCGATTTGTTCATATGTCAGACCTGTCTCAAAGGCGCCAGTAAATCGATAGACGACGGCCGACGCGTACGGGTCCCCGATACGCTCGAGCGCTCGTTCAATCTCTTGATGGAACGTTCGCATAAGCTCTTTCCAATCGCGATCGAACCGTAATAACTGTTTGACCCACTGTTCTGCCGGCCGGTCGGCTTGAACCGGATAAAACGTCCGGTCATGCTCTCGCGACATGAACGTTTGAACGAACAGGCTCAACCGCTTCCACGTCGTCAAATTATAATCACGACGTTCACCGCCTAGTCGATTCATCAACTGCTCAACCGCTTCGGGTGACGCCAACATCTCGCCCGCCTCGGTCAACGTAAAGTCTTTTCGATTCAACCATCCACGTTTCTCGAAGCGTTTCAACATCGCCTCATATAAGTACGTCGTTTGCGGAAACTGTCCAAAAACGGGTTCCATCTCATAAAAGAACGCATCTTGTAACGTCGTCGCCGATCGCTTGCCGTTTAAAACATGGTACAGACTGCGTTCACTTCGTTCACCGTTCAATCGTTTAATGGCCAGTAATAAAACGCCATCCGCTAAATGAATCAAATCGTCACATCCTTAAAAAAATCATTATCTTAACAAAAAGACACTCGTTTTCTCATTGAATTAATTGGGTATGTAGACTACAATAACTCGTAGTCCGTTAATTGTTTACGTACAATATGCGTAACGAACTATTTGGAGGGGAATCACTATGGGAAAATTTACAATCGTTGACAAAGACACATGTATCGCCTGTGGCGCATGTGGCGCGGCAGCACCAGATATTTACGATTATGACGATGAAGGTCTCGCGTTCAACTTGATGGATGACAACACAGGTACCGTTGAAGTCCCAAATGAACTATACGAAGACATGATGGATGCATTCGAAGGTTGTCCGACTGATTCAATCAAAGTGGCGGACGAGTCGTTCGATGGCGACGCTTTAAAATTCGAATAATCAATGAAAGACATATCGGTCACTCGACTGATATGTCTTTTTTATTTGTCCGCTCTCACATTGTGTCGATTATGACATCTTTAGACAAGTATATCAAAAAAGGTTGTTTGGCTTAAGTACCAAACAACCTTACTAAAATGGACATATGTCCTATCTTGAATTATCGCTTCCCTTTAATATATGGGATACCGACCGACTTCGGCGCATCCGCGCGACCTACGAGACCGGCAAGTGCGAGAATCGTGAGGGCATATGGCGCAATCAAAAGCAGAAGTTGCGGCACGTTATTGATCACCGGCAAGTTGCTTCCGATAATCGAGAGCGCTTGGGCGAATCCGAAGAACAGCCCGGCACCGAGTGCACCAAGTGGATTCCATTTCCCGAAGATCATGGCGGCAATCGCCAAGAATCCTTGACCGACGATTGTCGTTCCACTGAAGTTCGTCGTAACCGTTACAGCATAGACCGCACCGGCAAGACCACCGAATGCCCCAGAGAGCATGACGCCCATGAAGCGCATTTTTGTGACGTTGATCCCCATCGTATCTGCGGCCATCGGGTGTTCCCCGACCGAGCGAAGACGAAGCCCGAACGGTGTCTTGAAGATGACGAACCAGACGACAAACGCCAAGGCGATGGCAACGAATGACGTGTATTGCACGTTAATGAAGAACATTTTTATAACAGGAATATCTGATAAGAATGGTACGTTCTCTTTCGCAATGCGGTACTCAATAAAGTCAGTTTGACCTTTATTATAAAGCACACGGACGACAAAGATGGCGAGACCGATTGCAAGCATGTTGATCGCTACCCCGAGAACCGTTTGGTCAGCACGCCAAAGGATAGCCGGGACGGCCAAGAAGAGTGAGAACAATGCACCAACGACCATCGCGACGAGCAAGGAGATCCACGGACTAAACACACCGGCCCCTAAATCTGTCAAAGTGAGGGTCGTGATGATTCCCGTTGCGGCACCGATAATCATAATCCCTTCAAGGGCGATGTTGACGACACCAGAACGTTCACTGAAGATTCCACCGAGTGCTGCAATAATGAGTGGAGTCGCATAGGCGAGTGCTACCGGTACGACGATGTAAAGGACTTCTAAGAAGCTCATTTTTTCTCCACTCCTTTCTTACGATTTCCTTTAAGTTTATCGATGACATAGTTGATGGCATAACCAGATGCCACAAAGATGACGATTGCCGCGATGATGACTTTAACTAGCTCAGACGGCACGTTCGCACCGAGTTGCATCGCCAAACCGCCAATGTTCAATCCTGCGAATAAGATTGCTGCGAGAACGACTCCAATTGCCGTGTTCGCACCGAGGAGCGCTACGGCGATCCCATCAAAACCGACACCAGTAAACGATGCCGACAGCGTCATACTGCCAAACGTTCCGAGACCTTCCATCGCACCGGCAAGACCTGCGAACATCCCAGAGATGACGAACGAGAGGACAATGTTACGGTTGACGCTCATCCCCGCATATTGAGATGCATGTTTGTTGAATCCAACCGCGCGTAACTCATAACCGAGCGTCGTACGTTGAAGAATGTAGTAGTACACGATCGCCGCAAGAACCGCGACGAGAACACCCCAGTGTAGACGTGAAAACGTGGTCAATTCCTGTAACCAAGGAGATGCGAGCGACGCTGATTCGTTGATTGAATCTGTACGTTCATTCGTCACACCGATGATGTTACGCAAAATCGCATTCGTCGTGTAAAGCGCGATATAGTTCATCATGATTGACGTGATGACTTCGTGCACGTAAAACTTCGCTTTTAAAAAACCAGGGACAAACGCCCAAATCGCTGCTGCGAGCATTGCTGCGAGAAGCGCGAGCGGTAAGTGGATGAACATCGGCAAGTCGAAATTGATTCCGACGTACACGGCGGCGACCCAGCCGATGAGTACTTGCCCTTCTACCCCGATGTTGAATAGTCCTGTACGGAATGCAAACGCGACCGCTAGACCTGAGAAGATGAGCGGTGCAGCCGCACGTAACGTCTCACCGATTGCATAAGGACTACCGAACATCCCGTTAAACAAGGAGATGAACCCTTGAACCGGGTCGTAACCACCAATCAACATGACGATTGCTCCGACGAGCAGTCCTAAAATGATGGATAGGAAAGGAATGAGAAGCTGGTTTAAACTTAATTTTTTCATTCTGTTTCGTCCCCTCTCTGACCGCCGGCCATCAAGAAGCCTAGTTCTTGTTCCGTCGTCTCTTTCGGATCACGAATCCCTACGATTTTTCCTTCATAGAGAACAGCGATCCGGTCGGATACGTGTAAAATCTCATCAAGCTCGAACGAAATGAGCAAGACCGCACGACCTTTCTCGCGCTCTTTTATCAGTTGCTCATGAATAAATTCAATCGCACCAACGTCAAGTCCGCGTGTCGGCTGAGCCGCGATGAGCAAATCAGGTGAACGGTCGACTTCACGAGCAATGATCGCCTTTTGTTGGTTTCCTCCCGAAAGTGCACGCGCCGCCACATCAATCGACGGAGTTCGGACGTCAAACTTCTCAATTAACGCCTTCGCCTTCTCAGCGACAGCTTTATAGTTCATGAGACCGCGCTTTGAAAATGGTTCTTTATAATATGTTTGAAGAACCATGTTGTCACGAATCGAGTAGTCGAGGACGAGCCCGTGCTTATGACGGTCTTGTGGGATATGTCCGATCCCGGCTTCCGTCATTTTACGCGGTGTATGTCCCGTCACATCTTTTCCATTGAGTAACACTTTACCTGACTCCGGTTTTTTCAATCCAGAGATGGATTCAATCAACTCGGTTTGTCCATTCCCGTCAATCCCAGCGATTCCGAGCACTTCTCCCGCTCGAATCTGTAAGTCTAATCCTTCAACGACCTTCAATCCACGACTGTCCTTGACGACGAGCCCTTGGACGTCGAGCACGACTTGTTGTGGGTCGGCTTTTGAATACTCCGCAGCAAAGTTGACTTCACGTCCGACCATCATCTCTGCGAGACTGTCTTCATTCACCGTTTCATCCACTTCAACCGTACCGATATAGCGACCACGACGGATGACCGTACAACGATCGGCGACTTGCATGATCTCCTTTAGCTTGTGCGTAATCAAGATGATCGACTTACCTTCAGCAATCAGACGTTTCATAATTTGGATAAGTTCTTGAATCTCTTGTGGTGTCAACACTGCTGTCGGTTCATCGAAAATCAAGATATCGGCTCCGCGATAAAGTGTTTTCAAGATTTCTACGCGCTGCTGCATGCCGACTGAAATATCTTCAATTTTTGCGTCCGGGTCAATTTTAAGTCCATACTGCTCTGAAATTTCCATAACCTTCTTACGAGCTGTATCACGGTCAATCGTGACTCCACTCTTCGGTTCAAGGCCAAGGATGATGTTTTCAGTGACCGTGAATTTTTCTACCAACATAAAGTGTTGGTGGACCATCCCGATCCCGAGCTCGTTGGCGATGTTCGGATTCTCAATATCCACTTTTTTACCGTGTACGCGAATCTCTCCGCCCTCAGGCTGATAAAGACCAAACAACACGTTCATGAGCGTCGATTTCCCCGCTCCGTTCTCTCCTAGAAGCGCATGGATTTCTCCTTTGCGCAATTGGAGCGTAATATTGTCGTTCGCAACGAACGTACCGAACTCTTTGCGAATATTTAGCATTTCAATTACATATTCCAAGGAAGTTCACCCCTAACTTTAAGTAAAGGGAGACCACATGGGTCCCCCCTTTACTCAAATGAATTATTTTACGTTTTTCATGAACTCTTCGAACTCAGCATCAGTTGCTGGTGCAGTAAGTTCTCCGTCAACCAATTGTGTGCGGTACTCTTCAACTTTGTCGAGGATGTCTTGTGACACGTGCTTGTCAGATGTTTCCGCGATGCCGACACCTTCATCTTTCAAACCGAACTCGATGATTTCGCCGCCTGGGAACTCTCCGTCCATCGTCTGTTTCGATACTTCATAAGTCGCCGTATCTACACGTTTGACCATTGAAGTCAATGTGACGTCTTCTGGAAGACCTTCTTCATATTGGTCACGGTCGACACCGATTACCCAAACATCTTCACCGTTCTTCTTACGGTTTTTCGCTTCTGTGAACACCCCTACACCCGTACCGCCAGCTGCGTGGTAGATGATGTCAGACCCAGAACCGTACATACCTGAAGCGATCGCAGTTCCTTTTTCAGCTGAGTTGAAGTCTTCTGCATACTTCACGTCGATCGTCGCATCTGGATTGACAGCCATGACGCCTGCTTTGAATCCGTTCTCAAACTTCTTGATCAAGTCTGATTCTACCCCACCGATGAAACCGACTTTATCTGTCGTTGTAGAAAGACCTGCGATGACACCAACGAGGAATGAACCTTCCTGCTCTTTGAACGTGATTGAAGCGACGTTAGGAGCATCGACAACCATATCTACGATTGCGAAGTTGTTATCTGGGAACTGGTCAGCTACTTTTTTTACGTCTTCAGCCATCAAGAAACCGATTCCGTAAATCAAGTTGAAGTTGTCACGAGCCAATTGTTGCAAGTTAGGTTGATAGTCCGCTTGTTTAGCTGATTGAAGGTATTTGAACCCTTCATTTTCAGTCAAGTCGTTATCTTCACCAAACTTTGTGAGCCCTTCCCATGCTGATTGGTTAAATGATTTGTCGTCAACACCGCCAGTGTCCGTAACCATGGCTACTTTGAAGTCGCTGCCTTCGCCGCCGCCTTCACCGTTAGATGAGCCACCTTCATTGTCGTCTCCACCGCAAGCTGCGAGTACTGTAGAGAGTGTAAGTCCTGCTGCTAAAGCTGAGAGAATCGTTTTCTTTTTGTTCATCATCGTCGTGTTTCCCCTTTCGGTTCATAACAAATTTGTTGTCATGTCATCAGTAGTCTTTACACCGGTATAAGAAAGCGCTTTCACGCTATTCCCCAAAAATAACTCTTCCGTTCAGAACTGCCTGTTCAAACTCGTTTACGTACGACATGGAAGTCGAATCGATCAGCACGGAAAAAGTTGGCTGAATCGAGCAATGGTAAATCACTCTCATCATAATGCAATTGTTTCAAAGCGAGTA
Organism: Exiguobacterium qingdaonense; assembly: GCF_018617855.1. GTDB lineage: Bacteria > Bacillota > Bacilli > Exiguobacteriales > Exiguobacteriaceae > Exiguobacterium > Exiguobacterium qingdaonense. Next base: position 267,784 of record NZ_JACSKY010000001.1, read on the forward strand.
ACGGTTGGTCCGTCTGAAGCTGTGACGAAATTTCAGAGCTGACACTCGGTTCGATGTGCGTAATCGCATATGCGACTCGACGTCCTACCTCTTGTTCGAGAGCGTCAAACAAAGACTTCCCTTCTGTCAACGCCTCAGGATTTGAGACGAGATGGGCCGGCACTTTGTCGACACAATAAACGACCGGTGTGTCATCCGCGTATCGAATCCGGACGATTCGATAAATCGGTGAGTTCGGCTCAATTTTGAGACGCTCGGCTTCTCTCTCTGTTGCCAACACTTTCTCGGCCACCAATACTTTCGTTCCTGGTGTCATTTTCGCTCGTGTGATCATGTCCGTGACACTGAACAATTCTTCAATGCCTGACGTGAATGGAGGCTTAGAACTGATAAACGTCCCCACTCCGTGTTTTCGCACGACAAACTTTTCATCCTCGAGAATTCGGAGCGCTTCACGTAGGGTTGCCCGACTGACTCCGAGTTGCTTCGATAGTTCAAATTCTGAAGGTAGTTTCTCACCTTCACGATAGACACCAGCGTCGATATCTTGCTTAATTTTCTCAATCACTCGAAGATAGAGCAATCGATGATCGAGCTTAATCGACATTGGCCTCACCACCTTTAATTTACTTTCCGGTGCTCAGACATCTGACGTATGAATGTCCTTGCCAATTTTAAGTATAGGGATTCGAGAATTAGAACGCAATAGTTTTTGTTCGGAATCAGGGAAATATTTTGAAAAACTACGAATAACCGTACATCTGAGCCATTTTTCCCTATTTCAATCTCCTCTGAAAAACTTTTGTAAAATGTAAACGTTATTAAAAAATGTAAGCGCTTCAGTGTTTTTTAAAAGTATGTACTAATTATTGATATAGGTCATATGTGCTATATTACATTTAAATTATAACGAACCTCTATCGAATCGATACATATTTCCATATTATTTAAAACCAAATAAAAAACGAACGATTATATATATAAATACATAATCGTTCGTAATATTCATTCTTCCCGTTCATGGATGAGTACTTTCCGTGGTTTCGACCCCTCTGACGGGCCTACGTAACCCGCCTCTTCGAGTGAATCGATTAAACGGGCCGCACGGTTGTACCCAATCCGAAATCTTCGTTGTATCATCGAAGTCGATGCCGTTTCCTGAGTGATGATGAACTGAGTGACTTCACCAAATAACGAATCATCCGAGTCAATCGTTGTGACCTCTTCTTCTTTTGGCATCATCGATTCAACGTATTGTGCGCGTTGTTGTGCAATCACATGATTGACGACCGTCTCGACCTCTTGGTCTGAGACGAACGCACCCTGCACTCGGACCGGCTTGTTCATTCCGTTGGCTAACATGAGCATATCTCCTCGTCCGAGCAGTTTTTCAGCTCCTCCACCGTCAAGGATTGTTCGTGAATCGGTCTGAGATGAGACCGCAAAGGCGATTCGAGACGGGATGTTCGCTTTGATGACCCCTGTGATGACATCAACCGACGGACGTTGCGTGGCGAGCACCATATGGATGCCTGCCGCCCTTGCCATCTGAGCGAGTCGCATGATCGCATCCTCGACGTCATTTGATGCGACCATCATCAAGTCCGCCAATTCATCGACGATGACGACGATGAACGGCAATCGCTTCGCATCTTCATCTTCTGATTGGTCGACGAGTTCATTGTACCCTTCGATATTGCGCACACCGAACCGACTGAAGAGTTCATACCGACGTTCCATCTCGGCAACGACCTGCTTCAACGCCTGCGCCGCTTTTTTTGGGTCGGTGACGACCGGTGTCAATAAATGTGGGACACCGTTATAAACATTCAATTCGACCATTTTCGGGTCAATCATCATGAGCCGCACCTCGTCCGGTCGAGAACGCATCAATAAAGATACGATCATCCCATTGATACAGACTGATTTACCTGAACCTGTCGATCCTGCGACAAGCAAATGTGGCATTTTATTAAGAGAAATGCCGACCGTCTCTCCACTTATACTACGTCCTAGAGCGACGAGTAACTTTGCTTCATCTTGTTTCACAACATCCGCCTCGAGAACTTCTCGTAAGCAAACAGGGGCGACTTCTTGATTCGGCACCTCGATTCCAATCGCCGCTTTTCCAGGGATCGGGGCTTCAATCCGAATATCTTTTGCCGCAAGAGCCAATGCCAAGTCATCGCTTAGAGAGGTGATGCGACTGACTTTCACTCCGATATCAGGTTGCAACTCATATTTTGTGACGGTCGGTCCCAAATGAATCTTCAATACTTTCACCCCGACACCGAACGATTTCAACGTCTTCACCAATTTAGACGCATTCTCTTTTAATCGGGCGTTTTCACCCGATAGGTCGGTGAGCACCGGTTCTTTCAAATGTGAGAAAGGAGGGAGTTCGTATGAATCTGAAACATCTTGTGCTGCAGTCATCATCATCTCCTCGGTCGTGACCGTCTCCTCAGACGTCGATGGTTCATGCCCCGTCTCTTTCTTTTCCGCCACTACCTTCTCACTGAACCCGACGATTGGAATATCACTCATCGTGACCGCATCCGACTCAACGTCCGACTCAGTTTCTGTCACCGCATCTACATCTTTTGGCTTAGACTGTCTCTTCCTCGCTTGGCTCGTTGCCTTCTTCTCGCCTTTCGGACGGGCTTGCCATTCTTTTCTTACAGCCACAAACGACTCATTCATCCGATGATACATCGTCCCCCAAATTGTTGGCACGTATAGAGAGACACCGACGAGGAAACAGACGATTCCTAAAAAGATGATGCCGAAGTCAGAAAGTAAATATTGATTTAAATCATATAGGACACCGTTGATGCCCCCCCGTTCTTCTCCCCACAATAAATCACCGAACAGTAGAAATGAGAAGGTCATGCTGAGTAACCCGGTTCGCTCGATCGGCTTCATCGGTTGAAGGATGATCCACGAAAGCAGGGCCACCATTAAGTATGTGAGCGCCCCCCATCCGCCAAATATATATTCAGCTAGATTTGATAACTGTTGTCCGACCCATCCTAAGTCAAACAAGGAAAATACGAATGCGACGATGGCGAGAACAAAGATCCCCCATCCGTATGTACGTGGCGCAATCGATTGCTTTCTTCGTTTTCTCGTATTCCTTGTCGCTGGCCGCTTGCGCTTCACGGGAGTCTTACTTGATTTTTGAGCCACATTAGTTCCTCCTAAAAAAAGAAGGCAAAAGTCGGATGACTTTTGCCTCACTCTCATTCCATTAAATCTCCATGATGATCGGCAAGATCATCGGACGACGTTTCGTCTGTTCAAACAAGAAGACGCTCAGCCGCTCGCGGATATTTGATTTCAATTCGGTCCAATCACTGCCAGCTTGCAGACTCTTTTCAATCTGTTTCGTGACAATCCGGTTTGCCTCTGAAATCATCTCTTCTGACTCGCGCATATAAACGAATCCACGTGAGATGAGCTCAGGTCCTGAAATCAATTTCTTCTGTTTCCGATTCAACGTGACCACACAAAGGACAACCCCGTCTTGTGACAACAATCGACGATCACGTAAGACGATGTTTCCAACGTCACCGACGCCGATTCCGTCAATCAAGACGTTCCCTGCAGGTACTTTACGGCTCATTCGGGCTTTTCGACCGGTGAATTCGACGACATCCCCTTTTTCAACGATGAAAATGTTGTTTGGCTTTACGCCGACTTGTTCAGCCAATTTTGAATGCGCCATCTGCATCCGATACTCTCCGTGAATCGGGAGGAAGTATTTCGGTTTGACGAGGTTGAGCATCAACTTCAACTCTTCGGCCGAACCGTGTCCAGATACGTGTACTTTACGCTGATTGTAAATGACATTTGCGCCTGAGCGGAACAATAAGTCGATTGTTTTTGAAACGGACTTCTCATTCCCCGGAATCGGAGTGGCCGCAATGACGACGGTATCGTTCAAACGGATATTGACCTGTTTATGCGCATTGCGTGCCATGCGTGTCAATGCCGCCATCGGCTCACCTTGTGAACCAGTCGTCAAAATGACGACTTTATCGTCGGGAAGACGATTCACTTGTGACAACTCGACGAGTGTCTTCGCTTTGAAGCGTAAATAGTTCAGTTTTTGGGCGACTTCGACGATGTTGACCATACTGCGACCGACGACGGCGACTTTACGGTCGTTTGCTTCTGCTGCCGCGAAGACTTGTTGCAGGCGATGGACGTTCGACGCGAACGACGCCACGATGACTCGGCCTTCCGCTTGATAGATGACATCGTTCAATTCGGCGCCAACAATCGACTCTGAACCGGTTTGTCCCGGTCGCTCAGCGTTCGTCGAGTCTGAAAGTAACGCGAGTACTCCTCGCTGTCCGATTGCAGCCAACTTGTTAAAGTCGGATTGTTTTCCATCAACGGGCGTATAATCAAACTTGAAATCTCCAGTATGAACGATCGCCCCTTGAGAGGTTTGAATGCAAACCCCGACACAATCAGGAATCGAGTGATTGACGCGGAAGAACGTGATGAAATGATCAGCGATAGTCAATTTCGTTTTTGCGTCAATCATGCGAAGGTCGACCTCTTTCAATAAGCCGGCCTCTTTTAATTTTAGTTCAATCAACCCAAGTGTTAATTTCGTCCCATATACTGGAACGTGTTTCAAGTCGCGTAGCACGTAGCTAAGTCCACCGATATGGTCCTCGTGACCGTGTGTGATGAAAATCGCCCGTACGCGCTCTTTATTTTCTTTCAAATACGTGATATCCGGGATGACGATATCAATCCCAAGCATCTCATCGCCCGGAAACATGAGACCGGCATCGATCACGAAGATGTCGTCGTCTAGTTCCACGACGTACATGTTCTTCCCGATTTCGCCTACGCCTCCAAGCGCAAAGACGCTAACATTCTCTGTCTTCTTTTTTGACACTAACAAAAACCTCCTAATTGATTCATATTCTGTTCCGTCCCTTATCGCTACTGAATATTGTAGCGGAAAACGGCTTCATTGCCAACATTCCCGTTCAATTTAGTAGAGGCTGTAGTGTATCAGCAACTGGAATGGTTGCTTCCTTGTCCGGTCGTTTGCCTGCTTTCAGCTGTCGAATCGACAAACCAAAGTCCATTTGAAGATGAGGATAGTCAGGAAATGAGTTCCAGTCCCCTCCCCATTCGAACCCGAGCGCCTTCCCTAATTCACCGAGTTCTTGCCAATCCGGTAGATCATTTCGATTCCGGTCAGTGCTCAAATCGTAATCCACTTTATTGTTATAGATGATGACGAAATCAATCGCAAGTCCGTAATTGTGATAGCTTTGACCTGCTTTAGCATTCGTCACGATGCGACCTGGTTCAGAACGACCTTGTGCATACAGGTCATTCTGTTCTTTGGTCGAACGAAATCCCGATGTAAGTCGGATCTCGAGATCTAGACAAGAATGTGCCAATCGTACGAACGAGGCACCTCGATTCGCGACATGAGGGTGCAATTGATCGAAATCGATATTCGTCCTCGCTAGAACCGCATTCTCCGCTTCCATATCTCGTACACACATGTCCGCCTCAAACGTCGGTTCATCCACCCATGGCACCGGATCGGGTTGCATGTAGAAATAGGCGAGCGTGACCCCAATTAGAAAGGCAATCATCGCAAGTGATAATACGCCAGTCCATCTCATCTTCTTAACCGTTTACGTAGCCCTTTTAGAATTGGTAATCCTTTTTCAAATGCCATATATAATGGACGATTCAAGACGAGGTCGAACTCTCCGACTTTCTCGATCACGTCACTTCCCCAACCAGACTTGAAGGCGTACAATCCGGCATACTCATCATCCGGGTCTGTACTACCTGAAATCCCACCGAAGTCATATCGCTCCGCTCCACTCTCTTTAGCCGCCTTCATCATCGTCCATTGCATCAAGTGATTCGGCATGAACTCACGAAACTCGTTGGATGAGGCACCGTATAAGTAATAAGAACGACGTCCGGCGAGTGTCAACAACCCACCTGACAGGACGAGACCATCAGGGTATGTCTGATTCAGTTCGACGAGTTCAGGTAACGCTTGTTCGGCTTTCACAATTTGTGCCTCTGTCTGCTCCTTGCGATTGAGAAGGCTCGTCCGTTTCTTTTCGACCGTCTCTTTCTCTAGATTGCGTCCAATTTTCTCCAAATCTGTTTTCGCCTTTTGAAGCGTCGTCTGAAGTTGATCGAGTGCAATTTGAGGTTCAAGCTTCGTCAAGAAGAGACGGGCGTCATTCGGTTGCAGACAATCGTATAGGTTCTCAAAGTAATCGAGACCACGAATGGCAAACCCGTCACGTTCCCCCGTCACCTTCATGAGGTCAGCAAACGTTTTTAACCCGTCACGTCCGACTTCCTTACAGACAATCCCTTTCTTCTCTGCTAAACGGACGTTATACCGGAACTTGTGATGAAACTTTGCGAAAATGTCTTTTTCATTCGGTCGCAAATCCGTCTCCATTGTGAACCGAGGTTGGGCATAGTCAAAGCCGCCCCCGTATCCTTTATGTTTAAATCCGATGGCTTCCATCTCGGTCAATAATCCCGGCATCTCATCCCGGTCGATATTCGGGTCGATTTTTATGACAACCGCCTTATGTGTCGATGCCACGCGTCTCGCTTCTTTTACGAGCTCCTGTAGGGACGCTAAGTCATCGTAGTCCACGACAAATCCGCGCGGGGCATAACATAGTGTGTATGGTAGTTTCGGAACGCGTTTGAACAAGAGTAGTGCAACACCGGTCGTCAAACCATCTCGCGCCACTGCGACACGTTCTGATATCCAACCGTTTTGACGTTTCACGTCTCCCCAACTCGATAGTTGCAACAGATCCCCTCGATCGTGTGCCTTGACGAAGTCATCATGTTCTTTTTCTGTCAACTTAACTGGTTGTACTGCCATAAATCATGCTTCCTCCGTATTCAAAATGGTAGCTCGAACGATTGCCTCTTCATCGAGCGGTAATTTCTCATTTCCGATAATCTGATATTTCTCATGTCCTTTACCGGCCAATACGAGAATGTTGTCCGGCTTGGCCAACCTTGCAGCATAACGTACCGCCTCTTCTCGGTCGCCGATCTCAACATAATTGTCATGGGTCATCCCGGCCGCAATCCCTTTTGTGATCGTCTCGTACGGCTCGAAACGTGGATCGTCCGTCGTAATGATGACGGTGCCGGCATAAGTCGATGCCATCTCACCCATCGCAGGACGTTTTGTAATATCACGATTTCCGCCCGTACCGATTAAAAAGATGATGTTTTCTTTTGGTACACCGACAAGAGACTTCAAGCATTGCTCGATTCCATCCGGTGTATGGGCATAATCTGCATAAACGTTATAGCCTGGTACGTTCAATCGTTGCATCCGCCCTTTAGCCGGATGAATTTTCTCAAGTGCTTTTGCGATTCGGTCGAGAGAATATCCTGCCGCGAGGAGACAACCGGTCGCAAGCAACAGATTGTACACGTTGAAACGACCGATGAACTGCACGGTCACCGGTAAACGCTCGCCTTGATAGTTCAATACGAAACTCGTCTGAGACAACGTTTGTTCGATGTCTGATGCCATCAAATCCGCCGTCGTATCAATTCCGTACGTCAACACTTTTGCGCCAGTCATCGTCTCATAAAGGGCACTTTGAGCATCATCTGCGTTCAAGACGGCTACTTTCCCTTGTGATGCCTGTTGACCGAGCTGTGAGAAGAGTAGACCTTTCGCCCGTGCATAATTTTCAAACGTTCCATGAAAATCTAAATGATCATGCGTTAAGTTTGTGAATCCGACGATGTCAAAGTCCGCTCCGATGACTCGTCCGAGTTCAAGACCGTGAGAGGACACTTCCATCATGACATCCGTTACACCTTCGTCTCTCATTTGCGCCAGCAGTTGTTGAAGTTCTGAACTTTGAGGTGTCGTGTTTTTACTTGGGACGACCTTGTCATTGATTCGTACTTCAACAGTCCCGATCAATCCAGTCGAGTGACCGAGAACATCGAGGACATCTCGCAAAATCGTCGTCGTTGTCGTCTTTCCATTCGTTCCTGTGATTCCGAATAAACGCATCTGTTCAGACGGATACGCATAAAAGGCCGAAGCCAACAACCCGATCGAACGCGAGCTGTCACGCACAATCAGGTTGGGCACTGGCAGATCGAGCGGTCGTTCACTGACGACTGCCACCGCCCCACTTGCCACTGCTTGTGAAGCATATTCGTGTCCATCGACCGTATACCCTTTGATTGCGACAAACAGTGTCCCTGGTATCACTTCTCGTGAATCCGTCGTCACATGGGTCACGACGATGCCTTCAAGATTAGGTTGATTAATTAACTGTATCGTCTTCACTAAATCTGTTAAGTTCAAGTCTTTCCCTTCTTTCACCTGTATCCTATCCAAACTAAAGAATACCTCTTAATCAGTGTAGAGAACTTACAATTCGGTTTCAAGTCACGCTTCGCTCGGGAGGACGTAAGACTTCGCTGGTTGAAGGCTGAGCACCTGTTTAATCAATGCATTGACCTCGTTCCGTTCAATCCGTTCCACCTTCTGAATCACCTGTTCAATCGGCTCCACTTCATCGAGTAACAATAGATTCCGTCCATTCCGGTTCATACGTGCACTCGTGCTTTCGTTCCCGAGGACGAGCGAGCCTTTCAACTGCCGCTTCCCTTTGTCCACTTCTTCATCGGTCAACCCTTCTTCAATGAGTCGCTTCAACTCTCTTTCGAGAATGTGTTCAACTCGTTTCAATGTTTTCGGAGAAGTTCCGACATAAATCGTGAACGTGCCGTGATCGGCAAACGTCGTGTAATAAGAATAAATGGAATAGGCCAAACCTTCTTCTTCACGAATGGACTGAAACAATCGTGAGGACATCGTCGCACCGATCGCGTTATTCATCAATGCCAAATGTGGTAACTGATGGTCATTCGCGGGAATCGCTTCGTAATTCCAACAAAGATGGGCTTGTTCCGTATCCTTCTGTTTCGTCAACGTGTCATGAAACAACGTTGGTCGATGGAACTCATTCGATGATTCCCTTGAAGGGATATTGGCAAACCTGCGCTTCACGGACTCAATCAATTCTTTAGACACATGCCCCGCAATCGAGACGACAATCTCATGTGCCGTATACCGCTCCTCTAGATAACGAACGAGTTCGTCCCGCGTCAATCGATTGACGCTCTCCTCTGTTCCAAGGATTGGTTGGGCGAGGAGGTCGTCCCGATATGCGGCAATGGCCAGCAGTTCATGGACGAGGTCCTCCGGCGTGTCCTCATACATTTTAATCTCTTCCACCACGACCCGCTTCTCTTTCTCGAGCTCCGCTTCGTCAAGTAGCGACTCAAACAACATATCTGTCAGCACGTCAAACGCCATGACCGCATGTTCATCGAGCGTCTTGACGTAAAAACATGTATGGTCCTTTGAAGTGAACGCATTGACGCTTCCTCCGAGCTCATCGAAAAATGAAGCAATCTCTTTTGCACTCATCTTATTTGTCCCTTTAAATAACATATGCTCAATCAAATGACTGATGCCGATATTCTCAAACGACTCCGTCCGTGTGCCTGCTTTAATAAACACCCCGGTCGACGTGCTGCGCGAACCTTCAATCGGTTCGATGATGATGCGGACACCGTTCTCTAATGTCATTTGTTCCATATCCTCACTCCTATGAAAAAGGCCATCGCACCAAGACGATGGCCAGAATAATTAATTTGTCGAGCGCGGTGGACGACGGTCCCCGTCACGACGTGGCGGACGGCCTTCGCGAGGTGGACGGCTTTCACGTGCTGCCTTCCGTTTCGCTTCATATGCCTCGCGCTCTTCAGGAGACAACCCTTCTAAGATGAGCGCTTTACGCGATGCGTTGACACGACCTTTGTCGTCGATTTCAGTGACTTTGACTTGAATCGAATCACCGAGCTTCACGACATCCTCGACGTTAGCGACACGCTCAAGGCTGAATTCGGATACGTGTACGAGTGCATCTTTCCCTTTAAATAACTCGACGAACGCGCCGAACTTCTCAATGCGGCGTACCGTTGCATCGTATACTTCCCCGACGACGACTTCACGGACGATGTCACCGATCATGGACATGGCAAGGTCGATTCCTTCTTGATCCGTCGAAGCGATGAAGACCGTACCATCTTGTTCGATGTCGATCTTGACGCCGGTTTGGTCGATGATGCTGTTAATCATCTTACCACCTGGTCCGATGACGTCGCGGATCTTATCCGGATTGATCGTCATCGTCACAATCTTCGGAGCATATTTCGACAATTGCGTGCGTGGCGTATCTAGCGTCTCGAGCATGTGGTCAAGGATGTGCAACCGACCGACACGTGCCTGTTCGAGCGCTTCCTCTAGAATCTCACGCGTGATTCCGGCAATCTTGATATCCATTTGAAGAGCCGTGATTCCGTCTTTCGTCCCCGCTACTTTGAAGTCCATATCACCGAGGTGGTCTTCAAGTCCTTGAATATCCGTCAAGACCGTGTAGTGTTCACCTTCCATGATGAGACCCATGGCAATCCCGGCGACTGGCGCTTTGATCGGTACACCAGCATCCATCAAGGCGAGCGTCGATCCACAGATTGAAGCCTGTGAACTTGAACCGTTTGATTCGAGTACTTCCGAGACGAGACGAATCGTGTATGGGAAGTCTGCCTCTTTCGGAATGATTGGAAGAAGCGCACGTTCACCGAGTGCACCGTGACCGATTTCACGACGACCTGGCGCACGGACCGGACGAGCTTCACCGACTGAGAACGGCGGGAAGTTGTAGTGGTGCATAAAGCGCTTGTTCTCTTCCAAACCGATTCCGTCGATAATTTGCGCGTCCCCGATCACACCGAGTGTCGCAACCGACATGACTTGTGTTTGACCTCGCGTGAAGAGACCGACACCGTGTGCACGTGGCAATAAGCCAGTTTCTGATGCGAGCGGGCGGATGACTTCAGGACGACGACCGTCCGGACGAACTTTGTCGACCGTAATCAAACGGCGGACTTCGTCTTTAACGAATTTGTTCAAAATGCCAGACACTTCTTTCAACTTGGCTGGTTCATCGGCGAGCGTCTCTTCATAGGCAGCTACGTATTTAGCAATCACTTCATTAATCGCTTCGTCACGTGCATGCTTTTCTTCGACTTGGACCGCCGCGTTGATTTCTGGACGAGCCGCCTCGAGTTCTTCTGTTAAGGCGTCATCAAATTTCGATACCGTGTATTCGAACTTCGGTTTCCCAACAGCCTCTACGATTTCTGATTGGAACGCAACTAGTTTCTTGATTTCATCGTGTCCAAACAAAATCGACTCGAGCATGACGTCTTCCGGTACTTCGCTCGCGCCTGCTTCAACCATGTTGATCGCATCTGCCGTTCCGGCGACTTGGAGTTCGAGGTCCGTCTGTTCGAGCTGAGCTGTCGTCGGGTTAACGACGAACTCACCGTCAACACGTCCGACCGTCGCTCCGGCAATCGGGCCATCGAACGGGATGTCTGAAATCGAGAGCGCAATCGACGTACCGAGCATACCGGCCATTTCAGCCGAACAGTCTGGGTCGTTTGACATGACGTAAATCATGACTTGAATGTCATGACGGAACCCGTCTGGGAAGAGCGGACGAATCGGGCGGTCGATGAGACGTGATGTCAAAATCGCGTTCTCACCTGGGCGTCCCTCGCGGCGGAGGAACCCACCTGGAATTTTACCGACCGAGTACAATTTCTCCTCATAGTTGACCGTCAATGGGAAAAAGTCTAAATCTTTTGGTGCCTTTGAAGCCGTCACTGTCGCAAGGACAACCGTATCTCCATAACGCACGAGCGCCGAGCCGTTTGCTTGCTTCGCAAGTTGGCCGACCTCTACAGACAGCGGGCGTCCGCCCCATTCTGTAGAGAATACTTGTTTCGTACCTAACATGTACATTCTCCTCTCAAACCTTATCTAGTTTATTATGTAACTCATTCCTACGAATGTCTAATCATTTTCTTTAAAAAGAAGAAACGGACTAGGACATTGTCCCAGCCCGTTAAACAGTCTCGATCGATTAACGACGGAGACCGAGGCGTTGAATCAATTCACGGTAGCGCGTAACGTCCTTGTTACGAAGGTACGTAAGCAAGTTACGACGACGTCCAACCATTTTCAAGAGACCGCGACGTGAGTGGTGGTCTTTCTTGTGTGTACGAAGGTGGTCGTTCAACGTGTTGATTTGTTCAGTCAACACAGCCACTTGTACTTCCGGTGAACCAGTGTCACCTTGTTTTGTCGCGAATTCCGCGATAATTTCGTTTTTACGTTCTTTTGAGAGTGCCATTGCCTCTCCACCTCCATTTAATGAAAAATTGCCGTGTTGCCGAGCCGGCGTTGGTGAATCGACCAGCCAAGCGAAACGGTGTACTTTGCGTACTTGACAAGGATAGCGTACCCGCTCTTGAAAGTCAAGATAGGATTGAGCGGGCCGTCTCCTCATCTTGTTTCAGTTGGGTGACCAATGCATCTAAACCGTCGAACGCACGCTCGTTTCGGATGAATTGAATCCATTCAATCTCGATCAGTTGTCCGTATAAATCCTCTGAAAAGTCAAAAAGATGACTCTCGACAGAGACCGACCCCGTCTCATAAAACGTCGGACGTCGTCCAACGTTTGTCATCGCATGGAACGTGCGGCCATCCGGGAGCGTGACCCGTGTCGCATACACACCAAGGCGTGGCATGACGTACGATGCGTCCATCAAGACGTTCGCTGTCGGGAAACCGATGGTGCGCCCTCTCGCGTCTCCGTGAATGACTTCTCCGCAAATGACATAGGGAGCTCCGAGAAGCTGATGAGCCTCGTTTACCTCCCCTTCTGCCAACAGCTTACGGATCCTTGTAGACGACACTTTCTCACCATCCATCGTCTGTTCTGTGACGACGGACGTCGTGAATTGGTCACGCGCATGGTACGGAAGTGTCTCCATCGTCCCTTCACCGAACTTGCCATAAGAGTAATCAAAACCTGCTGTCACGTGTACGGCACCGGCAGCAATCAAATAGTCATCGACAAACTGTTGCGGTGACAAGTCGGCCAACTCTTTTGTAAACGTCAGGACGAGGCAACGGTCTACACCGAGTGCTTCAATGCGCTTTAACTTTCGGGACAGCGGTGTAATATAACGGATCGCATCCGGTTTATTCGAGAGCACTTGTTTCGGATGAGGATCGAACGTGACGACCGTCACCGGAAGGTTGTGCTCCGCCGCCACACGCTTCGCGTGCGCAATTACAGATTGATGCCCTTTGTGGACACCATCAAAAAATCCAAGTACCATGACCGATGGATACAAATCAGGTTGATCTGGATAGGTGAGATGTCTTGTTTCCATACTGTCAAATTCCCCCTTAGTCGATGGCAAGCATGACCTCGACTGTAGCGTCTGTCGTTCCTTCTTGTCTTTTGTAAATAGCAAGAGGGATTCCTTCTTCATTATAGACAGTAAACAACTCAAATTCGAGTGAAACGTCGTTCAGCTTCCCGCCGTTACGGATATAGCGTTCCCGATTTTTTGGAATCGTCAAGGCGGGCCAGCGTTTAATCACGTCTTCGAGTGGAATCACATACGCCAGACGTTCCTCGACCGTGTCAAGAGCCTGCAATGTTTCAAGCGATACCGCCATCGTCTCATCGAACGACCCAGAACTCGTACGGCGAAGTTCGCTCATATGAGCGGGGTAACCGAGCTTTTCACCAATTTGTACAGCGAGTGTTCGAATATACGTCCCTTTCCCGCATTCGATTGCCATGTTGAATCGACACACGCCTCCTTCAAACGCCAGTTCGCTCGTCCGCTCCAAACGATGAATCTCGACCAAGCGACGGGGGCGTTCTACCGTTTGTCCTTTTCGCGCATACTCATAGAGTTTCTTCCCATTCACTTTGACTGCTGAATAATACGGAGGAATCTGTTCAATCGTGCCGGTCAACTGACGCATCGCTTCATCGATTCGTGCTGCATCGATTTCACTCATAGCGACAGATTTTTGTTCAACGATTTCGCCATGTGCATCCTCGGTCATCGTCGAGGTCCCGATTGTCACTTCGGCGACATAGCGCTTGCCTTCATCCGTTATAAACCGGGACAATTTTGTCGCACGCCCTAAACAGATGGGTAAAACACCCGTCACTTCCGGGTCGAGCGTGCCGGTATGACCAACTTTTTTCGTCTGGAACAACTTCCTTAGTTTAAATACACAATCGTGACTTGTCATCCCGCTGTCCTTATCAAGTACGAGCACTCCGTTCGGTTCCAACTTCATCCCTCCATACAAAAAAGGGAGAACGATGTCTCCCCTTTCAAATTATTGGTCTTTGTTCAAATCACGAATCAATGAATCGATATGGCTACCATATGCGACCGATGAGTCGTATTCAAACGAGATTTCTGGTGTTTTACGAAGACGGATGCGGTTCCCGATTTCGCGACGGATAAATCCTTTCGCCTTATCAAGACCAGCTTGTGTCTCTGCTTTCACATCTTCCTCATCACCGAGCACCGTATAATAGACCGTTGCTTGTTGTAAGTCTCCTGTCACATCGACGCTCGTGATTGTAGCGTTTTTAGTACGCGGGTCACTGACTTCTCGTAACAAGACATCTGTAATCTCTTTGCGCATTTGCTCGGCAACACGTTGGGCACGAATATTCATACGTGATCCCTCCTCACATTATTTCCGTTCGACTTCTTTCATGACGAACGCTTCGATGACGTCTTCCACTTTGATGTCATCAAACTTCTCTACTTTGATTCCACACTCATAGCCTGTCGCCACTTCTTTCACGTCATCTTTGTAGCGGCGAAGCGTATCGAGTTTACCTTCGTATACGACGATTCCGTTACGAATGACACGGACACCGGCGTCGCGTGTGATTTTACCTTCTGTCACATAACAACCTGCAATCGTACCGACTTTCGATACTTTGAAGACGTCACGGACTTCAACTTGACCAGTGATTTCTTCGACGAATTCTGGGTCAAGCATCCCTTTCATCGCGCTCTCAATTTCTTCGATCGCGTTGTAAATGATACGGTGGAGACGCATCTCAACGTTTTCTTGTTCAGCCATTGAACGGGCGTTCCCGTCAGGACGGACGTTGAATCCGATGATGACGGCGTTCGCCGCTGATGCGAGGATCACGTCACCTTCCGTGATTGCACCGACACCTTGGTGCACGATGTTGACTTTGACACCTTCGACATCAATCTTGCGGAGTGAACCAGCCAATGCTTCGGCAGAACCTTGAACGTCTGCTTTAATGATGACGTTCAAATCTTTCACTTCGCCTTCCTGAATACGGCTGAACAAGTCGTCTAGGCTGACTTTCGCCGATTCACGACGTTGTGACTCGAGGTAACGTTGGTAACGTTTCTCCCCGATGGCACGCGCTTTCTTCTCATCTTCGAATACGATGAACTGGTCTCCGGCTTGCGGGACGTCGTTCAAACCTGTGATTTCAATCGGTGTAGATGGACCGACTTGTTTCACACGGCGACCGATATCGTTGACCATCGCCCGGACACGACCGAACGTGCTACCGACGACGATCGGGTCTCCAATGCGGAGCGTACCGTGTTGGACGAGAAGCGTCGCGACCGGTCCACGTCCTTTATCGAGCTTGGCTTCGATGACCGAACCACGAGCCGGCATGTCTGGCGTTGATTTATATTCCTCTACTTCAGACACGAGAAGGATCATCTCGAGCAACTCATCGATTCCTTCGCCTTTGATTGCAGCGATTGGGACGAAGATCGTTTCGCCACCCCACTCTTCAGGAATGAGACCGAATTCAGTCAACTCCTGCTTGACACGGTCAGGGTTCGCTCCTTCTTTGTCCATCTTGTTCACTGCCACGATGATCGGAACGTTCGCAGCTTTCGCGTGCGAGATCGCTTCCTCTGTTTGTGGCATGACACCGTCATCTGCAGCGACGACGATGATGGCGATATCTGTCACTTCCGCACCGCGGGCACGCATCGTTGTAAATGCCGCGTGACCTGGCGTATCGAGGAACGTGATTTTCTTATCGTTCACCGAAACCTGATAAGCACCGATATGCTGCGTGATTCCACCTGCTTCTCCAGCCACGACTTTCGTGTTTCGAATCGAGTCAAGAAGCGTCGTTTTCCCGTGGTCGACGTGACCCATGATAGTGACGACCGCTGGGCGCTCTTCAAGATCGTATTCCGTGAAATCAATCTCAACCGTTTCAAAGTCCGTTTCATCCACGACGATTTCTTTTTCAACTTCAAAACCAAACTCGGATGCGAGCAGTTCAACTGTTTCATCATCAAGTGTCTGGTTGATTGTCGCCATGACACCGAGACCCATCAATTTCATGATGATTTCATTCGGTTTTTTATTCATTTTTGAAGCGAGGTCAGATACGGTGAGAACATCGTCATACTTGATGACATTGCCCATCTCCGCCTCTTGAGCGAGTCGTGCCGCTTTACGCTGACTCGTCTTCGAATTCGGGTCGGCTTCTTGTGGCACGGCCGCTTTTACCGGCTTGCCTTTCCCTTTCCCTTTTCCGCGTTTTTTATTGCGTGGGTCGTTGTTACGGTTGTCGTTACGTGTTTGACCACCGCGATTGTTTTGACCGCCACGATTTTGTTGCCCAGCTTGAGGACGTGCTTTTGGTGCTTCTTTTTTCTCTTGTTTCGGCTCGTTCGACGTTGATGTCGCTTTTGCCTCAGTTTGCTTCTCAGCACGGTATTTTTCAGGATTGAACACGCGGTCCAATTGTTTAACTGTCTCTTCATCAAGGACAGCCATGTGGTTTTTCACCGGTTTTTTTAATTTCTCTAATTGAGTAATGACTTGTTTACTTGTAACATTCTGTTCTTTTGCAAATTCATAGACGCGTTTTCCCAAAGCATCCACCTCCGTTAATAGTTAAGAGAGAAGTTGCTTAAGCTTGTTCGCAAATCCGGATTCTGTCACCGATACGACGACACGCATATCTTTACCGAGTGCGGCGCCGATTGTATAACGATCGCTCACTTCAATCAGCGGCACTTGATAAGATGCACATTTGTCCGTGACTCGTTTTTTTGTCGAGGCACCTGCATCTCCGGCTAGAATAACGAGCTTCGCACGACCCGCTCGTACATCCTTTAATACAAACTCTTCTCCCATCGTTACTTTCCTCGCTCGAGCGGCGAGGCCTAACAATGATTCCCACTGATTCATGATTCGCCACCTGCGACAGCTTTCAGCTGCTCATACAAGTCATCGCTCGTCTTTACTTTCAAGTGATGGTCGAGCGTTCGTTTCTTTTCTGCTTGACGAACGACTTCGATATCTTTTGATAAGTAAGCGCCGCGACCGTTCACTTTACCCGTCTGATCGATGACCACGTCACCTTCAGGCGTCCGAACGACACGAACCAATTCTTTTTTCGGGAGCATTTCTTGTGTGACCACACACTTGCGCAAAGGAACTTTCTTTTGCTTCATGGTCATTCCTCTTCTTTCACCGTAGTCGTTTCAACCGAAGCATCTACTAATTCTTGTTCTACTTCATTTTGAACAATTTCTGGTTCTGATTCAACTTTTTCAGCGAACGTATCGAACAAATCGAGCGCTTCTGAGTCAGTCTCACTCTTAATGTCGATTTTCCAACCTGTCAATTTCGCAGCGAGACGCGCATTTTGTCCACGCTTCCCGATGGCGAGTGACAACTGATAGTCCGGTACGACGACTGTCGTCGATTTAGCTGGCTCATTCACATAAACAGCCACTACTTGTGCAGGGCTAAGTGCGTTACGTACGAACTCTTTCGGGTCTTCAGACCAACGGACGATGTCAATCTTCTCACCATTCAATTCGTCAACGATCGTTTGGACACGCTGTCCTTTCGGCCCGACACATGCGCCGACCGGGTCGACGATATCCGAGTGTACAGCGATTTTTGAACGGTCTCCCGCTTCACGTGATACCGACATCACGTCAACCGTCCCGTTCGAGATTTCAGGCACTTCAAGTTCAAATAAACGACGTAACAGTCCAGGATGCGTACGCGACACTTGAATCGCGGCTCCAGATCCTTTCGTCGTCGAATCGACTTTTGTGACGTATACTTTGATGCGGTCATGAATTTGGTATGACTCGTTTGGCATCTGCTCGTTCGGTGTAAGGACAGCTTCAATGTTGTTTTCGAGGCCGATATACAAGTTGCGTGGGTCAAAACGTTCCACGATTCCTGTCATGATCTCGTCTTCTTTGTCAGCGAAATGGTTGTAGATGCGCTCACGTTCCGCTTCACGCATTTTTTGCGTGACGACTTGTTTTGCCGTCATCGCCGCGACACGTCCGAAATCGCTCGGTGTCACTTCTTCTTTATGAAAATCACCGAGCTCATAGTTCGGGTCAATCTCATGTGCCTCTTCAAGTGAAAGCTGTTGGTCTGGTTGCGAGAGGCGCTCCACCACTTCTAGCAGTGCGTAGACACGAATATCTCCCGTCACTTGGTCGAACTCAACTTTCACGTGCTCGTTCGGGTTCGCCACGTTGCGGCGATACGCAGAGATGAGCGCTTGTTCAAGTGCTTCGATAATAATATTTTTGTCGATTCCTTTTTCTTTGGCAATCTGTTCGATTGTAGTGAGTAATTGTGGACCCATCTTCTTCCCTCTCCTTAACTAAACGTGACCGCTAAGCGGGCTTGTGCGATTTTGTCTATCGGTAGCGATACCGCTTTTTTTCTAGTCTTGATGCGCGTCTCGATCACGACCGTCTCCCCATCATATGCCGTCAAAATTCCTTCAAACTCTTTGGCACCATCGATCGGAGCGAACGTTTTCATGTAGACGTTTTTGCCTACAGCACGTTCGAAGTCGCTCGGCTTTTTCAGCGGACGCTCCGCACCAGGACTCGAGACATCAAGATAATAAGCCTGTTCAATCGGATCGGTTTCGTTTAGTTCTTCCGAGAGCTGTTCATTGATTTTGACACAATCGTCTAGATCGACGCCCCCCGGTTTGTCAATGTAGACACGTAAGAACCAGTCTGGACCTTCTTTTACGAATTCCACATCAACCAATTCCATGTTTTCCCGTTCAACGATCGGCAACGCAATCGACTCAACGGCTTCTGTTATTTTGGACACTCTCATCCCTCCTTCTGGCTTTTACATACAAGAAAGGAGTAGGGTTCCCTACTCCTTTCCGTCGTAGTATCCAACTTTGTTCGATACCAATATATCATATTTTCCCGATAAATCGCAACTTACACCCCAAAATCAAAGAATGAAAGCTGGTTCTCATCAGGCAGACCTTCGAGACATTTCATCGTATCGAGTGTCTCGATGACCGTTTTCGACAGTTTCGCGCGTTTCCGCAAATCTTCTTTCGAGAGGAACTGTCCTTCTCCCCTCGCCTCAACAATCGCTTTCGCCGCATTCGTCCCAAGTCCGTCGACCGCATTGAATGGTGGGATCAGCGTATTGTCCTCGATTAAGAACTCTGTCGCACTCGACCGATATAGGTCGATCTTTTGGAACTTCATTCCCCGCTCGAGCATTTCAAGTGCAAGTTCAAGAACCGTGTGCAGTCCTTTATCTTTTGCAGTCGCATCAAATCCTTTTTCGCGAATGTCCGACATCGCCTTACGGACCGCTTGAGGTCCTTTGATCATCGCGGACAAGTCAAAGTCTCCCGCCCGAACGGTGAAGTACGTCGCGTAATAGAGAATCGGATGATGCACTTTAAAGTAAGCGATTCGAACCGCCATCAAGACGTATGCTGTCGCGTGTGCTTTCGGGAACATGTATTTGATTTTCTTACAAGACGAGATATACCATTCCGGCACGTCATTTTCTCGCATCTCGGACTCCATCTCGTCCGTGAGCCCTTTCCCTTTACGGACGGACTCCATGATCTTAAAGGCAAATGACGGTTCAAGTCCCGCATAAATCAAATACACCATGATATCGTCTCGACAACCGATCACGTCCTTCAGTTCGCACGTCCCGTTATAAATCAATTCATTCGCATTACCGAGCCAGACGTCTGTCCCGTGGGATAGACCAGAGATTTGAACGAGTTCCGAGAACGTAGACGGCTTCGTCTCTTCAAGCATCTGACGGACGAACTTCGTTCCAAATTCAGGTATCCCGAGCGTACCGGTCTTCGACTCAATCTGTTCCGGTGTCACTCCGAGTACCTCAGGTGACGAGAAGATCTTCATGACGGTCGGGTCATCTGTCGGAATCGTCTTCGGGTCGATTCCAGACAAGTCCTGTAACATCCGGATGACGGTCGGGTCATCGTGTCCGAGGATATCAAGCTTGAGCAAGTTGTCATGAATCGAGTGGAAGTCGAAGTGGGTCGTCTTCCACTCAGACGTTTTGTCGTCTGCCGGGTATTGAATCGGAGAGATGTCCGCGATGTCCATATAGTCCGGCACGACGATGATCCCCCCCGGGTGTTGACCCGTCGTCCGTTTCACACCGGTGACACCGGAGACGAGACGATCGACCTCGGCGTTCCGGTAAATCTTATCGTTTTCGGTCGCATACCCTTTTACATAACCATATGCTGTCTTGTCGGCAATCGTTCCGATTGTCCCGGCACGATACACATACTCTTCTCCGAACAGTACTTTTGTATAGGCGTGGGCATGCGGTTGATATTCTCCAGAGAAGTTCAAGTCGATATCCGGTACTTTGTCCCCTTTGAACCCGAGGAACGTCTCGAACGGGATGTCATGACCGTCTTTTTTGTACCACGTGCCGCACTCCGGACATTCTTTGTCCGGCAAATCGTATCCTGAACCGACCGACCCGTCATCGAAGAAGTGGGAATGCTGACATTTCGGACAGACGTAATGTGGTGGGAGTGGATTGACCTCGGTGATTTCTGTCATCGTGGCGACGAGACTCGAACCGACCGACCCACGCGACCCGACCAAATACCCGTCATCGAGTGATTTTTTAACGAGTTTATGTGAAATCAAATAGATGACGGCAAATCCGTGACCGATAATCGACTTCAGCTCTTTCTCGAGACGCGCCTCGACGATTTCAGGCAACTCGTCCCCGTATATGGAACGGGCCATGTCATAGCTCATATTCCGAACCTCGTCATCCGCCCCTTCAATTTTCGGTGTATATAAATCATCCGGGATGATTTGAATCGATTCGATTTGATCGGCGATTGCATTCGGATTGGTGATGACAATTTCACGAGCTAAGTCCTCACCCAAAAATTTGAACTCTTCCATCATCTCTTGCGTCGTCCGGAAATGGGCGTGAGGCAACTCTTTCCGCGTATTGATGAAGTTCGCCCCACCTTGGGTACGAATCAATATTTCGCGATAAGACCGGTCGGACCGATCTAAATAGTGGACATTCCCCGTCGCACATACCGGCAATCCGGCCTTCTCGGCAACCCGGATGATTCGCTTGATGATTTCCCGTAGTTCCAACTCATTCGCGACAATCTCTTTATCAATCAGGTGAAGATAGAGCGCAGGAGGATGAATCTCAATAAAGTCATAAAACGACATCATCTTCTCGAGTTCATCATCCGATTTGTTCAAGGCGGCATCAAAGATTTCACCGTTATCACACGCAGAACCGATCAACAGTCCTTCACGACGCTTCACAAACTCTGAACGAGGCATCCGCGCCATCCGATGCAAGTAATCGATATGGGATAACGAGATCAGTTCATAAAGGTGACGAAGTCCAGGTTTTTTGTTTTTGGCGTAAATTGTCGCATGGAATGGTCGAATTTTTGACACGTCACTTCCGACTTTCGCGTTCAGTGACCGGTGTGTCGTCATCTCGAACATCTGTTTGGCGAGATCGAGTAGCTTCATCAATAAATACGCTGTCGCCTCCGCATCATAAATCGCACGGTGATGCTGGGTCAGTTCGATGTCGAATCGCTTCGCGAGCGTATTCAGTCGGTGGTTTTTAAGCGTCGGCATCAGTGTACGGGCTAGCTCGAGTGTATCGATGACGGGATAGTCGTCCGGCTCATGCCCTCCACTACGGAGTGTCGCCTCGAGGAAGCCCATGTCGAATGAAGCGTTATGGGCGACGAGGATGCTATCGCCACACCAATCGACAAACTGCTTCGTAACCACTTCCGGGTCCGGCTTCCCTTGAACCATGTCATCTGTGATTCCCGTCAATTCGATCGTAGTCGCCGATAAGGCATGTTTTGGGTCCGCAAACGCTTCGAATCGGTCGATGATCTCGCCGTCCTTGATTTTGACACCGGCCAGTTCGATGATTTTATTATAGACGGCAGAAAGTCCGGTCGTCTCGACGTCAAAGACGACGTATGTCGCATCGTCTAACGCCACATCACTTGGGTGGTATGCGACCGGGACTCCATCATTCACGACGTTCGCCTCGACTCCGTACAACACTTTAATATCGTTCTTCTTCCCGGCATAGTATGCTTCAGGGAATGACTGTGCGCCGGCATGGTCGGTGATGGCAATGGCACGGTGTCCCCATTTTGCGGCACGGGCGACGAGCGCAGATACATTCGTGACAGCGTCCATCTGGCTCATCTGTGTGTGAGCGTGTAGCTCGACACGCTTCTCCCCATCCCACTCATCACGTGGGGGTTCGACTTTTACTTCTTGAAGTTGCGAGGCCATCATACACAGTTCCCGCATGAACGAGTCATCTTCGACCCGGCCGGCTGTTTGAATCCACATGCCTTTTTTGACGGCACTGAGCATCCGGTCGTCATCATCATCACGCGCAAATACTTTCACGATCAGCGAATCCGTATAGTCGGTCATTTTGAAAGTGAATAACTTCTTCCCACTTTTCAACTCCTTCCGCTCTGCGGAGAAGACGAGTCCACGAATCGCGACACGTCTTTCTTCTTCGACAATCGTCTTGATTGGTACGATTTCGTCTTTGATGAGCGCTCCCATGCGGATTTCTGTGATTGGTTCGTCATTCGATTCTGTCGCTTTCGCGAACTGCGCTGCGAGCGCCATCTTCGCTTGTTCGATATCTTCTTGAACGACTTGTTCACGGAGGGCCTGACTTGCCTCGGTATCTTCAGAGAACGCGGCTTGACACGGTCTCTTCGTGAACCCGTAGGCACTGTAAAGCGCCTGTACTTCTTGACAGAGCTCTTTGTCCACGTAGTTCGCCTCAGGTGCAGATCGCACCGGAATCAGCAGCTTGTTCTGCTCGAAACGTGGTGCGACTGAACTAAAATAACTGCGCATCGCACCAGACACCTGACTCAACTCGCTCACAATCCTTGGCCAGTAATCAATATAATCTTGCTCGTTCCCACCATTTATCGTAGAGAACCGGGCATACACCTCGTCAGCAAACGTCGCATACCGGTTTTCCAATCGACTCATGAACAGTTGGTGCAGTTCGTATGGTAAGACTGTCGGAAATGAAAAATAAAACGTCCACGTCCGTCGCTTTTTATTGACGACGAGTTTAGAGAGTTCGGCTTGGTCAAACAGGTCGGTCTCTGTCGTGATTCCAAGATCACTTAACAACAATTGCATTTTTTGATTTGCTTCCACGGGTTCGTCTTTCCCCCTTCATGCCAATTCGACAAATGAAGGTGACCGCTTTCGCCGTCACCTTCATCCATTAATGAACTTCGCTAAATTGTGAAGCGATGACGTCGTTCAACTCATCGATTGACGTTTCAATCACTTCACCTGTTGCCCGTACTTTCACCTCGACGATTCCTTCGCCGGCCTTCTTCCCGACGTTTACACGAATCGGAAGCCCGATCAAGTCCGCATCCGCGAACTTGACACCCGCGCGTTCTTTTCGGTCATCGAATAACACATCATACGATTGGCCGAGATCATCGTATAGGCGGTTCGCCAACTCGACTTGCGCCTCATCTTTTGCATTGATTGCAATCAAATGAAGATCGAACGGCGCCACGTTACGTGGCCAAACGATTCCACGATCGTCGTGGTGCTGTTCCACGATGGCCGAGAGTGTACGGGACACTCCGATGCCGTAACAACCCATAATAAGTGGTTCGGCACGACCTCCCTCATTGAGGAATGTCGCTCCCATCGCTTCTGAATAACGTGTCCCAAGTTTAAACACTTGCCCGACCTCGATTCCACGAGCAAAACGAACCGGACCGGACGCGTCAGGTGCCAAATCCCCTTCGACGACAAAACGTAAGTCGTGATACGTCATGTCAGCGAGGTCACGCTCGGCATTCACACCCGTGTAATGGGTGTTCGCCTCGTTCGCTCCGCAGACGGCATCGACCAAATACTTGACCGCATAATCAGCAATCACTTTGACCGGCGCGTTGATTGGACCGAGTGTGCCTGGTTCACAGTTGAACAACTCAACGATTTTCGCTTCTTCTTCAAGTTGGATGTCAAGTCCACCTAGTGCGTTCTTTACCTTCACTTCGTTCGCTTCATGATCTCCACGAACGATCGCCATGACCGTTTCTCCATCGACATTGAACAGGACGGACTTGATTGTCGTCTTCGAATCGATATTTAAGAATTTCGCAACATCCTCAATCGTACGATTTTCTTTCGTATCCACCTTCTCGAGTGGGCGAATCTCTGCCTGCTGCATCTCGTATCGATCGAGCGTTTCCGCCATCTCGATGTTTGCCGCATAGTTCGATGCGTCTGTGTAGACGATTGTATCTTCACCGATATCCGCAAGCGCTTGGAACTCGTGCGTGTCTTTTCCGCCGATTGCCCCAGAGTCTGCGACGACCGGACGATACTTAAGACCCGTACGATCGAAAATACGTGAGTACGCGTTATACATGTTTGAATACTCTTCATCTAAATCTTCTTGTGTCGCATGGAATGAGTATGCGTCTTTCATCAAGAACTCGCGCCCGCGAAGCAATCCAAACCGTGGACGACGCTCATCGCGATACTTCGTTTGAATCTGATAAAGATTGACCGGAAGTTTTTTATAAGAATTTAGTTCATCACGAACGATTGACGTAATCAACTCTTCATGTGTCGCACCGAGTGCAAATTTACGGTCATGACGGTCCGTCAATCGCATCAACTCAGGTCCGTAAATGTCCCAGCGTCCTGTTTCTTCCCATAGTTCAGCCGGTTGGATGGCAGGCATCAATAACTCTTGTGCGCCAGCGCGATTCATTTCTTCACGGATAATCGTTTGGATATTGTGTAACACGCGATGTCCGAGTGGAAGATAAGAATAGATTCCAGCCGCATTTTGACGGACAAAGCCGCCACGGACGAGAAGTTGATGACTGACCGCTTCCGCGTCAGCTGGTACTTCTCTTAAGGTAGGCATGAGCAGTCTAGATTGTTTCATACAGTTCAACGTTTCCCTTCTTTACAATCAATTTAGTTAAAAAATGATTGAATGTCATTCCAAGTGACAATCAACATTAAAATCATCAAAAGTGCAAACCCGATAAAGTGCACAAACCCTTCTTTTTTCGGGTCGATTGGACGTCCTCTTACCGCTTCGAATAAGAGGAAAATCAAGCGTCCACCGTCCAAGGCAGGGAGCGGGAGTAAGTTAAAGATAGCAAGGTTGACCGAAAGCAGCGCTGTCCAGTTCAACAGCATAATCAAACCGCTCGCCGCCACCTCATCTGTCATCCGTACAATCCCGACCGGACCTGCTAGCTGATCGACACCGACTTGCCCCGTCACTAAATCACCGACCGCAGAGAAGATGAGTGTCGACATCGTCCAAGTCGTTTCTGCCCCGGTCGTCACAGCCTTACCGGGTGAACGTTCAAGTGCGTTCGTTACGCCGAGAATGCCGACTGTCTCTCCATTTTGCTCAACCGCTTGTGGTGTGAGTGTGACTGTCGCCTCTTCACCTTCCCGGACATATGTGACTTCCGTAGGTGTATCAGCCCGGTCTGCTAAGGCTGTACGTAAGTCGAGCCAATCGGTGATTGTTTCGCCTTCGATCGATACGATTTCATCCCCACTCATCAAGCCTGCCTCATCGGCGGCCGAATCAGGCTGTACCGTTCCGATTTGTCCATCGTTCGTCGGAGTCCCTTGTACGAGACCGACAATCACGAGCAAAATGAATGCCAAGACAAAGTTCATCGCCGGACCAGCTGCGATGGCCAAGACACGTTTCCAAACGGATTGGGCTCCAAACGTTCGATCGTAAGGTGCAATTTGAATTTCCATACCTTGGTCGACAAGGAGTGTGTCTCGCTCCATTGAATAGACGCGAACCTCCTCATCGATCAGGAGTTGCACTTTCAGTTCATGCGTCGCGTCAAATTTATCGACGGTCCCGACGACTTGAACGTCTTTAGCCGTGTCTGGTTGAAAATAGACACGATCGACCGTTCCCTGCTCGGTTAAACGTAGACCGACATGCTGTCCCGCCCGGACTTCAATCGGTTCAAAATCTTCACCGGCCATTTTGACATATCCACCGATTGGTAACAGACGAATCGTATAAAGCGTTTCATTCTTGCGAAATGAAACAATTTTAGGACCGAATCCAATTGCAAACTCGTGACAGAGGATCCCTGCCCGTTTCGCCATGACGAGGTGCCCCCATTCGTGTACCGAAATGAGAACCCCAAACATCAAAACGATGGCGATAAAAGTCGTCATGATTTATTCCCCACCTTCAATTCCTTGCTGAATCTGCTGACGTACTGCTCGGTCGACGTCTAGAATTTGTGCGAGCGTCGGTTCGGCAATGACTTCATGTCGAGCCATCGCTTCTTCCACGAGTCGTTCAATCTCTAAGAACGTGATGTGACCGTTCAAGAATAGGTCCACCGCGACTTCGTTGGCTGCATTCAAGACGGTCGGCATGGAACCACCGGCTCTTCCTGCTTCGAACGCTAGTCGAAGTGCCGGATAGCGCTTGAAATCAGCCTCTTCAAAGTGCAACTTTCCGATTTCCTTCAAGTTTAACCGCTTATTCCCTTCAATTTCAAGCCGCTTCGGTCCCGATAGCGCATAGAGGATCGGTCCGCGCATGTCCGGGTTGCCGAGCTGAGCCATCACGGCCGCATCTTTAAATTCAACCATCGAATGAATGATCGATTCACGATGCAAGATCACCTCAATATCATTATAGTCGATATCAAACAGCCAGTGTGCCTCGATGACTTCGAGTCCCTTGTTGAACATCGTCGCCGAATCAATTGTAATTTTCGCTCCCATTGACCAGTTCGGGTGATTGAGTGCGTCTTCAACTGTCACATCAGCCAGTTCATCCCGTGAGCGGTCGCGAAAACTTCCGCCCGACGCCGTTAAAATAATCTTCGACACATCTTTTCTGCGTTCCCCGTTCAAACATTGATAGATAGCGGAGTGTTCACTGTCGACAGGCAATAACTTGACCCCGTTTTCCTTCACGGCTGCTTTGACGAGATGTCCTGCGGTGACGAGCGTTTCTTTGTTCGCAAGCGCGATGTCTTTCCCTGCTTGAATTGCCGCGAGCGTCGGTTCGAGACCGACCGCGCCTACGACTGCCGTCACGACGATGTCCGCTCGTTCTGCCGTCGCACACTCGATCAACCCTTCTGGACCGATGAAGTACAATGGTTCATATGTAAGACGAGGTTTTAGTTGTTCGAGTACTTCGATACTAGTCGCCGATACATACTTTGGTCTTAGACGATTGATCCATTCCGTAGCAACATCGACGTTCGTACCAAATGCATACGCCTCAAGTTCAAACAGATCAGGATGTTGTTCGATGACGTCGCATGTTTGCACGCCAATCGAACCCGTTCCCCCAATTAAGCTAATTCGCTTCATCTCGACACTCCTTTTTATAGCAGATTAAACACCCAAATGACTGTAAAGACCGCAATCATACTATCGAATCGGTCCAATATGCCTCCATGCCCCGGTAAGAGATGGCCTGAGTCTTTCACACCGAACTGACGTTTATAAGCAGATTGCACCAAATCACCGAGCTGTCCGACTACAGCCACAACGACGGCTAAAATGATGACTTCTAGCATCGGCAAAATCGGGTCAATCAAAATGAAGATGACACCGAGTACAACCGCGGATACAATCCCTCCGATTGCACCTTCAATCGTCTTGTTCGGACTGATTGACGGCCATAGTTTTGCTTTTCCGAACGCTTTGCCCGTGAAGTAGGCACCCGAGTCTGTCGCCCAAATCATGAACAAGACGAGCAACACTTTCGACAAGCCGTTTTCGGACAGTCGAACTAAAGCGAAACTTGAAAATCCGACGACGAGATACACAGCCGAGACAAAATAGAAACTCGCATCTTCATACGTGAATCGATTTTTCGTGACTACCGTCCAAAAGAGCAATAAGACAAGTCCTAACACGAGCCATTGCTCAATCGTAAACGGAAGATCATCGACGACAACATGCGTCTCGAGTAACAATAAAATAAATGGGAAGGCAACTAATAACGATGTCACTAAAAAAGGGAACGCTAATAACTTATGTTTCCGCATCAAAGTAAATTCGCTCAATCCGATGAGAGCGAGAATACCCATCAATGAGACGAATGCGTTTCCTCCAAGTGCGATCACGGTAATAAAAATCGCTCCCGCCCAAAGTCCAGTAATAATTCGTGTTTTCATGTCACACCCCACCAAAACGTCGCGTGCGCGCGTTGTAAGATTCGATTGCCTCTACAAAATGCTCACGCTTAAATTCCGGCCACAATACTTCTGTGAAATGAAGTTCAGCATACGCGCTTTGCCATAATAAAAAGTTTGAGAGCCGCTGTTCGCCACTCGTTCGTATGACGAGATCCACATCTTGGACATGGGTCATGAGTCGTTCGCCAATCAAACGGTCATCGATGACGTCCGCTTGAAGCAATCCGGACTGTACGTCGTCAGCAATACTGCGCATCGCTTGCACGAGCTCATCACGCCCGCCGTAGTTGAGAGCGAAGACAAGGGTCAAGCCTGTATTTGAAGCGGTCCGTTCTCTCGCTTCGTCAACGGCCTCGCGCGTCTCGCCTGGCAGTTTTGATGTATCTCCGGCAACGAGAACTCGCACATTTTGTTCATGGAGTTCTTTTAAATCGGTCTCCAAAAACTGCTTCGGTAATTTCATTAAAAATGAGACTTCCTCTTCCGGACGCGTCCAGTTCTCGGTAGAAAATGCGTATAACGTCAGTGATTGAATCCCGAGTTCTTGCGCTGTTCGAACCGTTTCACGGATGGATTTCATCCCTTCCCGGTGACCCATAATGCGAGGGAGACCACGCTTTTTGGCCCAGCGTCCATTGCCATCCATGATGATGGCCACGTGCTCAGGAACACTTAACTCCGCCTCGATTTTCGTTTTAGGATTCACCCATTTAAACATTCTGTTATCCTCCTGATTGTATGAAAGAAGGACCCTCTCAGAAAAAGGGTCCCCACACAGCTTTTTGGTATACCACTTCCGTGATTACACTTCCATGATTTCTTTTTCTTTAATTGCTGCAGATTCATCAATCTTCTTGATATACGAATCCGTCAACGTTTGAACGTCATCTGCATATCCGCGGAGATCGTCTTCTGTCAACTCGCCGTCTTTCTCGAGTTTCTTCAAGTTTTCGTTTGCATCACGACGAACGTTGCGGACAGCGACTTTCGCTTCTTCTGCATACTTTTTCGTCACTTTGACCAATTCTTTACGGCGCTCTTCCGTCAAGGCAGGAATTGCCAAGCGGATGACCGTTCCGTCAGACGATGGAGATAAGCCGAGATCTGCCTTTTGAATGGCTTTTTCAACTTCCGAGACCAATGATTTATCCCATGGTTGAATCAAAAGCAAGCGCGCTTCTGGTGTATTGATGTTCGCCACTTGATTGAGCGGTGTCGGAACACCGTAATAATCAACTTGGACAGGATCCAAAATCGATGCGCTGGCACGGCCAGTGCGAAGCGTTCCAAAATCACGCTTTAGTGAAGCGAGCGCTTTTTCCATTTTATCTTCAGCTGTTTTCAATACGTCTTTGACACTCATGAATTGACTCCTCCTACTACCGTCCCGATATGTTCGCCGAGAACGACACGTTTAATGTTACCTTCTTCAAGCAATGAGAACACAATCAATGGAATATGATTGTCCATACAGAGCGACGTTGCCGTTGAGTCCATGACCTGAAGCCCATCTTTCAAAACATCGATGTAAGACAACGTGTCATATTTCACAGCAGATTCATCCAATTTTGGATCGGCTGAATAGACACCGTCCACGTTATTTTTACCCATCAAGATGACGTCGGCCTCGATTTCAGCGGCACGAAGCGCGGCTGTCGTGTCTGTTGAAAAATATGGGTTTCCTGTACCCGCTGCAAAAATGACGACACGACCTTTTTCAAGATGACGCATGGCACGGCGACGAATGTATGGTTCAGCAACTTGTCGCATTTCAATTGATGTTTGGACGCGCGTTTGGACATCGTACGTTTCAAGGCTATCCTGAAGAGCGAGCGAGTTCAATACTGTCGCGAGCATCCCCATATAGTCTGCATTTGCCCGGTCCATACCGAGTTCGCTGCCCGTCTTTCCACGCCAAATGTTTCCGGCACCTACAACAACGGCGACTTCTACACCCATCTCAATCAACTCTTTAATCTGACTCGAGATTGAGTTTACAATGTTAGGATCGATTCCATAACCTTGATCTCCAGCGAGCGCTTCTCCACTCAATTTTAACACAATTCGTTTATATTTCGGTTCCATAACTTTGCCTCCTCTTGCTTGAAAAAAGGGAACACGCTCCCTTAACGAACTAACTCAAGGTTATAAAGACGTGTTCCCAATTTTAGTTGCATCACATGTAATGACGCAGATTATTTTTTGATTTGGTTCATAACTTCTTCAGCAAAGTTCTCTTCACGTTTCTCCATACCTTCTCCTACTTCGAAGCGTACGAACGAGTTGATGCTTCCGCCTTTTGATTCTACGTATTTACCAACTTTGAAGTCACTGTCTTTTACGAACGTTTGGTCAACGAGGCAAATTTCCTCGAAGTACTTGTTCATACGACCAGCAATCATTTTCTCAACGATGTTGGCAGGCTTGCCTTCGTTAAGTGCTTGTTCAGTCAAGACTTTCTTCTCACGATCGATTTCTTCAGCTGATACTTCATCGCGAGTCGCGTAAAGTGGACGCGCTGCAGCGACGTGCATCGCCACGTCTTTCGCAACTGTCTCGTCAGACGTTCCGTCGACTACAACGATTGACCCGATGCGACCACCCATGTGGAGGTACGTACCGAATACTGCATCGTCAGCTTTTTCAAGAACAGCTACACGACGGAGTGAGATTTTCTCACCGATTGTAGATGCTTCTTCTTGAATGTACGTTTCGAGCGTTTTACCTGCTTCGTAGTCAGCTGCAAGTGCAGCTTCTGCCGTTGTTGCGCCTGATGCGAGAACAGCTTTTGCTACGTTGTTCACGAGTGTTTGGAACTTCTCGTTTTTCGCAACGAAGTCCGTTTCTGAGTTGATTTCGACGAGCACAGCTTTGTTGCCTTCAACTGCTACTGCTGTCAAACCTTCAGCGGCGATACGATCACCTTTTGCTGCTGCTTTTGCAATCCCTTTTTCACGAAGGAAGTCGATTGCCGCTTGCATGTCACCGTCTGTTTCAACGAGTGCTTTTTTGCAATCGAGCATTCCTGCTCCTGTTTTTTCACGAAGTTCTTTTACCATTGCTGCTGTAACTGCCATCGGAAATTCCTCCTTGTAAAACTAACAAATTTTAAGAAAAAGCACAGGGCTTTTTGATTACATGTCCTAAAAAAAGGTGATAAAAGGCTTTCCCTTTATCACCTATTGTCCAACTGATTACTCAGCTTCTGTAGCTTCAGCTTCTGTCGCTACAGCTTCTTCAGCAACTTCTTCTTCACCTTGCTTCGCTTCGATGATTGCATCTGCCATCTTCGAAGTGAGCAATTTAACAGCACGAATTGCATCGTCGTTCGCTGGGATAACGTAGTCGATTTCATCTGGGTCACAGTTTGTGTCGACAATCGCAACGATTGGGATGTTCAATTTGTGAGCTTCCGCGATTGCGATACGCTCTTTACGTGGGTCAACGATGAAGAGGGCGTCAGGCACACCAGGCATGTCCTTGATTCCGCCGAGGAACTTCTCAAGACGAGTCATTTCTTTCTTCAAGATGATGACTTCTTTCTTAGGAAGTACTTCGAACGTGCCGTCTTCTTCCATTTTTTCGAGTTGCTTCAAGCGGTTGATACGCTTTTTAATTGTTGAGAAGTTAGTGAGTGTTCCACCCAACCAACGCTCGTTAATGAAGAACATTCCTGAACGGATTGCTTCTTCCTTGATTGTGTCTTGAGCTTGTTTCTTCGTACCGACGAAGAGGACGTTTCCGCCTTCTGCCGCGAGTTCGCGAACAAAGTTGTAAGCTTCGTCTACTTTTTTGACCGTTTTTTGAAGGTCGATGATGTAGATCCCGTTACGCTCTGTGAAGATGTATTTCGCCATTTTTGGGTTCCAACGGCGTGTTTGGTGACCGAAATGTACACCAGCTTCAAGCAATTGCTTCATTGAAATTACTGCCATGATAAATTTCCTCCTTGTGGTTTAAAAAATTCCTCCGCCTCGTTCATTGTTATATTCCGACCTTACGGCACCGAGGAATATCATCCCGAGACGTGTGTGATGTGTTTAACACCGAGAACTACTATAGCATATGTCGCAAAATCCGGCAACTCTCACTTTTTACGAAGTTTCGCGTAAAGTGCGAGTTCTCCTTCCCCTTTTCCAAGGATTCGGGCCGCATCTTTGAGCGAATGCCGTAACAAGACATCGTCCACGTCAACCGATACTGTTTCACCTGTAGATGTTTCTACTTGTTCAATAGACTCTTCGATTGGGGGCGACGGCTCTTGTTCTTCCACAATCGCATCAGCACGTTCGCTTGGTTTTTGCGCGGCGAGGTCGTTCATGGATTCCATGAATGAGAGAAGCAATGTTTCCGTCTCTTGCTTCTCTCGTTCAAGTCGATTGACCCGTTCTTGCAGTTCTTGGACTTGTCGGTAGCCGAACAAAAAACCGTAAGCAACCAAACAAGCTGAAATTACATAGACAATATACACTTGTTCATCTCCTTACGAAGTCTTTTCTTCCAGATAGGACCGTCCAAGCGCATGCTTCAACGTCTTCAAGGCTTTAGAATGAATTTGCGAAATCCGAGAGGTCGAGAGCTCGAGAACTTCACCAATTTCGGTCAATGTCAATTCATCAAAATAAAACAAAGATACGACGAGGCGCTCTTTTTCAGACAAGTGATCGATTTCCTCTGCGAGCACATCAATCAACTCTCGTTGTAACAGCGTATCTTCAGGCTTTTCTGAATCTGGGTCGAAATAAGTGACAGACATGACTTTACCTTCTTCTTGTAGCGTCACGGCCTCATCAATCGACAACATGTTTGCAAAATAGCCTTCAGCCATCGTTCGTTCGATTTCTGAGATCGGTAGGTCACAAGCATGTGCCAACTCACTCTTTGTCGGCGCACGATGTAACGACTGCTCAAGCTGCTCAGCCACCTGATCAATTTTCTTTACTTTTTCTCGGACCGACCGAGGCAGCCAATCGATTTTTCGTAATCCATCGATGATTGCACCACGTATCCGAAATGCGGCATACGTATCAAATTTATTATTATGTTCTGGATCATATTTCATAAGGGCATCGTACAATCCCATGTAACCCAAACTTTTCAATTCGTCGCGTTCGACGCTCTTTGGAAGCGTCACGATCATCCGTTGCACGTGGTAGTGGATGAGAAACTCGTAATGTGCTAGTAAGTCGTTTGCTGTATCCATATCACGGTCCGTATTCCAGCGATCCCACAACTGTGTAAGATGAGTCGTCATGTCGATCCCCCCTTATAGTTCTTTCGTACCTACACTCACCGTACGAATCGATAGAACTGACGTGGTGACATCAAATTCAATCGTTCGACCGTTATGACCACCGCAGTCCTCTGCCACGAGCGGTATACGATGAGCTTTTAACGCTTGACGGATGGCCTCGGCATTTCGTTCACCGATACGCATCGCTTCGTTCTCGTATTTGAATTGAAACATTTGTGCACCACCTGCCATTTTAGCTTGAAGTCGTGTCGCACCTTCCCGATTCAAAGAATGTACGAGCGCATCGATCGCTGTATCGGCATATTTTCCTACTTCAATCGTTTGATTCTTACGAGCAATCGTCGAGTCCGGTAACATGACATGCGCCATGGCAGCTAACTGAAGGCGGGCGTCATATAAAATGACACCCACACACGAACCGAGCCCGGCCGTTCTCAACCGATTCGGTGCTGTCGTTTGCTTCCATTCAGCGATGCCGATTTTTAGTACGTCAGCCATTTAGCAACCGCTCTTGAATCCGTTGAAGTGACCCATGTGTCGGTAGGAACAACACATGGCCTGCACTTACTTTTTGATCAATCATAAACGTCGTATCGATATAGAGAGCCGCATCTTCCTCTGGTTGGACCGAGGTGACGACGAACTCGACGATGGACCCCGCCATATCGATTGCCGTCGCCGGCACTTGAATCATGATTGGGGTCTGTAACCAATCACCGAGCGCGCGGGCATATGCACCGCTCATAATGTTTCCGACTTCTTCCCAAGCAGACTGTCCGAGCTCATCACCAGAATCGAATGAGTGCGGCATCCCGATCAGCGTTGAAACCATTTGTTCGGCGTCCTCGACAGCGAATAAAATAAGGATCATCCCGCGAATCTCACCGTCTAATTCCAATAGTACCGAGGCGACATGCCGCTCTGGTCCACCGACTCGATCTGGCAAGTAGGTGATCGGTTCCATCTCAGCTGACGATACGGTAATATTCACCGGTTTCGAGAGCATCGCAGATAAGGCGGTCGCCGCATGTCCAGACCCTATATTTCCCAGTTCCTTTAACAGGTCTTGTTCAAACTCACTCAGCATACTGTTCCTCGAACAACGCGTTCGCATCGAGTAATGAGAAGAGCTTATCTTCTCCTTTTGCAATGGCAGTCAAATGCGCCGAGAGCATATCGCGGCTCGATTCTGGAATCGGTTCGATGCGTACTTCATCGCTTTCGACGACCTCGTTCGCGCGGTCAACGATAAATCCGGCATCACCTTGATTCAACGAGGCGATTAAAATGCGCGTTTCATCAGTCGGATCAATTTCTTCATAGCCAAGGCGTAAGCGAAGGTCGATCACCGGAGTGACGACACCCCGAAGGTTAATGACCCCTTTGACGTGCGAAGGAGCGTTCGGCACCCGCGTAATCGGCTGAATTCGCTCGATTGACCGGACTGATTGCACATCGATCCCGTACGTATTTTCTTCAAGTGAAAAAACTACCCATTTCTGTTCCATCTATATTCCTCCTTAAAAGAGATCGTTACTATCTACGATAAGGGCGACGCGACCGTCACCGAGAATGGTCGCACCTGAGATAGCTGGAATCCCTTCAAGATACGTACCGAGCGGTTTCATGACAATTTCTTGTTGACCGATCAAATCGTTAACGACGACACCGACGAGTTTGTTTCCTTTGCGAACGACGACGACAGGGAATTGCGACTTCGTCTCTGTTTCAATGCCAAACATTTCTTTCAAGTAAACGAGTGGGACTAATTGACCACGGAAGTCGAAGACCCGCTCACGGTGAGCTGTCAAAATGTCCGCTTCATCGAGTAAAGTCGTCTCAAGAATCGATGTCAACGGGATGGCATAAGACTCTTCGCCGACTTGTACGAGCATCGCCGAGATGATCGAGAGCGTAAGCGGCAAACTGACTTGGAATTTTGTACCGTGCCCGGTCACGGTCTCCAACGACACGACACCGCCAAGTGACTCGATTTTGTTTTTGACGACATCTAGTCCGACTCCGCGTCCTGATAGGTCAGTTACCACGTCTGCTGTTGAGAAACCAGGGGCGAAAATGAGCATCGCCAACTCGTTATCAGACATCGCACCCGCTTCTTCATCTGAGATGACTCCGCGCTCTAACGCTTTCGCACGAACTTTGTCTACGTTGATGCCCGCGCCGTCGTCTTCGATCTCGATAAAGACTCGGTTTCCGCCGTGATAGGCACGAAGTGAAAGCATGCCTTGTTCCGGTTTCCCGGCTTGAAGACGTACTTCTGGACGTTCGATGCCGTGGTCGATCGCATTGCGAATCAAATGGACGAGCGGATCGCCAATCTCATCGATGACTGTACGATCAAGCTCTGTCTCCGCACCAGAGATGTCCAATTGGACTTTTTTATGGATTTCCTTCGCGACCGAGCGGACCATACGTGGAAAACGATTGAACACTTGTTCGATTGGCATCATACGTAGAGTCAAGACGAGTGATTGTAGCTCGTTTGTCCCACGCTTGATTTTTTCAACCGTTTCATTCAGTTCTGGCTGACCGACTTCATCAGCCAATCTCTCTAATCGTCCGCGATCGATGATGAATTCTTCGAATAAGTTCATCAGGCGGTCGATTCGTTCTAGATTGACGCGAATCGTTTTCGCTTGAGCTTGTGCCGCCGCTTGCTCTTTCCCATCTTTCGTCTCTTTTTGCTCTTCTTTTGCTATCACAGGCTGAACAGGCTCTTGTGTGATCGGCTCAGCTGTCACAGCGACTTCCGGTTCACTGTCTGTTGTTCCTGTGAACGAAGTGACCTCTACACGCTCTACTTCTGATACTTGAGCGATGGCATGTTCGATCACTTCTGCCGTCTCTTGAGACAGGAATAAGACATCAAACGATAGATCGAACTGTTCCTGTTCAATCTCTTCAGTTTCAGGATGAGTTCGCACAACTTCACCTAGTTCTTGAAGGCGATCAAACACCATATACGCCCGAGCTGCTTTCAAGACGACGGCATCAGATAGTTTGACCGTGATTTGAAACGCTTCAAACCCTGTCTGTTTTGCTTGCTCGATGACCGAATTTGTATATAAATCGATTTCAAACGTGCTCGTATCTGACGTTTTTTCGACTTCGACTTCTTTCCCGCCGATGAATGCCTGAAATGCAGCGACCGTTTCGGTGACGTCCACGTTCGCACCTTGCCCACCATTTTCGATGTTCGCAATCATATCTTCCATCTGCTCCATGGCGATGAACATCGTATCTAACAAAAGTTGATTGCTTTCTTTTTTACCACCGCGGACGAGGTCAAGAGCGCTCTCCATCTCGTGTGTCAAGTTGGCGACTCGTTCGTAGCCCATCGTCGAGGACATCCCTTTTAGCGTATGCGCAGACCGGAAGATCTCCTGTACAACATCTGCTCCACCCGATTGTTCTAGCTTAAGTAATTGCGTGTTAATTGATTGGATATGCTCTTGGGATTCATCTAAAAACAACCCTAAGTATTCGTTCACGTCCATCTCATTTGCCTCCCTGTCGTTATACTCTATTCCATTGTTTCCGTAAGTTCCCCATCAAACGGTCCATCAAGTGACGTGGTTTTGGAGGCGTTCCCGTAAGCGTTGTCAAAATCCGTTCGAGCCGCCAGCTAATATCACTTTTTCGGTTGTATTGATAAAACGGGACTTGTGCGATGACTGCCTTTCTGACCGAACTGTCATCAGGTAGAAAGCCGAGGAATCGAATCGTCTTATTTAAAAACTGTTTACATGCGACTTCCATCCGTTCGAAACTTTGAAGTGCCTCCTCACCGGATTGGGCCCGGTTGACGATGACGCCGAGCGGTAAATCCGGATACTGGTGATGCACGAGTTTCGTATATGCGTAACCGTCCATTAGCGAGGTAGGTTCAGGAGTCAAGATCAAGAACATTTCATCGCACCCGGCAATAAATTGAAGCGAGGTGTCTGTCGCTCCAGCCCCCATATCGAATAGGACGTAATCGTATTCGGTCAGCACTTCGAGTTCGCGCATAAGAAATTGCATGTCATCATCTGAGAGATGGACGAGTTGGTCTTGCCCACTCCCTCCATGTAGTATATCGACACCGTACACGTTTTTCTGAACAGCTGCGGCCAATGGAATGCGAGCTTTGACGGACTCCATCATCGTCTTGGACTTCATTGCATTCATTAAAATGTGCACGTTGGCCATACCGATGTCAAAGTCGACAATTAACACTCGTTTACCGAGTTCGCCCAAAGCGATCGCCGTGTTCACACAGACGTTCGTCTTTCCGACCCCACCTTTCCCGCTCGCAAAAGCGATCGTCGTCGGGTGGGCATCGTTGATTGCCCTTAAACGCCTTGCTTGGTCCATCTTGCCCACCCTTCTTTCTCGAACAATCGTCTCGTCAATACGTCCGCATGTCCTTGAATCAAGTCATCAGGCACTTCTTGGCCGTCTGTCATCCATGCGACAGGAAGTCCACTCATTTTCACCATACGATACATCGCGTGGATATCACTCGTCTCGTCCGCTTTTGTAAAGATGAGCGAACTAAGTGGCAATGATTCGAACTGGGAATAAATCATGTCCATATCCTTTATTTTTGAAGTCAAACTCAATACGAGCGAAAGACTTGTCTCGGTAAAGTCATGGTGCTCATGAAACTGTTCCACATATGCAAGGTCACGGAAGTTGCGACCTGCCGTGTCGATTAATACGATATCCTTTCGGGCAAACAGTTGCTTGGCCCGTTTAAAGTCATGAAAATCATACGCCACTTCGACCGGAATGTTCATAATCTCGGCATACGTTTTCAACTGTTCGATTGCGGCAATCCGATATGTGTCAGTCGTGATCAATCCGACCGATTTACCTTCTTTCAGCTTGAAGTACGCCGCGAGCTTGGCAAGTGTTGTCGTTTTACCGACCCCTGTCGGACCTACAACCATCACATATCGCTTGGCCTCTGGAGGTTCGCTGAACGATGATTTGACTTGTTCATATACATATCGCTCTACTTCTTCGACAGACTTCGTCGTATAGTACAGTTCATTCAACGTCTCGTCCCACGACTCATCAGCAAATGACTCCGTTGAGAGTAACGCCTCCACATGTTGCAGTGAACCGTGCAATCGTGGTGATTTGCGGTCAATCGTCCGTACCGGCTCTGGTTGTACTTGAGGTGCTACAGTCGTCTGTTCTGCCTTGACCGTGACGGGCTGTCTTTTGATGATCGTCTGCTCTTTTTCAAGTGCTGCAATGACCTCGACTCGTTTGGAGGCGAAGAGGCCGAACCATCCGGTCTTCACTTGTCGCGAGTTGAGGATGACCGCCTCGTCTCCGAGTTCCTGCTTCACTTTCGCCATCGCATCACTCATCGTTTTAGCCGTAAATTTCTTAATTTGCATGTTAAATCACCCCAATACTTTTCACTTCAACAGAACTGAGTAGTTCGTTGTATGCAAGGACCGGCACATCTGGATAATACCGTTCGAGCAATTGACGGACGAATAGACGAATCGTCGGTGAACATAAAATCACAGCAGACGTCCCGTAACGTTCGAACATAGACAACTGTTCACCGGTGCGCTCGATGATGTCTCGAGCTTGCTCCGGGTCGAGTGCCAAGTAGTTTCCGAACTCTGTTTTTTGAACCGCGTCTTGAATGACCTGTTCCGTTTGACCGCCGAGTGTGACGACGTAAAGCGGTCCTTCTGGTGGTTTTACTTGGTCGGTCAACTGACGTGATAACCCTTGGCGGCAATACTCGCCTAAAATTTCTGCATCTTTCGTCACTTTTCCATAGTCAGCCATCGTTTCAAACAGAAGCGGTAAGTTTCGAATCGAGACATGCTCTTGTAGCAAGTGACGTAATACTTTTTGAATTTCACCAATCGAGAGAACAGATGGTGTCACGTCTTCAACGAGAACCGGGTGACTCTCTTTCAAGTGCTCGACGAGTTGTTTCGTCTCTTCCCGACCGAGTAAGTCCGCAGAATGTTTCTTCAATGTTTCGGTCAAATGTGTCGCGACAACCGACGGAGGATCGACGACGGTATAACCGCTCATTTCCGCCCGTGTCCGTGTCTCTTCATCAATCCAGAGAGCCGGGAGACCGAACGCCGGTTCCGTCGTGTCAATCCCGTATACTTCAGGATCTTCAATCCCTGGACTCATTGCCAAGTAATGGTCAAGCAACAATTCGCCTTCTGCGACGACGTTGCCCTTCACTTTGATTCGATATGCGTTCGGTGACAGTTGCAAATGGTCTCGAATCCGTACCGTTGGCAAAATAAATCCAAGCTCAAGTGCGAGCTGACGTCGAATCATGACGACACGGTCGAGTAAATCTCCACCTTGCGATTCATCTGCCAGCGGGATCAAGCCGTATCCGAATTCAAACTCAATCGAGTCAATTTGCAAGAGCGAGACGACAGATTCTGTCGGTGCTGCTGACGGTTCTTCTTCTATCACCGGTTCTTCTGTCGCTTTTTTGATGTTTCGGCGCATCGTATAGGCACCAAAGAACGCTGTACCTGCGATGACCATCGTCACCGGGAGTAACGGTGGCGAGACGAATCCGAGCATGAAGACGATACTACCGGCGATATAGAGAAGCGATGGGTTTTGACCTAGCTGGTCGACCACATCCTCACCTAAGTTTCCATCCGACACGGCACGGGTCACGATAATGCCGGTCGCCGTTGAAATCAAGAGTGCCGGAATTTGGCTGACCAATCCATCCCCGATCGTCATGAGCGAGAACGTTTGAAACGCCTGTCCGACTGGTAATCCCATCTGAACGACACCGATGATGATCCCGAAGATCAAGTTGATCGTGACGATGATGATCCCGGCGATGGCATCCCCTTTAACGAACTTCGACGCCCCGTCCATCGATCCATAAAAATCTGCTTCGCTTTGAATTTTGCGACGGCGCACTTGCGCCTCTTTATCGTCAATCAACCCAGAGTTCAAATCGGCATCAATGGCCATTTGCTTCCCTGGCATCGCATCGAGCGTGAAGCGGGCAGATACTTCCGATACACGTTCCGCCCCTTTTGTGATGACGACGAACTGAATGATGACAAGAATGAGGAAGACAACGAATCCGACGAGGACGTTCCCCCCGATTACGAAGTCCCCGAACGTCGCAATCACCTCACCGCCGTAACCGTTCGAGAGAATCGAACGGGTCGTCGATACGTTCAAACCTAGACGAAACAACGTCACAATCAAAAGGAGGGAGGGAAATACGGAGAAGTCGAGAGCTTCTCTGGCATTCATCGCCACAAGTAGAATCATGAGGGCGATTAAAATATTTACGATAATCAAAAAGTCTAATAAAAACCCCGGTAACGGGATGATGAGCATGATGACAATCATCAACACACCAATTAATATTGCAAAGTCTTTCGCTTTTACTGCCAACACATACTCCTCCTCAAGACGATTGCTTCATTTGATAAACGAATGCGAGTACTTCTGCGATTGCCTGATAAAACGACTCGTCTACCACTTCACCGATGTCGATTTGCGCGTAGAGCGCGCGTGCGAGAGGTTTATTCTCAACAATCGCCACATCATGCTCTTTCGCTACATCTCGAATATGAAAAGCAACACGGTCGACCCCTTTTGCGACGACGAGCGGCGCAAAATCTTTCGTGTCATCATAGCGTATGACGACCGCGTAATGGGTCGGGTTTGTGATGACGACATCGGCGTTTGGAATTTCTTGCATCATACGACGCATCGCCATTTCCCGTTGTTGCTGCTTGATTTTAGATTTGATGAGCGGGTCACCTTCTGTATTTTTATACTCGTCTTTTATATCTTGCTTGGACATTCGAATGGACTTTTCAAAGTCGAATCGTTGATAGAAGAGATCGAGTAATGCAAGTGCGAGCAAGGCGACACTCACCCAAAGCCCTAGTTCAATCGTTATGCTTGCGAGTGCGACGATCGATTCACGTATTTGCTCGACAGCCATCCGAGACAGTTCTTTTTGATTTTGCCATAATACAGCGATTGCAGTCGTCAGGATAATTAAAAATTTGAATAAGGACTTTAAAAATTCGACGACCGCTTTCATGCTGACGATGCGCTTCACCCCTTTAATAGGGTCGATTCGCTCAAGTTTTGGTTGAATGGCCTCTAATGAGAACAATGTTCCGATTTGTAAGTAATTGATTACAATCCCAAACACGACGGCAACGATAAAGAATGGAGTTAAAATCAAACCGACACGTAATAGCAAGTCGACGACCATGTCCGACATGCCACCCGTCACGTTGAACAACAAATATTCCGGGCTAAGTAAGTCACGGATCAATGATAGCAGTTGTTGTCCGATGAATGGTCCTAAAAAGGATAGCATAAGAAACATGACGAAGAGCGCGAATGCCCCGGTCAAATCTGCCGACTTGGCCACTTGTCCTTTTTTTCTGGAATCCTGTCGTTTACGCGGTGTCGCCTTTTCTGTTTTTTCACCTGCAAAAAATTGCAGATCGACCGATAAAGGATATAGAGGCTTCTTCATGAGTCGTCTCCTAGTATGAGCATAAAGTCGTGCATCACTTCTTGTAATAGCGGAATGAACTGACTGATCGCCGTCAGAGTCAAACCCATCATTAAAACCATGACCGAGAAGCCAGCAATAAGTTTGAACGAAAACCCGATTGCAAAGATGTTGAACTGCGGTGCTGATTTCGCCAAAAATCCGAGCGCTAAATCGACAAGCAACAAAGATGCCATCATCGGCAGCGCCAACTGTAAGGCGACCATCATCGTCATCGTGACGACCTTCACCGCCATCATCAGTGAGGCTTCGGTGAAGTTGACCATCGGTTGCCCAGGTGGATAGATTTGAAAGCTGTAATAAATTCCGTCGATTAGCAGGAGATGCAAGTTACTCGTCAACAAGATGAATAACGTAAAGATATAGTAGAATCGCCCGATCAACGGCGATTGGCCTCCAAACATCGGGTCATACGCGGAAGCCATTGCTAATCCGAGCTGCAAATCAATGACCCCACCCGCGATTTGAGGTGCAAAAAACAAGATGTTGATGAGTAATCCGAGTAATAATCCGATCATGACCTCATAGACCACTTGCAATACGAACCCATTGGTCATCTGAATCGGTTCAGTCAAGGTGAACATGGCGTAGTATGCTAAAAATGCACTGAACCCGACGCGATGCATGACAGGTAACTGTCTCGTCGAGAACAACGGGACACTGACGAAAAATCCTGAAAGTCGAGCGAAAGTCAGCCCGTACATACTAATAAAGTCGACCGCATTCATTTTGAAGCGACCTCGACCATCAGCTCAAAAATCAATCGGGTGAAGCCTTCGATTTGTTGGAGCATCCACGGTCCGAAAATGACGAGCCCGATAAAGACCGAAATGATCTTTGGAACGAACGATAGTGTCTGTTCTTGAATTTGGGTCGTGGCCTGTAAAATCGAGATCACGAGACCGACAATCAATGAGATGAGCAGAAGCGGCATTGATATTTTTAACAATGTCCACACGCTCTCTGTTGCCAAATAGATGACCATTTCTTGTGTCATGTCCGTTCCCCCTACATACTTCTAAGCAGTGATTCTACAATTAAATGCCACCCATCGACTAAAACAAACAGCAACAACTTGAACGGTAGTGCGATCATGACCGGGGGAAGCATCATCATCCCCATCGACATGAGAACACTTGCGACAACCATATCGATGATTAAAAACGGTAAAAAGATCATGAAACCGATTTGGAAAGCCGTTTTTAACTCACTGATCGCATATGCTGGTATCAATGCGAGAAGCGGTACATCTTCTAATGTCTCAGGTTGCTCGTAATTCCCATACTTTAAAAATAGTTGTAAATCTTCTTGTCTCGTATATTTC
Organism: Exiguobacterium qingdaonense; assembly: GCF_018617855.1. Classification (GTDB taxonomy): domain Bacteria; phylum Bacillota; class Bacilli; order Exiguobacteriales; family Exiguobacteriaceae; genus Exiguobacterium; species Exiguobacterium qingdaonense. Next base: position 311,586 of record NZ_JACSKY010000001.1, read on the forward strand.
GACATAAACCCTTTCATCGTCCCACTCGCCTCAGCGAACGCTTCATCTTGTGAGATTTCGTCGTCGAGATAAGGTTTCAATGCGTTCTCATTCAAATCAGAGAACACGGGCGCCATGACGAACAGCGTAATGAACAAAGCCAATCCGACAATGAGTTGGTTTGGTGGCGTTTGTTGTGTTCCGAGTGCTGGTCGAATAAATGACAAGACGACCACGACTCGAGTAAAACAGGTCATTAAGATTAAAAATGATGGTGCAAGCGTCAATAGCGTCAACAAGACCAGCAACTTGATGGATGTCGACGTACTATCCGGTGTCTCTAAATTGATTAATTGCTCAATTGTCGTCATGATTTCTTCCTCACTTCTTCAAGTTGAGCAAGTTGTTTTTTGAAAGTGTCCAAAAATGCGTTCGAATTCGATGTGCGGAGTGACAATGACTCCGTCTGCTCATCCTCCATCGATTCCGCGTCGAGTCGATCGAGTAGCTGAATCGAATCTCCTACACCGAGGACATATACTTGGTCCCCGAGTTTCACGAGCTGGACAGAGCGGTCTTTTCCGAGCGGGACCCCGCCGAGGTGTTTCATATGTTGAGTCGCTTTCACTTGTGTTTTGGAACCGAGCCAACGCATCAAGACGATAAAACCGCCGACCACGACTACGAGACTCAACACGACTTTCACGCCATCGCTAATCGTTGACGCTGTCGTTGGAACGTTACTTTCCAATTCATCTGTCTGTTGTTGCTCGAATTGTTGGTCTACGGTGGCGGCCTCAACCGTGGCCGGAACAAAAAGTCCGACCACGAGGAGAATCATCAACCACCACTTCTTCATTGTGCGACCGTTTTAGAAACTGCTTCGATGACGCGTTCCGCATTGAAAGGCTTGACGATGAAGTCTTTCGCACCGGCTTGAATCGCATCGATAACCATCGCTTGTTGTCCCATCGCCGAACACATGATGATTTTTGCATTCGAGTCGAAACTGCGAATTTCTTTCAAGGCTGCGAGCCCATCCATCTCAGGCATCGTGATGTCGAGTGTGACGAGGTCTGGTGTGAGTTCACGATACTTCGAGACAGCATCTGCCCCGTTCTCCGCCTCACCTACTACGTCATATCCGTTCTTTGTCAAAATGTCCTTAATCATCATACGCATGAACGCTGCGTCATCCACTACTAATACTTTTGCACTCATTCTAATTTCCTCCTTAGACGATTCCGATCCGCTCATGCGGTTGAATAATTTCTGTTACACGTACCCCAAAGTTTTCTTCAATGACGACAACTTCTCCTCTAGCGATTCGTTGTTGGTTGACATAAATATCGACCGGCTCACCCGCTAGTTTATCGAGTTCGATGATCGAACCTTGTGACAACTCGAGCACTTCCCGAACCGATTTTTTCGTTCTTCCTAACTCTACTGTCACGTTCAATGGTACATCGTACAATAGACCAAGATTCGCTGGAGTTGTCTCTTGCGAGGTCGACGATTGTAGCGGCATGAACTCCGCCTGGCTCACCGCCACTTCCGGCATCGGTTTTTGTTTTTCCGGTTGCGGAGCGACAGGTTGCGTCTGTTGTGTTTGTGGTTTTGGTGCTTCCGCCTTTGGTTGCGCTGCCACCGGTTCTTTTACTTCTCCAGTCGCTTTCATCAACTCATCGACTAACTGCTTCCCGAATTGAATCGGTGCAATTTGCACGATTTTAGAGTCGATCAACGTTCCGACTTTGAGATGGAACTCGATGAGCACCATCGTCTCCCAAAGTTCGAGGCGGTCGATGATCGTTTGATTTTTCGTCGCATCGAACACTTCGACAAGGGGTGGCGAGATGTCAATCTTCTTTGAGAACACTGTTGACAGCGAAGTCGCGGCCGCCCCCATCATTTGGTTCATCGCTTCTTGTACGGCCGATAAACGAATCTCATCTAGACTTTCTGGGTCTACATTCTCCCCCGTCCCGCCTAACATGAGGTCCGAGATGATGGCCGCATCTTCGCGCGTCAAGACGAGAACGTTTTCTCCTTTTAACCCTTCCGTGTAACCTACACGTAGGGCCACGTGAGGAGTCGGATAACGCTCACGTAGTGCGTCAATCGTCACTTCACTGACGATCGGGGTCGTGATTTCAACTTTTTGTTGCAGTAATGTCGACAAGGCCGTAGCCGAGTTCCCGAACGATATATTTCCGATTTCTCCGAGTGCATCGCTCTCCATCGAATCTAAATGTTCTTCCTTTACATCGTCTTCAGGCTTCGGCGTATTGTCGCTCGTCCCACGTAATAACGCGTCAATTTCATCTTGTGACAGCATTTCACTCATTGCTCTTCCTCCTTCACACGGTGAAGCACTTGAACCGCCATCCGCTTCCCGCTCACACCGACTTGCCCTTTAAACACTTTATTTTCCCCTACCATGACCGCTAGCGGGTCTTTTGCCAATTGATCAAGCGACAAACAATCTCCGACTTCTAAATGCAATAAATCTCCAAACGTGATGGTCGTCTCTCCGAGTAGGGATACGACCTCTACCGTCGAGTTCATCAACTGGGCTTTGAGCGGTTCCTTACTCGATTGACTCGCATTCCGGCGATTCGCTTCCTGCATCCAGTAATGACTCGATAGTTTGGACAATACCGGTTCGATTGTCACGAATGGGAGACAGACGTTAATCGTTCCGCTCACTTCACCAATCGTCACACCGATTGAAATCAGAACGACCGTTTCGTTTGGCGAGACGAGTTGCAGGAACTGCGGATTCACTTCGACAGCTGACATTTCTGCCTTGATCTCGGCAATCGATTCCCATGCATCCCCATACGTCGAAAAGGCACGCTTGTACAATTGCGTCAAAATCCGCATCTCGATTTCGGTGAACGATTCGATTTTATCCATCTCGACACCCGGCCCACCGAGTAAACGGTCTAACATCGCGTACGAGATGTTCGGATTGACCTCGATGATGAATCGACCGTTAAGCGGCGGCGCTTCAATCAAGTTGATCATCGTCATACTCGGAATGGAATGAATGAATTCATCGTACGGTAATTGTTCGACCGAGTTGACCGTAAACTGAACGTATGTGCGAAGTTGGGCCGAGAAAAATGTCGTGAGCATCCGCGTGAAATGCTCGTGAATCCGCGTCAGACTACGAATTTGGTCTTTTGAAAATCGAACGGCTCGCTTGAAGTCGTATTGCCGAACTTTCTTCTCTTCCTCTTGTGCGAGGAAGGAGTCCGCTTCGACATCCCCACTGCTTAAAGCAGATAGTAAGGCATCAATTTCTTGTTGAGACAGTACTTCTCCCATGATGCCACCTCACTGAATAATTTTTTTCGTCATATAGACGCGTTGGACTTCACCTTCTTCAAGCAGTCCGTTAAGTTGTTCTCGTAACGTTTGTTCAAACTTTTGCATATCTTCTTTCGTTGCCAATTGCGCTTTCGTCATCCCAGACAAGTCACCCAAAATGACGTTATGAACTTGAAACTTGCGCAGTTCTAAGTTTTCTTTCGTTTCTGCAGAGTCTGTGACGATGGAAAATTGGACATTGATGAAACGCTCGTCTTGAATGTTCGTCGTCATATCGTCCGTCATGAAACTTCGTTCCGCCAACTCCTCAGCCGTGACCGGTTTCGTTTTGGCAGTGACGTTATCACCGAATACATATTTATAGGTCATGAATCCAGCTCCGCCCATGACGAGCAGAACGACAAGCAAGATGATCACGACCTTGAGGCCGCCACCCTTTTTCTTTTCTTCTTCATTCATCTTTATCACCTCTTGTGAACATCGTTCCGACTAAACCGATTGAGCGATAAAAGGCTTCAGTTCGTTCAATGATTTGATCTTTCGTTTCTTTCACGAGATACGTTTTGCCGTTAAACAATTGGATAATCGTGTCGGGCTCTGCTTTCACCGTCTCGATGAGCAGGGCGTTCAGCACGAACTCCTCACCTCGAAATGCCGTGACGCGTATCATCAGCGTTTCAAGTTGACGAGTTCTTGTAGGATCTCGTCTGACGTTGTGATGATTCGTGTGTTCGCCTGGAACCCACGTTGTGCCACGATCATTTCCGTGAACTCTTCTGAAAGGTCAACGTTTGACATTTCAAGGGCACCGGAGACGAGCTCTCCACGGCCGTCCGTACCAGGTACGCCAAATTGTGGTGCACCGGAGTTTTGAGACTGTACGAAGTTGTTGGCACCGACTTTTGATAAACCGGCGTTGTTCGAGAAGTTCGACGTGACGATATAGCCGGCGATGCGAAGTTCTCCGTTTGCTGCAACGAAGCTCACTTGCCCATCTTTTCCGATTGAGAGCGATCGTGCATCTGTTGGAATTTCAATTCGACCATACTTAACAGTCTGTGCGCCTGCATCAGCTGCTAAATACGGTGCATCCAAGTTTGCCCCCATATTTGCTTCGGTAGGTGTAGCCGCCACTCCGGCAACACCAGAAGGAGGTAACGTGTTCGTTTGAGAACCAATAAGGTAGGTCCCGTCGCCCGTCACCAAGTTACCTTGGTTGTCCGTGTAGAAGTTCCCTGCACGCGTGTATTGGATTTGACCATTGACCATCGTCGCATAGAATCCTTCTCCAGAGATCCCAACGTCAAGGGCACGCCCTGTGTTTTGCATGGCCCCTTGGTTATAGACGTTATCGACCGTCGCCATCGTGCCCCCGAGACCGACTTCTTTCGGGTTCACACCACCCGTTGTCGCATTCCCACCTGACGCACTACCGACTTGCTGACTGACGAGGTCTTTGAACGTGACGCGACCTTTTTTATAGCCGAACGTGTTCACGTTGGCGATGTTGTTCCCGACGACGTCTAACTTCGACTGGAAGTTCTTTAATCCACTGATTCCTGAGTACATTGCTCTTAACATTATATTTCCCCCTAGGCTTATTTGATGGAAGTGATATCGTATACGCTGACGGACGTTCCGTCTTCAAGATCGGCCATGTAACCTGTCAAGTCGTTCCGAGAGATGGATACGACACGACCGGAACCTTTCGTCGTCTCTTCACTCGTTTCTGATGTGAAATCAATTGTTTTGCCGATCATGCTACTGTATTCAGAAATCGACGACATGTGGCGGTCGACGAGGACCGAGTCAAGCTGTTTCGAGATGGTTTGCATCTGTTCGAGAGAAGAGAACTGCGCCATCTGCGCGATGAACTCACGGTCTTCCATCGGCGACATCGGATCCTGGTTCGCGATTTGGGCGAGCAACAATTTCATAAACATATCTTTGTCATATTGATTCGTCGCTTTTGGGAGCGACTGATCCGGGAGTGAGTAATCATTCGTCTTCGGTTGGATGCTCGTCATCTTCAGACCCTCCTTTAGGCTGTTCTTGTGGCTGTTCTTGCTCCGATTGCTCAGAGCCGTCTGACAAGGTTGATTTCGAATCGAGCGCTTGTTGTGTCAAGTTGACCTCGATGCGTACGTTTTGTGAATGAGGCGTCAACGTTTGCTGTAATTGCTGAACTTGTGACTGGATCAGCTGTTTCGCTTCTTGACTACTAGCGAACATCTTAACGACAAGTTCCCCATTCTTCCGCTCGAGCTTGACGACGAGTTCTCCTAGTTGTTCTGGATACAACCTGACAGTGAACACTTTGGACCCGTCCGCCCCACTTTTGAACGGTGCTTTTTGAAGAGCTGCCTCAATCCGTGCCTGCAAGTTTTCAGGAAGTGATCCTTTTGAGGCATACATGACCGTATCCACATCAATCTGTGGTCTCGACCAGTTCAGCCCTTTCGGCATCCAGTCGACACTCCCTTGTTGAAGTACAGGTTTTGCCACTTTTATCGTTTCAGAATTCGAAAATGCGGGAATATCTTTCACTGTGCCCTCGACCGGTCCTTTATATTGCGCGATCACTCGCTGAAGGGTTTGGACATGTTTCGCAAGTTCCTGATTTGCTACAGGTTGAGTCGACGAACCGTTTGCCGTTCGACCATTCGTTTCTTGCTGATTCGTTGTTTTGATCGATGAGACAGCTTGAGAAGCAGCCTGAGTGACAACCGGTAAAGAATCTGCTGTGAGCTCGGATGGGGACGACGCATTTGATAGCTGACCGAGCAACCCTACATAAGCATCCATAAACGTTCGATACGCATCTTGAGGTAGTGATTTGAGCCAGTTCAACGTGTCTGGTTTTTGAAACCATGACTCGAGTTCCTTCGCCATTTGTTCAAGATCGACCGCAGTCTCAGGAAGAATCCCTTCTTCAATCTGAGCAAGTGTTGCTTGTTCTTTGGAGCCTTGCATTGGCGCGAGCATCCCCGACAGAAGGCTTAAAAAACCGCCTGTCCCTTGTGAGTCGCCTTCCGTTGCTCCAGTGCGAGCCATCGAACCTTGAATGGCTTGTGTCAATAAAGCGATATTCAATGTTGGTCCTCCCTTCTCATGTTCATTGGAGAAGCTGCGTCACGACCGCAGCCTGTTGAGCGTCCATTCGTCCTAAAATATCCGCTTGTTGTTTTGGTGATAGTTCTTTTAACAGTTCGGCCACTTGAGGACTTTCGAGTTCGCCCATGATGGCCGCCGCCTGTTTGGCTGACATCTCTTCATATACGCTCGCGACGTCAGATGAGGATTCCTCTTCTTTTGACGCTGCCTCTAATTCAGAGACGAGACGATCTCGTTCCCGAATCAAATTCGTGATTTCTTCTTGTCTCGCTTTTACTTCATTCGTCAGTTCGACATTTTCATTTCGAAGCTTTTCAATCTCGCTGTTCGCCGCCTTTAATCGGTTCGTTGCGTCCGAATCGATACCCGTCACATTCACTTGCGTCTCCGTTTTTTTCGGTGCTTCCGTTTTCTCGTCATCGCTTACCTGTAAGAAAGGGACGGACAAGAGCGGACGGTCCATCGCATAGTTCATGACGACGATTCCGCCGACCAAAATGAAGATTGCTGGGATGAGGATCAATGCGACAATCATCTGTTTGCCTCGTTTGTTATTCTCTTTTGCCATGCTACTTCCCTTTCCCATGATGAATCACAGCAAGTTCGTCCATCATTTGTTGCTCTGTCAGTTTAGCTACCGCCATCTCTTGCGTGCTGACCTTTTCATGTAGCGTCACGTATTTCTTTTCTTCCACCACTTTACCGAGTAATCTTTCTTGCGACGCGTGGTAACGATTGCGCGCTTGTTGAACGACGAGCTGTTGCGTCTCGATTTGGCGCTTCACTTGCTCGCGCGTCTTTTCTCGATATTGCGACATGAGAAGGTCGATGTTTCCAGATTGTTCATCTTGATGTTTGATGAGCGACTCATACATGAGTAGAAGTTCATACAACTTCTCCATCTCCGTCTCGAGTCTTGACTTCAACCCTCTCACTTCAATAGCAGCATCTTCTTTCTCATGTTCAGCAATTGGCATGATTCGTTCTAATATGAGTCTATTCATGATTCACCTCGCGCGATATGTGACAAGTGGACCATCGTTTGATCGAATGCGGCGTCTTCTTCAATCGACTGTTTTAAAAACGTCAACAAGTATGGGTATTTGTCAACGGCGGTGTCGATTGCCGGATTGGTCCCTTTCTTATACGCCCCAATATTGATTAAATCTTCTGCGTCAATATACGTGGCCAGCCAACTTCGGAACGTTTGGGCTGCTTCCCGATGTTCAGGGGATGCAATTTGGTTCATGACCCGGCTGATTGACTTCAACACGTGGATCGCGGGAAACTGTCCACGGTTCGCAAGCGCACGGTCCATGACAAAGTGTCCATCCAATATCCCGCGCACCGCATCGGCAATCGGTTCGTTCATATCATCTCCATCGACGAGGACCGTATAAAAGGCGGTGATCGAACCAGTGGCCGCCGTCCCGCTTCGCTCGAGCAATTGTGGCAACATAGCGAAAACAGACGGTGTGTATCCTTTTGACGTCGGTGGTTCACCGGTCGCGAGACCGATTTCACGTTGCGCCATCGCAAACCGGGTCACCGAGTCCATCATGAGGACCACTTCCTTCCCTTGGTCCCTGAAGTACTCGGCAATCGCGGTCGCTGTATAGGCACCTTTCAAGCGAACGAGTGGCGGCTGGTCACTCGTCGCGACGATGACGATTGACCGTGCCATCCCTTCTGGCCCGAGTTCTTTTTCAATAAACTCCTTCACTTCTCGGCCACGTTCACCAATGAGTGCGATCACATTAATATCTGCAGATGAACGTTTGGCAATCATACCGAGTAACGTCGACTTCCCGACCCCGGAACCGGCAAACAGACCGACCCGTTGGCCTTTCCCGACAGTCAACAGCCCATCGATCATCCGGACACCGGTCGACAAGGCGTCTAAAATCCTCGGTCGATTCAACGGGTTCGGGGGTTTACGTTGAACGTCATAACGCTTACCGGTCACAAGTCGTTCACCTGAAAGGGGACGACCTAAACCGTCGAGCACTTGTCCGATCAACTCTTCACCTACAGGAACTTGAAGCATCTTCCCAGTCCCTTTTACGAGGCATCCTGGAGCGATTTGAGTCGTCTCACCGTATGGCATGAGAAGAACGCGCTCTTCATTGAACCCGACCACTTCGGCTTCAACCGTTTCGTTTGAAGGGAGGATAATCAAGCATCGCTCTCCGACAAATGCGCCCGGCCCATTTGATTCAATCATCAACCCGACGACTCGACATACTCGGCCGATTTTGCGAGTGAACTCGCCATCGGTAGATTGTCTGATCGATTCAATGACCTTCTCAATAAGCGCCATCCGCTAAAACCTCCTCGATTTTGGCTTGAATTCGTTCGAAACTATACGATAAATCGACTTCATTCCCACGATAAGGCGATTCAATCCGGACGGCCGTCTCGTCTAAAGACCCATCACCTCGATACTTCATTGGAGGTGTTTCGTCTGTCCGCCACATCGATTCAAACTGCTGAATCGATGCGAGTCGGGTCGGATGTACAAAGATTGTGAGTGCTTCGGCGTCCACTAGGTGTGACATCTGTTCACGAATCATCGTCGCAAATAGCTCTTCATCTTTTCGAACAAGGTCTGTTGTCACATGTGCACTGACTGAAACGGCCAATTCGATCAGCTGTTCTTCCGCTTTCCTCCATTTTTCTTCAAACAAGAGTTCGAGCTCTGTCGATACGGAGTTTAAACGCGTAGTGATGTCTTCAAACTCGGCCAATCCATCCTGTCTCCCTTGAAGAAGTCCTTCTTGGTACCCTTCTGAACGGGCTTCTTCAAACGTTTGTTGCTTCAAACGTTCTAGTTGTTCTAGTTCTGCCAGTTGAAATTGTTGAAATGCTTCTTCATCCTGTTTCAGCTTCTCATAGCGCGACTCGATGACTTCATGATGGTCAATGTGATCGGTCGGTTCAAAAACAGGTGTTTCTAATCGTTTGGACTCAATCCGTTGCGGAATGTTCGACGTTGCACGTTGACGTTTGATTACATTAGACAACGATGTCATCTCCTCCACCTCGACTGATTACAATCTCACCGACATCCTCTAAGCGACGAATGATTCCAACGATTCGCCCTTGCGCTTCCTCGACGTCACGCAACCGTACAGGTCCCATGAACTCCATATCTTCTTTGAACGTTTCGACCATTCGTTGCGACATGTTTTTGAAGATGATTTGTTTGACTTCCTCCGATGAAACTTTGAGTGCGAGCAACAAGTCATCGTTCGCCACTTCACGAATAATGCGTTGGATTGCACGAGAATCAAGAGTGACGATGTCTTCAAAGACAAACATGCGTTTCTTGATTTCTTCTGCGAGTTCTGGGTCTTCGATTTCGAGTGCGTCGAGAATTGTCCGTTCGGTCGTTCGGTCGACCCCGTTCAATACTTCGACGACCGCCTCGATTCCACCAGACTGTGCATAATCTTGCATATCTGTCTGCGACAAGTTCTTTTCTAGAATCTGTTCGACTTCATGGATGACATCTGGATTGAGCCGATCCATCGTCGCGATTCGTTTCGCGACTTCCGATTGAATCTCGGGTGGAAGTTCCGATAGAATTTGCCCCGATTTGACAGGTTCTAGATGGGCTAATATTAATGCGATCGTCTGAGGGTGCTCATTTTGAATAAAGTTCAGCAGCTGTTTCGGGTCAGCCTTTCGTGCGAACTCAAACGGTCTGACCTGTAAGGTCGACGTCAGACGATGGATCAATGCCATCGCCTTGTCTTCACCGACCGCTTTCTCAAGGACCGTTTTCGCAAATCCGATCCCACCTTGGGTAATATAACTTTGTGCCATGGCGAGTTCATGGAACTCACCGAGAATACTATCCTTTTCTTCCGGGGACACTTTTTTCAACGCTGAAATTTGAAGCGTCAGTTGTTCCATCTCTTCTTCTGAAAGATGCTTGTAGACGTTCGCCGCCACTTCAGGTCCCAGGGAAATCATGAGCATCGCTGCTTTTTCGCGATTTGATTGTTTAGCATAGTTCACGTTACTCACTCCTCAGACATCCAAGTACGAAGTAGTTTAGCAAACTCTTCTGGATTACTTTCAGCTAATTTTTCTAACTGTTTCTTCTTCACAGCCCCTTCGCCTCGCTCTTCAAGGTCAAGGTCAGGAACTTCATCTTCATACGGAACTTCCCATTCGTTCGGTTCCGACACGACTTCTTGTTTACGTCTACGCATCATGAAGAATATGAGTGCAAGAAGAACGACTGCTCCGGCAGCTGCCGCATACATCCACCATGGTGTAGGTTGTTCTGTTGCCGGGACGTCTGCCACTTCGGCGAATGGCCGTGACACGACGACGACCTTCTGTTCAAGTTCGGCCTCTGTGATGGCCACATCCGTCTTCGCTAATGAAGTTCGAATGATGGAATACATCATCGTTTCGAGATCACCCTCGAGTTGTGGATCGATCGTCGTCGCACCGTCTGGTGGTTCAACGATCAGTTGCACACCAAGGTCACGAATCGTATACGGTGCGTTTTGAATCTGTTTCGTAATGCGGTTCACTTCATAGTTGATGATTTCATGATTCTTTTCACTTTCTTCTGTGCTATCCCCAGTCGCAGCCGGGAAATTGACCGTGTCGTTCTCGCCGGTCCCCGTCGCTTCTGTCGCCGTTCCGGTACCACCTGTGTACGCTTCAGCGATTCGCTCGGCAGATGTCACGATGCCTTCCATGTTTTCTTCATCGACTGGTGTCACGAGATTCTGCTCCTCGGCAGTCTGTGTCGTGTCGATGTCGGCCGTTACGGAGACGAGTACGCTTCGTTCACCTAATAAAACGGAGAGCATCTGTTGAATTTGTTGACGTACATCCTTCTCGACTTGACGTTTTAGCGCTAACGGGTCAGATGAAGACCCCCCTGCAACAACTGTTTGATCAAGGTCATAATACGTAAAGTACTGATCCATGATTGAAATGTTTTCAGGTTTCAAGTTCGGGACACTCTTACTGATCAAATGATAGAGACCTTTCACTGTATTCGGTTCTAAGTTCGTTCCGGTTCCGAGATTCAATACAATCGAGGCCGTTGGTTCACCTTGATCTTCAGCTAAAAAAACTGACTTTTCAGGAAGTGAGATGATGACTTTCGCTTGATTGATTCCTTCGATTTGAGTGATGAGTCGCTCAAGTTCTGTCTGCATCGCGCTTCGCTCGATGACTGCCATTTCGCGATCTGTCGTTCCGAAACCGGCGTTCTCACTAAAGAAACTATAGTCGATGGACCCTGACTTCGGAATGCCTGCCGCGGCCAAACTCACTTTCAATTGGTCGACCATTTCATTCGGCACATAGACGCTCACACCGTTCGAAGTCGCCTTGATTTCTGACCGAACCCCGTCTGCAGTTAACTTCTCGGTCACTTCACCCGCTTCTTGAGCAGACAAGTTTGTATAGAGAGGCGCCATGCTCGGTCTCGCTAAGAAGAAAGTAAGCACAAGGGCCACGATTAGTAAGACCGCAATCGCAATACCCCACACGAGCTTTCGTTTTGCTGGCATCGCTTTTAGGAAATCGGTCGTGGATTTGAATCGTTCTTTTACTTGTTCATTCATCGCAACTTGTCATCCTCTACAATTAAACTTGCATTCGCATCATTTCTTGATAGGCCTCAACAGCCTTGTTCCTCACCTCGATGGCAAGTTGCATCGCAATCGACGACTCTTCACTTTGAATCATGACTTGAAGAAGGTCAGCTTTTCCGACAGCCAAGTCTTTCCGAGCCTGACTAGTCGCTTGTTGCGTCTCATTCAACGCATTCATCGCTTCGTTCAAATATGACCCGAATTGAGATGGGTTCGTTTTGTTTAGTGATGGCGTGACTTCCTGACTCATCATTTGAATCGGATTAATTTGCATGCTAGATTACTCCTTATCCTTTTCCAATTTCCATCGCCTTGACGAGCATCGCCTTCGATGCGTTCATCGCTGCGATGTTCGCTTCATATGAGCGAGTGGCGCCCATGAGGTCGACCATTTCTTTCAATAGGTCAACGTTTGGCATCTGAACATATCCCCGCTCGTCCGCATCAGGATGATTCGGGTTGTAGGCGAGTTTGTAAGGTGAATCGTCTTCGATGATTTGAGCGACTTGTACCCCGCCATTGACGGCACCTAAATGATTTTTAAAAGGTGATTCTTGTAACACGGTCATCTTTCGCGTATACGGTTGCCACTCCCCATCGACTAGTTTCCCTCTTGTCGTCTGTGCGTTCGCGATGTTTGCCGATACAGTGTCCATTCGTAAACGTTGAGATGTCAGCGCCGACGCTGAAATATGAAAACTATCGAACATTCCCACCGATTAGCGACCTCCCCGAATAACAGATTTTAATCCTCCGAGTCTGCGATTCATTTGCTCCATGATCGCCTCGTACTGCAGTTGGTTTCTTGCCAGTTCACTCATTTCATAATCCAAGTCGACATTGTTGCCGTCACTTCTCATCGCTCCACCAGCCCGATTGATGACTTTAGACTCGGTCGAATCACTCGGTCGGCCACCTTGAAGCTTGAGTCGCATCTCATTTTGAAGCGTCTGTTCAAACACCGCTTGTTTCGCTTTGAAGTTCGGTGTATCGATATTTGAAATGTTATGACTGATGACCTTTTGGTTGAGGACTGAATGATTGACGGCTTGTTTAAGTAATTGGTAGTCACTACCCATCCAATTCACGGCGTTCACTCGCTTTCATATAATAAATACTGATATATACCTGATTTGGAAAATCTACTATTTCATTGAAACAAATCTGTAACAGTTCCGAAAGATATTTTTTAAAACATAGGTAAATGGGTTAACGTCTTTTTGTCGAATTAACGTCAATTTTTAAAAATGATTACTTTCGTACTAAAAAAAACCACTTCCTCAATGAGGAAAGCGGTTTTTTAGGAACAAAGTCCCTTTTAAAAGTGTTTTCAATGGAAATCACACATCGAAAGTTGTATATCAGTTTGATTTCAGTTTTTGTAGTTCAAACAAGAAATTATCATTCAATATTTTAATATACGTTCCTTTCATACCTAAAGAACGTGATTCAATGACGCCAGCACTCTCTAATTTACGAAGTGCGTTCACGATGACCGACCGAGTGATTCCCACTCTATCGGCAATTTTGGAAGCAACTAACAGCCCTTCATTGCCACCAAGCTCTTCGAAAATATGTTCAATCGCTTCAAGTTCTGAATACGATAATGAGTTGATTGCCATTTGAACAACAGCTTTCTTACGGGCAGATGTCTCTGCTTCTGAAGCCTTTTCACGAAGAATCTCCATGCCTACTACCGTCGCACTATATTCAGCCAGAACGAGGTCGTCTTCTGTGAATTCATTCGCCAATCGTCCTAAGACGAGCGTACCTAACCGTTCACCACCACCGATAATCGGGACGATCGTCGTCTTTGAGTTGAGGAATAGGTCGTGGTTTTCGACTGGGAATGCTGTGTACTCACTATCGATGTCGATATTTGCTGTCGTTTCTTTTACATTGAACAAGTTCGATGCATACGGTTCCGGGAACTGCCTGTCCACTAAAAATGCCTTCATCCGGTCATTTTCAATCTGTTGTTTGATCGCAAAACCGAGAAGTCGTCCGCGACGGCTCACGATAAACGTATTGGACTCAAGCACTTCACGCATTTTGTCCGCCATTTCTTTAAAATCAACGTGTGCACTTGCCTCTTGTTGAAGCATCGTGTTTAATTGGCGAGTTTTATCTAGTAAATTCATAATCTCTATTTCCTCCCTGTATGTGCATACAGAATCTTATAAAATATATTGACTTAAGTCGCGATCATCTGCGATCGAACCAACTTTTGCTTGTACGTAAGCGGGTGTGATCTCCACGCTTGTCTGTGGCATATCTGCAGCTTCGAACGACAGATCTTCTAGGACACGTTCCATAATCGTGTAAAGGCGGCGTGCACCGATGTCATCGGTCTCTCGATTGACGTGTGTCGCAATTTTTGCGATTTCTTCAATCGCTTCGTGTGTGAATCGAACCGTGATCTCTTCAGACTCCAATAGAGCCGTATACTGTTTAATCAACGCCTGTGAAGGTTCTGTCAGTATTTTGACGAAATCTTCTTCCGTTAAACTACTCAATTCGACACGGATCGGAAAACGTCCCTGAAGCTCAGGAATCAAATCAGAAGGCTTGGCCATATGGAAAGCACCAGCTGCGATAAAGAGCACGTGATCCGTTTTGACAGGACCATATTTCGTGACGACCGTCGATCCTTCCACGATCGGGAGTATGTCACGTTGAACGCCTTCACGAGAAACGCCGGCATGGTCTTGTGACTTTGTTGCGATCTTATCAATCTCGTCGACGAAGATGATTCCCATCTGTTCGCTTCGTTGTACCGCTTCATCATGCACTTCGTTCAAGTCTAACAAGTTTTCAGCCTCTTCCGCGATGATTAGCGGTCTCGCTTCACGAACAGTCAACTTACGTTGTTTCCGCTTCTTCGGAACGATTTGACCGAGCATGTCCTGAAGATTCGACAACCCTTCCATGCCTTGACCTTGGAATAAATCCATCGTCTGTTTTTCTTCCAACTCGACTTCAATGACACGGTCTTCGAGTTCACCGAGTTCAAGTAAACGTCGAAGCTGGGAACGATCATTTTTTGATGTGTCCGTCGTGGATTCAGGCTGTTGCGTCTGCCCCCCGAACAACGCCTCGAACGGGTTCGATGCATTTGGTGTAGCTTTCGCTTTTCCTTGCAAAGCATCTAATAGCCGCTCAGTGGCCGCGCGTTCTGCAGGTTCTTTCACATCGTCTTTCTTCTCCTCTTTGACGAGACGAACTGACGCTTCGACAAGGTCACGTACCATCGATTCA
The DNA here is from genome assembly GCF_018617855.1 of Exiguobacterium qingdaonense. Lineage (GTDB taxonomy): Bacteria > Bacillota > Bacilli > Exiguobacteriales > Exiguobacteriaceae > Exiguobacterium > Exiguobacterium qingdaonense. Next base: position 326,903 of record NZ_JACSKY010000001.1, read on the forward strand.
ACGTCACGACCGACGTACCCGACTTCAGTGAACTTCGTCGCCTCCACTTTGACAAATGGAGCCCCGACGAGTTTAGCCAAACGACGGGCGATTTCTGTCTTCCCGACACCTGTCGGCCCAATCATCAAAATATTTTTTGGTGTGACCTCGTCGCGAAGGTCCGCACTTAATTTTTGACGGCGATAACGATTTCGTAAAGCGATCGATACGGCCCGTTTGGCGTCCTTTTGACCAATTACGAATCGGTCTAGTTCCGATACGATTTGCCTCGGTGTCAACTCTCGGTTCATTTAGCATCGCCTCCAATCGTTTCTACAATGACTTGATCATTTGTATATACGCAAAGCTCACCGGCAATCTCTAGCGCCGCACGCGCGATTTCTTCAGCAGATTTGTCAGCGGAATGACGAACGAGTGCGCGCCCAGCAGCAAGCGCATAGTTTCCGCCAGATCCGATCGCAAGGATCCCATCATCCGGTTCGATGACTTCTCCGTTTCCGGAAACGAGCAATAGATGCTCGGCATCCATGACAATCAAGAGCGCTTCAAGTTGTCGTAAGATTTTATCCCCGCGCCATTCTTTCGCTAATTCGACCGCGGCGCGTGGCAAGTTACCGTTATACATTTCAAGCTTTGATTCAAATTTCTCGAACAAAGTAAACGCATCGGCAACGCTACCAGCAAAGCCGGCAACGACTTTTCCGCCATACAGGCGTCTTACCTTCTTCGCCTTGTTTTTCATGATGACGGCATTCCCGAAGGTGACTTGACCGTCTCCACTCATCGCACATTGTCCATCGTGTCGAACTGCGAAAATCGTTGTTGCGTGAAACATATCGTAACCTCCTACTTTCTTGGATGTGTCGCTTGGTAGATCGAGCGAAGTCGTTCGGTCGATACGTGGGTGTAGCGGCCAGTCGTCGAAAGCGACTCGTGCCCGAGCAGTTCTTGAACAGCTCGCAAATCCGCTCCCCGCTCTAACAAGTCCGTTGCAAAACTGTGTCGCAACGAGTGCGGGGTGAGTGGTTTATGTACCCCACCCTCTTTTCTCAAGCGTTTCAAAACATACCGAATTTGGTCTGTTGTCATTCGATTCCCTTTTTGACTCAAAAATAATGCGTTTTCCGCTTTGCTCCCGACATCTTCCCTCACTTCGATGTAGTTTTTCAAGGCGTTTGAGGCGTACGTTCCGATTGGGACGTATCGTTCTTTTTTTCCTTTTCCCGTTACATGAACGAAAGATAAGACATCATCGAAAGAAGAAAGGTTCATTCCACAAAGTTCAGCGACGCGGATCCCGGTCCCATACAGCACTTCTAAGATGGCGACGTCCCTCATCCGTAAAAACAAATCGTCTTGCATCGATGCGACTTCTAACAGTTGTTCGACCTCAGTCGGAACAGCGAAGGTAGGTAACGCCTGCCTTCTTTTTGGCGACGTCAGGTCATGAAACAACGGTTCCCCTCCATGTTCTCTTGCCATGTATTTCCCGAATTGCTTTAGGCAAGATATCTTTTGGGACACCGTGGAACTCGCTAACTGTTTTTCATAAAGGACATATAAATAACGCCGCGCCGTCTCTGCATCGTAAGGGTCTTGATGCATCGATTGGCAATATGCGGCGTACTGGTCGAGCGTTTGCTCGTAGGAGCGTTTCGTATGAGGAGACAGTTGACGTTCGATTTGGCAATAGCGTAAAAATGATTGTCGATCCTCTAAGAACCCCATTTTATCGCCTCCTCGGTCACTTCTAAAAACGCATGTTCTCGTCAAATCGAAATTAGCATAGCATACAGAATGTATGGTGACAATAGATTGTCGTTCAATAATCTGAAAATTTTCAAAGTATGAAACAAATTACACAATTGAAATTTAATTTCAAAACAAAAGAGCCAATAAATGGCTCTGTTGTTCAAAGATCTTTATACTGTTGAATCGTCTCGAGTGCACGATTGGCATAGCGCTCGTAGCGCTCCTGCTTCTTCATTTTCTTAGGAGCATCTTCTAGTGACGGTACCAATCCAAAGTTTGCATTCATCGGTTGGAAGTGTTTCCCGTCAGCTGTCGTGATGTAATGCGCCATTGAACCGAGCATCGTTTCACGTGGTAACACGACAAGTTCTTCACCTGCAATCATCTTCGCCGCGTTAATTCCAGCCAGCAGTCCTGATGCGGCTGATTCGACATACCCTTCCACACCCGTCATCTGACCTGCGAAGAAGAGTGTATCTCGCGTTTGTGCCTGATATGTCGGTTTGAGCAGGCTCGGTGAATTAATGAACGTGTTTCGGTGCATGACACCGTAACGGACAATATCCGCATTCTCAAGGCCCGGGATGAGACGAATGATGCGCTTTTGCTCGCCCCATTTCAAGTGTGTCTGGAAACCGACCAAGTTGTACAGTGTGCCCGCCGAGTTGTCTTGGCGGAGTTGAACGACTGCGTATGGTCGCTTGCCCGTCTTCGGATCTTCTAACCCGACCGGCTTCATCGGTCCGAAAAGAAGTGTTTTTCGCCCACGCTCAGCCATGACTTCAAACGGCATGCACCCTTCGAAATAAATCTCTTTCTCAAACTCTTTGAGCGGAACGACTTCTGCTTTGATGAGTTCCTCGTAAAACACGTTAAACTCTTCTTCCGTCATCGGACAGTTCAAGTAAGCCGCTTCACCTTTATCGTAACGTGACTTCAAGTAGACTTTTTCGCGATCGATCGTATCACCGTCTAAAATCGGTGCTGCGGCGTCATAGAAGTAGAGATACTCTTCACCCGTGAATGCTTTGAGCGAGGCGGAGAGGTCAGGAGACGTCAACGGGCCTGTCGCCACGATGACGATCCCTTCAGGAATCTCTTTCAACTCTTCTGAGTGTACCGTGACATTCTCATGGTTCTTTAGTTTCTCGGTGATGAACCCGGCAAACTCATGTCTGTCGACGGCAAGGGCGCCGCCAGCCGGGACACTCGCCGTGTCTGCCGCCTTCAGGATGAGCGAGTCCAACGTCCGCATTTCTTCCTTTAGAACTCCGACCGCATTTTGTAGTCCGTTCGCCCGGAGCGAGTTCGAACAAACAAGCTCCGCAAATTGGTCCGTGTGATGGGCCGGCGTCTGGCGGACCGGTCTCATTTCATATAAATCTACTTGTATGCCTCGTTTGGCGAGTTGCCATGCCGCTTCGGAGCCGGCCAATCCGGCCCCGATTACAGTTACACGTTGTTGCAACGTTACTCCTCCTCTTGCTGATGTACCTCTGTATGGGTACAGTTCGTACATTGATATTTCATGCCGTCTTTAATTTTCTTTTCAACCATCAGACTATCGCACTCAGGACACGGTTTTGCGACCGGCTTATCCCATGAGACGAATTCACACTCTGGATAGTTGGAGCATCCATAAAAGAGACGACCTTTTTTACTGCGACGTTCCACGATTTGACCATCCTTACAGTTCGGACAAGGTACACCGATCTCGACTTGTACTGGCTTCGTGTTCGTACAGTTCGGGAAGTTCGAACATGCCATGAACTTTCCGTATCGTCCCATTTTGATGACCATTGGTGAACCACATACCTCACAATCGATTCCGGCAGGTTCATCCTTCACTTCAATCTTTTCGATTTCCTCTTCGGCACGCTTCAAACGTTTCTCGAATGAGCGATAGATTGGAGCGACGACCTCGGTCCACTGAACTTCCTTATGCTCGATGGAGTCAAGCAGCGTCTCCATATCCGCCGTGAACTGAACTGTGATGAAATCATTGAAATACTCATCAATCATTTCGATGACGAGCTCACCAAGTTCGGTCGGAACAAACTTTTTCTCTTCTAAGACGACATAACCACGTCGTTGAATCGTATCAAGTGTCGGTGCGTACGTCGACGGACGACCGATCCCAAGCTCTTCCATCGCCCGAACGAGCCGCGCCTCCGTATATCGTGGTGGTGGTTGTGTGAAATGTTGCTTCGGTTCGATCGTTTCAAACTTGACCGTATCATCCACCTCAAGAGGCGGCAATAAGCCTTCCTTCTCTTGATTCGTATCCTCGATGTCATCATCTTTTGATTCGATGTACACCTTCATGAACCCAGGGAATTTGACGGTCGACCCGTTCGCCCGGAAAATCATTCCGTTCGATTCAACGTCGATTTTGACCGTATCGAGCACTGCTGGTGCCATCTGGCTCGCAATCAGACGTTCCCAAATCAATTTATAAAGTCTTAGCTGGTCGCGAGACAGATAAGGCTTCAAGGAAGCAGGGTCACGCAGTGCTGAAGTCGGACGAATCGCTTCGTGCGCATCTTGTGCGTTTGCTGCTTTCTTTTCTTTTTGCTTTTGTGAGGCTGCGTACTCTTCACCGAATGTCGATTCGATATATTCTTTTGCCTCTGCCTTTGCCAAGTCAGAAATCCGCGTCGAGTCTGTACGCATGTATGTGATTAGTCCGACCGTGCCTTCTTTCTTGCCAAGGTCGATCCCTTCATACAACTGCTGAGCGAGCATCATCGTTTTCTTCGCACGGAAATTTAATTTACGCGCCGCATCTTGTTGCAACGAACTCGTCGTGAACGGTAACGATGCATTCCGTTTCCGCTCTTTCTTCGTCACATCGATTACCTTGAACGTATCATCAATCGTATCAAGGACAGACTTTGCGTCCTCTTCCGACTTCAACTCCATCTTCTTGCCATCTTTTCCGTAAAACGACGTTTCGAACGTCTCTCCCTCGTGATTCAAGTCGAGTTTGATTGACCAATACTCTTCCGGGTCAAACGCATTGATTTCACGTTCGCGGTCGATAATCATTTTTACAGCTACCGACTGGACTCGACCGGCAGATAGTCCTTTTTTCACTTTTTTCCACAATAAAGGACTCATCCCATATCCGACAAGACGGTCTAAAATACGTCGTGCTTGCTGCGCATCGACAAGGTCGTGATTGATTTTACGTGGATGCTTAAACGATTCTTTAATTGCATCTTTCGTGATTTCGTTAAAGACGACACGACACTCCGTTGTCTCATCAACCCCGAGTGCGCGCGCCAAATGCCAGGCAATCGCTTCCCCTTCTCTGTCGGGGTCGGCTGCGAGAAAGATTTTTGTTGCTTTTTTGGCCGCTGTCTTCAATTCTTTCAATACCGGCCCTTTACCACGGATCGTAATATACTTTGGTTCAAAGTCGTGTTCGACATCCACACCGAGCTGACTTTTCGGTAAGTCAATGACGTGCCCCATCGAAGCTTTGACCATATAATTCGAACCTAAATAACGTTTAATTGTCTTTGCTTTTGCCGGTGACTCAACGATCACCAAATATTTTGCCATACATCTGCTCCCCTTTTAGAGGTCATTTAAATCCCTACCATAATATTCATGTTCTCACCGGTTTGTCAACGTACAATCATGAGATCTCGAATAATTTGATCGGAATTCGTCAATGGAATCGCCCCTTCTTCAATCAGTCGATTCGGTCCTTCTGCGAGAGGATCGAGCGGAGAACCCGGTACCGCGAACACCGTTTTTCCCTGTTCTAATGCATGTCCGACCGTGTTCATCGTCCCGCTCTTTCGTCTCGCCTGTATAACGACCAACGCATCGCCAAGACCACTGACCAAACGATTTCTTTCCAAAAATTGAAATTTTTGAATCGGCGTGTTTGGTACATACTCACTTAGCAGGACTCCCTTTTGCGGAATCTGCAAAAGCATGTCTCGGTTCGCCGCCGGATAAAGTCGGTTCAGTCCAGCTCCGAGTACCGCCACTGTCGGACGATGCGTGCGGAGGGCATGCGCGTGAATGAGCCCATCGATTCCGAGGGCGCCTCCAGAAACAGATACAGTTTCTTCTATTAAAGAGTGATAATGATTCACGAGCGATTGACTGATTCGATTCAACTCACGACTTCCGACCATCGCGGTCGTTCTTTCTTGTAGTACCTCTAAATCCCCCTTATAAAACAAACAATAAGGTGGGTTCGGGATGTCGAGCAACCGTTTCGGAAACGAGGCATCTTCCCATGTGACGAACTGCGTATACGATTCCGATGCGTGTAAAGCCATTTCAGCCCGTCTCCAGACATGTATAGAAAAATGCATACGGTGTGCTTCAAGCGTGCCATTCAAATAATGATGTACAAACTCAACTGGAATTCGTGCAGCCGCAAACCGTGCAATTGTTTGATTCATCACAAACTCTCCTTTAAAAAAATGAGGGATGCAAGCATCCCTCAAGATTTTCATGTCGTCGGTTGTCCCGTGACACACGCTTCGTATAATCCTTCATTTTTCAAGACACGAATCAATGTTTCACCGATGACAGCTGGTGTCTCAGCCACTTCGATTCCATTGGCGTTCAATGTCTTAATCTTCTCAGCAGCCGTACCTTTACCGCCTGAGATGATTGCGCCAGCATGTCCCATGCGCTTTCCTTCAGGAGCTGTCTGTCCGCCGATAAAACCGATGACCGGTTTCGTCATGTTGGCCTTCACCCATTCAGCTGCCTCTTCTTCTGCTGTTCCACCGATTTCACCGATCATGATGACCGCTTTCGTATCCTCATCATCATTGAACGCTTTGAGTGTATCGATGAAGTTCGTTCCGTTGACTGGGTCTCCCCCAATCCCGACAGCTGTCGATTGACCGATTCCTGCTGTCGTCAACTGATGAACCGCCTCATACGTGAGCGTCCCAGAACGTGATACGATTCCGACATGCCCTTTCGTATGAATGTAGCCAGGCATGATGCCAAGTTTCGCTTCTCCTGGCGTGATGATACCAGGACAGTTCGGTCCGATTAAACGAGCCGGTTTATCTTCGAGATAACGTTTCACTTGAATCATGTCCACAACCGGGATTCCTTCAGTGATACAGATGATGAGTTCGATGCCACTGTCCGCGGCTTCCATGATCGAATCCGCTGCGAAAGCAGGTGGAACATAGATGATCGATGCGTTGGCACCTGTCGACTCGACCGCTTCGGAAACGGTATTGAATACCGGAACGTTATCGAGGACCGTCGTGCCACCTTTCCCTGGTGTGACACCGCCGACTAACTTCGTGTTATACGCAAGCATCTGTTCGCCGTGGAACAGTCCTTGCTTCCCTGTAATCCCTTGAATGATGACTTTCGTATCTTTATTCGCCCAAATACTCATGTCGTTTCCCCCTTATCGAACGAGTGCTGCGATTTTTTCTGCACCGTCAGCCATCGAGCTGGCCGTCGTGATCGCAAGTCCAGATTCATCGAGAATGCGCTTCCCGGCATCAACGTTCGTTCCTTCTAAGCGAACGACGAGTGGCAAGTCGAGTCCGATTTCTTTCGTCGCTGCGACAATCCCCTCTGCGATGATGTCACACTTCATGATTCCACCGAAAATGTTGACGAAGATTCCTTTGACCTGGTCGTCTGACAAGATCAATTTGAACGCTTCTGTCACTTTTTCTTTCGTCGCACCGCCACCTACATCGAGGAAGTTGGCGGGTTCAGCGCCGTAGTGCTTGATAATATCCATCGTTGCCATCGCAAGACCGGCACCGTTGACGAGACAACCGATGTTCCCGTCGAGCGCGATGTAGCTAAGGTCATGCTTAGACGCTTCCACTTCTCGTGGGTCCTCTTCCGTCGTATCGCGTAACGAGAGGATGTCCGAGTGACGGTAGAGAGCGTTGCTATCGAAGTTCAACTTCGCATCAAGCGCGATGACATTTCCGTCTTTCGTCGTGACGAGCGGGTTGATTTCAGCGATTGTGCAATCTGTCTCGACGTACACTTTGTACAACTTCATGACCATGTCACTGAACTTGTTGACGAGTTTCGTCGGGACTTCCATCTTGAATGCGAGACGACGTGCTTGGAATGGACGCAAGCCAACGACCGGATCGACAATCTCTTTATGAATCTTCTCAGGTGTATGTTCAGCGACTTCCTCGATGTCCATTCCACCTTCAGATGAACCCATGATGACAATTCGGCCGATCGAACGGTCAAGCACGAGTCCTAAGTAAAATTCTTGGTCAATCGCAGAACCTTCCTCGATATAGAGACGCTGGACAACTTTTCCTTCTGGACCTGTCTGGTGTGTCACGAGCGTTTTTCCGAGAATCTCCGAAGCGTATTGCTCCACTTCTTCATCTGTCTTCGCAAGTTTGACGCCACCTGCTTTACCACGGCCACCTGCGTGGATTTGAGCTTTTACTACCTTCACTTCACCATCAAGCTTCGCAGCGGCTGCCACGGCCTCTTCAACAGTAAAGGCTGGATAACCTGTCGGAACGGCTACCCCAAACTCTCTTAACAATTCTTTCGCCTGATACTCATGGATATTCATATGTTTTCCCCCTTAGTCCCCTTTAATATCGGCACGTCTATTGTAACGAAAAACTGAAAGCGCTGTCTATCGTTCTAGCTTTAAGTTTTCATCTTTTTTTCACATATATCCATAGACAAATCAGATTTTATCCTGTTCCATCTGATAAAGAAACGCAAAAAGTTCGGCAATGACTTGATAGACGTCCTCAGGAATCTGCTCTTCAATCTGTAACGCCGAGAGCAATGAGAGAAGGGCCGGGTCTTCATGTACGGGAATCCCGTTCGCTTGAGCGATTTCAAGCATTCTCTCGGCGATAAGGCCCGTTCCTTTCGCCACGACATGTGGCGCATCCATCGACTGCTCATACGAGAGTGCCATCGCCTTTTTCTGATCTTTCATATTTGGAGATCCACCTTTCCAAGAGGCGCGAACGCGGTCGGAACGTGTTCACGCTTCACTTCATATGAGAATGAGGACAGTTCGAACGAGACCCGTTTTAATCCTTCCTTCAAAAGCGGCTCGTATGTACGGACATATGAACTCAAGTCGTGTTGTTCATTGAACACCCGCACGGACACGTAACGTTTTTGAATCAACACATCAATCCCTGTCTCACCGAATCGCGGGGTCTCAAGAAACAAGACGATTCGGGCGTGGTCGGAATCAATCACGTCCCGTTTTGGAGCTTCTAATCGAAGTTGAACGTGTTCAAATGGACCTAGTTGCGGTATGTGAAATGCTTGAGCAACGAACGGGGGGCTCTGGGCCGCATTGAACACCTCTTGTGTACGTACGAACTGTTCAAACTTCGGCTCACCTTTCGCTTTAAACAATTCTCCGATGAGCGTCTTCACATCTTGCCCCGCCCCACTCTCGAGCATCGCCTTCCCGGCCGTCTTGACCGAATCCGGCGTCAACATCGGGTCTCGCACGAGGCGACCGAGCTGTTCACCTAACGTTTGAAGAGGGGATTTTGCAGCCATGAGCGCTTCGGTCGCTTGAGTGACGACTTTTAAGACGAGCTTCGGTTCGACATCCGTCACGACCATTTTATACGTCACGTTCTCTTTGACGTTCGCATTGACGCCGACCCGAAATACCCCTTGTGGCAGTTGCATGACCGCCTCGTTCCCAGGCAAGAGCTGTAACACCTTTCCGACGACCGTGTTCCCAAGTAACAGGGGGCGTGATGTCTGTTCGGTCACCTTGAACGGTAAGACCCCTTGATGATCGATACGCAATGCGACCACTCCTTTCACATATGCTTGACGGGGGCGAATGTAAGGCGATGAATCGGTGTCACTCCGAGGCGCCTCAAACCATCTATATGTGCCTCCGTCCCGTATCCTGCATTTTTTGCGAACCCATATCCAGGATACGTCAAGTCGTACGCTTCCATCATCCGGTCTCGGACGACTTTTGCGACGACACTCGCTGCGGCGATGGACACACTGAGCGCGTCACCTTTGATGAGCGACTGTTGCGGGATGTCGAGATCGAGTTTCATGGCGTCAATCAATAAGGCATCCACATCTCCGACTTGACGGATAGCTTCCGTCATCGCAAGCTTCGTCGATTCGTATATATTGATGTCATCGATCGTCTTCGGTTCGACGATTCCGACACCGACCTCTGCGACTTCCATGATGTGAGCGTATGCCGCGTCTCTCGCTGTTTTCGTCATTTTTTTCGAATCATTCAATCCCGAGAGGTAGAACCCGTCCGGTAACAGGACCGCCGCTGCCACGACCGGTCCTGCGAGCGGTCCACGCCCGACCTCGTCTACGCCGACAATCCGACTATATCCGCCACGCTTCCATTCGCGCTCGTACGTCATCCGTCGTTCGAAATCAGCTTGTCGTGTCTTCTCCCGTTCGAAATGACGCTCCTTTTGCCGAAGTAGCGTCTGTACGCCCGCTCGGGGGTCTTGTGACAATGCCGGGAAGATTTGTACCCATTCTTCATATCGGATGTCCTCTAGTTGTTGTTTAATCTGCTGAATCGTCACGGTCTTCCTCCTATTCAAAAAAAGCCCTGTATACAACAGGGCTTCACGTCATTTCATGGTCAGCCGGTGTCTCAAGCGAGATTCGTCCGATTTTTTCATGTCGTAGTTCATTCAAAAGCAGTTCGCTCGCCTTTTCAAAATCGACGTAACCGCCACTGATCAGTCCGCGTTTCTTCCCGATCATCTCGAGGAGTTCCACCGCGTCTTCGGGCAACGTCTCGAGTTTGAAACGATCCTTCAATTGATTCGGATATCGGGATTGTAGCTCACGGACCGTATAGAGCGCGATATCGTCCAAGTTGAGAATCTCATCTTTGATCGCGCCTGTCGCGGCGAGACGATATCCGACTTCTTGGTCCTCGAACTTCGGCCAGAGGATCCCCGGCGTGTCCAACAGTTCCATCTCGCCGCCTTTCATCTTGATCCACTGTTGACGCTTCGTCACACCAGGACGGTCGCCTGTGATGGCGATATTCCGGCCAGCGAGACGGTTGATGAGCGTCGACTTCCCGACGTTCGGGATCCCGATGATGAGCGCACGGATCGGTCCGGGATTCCGTCCCTTCTCACGCATCCGGTCATGTTTCTCTTGCATCAACTTTTGCGCACCCGTGATGAGTTGCTTCAAGCCTTTGCTATGCTTCGCATCGACTGCGACGACCTCTACCTCTTCCCGCTTCAAGGCGCGGAGCCACGCGTCCGTGACGGCAGGGTCGGCCATGTCCGCTTTGTTGAGGACGATGAGCCGAGGTTTCCCTGCCGTGATCTCATCGACCATCGGGTTGCGACTCGATTGCGGCACGCGGGCATCCACGAGTTCGATGACGACATCGATCAACTTTAATTTTTCAGTTACTTGTCTTCTTGCTTTGGCCATGTGGCCAGGAAACCATTGAATTGCCAAAAAAGCACCACCTTAATCTTCTACCGTGCCAACGTCATTGAGTGGCCAGAAGATGAAGTTCGTCTTTCCGACAATCTCCTCTTTTGACACAAATCCGATTTCACGGCTGTCTTTCGAGTTTTGACGATTGTCACCCATCACAAAGTACGACTCTTCGGGAACGACCGATTCACCCGTCACCTGTTCGAGTGTGAAGTTCTCCGTCAATGGGAATCCATTCATCTGAGCACGGAACTCGTCCAAATACGGTTCTTCGACCGCTTCACCGTTAATATAGAGCATGTCGTCTCGATATTCGAGCGTATCACCAGGAATGGCGATGACACGTTTAATATAATCTTTTGATTCGGTCGCATGAAATACGACGATATCGCCCCGATCTAACTCACCCACATAGTTTGAAATTTTACTGACGATCATGCGATCCGCATTGTGGAGTGTCGGCATCATCGACTCCCCTTCAACGATGACCGGGACGAAGATGAATGTCCGGATGACGAACGCGATGACAAGAGCGACGACGATGGCCTTCAGCCAACTAAACACTTCTTTCAACTTCACTCACTCCTCTATCCATTTGAACTTATTGTACTAGAAAAAAAGAAGCTTGTCGCAAGCGACAAGCTTAATTCCCATCTTAACGACGGATTTCTTTAATACGTGCTGCTTTACCGCGAAGGTTACGGAGGTAGTAAAGTTTCGCACGGCGAACTTTACCGTAGCGTACGACTTCGATTTGCGCAACGCGTGGTGAGTGAAGCGGGAATGCACGCTCAACACCTACGCCGTAAGAAATCTTACGGACTGTGAATGTTTCGCTGATGCCGCCACCTTTACGCTTAATGACAACGCCTTCGAAGATCTGGATACGCTCACGCGTTCCCTCTACAACTTTAACGTGGACACGTACTGTGTCACCAGGACGGAAAGCAGGTACGTCCGATTTGAATTGTTCTTCTGTGATTTCACGGAACAGTTTTTGTGTGTTCATGAATCATATCTCCTTTTTCTTCAATGTTCATATCTTCATATGCCCAAGCATCCAATAGCGGAACATCGGTAATCGATGGGTTTAACCCACATGCTCAAACATAGCATATATTTCTCAATCGCGCAACGATTGTAGAAACTTTTTATCTTGTTCCGTCAACTCGGCATGTTCGAGCAAATCCGGCCGTTTTCGGTAGGTCCGCTCGAGCGATTGCTCACGGCGCCACGTCTCAATCCGGGCATGATTTCCTGATAAGAGGACGTCCGGTACGGTCAACCCTCGAAAGTCAGCCGGTCTCGTGTAGTGCGGGTATTCCAAGAGACCTGTCGAGAACGAGTCGTCTTCATGGCTCGCCTGATCCCCAAGGACATCCGGGATGAGCCTCACTGTCGCATCAATCATGACCATCGTCGCGAGCTCTCCACCCGTCAAGACGAAGTCACCGATTGACACCTCATCGGTCGCCAGTTCATCATGGATACGCTGGTCGAACCCTTCATAATGCCCGCACAAAAAGACGAGATGGTCCTCTTTCGCCCATTCTTCGGCCATTTGCTGATTGAACGGCTTTCCGGTAGGGGTCGTGAGAATGACCCGTGGACTTTTCGTCTCAAGGGAATGAAATGCGTCAAAAATCGGTTGTGGGGTGAGCAACATGCCCGCGCCACCGCCGTACGGATAATCGTCGACTTTGTGATGCTTGTTCGTTGAAAAGTCCCGGAAGTTGACGAACGACATCTCCACTTGACCGAGCGCCTTCGCCCGACCTACAATCGAATGATCGAGCGCATGAAACATCTCGGGGAACAACGTCAACACATCAATCTTCATCGTCGATCATTCCAGGGATTGGCGTGATGACGACACGTTTCGCTTCGACATCGATCTCTTGGACGACCGATTCGATATAAGGGATGAGCGCGTCCGGCTTGCCTGGTCGTTTGATGACCCAAACGTCGTTCGCCCCGTTCGTCTCAAAGATGTCGTCGACGACACCGATGACAGTCCCGTCCACGACAGCCTCACAGCCGATGATTTCATGATAATAAAATTCGTGTTCGCCCAAGTCATGGACGTGTTCGGCGTGGACGTATAGACTGTGGCCTTTATATTTTTCAATGAGATTGATATTGTCAAACCCTTTGAACGTGACGAGATGAAACTGTTTGTGCGGACGATACGTCGTGATCGTCATTTCCTGTTTCGTTCCGTTCACGTCAAGGAATAGCGTGTTTCCCTTTTTAAATCGCTCTTCCGGAAAATCTGTCGCCGCCAAAATCTTCACTTCCCCTTTGAGACCGTGCGTATTGGCGATTTTTCCAACGTATAACCAATCCATCTCTTTTCCCTCCTCAACAAAATAGGCCGACCTCAGAAAAGGTCGGCCACATCATTACTTCGCGTTTTTCGCGTTGTGGAATTTCTCCATGATCCCTGCTTTAGAGAACAAGTTACGTACTGTGTCAGATGGCTTCGCGCCGTCTGCCAACCATTTGAGCGCGAGTTCTTCATCGATGCGAACTTCTGCTTCTGGTTTTGCAACCGGGTTGTAGTGACCAACTTGCTCGATGAAGCGACCGTCACGTGGTGAACGTGAGTCTGCTACAACGATCCGGTAGAAAGGTGATTTTTTTGCGCCCATGCGCTTAAGACGAATTTTAACTGCCATGGTAATATACCTCCATCATGTGTTTAAGAATTGACAACTTTTATAGTATACAGCTTTTTCGTTCGACTGACAAAAGGTTTTGTTAGAAGAATGGAAGACCGAGGCCTTTTTTCTTCCCTTTCATTTGTCCTGACATTTGTTTCATCATCTTCTTCATGTCATCGAACTGTTTGATGAGACGGTTCACTTCTTGAATCGAGCGACCGCTCCCTTTTGCGATTCGCTTTCGACGACTCGCATTGAGCACTTCCGGATTGGCGCGCTCATGTTTCGTCATCGAGCGAATGATCGCTTCGACGTGATCGAGTTGTTTCTCGTCAATTTGGACGTTCTTCAACCCTTTCATTTTACCTGCACCAGGTAACATCGAGAGTAACTCATCAATTGGACCCATGCCTTTCACTTGAGCCAATTGTTCAATGAAATCATCGAACGTGAATGACGCGTCTCGAATTTTGCTTTCAAGCTCTTTCGCTGCGTCTTGGTCCATCTGTGTCTCGGCTTTTTCAATGAGCGAGAGCACGTCCCCCATCCCTAAAATCCGTGACGCCATGCGTTCTGGATGGAATGGTTCGAGGGCATCCAACTTTTCTCCGAGACCGACGAACTTAATCGGCGCTCCCGTGACTGCCTTGATCGAAAGGGCTGCCCCGCCTCGTGTATCTCCGTCGAGCTTTGTCAGCACGACCCCGGTGATTCCGAGTTTCTCATTGAAACTGTCGGCCACGTTGACCGCATCTTGACCCGTCATCGAATCGACGACGAGAAAGATTTCATTTGGTTTGGCAATCGCCTTCACATTCTCGAGCTCACCCATGAGCGTCTCGTCGATATGAAGTCGACCCGCCGTATCGATCAACACGAAATCGTGATGATTTGATTTTGCGTACTCGAGCGCCTTCGTCACAATCTCTTCCGGCTTCACTTGATCACCAAGTGAGAATACCGGCAAGTCGAGCTGTTTTCCGAGTGTCTCGAGCTGCTTGATTGCCGCCGGACGATATATATCTGCCGCGACAAGAAGTGGGCTACGGTTATGCTTTTTACGAATCAAGTTCGCTAGCTTACCGGTCGTTGTCGTTTTACCTGCCCCTTGCAGACCGACCATCATGGCGACCGTCGGTGGTTTCTGGCTGAATGAGATCGGGACGACATCGCTCCCCATCAAGTTCGACAACTCTTCGTGAACGATTTTGACGACTTGTTGACCTGGCGTCAATGATTTCATGACATCCTGACCAACCGCGCGTTCCTTCACATCATTGACGAATTGCTTGACGACTTTAAAGTTGACGTCGGCTTCTAAAAGGGCGAGGCGAACCTCACGCATCATCTCTTTGACATCAGCCTCCGAGATTTTTCCTTTACCGCGCATTTTTGAAAGTGTCGATTGCAACCGTTCTGATAATCCTTCAAATGCCATGCTTCAGCCCCCTACTCTAAATTCTCAAGCGCAGAAATCGTGGCACTCACGTCATCCGTGAGCTCGACTTGACGTTTGAGGGTCTGAAGAAGTTGCTGCCGCTGTTCGAATTTTTCGAATAGCGCTAGCTTTTCCTCGTACTGTTCAAGCATCGCTTCTGTTCGCTTTATGTTATCGTAGACCGCTTGACGGCTGACTTCAAACTCTTCCGCAATCTCTCCGAGCGAGTAGTCATCTAGGTAATAAAGAGACATATAGTTGCGCTGTTTCGGTGTGAGGAGCGCTTGATAAAAATCGATGAGATAGTTCATGCGATTCGTTTTTTCGAGCGTCAAACCTTTCACCTCCACGTGTTAAGTGAAATCCCTTTACAACTACCAATAGTACAGCCGTGCCTAATACTTGTCAAGTTTTTTTCTTAACAGCAAAACTTAGGCGAGGTCCTCATTCGTGTCTTCTTTTTCTAATGAATCCTCTCGTGTCTTGTCATCGAAGACATCACCGAACAATCCGAGGACGAACTGTTCCGGGTCGAACTCTTGCAAATCATCCATCTTCTCTCCGAGACCGACATACTTGACTGGAATGTCAAGTTCGTTTCGAATCGCTAAAACGATTCCACCTTTCGCCGTCCCATCGAGTTTTGTCAAGACGATCCCGCTCACGTTCGTCGCTTCTTTGAACGCCTTTGCCTGTATCATGGCATTTTGTCCCGTCGTCGCGTCTAATGCGAGCAACACTTCGTGCGGTCCGTTCGGCACTTCTCGCTCGATGACCCGCTTCACTTTTTCAAGTTCTTTCATCAGGTTCACTTTGTTTTGAAGGCGTCCCGCCGTATCACAGATCAAGACATCCATGTTCCGTGACTTCGCAGATTGAACAGCATCGTATACGACGGCAGCCGGGTCCGATCCCTCGGTTTGTCTAATGACGGGAACTCCGACCCGCTCTCCC
Organism: Exiguobacterium qingdaonense; assembly: GCF_018617855.1. Lineage (GTDB taxonomy): Bacteria > Bacillota > Bacilli > Exiguobacteriales > Exiguobacteriaceae > Exiguobacterium > Exiguobacterium qingdaonense. The sequence continues at coordinate 343,154 of NZ_JACSKY010000001.1, forward strand.
CATACTTGAAGTTGTTCAATGGCACCTGCCCGGAACGTATCTCCTGCAGCGAGCATGACGGAGCGGCCTTCTGATTTCAGCTGATGTGCCAGCTTGCCGATCGTCGTCGTCTTCCCGACCCCGTTGACACCGACGAACAAAATGACCGTCAGTCCGTCTTGCATATTGAGCTCGCGGTCCGATTCATCTTCTTGCAGACGCTTCGCTACGACTTCGACGAGCGCGTCACGTACGGCGACCGGGTCCTTCAGATTGCGTCGTTTCACTTCTTCCTTCAAATCCTCGACGAGGTCCATCGTCGTCGTGACGCCGACGTCGGCCTGGATGAGTAAATCTTCGAGTTCATCGAAGAAATCCTCATCTACCTCCCGGAACCGGTAGACGAGGTCGTTGACGGCACTTGAAAAACCGTCACGCGTCTTCGTCAACCCATCCGTAAACTTCTGTGACACCTCTTGGGTGGATGTCGTTAATCTCTCTTTTAACTTCTTGAAAAAACTCAACGTGATTCCTCCATCTCTTCATCCATCTCGACGACACGTTTTGCTTCAGATAGTTCGACCGATAACACCTCGGACACCCCGTTCTGTTGCATCGTGACGCCATAAAGCGTATCTGCCGCTTCCATCGTTCCTTTACGGTGCGTGATGATGACAAACTGTGTATCGATTGACAACGTACGAATGTATTCACCGAATCGGTGGACGTTCGCCTCGTCAAGTGCCGCCTCGACCTCATCGAGGACACAAAACGGTACCGGGCGCGTCTTCAAGATCGCAAATAACAACGCGATTGCTGTGAGCGCACGCTCCCCACCAGACAATAGGCTAAGTGTCTGTAGTTTTTTCCCGGGTGGCTTGGCTACGATCTCGATTCCTGTATTCAACAAATCGGATTCATCAATCAACTTCAGATCTGCCTCACCGCCACCAAACAGCTCGGTGAACGTCTGTTTAAAGTGAGCGCGGACAAGCGTATACGTCTCTTTGAAGAGACGTGTCACTTCACGGTCCATCTCCGCAATGATCTCATATAAATCTTCTTTTGCGCTGACGAGGTCATCCCGTTGTTCAGACAAAAACGTAAATCGTTCATTGACGCTATCGAACTCTTCAATCGCATTCAGATTGACCGGCCCGATCTCTTCGATTTGACGAACGAGCAACTTGAACTCTTCTTTCGCCTCTTCAAGTGGGATTTCGAGTGCTGGCAGCAATTCGGCAACGAGCCCGCTTTCTTCTAACGCATCGAGCTTCCACTGACGCTTCAACTCAAACTCCTGTTTGGCCGCCTCGAGTTTTCGAACGACCGCATCGGCCTGACGCCGTGCCTCAGTAGCCTGGTCGACTCGTTGACGCATGATGCGGTACGACTGTTCGTTCGCCTTCAGCGTTGTCGTCAAGTCGTGAAGTCGCGCTTGAATTGCCTTGACCTCAAGTTCTGCTGTGGCGAGTGTCTCTTCGAGTTGGGCTGATGAGACGACCTCCCCGCTGTCAAGTCGTGCGAGTTCACGTTCTAGCTGATTCAATCGCTCTTGTAGACGTTCCTGCTCGGTCGTCAAGCGCTCCGTTTCATGACGGACCCGTTCTTCTTCGAGCGTATGGCGCTGTAAGTCCAACTCATTTTGGCGAAGGGCCGTTTCAAGTTGGCCCGTGCTCTTGGCACTTTCCGCCTGCTCTGCCCGAACTGATTCGAGACGAAGTCGAATGTCCGCTTGTGCCCGATCCGTGTCGACAAGCTCTCTCTTCAATCGTTCAAGTTCAGCAGTCGACGTTTCAATCGTTCGTTCATAGCGCATCATTTCATGATCGAACAGTTCAAGTTGTGACTTGGCATCGAGCGAGGCACGCTCCGCGGTACGGTAGGCCGACTCGACTTCACGTAGATTCGTTTCAACGGAACGTTTCTCATCCCGAAGTTCAGACAACTGTTGTGTAATATCCGCCAACTGTTCTGTATACTCTTGAAGACGTTGCTTTTGCTCATGCAACATGGCGAGACCTTGCGTCAAACCTTGTTTCAGGTCATCGAGTTCTCGCGATTGCGTGAACAGCGCCATCCCCTGTTTGCGACTCCCCCCGGTCATCGACCCGCCGACGTTGACGATGTCACCATCTAATGTGACGACGCGAAAGCGATAACCGGTCGATTGTGCGATTCGGTTCGCGACTTCAAGTGTCTCTGACACAAGCACCGCACCAAGTAGTGATTGTTTCAATGTCTCAAACGATTCATCCGCCTCGACCAGTTCAGACGCCACACCGACAAATCCTGTCATCGACTCGAGACGATTGAGCACGTCGCTTGGGATGAATCGCGGTTTGATGGTCGTCATCGGTAAGAATGTCGCCCGACCGGCGTTCGCTTTACGTAATTTGTCGATTTCACGGCGCCCAACCGATTCATCTTGAACGACGACATGTTGCTGCGTTTGACCGAGCGCCGTCTCGATTGCCGCTTCATAAGAAGGACGAACACGAATCAGCTCGGCGACAGCACCGAGAACACCCGGCGAACGGTCTTTCAAGACGAATTTGACCGCATGAAAATAACCTTCATACGATTGTTTCATTCGTTCGAGCATCTCGATCCGGTCTTCTGTCTTTTGACGGCGGCGTTCGAGGTCATAGTATGACGTCTCTGCTCGCTTGAATTTTTCACGCGTCGATGTCTCGCGTTCCCGAAGTTCCACTTCTTTTTCATTTAGCCGATCAAAACGCTCTTGCACTTCATCGTACCGTTCACGTGCCGTATCGAGTTCTGCTTCTTGGGAAGTGCGGTCATCGAGTCGATGCTTGTTCTCCCGTAGAAGACGTTCCTTTGACTCGATTGCGATATCGATATCTCGTTGCTCGCGTTTTTGTTGGTTACTAATCGTTGCTCGCGTTGTCGCGAGTTCGAACGCCTCACTTTGTAACGCTTCGATTTCGACATCGAAGTCACGCGAGGCGGCTGTCATTTGCTGTTGAAGCGTCTCTCTTACCGACTCGGTCTGTTGTAGTGTCTCCACTTTTTGAGCCAGTTCGCCACGCATGTCCGTTAAACGGCTCAAAAGCCCTTCCATCTCCACACGTATTTCCTCACGTTGCCGGACGAGACGTTCTTTCATCTCGGCACCGTGTTCTTCTTGGGCCTTCGCGAGCTTGATGTCACCTGTCAATCGCTCGACATATGTCGAGTGCTCACGTTCGTTCCGATTCACTTCCGTCAATTCGTCCCGTAACGTGGCGAGGGTCGCTTCGAGCCCGCTACGTTCCTCGGTGAGGTCACGCACCGAACGGTCGCAATCAGACAACTGTTGAATCGATTCCTCGTGACGAGCCGTCACTTGTTCAATCTCACGTTGAAGCAATTGGATTTCTGCACCGATGATTCCGGTCTCGAGTTCATCATGTCTCGCTTTTGCGACTTTGTACTCTCGTGCGAGCGCCGCTTGTTCACGGAGCGGTTCGACACGATCCGCCAACTCGAACAAGATATCATCGACCCGCGACAAGTTCAGCTCGGTATCTCCGAGTTTTCGTTCGGCCTGTTTTTTACGCTGACGATACTTCAGTACGCCAGCCGCCTCTTCGATGACGGCGCGACGCTCTTCCGGTTTACCGGAGATGACCTGTTCGACCCGACCTTGGCCGATGATGGCGAACGCATCCCGGGAAAGACCTGTATCTAAGAACAGGTCGATCACATCTTTTAAGCGACACGGCTTTTTATTCATAAAATAGTCGCTGTCCCCGCTCCGGGTCACGCGACGGGTCACACTCACCTCTTCATATGGGAGACGCAACTGTTCATCGCGATTGTCAAGCACGAGCGTGACTTCGGCGACATTACGGTGATTTTCACCTTCACTTCCGGCGAAGATGACATCTTCCATCTTCGCACCTCGCAGTGATTTGGCCGACTGTTCCCCGAGTACCCAGCGAACAGCGTCCGATATATTGGATTTCCCGCTCCCGTTCGGTCCCACGACGGCTGTGACGCCGGGGCGGAAATCTAATTCAATCCGCTTGGCAAATGATTTAAAGCCAGCGAGTTCGATTCGTTTTAAGTGCATCGTGACCATCCTATCCGCAGTAAGCATTCATCTGTATATTTTACCACAGTTAACAGTTCGTCAAAATGCCCGAATCATGCTATTCTTAAAAGAACTGTAGAAAGGGGAATACAGATGACGAATGAACAGATGATTGAAGCCATTTTGGATAAGATGAACATTATAAATCGCGGTGCGATCAAAGCGGAAGAATATAATGAGGCCGACCCATCAGCGGTAAAAGAGATTTACGAGTACGTGATGACACGTTCGTCCCTCTCGTTGTCGGAAGTCGATGGAATCGTCGAAGAACTCGGTCAATTGACATGAAAAAGGAGTGGGTCCCATAGAGGTCCACTCCTTTCGCTTATAAATCTGCGTATCGTCGGTTAAAGGCGATCAGCGCTTCTTTCGCCGCCAATTGCTCGGCTTCTTTTTTCGAACGTCCGACCCCCTCACCGACGATATCGTCACTGAGGCGGGCGTGGGCGACAAACTCACGGCTATGCGCCGGACCACGCTCTTCGATGATCTCATACGAGACAGGCCCGAGCCCTTCTCGTTGGACACTCTCCTGCAACTGGCTCTTGAAATCCGTCTGTTCTTCAAAGACACCCGCTAAGACTTTCGGAAAAACCGCTTCGGCGAGGAATCGTTCGACTGCACCAATCCCCTGGTCTAAATAAAGAGCACCGATATAGGACTCGAACACATCGGCAAGCAGTGCCGGACGTTTTCGTCCACCGGTCAACTCTTCACCTTTCCCAAGCAAGATGAAGTCAGAGAAAGTATAAGCTTCCGCAAAATTCACGAGTGACGGCTCACATACAATCGCCGCCCGTAATTTCGTTAATTCCCCCTCGGAGCGCTCCGGATAAGTCTCGTATAAAAAGCGGGATACGGTCAACTCTAGAACGGCATCCCCTAAAAATTCTAAACGTTCATTATCTTTTCGTAGCCCTCTTTGTTCATTCACGTATGAAGAATGCGTGAACGCCTGTACGAGCAAGTCTTGATTCAGAAACTGAACGTCTAAACGTTCTTCCAATGATTTGAACAGTTCTAAGATGCGCGCCCGTTCCACTTCTTGCCGCCGGCGTCGATGCGCCGACCCTTGACGGTCGAACCGCCGTTTGTCTTTTGTCATAGTTCCCTCCATGAATAAGCACAAGCCCACCGCCCGGAACCGAGCGGTGGGATGGCCTGATTACAATTTTGTTTCGATGTAAGCTACTACGTCACCGACAGTCGCGAGCTTCTCTGCGTCTTCGTCTTCGATCGTGATGTCAAATTTGTCTTCGAGGTCCATCACCATCTCCATCACTTCAAGTGAGTCAGCACCGAGGTCATCTTTGAACGACTTGTCTGCTGTGATCTCAGATACGTCTTTACCGAGCTTTTCTGCTACTGCTTCTTGCACATCTACTAAAATTTGTTCTTTTGTCATGATAAAATCCCTCCAAAGTAAGTATATTAAATGACAGTCTGTTGGTAAAGTTCTCTTTTACGCCATCGTCATGCCACCGTCGACGGCAATCGTCTGACCGGTCACATAAGCGGCTTGTTCCGATGCAAGGAAGGAGACGAGGTTCGCCACATCTTCTACCTGTCCGAAACGGTTGAACGGAATCTGCTCGAGTGTAGCCTCCCGTTGCACATCTGTCAAGGCATCGGTCATATCCGTTTGAATGAACCCTGGACAGACGGCATTGACCGTCACATGACGTCCCGCGAGCTCGCGCGCCACCGATTTTGTCAGTCCGATCAATCCTGCTTTCGCGGCTGCATAGTTCGCTTGTCCCGCATTACCAGTGATGCCGACGACCGAGGCGATGTTGATGATTCGACCAGCGTTCGATTTGAGCAATGGTCGGGTGACGGCTTGCGATGTGAGGAAAGCCCCTTTCAAGTTCGTCGATAGTACATCCTCAAAATCGGCTTCTTTCATTCGCATGAGCAATCCGTCACGTGTAATCCCTGCGTTATTGACGAGACAATCGATGCGTCCGAACGTATCAACGGTCGTTTTCACGAGCGTTTTGACCTCATCTGCATTCGAGACGTCCGCCTTCACTGCAATGGCTTCGCCGCCTGCCTCCGTGATCATGGCTACGACATCATTCGCCTTTTGTTCACTACCCGAGTAGTTCACGACGACCCGAAAGCCATCTTCCCCTAAACGTTTCGCGATGGCCGCCCCGATTCCGCGGGACGCACCTGTCACGATCGCCACTTGTTCATGCACGAACTTCTCCTCCTAACGAGGCGACTTCTTCGAGCGTAGTCGCCTTTTGAATCGAAACGCTTGAATCGATTCGCTTAATCAATCCCGAAAGCGGTGAGGATGGACCGAACTCGATGAACGTGTCCACACCGTCTGCAATCGCCTTGCGCACACAATCTTCAAAGCGGACAGACGAATAAAGCTGTTTCGTCAAGAGCGCTTTCAGCTGTTCAGGGGCATGATGCACCGTCGCATCCACGTTCGAGATAAAGTCGACCGTCGCATCAACGAACGGTGATGAGGCGAGAACGTCTTGGAAACGCGTGGCCACCGGCATCATATAGGAACTATGGAACGCCCCAGATACATTCAATGGCAACACCCGTTTCGCGCCCGCGGCCTTCAACTCGATGCTCGCTTGTTCAACTGCATCGACATGCCCTGAGATCACGAATTGACCTGGACAATTCAAGTTAGCGATTTGAACCAAATCACCACTCGCACTGATTTTTTCAGTGATGTGATGCGCTTCTTTTATATCGGTCATCCCGACGACCGCAGCCATCGTTCCGCCCTCTACTTTCGACATCAAGCGGCCACGTTCGCGAACGAGTACCGTCGCCTCCTCTAAATCGATGACACCTGCGCTGACGAGTGCCGCATATTCACCGACGCTATGTCCGATTACGACATCCGGAGTTGCACCGCTCGCCGCATACGCCCGAGCGAGTAGCGACGCGTGGGCCACGATGGCCGGCTGTGCGACTTCCGTTTCTTGTAGGTCTTCTTTCGAACCGGACGACATGACTTCAAGAATGTCAAACCCGAGTCTGCGCCCGATTGAGTGTAACGTCTCGGGATTTTCCAAAAATGTCTGTCCCATCCCGACGGCTTGAGAGCCTTGGCCTGGGAACACCCATGCTACTTTCCCCATGTCCTCACCTGCTTTCGCTTAGTCTATCGCTTTGGCACGCTTGATTTTATCTACGACATCGTGGTCTACCATGATTTTAGCCTGTTTCAGCGCACTCATGATGGCGAGTGCATCACTTGACCCGTGCGCTTTGATTACAGGTGCATTGATGCCAAACAATCCGGCTCCACCTTGTTCACGATAATCAAGCGTTTCTTTCAATTTTCTTAACTTTGGTTTTAAGATCAAGGCGGCGAGTTTTGATACGACACCACTCGTGAATTGTTCCTTCATCATCTTCATGAGCATCGCTGATGAACCTTCGACACCTTTTAATAAGACGTTTCCGGTAAATCCTTCTGTCACGATGACGTCCACGTCGCCGGACATCGCTTCACGCGCTTCGACATTCCCTACAAAGTGGACAGGTGCCTGTTCAAGGAGGGGGAACGCTTCTTTCGTCAGCGCATTTCCTTTCCCTGCTTCCGTCCCGATATTGAGAAGGGCGACGCGTGGTTTTTTAATATCTCGGACGTGTTGCGCATAAAGTGAACCCATGATTGCATAATCCACAAGATGTTCGGCTTTTGCATCCGGATTTGCCCCGACATCCAGTACGACGACACCACTACCTGTATATGTAGGGAACGTCGGAGATAACGCCGGACGCTCGATTCCCGGGATTCGTCCGATGATGAAAAGCGACGCCGCCATCAACGCGCCGGTATTTCCGGCAGACACGAGGGCATCCGCCTTTCCTTCTTTGACGAGATTAGCCGCCACGACGAGTGAACTGTCTTTCTTGCGGCGCACCGCTCGAACCGGTTCGTCCTCACCCGTGATGATCTCACTCGCTGGAATGACCGTCACTCGAGGGTCTTCAAGACCGTACGAGGCAATCTTCACCTCATCGCCGACTAAGAAAAGTTCCATCGTTTCGTTCGGATATTGCTCGACGAATCGTTTTACCCCTTCTACAATCGCCTTCGGTGCGTGATCGCCACCCATTGCATCAATCGCTAATTTCATGCTCGTTCCTCCTCACCACGTCGGTAAATCGTGAAGTCGCCATCAAAGACGCACTCCTCACCGACATAACTTTCGACTGTAACGTCTGTTCTCCCGTCCCCTCGTAGTTTCATCACACGAGCCTTGGCAACGACTCGCTCTCCGAGATGGACTTGGCGACTAAAGCGAATGTCCGCTTTAGTGGTCAACGCCAGTTCATCGTCGATGAGCGCCACCGCTAACGAGTTGGCTTGCGCGAACAAGACATGTCCACGGGCAATCTCGTTGCGGCTAAAGACGTGTTCTTTTTCTATGTCGAGGACAGAGATGGCAGAGTCATCTAGTTTCAAGTCAATCATATCACCGATGACCTCGCTCATTGAAAGCGATTTGACTTCATCGAGATGTTCGGAAGCCACATGTTTGATTCGCTCTCTCACTTCCGGAATTTTTAATTCCATCCGGTCGAGTCGAATCGTTTGGATGCTGACGGAAAACTGTTTTGACAGTTCTTCGTCTTTGATGAACGGGTTGTGTTCGATCGTTTCTTGTAGCAAACGTTGCCGCTCTTTCTTAGGTACCCGCATTCAGTTCCCTCCTAAACTAATCACTAAAGAACTTAATACCTGGTACTAATAGCAGTATATATTCTTTAGTCGTCATTTTCAAGTATTATTCTAACCTTTCTCCAACGAGAAGGTCGAGTTGTTTCAAGTAGTTACGCAATCCTACGTATTGGTCATCCCGCCAAAATACATCACTTTCAAGCAATGCCACGGCATCCTGTCTCGCTACTTCCATCACTTTTAAGTCGAGTACGGGGTCGGCAACCCGAAAACTCGGTAAACCGCTTTGTGCGGTCCCGAAGAAATCACCTGCACCACGCAACTCCAAGTCCTTCTCCGCTAAAATGAAACCGTCGTTCGTTTCAGTCATCGTTTTCAACCGAACTTTTCCGACATCTGATTTTGGATCTCCGACAAGGATACAAAACGATTGGTGGGCACCACGACCGACACGTCCTCTCAGCTGATGCAACTGGGCGAGCCCGAAACGCTCCGCATCATGGATGATGATGAGGGAAGCGTTCGGAACGTTCACCCCGACTTCGACGACGGTTGTAGAGACGAGAATTTGGGTCACGTTTTTTGCGAATGATTTCATGACCTCGTCTTTGTCTGTACTCGACAGTTTCCCATGCATTAGTCCAACGCCATAGTTCGAGAACCGATCTTTCAACAGTTCGTACAATGCCGTCGCACTCTCCACTTCCAGTGTATCCGACTCTTCGATGAGCGGTGCGATCACGTAAGCTTGGCGACCGAGCGCGAGCTCCCGATCGACCATCGCATGCACGCGATCGATTTGGTCATGCTTCGCCCAATGCGTTTCAATCGGCTTTCGTCCTTTTGGCATCTCATCGATCGTGGAGACGTCCATCTCCCCGAATGCACTGATGGCAAGCGTTCTCGGAATCGGTGTCGCCGTCATATATAACACGTCCGCAAACTCTGCCTTGTCTCGTAGCTTCTTCCGCTGTTCGACGCCAAACCGGTGCTGTTCGTCCGTGATTGCCAAATGTAAGTTCGAAAACTCGACCGGTCCCTGGATGAGCGCATGTGTCCCGACGATGATGTCGACGTCACCCGACCGAACTGCTGTAAGTAGCGCTTCCCGCGCCTTTCCTTTCACCGAGCTCGTCAAAAGGGCGACGGTGATGCCAAGTGGTTCAAACATTTCCTGTAACGATGTCGCATGCTGTTCGGCAAGGATTTCGGTCGGAACCATCAAGGCTCCCTGGTACCCAGACACGACGGTCGCATACAAGGCAATCGCGGCAACGACGGTCTTCCCGCTCCCGACATCCCCTTGTAACAAGCGGTTCATCCGTTCCGGTTTTTCAAGATCAGACACGATTTCACGGATGACCCTTGTCTGAGCTTTCGTTAACGGAAATGCGAGTCGCTTAACGAATTCATTCAACTGTTGCTTGTCGAGTTGAAGGGCCCGACCGTTTCCTGACCGCTCCATTTTTCGAAACGCCTGTAATTTCAATTGATACATGAGGCACTCTTCGTATACGTAACTTCGTCTCGCCTGTTTATACGTCTCAACCGTATCTGGAAAATGCATTCCACGAAGCATCGCCATTCGGTCTTCTAGTCGATACCGATCTCGGATCGCTTGTGGCACCTGTTCCGGGAGATCGCTCACCTGTTCAAAAGCCAACTTCACGATTCGACTAAAATTCTTTTGTGTGAGTCCTGCCCGAAGCGAATAAATCGGCTGGAGTCCACCTGAGGGTGCGCCAAATTCAAGGTCGGTAGCACTGATCGTCATCCGGTTCATGTCCCATTTCCCTTTGACCGTCACCGTCTCCCCGACCACCAACTTTTCCTTATAGAAGGCTCGGTTGAACATGGTCACTTGAACGGCGTAACGTTCTTCTAATAATAGCCGGAACTGAAGGCGGTTTTTACCTTTGCTGTAATAACGAACAAGCGGTTCGGCCTGGACCGTCCCACTCCATTTGACAAGGTCACCGTGAACGGCCGTCGTCACGGTCCCACTATTGTAATTCTCATAACGAAACGGGACGTGCTCTAGCACGTCCTCGATTCGAGTAAGTCCCATCACTTCTAACTTTTTGGCCATCTCTGGCCCGACTCCTTTCAGAGTCGTCAACCGTTCATTGTTTAGCATCTTCTTTCGCTCCAAAAATATTTCGCTCGAGCCGACGAGCCGTCGGTGTATTGGCAAGTCCGCCTTTTGCAGTCTCTTTTAATGCGGTCGGCATCATTTGACCGACTTCATGCATCGCTGAGATGACTTCATCACACGGAATACGAGACGTTATGCCCGCGAGCGCCATATCCGCCGCGACAATGGCGTTAGCACCACCCATGGCGTTTCGTTTGACACACGGCACTTCGACGAGACCCGCCACGGGATCACAGACGAGACCGAGCATGTTTTTTAGGGCGATCGCAAAAGCGGTCGCTGACTGATCCGGTGTACCGCCAGCCGCTTCAACGATCGCAGCTGCAGCCATCGCGGTCGCCGACCCGACCTCGGCCTGACATCCTCCGGCCGCTCCCGAAATGGAGGCGTTGTTCGCCACAACGAATCCGAACGCCCCTGACGTGAACAAGTAACGAATCATCGCCTCGCGGTCCATTTCAAGACGATCTTTCACTGCGAACAATGTCCCCGGCACGACGCCCGCGCTCCCCGCTGTCGGGGTGGCGCAAATTCGTCCCATCGCCGCATTCACTTCATTCGTCCCGATCGCCTTCGACACCGCATCTAAGATGAGATCGCCTGCGAGCGACTTGCCCGAGCGAATATAGTCTTGCATGAGTACGGCATCGTTCCCCGTCAATCCCGTAACCGATGTGACGCCTTGAAGTGCACGCTCGACCGCTTCTTCCATCACCTCGAGATTGCGGTCCATCATGCCGACGATTTCTTCTCGACTTGAGCGTCTCACGTGCATCTCTTGCTCAATCATCACTTCAGAAATCGGGATATCTCGTTCTGTCGCAATCGTCACTAACTCTTCTACTGATTTAAACATCTCACATTCTCCTTATTCCCCAAAAATAGCGATTCGTTCAATTTGCGGCAACCGCTCTAGCTCTGCTAACACTTCCGCCGGGATCATTTCATCTATTTCGATGGCCATCAATGCCTGCATTCCTTTTTCATGACGACTCACTTCCATATGGCCGATATTCAATTGATGATTCGCTAACACCCCGGTCACGGCCGCGATGGCCCCGAATCGGTCATGGTGCAAGACGACGAGTGCAGGTCCCCCACCTGTCAATTTTAACGGGAACCCGTTCAGTTCGGTGATTTCGATCGTCCCCCCACCGATTGAGATCCCGACAATCTCGAAAGTTCCCAGTTCATCTTCGAGCAAGACGCGTGCCGTGTTCGGATGATCCGTCAACAGGTCACTCGTCTCGAAAATGACTTCAATCCCTTTCTCACGGGCGATATCTAACGCCTGTGGGATTCTCAAATCAAATGTATCGAACCCCATGATCCCACCGACGATGGCGACGTCTGTACCGTGTCCCCGATATGTGTCAGCAAACGATCCGTAAAATGTGATACGCGCGGTACGTGGCGTCCTCCCGAACAACTTTCCAGCCATCAATCCGATTCGGGCAGCACCAGCTGTATGCGAACTCGATGGACCGACCATCACCGGGCCGATAATGTCAAATACGCTACGATATTTCATCCATTTTCCCCCTTTCAAAAATCCCTACCTTCATTATACAGAAGGTAGGGATTCGAAACAGCTTATTCCACACTAAAAATATAAGAGTAAAGCGGTTGTTTACCGTCGTGAACCTCGATTTCAATCTCATCATTTACTGACTCGATGTAAGACGTCAACGCTTTGACATCTTCTTCAGATGAACCTTCACCCGTTAAGATGGTGATGATCTCGTCATCCGTGTCGACTAGCGCATCAACTAACTGCTTGGCCGCTTCAAGGCTAGAGGCAGAGGAAGAAACAATTTTCTTCTCGGCGATGGCCATGTGCTCGTCTTTCTTAATTTCAATCCCATCGATGCTCGTATCACGAACAGCATATGTCACTTGACCGGACTTCACAGTCGCCGCGGCCGCATGCATCGCTTTCTCGTTCATATCGGCATCTGCCTCAGGATTGAAAGCAATTGCAGCTGCAAGCCCTTGTGGGACTGTCTTCGTCGGGATGACGGACACGCCACACGGTGCGACTGAAGCCGCTTGTTCGGCAGCCATGATGATGTTCGAGTTGTTCGGGAAAATGAAGACGTGTTCTGCATTTGTCGATTCGATTGCTTTGACGATATCTTCTGTCGATGGATTCATCGTCTGACCGCCTTCAATGACATACGCCGCTCCAAGCGAACGGAATAAGTCACTCACTCCTTCACCCATTGCCACCGTCACGATTGCAAATGGTGCTTTCGGTTTCTCCGCTTGTTGAACACCTTGTAGATTGACTCCGTGTTCTTCTTCAAGGATCGTCGAGTGCTGCTGGCGCATGTTTTCAATTTTGACTGCAACAAGTTCACCAAACCGCTGGCCTTTCGTGATGACATCACCTGGCGTCTCGACGTGAACGTGAACTTTTAGGAGTTCTTCGTCCGCGACAACGAGGAGTGAATCACCTAGTTCAGATAGTTCGTTGCGGAATGTTTCTTCATTGAACGGTGCATCCTTCAGCTTCTCATCTTGGAAACGAACCATGATCTCCGTACAATAGCCGAACTCGATATCCGCAGTCGACATGTACCCTTGTGCCGCATGGGATTGATGTTCCGCTTCAATCAACGCATCCATCACCGGTGCATGTGGTTTTTCAAGTTCTTTCCCTTCAAGGCTAGCAAGGAATCCTTCGTAAATGACGAGAAGTCCTTGACCACCCGAATCGACGACGCCGACTTCTTTTAACACTGGCAATAAATCGGGTGTACGATCTAACGACGCTTTCGCTTCGATGATGATTTGCTTCATAAATTCAGTAAAGTCACTTGTCGACTCTGACGCAAGGAGCGCTTCGTCGGCCGCTTCACGAGCGACCGTCAAAATCGTTCCCTCAACCGGTTTCATTACCGCCTTGTATGCTGTGTCGACACCGCGTTTGAGCGCTTCTGCAAAATCGACTGTCGTCAATTCCGCCTTTCCTTCAATCGCTTTTCCAAATCCTCGGAACAGTTGACTTAAAATAACGCCTGAGTTCCCACGAGCTCCCATAAGTAGCCCGCGAGCGAACTTTGACGATACTTCCGTAATATCTGATGAATTCATGACCGCCACTTCTTTTGCCCCAGACGTCATCGTCAAGTTCATGTTCGTTCCCGTATCTCCATCCGGAACCGGGAAGACGTTAAGCGAATCCACATAATCTGCGTTTTGGCTCAAGTTGGCTGCTCCGTTCGAAATCATGTTAGCGAGCGCCAATCCATCTAAACGTTTTAAACCCACACTAAATCCTCCTCCGTTTTCGTCAGTCATTCGTCAGACGAACGCCTTGAACAAATATATTTACCGACGAAACGTTTAATCCTAACGTTTCTCCAAGCGTGTATTTCACTCGGCTTTGCACGTTGTATGCGACTTCAGATACTTTCGTCCCGTAACTTACAATGATGTGCATGTCGATATGTACGTCTTCGTCATCTTGACGTACGACAACACCACGTGCGTAATTTTCACGTTTCAATAATTCAGCAATGCCGTCTTTCAATTGTGCCTGTGAAGCCATGCCGACCACACCAAAGCATTCCATTGCCGCGCCACCCGCAAGTGTTGCGATGACGTCGTTTGTGATGTCAATATTGCCATATGTTGTCTTCATTTCAATTGCCATATGGAGTAGCCTCCTTTATTCGGAATGATTCCTAACATACATTCTACAATAAGTACCTAGTATTTAAAAGAACCTGCTCCTGAATCTCGGTCAATTAACGAGATAACCTCATTCATTATTGAAATCCTCAAGAGGAATGTCAAGTTTTTTTCTTGTCATGGTATGATTTTCTAGTTGCATCAAGAAAAAAGCCGTGCTAATATAAACGAGTGTCTATTAGGACGAACCCACATAAAAAAGGAGGGGAAACGCATGGCACGTAAATGCTACGTAACAGGTAAATCACCTAAATCAGGTAACAACCGTTCGCACGCACTCAACAAGACAAAACGTACTTGGGGTGTAAACGTACAAAAAGTTCGTATTCTCGTTGACGGTAAACCGAAACGCGTTTGGGTTTCAGCTCGCGCACTTAAATCAGGTCTCGTTGAACGCGTATAATACTTATACACGAACGAATAAATCCCAGCGGCATTCGCCGATGGGATTTTTTTGCTTACTTTTTGACAATCATGATGAGGACTGTCCCCTCATGGACCGTCAGTCGAGCCTGTTTTGAAGTCCATTCATTCGAAATGGTAAGCGCTTCTTCGCTTTTTACGTGATGGTGTTCAAGTGGATACTTGACCCCGTCAATTGAAATTGTGGCGGTTTTCCAAGGCATGAAAGACAAGTAGTACCCGTCTTGCTCAGGAATGTCATAATCTCCTTGTCGGGCGAGAGAGATTGTTTGATCCTTTCCATGAAGAACCATCCCCGGATACGATTCGAGTAGACCGACGTTCGCAAATGTCATGTCAACGCGTCCACCGAGTGCCCCGTATACGTCCATCCTCGTCGCCCCTCGCTCTCTTGCCAATTGAAGCGCAATCTCGAGGTCGGTCACATCTTTCTCGGATGGATAGCGTAACGCCTCGGACGGTAGCGTCCCTTCAAACGAATCGAAGTCACCGACCACAACGTCTGCCCCGATCCCCTCATCGAGCAGTTTCTGATAACCTCCATCAACACCGATGACATAATCGGCATGACGCGGCAAAGGAATCACTTCCGGACTTGCCGCGACGATTAACACGTTCATTGACGAACATCTCGTGTCGCCACACGAGTGAACCGTGGAGCCGTCGTGAAGAGCAACACTAGAACGATTGCTGAAACGAGGAAGGATGGCGCCATGTACGTCGCGTTATAAACGAGCGAATACGCCACGACCGGACCATCTGCATACTCGGCGAAAAAGACGATTCCCGAGATGACGTGAGCCACATATCGTAGCAGTGACCCAATCAATGCCCCGAGAACCAAATACGTCGCGAGCGTCTTCGTCGCCCCTTGACCGGCCGCTTGTTTCACACGTGCCGCAAAAACACCTGCCACACCGACGAGACCGTAGGCAACCGTATAATCGAGCAAGAACTGCACAGGCGTGAAGATATAGGCACCAAACAAGAGTTGAAGCGTCCCGACAAGCGCCCCCGTCGCAAGCCCCCCTTTCAATCCGTGACGGAACGCCATCACGAAGATCGGGAGCATCGCCAAACTGATCGAGCCTCCTTGTGGCAAGCGATACGGAATGAGCAAATCAAAGATCAGTCCAAGCGCCGCAAACAATGAAATTTCAATGAGTGTCTGTAATTTGAAGCGTGATTTCATCTTTCTTCCTCCTTTATTTGTTCGAACGACAAAAAGCAGCATGACGTAAACGCCATGCTGCTATGATTCGCAACGTGCATTTTCGCCACATCCCTACGTCCGTATGAACGGAACAGGTTCAAAGGGTTAGCGTTTGCCTCTCAGCCACATTGTGACACCCCTTGCGACATATATTGTTGTTCTAACGTAGATTATACACGAGATGCGCCACGAATGCCATCGATCGCTTCTTTATAGTTCGGTTGATTATAAATCGCAGAACCGGCAACGAGTACATCGGCCCCCGCATCGATACAGCGTTTCGCGGTCTCTGCGTTCACCCCACCGTCAATCTCGATTTCAAAATCAAGTTGACGATCTTGACGAAGTTGACGAAGTGACGAAATTTTAGGCACGACCGATTCGATGAACGCTTGACCTCCGAATCCTGGATTGACCGTCATGAGAAGCACCATATCGACATCCGCAAGCACATGCTCAATCGTCGCGATCGGTGTATGAGGATTCAGGACGACCCCACATTTTGCACCGGCCGCTTTGATTTGCTGCAGGACGCGATGTAGATGATTCGTTGCTTCCACGTGAACGGTGACGATGTCCGCACCCGCCTTCACGAAGTCTTCGACGTAACGTTCCGGTTGGTCAATCATCAAATGCACGTCGAGCACCATATCTGATTTTTTACGCAAGCTTGCGAGAACAGGTAGGCCGATTGAGATGTTCGGCACGAACTGACCGTCCATCACGTCAAAATGAATATAGTCGGCGCCTGCCTCTTGTACCGCTTTTACTTCCGCCTCTAAATTGGCAAAATCAGCCGCCAAAATGGATGGTGCAATTTTAATCATCTGTCAATACCTCCGTTTTCGATCATTTAACTCTTCCATAAAGGTAACATAATTTTCATAACGAGTTGAAGCAATTTCCCCTTCTTCTACGGCTCGCTTGATTGCACAGCCTGGTTCGTTCACATGCATACATCCCCGGAACTTACAATCGTCGTGACGTTCCACAAATTCTGGGAAGCACCATCTTAATTCCTCTGTCTCCAGCTCCTCTGGAAACTCAAGGCTCGAAAAACCTGGTGTATCTGCGACAAACCCTTCCCCTAATTGAATCAACGTCACATGACGTGTCGTATGTTTCCCTCGACCGAGCGATTTAGAGATTTGTCCTGTCGCCAAATCCAGTTCTGGGGCGACTGCATTCAACAAAGAACTTTTCCCGACCCCTGTCTGACCAGCAAAAACGCTCGTCTTCCCTTTAAAGAGGGCACGTACTTCGTCGACCCCGCGCGCATGTTCAGTCGAGGTCTCAATGACGTCATATCCGATCGCACGATACTGTTTAATCGCTTCTTGAATCGATTCTACTTCTGATTCATCGAGTAAATCCATCTTCGTCAACACGATAATCGGATGAATCTGCTTCGATTCGATCAACACGAGGAAACGGTCAAGCAGATGATAAGAAAATGCCGGTTCTTTCACAGAAAAGAGAAGAAACGCCTGGTCAATGTTAGCAATCGGCGGTCTGACGAGATGGTTATGTCGGTCCTCCACCTCCAAAATATAGCCCGTTCCATCTTGTTGATCTTGAATCACCACGTCATCACCTACGACTGGTGAGATGTTTCGTTTCCGAAAGTTCCCTCTTGCCCGGCACCGAATCTCTTGATTTGACTCGGTCATCACATCATAAAACCCACCTTGCAAACGAATGATTGTTCCTTTCACCATGACTACCTCCTTTAAAAAGAGGTGACGACACCGTCACCTCTTTATTGTGCCTCTTTGGCTTGCGCATATGTGACTGAATCGGTTCGAACAATCTCACCGTCGACTTCAATCGTTGCTGTCCCGACTTCGTCTGGGGCAATGACGAGCGTATATGAATAGGTCGTCGTCTCCGTGATGTTGTCGCGTAGCACTTCGATTTCACCGCGTGCATCGACTGTACGAATCACGACTTCGACCGCTTTCGGTTGCTCGTCTTCATCTGGTTGTTCGACTTCTACGTTCACTTCTCGTTCAATGGAGACATCGGTCGGTTCAACACCTTCTGATACGATGACCGTCAGTTCAGTCCCGGGATCGACGGCCGTTCCCGCTGTCGGAAGCTGACGGATGATTTGGCCTTTCGGCACACTCGTCGAAAACTCGTCCCGTCTCACAATTTTCAATTTGTTTTGATCAGCATATGTCGATGCCTCATCAAACGTATAGCCGGCAAGGTTCGACAATTCCACTTTGTTGCTTCCCGTCGATACGACGAGCGTGACGGTCACCTCTGACGGCACGACTTCCTCGCCCGGGTCGAGCGATTGTGAAATCACGTCCCCGCTGTCGACCGTTTCCGACGCTTCAGTTTTGATTTCAAGGTCACTGAAGGCCAAATCTTTCAGCATGCGTTCAGCCGCTGATTGAGATAGACCTTCCACGTTTGGCATCTCAACCGTTTCTTTTCCGGCCGAGACGACGATTGTCACCGTCGTCCCTTGTTTCGGTTTACGCCCTTCTTGCGGGTTTTGCGAAATGACCTCACCTTCTTTTACGTCATCGCTCGCACGTTCTGTCACTTCGACGACGAAACCTTCGTTTTCAAGCTCCGACGTGGCATCACCAATGCTCATTCCTACGACATCAGGTACGACCGCACGTGACATTTCATCGGCGACCATGTAAGCCGCGATGCTCCCACCGATCAGGACGATGATGAGTAAAATCCAAATCCACCATTTATGTTTTTTCTTTTTTACCGGTTCTTTCGTTTCCTGTTCTGTTGATACTGGAAGCGGAGAGGACGGTGCGGGCGTGTCGGGTTTTTCTTCGGCCACGACCGGTGTCATGACGAGTGTTTGGTCAAACTCTTCCTGATTGACGGGAAGTCGTTTCGGTTCGTTGGCTCGTTCACGGCTCAGAGCCGTCATGCAATCTTTTTTAAAGGCTGCGACCGATACGTGGCGGGAGCCAGGTGATTTCGCCAAAGCCTGCATCACGCAATTTTCAAGTGGTTGCGGGACGTTCGGATTCAAGTCCATCGGCCGAATCGGGTCGTCCTGAAGATGTTGTAGTGCGACAGCGACCGGTGTCTCACCAATGAACGGGACACGACCTGTCAATAACTCATAAAGAACGGCCCCAAGCGAATAAATGTCTGATTTTTCATCAGCGAATTTACCGCGTGCTTGTTCAGGCGAGAAGTAATGGACAGAGCCGAGGACGGACATCGTGTGCGTCAACGTCGCATTCGACATCGCCACGGCAATCCCAAAATCGGTCACCTTCACGTTGCCGTGTTGATCGATCATCATATTTTGAGGTTTGATATCACGATGGATGATCCGATTCGCATGGGCGTGGTCAATCGCATCACAAATCTGTCCCATGATGCGCAACGCCTCATCGACAGATATGTACTCTTCTTGCAAATATTGCTTTAACGTCACCCCATCGACATGCTCCATGACGATGTAATACAAATCCTCTTCATCACCGACATCATAGATTGCGACGATATTTGGGTGGTTCAAGCTCGTAGCCGCATGGGCTTCTCGTTCGAACCGGCGTATAAATTGTTCGTTATGTGAGAATTCAGATCGTAACACCTTGATGGCGACGGTTCGGTTTAAAATCTCGTCATGAGCCCGGTAGACATTTGCCATGCCTCCGCTGCCGATTTGTTGTTCGATCCGATAACGATCGTTGATTCGTTCTCCGCTTCGCATCGGATTCATCCTCTCTTTCTATCTGTAAATTGGACGAGGGCGACCGTGATGTTGTCGCTCCCCCCCAATTGATTGGCTTCCACGATGAGCTGTTCTGCCTTCTGATCAACTGTTACGGCTTGTTGCAGAACGCGTTGAATCACCTCATCGGTCACGTGTGTCGTCAATCCATCTGTGCAAATCAAGATCGATTCAAACTCGGGCTCAGCGAGCACTTGTACGTCAGGTTCGACTTGATCGCTTGAACCGATTGCCCGGGTGATGACATTTCGTTTCGGATGAACCCTCATCTCTTCTTCTGTCAGTTCGCCGAGCTGTTTGAGCATATTGACATAGGAGTGATCTTCCGTAAGACGTCTAAGTTCATTCTCTGTTAGCGCATAGACACGGCTGTCCCCGATATGAACGATGACAACCGTCTCACCGTTCCAACAAACGGCCGCCATCGTAGTTCCCATCATGACGAGATTCGATTGCTTCGCAAACTGCAACACTTGTTCATTCGCCAAGTCGATGTGATGTCTGAACCATCGCTCGATCTCGATTGGGCTGGACGGGAGATATGGGAACGCTCGCCGAAACTCTTCAATCACGATTTGACTCGCGATCTCTCCTGCTGCGTGTCCCCCCATCCCGTCTGCAACGAGTGCAACTCCTGATAAGGCATCGCCTAAGATTAAAACTGCATCTTCATTTTGTGTGCGTACTTGTCCACGATCTGTTCGAAATGCTAATTCCATCTTTCTGATTACCTCGTTTCTTGTTCGCGCTCCTTCGCTCGAAGCTGACCACAAGCGGCATCGATATCCGAACCTTGTTCACGACGAATCGTCACGTTCACATTGCGGTCTTTAAGCACTTTTTCAAAGGCAAAGATTTGGGCTCTTGGAGTCCGTACGTAGTCACGCTCGAGAACATGGTTGACCGGAATCAAGTTGACGTGGCACTTCACACCTTTCAATAAGTCCGCTAATAGATGGGCATGTTCTTCTGTATCATTGACTCCACCAAACAGTCCATATTCAAACGTAATACGGCGACCACTCTTCTCCGTATAATAACGAACCGAATCCATCAATTTATCTAAGTCAAAGGCCCGGTTAATCGGCATGAGACGCGTCCGGAGTTCAGTCGTCGGCGCGTGTAAGGAAATGGCGAAGTTGATTCGCATGCCTTCATCGGCAAATTTATAAATTTTCGGAACAATCCCACTTGTCGACACAGTAATGTGTCGCGCACCGATGTTGAGTCCAAAGTCATGGTTGACGGTGCGTAAGAAACGCATCAACTCGTCATAGTTGTCGAACGGTTCACCGATTCCCATGACGACAATCGAGTCGACTCGCTCACCTGTCGCATCTAACGCGCGTTGAACGTCGAGCACTTGTGCCGTGATCTCACCCGCCTCTAGGTTTCGTTTCAATCCACCAAGTGTTGATGCACAAAACGTACAGCCGATGCGACACCCGACTTGTGTCGTGACACAGATCGAGTTTCCGTACTCATGGCGCATGAGTACGGTTTCAATCGAATATCCGTCTTGTAGTTCAAATAAGAATTTGATCGTACCATCTTGAGACTCTTGTTTGACCAGTTCCTTCAACGTCGTCAACTGAAATGACGCTTCTAACTGATCGCGAAGTGCTTTCGGGACGTTCGTCATATCATCAAACGTCGTGACCCGCTTGACGTACAACCAGTCATACAATTGTTTCGCACGGAATGCCTTTTCTCCTGCTTCGATGACCCATGCCTCGAGTTCTGGGAACGTCAACGAGTAAAGTGACGGTTTTGCGCCTAGGAGCGGATTTTTTTCTACTGCTTTTGGATTCATTGTTTTATACCTCTTTCTTAAATGCGGCGATATAGAAGCCGTCGGTCCCGAATGTCGTCGGTAATAGTTTTAATTCAGCACGGTCTGATTCCATGATCGGACGAACAGAACGCGGAAGACGTTCTTTGAGTGTTTCGTCCCAAACCAATCCTTTCGACAGAATATAGTCAGCCTGCGTCTCATTTTCAGACGGGTCGATCGTACATGTCGAGTAAACTAGCGTACCACCTCGTTTGAGCAGTGGCAAGACGGCGTCGATGATTTGTCGCTGAATCTTCGGTAAGTTTTCAAGTTGCGCTTTATCCTTCGTCCATTTGATATCCGGCTTACGGCGAATGACACCGAGACCTGAACAGGGGACATCTAAAAGAATCCGGTCAAATCGCTCTTCTTCAAACTGTTCACCTGCTAAACGAGCATCAAGGGCAAGTGCGGTCACTCCATTGATGTGCAGACGTTTCGCCTGTTGGTCAATCAATTTTGCTTTATGTGGATGTAAATCGAGTGCGGTGAGTGCCCCCCCGTCCATTCGTTCTGCCGTATGCATCGCCTTGCCGCCTGGTGCGGCACAAGCGTCAAGGATTTGATCGTCTTTTGATACACCGAGTGCATCTGCAACAATCATCGAACTCTCATCTTGAATCGACAACAGCCCCTCCTCGATGAACGGAGTCGCATGGACGTTGCCAGACTCTACGACAAGTCCGTCAGCCGACAGTTCAGAACGTGACGTCATGACGCCAGCATCAGCCAACCGGTTCATCATCTCATCCACTGAAATACGCTTACGGTTGACTCGAATCGTGACTGGGGCAGGTTCATTGTTCAATTGGCAAATCGCTTCTGCCGTCTCCACGCCGTATAAGTCAATCCAATCAGAGACGAGCCATTCCGAATGACTGTGCTCAATGGCGATCCGCTCTGCGTCGGTCAAGCTACTGAAATCAGGAAAGCCTTCACGGAGGACGTTACGTAACACCCCGTTCACGAACTTGCTCGTCCCGAGGTGATGGCCTCGTTTCTTCGCGATTTCGACCGCTTCATGCAAGACGGCGCGGTCCGGCACCTTATCGAGGTAAAAAAGTTGATAGACGCTCATCCGGAGTAAAGGAAGGACGAACTTGTCGAGTTTCTTCGGGGAACGGATCCGGTCTTTCAAAATATAATCGAGCGTTCCTTTGCGACTGAGCGTCCCGTATACGAGTTCGGTATAAAGACCGACGTCTTTTGGGGCAACCCTTTTTTGTTTCAATGTATCATTGACGGCAATCGTCGAATATGCGCCGCCTTGTTCAATTTTCATCAGCGTATCAAGCGCTGCTTCACGTACGTTCATGAGTTCCTCCTAATCGGTCGCCGATCGTTAGCTTTTGTCCGGCGCCACGCATAAACGTCGCACCATCCATTCGTTTCTTACCTGCAGGTTGCAACTCGGTCACTTTGATGGCAACGTCGTTTCCTGTCGAGACGACAAACCCGTCCTCTTCAAGACGAATGACTTCTCCCGGTTGTCCCGTACCTGTCGTTTTCTCTCCCATGAACAATTTCACGCGTTCCCCGTCGAGCATCGAGTAGGCGGTCGGGAACGGGTTCATCCCGCGAATGTGGTTGTAGATGGACTCGCCATCCATCGTCCAATCAATCTGTTCACGTTCCCGGCTAATGTTCGGGGCAAACGTCACGTCACGCTCATCTTGAGGCACCGCCTCAATCCACCCTTCTAAGAAGGCAGGAAGCGTACGAATGAGCAGGTCGCTTCCAGCTACAGCCAGTTTATCAAACAGTGACCCGACCGTATCTGTTTCTTCAATCGGGACAATCGTATTGGCGATCATGTCACCAGCGTCTAATTTGTCGACCATATACATGATTGTCACACCTGTCTCTGACTCCCCATCAAGGATGGCTTGATGAATTGGGGCACCTCCACGATATTTCGGAAGGAGCGAGGCGTGGACGTTGATGGCTCCGTGAGGCGGTGCCTCAAGTAAGGCGGTCGGCACGATTTGGCCATACGCCGCTGTGACAATCAAATCAGGCTTCAGCTCTAAAATTTCTGCATAGTCTGTCCGGACTTTTTCTGGTTGCAACACCGGAATATCGTGTCGAAGTGCACACTCTTTCACCGGTGTCGGTTTAAGTTCTCGTTTACGACCGACCGGTTTATCCGGTTGCGACACGACACCTACGACATTGTATCCTTCTTCGAGCAGTCGCTCAAGTACCGATACGGCAAACGTCGGCGTTCCCATGAAGACGATGCGTTTATCTTTACCAGGGCTTGGGACGGCGAGTTTATCTGTGAACAAGACGCCGTCCAAGTGATCCATCTCGTGTTGGATTGCCCGCGCGAAAAAGCCACTCGCTTGAATCGTGTGCGTCCGCCCTTTCAAATCTTGATTCTTGACGACGATTGACTCGTGTCGTTCCACGAAACCGAACTCGCCTGGGATGCTCAAACATCCTTCGAGTCCGACTTCCCGACCTGATGTTTCCACGATTTCCGGGTTGATCAACACGAGCGGTCCCGTCTCATCATCGGTATGGACGACGGCGAGTCGCTGATTCAAATCGACCTGCGGCGCCGCGACACCGACTCCATCATACTCATACATCGTATCAAACAATCGGTCGACCGTTTGACGCAATTTTTTATCAAATTTCGTCACCGGGTCGCACGTTACGCGCAAAATGTCATTGGGTACTTCTACTACTTTATACATGTCTCTCCACCTCACATGAATACGTATGGGTTCACATCGATACTCATTTGATATTCTTTCTTGCTGATCGCTTTCGCTCGCGCTTGCTGCAATCGTGCCAACTCGGCGTAAAGCGTATCGGGTTGTTTCGTTTTGATGAACACTTGATAACGATAGGCGTTCTTCAGTTTAGATAACGGTGCGGGCATCGGTCCGTTCAATCGGCTATTCTCCACTTGCGCCTGTAAAAAGTCTGACGCAAACAGTTCTGCCTCGGCCTTGGCGACGAGCGGATTCTCCGCTGAGAAAGTGACGAGCGTCAAAAACCAATACGGTGGATGATTCCCGACTTGTCTGAGCCCCATCTCTTTTGCGAAGAACGTTTCATAATCGTGTTCGCTCGCCGTCTCAATCACATAATGATCTGGATTATACGTCTGGACGAACGCTTCGCCCGGGAGCTTGCCACGCCCAGCCCGCCCTGCCACTTGCGTGACGAGTTGAAACGTGCGCTCGGTCGCCCGGAAGTCAGGCATTCCGAGCGTCGCGTCTGCCGCGAGCACTCCGACGAGAGTGACGTTCGGGAAGTCGAGACCTTTGGCAATCATTTGTGTACCGAGTAAAATGTCGGCCTCCCCTTCCTCGAAGCGGCGTAACAATTGCTCGTGAGCCCCTTTCCGTGACGTCGTATCTTGATCCATTCGAATGATGCGTGCCTCTGGAATCCGGTTCAATAGCTCCGTCTCAATTTTCTGGGTGCCCGTCCCGAACTGTTTGATCTTCTTACTGTTACAGGACGGACACGTCGACGGCATGCCGATTTCGTAACCACAATAGTGACATTTCAACCGATCTCCGTTCTGATGATACGTCAAATTGACGGCACAATGAGGGCAAGACATTCCTTCTCCGCAATCACGGCACATGACGAACGTCGTAAATCCGCGACGATTCAATAAAATGACACATTGCTCTTTTTTCTCGATTCGGTCGAGGATCCCGTTGAACAATTCTTCTGAGAACATCGTCGTATTGCCTTTGGCCAGTTCACGACGCATGTCGATGATGTGGACCGGGGGCATCTCTCCGCCGTACCGCTCTTTCAAGTGCAGATAGCGATAGACACCTTTTTGTGCCCGAGCGTACGATTCAAGCGCAGGGGTCGCGCTACCTAACACGACGGGACAACCGTGATAACGAGCCCGCCAAATGGCGACATCACGTGCATGATAGCGAGGATTTTCCTCCTGCTTGTACGTCGTCTCGTGCTCTTCGTCTAATATGATGAGACCGAGCCGGTCGAGCGGGGCAAAGATGGCAGAACGGGCACCGACGACGACATCAACGTCTTTACGTTTGATTTTACGCCATTCATCGTATTTCTCACCTTTCGATAGGGCGCTATGCAAGACCGCGACCCGCTCACCGAACCTCCGTTTGAATCGCTTCACCATCATCGGGGTCAAGCTGATTTCAGGCACGAGCAGGATGGCTTGTTTCCCCGCATCGATGACTTGTCCGATCGACTCCAAATACACCTCGGTCTTCCCGCTCCCCGTCACGCCGTGGACGAGTAACGTCTCACCCGCATCCGCTCCTTTGATGGCTTCGACCGCGTTCATCTGACTTTCGTTCAATTGAACGGATTCTTCGACTTGTTCAATCGTCGCGTACGGGTCACGGTTCAATTCGACCTCGGTCAACTGCACCGCTCCGAGATCCGCAAGTTTTTGAAGTTGAGGGCGGGTCAAACCGATTTTTCGGAGCTCCGACCAATACATGCGTGGTGTCTCTTCAAGACGATGGACCGCCTCCAGTTGTTTTTTCGCCCGTTTCGGAACGACTGTCGCGTCGAGCAAGTCGACGACGACGTCGGTCTTGACCGTCTTCTTTTCTTTTAGGACAGGGGCGAGTGTCAGCTCACCTTTTTTTGCGAGTCCGAGAATGGACGACTGCACATCTTTCGGGTATTCAGACAAGTGCGTTCCGAGACGAACCCCATCTGGCACTTGTCCTTCTTTGATTTCTTTGTCATAACTGACCTTTAGTGCGGCAGGTAACATCGCGAGAAGAGCGGATGAACGAAAGCAAAGCGTCGTCTCCTTCACATGGATGGACAAGTCGAGCAATTCTTCCGTGAGAGATGACTCTTCATCTAGTAAGGCCTCGAGCGGTTTCAATCCGTCTTTCATCCCATCTGACGTGCCGACGACAATCCCTAACAGACGACGTGACCCGAACGGTACGGAGACGCGCATGCCCGGTTCAATCAAATCCTCAAATTGTTCGGGCACTTCATAATCAAACGGACGATCGATCGTGATGACCGGTGCATCGACATGAACGTGTGCAATCATCGGACCACTTCCTTAAAGTGTGTGAGCAATTCAAACGCCAGGTTTTTCTTCGATTGTTTTGGCAATTTGAGCGTCGTTCCGTCAGCGTGGAACACGACGACCTCATTATCATCCGAACCGAATCCGATGTCATTGCCGGATACATCGTTTGCGACGAGAAAATCGACGTTTTTCCGCTTCAATTTGGCCGATGCATGTTCCTCGAGTCGCTCCGTCTCCGCAGCGAATCCGACCAGTACTTGATGGGTCTTTTTCTCACCGAGCGACTTTAAAATGTCTGTCGTTTCTTCAAGCTCGATCGTCAGTGGACCGTGAACTTTTTTATGTTTTTCCGAATGAATCGTGCTCGGCCGATAATCCGCAACCGCTGCTGCCTTCACGACGAGGTCAGATGACTCAAAACGGGTCGAGACTTCATGTAGCATCTCATCGCTCGACTTAACCGAAATCGCTGTCACGCCGTCGGGTACAGGCACTTGGAGCGGTCCATGTACGAGTGTGACACGGGCTCCCATGTCACGAGCGACCTCAGCGAGTGCAACCCCCATTTTTCCCGAAGAGTCGTTGGATAGATAACGGACCGGATCGATTCGTTCGACTGTCGGGCCGGCCGTAATGAGCACGTTCTTTCCCATATAGAGCTTCGGGACGAACTGACTCTCAATAATCCGTACCAAGTCCTCCGGTTCAGGGAGGCGTCCACCGCCAACCCAGCCACATGCCAAATTCCCGACACCCGGTTCAATCAATTGATAACCGTATGACTTTAATGTTTCGATGTTCCGCTGTGTAGCAGGATGTTCGAGCATATTCACATTCATCGCCGGTGAGACGATGACTGGGCACTTGGCCGCCAAAATCGATGTCGTGATGAAATCGTCCGCGATCCCGTTCGCCATTTTTGCGATGATATTCGCAGTTGCGGGAGCCACGATGATTAAATCACTCGAGTCGACGACATCGATATGTGCGATTTTTGTCGGGTCATGCTCTTCGAACACGTCGGTGTAGACAGGGTTTCGACTGAGTGCCTGGAAAGTCGCTTGGCCAACGAATTGTTCCGCTGATTTTGTCATCGCGACCCGTACGTCCGCTCCGGCTTGAACCAACTTTGATGTGAGCGCGCACGCTTTGTAGGCAGCGATTCCTCCACTCACGCATAACAAAATAGTACGATCCTTCACCATTCCAAACTCCCCTTTATAGACAATGAGACCCAAGTCGAAAACGACTTGGGTCACAATTCATCCGTTGTTTTTTTCGTTCACGATGATTGTCGTATCACCCGAATGTAGTTCTTCTAACGCTTGACCGACCGGCTTATATGATTTTGGCTCGGCGACTTTCGGTGCTTTTCCATTTTGAATCTGGCGCGCCCGTTTTGCAGCGACCGTGACGATCGTGTATTTTGACGGGATTGTACGCTGTAAGGCATCAATCGAAGGGTATAACATTAAATGACCTCCATCATAGCTTTTTTATAGAGTGACGCAACGCGTTCACGTTTACAATGCTCAGCTGTCACAATCGCTTTGATTCGATCGATGGCTTTGTCGACCTCGTCGTTCGTGACGACATAATCATAGGCATCCATCAATTCGATTTCTTCACGTGCGACGAGAAGGCGTTGTTTAATCACTTCTTCTGACTCCGTACCTCGACCGATCAGACGATTACGAAGCTCTTGAAGGCTAGGCGGTGCCAAAAATAAAAAGACAGCTTCAGGAAGAAGTTCTTTTACCTGGAACGCTCCTTGCACCTCGATTTCAAGAATGACATCTTGACCACTTTCGAGCGTCTCTCGTACCCACTCTACAGGTGTCCCGTAGTAGTTACCGACGAATTCAGCGTGTTCGAGTAGTTCTTTTTGTTCGATCATCCGTTCGAACTCTTCTCTCGATTTGAAGAAGTAGTGTACTCCTTCGACTTCCCCTTCACGTGGCTTTCGGGTCGTCGCCGACACCGAATATTGAAGGTTGTTGTCCTCTTCCTCACGAAGAGCACGACAAACGGTCCCTTTTCCGACACCGCTCGGTCCAGACAAAACGATTAATAATCCTCGTTCTTTAAAATTCACTGCAAGCCCTCCATCTTCTAACATCACATTTAATTATAATAGCAGTCAATCAATTGTCCCGGCAAGAAGAAGTTCGGATTTCCTACTCCATCGTACCATATTTTCTGTTTTTCTGATAACGTAGAGACAGAAAATGAACAAAGGTGATGAGATCATTGGCTTATGATGGATTAATGACATACCGTGTCGTAACAGAACTACAAACACTCGTCGGAGGAAGAATCAATAAGGTACATCAACCGTACGCACTCGACTTGATGATCCAAATTCGTTCGAACCGACAGAATGCACAATTACTCATATCAGCAAACGCGATGTACGCCCGTCTCCAGTTGACGGATACACCGATCAAAAACCCACAAGAACCCCCGATGTTTTGCATGATGCTTCGAAAGCACATTGAAGGTGGATTTATCACGGCGATCGAACAGGTCGGACGGGACCGGGTCATCGTCATCTCCGTTCGCTCACGCAACGAACTCGGTGATGAAGAGTCGAAGAAAGTATACATTGAACTAATGGGCCGTCATTCAAACGTCATCTTGACGACAGAAGACGGAAAGGTATTAGACGCAATCAAGCACCTCCCGCCTTCGCAAAACACGTATCGGACAATCATGCCGGGAAGTGAGTATCTCCTCCCGCCGGAACAACACAAGTTCGATCCATTGACGGACATGGCGGAAGGCCTGAAGCGAATCGATTGGAATGCCGGCAAGCTTGACAAACAAATCGTTGCCACGTTCGCCGGGGTCAGCCCACAAATCGCTCAAGAAATCGTCCATCTTGCGAAGACACCGAATCGTGACTCCTTACAGCGGGCATTTGAGACCGTCCTTCATCAACTAGAGGGTCCGTACGTATTTCAACAACTCGGCAATGGCAAGGAACGCTTTGCCCCGGTCGTGTTGACGGCTGGGGACGTCCTGAGCGAGGAGACGTATGTGTCAAGTAAAGAGGTACTCGACCGTTTCTACTATGAGAAAGCGAACCGGGATCGTGTAAGACAACAAGCGCACGATGTGGAACGTCTCTTAAAATCAGAGCTCGAAAAAAATCAATTGAAGCGCCGCCGCCTCTTAGATGATTTGAAAGCGACAGAACGGGCGGATGAGTTACAAAAATATGGCGAGTTGTTGACGACGTATTTGTTCCAACTTGAGAAAGGGATGCGGGTCGCCGAAGTCGTCGATTATTATGATGAGAACGGTGCGACCATCTCGATCCCCCTCGACCCACTCAAGACACCGAACGAGAACGCGCAACATTATTATAAGAAGTATAACAAGTTGAAAGTCGCCAAAGTGGAAGTGAAGAAGCAGCTTGAGCTGAACGATGCAGAAATCGATTATGTAGAGACGCTCATCGCTCAACTCGACGTCGCATCCCCGACCGACCTGTTAGAGATTCGTGAAGAACTTGCAGCAGAAGGTTACATCCGTCAAAAACGTCAAAAGAAAAAAGCGAATCCGAAAATTTCGCTCGAAGCGTACACCTCTTCTACCGGTACTGAGTTTTTTGTCGGTAAGAACAATACACAAAACGACCATCTGACGTTCAAATTCGCACGTCGTGACGAAATTTGGTTACACGTCAAAGATATCCCCGGTTCTCATGTCATCATCCGTTCAACGGAACCGGACGAGACGACTTTACTCGAAGCCGCCTCAGTCGCCGCCTACTTCTCGAAGGCACGTGCGTCGAGCGGCGTCCCCGTCGACTATACGCGCGCCCGCTTCGTAAAAAAACCGAGTGGTGCGAAGCCGGGCTTCGTCATCTATACAGATCAACAGACCGTCTACGTGACACCGGATGAACAAATGATAAAGTCGATGAAACAGTCGTAAACAAGAGGATTGTCGATAGCCTAAAGAAACCGAAACAATCAAAAAGACGAACCCAATCGCAAAATACAATCGGGTTCGTCAACAGCCTGGCCCGCCATTTCCTAATGGCGGGTCTTTTCTAAAGATTTCGATTAAGCTTTCGGATGATGTTTGAACGCTTCAAGCTGTTCATGATAGTCGAGCAGATGCCCATGTAAAATTTCTGAAACGGATAGATCTTCATGCGGAAGCTTAAACAAGGAATGTGGCTTATCGCACGTATACAGGATATCGTGATGGTGGGCCAACAAGTATAAAAACTCTGATTCAAATGTCTGCCGCTCCTCTTCACTCATCAATAACAATGCCTCCCGATGTTCGGCAAGGCTCTCGAGAAGCAAGACGAGCTTGTCCTCTAAGTGAATCAATAACCGATATTGCTTTAGTGTCATATGCTTTAATTTGACGTTCGTCACTTTCATGTCTTCTTGAAGCATCATGTGCAACTCTTGATGACCGAGTATACGGGCACGAGTCTCCAATAGCTCAGCAGGCGACCCTACGAGCTCACGCCAATGGTGAAAGAGGTAAAATGACGTCTTTCTCACCTCGTTCAGCAAACGATCCTCATAACGTGGCGGCAAAAATGCATAGTTGACACCGAGTGAGACGAACACCCCGACCGCCGTCAACAACGAACGGGTCCATGCATAATGGAAGAAATCTGAAGTTGGATTTTCAAGCATCATGACGATGGCGAATGCCGCATACGTCGACATGTGCGTCCGGTCGAACGTCGTGTTCAATGTGAGCGAAACGATGACGGCAAGCCCGATCGAGATGGGATTGACACCGAACAGATAAACGATTAAGAGTCCGCACATGAGACCGACGACCGTTCCAAATATGCGACTGAATACGATCTTAGATGACCGTTTGACGGTCGGTTGCATCGCGACGACAGCTGCGATCGCACCCATCCCCGAATAAATCCCAAAGACATACCATGAGATGGCGACGGTAATCGAGACGGCAATCCCGGTCTTTAACGTCCGTAATCCGACTTTCGGAATGTATCGTTTCCCACTCATTTCAACTCGACCTTCCCTGTCTCAGAAACCAAATCAACGACCGGTCGATTCGATGTGGACAACTGATATACCCCCGGCTCGACTTCTTCGTAACGGTCACTGCTTGAGATTTTCCCAGTCGTCGTCACATTCACTTGTCCCGTCTCATGCTTCGGCGCATAACTGAGCGTCCCGGCTTCTGTTTGAACGGTCATCGCCTGATTGACGACGACATCACTGACGGTCGCATGCCGATAAGAACGAATGTCGCCGGTCACAAGTCGTGCCGACTCAATCGTCGTATCACTTTTCGACTCGATTCGCAGACGATCACTGTCAATCTGCTTCAAATTGACGGCGTTCACATCCATGACGATCGTCTTCGCATTCAGTCCTTGACCGGTCACTTGCTCCGCTTCGAGATGTACAGACGTCATCGAACTCGGTAACGAGACACGAATCTTATAGCGCGATGGCTCATTACTGCCTCGACTTCCAAAGTAACTGAGCCATCCATATCGTTCGACGACATTGATCGTATCACCGACTGACTTGACTTTGATTCGTCGCTCTTTTGAGTTTGTTTGCAACACTTCGATTTGAACTTTTTCATTCGGACTTCGCACGAACTCGACGTTCCCGTGTAGTGTCTCGAGTCGTAACTTTTTCATTTGATATCGGTCTTCGTATTGATCTCCTAACGCCAATAAATGACTGAATGCTAACAAATTCACGAAAAACAGCGTCGGGATGATCATCAAAACGAGACCAAAGGCGATTTTACGATGTTTTGGAATCGCACGGAACCGTGTGCCCCATGTCTTCTCTTTGCTTCTAGAATACGCCATATGTCTCTCCTTTATAAATCACTCCCGTTATTTTACCATGAAGTATGACATATGCCGAATCGAAAAAGAATCCACCTTCAGGCGGATTCTTAAGACGTGATGAGGTCACTCCAGGCACGAGGGTCTTCTTGCCAGTCGCGAAGGGAATCGAGCTCGGAATGATTCAATACCCCAGTCGTCTCTGCAACTTCAATCAACTCTGAAAATGTCGTCAACGACGTCGCGGATAGATCGGCATCAGCTAGATTACTCATGAGAACCGGTAATCCGTACGAGAAGATGGCCAAAATTCCCGTGACCTCACCGCCCGCGTTTTGAATCACTCGAGCGGCATCGATACTCGACATTCCCGTCGACAATAAGTCTTCGATGACGAGCACTCGGGCACCATTCTCGAGTCTACCTTCGATTTGATTTCCTTTCCCATGCCCCTTCGCACTCGAACGGACGTAAATGAAAGGGAGACCGAGTCGGTCGGCGAGCAGTGCCCCGTGAGGAATACCTGCCGTAGCCGTACCTGCGATCACATCGACTTCTGTCGGATTGACTGACTTCACCAACCCATCGAGGATGACTTGACGCACTTCCGGAAAACTGAGTGTGAGCCGGTTGTCGCAGTAGATCGGACTCTTCAATCCGCTCGACCATGTATACGGTTTAGTCGGTGAAAGGGTAACGGCTTCAATTTGTAAAAGTGCCTCAGCGATTTGTTTCATACGTTTGTCCCCATTCCTTCATAAATTGGTCGTACATCGTAACGGGATCGGCTGCGCGTGTGATCGGTCGACCGACGACAATCGAGTGGACTCCGGCTCGGCTCGCTTCATGCGGCGTAGCAACCCGTACTTGATCATCATCCGTTCCCCCGAGGCGGATACCCGGCGTAACGGTCATGAACGTATCGCCGAGTTCTTGATGAATCATACGTGCTTCCTGAACGGAGGCGACCACTCCGTCGAGCCCCGCCCGTTTCGCAAGTGTCGCTTGCCGAATAACGGCTAGATCGAGTCGTCCAGCAATCCCGAGCTCTGTCTGCATCATTCGTTCATCCGTCGATGTCAACTGTGTGACCCCGATCAGTCGGGTCGTATCGCTTTCCATTCGTAACCCATCTAACGCATAGCGCATCATCTTTTCGCCGCCTAGCGTATGGACATTCGTCACAGCCACCCCGAGTCTTCCGATTTGCCGCATCGTTCGGCGTGTCGTCTCAGGGATATCGTGCACCTTCACATCGAGAAAGACTGGGTAACCCAAGTCGACCAACTCTTCGATAAAGCGTGCACCTTCCCGGTAAAAGAGTTCCATCCCGACTTTGACAGCCGGTCGGTTTGAAAAACGATTTAATAAATGAAACGCTTCGTCCCGCGTTTCTACATCAAGGGCGAGATACAAGTTGCGCATAGGCCTTCCCCCTCACATCCAAAATATGTTCGATTCCAAGTGAATCGAGTCGTGCCGGTAGTGCCTCGATGATTTCTTGACAGACGTACGGATTTTCAAAGTTTGCGGTGCCTACTGCGACGGCGGATGCCCCGGCATAAATGAACTCGAGAACGTCGTCGACCGTCCGAACGCCACCCATGGCGATGATCGGTATGTTGACCGTCTGTGCGACTTCATACACCATCCGGACCGCTACCGGTTTGATGGCCGGTCCGGATAATCCACCGATTCGGTTCGCTAAAATGGGTTGCCCCGTCTCGATGTCGATTCGCATCCCGACGAGTGTGTTGATCATCGTCAACCCGTCCGCACCGGCCGCCTCGACCGCTCTTGCCATGTCAGTGATCGACGTGACGTTCGGTGACAGTTTGACATAGACCGGCTTACATGAAGCTGCTTTGACGAGTCGTGTGAGTTCAGCCGCCATCGCCGGGTCCGTTCCGAACTGCATGCCTCCACATTTCACGTTCGGGCACGAGATGTTCAACTCGATGGCTTTGATCGTCGGGTCGGCACTCATTCGACGGGCGACTTCCACATACTCGTCTGGCGTCGAGCCGGCGACGTTGGCGATAATCTCTGTGTCGAACGTCGAGAGGAATGGCAATTTTTCTTCGATGATCGCATCGACACCAGGATTTTGGAGGCCAATCGCGTTGAGCATGCCTTGTGCCGTCTCGGCGACGCGTGGGGTCGGATTTCCGAACCTCGATTCCTCCGTCGACGCCTTGATCATGATACCTCCTAAAATGGAGAGGTCATACAGTTTCGCGAATTCCTCACCAAAACCGAAACATCCGGAAGCCGGAATGATTGGATTTTTTAAACGAAGACCTGGTAACTCGACATTCATTCTCATAACAGCACCTCTTCCGCATTGAACACCGGACCGTCACTACAGACTTTCACATAGCCATCAGGTGCTTGACAGACGCAAGCAAAACAAGCGCCGATGCCACAGCCCATCCGATTCTCAATCGAGATATAGCGCTCGGGAATAGCCGATGTGGCAACAGCCTTCAGCATCGCTTCCGGACCGCAGCTGAACAACACGTCCGCATCGATACGTGCAAGTGGCCCCGTGACGAAGCCCGGCTCCCCGTGACTGCCGTCTACTGTCGTGATGATCGTCTCGCCAAGTTCACGAAACGCTTCTTCATAAAAGACACTTTCTTTCGAATCAAACCCGAGTATCGCAATCGTCTCAATCCCCATCTCTTGTAGTCGGCGCCTGACGTAGTAAAGAGGCGGCACCCCAATCCCACCACCGACGAGGACGACCCGTTTCCCATGTTGTGCGAGCGGAAAACCGTTACCGAGCGGACCAAGGACGTCAAGCGTGTCCCCCACGCGTTTCCTTGCCAGTTCAGTCGTCCCTTCTCCAATCACTTTATATAAAAACGTAACCTCATCCCCTTCAACGTTCGCCACAGACAACGGCCGACGCAATATGCCGGACGTCTTGATGTGAAAGAACGTCCCAGGGGCGATGTCCACCCCAGGGCAACGTACTTTCATCTCCATCGTCGCTTTGGCGATTTTCCGGTTGCTGACAATCGTCACGTCATGTCTCATACCATCACCCCGAACGTTGTGAATGCCGGGATACTGACCGTTTGGAACGACAGGCTTTCAATGACTTGTAACAACGCCTCGACTGTATCGAGCGAGGTCAGGCAAAGCGTACCCTGTTCGGCGGCCATTCTTCGAATTAAGAAACCATCTTTCGTCACGAGTGCGTCGCGACTCGTCGTATTGATGATCAAGTCGACGTCTCCTCGCTCGATCACACTGATCATCGTCTCACCGTCTTCTTGAATCTTCCCGACTCGACGGACACGCATCTGTTCCGCTTCGAGACTGTCGGCCGTACCACTCGTTGCCATGAGGCGGAATCCCAGCCGATCGAATCGTTTCGCCAAGGCGATGACCTCGTCCTTATCGTGGTCGGCGATTGTCATGAGCACGTTCCCTTTCAGAGCAATGTTCATTCCTGCTGCGACGAGCCCTTTATAGAGCGCTTTTTCGAGCGTTCGGTCCGTCGCCATGACTTCTCCTGTCGACTTCATCTCGGGTCCGAGCGATGGGTCTACTTCTTTCAATTTCGCGAACGAGAAGACCGGTACTTTGACCGAGATACTGTCCGACTCAGGATGAATGCCTGTCCCAAGACCGAGTTCTTTCAAGCTCGTCCCAAGAATCGTCTGCGTTGCGATCCGAGCAACGGGTAACCCTGTCACTTTCGAGATGAACGGCACCGTCCGACTCGCACGTGGGTTCACCTCGATGACATACAAATCGTCCGCATAGACGAACTGAATGTTGAGAAGGCCTTTGATGCGGAACGCTTTCGCCAACTTGATCGTATAGTCGATGACTTTTTGTTTCAATTCTTCACTGAGTCGTTGTGGTGGATAGACGGCAATCGAATCACCGGAATGTACGCCGGCCCGCTCGATATGCTCCATGATCCCTGGGATATAGACGTCCGTCCCGTCACAGATGGCGTCGACCTCAATCTCAATCCCTGTCAAGTAGCGGTCGATGAGTACCGGTCGGTCTTTCGAAGCGATGACCGCATGTCGCATGTACCGCTCGAGCTCAGACTGTTCATAGACGATTTCCATCGCCCGTCCACCGAGGACATACGATGGCCGGACGAGTACGGGATAGCCGAGTTCGTTCGCACAAGCGACGGCCTCCTCCACATTTGTCGCCGTTTTTCCTGGTGGTTGAGCCAATTGCTCGGCGGACAATGTCGCTTCGAACGCTTTTCGGTCTTCGGCACGGTCGATGTCTTCAAGAGACGTCCCAAGAATCCTCACACCGTTCGCTTCGAGCGATGCTGCCAAGTTGATGGGGGTCTGCCCACCAAATTGGACGATGACGCCGAGTGGGTTCTCGTTCTCGATGACCTCTAATACGTCTTCTGTCGTCAACGGCTCGAAATACAATCGATCGGAGATGGAAAAGTCTGTCGAGACCGTTTCGGGGTTATTGTTGATGATGATCGCTTCGTATCCCGCATCTCGAATCGTTTGGATGGAGTGCACGGTCGCATAGTCGAACTCCACACCTTGACCGATGCGGATCGGCCCCGACCCGAGGACGAGGATGGACTCTCGGTAAGTCTTCACCGCTTCGTTTTCCACTTCATACGTCCCATAGAAGTATGGCGTCTCAGAAGCGAACTCGGCCGCGCACGTATCGACCATCTTATAGACGGGACGAATGTTCCATTCTTTCCGTTTCGTGCGTATCGTTTCCGTATCCGTCGAGAGCATACGCGCGATTGCCACATCACTAAATCCTAAACGTTTCACATCGAGTAGACGTTCTGACGTCAATGGCTCCGCCACGAGTTGTTGCTCGGCTTGCCAGATCCGATTCAATTTCTGTAAATAGAGTCGATCAATTTTTGTCAGTTGGTGCAGGACCTCCACCGTGTATCCGCGGCGAAGCGCCTCATATACGATGAACAAACGCTCGTCTGTCGGATGGGTGAGTCCATTCTCGAGCTGCTCTGTGTCTAATGCTTGAAGCTGTGGGACGTAGAGTTCCTCCATACCCAGTTCAAGCGAACGAACGGCTTTTAACAACGCCTCTTCTAAATTTCGACCGATGGCCATGACCTCACCCGTCGCCTTCATTTGTGTGCCTAAGCGGCGATCCGCGGACTCAAACTTATCGAAAGCGAAGCGTGGGATTTTAGCGACGACGTAATCAAGGGCGGGTTCGAACGAGGCGTAGCTCGTCTCGGTGACCGGGTTCTTTAATTCTGATAGCTTATAGCCGACAGCGACTTTTGCGGCGAGTTTGGCAATCGGATAGCCGGTCGCTTTTGATGCGAGTGCGGAACTCCGTGAGACACGTGGATTCACTTCGATGACGTAGTACGTGAAACTGTCTGGGTCGAGTGCGAATTGGATGTTGCACCCACCTTCAATCCCAAGTGCCCGAATGATGTCGAGTGAGACGCTACGGAGCATTTGATAATCCCGATCTGATAGCGTCTGCGTAGGGGCGAATACGATCGAGTCACCGGTGTGGACTCCAACTGGGTCAAAGTTTTCCATCGCACAGACGATGATCGCCTGGTCACTCGAGTCACGCATGACCTCGAACTCGACCTCTTTCATCCCGGCAATCGACTTCTCCAATAAAACTTGCGTCACCGGACTCGCCTTTAATCCAGATTCAACGATTTGCTCGAACGATTCGCGGTCATGGGCAATCCCTCCACCGGTTCCTCCAAGCGTGTAGGCAGGCCGAATGATGATCGGATAGCCGATTCTGTCCGCAAAACCCCAAGCAGATTCGAGTGTATGGACGATCTCACTTTCAGGTACGCCATGCCCGAGTTCGAACATCAAGTTGCGGAACTGCTCCCGGTCCTCTGCTTGAACGATGGCAGATAGTTTCGTCCCGAGAAGTTCCACACCACAATCTTGTAAGACGCCTCGTTTATCAAGTTCAAAAGCCAAGTTTAATCCCGTCTGTCCGCCAAGTGTCGCAAGAAGCGCATCGGGACGTTCTTGTCGGATGATTCGCTCAACAAACTCCGGTTCGAGCGGTTCGATATAGACACGGTCTGCCGTCGTCGGATCCGTCATGATCGTTGCCGGGTTTGAGTTGACGAGAATGACTTCGTAGCCTTCTTCTTTCAAGGCGAGACACGCCTGTGTACCAGCATAATCAAACTCCGCTGCCTGCCCGATGACAATCGGTCCTGATCCGATTACGAGGATTTTCTGAATATCTGGTCGTTTTGGCATGTCAAATTCCCACTTTCTGTTTGTTTTCTTGTACGAGTCGCATGAAACGGTCAAATAAATCGTTGGCATCGAACGGTCCCGGCGCTGCCTCGGGATGGTACTGTACCGAGAAGGTCGGGTGGTGGAGATGTCTCACCCCTTCTACCGTGCCATCATTGACGGCACGATGTGTCACGATGAGTGAAGTATCGGATAGCGATGCCTCTTCTACCGCATATCCATGATTTTGAGATGTGATCGTCACGGCACCCGTCTCGAGTTCGAGTACCGGATGGTTCGCACCACGATGTCCGAACGGAAGCTTGAACGTGTTCGCTCCGTTCGCGAGAGCAATCAGCTGGTGACCGAGACAAATGCCAAACATCGGTGTCGTCGGCATGAGTTGCTCGATGAGTGGGAGGGCTGTCGGTACATCCTTTGGGTCCCCCGGTCCATTCGACAGCATGATGCCGTCCGGCTCATATCGCAACACCTCTTCAGCAGTGACGTCGTGTGGAAAGACGACGATTTCACAGTCCCGTTTCATCAACTCGCGCATGATCCCAAGTTTTGCACCGAAGTCGACCAAGGCGATTCGTGGTCCCGTCCCTGTACTCATGTATGTCCGTTTTGTCGAGACGCGCGTTACTTGATCGTTCGGTGATTCTTCGTCAAATCGAGCCCGTACCTCGTCCCACGTCGACTCCCCATCGATGAGGACGCCTCGCATGACCCCTTGCGCCCGAAGGTGACGTGTCAGCATCCGTGTATCGATATCCGACAGACCCGGAATAGAAAAGCGGGTAAGTGTCGCGTCGAGCGTCGCCGTCGAACGAAAGTTCGATGGCGTATCGCATGCTTCTTTCACAATCAGTGCTTTGGCCATCGGAACCGTCGTTTCAAAATCCTCACGATTGACCCCGTAGTTCCCGATCAACGGGTTCGTCAGCACAATCATTTGGTCACAGTAGGATGGATCCGACAATATTTCTTGATAACCCGTCATCCCTGTTTGGAAGACGACTTCCCCCATCGTATCAGCCGGTGCCCCGAACCCTTTTCCGACAAACGCTATCCCGTCCTCAAGCCATAATGTTCGTTTCATCAAATCGCCCCTTATATACAATTTCTCCACCAACTATCGTCATGACCGGCCAGCCGACAAGTCGTTTCCCCGTAAACGGTGTATTCTTTCCTTTTGAGTAAAATGTCGTCGGATCGACCGTACGAGACGTTTTTGTGTCGATGAGGATCATGTCCGCATCCGCTCCTACTTTTAGCTCACCTCTCGATAAGCCGAACACGTCACTCGGTCGCTTCGTCATCCAGTCAAGCAGCTGATGCTCTTCCATGAGTCCGGTTTTTACGAACGTCGTGTAGAGAAGTGGAAGTGCTGTCTCGAACCCGGTGATGCCAAACGGTGCCCGCTCGATTCCCTGCGCTTTCTCATCTGCTGTATGTGGTGCGTGGTCCGTCGCAATCATGTCGATCGTCCCATCGAACAGTCCCTCAACAAGCGCCTGTCGATCGTCCTCGCTTCGTAACGGTGGATTCATCTTGAAGTTTGCATCGAGACCTGGGATATCGTCCTCACTCAAGACGAGGTGATGCGGCGTCACTTCTGCGGTCACGTGGATGCCGGCTCGTTTCGCATCCCGGATGACGCGAACCGATTGGCGGGATGAGACGTGACAGACGTGATAGTGACATCCGGTCTCTTCGGCAATCAAGACGTCACGGGCGATATGGATGCTCTCCGCGAGGCTCGGAATTCCTTGAATGCCATGCGCCTCGCTGAACCTGCCTTCATGAACCGACCCAGCTTTCAATGAATTGTCCTCACAGTGGGCAACGACCGCCTTGTTCAATCGTTTCGCTTCACGCATCGCTTGTCGCATCATCGCCGCCGACTGGACACCGACCCCATCATCCGTATAGGCGAAGGCATCTATGAGCGATTCCATGTCGACCTGTTCTTCTCCGAGTTGTCGTTTTGTGATGGCAGCGTATGGGAGGACGCGGACGACCGCATCTCGTTCAATTTTTTGAAGCAGGGCATCCATCGTCTCGCGATCATCCGGCACCGGTCGCGTGTTCGGCATTGAACAGATTGTCGTGAATCCTCCTGCCGCAGCTGCCATTGTTCCCGTCTTGATCGTCTCCTTTGCCTCGCCCCCTGGTTCTCGTAAGTGGACATGTACATCGACTAGTCCTGGTGCGAGTAGATAGCCCGATGCATCAATAATCTCTTGCCCCGCTCTCTCCCCTGTATAGTCGAGTGAAGAGATTTTACCGTCTATCACTTGGATGGTCGTCGTCCGTTTCGTCCCCTCGTCATACCACGTCGCATTTTGAAGTATCATTGTTGTCCTCCTAGTGCTCGATTTAAGATGCTCATGCGGGCATATACCCCGTTCGTCATTTGTGGAAAGATACGTGACCGAACGTGTTCGATCAAACTTCCCGCGATCTCCACATCTCGATTGACCGGAGCCGGATGCATGATGATGGCCCCTTCTTTCATTCGTTCAACTCGCTCGACCGTCAAACCGAATTGCGTGTGGTACTCCTCTTTCGAGAAAATGTCTCCCATGATATGGCGCTCATGTTGGACACGGAGCAGCATGATCACGTCACTTTCTGCCAAGACATCATCGAGTTCCCTTCGTTCTAGTCCCATCGAATCGTCCCACCAAGAAGCCGGGCTACATCCGACTACATTTGCCCCGAGACGTTTCAATACGCTCGCGTTCGAGCGGGCGACCCGACTATGGACGAGGTCTCCGCAGATGGCAACGTTCAACCCTTGAAACGTTCTGAACTCTTCAAAGATGGTGACGAGATCGAGTAACGACTGGGAAGGGTGTTCGCCGCTTCCGTCACCCCCGTTCAGTACCGGAATGTTCAACTTCTCGATGAGTTCATGATAATAACCCGCCTCGGGGTGTCGTATGACGAGCGCGTCAACGCCGATGGCTTCGAGTGTTTTGCACGTATCGTAAAGCGTCTCGCCTTTTGTGACCGATGACGTCGTCACATCGAACGGAATCTCCTGTACGTTCAAATGTCGCTCGGCCATTTGAAACGAGTTTTTCGTTCGGGTCGAGTTTTCAAAGAACAGATTCGCTACCGTCTTCCCGTCAAACAGCGGGGGAAGGTCCCCTTGCTTATAGCGCAGTGACTCTTCAATCATGCCCATGATCTCATCGAGTGAGAGTGTGTCCAAACTGACGAAGTGCTTGATCGGTTTAACGTTCGTTTGCATCGTATTCATTTTCGTCTCCTCCTTTTGTTAGAGGCAAAGAGAAAAGGCGCCTCTTCACCGATGTGAAGGGACGCCTTTATTTGGGCAAGGTGCACCCAAATAAACGAGCCTTCACTTTGCCGACCTCACGGGATCGATTTAAAAGTTACTTGCTTGTTTCGTTTCTTCAGTTATGTTGACTTCGACTGCTGTATCGTCTTCCTCTTTCGGTAAAATGGCGTTCAACAAAATGCCGACGACTGTCGCGAGCGCCATTCCTTGAACCGGGAAGTTGCCGAGTTGAACCATGGCACCACCGAGTCCGATGACGAGGATGACCGAAGCGATGATCAAGTTGCGTTTCTCCGCCAAATCGACTTTACTTTCCACCATCGTGCGCAGTCCGTTTGAGGCGATGACACCGAACAACAGGATCGAGATGCCTCCTTTGACCGGATTTGGAATGGTCGAGATGAAGGCTTCGATATGACCGAGGAAGCCGAAGCTGATGGCCATGAGCGCTGCTCCCGCGATGACATACACACTGTATACTCGTGTGATGGCCATGACACCGTTGTTCTCTCCGTATGTCGTACACGGTGGTCCACCGAGTGCGGAGGCGACCGCCTTCCCTACCCCGTCGCCGAGTAGCGTGCGATGTAATCCAGGATCTTTCATCGTCTCTCGTCCGATGATTTTCGATGTGACCATTTGATCGCCGATATGCTCCGTCATCGTGACGAGAGCGACCGGGACGATGGCGAGAAGGGCACCGACTTGCCACATCGGCATGTAGTCGACGAACACCATCGTGAAGTCAGGTAGTTGGAACAGACTTGCCTGTTGAATCGGTGAGTAATCGATGATACCGAATGCCGCTGCGACTGCGTATCCTCCCACGATTCCAAAGAGGATCGGGACAGCGCCCCAGACACCTTTCAACTTTGTCATGGCGAGCATCGTGATCCCGAGTGTAAGCAATGCGATCATCATGAACGTTCCATTGTAGGCACCGTCTTGATTCATCGACATGTCGATGGCGACCGGCGCAAGCGAGAGTCCGATGACCATGATGACCGGTCCGACGACGACCGGAGGGA
Organism: Exiguobacterium qingdaonense; assembly: GCF_018617855.1. Classification (GTDB taxonomy): domain Bacteria; phylum Bacillota; class Bacilli; order Exiguobacteriales; family Exiguobacteriaceae; genus Exiguobacterium; species Exiguobacterium qingdaonense. The sequence goes on from NZ_JACSKY010000001.1 coordinate 386,352, forward strand.
GTAGTCGGAGCAACCAGTTGACCCCTGTTTTATAGATGATCAACGAGACGACACCGTATACCGAGCCGGCGATGATTCCGCCGAACAGTGCGGCTTCGACGCCCCACTGCTGACTGACCGCTATGATCGGGGCGATGTAGGCAAAACTTGAACCTAAGTACGTTGGAACTTTGAAGCGAGTAATCGCTAAGAATGAGAGCGTGGCCACTCCGGAAGCGACGAGGGCGACCGATGTATTCAACCCCGTTAAAATCGGGACTAAAATCGTCGCTCCGAACATGGCGAAGACGTGTTGAAGACTGAATAACAGCCATTGTGGAAAGTGAGCTGGACGCTCGTGGATGTGTAGAACGGGTTGTTTCATAATTGAGTTCTCCTTCCTGGCCTCTCTGGACCACCTTAAAGGTTTGTGTTTAGTGCTGGTGGATTGTAACTTCATCTGCCGTATCGACTTCACTGAGTCGCACGACGACTTGCTCGGATTTAGATGTCGGAACGTTCTTCCCGATAAAATCAGGTCGAATCGGAAGTTCCCTGTGACCTCGGTCAATCAAGACGGCGAGTTGGATATAGTCTGGGCGACCGTGGTCGACGAGTGCGTCCATTGCGGCACGGACCGTTCGACCGGTATACAGGACGTCGTCGACGAGGACGACGGTCTTTCCGTTAATATCATGTGGCAGTTCCGTCGCTTTCACTTCCGGGTCTAACGACTTTTTTGATAAATCATCACGGTAAAGGGTAATATCCAGATTACCGAGTGCGACCGGCTTGCCTTCAATCTCCTCGATTCGGCGAGCGAGTCGGTCAGCGAGCGTCTCGCCTCTCGTCTTAATTCCGACGAGGACGACGTCATCGATCCCTTTGTTCCGCTCGATGATTTCGTGGGCGATTCGCGTCAACGCCCGACGGATGGCTGACTCATCTAAAATGACTGATTGTTTCACGTAATTCCTCCTTTCGTATAGTGAACTACTCACCACTTATTTGCTTCGCAAATTGAAGGGGGAGCTTCTTGGGAAGACCGTGCTCTTACCAGCCACGGTTATGGACCAAGCTCGTCGGGCAGTCCCTGCCCTGAAGGATTGTCAGTCGGCCAACCTCAACAGGTTGATGCTCGCGTTGATGTCACGGTCATGATGCGCGCCACAGGCACACGTCCATTCACGGACATCCATCGCCTTCTTCTCGCCTTTTATGCCGCAAGTGGAACAGATTTGAGTGGATGCGTACCAAGGGTCTGCCTTGATGAGCGTCCGTCCGTAGAATCTTGATTTGTATTCGAGTTGCCGGACGAACTCGTACCAACTGACATCCCCGATGGACTTGGCGAGCTTATGGTTTTGCATCATATGCTTCGACTTCAATGTCTCCACGACGATGACTTGGTTCTCGTCAACGATCCGTCTTGACAGTTTGTGAAGGAAGTCCTTGCGTTGGTTGGCGATCTTTTCGTGTTTCTTTGCCAGAAATAATTTGGCTTTTTCACGATTCTTACTTCCCATTTTCTTACGTGACAAAGCGCGTTGTGCCTTCTTGATCTTCGCTTCGGACTTCCGGAGGAGTCGGGGGTTTCCAATCTTCTCCGAAACCATCGCATCGTTCGTCATGACGGCGAAGTGTTCCAGGCCGAGATCGATCCCGACCTTGTTCTTGGCTGGGATCCATGGTGCATCGTCCTGTTCGACGAGGATGGAGACGAAGAACTTGCCCGTCCTCGTCATCGAGACCGTCGCCGACCGGATGACGCCCTCGAACGGACGATGTTGTCTGAACCGCACGAACCCGACCTTCGGCAGCCGGACCTTGCCCGCCTCGATGCGGATCGTACCGCGCTGGTTGTTCGTCGTGTAGGAGGCGCGCGACCGCCGTCTCGACTTGAACGCCGGGAAGCCGGCCGTCCCGGCGAAGAACTTTGCGAACGCGGCGTCGAGGTTCAGTTTCGCATTCGCGAGCGCGAGGCTGTCCGCCTCGGCGAGGAACGGAAACAGGGGCTTGTAGGAGGCGGGTGTCGCCGGTTTCCGTCTCGGCCCGCTCCCTTCCTTCGCCTCCTCGCGGATGGCGATGCGGTCCTCGAGCAACTTGTTGTAGATGAACCGGGCGCAGCCAATCGTCCGGAGCAGGAACTCGGCCTGTGCCGGCGTCGGATGAAGCCTGTATGTGTAGCCTTTCAGCATGTCCGTCCCTCCTCCCTCCAGCAGATTGTGATGTGTCTTCCTCATCCGATACCCGTGGAAGGGGAGGGAGAATCTGACGGAATCACGAACTTTTGTTCGTCCTATCTGTCACAGGGGGAAAAGACGTTTGGACCGGGCGATTCATCTCCCACCTACGCCGAGCTTCGCCCCGAGACGCTTAGAGGAGGGAGAATTCTCACCTGATTTAGTTAAAAAAGAAGACTCCCTCATCCGACCGGAAAGGGAGTCTTCATCAAAAACGGCAGTCTGCTGCCGGGGTTGAATCGACGTAAGTGTGACCGCGGTCACAATCCTTTCACAGCCTCTCTGGACTGGGTTTAAAGGTGTTATGCTTCCTAGACTATAAATCGGAACGTGACAGAAGTCAACGAGTTTTCTCGATTTTATCTAACTTCGCGAGTTCGGTGTTAAAGTCTTCTGGTAGTGGCGCTTCAAACTCCATCCATTCTTTCGTCCGTGGATGATGGAATCCGAGCGTTGCTGCATGCAGTGCCTGGCCACCTAAATCGATCGTACGACGTGGACCATATTTCGGGTCACCAGCGAGTGGATGACCGATATAACGCATGTGAACGCGAATTTGGTGCGTACGTCCCGTTTCTAATTTACACTCCACGAGCGTGAAATCTTTATAGCGCTCCAGTAAACGGAAATGTGTCACAGCTTCCTTTGCGTTTCTGTCCGTCACGGTCATGCGTTGACGATCATTCGTATCGCGTCCAATCGGTGCCTCGATCGTCCCGAGTTCATGAACGAGCTCGCCATGGACGAGCGCGATATATTCACGTTTGATCGTCTTGTCTTTCAGCTGGCTCGCCAGCGATTCGTGCGCCAAATCGTTTTTTGCGACCATGAGAAGCCCCGTCGTGTCCTTATCGATCCGGTGAACGATTCCCGGTCGCTTCACCCCATTGATGCCCGAAAGGTCATCACAGTGAAACAGTAACGCATTGACGAGCGTTCCTGACGTGTGACCGGCTGCGGGATGGACGACCATGCCACGTGGCTTGTTGACGACGATGACGTCTTCATCTTCAAAGACGATTTCGAGCGGGATGTCTTCAGGCAATACCTCGAGCTCCACCGCTTCCGGCACATTCACTTCCACCTCATCCCCTACTTGAAGTTTGTAGTTCGCCTTCACGGCACTACCGTTGACGAGGAGGGCTCCCGTCTTAATCCATTCCTGCACTTGCGAACGTGACCATTCGCCACGGTCGCTCACCCACTTATCAATCCTTGCCTTTTCATCGGCGACAAAAGAATACGATTCCATTACGATTGTCCCCTTTCTTTGTGTAATTTTTCTTCAAACAAAACACCGACGACCATCAAGATGACTCCAAATGTGAGCGCCATATCGGCCACGTTAAAAATCGGGAAGTTATATCCGAACGGATACGTGTCGACAAAGTCCACGACCTCGCCTCGAAACAGGCGGTCGATGAAGTTCCCGATTGCACCGGCCAACAGTAGACCGACACTATAGCCGAGAAGTTGGTATCCATTCACTTCTTTGTGTAAAAAATAAACGAGTCCGGCAACAACGATGATTGTGACGATAAAGAAGAACGTCATCTGTCCTTCTAACATCCCCCATGCCGCTCCTTTATTGCGATAAGATGTCCAATACAATAAGTTTGGGATGACTTCAATCGTTTGTCCGATTGTCATCGTCTGAACGACCACCCATTTCGTCAGTTGATCGATCACAATCAAAATGAGAGCCAATCCATAGTAACGTTTCATACGCGTCTCCTTTCAAACCGTTAAGAAACCGGAGTGGGGACGCCACTCCGGTTCGTCTTAACCGATCACTGATGCACAGCGTGGGCAAAGCTCAGGATGCTCATCGTTTTGTCCAAGCTCGGTCGAGTAAGTCCAACAGCGTGCACAAGCGGCTCCGTCGGCTTTCGCGACTGTAATTTTCGTCGTCGCATAGTCGACATCGGCCGTCTCAGCCCACTCTACTTGTGAGACTTGAAGCAGTTGACTGACGTTGTCGATCGTGTTCAACAAGTCACTCGTCTCTGCTTTCGGTGCGAGAATCAACTTCGCCTCGAGCGGTTTTCCAATCAGTTTTTCTCCACGTGCGATTTCAATTGCTTTCAAGACATCGTCACGGAAGACGAGGAACTTCGACCACTTCTCAAGTAACGCCGTCTCGTCTGCCGTCAATGCGTCCACTTCTTCCAAATCAGATAGGAAGATGCTCGCTTCCGTCTTCCCAGGGACCTCTTTCCACGCCTCATCGGCCGTGTGTGGAAGAATCGGTGCCAACAGTTTCGTCAAGAGGATGACCGCGTCATACATAACGGTCTGAACGGCACGACGACGGAGATCGTCTTCACGTTCGATATACAAGATATCTTTTGTGAAATCGAGGTAGAACGATGACAACTCGTTGACACAGAAGTTATGGACGAGATGGTATACCGCCATAAAGTCAAACTCATCGTATGCTTTGACAACCTTTGTCTGCAATTGTTTCAGTTTCGTCGCCATGAAGCGGTCGGCTTCCGGCATATCGTCATATGCGACTCGCATCGACGGCTCGAAGCCGTTCAAGTTTCCGAGTAAGAAGCGAATCGTGTTGCGCATCTTCCGGTATACTTCTGATACTTGTTTGAAGTTATCGTGCGACGCACGGACGTCCGACTGATAGTCGACGGATGCGACCCAAAGACGAATGATTTCAGCACCATACTGCTTCACGAGGTCGTTCGGTGCGATCGTATTGCCAAGCGATTTTGACATTTTACGCCCGTCTCCATCAAGTACGAAACCGTGACTTAAGACGTTACGATATGGCGCTTTCCCTGTCGTTGCGACAGCTGTCGAGAGTGACGAGTTGAACCATCCACGATACTGATCCGACCCTTCAAGATAAAGGTCAGCCGGACGGCGAAGATGTTCTCGTTCCTCTAACACACCTGCATGTGATGATCCCGAGTCGAACCATACGTCCATGATGTCGAGTTCTTTGCGGAACTCCCCATTCGGGCTACTCGGATGCGTGAACCCTTCAGGAAGGAGGTCTTTCGCCTCCCATTCGTACCAGACGTTTGAACCATGCTCGCGGAACAAGCTCGCGATGTGATCAATCGTCTCATTCGTGATGATTTCCGTACCATCTTCTGCATAAAAGATTGGGATCGGGACACCCCAGGCACGCTGGCGGCTGATGACCCAGTCCCCGCGGTCACGGACCATGTTGTAAAGACGAGTCATCCCCCATTCTGGCACCCAGTTCACTTCCTCGATCTCACGAAGCATGTCTTCGCGGAAATCTTTGATTGAGGCGAACCATTGTGGTGTCGCACGGAAGATGACCGGCTTTTTCGTACGCCAGTCGTGCGGATACGAGTGCTTGATGAATTTCAAGTTGAGCAAATAGCCGTTCTCTTCAATCTTCATCCCGATTTGTTTATTCGCGTCCTCATAGAATAGACCCTCGAAACCAGGCGCTTCATCCGTCATGTAACCACGGTCATCTACCGGACAAAGGACGTCCAATCCGTATGCCTGTCCGACGCGATAATCGTCTTCCCCGTGACCTGGTGCAGTATGAACGAGACCTGTCGCATCCGCTGTAACGTGGTCGCCGAGAATGACGAGCGACGTGCGGTCATACAACGGATGTTGTGCCGTCATATACTCGAAGTCACGTCCATTCCAAGAACCGCTCACTGTGAAGTCTGTCCATCCGAGCGCTGTCGTCACGTCTTCGACTAATGTTTCCGCGACGATGTATCCTTTCCCTTCATGTTCGATCCGCGTATACGTCAACTCATCACTCACTGCGATTCCAAGGTTCGCCGGGATTGTCCAAGGCGTTGTCGTCCAGATGACGAAATGATCATCTGACGTCAACGTCTCTTTTCCGTCCACAACTCGGAACGCCACATAGATGGCGGGTGACTTTTTATCGTAGTATTCGATTTCAGCTTCAGCGAGTGCCGATTCAGAAGATGGAGACCAGTACACCGGTTTTTTCCCTTTATAGATGTACCCTTTTTCAGCCATCGTACCGAACAGACGAATTTGAGCTGCCTCGTATTCGGGAAGGAGCGTGATATATGGATTCTCAAAATCCGCAAGCAACCCGAGGCGTTTGAACTGTTCACGTTGTGAGTTCACTTGCTCCATCGCGTATTCCGCACATTTTTTGCGGAACTCAGCGACCGTCATTTCTTTACGATTGACGCCTGCTTTTTGAAGGGCGTTCTCGATCGGGAGACCGTGTGTGTCCCATCCTGGAATCATCGGAGACTGGTATCCGTTCATCCCCTTGAAACGAACGATGATGTCTTTTAATACTTTGTTCATCGCGTGCCCCATATGGATGTCGCCGTTTGCATATGGCGGTCCATCATGTAGGATGTATTGTGGTTTTCCGGCATTCTTCTCTTGAACCTTGTTGTAAAGGTCCATGTCTTCCCATTCTGTCTGCATCGCCGGCTCGCGTTTTGGTAAATTTCCACGCATCGCGAATTCTGTATTCGGCATTAATAGCGTATCTTTATAGTTCATCTAAACTCCTCCATCAACATTTTTTTGAAAACAAAAAAACCAACCCATCCCTGATAGGGACGAGTTGGTTGACTCGCGGTACCACCCTACTAGTCTCATCTTCATGAGACCGCTCTCGGTAACCGATAACGAGGTCAGACGGTCACGCTTACTCTCGTTCAGCGTGACGACTCATAGGGGATATCGATTCGAGTCTTTCTCTTAGGCTTACACCGTCCCTAAGTCGCTTCGTAGGTATGACTCGACCGACGCGTCCTACTCAACGTGTTGATCATTTATCCATGATGTTCTTCATTCTGTTTGACTTCGTCGTCATTATACGCAAGTTCCGTCCTATCGTCAAGAACCGTCTGTACCGGCGGTTCTCCGACAATCGTTTCCCATTCCGTACTATTGAGGAGTTCCATTTGCGCATCGACGAGCACACGGAACCGTGTACGATACAGTTCAACTTTCTTGAGCATTTGCACGACTTCACGTTCGGCAAGTTGTTCTTTGCGAGACGCTTCCTCTTCACGTGCATGCGCTTCACGCTCTGCTTGCTTCAAGATCAGGCTCGCTTCTTTTTGCGCATTGTTCTTCACTTCTTCCGCAGCTTCCTGCGCGACGATAATCGATTTATTCAACGTATCTTCCATCGAGGAGAAGTAATCAATGCGGGCCTGCATATCGTTGACAAGTTCTTCATATCGTCGATTCTCACGAATCAATAGTTCAAACTCTTTAATGATTTGATCTAAAAATTCATTGACCTCATCGATGTCGTACCCACGAAAACGGGAAGAGAATTCTTTATTATGAATATCAATCGGTGTCAACGCCATTCGACTTTCCTCCTAAGTTCAACGTATAGTGCCATACTGTATTTTTATTTTTTCACGTTTGGTCGATCCGAGAATCTCTAGCAATTTGATGCGACCATGTCCACGGACGGAGAGAAGGTCGTCTGGCTCGAGAAGGAAGCTCGCATCTTCAATGACTTTATGATTCACTTTGCAGTCGCCATGTTTGACGAGCGCTTGCGCTTTTTGCCTTGACATGTTGAGTACCTCGCTTGCGACCGTATCAAATCGTAAAGAAGAAACGATACCGAATCCTTCGACCCATTCCGTTTCAGGGACGACGAGCACATCTTCTTTCGCCACGGAAGAAATACGTACTTTCGCCTTTCCGACACGATCTAAATTCATCTCGATGAATCCGACCGCTTCACGCGTCGTCGCAAACTGTACGAGTTCATCCTCGAGGACGACATCCCCGAATTTTTGACGTTTCAGTCCTGCATTGAGTAAAGTCCCCGTCACTTGTCGATGCGTTAAATCAACAAACTTTGTCGGGTACTCGATACGCCGGATCTCGATTTCGAAATCATTCTGATTCAGTTCATAATATTCCGGTGCCAAGATCATACGACGTCGCTCCGCGCCAACGAATCCGCCATCGTCATGAAGGACGAGTTGTTTACCGACGAGTTGTTTGACGATTTGCTGTTCACGCGGGTCCAAAAAGTCCGTCAATTTTAACACATAGCTATCCTCGACTTGTTGCACCCAATCGAGTACTTGCTCAACGAATGCGCGTTCACTTGGTCGGTAATGATCGTAAACGCTCATACGTCACCCGAAAATCGCAGCGATTCCGACTTGGGCCATTCGAAGAACGAATAAAGCGACGATTGGAGAGATATCAAGCATTCCACCGATTGGCGGGATGATTCGACGAAACGGTGCCAAAAACGGTTCACACAAAGCCGATAAAATTTGTCCAAATTTTGATTCACGCGCGTTCGGGAACCATGATAATAAGATATAGCCGATAAGAATCCAGCTATAAATACCTAATAAGTCACTCAATGTGTTGCCTAAGGCAGGAATTACATTTTCCATTCAGTTACCACCCTTTACTGTGAAGTTCATCCTCCGAAATCAAGTTTGAGATTGAACCGGTCAATTCGACGTTGTTCGGAGTACACAGAATCGTGTTATGTCCAATCGAAGTCATCGATCCTTCGAGTGCGTATACGACACCTGAAAGAAAGTTGACGACTTGACGAGATTGTTCTTTTGACATGCGTTGAAGATTGACGATGACCGCACGATTTTCTTTCAAGTGATCACTAATGTCTTGCGCTTCAGCAAACACACGTGGTTCAGCCAATACGACTTTAGAGCGATCTTTCTTTTTCGTATTTAGTGCCACGAGGTTGTTCGCTGACTTAGGACGATCATCCTGCTTTACGATCGATGTTTCGGTTGTAGAAGGTGCAGTGTTAGCGACGGCATACTCTTCTTCTTCGTACGTGTTGTTCGGATCTTCATCGAGCCCAAAGAAATCTTTCATTTTGTTTTTGATTGACATAACGGATTCCTCCTTAAGATATATTATTGCACAAGTACGGTACCAATACGAACAAACGATGCGCCTTCTTCAATCGCGATTGGATAATCGTTTGACATCCCCATCGACAGTTCCGTGCAAGGTGCGTGCTCATACGCTTTAGCCATCACTTCATCACGGGCAACACGCAAACGGCGAAACGTGTCCCGAAGGATCGACTCTTCTTCCGTCAGCGGGGCCATCGTCATGAGCCCGATGATTCGAATATGGGAATATTGTTTACAGTTCTCGATGAATGGAATGACTTCCTCTATTTCAAGACCATGTTTTGAATCTTCTCCTGACGTGTTCACTTGAACGAAACAATCTACCACTCGATTGGCTCGTTTATCAATCTCTGAAGCGAGAGACAATCGGTCGAGAGAATGGATCGCTGCGACGTGATCGATGATTTGCCTCACCTTTCGCGTCTGAAGCGTACCGATGAAATGAAATCTTGCATCAGTCGGCATGACACCCACTTTCTCAAGCAAGGAATCCGGACGATTTTCACCGAAGTCACGAATGCCTTCCACATATAAGGCGTTCGCGACATCCACACCGACCGATTTGGTGACGGCGATGAGTGTCGGTTTCGTTTCTCGTTCGTGCGCTGACATAATCGATTGTACCTGTCTTACATTATCTGAAATACTCACTATTTACGCTCCTTGACGATGACTGCCGCAAATCGACGTGCTGTTTCCCCGTCCCGATATGAAAAGTAAGGGGCGTTTGCGCCAGTCGTTAATTTCGAATGACTGACCGAGATGTCATGCTCTTTTGCCAATACCTCATTGACGGTTTGAAGTGACAGATGAGCATGTTCGCCGGATTCATCTTGTACCGCTCGTTTATACGCAACCGACGAAACGTCATGGACGGCGTTTAACACACGGCGGTCGACCTCATAGTCATCCCCGGAAATAGATGGGCCGATTAGCATCTCGATCTCGGTTGCGTCGACTCCATGGTCTTTATACGCCTCTACCATGGATTGAACGATATTTCCGACGGTCCCTTTCCATCCAGCATGGGCAATGCCAATCAGACCACGTTCCTTCGCACAAAAGAATAGCGGCACACAGTCAGCAAAGACGAGAGCTAATGGTAAATGCTCCTCTGTCGTCAATAGACCGTCCGTTTTTGAAATGGCCTCATCATAGAGGAACGCCCCTTTGCCTCGATCAATCGGTCCTACAAATTGGACGTTCGTGCCGTGAATTTGCTCAGCCCACACGGAATCTTCAAGTGACAGATTGGCTCGTTGAAAGAACAGTTGACGGTTTTGGACGACTCGGTCTATCTCATCTCCAACGTGTAGCCCGACGTTTCCGCCGTTGTGTCCGTTCGTTCGCGTCGTCACATAGGCGTGGTAGCGGTTTGTCTCAGTTTCCCATGTATGTAACAGTTGCATCGGTCTCTCCTTTTAGAAAAAGGGATGCCGCGTACCGGCACCCCTTCGTTGTTCAATTACGGCGTTGTCTCACGAACGCAGGGATGTTGATCGTCTCGTCTGGGACGTCTCCTCCATACACAGGGCGATGGAAGTTCCCTTCGTCTTGTTGAGCCGCTTCATTTGCTTTTGGTTGGGGTTCCTTGTTCTCAACCTCAGGCTGTTTTTTAGGCTGTTGCAAGAACGGGTTCGTCCCTTGCGCTTCCTCAGCAAATTCAGTTGCGATCACGGTGACGATGATTTCATCGTTCAAGTTTTCATTGATGACCGAACCGAAAATCAAGTTCACTTCTTCATCCGCTGCACTTTGAACGATTTGAGCCGCTTCTGTCACTTCGAACAAGCTGAGGCTGAGTCCACCCGTGATATTCATCAAGACACCTTTCGCACCTTCGATAGAAGATTCGAGAAGTGGTGATGAGATTGCTTTTTTCGCTGCTTCGACGGCACGGTTTTCTCCCGTGGCGACACCGACTCCCATAAGGGCAGATCCTTTTTCTGTCATGATCGTCTTCACATCCGCAAAGTCAAGGTTGATGAGACCTGGGATGGCAATCAAGTCAGTAATCCCTTGTACACCTTGACGGAGTACGTTGTCTGCCTCGCGGAACGCCTCGATCATCGGCGTATTCCGTTCGACGATTTCAAGAAGTTTATCGTTCGGAATCACGATGAGCGTGTCTACCTTTTCTTTGAACGCTTGAATCCCGTGTTGTGCGTGCTGCATCCGTTTCCGACCTTCGAACATGAACGGTTTAGTGACAACACCGACCGTGAGCGCTCCGATTTCTTTTGAGATCTCGGCGATGACCGGGGCAGCTCCGGTTCCGGTTCCGCCACCCATTCCAGCAGTGACGAAGACCATGTCGGCACCGTCAAGCGCTTCAATCAATTGTTCACGGCTTTCTTCTGCCGCTTTTTTACCGATATCCGGGTTCGCGCCTGCTCCGAGACCACGTGTCAATTTAGCACCAAGTTGAAGTTTCACATCGGCTTTCGACATGTTCAACGCTTGTGCGTCCGTGTTGACGGCGATGAACTCGACGCCTTGTACACCATGTTCAATCATGCGGTTGACGGCGTTTGAACCACCGCCACCGACTCCAATTACTTTAATTTTTGCTACGGCGTCAATCGCCTCATCAAAGTACATCATTCAGGTATCCCCCTACATATTTTCCAAGTTGTATTACACCATCAGCTTAAACGCCAAATAATTTTTCCATCAAACGACTGAATCCTTTTTTCGACTCTTGATCGGTCTCGTCCTCGTTCTCTCCAACAGGAGTATCGGTCGATTCTAGCTTCTTGTGAAGCATATCATGAGGAACTTCCGGTTTTTCGAGCTGAGATTTCGAGACGTGATGATCACTCATTAAAACGTACTTCAATACACCGACTGCCGTAGCGTATTTTGGATGTCTGACGCCAATCGACGATGGTTGATACAGTCTCGTCTTTTGACCGATGATTCGAGTCGCTAACTCTTGAATGCCTGGGAGAGCAGCTGCCCCACCACAAAGTAAGTATCCGCCATTCAGCATCGGAACGCCTACTTTTTGAACCTTATTCAACATAAGAGTAAACATTTCCTCTATTCTCGCTTCTAAAACATAGCTAATTTCTGACTGTGGTTCAAATCCGACTTCACCGTTGATATTCGTATATGAAAAACCTTCTGTCTCATCAGCCATATCTTCAAGGGCAAGGCCGTATTCTTCTTTCGCCACTTTTGCGTCTTGATACTTACAGTTCAACTTGTAGACCAAGTCTCTCGTCATATGGTCCCCACCGACCGGGAGAATATACGAGTAGACGAGGTCTCCTCGATAAAATACCGAGACCGTCGTCTTTTCATGACCGACATCGACGAGCCCGATCCCTAAATCAATTTCGTCTACAGAAGCCGCGCTCATACCGAGTGCGAGATTTCCTAGTACGAATCCTTCAAGGCGGAGCCCGGCCCGTTCAATCGAACGACGAATACTATGTAAAATGGTCTTCGATCCTGTAACCATTTTTCCGTGCATCTCAAGTCGATAACCGATCATCCCGCGAGGGTCGATGACACCTGTTTGTTGATCCACGGTGAATGAGGATGGAATGACATCGATCACACTCATCTCATCCGGTAATCGCATCACTTGTGCCGAATTGATCACTTCCATCACGTCTTCATCTGTAATCTCTTGGTCTTCCCGCTTCACAGATGCAATTCCGTGGCACGGGGCAATTTGAATATGTTCCCCTTCGATGGCAACGTATACAGATCGAATTTGATTGCCTAATGATGTCTCGGCATGTTCAACAGCTTGCTTGATTGCTTGTACCGTTTTATCGATATCTACGACTGCGCCACGTTTTACACCCGCAGACGGTGCACACCCTTCTGCCAAAATATTAAGCGTTCCGCCGAGCAATTCACCGACGACGAGCTTAATCTCTGACGTTCCAATATCTAATGCGGCCACATAACCATTCGCTTCCAAAAGGGAAACACCTCCGCTCTATCATTTTTCCATTCAAATTGATTGGCATATATACAGATATCCAATAGGATTGTTAGTTTCGACAAGATATCTCACGTCTAAGTTTACAACAAATAAGATAGTGAGAAAAGGTAGAATCCTACAATTTAAGCGGTTTCGGGTTATCAATTCGTTTACAAAACACAAAAAACAGCCCTAATTTGACTAAGGGCTGTAATATTGGAAATTATTTCTCTGTTTTTTCATACGGGACGAAGTAAAATCCACCGTCCATGACGACAGTCCCACGCTCTCCTTTAGGGATGTTTTCATAGATTTTTCCATACTTTGAAACCGTCTCACTAAGTTTCAGAGTAGGTGTGAGTAACGTATTTCCGTCATTCATAAAGATTTCGTATCGCGTCGGTTCTCCTTTTTGCTTCGACAGCATCACTTCTGACATACGTGCCCGAGTCGCATCGTCCACACCCTCTAGTTCACTTGCAATCTTCTCGAGTTCTTCCTCTGTGTTGAACTCTCGTAGAAGTGGTCCGTCTTTTAATTTTTTCGGATCGGTAATGGTGCCCGTCGGATGAAGTGACCCGTCCGCTAAAACGACGACATCACCATGATCAGCCCGCGCATACGCAATCATCTTCTCCTCTGAAACATTGATTCGAACTTTGTTATACCAGGAACGGTCGATTTCCACCCGTTTGACACCGGGTAATTTTTCCATTTGCTCACTCATGTTCTTTGGTGATACGCTGATGAACTTTGTCGTCGTGTCGAGTTCCATATCTTGAAGCACATATGATTCCTCTAACCAAAAGAGGCCGGACACGTTCACGTCCTTTACATCCGACATCGAAGTTTGCATATAGACCACGAGTAAGATGAGAACTCCAAACAATGAGAGCACAGAGAACATCCGACGGTTCGCTTTTTTTCGCCGTTGCTTCTTCATGTATGGAATGCGGTCTTCGAGACTACGCACCGTTCGTTGGCTAGGTTCCATCGGATTCTACTCCTTTATCGAATGACTTCTTCTACGAGATTAGCTAAGGCGTCTGAAGCGTCTGGAAATCCAAGGGCACGGGAAGCGCTCGCCATCTCATCTTTTCGTCCGAGTGCTTGACGAATCGCTTTTACGAGCTCCTCGCCCGTCAACGCTTCTTCTTTGACGAGTAGGGCCGCCCCACTCTCGACGAGGGCGGAAGCATTTTTTGTCTGGTGGTCTGCCGTCACGTATGGACTCGGGATCAATACGCTCGGCAAGCCGAGGGCTGTCAATTCTGAAATCGTCGATGCCCCGGCCCGTGAAATGACGAGTGACGTACAGGCAAGCAAGGACGGCATATCGTACACGTACGGATGGATGTGTACGTTGTCGGCACTTGGTGCCTGCCTCGATACAGAATCATAGTGCACTTTCCCCGTGACGTATAGCACATTGATCGGCAAAGCATCAAGCGCTGGAATCGCTTCAATGACCGCGCGGTTGATCGCCTCTGCTCCACGGCTTCCACCGTAAATCAATACGATTGGTCGTTCGTCTAAGCGGTACTGTTCTCGTACACTGGCCACATCGACTTTCGTTTGCGACACTTCACTTCCACGTGGATTTCCGATCAAGCGAACGTCCGCACCAGGAAAGTGGGTTTCCGACCCTTTGAACGAGAGAGCGACCCGGTCGGCTTTCTTTGATAAAAACTTGTTCGTCAGTCCCGGGATGCTGTTTTGTTCATGAAGAATCGTCGGAATACCAAGTTGTTGCGCCGTGTAAACGACCGGTCCAGATACGAACCCACCTGTTCCGATGACGACGTCCGGTTTGAACGCAGCCATGTCTTTCTTCAGTGACCGAACGGCTTTCAAGAACCAATAAGCCGTTTTTATATTTTCAAGCGAGAGTGACCGTTTCAGACCCGCGATTTGAATCGATTTGAATGGAACGCCTGCTCGCGGTACGAGATCGGCTTCTAACCCATTCTCCGTCCCGACATATTGTACCTGTAAATCAGGATGCCGTTTTTGTAACGTAGCAATCAAAGCGAGCGCCGGGTAAATATGACCACCCGTCCCCCCACCTGAAACTATAATCCTCATCGGTTCGCCTCCTCATATTCCCGAACAAGTTTGACGAACTGTTCGCCTCTTTCTTCAAACGTTTTAAACTGGTCCCAGCTAGCACAAGCAGGGGATAGCAAGATGACATCTTCTGCCTCGGACTGCTCAAACGCAAGCGGAACGGCTTCTTCCAACGTTTCAACAGCATATGATGGAATGTGCTCTGACGCCCCGAGCTCTTTAAATCGCTCGGCGGTCTCTCCGAACGCAACAATTACTTTGACGTTTGACAGCGCAGGCACGAGTGACGATAAATCCGCACCCCGCTCAAGCCCACCACAAAGCCAGACAATCGGGGCATCGAATCCTCGTAGCGCCGCTTCAGCCGCCACGTTGTTCGTGGCCTTTGAATCATTGTAGACTGGACGTCCTAATACATTACCGAGACTCTCGGTCCGGTGTGCGACCCCGCCGAAATTTCGAAGGACACGCTCGACATGTGTACGAGGGATGTGGAACGGTTCGATTAAGAGAAGGGCCGCCAAAACGTTCTCGACGTTATGGGCACCACCTAATGCGAGTTCGTTTACTCGAATGATCCGTTCACCACGGACGGTGACCCACCCATCGACGACAGAGGCGTCACCTCGGTCGAAACTGAACGTATTCGGTTCGATTTGTCCCGGTACACGCTTCATCACCTCTCGGTCGGTCGCCTTGACGACGAGTTGGTCATCATTCGTCATTTGACGGAACAGGTTTCCTTTCGCGTCCGCATAAGCGTCGAAATCGCCGTGGTAATCCAAGTGGGCTTCTGATAAATTGAGTAACGCGGCCGAGTGGGGGTGGAATGACTCGACTCCCATCAGTTGAAAGCTGGATAGTTCGATGACAATCAAGTCGCCCGCTTTCGCTTCAGCTGCCACTTCAATCGCTGGAAATCCGATGTTCCCGGCAAGGTGTACGGGGCGTTCCCCACCTTGGAGTAGCTCATAGACGAGCGTCGTCGTCGTCGTTTTCCCGTTCGAACCCGTGATGGCGACGAAGTCCGCCTCGGTCGCAAAGTAGGCGAGTTCGACTTCGGTATAGATTGGGATATTACGAGACATCGCCTCTTGAAGCAATGGGATTTGATACGGGATTCCCGGATTTTTGACGATCAAATCCGCTTCGTCTAATAAATCGAGCGGATGCTCATTATAGACTGAACGAATTCCGAGAGCTTGAATTTTCTTTTGTTCGTCTTCCGGTGGTACGTTACCCGTATTCACCGTCACGTCTGCACCTGCGTGGTGAAGATATGTCGCTGCTGCGATTCCGCTTTTTGCTGCGCCGAGGACGAGAACTTTTTTTCCATTCCATGTCTTTTCCATCTGTCTCACCCTTTTATATGAGTAATAATGATAAACCGGCCGTAATTAAACTAATTCCACTAAACGTGAGTACGATGCGCCATTCAGACCAACCGACCATCTCAAAGTGATGATGAATCGGACTCATCTTGAAGAGACGTTTACCTGTCGTCTTGAACGAGATCACCTGCAAAATCACACTTAACGTCTCGATGACGAAGATGATGCCAACGAAGACGAGAAGCAACTCAAGCTTCAACATGAGGGCGAGACCGGCAACGGCTCCACCTAACGCGAGTGATCCGGTATCACCCATGAAAATCTTCGCCGGATATTTGTTGAAGACGAGGAATCCGATTAACGAACCGACGACCGCAAACGCGAACCACGCGATGCCGAGCTCGTCTTGCGCGAGGGCATAAATCCCAAAGAAGGTGAACGTCGGGATGGCCGAGAACGAGACGAGTCCGTCTAGCCCGTCCGTCAAATTGACGGCGTTAGAGAATCCGACGAGCCAGAAAATGACGATGGCGATATAAAACCATCCTGTATCGAACGACATTGACGTGAATGGGATAGAAATCGATGTATCAAGTTCTCCTCCGAGAGATAAGAACCATGCGAACAATACCGACACGACAATTTGACCAATCAACTTTTGGAGTGAGGTCAATCCAAGGTTTCGTTTGTTGACGACTTTGATGTAATCATCTAAAAATCCGATGACCCCGAACGCCATCGTGACGAATAGAAGCGTACCGAATCCGGCGACCGCTTCCCCAAAGATGACGGACACGACGAAACCAACGATGATGGCGAGCAGGATGACAATCCCGCCCATCGTCGGTGTACCCGATTTCTTCTGGTGCCACCCTGGACCTTCGTCACGAATCTCTTGCCCGAACTTCAACTGTCGAAGCGCCGGAATCGCACGCGGCATGGCGACCAAGACACTTAATAATGAACTGATTAATACGATTAAACTGATTAACATGTTGCTACCTCACTACTCTTTTTATTGAAGAAGACGCTCAAGCGCCAGTCCTCGAGATGCCTTTAACAATACCACAGTATCCGGTCGTTGATAATGATAGAGAAGCGCCTTCGCCTCCTCGACCGTCGAAACTGTTTTTACGTTCACTCGTGACTCTTGAATCCCATTCGCAATCCATTTCGCTTTTTCCCCGACGAGGATGCAATCTGTCACCGGGGGCGCCACGACGCGACCCACTTGTTCATGTTGCATCTGTTCATCGTTACCGAGCTCATACATATCACCGAGGATGAGCACACGTTTCGAGAACCCTTCAAGTGACTTGACCGTCTCAATCGCCGCAATCATTGACGTCGGACTCGCATTGTATGCATCGTTAATGAGATGGGCATCACCGAACATTTGCTTTTCCATCCGCATCGATGTCAATTTGATTCGCGAAAGCCCCCGTTGAATCATCTCGTGATCGAGCCCGAGCTCAAGACCACACGCAATCGCGTAAGCGGCGTTTCGAATCTGATGGGCACCGAGTACCTTCAACTCATATAAGGTACCGTTATATTTGAAGATGGACGCATCGAATGTCGTCTCGACCACCTCGATTTTCCCATCAGCCGTCTCGTCGTATCCGACCCGGTATCCTTGACCTGCCAAAAGCGGTTCATCCGCATCGACAATCAGTCGACCGTCCGGTTTCAAGCCGGATTTGATTTCAAGTTTCGCTTTTGCGATGCCTGAACGACCTCCGACCTGTTCACCGTGGGACTCTCCAATATTCGTTACAAACGCCACATCGGGCTTGGCGAGTTGTGATAAACATTCGATTTGACCGAATCCGTTCATTCCCATTTCAAGGACGGCCACTTCTGTATCTCGTGGCATTCTGAGGACGGTAAGCGGTAAACCGACATCAGAGTTGAAGTTCCCTGCTGTCTTATGTGTCTTGAATTTCTCTTCGAGTACGCCAGCGACCATGTCTTTCGTCGAAGTTTTACCGTTCGAACCCGTAATCGCGACTACGAGCGGATTGATTTCTTCCAAATATCTTGCCGCCGCCGTCTGCAATGCTTCAACCGTTGATTTTACGGGGATGACAACGAGATTGTCTGGTTGAGGACGCCCTTCTTCCCAGAACGTGACAATCGCACCTTTTTGAGTGGCCGCTTCGATAAAATCATGCCCGTCTACCCGTTCACCGACGATCGGGACAAAAAGACCTGCTTCATTTTCATCTCGTGAATCGGTGGCGACACGCTCGACGAGTCGGTCATCGCTCAACTCGACACCAAACCATGATGCTAATTTCTGAACTGTCAATTGTTCCATCTATAATTCCTCCTCATACATAGGAAAAGAGAGCCGCAGCCCTCTTCATCTCGTGCGTTCATCCGATGGCGTTTCCAATCTCACTTTCAAGGATGCTCCGGTTTTGACCGGCTTTCCTTTGCCGATTGATTGTGATGTGACAAATCCGGTACCATCGATTTCTAAATTTAATTGATAGAGGGTCGCCAAACGTTTTACATCACGTAACGACCATCCTTTTAAAACTGGCATCGCAAATGTCTCACTCGTTTTTAGCAACAATCGTTCGCCAGCGACATATGACTGTCCTTTCACTGGACTTTGGGCGGTCACTTCACTTCCCTCGCCAAGTACGATTGGTTTGAATGAGCTTTCCGTTGATTCCGTCACGGCATCCTCACGATTTTTACCGATGAACGAAGAAGTGGTCTTCGTCGAAGCCTCAACCGCTTTTTCTTGTTTCTCGGGTTCGACACTCCGATAGCGTAATGCAACGTCCATCACGTCTTTGAATAGAGGCGCCATGATGCGCGGCCCAGTCGTTGACGAGTCACTGTTCGGTCTGTCGACAGCAATGTACATGACGAGCTCAGGGTCGTCTTCTGGAGCCATCCCGACGAACGAGTGAATATACTGTCCGCTCAAATACTTTCCATTCTCGGCGATTTGGGCAGTACCCGTCTTACCGATGACACGATAGTTGTCTAGCGCATACAATTGTCCGGTCCCTAGTTCATTGTTCACGACGCCATCGAGCGCCTCACGTGTTTTCTTTGCACTCTCTGCCGTAATCGGTTGACCGACCACTTTTGGATTCGTCGTCCGAATCGTCTCGCCGGTCTCCCGGTTGACAATTTCCTTGATGACATGTGGTTGCTTCATCGTCCCATCGGTCGCGATGGCCGATGTCGCCTGCAAAATTTGCATCGGTGTCATCGCAGTGGATTGTCCCCAAGCCGTAATCAAGACGTTCAATGGGCTCTCAAAGTCAAATTGACTATTGACCTCGCCAGGCAAATCGACCCCTGTTCGTTGATCGAACTTGAACGCTTTAAAGTAATCCTCATACCGGCTGAGCCCGAGTCGTTCATTTGCTAAAATTGAGAATGCGACGTTTGACGAGTGCCAAACACCTTCTACCATTGGAATGGTACCCCAACCCGTAATGTTGTAATCATTGAATACCGTCTTTCCATATTTATAAGATCCGGATTCATACAGCTCGTTCGGATCGTATACTCCTTCGTTGATCGCGGCTGCTAACGTAAAGATTTTCATCGTCGACCCTGGTTCGAATCGAGACGAGACCGAGAAGTTGCTATACGAAGAAATCTCGCGTGTGTTCGGGTCAAATGATGGACGGTCAGACAGTGCGATAATTTCTCCTGTTTTCGGGTCCATAATGATGGCCGTTGCATGTTTCGGCTCATATTCTTCGTACAACTCATTCATCTTCATCTCGAGCAATTGTTGAATCCGATGATCGATTGTCAACTGGACATTTGCCCCGTCTTCCGGCTCGATTTTCAGCTGATTGTCACTTGATACGAGCTCGCGGCCGACCAAATCTTTCTCAAAACGATACAACCCGTATGATTCACTTAATATATCATTCAGTGATTTTTCGATGCCCAACTCACCGACGAGCTCAATTCGACCGTTTTGATCAATCTTTTGTGCATAACCGATGACCGATGAAGCGAATACTTTATTTGGGTAATAACGTTTCGGTTCTTCGACGAACGTGATGCCAGGTAGCTCAAACGCTTCAATCTCTTCCTTTTGGTCAACGGTCAAGTCACGTCCCGGTACACCGAACTCAATTTGACCGAGGTCTGCATTTTGTTCGAGTCGTTTTAATAAATCGGCTTCTGTCATCGGAAGAACGGTCGAAAGTTCTTTCGCCGCTTCGTCAAACTCATCTGGCATGAGTGTCTTCCCTTCGACTCGTTCACCACCTAGCTTCAATACCGCGACGAGTCGATAGGACGGAATGTTGATGGCGATCGGCTGACCGAATCGGTCAAACACCTCGCCACGCTCCGCCTCTAACGTACTGACCGCCTTCCACCGTTGTTCCTCGGCAAACGCCAGCATGTTCTCCCCTTTATACGTCTGGGTGACAGATAAATAAAGGAACCATCCGACAAAAAATAAAAAGAGTGGGGTGAAGCAGACAATCGCTACCCACGCCACTCTTTTTTTACTCTGTTGTAAAGAATTCATCAATCAATCACCTTGACATTCTTTTCATTGAATTTCATTCCGAGTTTCTCGGCAATCGCATAAATTCTTTCTGGCGAGCTCAATTGGGCGATTTCATACTTCAGTTCTTCATTTTCTTTTGCAACCGTGTCAATTGTTTGATTGACGGTCGCGGTGTCACGCATCAGGTTGTACGCTTCATTATGTTTCGACACCGTGATGCCACCGAACATGACCACAGATCCAATCATCACTGGATACAGGATCGATTCAAACAAGGTCAACGTGCGTCGTTTTGGAGCAGGTATCGGTCGTTCTTGCGGAATCGGATTTCGATTCGGTGTAACTTGAGGCTGCAACGCCTTACGGGCAGCTTCTGGCATCAGGTATCCCTCCTACTACTTGATTATTTTTGTTTTTCAGCCACTCTCAGTTTAGCGGAGCGTGAGCGACGGTTATCTTCAAGTTCTCCCTCGCTTGCCACGATCGGCTTACGCGTGATGAGTTTAAGTTCAGGTTCGAACTCTTTCGGAATGACCGGTAGCCCTGGTGGTAGCGGCGGATGTTGGCTTCGTTCTTTGAACACTTGCTTACAAATTCGATCTTCTAATGAATGGAACGTGATCACACAGATCCGACCGTTCATTGCAAGTAAATCGATCGCATCTTGGACGGCACGGTCAAACACGTTCAATTCATCATTGACGGCGATTCGAATCGCCTGGAACGTCCGCTTCGCCGGGTGACCGCCTTTTCGTCGTGCCGGGGCAGGAATGGCCTCTTTAATCAACTCCACGAGTTCGAATGTCGTCTCGATCGGTCGCTCGGCACGCGCTTGCTCAATCTTTCGTGCGATTTGCTTTGAAAACTTTTCTTCTCCGTATGTAAAGAAAATACGAACGAGTTCACCGAACGACCATTCATTCACAACATGATATGCTGAAAGCTCTCTTGTGCGATCCATTCTCATATCGAGCGGTGCATCGTAGTTGTAACTGAAGCCTCGTTCTGCTTCATCGAGCTGTGGTGAGGAAACGCCTAGGTCGAACAATACGCCATCCACGTTCGTGACCCCATATTGTTGGAGCTCTTCTTTCATGTGAACAAAATTGCTCTTTATAAACGTCACACGGCCTTCATAAGGAGCCAATCGCTCTTTCGCATGTGCGAGCGCGACGTCATCTTGGTCGAATGCATATAGTTGACCCGTCGTTAGACGTTTTGCGATTTCCTCACTATGTCCCGCTCCACCTAACGTACAGTCTACATATATCCCATCTGATTTGATGTTCAATCCTTCGATGGACTCCATCTTTAAAACCGTTTCATGCTCAAACATTCAAAAAACCCTCTCAACCTACATATTTCAACTGTTTTATTACACTTACTTTATCATAAAAATGTCAAGGTACGCATTGATTTTTAGTGAAAATAGGAAACAAAAAGGTAACAACTAAAAAAGCTCTCGACAAACGTCAAGAGCTCTTTGAAATCATGTTATACGCGGAACAAACATCGTTCGGAATCGGATTGTTCGTAAGCCGATCTCAACCGCCGAAAAATATCTAGACCGTGACGATTCAAGATTGGAACCATGGACAACACCCGCTCTTGTGGGGCATCCATCGGGGACAACCGTGTCGATAGGTGGAATCGACGCGTGTTTAAGCGATAGTGGTCCCTTTTTGCCTCGGCCCGCATCTCATCTGCCAACCGCTCGAGCACGTGTTTCGACTTCGTTTCGAATCGTCTTCCATGTTTACGGGCTTCGTGGCTGATCGCCCCTGTGAGTGTTCGATAGGCATATAAATTCTCATCGAACGCTTCATCATCGAACGGATGGTCCGGGAGGGGTTGTTTCACGTACTCCTCTACCGTCACACCCTCTTGTCGCAGTTTCTTCTCGTCATTGGCCGACACGATCATGCCTCCAAGGCGAGGTAAAAGAAGCGGCATCTTCCATCCGAGCTCATGGAATAGTGGCCGGAGCTGCAACCAATAAGCTATTTCACCAGGACCGGCGATATATCCGAGTGTCGGAAACAAGTAGTCTTGCATGAGCGGCCTCGAGACGACATTGTTCGAGAAGCGTTCCGGGTGCGCCTCTAGCTCCGCGAGCAACTCGTTTTCCGTGAACCGATGACCTCGTTTTGTCGTATATACGCCATCAATTTTTGTGAGCAACTCACGTGTCCCGTCATGATAAAACAGATGTGCCTCTCGATTCAGTTCAATCGATGGCATTCCTTCTTCATACGAATGACCGAGCGCATCGATGAGCGCGTCGTGATGTTCGATGAGACGTCGGAACATCGGACGCTCGAGTGCGCGTACGTCTTGTGCATGCGGGTCAAACATCAAAAAGTCATTCCCTACGAATCGACGCATCATCCCTGCGAAAAACTCGGCGAACGAATGACTCGATTGGATCAGGTCGATCAACTCCCCATATAATTGCGATGTATGTGGGGTTTCCGTCTCATTCAGTAGAAGTCGTTGCGCCATTTGAACGAGTTCGAGTTTTGCACGATCAAACTCCAGTTCACCGACCGACGCCTTTCCTGCAAGAGGGATCGTCGACAAGGAGTCCTTCTTTAACGTTCTCGAAAACGTCTGAGTCGTGAAGACATGATTGATTTCGGCAAAGTCATGGTCTTCCGTCGCCATCCAAAAAATCGGAAGGACCGGCTTACCTAGTCTCTTTTCCGCCTCGTCTGCACGCTTTATGACAGCTAGCAGTTTGTACACAGCGAACAATGGACCACCGTATACACCGACCTGCTGCCCCGTCACCATGACGTACGCATCTCCTCGCTCAAGTGAGTCAAGATCAGCTGCCCGACGTTCCGATATCTCCCCGAACTGCTGTTGTTGCCGTTTTAAAATTTGGACAAGGTCACGCAAATGACCGTAGGAACGGCTTGAGATCTCCTCGGCCCGCTTCTCGACCTCGTCCATGCCCTGATAATCAAGCCAGCGCCCAAATCCTTGTTCGATTTGAATCATCGGTGATGTAGATGGATACATGGCATCAAATGCTTCAACCTTCACGTATAACAACTTCCTTTCAATCAATCAACGAATCATTCCTTGGGCTACGCCAATCGCGAATAAAATCGCATGCGTCGGGACAAGTAGTAAAAAGAGCAAACGCCAGCCATGGACAAACATCTTAGTGAATATGACCTCTTCATAGCGAATCCGTTGCCAGATTGCATTGATTGGAAAAATTGCACTACAAGCTGCGAGCAATAACAAAAACACGTCAGTCCCGACGATTGCCTCAAGTAAAATACCGCATGCATAAAACCAGAGGATAACCCCGGCGTCGCATGCCAGTTTGAACGAGTTGATTGTTTTCGGCATAATTTTTCTAAGTATCATATACACCATAAACCATAAGATGAGTGGAAATGAAACAATATACACTAACACGATGCGCTCGCTCCTAAAATCAGTTTATGTAACAGCGGTATGACTGAAAGAGAAATTTTCATTTGATCGGCTTTTTCAATCACCGGTTTTAAAATGGCATCCACTTCTGTCGGTCTCCCTTCTTCAAGATCCCGAAGCATCGAGGAGCGATTCTCTGCGGTACGCTCGATAATCGAATCGATATAAGCATACGAGACGTGTTGCGGAAAGATTGACGTCAACTCATCGTAAATCGTTTGCGCGATGTCCCGACACGGGGAGTTCGCCAGCGCTCCATTTTTAACGCTGCACAGTGCCGTGATCGGATTGATGATGGCATTGGCGAACAATTTTTCAATGACGACTTGCTCGATGTCCTCTTCCCACGTGATGTGGAGCGGATTTTCCTGAAACATGACCGGAGAGAGGCCGGTCGTGCTTCCGATTCGAATTCGTCCGAGACCACGATGTTCAATCTGGTCGCCTTGTTTCGTTACCCCGTGTTCGACGACCCCTAAATGAAATCCGCGTCGTTTCACGTAATCCAAATGGGCAATCCCGTTCGAACAAATAAAGACTGGGACTTTCCCGGACAGTCGTGCCGTCGCCTCCTCTACGTGATGAGCTTTTGTCGTAACAAAAAAGATGTCTTGGTCCGTCTCGAGTAACGTCTCGCTAGAACGTAACGGTACACGCGCCGACCCGCTCGTCAGTCCTGACCTCGTGATTGAAATTTCTTCAAGTGACGTGCTTCGTCCATAAACCGTCACGTCATAATCATTTGCGAGAACGGATGCCATCAATAGTCCGACCGCCCCGTTTCCGATGATGCCAACTCGTTTGATGGGGTTCATCGTCTTCCTCCTAAAGAACTTTTTTCGCACAAAAAGTTTACCACATCTTTTCACGATGACCCAAAATTCATAAACAAAAAAGAGTGACCTGAAATCAGGTCACTCCTTCAAGCATTATTTGCTTGTTACTTCTTTACCGTTGTAAGAGCCACAAGCTTTACAAACACGGTGTGAAAGTTTCATTTCGCCACAGTTCGGGCACTCGTTCATACCAGGTACGTTGAGTTTGAAGTGAGTACGACGAAGACGTTTGCGAGTTTTCGACGTTCTACGGAATGGTACTGCCATCGTTGTCCACCTCCTTGAAAAGTTAACCTTCCTCGTTCTCTTTTTTTGAGAACAGGTCGGCCAGTCCCGCGAATCGCGGGTCAATTTTTGGTTGATCATCCGGCTGTTCGTCAGTGAGCGTCCAGCCTTCTCCTTCAACCTGAGTTTTGTTTGTCTCGTTCCCGTACACTTGCATCGGGACGTCTAACATGATGAGCTCTTTTACAATCGGTACAAGACTGATTGTATTTCCTTCTGGCAAATTCACGTCATCGAATTGCTCCGTATAACGCCCATTCTCCAAAAAGAAAGGCTCGAGCGATTCAATATCGAATTCATACGTGACATCTTCTAACGTTCGCGCATCTGGCAACGTCAGGTCACCTTGAATCTTCAGATTGAATGTAACTTGATTAGATGTGAACGATGCATCCCCGTGCACATGCACCGGGCGAATCGAACGGATATCCGGATGGAGCTGAGTCAGCTCTGCTAGTTCTACCATCTCATCGATTGTAAAACCGTCACCCTGGTTTCGGAGCTTAAGTAGCTGTGCAATAGACCATTTCATCCGAATCACCTCAATTGCAACAATATGAATTATAGATAGGCCAACTTGTTTTGTCAATGTTTTTTCTTTACACTAAAATCAGTTGACGACGGCGCCTTGCCAAAGCGTACTTACTCATCTTACACCAATCTATACGACAATGCAAAGGAGTAAATCATGCAAAAGACGGCCATTATCGCAGAGTACAATCCGTTTCACAATGGACACTTTTTTCAAGCCCAAACTGCACGACGAGAAACCGAGGCCGATGTCATGATCGCCATCATGAGTGCCCAGTTCACACAGCGAGGAGAGCCTGCCTCGTTCGATAAATGGAAGCGCGCTGCGGCTGCCGTAGAGAGCGGGGCGATTGACCTGGTCGTCGAACTGCCGACCAAGTACGGGGTACAGCGTGCCGACCGTTTCGCTTCTGCCGCAGTCTCGATCGCAGAGCGACTGCGTTGCCAAACGTTGTCGTTTGGCAGCGAGAGCGGGGATGTGGACGCCATCGTGCATGCGGCCCGCTCAAACGCCGAGGAGACGCCCTTGTATAAAGAGACATTCCGTCAAGCTCTTCAAGAAGGTCACTCGTCTGCCCAAGCTTCGAGTCGAGCCTTCCGGACCGTCTATCCGTCATTTGATTTGACGCGCCCTAACAACATTTTGGCCTATCATTACGCGAAAGCTGCACAGTCGATTCAGTTACATACGGTCAAACGGCTCGGGGCAGACTACCATGACCTCTCATTGGTGGACATCATGTCTGCTACAGGCATCCGGGCTCATTATCTGGACACGGGTGAAGTGCGTGCCGTACCGGCATCGACCGCAGCGATGTTTCGGTCACAACCGATGACACATTGGGAACACTATTGGCCAGTCTTGCGATTCAAACTTAGAACCTTACCACTCCATACGTTGACCGAACTCGTAGGAATTGACGCCTCTTTAGCACCTCGTCTTCAGCAGGCGGGGGTCGAACCTTCATTCGAACGTGCGCTCGCCGCCGTGTCGACACGCCGCTACACGCGCACCGCCATTCAGCGGGCATTTGTCGCCGTTCTCCTTCATTGGCAAAAAGAGGATGCGCCGACTCGCTTCGACGATGTCCCGTATGTGAGACCGCTCGCCTTCAACGAACTCGGACGACAGGCGTTACGGGATGTAAAAGAAGACGTCCCGCTCGTCAGTAAATTCGATGCTCGGCTCGACTTTGAAGCGCGCGTCACCGAAGCGTACCGGCTACCTCTTCAACATGATGCACTCATCGAACATCGCCAGCGACCTCAGTTCATCTCCTCTAAATAACGAATTGCATCTTCGACCGTCTTTACCGGGACCACTTGAATGTCACTGTCGAGACGGTCGCGAGATTCAATCGCCTCTTCATAGTTCGAACCTTCCGGCACAAAGAAGACTTCTGCCCCTTCTTCATCGGCCGCGACAATTTTTTGCCACGCGCCACCAATCGGTCCGACGCTCCCCTCCTCATCGACCGTACCCGTACCGGCAATCCGTTTGTCGTTCGCCAAATCACCAGGCGTCAACTGATCATAGATTTCTAACGTGAACATCAGCCCTGCGGACGGTCCCCCGACATTCGTCAAAGCGACATCCACTTCAGGATCTGCCGTGATCTCTTGTACGGGAAGAGGCTCATAAATGCCGATTCCAACACGGTCCCCACTCTGGTCAATCGGTTGAATGAGCGTTTGTACGATGCGCTCTTCGCCGTCTCGCTCGATTGTCAGTTCCACTTCGTCCCCTGCCTCGAACTCTGTCACGCGATTTAAAAAGTCAGTTCGTGTCGCAAAGGACATCCCCTCAATCGCGGTGATGACATCCCCTGGTTTCAACACATTAGCCGCAAGAGAACCGGGAATCGGTGCGGAGACGTAGATGCCTTCGAAGTCGACCGACACTTCTTGATCAGCTAACTTGTATGCGTATTGTATCGCCGTTTGCTGAGATGAGTCCATTAACAATTGTTGGCGACGATTGTAGTCTGCCTCACTTTCACCGTCATATAGGTAACGGCTGGATAAATTCGCTTCGGTGAACGGGGTGATCCAACTTTCCACTAACCAAAACGGGGTCGCTCTCCGTTGGGAAATCGTCACCATCATCAGTTCTCCCCCATCCTTCTCTCCTCCTCTGACGGTTAAAAACTCTTCAATCGACGTCGCCGCACCAGGTGAGGAGATGTAATACGGAAGAGGGACGAAAAGAAAAAGGAGCACTGTGACGAGTATACCGAGACCGATTTTTAGTGACTTCATTGGCCCGAACTCACTTTATATTTTTTTCGTAACGCCTCTTCGACTTGCATCGGTACGAGTTCACTTACCGATGCGCCATATTTTGCTACTTCTTTGACGATTGACGAACTGAGGAACGAATAACGGCTGTTCGTCATCATGAATAGCGTCTCGACGTTTTCATTCAACTTCTTGTTTATCGATGCGATTTGAAGCTCATATTCAAAATCCGATACCGCACGCAGTCCACGTACAATCGTTGCTGCCTCTCGTTCGGCAGCATACTCGACAAGCAGTCCTCCGAACGCATCGGCTGATACGTTCGGCAAATGCGTCGTCACATTCCGGATGAGGGCTAGACGCTCCTCTACATCAAACAGCGGTGCCTTGCTCGAGTTTTCAAGTACGGCGACGATGACCTCGTCAAAGATGGCCGCCGCCCGCTCAATAATATCCAAATGTCCATTCGTAATCGGGTCAAAACTACCCGGGCAAATCGCAATCCGTTTCATCGTTTCACTCCTCCGATGCGTACTCATAAAAGCTGATTGTAATCACATCTGAGTAACGCTGTTCTTTAATTCGCTCAAACCGTCCCACTCGCTCAGGTAACGTCACATCACTCCCGTGCTCACAGACGATCACACCAACATCGACCAACATGTCTGACTCATCGATCAGCTGTAAGAACGCCACGTGCTCTTCCGCATCATACGGGGGGTCCATAAAAATGAGTTTGAAACGGGACTCTTTTAGTTTGAGCTGTTCAAGCACCGCTTTTGCATCTTGCCGATATACCGTTCCCTTCTTTTCATAATGTGTCACCCGTAGATTTTCTTGAATCGTTTGGACGGCTTTCAGTTGGCGATCAACAAAAATCGCTTCGTCACAACCTCTTGATAACGCCTCGATTCCGAGTCCACCACTACCGGCGTACAGGTCTAGTGCGTTCCCCCCTGAAAAATAAGGTCCGATGATGTTGAATAACGACTCCTTCACTTTGTCCGTCGTCGGTCGTGTAGCCGTTCCCGGGACCGCCTTCAAACGGGTCCCTTTTCGTTCTCCAGATATGACGCGCATGTCTTTCCCTCCAGCAGAAAAGATGAAGGCGATGTCACCTTCATCTTTATGATTATTTCGATTTTGCCTCGTACGTTTCTGAAATGAACGGACGCTCACTCCGAACGACCGATTCCACGAAAGGCAGTGATTTCACTTGTTCGAGTACCGTTTCATGACCTTCTAGGTCAGTGTATAAAAAAGCATATTTCTCTCGTTTTGAGACAAAATATAGGTTCGCATATCGTCTTAACGCCTTTACTTGTTTCAATGAGTTTACGTATACGACGAACCCGATCCGTTCATTTAACTTAGACGGCGCATCCACAACTTCCGCCTCCTCCGCAACTGCCCCCTCCGGAACATCCTCCTTGGTCAAAGAATGGGTTGCCGGTCGGGACTTTGATTTGTGGAGAAACTGAATGAGCCAACAGTTCACTCACTTCCCCTAACAATTTATCAAGATTTCGCTCCGCCTTTTTAAACGCTGCAATCTCCGGTTGGACATCTAGGCGACGTTTGATGAGATGCATCTCTTTTTTGATACGGTCATGGTCGGGATGGTGTTTCCCGAAACGTTGGACGTATTCATAATTTTCTTTCATCTTTAAAAACTCACGCTCGATCTCTTTGGCTTCCTGTGATGCGAGACGTGCCGCTTTCGTTCGAATATATGTTTGAAACGATTCACTTGCTTCAATCAAATCGGTCATTTCTTCTGTTTGATCGAGCAGGGCAATCGTCTGTTCAGTGATTATCATACCCCTCACCCTTTCTGCCATGATTTTACCACAATTGTTTCCCTATGTAAGCAATCCACATTATAATTGAAGTTGACCCGTTCAATGCAGAAAGGAAGTGAAGAGACGCACCACCGTGCGTCTACGTATGAAAAAAGTTTCTTTTAATATGATTCGATCCGCAGGTATCAAGACGGATTATGCGAAACCTGAATATTATTACGACCAGCTCGATAAAGTCCGTGCTGCCGACCTCGTCTTGTTCCCCGAGTATTGGATGGTCAACTCCATCATCTATGGGATGAACAAACCCATTTTCCCGTCTCCTGCAACATATCATCTTGGTCATGACAAGATTGAGATGACGCGTGCCTTCAAAGCGACCTATCCGCATCGTATCCCGAAGACGTTGATTTACGGGAAGAATCCATATACGATCGAACGCGTCTTGGAAGAGTTCCACTATCCGTTCGTCGCCAAAAAGGCGAAATCCTCAATGGGCCAAGGTGTTTGGTTGATTAAGAATGATCAAGATTGGTTAGAGTACGTCGAGAATCATGACACGTTTTACGTACAGGAGTTTATTCCAAATGATCGTGACTTGCGGGTCATCGTCATCGGTGAAGAGGTGGTCGGGGCTTACTGGCGCGTCAGCGAAGCATTTTTAAACAATGTCGCCCAAGGTGCCAACTTCTCGTATGAAGAGATCCCGGACGACGTCGTCAAAGAAGTAAAGTCAATCGCCAACACGTTACACATCAATCACGCGGCGTTTGACGTCATCGTGACAGAGGATGGATTTTACATTTTAGAGTTCAACGTCTTCTTTGGTTCAGAGGGACTGCTTCCGCTCGGTGTGAAACTCCCTCAAAAAATCGAGGAGTATTTGACTACACTCGACTAACGAATCGTTCATCTTTTTTTCACAATTTGAACACACGTTATTCCAAGAATGTTTTTGAATATGGTATGATGACATATGAGGTTTATTCGAAAAGGGGGATTATGATGAAATTTGAGCAGTTCCACATCGAGGGAAAAGAAATCCGCTTTGGTTTGCTCGAGACGATCATGGATCATCATCATTTCATCCGTGAGGGTGCTTGGGATTATGAGCGTGCCACGTATGATATGAAATATGAGAAACAATCGACTGGCGAAACGTTTTACCTTCGCTTACCTGTATACGCCATTGAAGGTCAAATCGAAGATCGTCACGCTGTTGTCAAAATGCTCACGCCTATTTTAGGAAAGCATTACTATCCACACGGTGTCGAATACGATGAGGTCTTCCCAGAAGAAATCGTCCGCGACTGTGAGCGTCGTCTCACAGCACTTGCTGAAACACTAGAAGTCAAACCCCTTGCATAAGCGGTCGACACTGGAAAACTCAAAATAATTTTGAACAGAGGAGCGTCGTCCCAACGAGGGATGACGCTCCTCTGTTTTCTTTACCTTTAGAACGCATTTCTTGAGGGCGGTTCTTGTTTCTGCAAATCTGTATGTCCGCAGCGATTCGCAACAACGTTTTTAAAAGCCCGCAAAAGCTAAAACGCTTCTGCGGGCTTTCTCAATCGGTTGCGATGACGGTCAACGTCACATCGACCTGACCGAGCAACAAATCAAATTGGTCTCGAACATAGCGATACAATCGTTCCGCCTCGGCGAGTGATCCACGTACAATCAATTGATAATCATAGTGGTCTTTCGATCGTGACACGACCTTCACTTCTTTCAAACCGAACTCAATCGCGCTACATGCGATTAAATCTTCAATCGCCCGTTCCGCTATCGTCACGTCGCCATACGAATAATCGTTTCCAATTACTGCCATCGTATCGTTCATCGTGTTCACTCCTTTTCATTCGCGAGCACTTTTACGTCCTCCATGATTGATTCGATATCGACTGGGTCATCCCCTGCCGTCGCCATTTGGGCGACAGCGCGGACATCATGATGACGGTCGATGACGTACATCGTCGTCGCATGGGTCACGAGCCCACTGTTCGCCTTCGAATAGTAAAACTGGAGTTGACGCGTGATGCGGTCTATGTCCACTTGGTCCCCGGTCAACATCTTCCATCCGGTCGGCTCGGCCTGGAACGCTTCCCCGTAGTTTTTAAGAACAGGTATGGTGTCCACTTCCGGGTCGACTGTAATCGCAACGAGTTCTACATCCGTTCCATATAACCCTTCCGCTTTCAACTTCTCTTCAAGTTTCATA
This sequence comes from Exiguobacterium qingdaonense, assembly GCF_018617855.1. Classification (GTDB taxonomy): domain Bacteria; phylum Bacillota; class Bacilli; order Exiguobacteriales; family Exiguobacteriaceae; genus Exiguobacterium; species Exiguobacterium qingdaonense. The sequence continues at coordinate 418,675 of NZ_JACSKY010000001.1, forward strand.
TAATCACGCAACGTGAGCGGACAAATATCTGGGCAGTTCGTATAGAAAAACGACACGACTTTTACTTTTCCATTGTCAGAGTCGTATGTCTCTTCATTCAAGGCATTCATCAACGTGAATGGCGTCGGCTCTTGAATGACAGGTAAATCGTCTTGCTTAAAGAATAAGAAATACACCGATACGCCGATGACGACAAGTGTCAAGACGGTCAGACCGACCGTCATATAGCTATTACGTTTCATTCAGCTCTCCCTCTCTATGAATCATCCTCCGATTATCGCGCGGAATACGTTTGTCGTTTCGCCTGGTTCAAACGCTACATAGAGAAGGATATAAACGGTTACACCGGTAATTGCTGTGAAAAACCATACGACCGATGCTTTCGGGCCGATCTTACGATGTTTTTCAACTTTGTTTTTATAGCCGAGGTACAATGTGATCAATCCAAGAATGCCACCTGTCGTCGCGAGTAAGATATGGAAGATCATAAAGCCGAGGTAATATGGTTTTATTGAATCAGGACCTCCAAAAGCAGTGTTACCGACAAAAATCGTGCGTGAGACATAAAGAATGAAGAACGTAGTCGCTGCAACCGCAGCAGCTGTCATCACTTTTTTATGTTTTTCGATGTTGCTACGATCTTTTGCAATGATCACCCATCCGATGGCGACTAGAATCGCGCTGATGACGATGAATGTCACACTAATTAAGGCAAGATAGTTCATCAATGTTTCCCCTTTTATTCTAATTAATTTTTTTCATTCGTTTCTTGCGGAGTAAATGACATGCCTTCGTCAATAGCAAGGGACTTCGTTCGACGGACCCAACCGAAGAACGTCCAACCGAAGAAGAAGCCGTACACAATTTCTTGACCGAGCTTCATCAAAACCCCGCCAAAGCGTTGATCCTCGAGCGCATCGTTCGTCGCCCCCATCAGTGCCTCTAAATTAATCCCTGACACATCTCCGTTCGGTAGACAGTACCCGAGTACCGTCGCAAACGTTTGAATGTCTGTATATGCATTGTAGAGTGTCGATTGACTAAAAATAATGAGCGCACAGGCAGGTGTCAACAATACACCGTTGGCGATAATGTACACCATTCGTTTCAAATCAGACATCCCCTCTTCCTCGTCCGAGACGAGAGGAACAATTACGGGATACCACATCGTCAAACTGAAGACGACTAGTGCACCGTGAAAGATGCGATGGACGCTATAATTTGTCAAGACGTAGTCAAATACGACGGGCATGTGATAAATCGAGAATAGTGCATTGAATAAAATAAGCGCAATGAGTGGATACGTCAAAAACTTGAATAGCGGTCCAATCACTTTGAAGTTAAGTACTTTTTCAAATACCCAATATGGTAGTCCGTAAATGACAAGTGCAGGTGCCAAAATATAGACGAGCACCATTTGGAACATATGCACCGATAAGATGATATGCGCCAATACATCAATCGGACTTCCGAAACCGATATAGTACAATACAATCGCAAACAGCATACTAAACTTTTGCAATAACGTGGTCGAGGCATATCCTCGCTTCGCCATTCGTTCTGTCACGACGGCGTATAAAACATAAATCCCGACCATAAGCAATCCGAACAGCGGACTCCATAACGTGAGCCAATCAAATTGATTGAGCAGCTCCGACGTATTCCAGAGCATCCGTTCACCCCTTTTCTTTCTCTCCCTAACCTTTGAAACCGTTCACTTCAAGATTACTATTCATTCATTTTTGAAGTAAAGGAAAAAGGACCGAATCATCTGTGTTTCCACAGAAGTTCAATCCTTTGTCACAATTACCAAATGAGTAGGCGAAGTGCAGCGACCGTGATGATGGCGATGAAAATACCTAACCACATCATACCGACGATCCACGTATTCCCACGATTATTCATATGCATGAAGATATACAGTTGTAGGAAGACTTGAATGACCGCCAAGATGATCAAGAAACCTCCTGCCGCCCAAACCGGCATGAGTTCCGCATATACGGCCCCGAACGCCACGAACGTGAGTAAAATCATCATCGCAAAACTAATCAATTGGAGTTGATATTCACGTTTTGATTCTGCTTTCACTTCAAGCTCTAACTGTTTGTGTGATTCGTTCATTGATCGTTTTTCCATATTAGCTCACCATCCCTAAGAGGTAGACGATTGAGAAGATGAAGACCCAAACAACATCGATAAAGTGCCAGTACAGACTCGATACATAAAACTTTGGAGCGTTATATACATCGATCGGTCGGTTCCAGTTGCGAATCAACAAGGTAGCAATCCAAAGTAGACCGAACGTGACGTGCGCGCCGTGGAAGCCGACGAGTGTATAGAAGGCTGAACCGAATGCGCTCGACGTGAACGTGTGACCGATGTGATAGTAGTGGATGAACTCATAAATCTCTGCGCCAAGGAAACCGGCCCCTAGAAGGAGAGTCACAATCAACCAAAATTTCATTCGTCCTGGATTGTTCGCTTTCATGTTCATCATCGCAAGAACACTAGTGAGTGAACTTGTGAGGAGGAGCATCGTCATGATGAAGACGAGCCCCATTTCAAAGATATTATATGAGCGTAGCTCCTCTGGCGCACCAGAGTTCAATAGACCGACATACGTTCCAAAGAGCGAGGCGAAAAGGACCGTCTCCCCGCCAAGGAAGAACCAGAAGGCCACATATTTATTTTTCCCTTCCAGCGTTGCTTTCTCTGGATTAGCCGGGATACCGGTTACCGGGTGTTTTTCAACTGCATGTGCCATTTATTGTTCTCCTTTCTCACGAATCGCTTTCAAGTCTGCTTCGACTTGTGACTTCGGAATGTAATAGCCATGATCATCAATCCAAGAGCGTAAGAACATCGAGACAAACGTGACGACCAAACCGAAACCAATCAAGACCCAGCCTAACACATCGTTGTCAACACGGAAGATTGCTCCGAGTCCTGCGATGAAGAGACCGAGGGACATGAAGAACGGGATGAGCGAGTTGTTCGGCATATGGATATCCGAAACTTCTTCAGCGACTGACACGCGTTTGTTACCTGCCATTTTCTCGAGCCAGAACGTATCGAGTCCTTTGACGAGTGGTGTCTGTGCAAAGTTGTACTCTGGAGTCGGGACAGGGAGTGTCCACTCGAGCGTACGTCCGTCTTCCCAATGGTCTGGTTTGACGAGTTCTTTAGACATGAAGGCTTTCACGACAGCGATGAGCAAGATGATCGTTGACACACCCATGAAGAAGGCACCGATCGTCGAAAGCAAGTTGAGCGTATCCCAACCTTGATCTCCAAGGTATGTGAAGACTCGACGTGGCATACCGAACAATCCGAGGAAATGTTGCGGGAAGAACGTCAAGTGGAATCCGATAAAGAACAACCAGAACTGCCAGTAACCAAGCTTTTCAGAAAGGGCTTTTCCGAACATGAGCGGGAACCAGTAGTAAAGTCCTGCGAAGAGACCGTATACAACCCCACCTACGATAACGTAGTGGAAGTGAGCGACAACGAAGTAGCTGTCATGGTACTGATAGTCAGCCGGTGCGACTGAGAGCATAACCCCTGTCATCCCACCTACGAGGAATGAAGGAATGAACGCGACTGAGTAAAGCATGGCGACGTTAAATTTAATTTGACCGCCCCACAGTGTGAAGAGCCAGTTAAAGATTTTAACACCGGTCGGTACGGCGATCGCCATCGTCGCAACAGCGAAGATCGAGTTGGCAACCGGCCCAAGACCGACTGTGAACATGTGGTGAACCCAGACCATGAATCCGAGGAACCCGATGAGCATCGTTGCAAACACCATCGTCGTGTAACCGAAGAGGCGTTTACGCGCAAATGTCGGAATGATTTCCGAGAAAATACCGAATGCCGGTAAAATCAAGATGTATACTTCCGGGTGACCGAAAATCCAGAAAAGGTGTTCCCAGATGACGACGTTACCGCCCATCGCCGGGTTGAAGTATACTGCTCCGAAGAGACGTTCGAACATGAGCATGAACAATCCGACCGTGAGTGGCGGGAATGCGAAGACGATCAATGCCGAGGCAACGAAAGTCGTCCATGTGAATAGCGGCATGCGCATGAGTTTCATTCCTGGCGCACGCATGTTCAAAATCGTGACGAGGAAGTTGATTCCGGCCATCAATGAACCGAAACCAGAAATTTGAAGCCCTAGGGCGTAGAAGTCTACCCCTGTCGCTTCTGGTTGTGTCGAGAGTGGTGCATAAGCCGTCCAACCCGCGTTCGGTGCTGCTCCGAAGAACCAGCTCAAGTTAAGCATGACCCCACCGAAGAAGAACAACCAAAAACCTAATGAGTTAATGAACGGGAACGCTACGTCGCGTGCCCCGATTTGAAGTGGTACGACAGCGTTCATGAACCCGAACAACATCGGCATGGCCGCTAGGAAAATCATCGTCGTCCCGTGCATCGTAATCAATTGGTTAAATGTCTCACCGCTGACAAAATCGTTCATCGGACGAACGAGTTGCCAACGAATCAGTAATGCTTCAATCCCACCGAGAAGGAGGAAGAAGATTCCTGAGAACAAATACAAAATACCGATCTTTTTGTGGTCAACCGTCGTAATCCAATCCATGAGGCCATTGTATTTACGCGATTGCTGCATTGCAGTGGTCTGTGCCACGTGAAATCCCCCTTTTCCCGTTAGTCAATCTTCTGCTCATACAAGAAGTCAACGAGTGCGTCTAATTCTTCGTTGCTGATTTGACCTTCATTGAAACCTGGCATGAGAGCCCCTTGTTTCATCTCTTGCGGATCGCGAATCCATTCTTTCAACTTCTCTTCATTGTTTTCGAGATAGCCCGCAAGCCATTCACGATCGCCGAAGTTCGTTAAACTTGGTGCGACTTTACCGCCACCGTGACAGCTCAAGCAGCTTTCAACATACACTTCTTCACCTAAAGTCAAGTTCGTGTTGTCTGCGACAAGATTCTCACTATTCTCGTCCTGTTTTGCTTTCATGTCTGTAAGCCACTGGTCGTACTCTTCTTGCTCGAGCGCGATGACTTTAAAGTCCATGAGGGCATGTGACGGACCACAGAGCTCCGCACATTTTCCGTAGTAAGTACCTGGTTCATTTGCATGTAACCACATTTCGTTATCAAGTCCTGGGTTCGTATCCGTTTTACCAGACAAAGCCGGTACCCAGAATGAGTGAATGACGTCTTTTGACGTCAAGTTGATGCCGACTCGTTTTCCGACCGGGATCACGAGCTCTTGACCTGTCACAACCCCTGCTTCTGGATATTCAAACTCCCACCAGTACAAGTTTGCTGTAACGTTGATTTCCTCTTCTTTTTTCGCATCTTTCACTTCCGCGAGTTCGACGGTCGTCGTGATCGTCGGCACGGCGAGAATGATGAGAAGGATGATTGGAACGACCGTCCAAATCATCTCGAGTGTACTGCTACCTTCAACCTGTTTCGGAATCGATTCATCTTTCCGACGGAACTTCATGAGTACATACACGTAAATGACCGATACGATGATGAGTACGAAGAGCATGATCGCCAAACTGATGAGAATGATTCGGAGCTGAAGCTCAGCTCCTTCTCCCATCGGCTTCAATGCAGACAATCCCTCTTGACCGCAACCTGACAACAGGACTGCGAACATCATCATCGGGACGATGCCAAACAGAAGCTTCTTAAATGATTTCACAACAATCCCCACTTTCTCCCAAAATGATGTGTAATGGTTTTCTGTATAGTGAGCGTGGTCATCAGAGTGCTGTCAAAATCAGCGCGATAATCCACACCACTAAATAAATTAATGAAAAGAAGAACATTTTGTTCGCCCACTTAATTTCATCCTCGGCATTGAACCCTTTCAATCCGAGATACAACCAGTAGCCCCCTAAACCGGCTGCGACTGTCAAGTAGACGAGACCGTAATGCATAAATAAGAGCGATGCCGGAATCAGTGTCGCAATCCACCAAATGATTTGTCTTTTCGTAATGGCGAATCCGTTCACGACCGGAAGCATCGGAATGCCTGCTGCGCGATACTCTTCCGTTCGTCGCATCGCGAGCGCCAGAAAGTGCGGTGGTTGCCATAGGAACATGACAAGGAACATGAGCCACGCATCGATATGAAGCGCCGGGTCGAGCGCTGCCCAACCGATGAGCGGTGGCACCGCTCCGGAAATACTACCGACGACCGTATTGAGCGTACTCGTACGCTTTAGCCACATCGTATAAATCACGACATAAAAAAATGCCCCGATTAAACCGAATACTGCAGCAATGTACGATACAAGGAGCAATAATAGTGTTCCGATGGCAAGTTGTGTCAATCCAAGGAGTAAAATCTTCTCTCCTGAAATCTTGCCGGTCACACTCGGTCGATTGTCCGTACGATCCATCAAGTAATCGATATCCCGGTCCACAAAGTTGTTTAGGTAACAACTACCCGAAATGACGAGTGCGCTTCCTAACATCGTTAATAAGAGCTGAGGCCAAACTTCAAACAAGTAAAGGACTGGCGTATCGCTCTGATACGTCGCTGCTACGAAGAATCCTGCAAACACCAACAACAGGTTGGCTCGCACAATTCCCATTTTCGCTAAGGCGACGTAATCTCGGAATGACGTAGACTCTGTATACTCTACATCCACGGTCATTCCTGGGTTGACTTTTGTCATACTGACCCCCCCACATAATCACGAAATCCTCGCATTCTCTTCACAGAAAAAACACAATATGAACAAAATACACTTAACTCTCTACAAAGATACCATATTTTTTTATAAAATACGCCCTTTATGCTTGTGAAATAGCGAGTTTTTTGTGTCAATAGTGTGATGTTTGTCACACCATATTTGCTTTGCTAATATTAGAATAACGTTTTTGATAACGATTGCAAGCTTTTCCATTTCGTTTTTTGAAAGGAAAGCCGTATAATAAGTATGGCGAAAAAAATATAAATACACAAGGTACATCTTAAGCTGATTTTGATTAGAAGCAGGTGGTAATGAATGCATAAAAAACTCGCATTTTTCTCAGGGTTTGTCACCCTTGGGATGATGCTCGTCCTCATCATGGGTGGAACTGTGACGAAGACGGATTCAGGGGATGGGTGTGGCACTGACTGGCCACTATGTCACGGAAAATTAATTCCGACCAACCCGAGCGTCGAAACGATGATCGAATACAGTCACCGGGTCGTTTCCGGCATCGAAGGGCTACTCATCATCGCGCTCACAATTTGGACGTTTATCGCCGTCAAACATCGTATCGATGTGAAGATCTTTGCATTTCTAGCATTTATCTTTATGCTCATCCAATCCATCATCGGAGCAGGGGCGGTCATTTGGCAACAATCGGATGCCATCTTAGCTTTACATTTTGGGATATCGCTCGTCTCGTTTGCATCCCTGTTAATTTTGACGATTCTGCTATTCGAGGATGAACGGGAACATAAAGTCGTAACGAAACAGTTGAGATCCCATCTTTACGGTCTTTCGATTTACACGATGATTGTCGTCTACACTGGCGCGTACGTCCGACATTTAGGGGCTACGTATGCTTGTGTCGGTTGGCCGATTTGTGACCAAAGCGTGTGGACGTTTGAATCTTATGTTCAAATGGGACACCGAGTGATGGCGGGATTGCTCGTCTTCTATACGCTATATGTTCTCTATCTTGCCCGAAAAGAGACGAATCAGTTAATCGAACGCGGCATGATGGCGTCGCTCTTCTTCATCCTTCTCCAAGTCGGAACAGGGGCATGGATTGTACTCGGTGGACATGCAACGTATGTTCCACTCCTTCACGCATTTTTGATTACGTGTTATTTCGGTATCCTATCATACCTTTCTTACCACGCTTATCGGTCGACAGTTCGACAAGACCGGGCACACTTAAAGGACATGAACGGATAAGCCACAAAAGCGCCAACGAACTGAACCGTTGAAGTTTTTTCATCTCACTTCAACGGTTCGATTCGGCGCTTTTTTGTTACAACGCTTTAAATCGTTCAAGAGCACGCTCTCTCGCTTCTTTATGGTCGACGATCGGCATCGCATAATCTTCTCGCTCAGATGGGTCGGGAAAGTGAATCGACTTGTCTGACATATGTTTGAGTTCAGGTACATACTTCCGAATGAACGTCCCCTCTGGGTCAAAGCGCTCCGACTGGGTCGTCGGATTGAAGATACGGAAATAAGGCACGGCATCGGTTCCGACCGAGGCGGCCCATTGCCATCCACCGATGTTCGATGCCGCCTCGTAGTCAATCAGCTTCCGCTCGAAGTAACGCTCCCCTTTCCGCCAATCGAGAAGAAGGTGCTTCGTCAAGAACGATGCGACAATCATACGAAGGCGGTTGTGCATCCAACCGGTCTCATTCAATTGACGCATCGCCGCATCGACGATCGGATAACCGGTCTCTCCTTGGCACCACTTTTCAAACTGTTCAGCATCATCTTCCCAGTCGAGCGATTTATACTTGTCGTTGAACGGCTCATCTTTCAGTCCTTTGAACTTCGCCATCACCATGTAATAAAACTCGCGCCACAACAGTTCATCGAAATACGTGTCGCGCCCTTTTGATTTGTTAGCGGACAGCACCTGCTCGGTGATGGTACGAATCGACAACACCCCGGTCCGTAAGTATGGGGATAATCGGCTCGTCCCGGCGATGCTCGGAATGTCACGCTTTTCATCATAATCGACCATGCGATCGTTGACGAAGCGGGTCAATCGTTTCTTCGCCTCGGTCTCTCCTAACCCTTTCCAATCCCGCTCACAGCGTTTGAACAAGTCTTTCAGTTCACTCGGCTCCTCATTTTTCGAGCTGATGACACGTGTCAAACGATCGACATCGACATCGTACGGTTTTGGCGGCTGTTCGGCATATGCCGCTTTTTTGAACGGGGTGAACACCTTATACGGATCACCGTTCTTCGTGTTGAACGCATCTGGATGAAACAGATGCCGGTCGAGGAGGCGTACGACTTTCACGTCTTCACCAAGTGCCTCGATGACGCGATCGTCGCGCTGTTTGAACGGTTCCACATACTCCGCATTGAAGTAAAGCACGTCAATCTCTCCGAGTTGTTTCACGAACGCATCCTCCGTCTCGGCGACGAGAACGCGAAGTCCTAACCCCTTCGCCTCTAAATCATCCATGAACACACGCATCGTTGAGAAAAAATAGTCATGACGAACCTCAAACGGGTCACAATATTTTGGATTCAGCCAAAATACGAAAGCGAGGTCATCGCCTTCTTCCACGTCTTTCAAGGCACGATGCAACATGTGATTGTCTGTCAGTCTAAAGTCCGATCGGAACCAACATACTCGTTTCATGATTTCCACTCCTATCTACAAAAAAGAAGCATAGCGAACTATGCTTCTTTTGATTATACAAATTCAATCAACAAGTCGTCACTTTGTATTGTGTCGCCTTCTTTAATATGGATGGCTTTAATCTCACCATCTTGCGCTGCTTGAATCGTCGTCTCCATTTTCATCGCTTCTGTGACGAGCAGTTGCTCTCCACGATGGACACGACTTCCCGGCTCAACCAACACTTTCAAGACGGAACCTGGCATCGATGCCCCGACTTGTTTCGAGTTCGAACGATCCACTTTCGGACGGCTCGTCGCCTGTGACTTGACGTTCACGTCTTTGATTTCAATCTCACGCGGTACACCGTTCATCTCATAGGACACGAGACGAACCCCATCTTCATTCGCCGCACTGACTTGAACGAGCTTGATGATTAACGTCTTTCCTGTCTCAATCTCAACATGAATCGTCTCTCCGACGTTTAGTCCGTAGAAGAATGTCAACGTATCGAGAACGGATACGTCACCGTATGTCGTCGTATGTTTGATGTAGTCTTCGTACACTTTCGGATAGAGCGCGTGGGCGAGCAGTTCGAAATCTGTGACCGGTCTTTCGAATTTCTCGAATAAATCTTGACGTGCAGACTCAAAGTCATACGGCTTGATCAGTTTACCTGGACGAACGTTGAGTGGTTCTTCCCCTTTCAATATGACCTCGCGGACATCTTTCGGGAACCCACCTGGAGGCGTCCCCAGCTCACCACGCATCATTTCGACGACCGAGTCCGGGAAGTCTAGTTGATGACCACGCGTCATCACGTCATCTTCCGTCAAGTTATGTTGAACCATGAAGAGTGCCATATCGCCGACGACTTTTGAAGACGGCGTCACCTTGACGATATCACCAAACAACATGTTGACTCGGGCATACATCGCCTTCACTTCTCCCCAACGGTCTCCAAGTCCGACTGCTTTCGCCTGTTGCTGAAGGTTCGAGTATTGTCCACCTGGCATCTCATGTTCGTACACGGAAGGATGTGGTGCGCGCATATCGCTTTCAAACGGTTCGTAGTTGTGACGAACGTCTTGCCAGTAGTCGCTAATGACCTCATATTGTTTCGGGTCCACTTTCGGCTGGCGCGCATGATGATTGAGCGCGTAGACCAAACTTCCACCTGAAGGTTGTGACGTCATTCCCGACAGCGAGCTCGCAGCAACGTCAACGATGTCGACACCCGCATCAGTCGCACGGGCATATGTGAAGATCCCGTTCCCTGAAGCATCGTGTGTGTGCAAGTGAATCGGTAAATCGACCGCGTCTTTCAATGCCGATACGAGCGCATATGCCGACTCCGGTTTCAAGAGTCCGGCCATGTCTTTAATCGCGAGAATATGGGCACCGCTCGCCTCTAATTTCTTCGCAAGGTCGATATAGTACGGCAAGTGATATTTCGGACGGTTGCCGTCATACAAATCTCCCGTATAACAAATGGCCGCTTCAGCGACTTTCCCAGTAGGTAAAGTTGCATCAATCGCAAGTTGAATCGATTCTAAGTTATTGAGACTATCAAAGATTCGGAACACATCAACGCCTGCATATGCCGCTTCGTGTACGAACTTCTCGATGACGTTGTCAGCATAGTTTTTATACCCGACCGCGTTCGCGCCGCGTAGCAACATTTGAATCAAGACGTTCGGCATCTTCTCCCGAAGCTTCATGAGACGAACCCACGGGTCTTCTGACAAGAAGCGGTATGCGACATCGAACGTCGCCCCACCCCACGCCTCGACCGAGAACAATTCTGGCATGAGTTTACTCGTCGGCTCCGCGATGTTGAGAATGTCTTGCGTCCGCATGCGCGTCGCGAGCAATGACTGATGCGCATCTCGCATCGTCGTGTCCGTCAACAACAGTTCTGGTTGCTGTTTGATCCAGTCCGAGAGTCCGTTCGGTCCGAGTTCCGTCAAGATTTGTTTCGATCCGGGTTTTGCTTCTGCCGGCAAGTCTTGAGGGATGCGCACCGAGCGACTGATCGGCTTGTCTTTCAGCCCGACTCCCGGGAATCCGTTCACCGTGACATCGCCGATATAGTTCAACAACTTCGTACCACGGTCTTTCCGTTTCGGGAAGACGAAGAGTTCGGGCGTTTCATCGATGAATGACGTGTTGTAATCGCCGTTGATGAAGTTCGGATGCTTCATCACGTTGATCAAGAACGGAATGTTCGTCTTGATGCCGCGAATGCGGAACTCATTCAAGTTTCGTACCATTTTCGAGGCAGCCTGCTCGAACGTCATGCCGTGAGTCGACAGTTTCACGAGGAGCGAGTCATAGTACGGCGAAATCTCTGCGCCGACGTATGCGTTCCCGCCGTCGAGACGGACGCCAAAACCACCCGGTGAACGATACGCCATAATTTTCCCTGTATCCGGCATGAAATTGTTACCTGGGTCTTCTGACGTGACACGTGATTGAATCGCATAGCCGAGGAGTTTAATGTCCTCTTGCTTCGGCATATGAATCATGTCGCCGTGGAGCGACTCTCCTTGGGCGATCATTAATTGCGTCTGAACGATATCGAATCCTGTCACCATCTCTGTGATCGTATGTTCCACTTGAATACGCGGGTTGACCTCGATGAAGTAGAAGGATTCATCTTCTGTCACTAAAAATTCTACCGTTCCGGCATTGACGTATCCGACATGGCGCATGAGTTGGACGGCCGCATCGCAAATCGCTTGTCGCGACGCATCAGACAACGTCACACACGGCGCCACTTCGACAACTTTTTGGTGACGACGTTGGACCGAACAGTCACGTTCGAACAAGTGGATGATATGTCCGTGCTCATCCCCGAGGATTTGGACCTCGATATGCTTCGGACGCTCAACGAGTTTTTCTATGTACACTTCATCGGAACCGAACGCTTGCTTCGCTTCTGATTTCGCGCGCTCAATCAAATCTCTCATTTCGGCTTCTGTGCGAATGACGCGCATCCCACGTCCACCGCCACCCATCGCCGCTTTCACCATAAGCGGGAATCCGTGTTCGTTCGCGAACGCCTCTGCGTCCGCATATGATGTGAGTGGTCCATCCGAACCAGGAATGACGGGAAGACCCGCGGCAATCGCACTTTGACGAGCACGCACCTTATCCCCGAACGCATGCAAGTGCGACTCGTGTGGACCGACGAAGATGATTCCTTCTTCACGGCAACGACGTGCGAGCTCGATGTTTTCCGAAAGGAATCCATACCCTGGATGAATGGCATCACTATCCGACTCTTTAGCGATACGAATGACATCCTCGATATCGAGGTACGCATCAATCGGCTTCTTATCCACTCCAATCAAGTAGGCCTCATCAGCTTTAAAACGATGCAATGAGCCGCTATCTTCTTGTGAATAGACGGCCACTGTCCGAATCCCTAGCTCTGTCGCCGCTCGAAATACCCGAATGGCAATCTCCCCGCGGTTTGCAACAAGTAACTTTTTAATTGGTTTCAAATGAAATCCCCCCACTAATGAAATTGAATATTGTCATTACCTTACAACGTGAATTGAAGAATGTCTGACGTTTTCTTCCGACTTCACCCGAATTTCTTCTCGTCTCGTTGCTTCCCGATGACGATTTCGCATCGAAATACTACTGAGTACCCCGAGGACCCCCATCATCATGATGAGCGATGTCCCTCCATAACTGACGAGTGGCAAAGTGACCCCCGTCCCTGGGAACCAACCGGACATCGCACCGATATTAATGGCCGTTTGAATGATGATTTGTGACGCAATACCAAACGAGACGAACATCGCGAAGTGGCTATCCGCATGGTTGGCAATGTGGATGGCGCGAAACGCGATAAAGAAGAGTAGTACCAACACCGTCAATACACCGAAAAAACCTAACTCTTCAGCGATGATTGCCATAATATAGTCCGTTTCAGGTTCAGGTAGATAGCCATACTTCTGAAAGCTGTTTCCGAGCCCGACGCCGGTCAATCCGCCGTGCACAATCGAAACGATTGACATGAGCAGTTGATGACCATATCCTTCTGGGTCCATGAATGGGTTGAACACGACTTCAATCCGGCTTCGTTGATTTTCAGAGAAGATGGTCGTGAACAGTAAGAAAACAGAACCAACTCCCGCTAGTATTCCGGGAATCAAAATCCGAAGCGGCGCCCCGACACCGAACCACATGAGCAACATGATGGAACCGAGAACGAACAGCCCTCCCATGTCCGGTTGACCATTGATGGCGATTGCGTATAGCGAAAAGTAAAAGAGGACGGGGACTAAAAAGAATGCACCGATTTGGGCACGCCATCCTTTTTTCACAATCGCCGCTCGGGCCAATCGTCCGGGCAGACCTTTCATTTCATTATTCCATAACTCATGATAGTAGTTCGCAAGTAAAATAATGAGAACGAACTTGGCAATCTCAACCGGCTGGATCGTAAACCCGCCGATGATGAGCCAGGCACGCGCCCCGTTCAGTGGTGGCATTGCCCATGTGACGAACAACAAGATCACCGACACGGCATAGAGACCGAGTCGAAACCCCTTTTTTCGAAACATCTCATAGCGGAACAACGTCGCAATCAAATAGACGAAAATTCCGATGCCGACATAGACGAGCTGACGATAGAACAAACTGCTATTTGCATAATCCCCACGATTCCAAACGCTCGCGCTATAGATCATGATGGAGCTGAGCCCTACGAGCAAGAGCACGGACAGAAACAACGCAAAATCAAAATACCGAAACCGTGTTTTCATGTATTCACTTCCTTATGTAAAACAATCCGACAACCCTTATAAAAAAATACTCAAACAGCGCCACTTGCACAGTTTGAGTATAAGGTTCATAATTCTGAAGCTTCTGCCAAGGCAGATAACTTTTGTTCCAATGAATCGAGCAGTCCTTTACCTTCAATGTCTGAAATGAGTCCAAGACGAACCGCAAAATCAATTTGGCGCGATAGTCCAAACATATGTGTATCAAGCACCTCTTCATAAAGCGGGCACTTCGGCATTTTCAGGTTTTCTAACTGCACTTCAATCAGACAACGGATTTTTTCAGCATCCGACTCCAGTAATTGAAGCGCTTGCTCCCGTTGGATTGCAGCCAAATTTGTCGCCACTACGACCCCTCCTCCGTACGATGACAGACTGTTTGTCATAACTCAACTGTACATTATCTTTCATCATAATTCAATGTACAGTATGAATGAACGCGACATTCTTCCTCTTTTCCATTTTACGAGAAAGAACGCTATAATGAAACGTGTAATGTGTATGAAGGGGGATGCAAGCATGATTTTTCCACTAGACGGATCGGTTCGCCATAGTTTGACGATCGACCCGACCGTATGGATTTTTGACGAACGTAAACGAAAGATTGAAGATTTAGACTCGGTGACAGAGAGTGACCGCGAGGCTTACTATGCGAAAATGGGGAAAGCATGGGATGACGGATTGTCACAAGGGACAAAGATCGATCACAATAAACCGATGTCACGACAAGATAAAGACGCTGCTTTGCGCGATTCGTTCGCCATGCCGCTCGCACCTTTCTTAAACAATGCCGAACCTGTTGAGCTCGCGACACATGTTCGTTTTTACGGGGAGACGGTGTTGACTCTACCGCTTAGCGAGGCGTCCCGTGTGTATTTACAATTTTCAAAAGATGGGAAAGTACTTGCCGATGGACCTGTCTATGTGTTGTATGAGGATCAGATCATCCGCCAAGTGAATCATATCACCGTATTAAGCAATTCATGAGAAGGGATTTCCCTTCTCTTTTTTTGGACTTTTTAATTCACAAAGTGTAGTATATAGAGTGTTGACTATTAAAAAGAAAGGTCGTGACGCTTACGATACCTCTATGGAAACGAAATTTAATTGTCGTATGGATTGGTAGTTTCTTGACCGCTGCTTCGATGAGTCTCGTCCTTCCATTTCTCCCATTGTTCATTGAACAACTCGGAGTAAAGGACCCTGACCACGTCGTCACATGGTCGGCAATCGCCTTTGGCGCGACGTTCCTCGTGGCTGCCATCGTCTCCCCGATGTGGGGGCGGTTGGCCGACCGAAAAGGAAGAAAGCTGATGCTCATTCGAGCTAGTATCGGTATGGCCATCGTCATGTTTCTCATCAGCTTCGTCCAAGACGTGTATCAACTCGTCGGGCTGCGTTTACTCATGGGTGCCGTATCCGGATTCATTTCAGCCGGCATCACGTTGGTCGCATCTCAAACTCCAAAAGAGAAAAGTGGCTGGGCGCTCGGTACCCTGTCGACCGGCGGTATTACCGGTGGTCTACTCGGTCCCCTCATCGGCGGACTGCTCGCAGACTGGATTGGGCTTCGATCCGTTTTTCTCTTTACGGGAAGTGCACTCTTCCTGACATTCCTGGTCACGCTTTTGTTCGTAAAGGAAGATTTTGTTCCGGTGAAACGTGAAGAACTCGCCTCGATGAAATCGATTTTCGCTTCTCTCCGCCATCCACAGTTGATTGTCGGACTGTTTGTGACAACGTTCCTCATCCAGTTCTCGACACAATCCATCGGACCGCTCTTGACGTTATACGTTCGTGAACTGAATCCACATACGACCGCCCTCGCCTTCACGGCGGGCATCGTCGCCTCCGCCCCTGGTTTGGCCGCCCTCTTCTCGGCGCAACGTTTAGGACGCTTGTCGGACCGTTACGGGGCAGAACGGATCTTGTTTTGGGCACTGCTCCTCTATAGCATCTTCTTGATTCCTCAAGCGTTCGTCACCTCAACGACCCAACTTATCCTGTTACGTTTCGGAATCGGGTTCGCAACGGCCGCTTTGATGCCGTCCGTTCAATCATTGCTACGCCAGCATACACCCGTCTCTGCGACCGGAAGAATCTTTTCTTACAACCAGTCCGCTCAGTTTATCGGAAACTTGCTCGGACCGTTATTCGGTTCTCAAATCGTGGCACACTTCGGCTTTTCGGCATTGTTCATCATCACGGGATTGATTATGGTCACGAATGCCTTCTTAGAGCGGACGAACGCCCAGTCGCTCCAGCTCGATACAAAATAACGCCGAGTACGAAACTCGGCGTTATTTGTGTGTCGCTTATAGTAAGTCTGCCGCGAGCCGGGCGAGTGAAGAACGCTCCCCTTTCACGAGTTGGACGTGTCCGAAGACGTTTTGTCCTTTAAAACGTTCCACCGCGTACGTCAATCCGTTTGAATACTCATCTAAATACGGGTGATCGATCTGATATGGGTCCCCGACGAGTACGATTTTCGAGTTTTCCCCGACGCGAGTGAGAATCGTCTTGATCTCATGCTTCGTCAAGTTTTGTGCCTCGTCAATGATGATGAACTGGTCGGGCATGCTTCTGCCTCGAATATAAGTCAACGCTTCTAGTTGTATCGACTTCATCCCTGCCAAAATGTTACCGAGCTCGTCTTTAGAGTTGGCGTTGAATAAAAACTCTAAATTATCATAGATCGGTTGCATCCAAGGACGTAGCTTGTCTTCCATTTCCCCTGGCAAATAGCCGATATCGTTCCCCATCGGTACGACCGGACGAGCGACGACCAGCTTATTGTAACGCTGTTCATCCTCTACGAGTGAGAGCCCCGCCGCTAACGCGAGGAGCGTCTTCCCCGTACCGGCCTTTCCAAGCAATGTGACGAACGGGATGTCATCTCGGAGCAAAAGGTCAAGAGCCATCCGTTGTTGCACGTTTCGCGGATGGATTCCCCAAATGTGATCAGCGTCTAACGCCAATGGGCGTATGATCGGTTGTAACGCGTCGACGACGGCGAGCGCACTGGCTTTTGAAATATTGCTTTTCAAGACGACAAACGCGTTTGGATACAATGCTTGCTTCGTCAACGCCGATGTCGGCAATTGACGCACTTTATAAAATTCATCGATGATGGACTGGTCGACTTCGATTTCTCGATAGCCAGCGTAAAGATTGGTCGTATCGACGATATGGTCGGTCAAATAATCTTCTGCGTCGATTCCGATTGCATCTGCTTTGACACGGACTAATATATCTTTTGAGACGACGACGACCTTTCGATCTGCGTCATGCTCATATTGTTTCATAAGTTTTAAGGCGACGAGAAGGATTCGGTTATCATTCGTCATCACGTCGAACGGGATGTCACCTTGATGTTCGTGACTAATCTCGACGAAAAGATGACCACCATTTTCAAGCGGGACGCCATCGTGGAGTTTTCCCATCTTGCGAAGTTGGTCGAGGACACGTGACGTTTCTCGGGCATTCCGCCCGACCTCATCCATGTTTCTTTTTTTGCCATCTAGCTCTTCTAATACGATCGCCGGGATGACTACATCATGCTCGTCAAATTGAAATAAGGATAGCGGATCATGTAGGAGTACGTTCGTATCAAGTACATACGTTTTTTTCATAGACTTTGCCGCCCCTCGAATATAGGATGGTATTCAAGAATGAAGACTGTCTTTCACTTCAAGGTCCAGTTTTTCCGCTGCACGGATATCATACGTTTTCGTAATTTCGGGCTGAGCGTAAGCTGCACCATAAAATGAGATGTTCCTCACTTCTTCGACATGTCCTTCGAAAAAACGAAGATGAAGGCTCGGTTTGATGGTCGGTTCAAACTCTCGGATGGATGATAGTAAGACATGGTAAGACTGACCATCTTCGATAAAGATGAGACCTACAGTTTTCTCAGTCGTCAATATGGTCACGATATGTGAATTTCTTGTCAATGCTAACCGAATCGTGACAGCGTCGAGTGCTTGCACCCAACTGATGGCGTGACTGATCGGCCATCGCTTCGCTTCATCAAAACCGACGAGAAATGTTAGCGGCATATCGTTTAACAGGTGCTTTTGTGCTGCTGTTAACTCAAAAGTTGCCTTACTCGCCATTCAACTCCCCTCCTTTAACCGGGTATGGTTGTACCATTCTCCCTTATCGGTTCATTTCCCTGCTTTCAACAGATGAAATCATGCTATACTCATCCTAGTAGAGGAAGGTGAGAAGATGCGTGTAAAATGTTCTCTTTGCGATAAAATCGAAACGATCGACTCATGGTCGTTTGAGGCAAAACGATTGCGCAATAAACCGGCTAAAACATATATGTGTCAAGAGTGTCAGGAGCGAATCAGCGAACGAACCGCCGAACGCGCCGCATCTGGACAATTCAAGTTATATCCAACATTTCGACAAAAACGAAATTGGTAATGCAAACGGGCGCCTCCGAAGAGACGCCCGTTTTTTTTATGATTCGACTGCATCTTGACGACGGTTCCACCAGAGGCGACCACGATAGATCGCCAGAACGATTGCCATGACGGCAAGCACTTCCGGAATCGGCCAAGTGAAAAAGACGAGTGCCATCGTCCCTGCCCCGAGTGCGAGCAGAACATAGACGATCAGTGACTTCCACCACGCCAGTTGCTTTGCAAAACCGAGTTTGAACACAAGAATCGTCAATAGGATGACTGTGACAACGAGTGCATTGAATCCGACAGAAAAGTCATTTTGGTCGCTACCGACACCGAGCATCGAAGCGATCCATGGTACATCGATCTGTGTGATATCGATTGTTTGAGAAGCTTTCAAGACGAAGAATCCCCCTTTATTTCATACACATCCATTTTACACTATTCGAAACAAAAGGGAACGCCGAGGCGTTCCCTAGCTACTTATTCTTTACCGAGTTTACGACGCTTGTCAGCTTTCTCGCGTTCGTTCTTATTCAACACTTTCTTACGGAGACGAATCGACTCCGGCGTGATTTCACAGTACTCGTCATCGTTCAAGAACGTGAGCGACTCTTCGAGTGAGAAGACGCGCGGACGTTTCAAGACTTGTGTCGAGTCTTTTGCCGAGGCACGCATGTTCGTCAACTGCTTCCCTTTAACGGCGTTAATGGCGAGGTCGACGTCTCGGTTACATTCACCGATAATCATCCCTTCGTATACGTCCGTACCCGGCTCGATGAAGATCGTTCCACGGTCTTCAAGTGCACCGATCGAGTAAGCCGTCGATTTCCCATTTTCGATACATACCATTACACCGCTACGGCGTCCACCGATGTCAGCAGAGATGAACGGACGATACTCTTCGAACGTGTGGTTCAAAATTCCGTATCCGCGTGTTGCCGACAAGAACTCGTTACGATATCCGATGAGCCCACGTGACGGAACGATGAATTCCATCCGTGTCTGTCCATTGTCGTTCGTGTTCATATTAGCGAGTTCACCTTTACGAAGACCGATCGATTCCATGACAGGGCCTGTGTACTCTTCCGGTACATCGATGAGAACTCGTTCGAACGGCTCAACTTTCGTGCCATCTTCATCTTCGCGAATGATTACTTGCGGTTTAGATACTTGTAGCTCATATCCTTCACGGCGCATGTTTTCAATCAAAATACCGAGGTGAAGCTCACCGCGTCCTGATACGACCCACTGATCCGGTGAATCCGTGTTTTCGACGCGAAGTGAGACGTCAGTTTCAAGTTGCTTCATCAAACGTTCTTCGATTTTACGTGCTGTCACGAAATCGCCCTCACGTCCTGCAAATGGTGAGTTGTTTGTCATGAAGCGCATTTGAAGCGTTGGCTCATCGATACGAAGAAGCGGGAGTGCATCTTCTTCACCGACTGGCGTGACCGTCTCACCGACGTTGATATCTTCCATCCCTGCGATCGCAATCAAATCGCCAGCTTTCGCTTCTTCGATTTCAACACGTTTGAGTCCGAAGTAACCGAACAACTTCGTGACGCGAAGTTGTTTCACTGTACCGTCAGTCTTGCAAAGAGATACTTGTTCTCCGACTTTGATTCTTCCACGGAAGACACGACCGACACCGATTCGGCCAAGGTAGTTATCATAATCGAGCATCGTCACTTGGAACTGAAGTGGCTCATCTGAATTATCGATTGGAGCCGGTGTGTTCTCGAGAATCGTGTCGAGTACGTGCGTGATTGTATCTTCTTGTTTCTCAGGATCAGGATCGAACGAACTCGAACCGCTGACAGCCGATGTATAGACGACAGGGAATTCAAGTTGATCTTCATCTGCGCCAAGGTCAATCAAGAGATCGACGACTTCGTCGACAACGTCAAGCGGACGAACCATCGGCTTGTCGATTTTGTTGACAACGACGATTGGACGAAGTCCTTGGTCAAGTGCTTTTTTCAATACGAAACGAGTTTGTGGCATACAGCCCTCGCGCGCATCGACGACGAGGATGACCCCATCAACCATACGCATGATTCGTTCAACTTCCCCACCGAAGTCTGCGTGACCTGGTGTGTCGACGATGTTGATTCGTGTGTCTTTGAAATCGATTGCCGTGTTTTTAGCAAGAATCGTGATTCCGCGCTCACGCTCGATGTCATTTGAGTCCATCGCACGTTCTGCGACCGCCTCGTTCGTCCGGAATGTACCAGACTGTTTCAATAATTCATCGACTAACGTTGTTTTACCATGGTCAACGTGTGCGATGATGGCTACGTTACGAAGGTTTGTTCTTACGTTCATGTAGTTATTCCTCTCTTATTTAAAAAGTTTCAGCTTTTCTTCAACTTAAAGAGTATAGCACACGTCACAGTACCTTTGTCGAGTGGAATCGACTGTGAACGTTTTCATCGGACGTTTTTTATCATACAATGGGGTAGACAAGAGAAAATAAGGAGGAATCTCCATGCAACTAATGTTTCTATTGATTGCCATGGCCGTCGTCGCCGGATTTGTCGGCATCGGGATCGGCGTCGCCGAAGGAAGTGCCGCCATCATATTAGGTAGTCTCGTATTAAGTGGGATTGCGACTTTCTTTGGCATTCAACTACGCCGTCGCATCCTGTCCGATCGCCATTCTTCATAAAAAAGGGGGTGCTCTGATCAATGTCAGAGCACCCTTTCATTACATGAACGACTATAACGGACGAGTCAAACAGATCCGGTCACGTAAAGCCAACCCATCCTCTTCAATCTCACCGTAGCCATGATTGATAAAATAATCCCGCTCTACCGAATCAAATCGGAAGCCGGCTTGCTGATAAAAACGTAACTGCATGATGCTTGAGTTCCCCGTACAGACGAGCAGTTCTTTCCCACCGAGCAACGTCGCCCGTTTCACCGCATCTTGTAGCATCCGCTGTCCGATCGTCTGGTTTTGACGTTCCGGTTTCACCGCGATGTTAACGAGTTCGAACCGGCTTCCCTCGCGTGCCACCAACATGTATGCTCCGACGATTTCCTTACCGAGCAACGCTCTGAACGTGCGTCCTTCTTCGAATTGTTCCCGAACCATCGCTTCATTCGGGTTCGCCAGTACAAGAAGGTCTCGCACTTCTCCGTACGTTTCATGGGCGACGATGCGAAGGTCGGGCTTCGCTTCGGCCGTCACTTTTGCGATGACATAATGTTTCATGACGTCGTTCACAAACGACTCACTGCCTGCCAATACGGATGTTTTGCCATCGTATCGTATAGGTTCACCATACAACGTGACGACACGCCCTCCCACTTCTTCCACGAGTAACTTTCCGGCAGCATAATCCCACGGCATATTGCGCATCGTGATGTAGCCGTCCACCCGACCGGCAGCAAGCCAGGCTAATTCAAGTGACGCGGCCCCATGTGCCCGGGTGCCAACCGAATCTCGTACAATCGGTGCCAAAATCTCAGGAGCGATTTGATGATTCGGCGTGACCCATGTCGCGTTCATACTTAAGAAAGCGTCACGCACGTGATGTTCATGCAGTTTTGTCAACGTTCGCCCGTTCAATGTCGCCCCGTATCCTCTCCGAGCCATGAACATCTCATCCGCCATGACGTCATATACAAATCCATATTCAACGACCCCATCCACCATGATGGCGATTGAGATGGCAAACATACGTTTTTGATGTATAAAGTTGAGCGTTCCATCAATCGGGTCGACGAACCAGACCGTCCCTGTCAGGGTGTCTGGTTGATCTGCCGTCCCTTCTTCCCCCATAATTTGATGCTCGGGGAACGTTTTTTGAATGCGATGCACAATCAGTTGTTCCACCGCTCGATCAATCTCCGTGACCAGATCCCCTTTTCCGGTCTTTCGTTCCACTTCGTAGCTTTGATCGATCTCACGGCGAATCAACTCTCCCGCTTGTTTGATCAGATCGACTGCGAACCATTCTATCATCTATCATCACCTCAACTGTATTGTACCAAACAAAAACCAGTATCCGCTCGGAATACTGGCTGAATGTGTGTATAGGTTAGGCTTCGAGACGCAATAATTCTTGGCGATACTTCTCTAACCGATGCTTACTAGCCTGAACTGTGGCATCATCTTGTGACGCCATCGCATCGAAAAGTGTTGCCAATTCATAATCAATCTCCAAGCGCAGCACCGGAATCCGTTTTTCTGCGTCTTTTCTTTTAAATGCCTCAATTACTTGTTTCATAAGATGCCACACTCCTTTTGTTGGGCTGCAAGTTACGGTTTAATGAGTTGAATTGAGTATATCAGATAAAAACCGAAAAAGAAAGAGAATTTTCTGACTATTTTGAATTTTTTATCTTAATGGATATATTCCCAATTCTGAAGCGCTTAAACCTGAATCGCTGTTAAAGAACTGTACCCGAATCAAAAAAGAATATAACAAAAAACATGCCCGGATTGTCTCGGGCATGTCTGGACTTACATTTTGATTATTTTACTCGAAGATTTCTGAGCCGCTTGAACCGTACGATACGTAGAATATCCAGTCTGTTCATCATGAGCCGCGTTCAGTTGTTTCTCTTCCGCCTTAGATGTTACGATCTGTTTAAAGGCGCGATATGCGTCGAGGAAAACCTCTCGTTCGACGCCGCCTTCATTCGCTTGTGCGACGACACTGTAAAACTCGACGACATCAATCAATTCGTCTGTCGTCCAATCCGAATTGATCGGATAATTGATTTGCATATTGTTCACCTCGAGACTTATTGTAACAACAAAAAAAAGTATTGCAAGTTGGGCCATAAATCTCTATAGTTTTTTTGTTGCTACTTTTTGATGCCAACATATAACGAAACGTTATGATTCACTTCATAAATATACTGTTTTCAAGGGGGATTTACGATTGAAATTAAAAGGTGCCACTCAGCTAGAAACGCCATTGTTTGACACATTGCTCGAGCATGTCGACTCAAATCCGATCGCGTTCCATATTCCTGGCCACAAAAGCGGAAAAGGGATGGACCCCGTGTTTCGTGATTTTATTGGCGAAAACGCCCTAAAAATTGATTTGATCAACATTGCCCCACTCGATGACCTTCATCATCCGAAAGCGGCAATCGCTGAAGCGGAACGCTTGGCGGCAGAGGCGTTCCTTGCTGATGAGACCTTTTTCTCCGTACAAGGTACATCGAGTGCAATCATGGCCATGATTATGGGCGTTGTCGGACCGAACGAGAAAATCATCGTTCCCCGGAATGTGCATAAGTCGGTCATGTCCGCACTCGTCCTTACAGGTGCTCACCCGGTCTTCATCCACCCGGAGTTCGACGAGACATATGGCATCGCCCACGGAATCACTGCAAGTGCCGTAGAGCGCGCACTCGAGCTTCACCCAGACACAAAAGCCGTTCTCGTCATCAACCCAACTTACTTTGGTGTCGCAGGAGATTTGGAGCGAATCGTCTCTGTCGCCCATGCGCAAGATGTCCCCGTCCTCGTGGATGAAGCACATGGGGTGCATCTCCCGTTTCACGATGAGCTTCCCCTCTCTGCGATGCAAGCCGGGGCCGATGTGGCTGCGACAAGCGTCCATAAGCTTGGGGGGTCGATGACCGGTAGCTCTATTTTGAACGTACGACGCGGTCTCGTCTCGCCAGAACGAATCCATGCGATGCTTTCGATGATTACAACGACATCCACCTCATATCTACTTCTCGCCTCGCTTGACGCCGCACGTCGACAGCTTGCGACGAAAGGACATATGATGAATGAACGGGCACTCGACCTTGCCCGAACGGCTCGTTCGGCAATCAATCAGATGACGAACTTATCTGTATATGGACATGCTGAATTGCATTCAGAATCCACTTACGCACTCGACGAGACGAAAATCCTCGTGTCAGTAAGTGAGCTCGGTGTAACAGGGTTTGAGGTGGAGAAGTATCTCCGTGAACAACATCGCATCGAAGTCGAAATGTCAGATTTACTGAACGTTCTCTTCATCGTCACGTCAGCGGATGACGAGTCGACGATTAAAACGTTGATCGATGCGATGCAAGACGTCGTATCCGTCTATCAGAAATCAGGTAATGACTCGCTCACCATCATGCTACCTGAGATTCCACCGCTTGCGCTTAGTCCACGTGATGCATTTTATGAAGAGTCAGAGACCATTCCTCTCGAGAACGCCGTCGGTCGCATTTCAGCGGAGTTCATTATGGTATACCCACCAGGGATTCCGATTATCATCCCAGGTGAACTGATCACGACGTCGACTCTTGACTACATCATGGCTAATATCGAAGCAGGACTCCCTGTCCAGGGACTTGAAGATGAGTCGCTTCAAATGATTAAAGTCATTCAACAAACAAAAGCGATTCGCTAAATAAAAAATGAGCCGGTCATCATGACCGGCTCATTTTTTATGTCATCTCAGAAAAGGTGGCTGTAGATGATCGAATTGCTTCCCCTACATCCCATTATAAGAAAACGCTTACATTTTTTCAAGTGTCAATTTCTTCGGAAGGCTGTGTTTTTTCGACTAAGCAGAGCCGCAAAAACTCAGCGACGTGTTCCGTATCGTTCAAGTTGATACCAAGCATCGGGTACAATTGACGCGGCTCTTCTAGCGCATGCAAATCGAGAAGGGCAGATTGACCGGTTTGCATGCAGACGACTAACACCTTGCCCATGAATTGGTGTGTGTAGACGAAACCAAAATCATAACGGGCGGCTTCTGTTTCAATCCCGGTAAAACGGACACGACTCGTCTCGGACACCGTATATAATAACTCCTCATCGAATGCCATCAGGATTCCCTCCCTTCTCTCTTAAGTATTTTCCTTTATACTACAAGTACGAAACCTAAGGAGAGATCAGAATGAAAATTGATTATGCGACTGAAGTGGATTTAGAGACCCTTGTTCAGCTCATGCATCAACTTTGGCCAGACGCCCCTGATGATGAATTACGTATGGAAGTCAGGAGCGGAATCGCTTCAAAGAACATGCATTATTTCATCGCCTCAAACGAAACAGGACAGGTTGGTTTTTGTCAGCTCAGTTTCCGTCATGACTATGTCCCCGGCTCCACCACCTCTCCGACAGCATACGTGGAGGGAATCTATGTCATCGAGTCAGAGCGCCATCGAGGCGTCGCTACTCGTTTGGTCGATGCTGCGTCGACCTTCGCGGCGCGTCATGGGTGCATCGAACTGGCATCGGATACCGAGCTTGAAAACGAGGACAGTCAACGCTTTCACGAGAAAATTGGATTCAAGGAAGTCGAGCGTGTCGTCACCTACATGAAAAACCTCTCTCACGATTCGTGAGAGAGGTTTTATGAGTGTTCTTATTTAACGACGTGGATTGGCATACCCATTGCGATTTCAGCAGCTTCCATTGCCATCTCACCGAGTGATGGGTGAGCGTGGATTGTAAGTGCGATATCTTCAGCAGTCATACCAGCCTCGATTGCAAGACCAAGCTCAGCGATCATGTCTGAAGCGCCAGTACCCGCGATTTGAGCACCGATCAAGAGACCGTCCTCTTTGCGTGTGATGAGCTTCATGAAGCCGTCTGGCTCGTCAAGTGCAAGTGCACGACCGTTCGCTGCGAATGGGAATTTCGAAACTGTGATTTCGAGTCCTTCTTCTTTTGCGAGTGGTTCTGTGTAACCGACAGTCGCGAGTTCAGGGTCTGTGAAGACGACTGCAGGGATTGCAGAATAGTCGAGATAAGCTGGCTTATCTGCTGCTGCTTCTGCTGCAATTTTAGCCTCGTAAGAAGCTTTGTGAGCAAGTGGTGGTCCAGGAACGATATCACCGATTGCAAAGATGTTTTCGTTAGAAGTTTTGCACTGGTCATCGATTTCGATGATTCCACGATCGCTAACTTTAACTTCCGCATTTTCGAGACCGATATCGCTCGTGTTCGGACGACGACCAACCGTGACGAGCACATAGTCCGCTTCGACCGTTTGCTCTTCGCCGTTCACTTCAAACTTGACAGTTACGCCGTCTTCCGTTTCTTCGACACCTTTAGCAAGTGCGTTCGTGTGGATTGTGACGTTCCCTTTTTGTTTGAGCTTCTTCTTAACGATTTGCGTCATTTGTGGCTCGAAGCCAGACAAGATGTCGCTAGCGCCTTCTACAACGATAACTTCTGTATCGAAGTTAGCGTATGCCGTACCGAGCTCCATACCGATGTAGCCTCCGCCGATGACGACGAGCTTTTTCGGTACTTCAGGAAGTGCCAATGCGCCAGTTGAAGAGAGGACGCGTTTAGACCACTTGAACGATGGGATCTCGATCGGTGTAGAACCGGTCGCGATGATTGCTTTTTTAAATTTATAAGGAGTTGAGCTGTCTTCAGTGATGACACGGACTGTATCTTCAGAAGCGAAGAAAGCTTCACCTTGAACGATTTCAATTTTGTTTCCTTTGAGAAGGCCTTTGACTCCGCCAGTCAATTTGTTAACGACTGACTGTTTCCAGTCTTGAACTTTTGTGAAGTCCACTGACACGTTATCAGAAGTGATTCCCATTGAATCGTGTCCTTTAGCGTGTTGGAAGTTATGTCCCGCTGTGATCAACGCTTTTGATGGGATACATCCGACGTTCAAGCAGACACCACCGAAGTTGCCTTTCTCAACGATTGTTACTTTCATTCCGAGCTGCGCGCCACGGATTGCGGCAACGTATCCACCAGGACCGGCACCGATGACAAGTAAATCAGTTTCTTGTGCGAATTCTCCTACTACCATGTTCTTATCCCTCCATCATTAGAAGTGCTGGGTCTTCGAGCAAGCGTTTCACCATGTTAAGAGCGTTCTGTGCAGTCGCACCGTCGATGAGGCGGTGGTCGAAGCTGAATGAGAGTGCAAGTACTGGCGCAGCAACGATTTCACCGTTTTTCACGACAGCTTTTTCAGCGATGCGACCGATCCCGAGAATCGCAACTTCTGGGTGGTTGATGACCGGAGTGAACCATTGTCCACCAGCTGAACCGATGTTCGTGATTGTGATCGATCCGCCTTTCATGTCTTCCCCAGCGAGTTTGCCTTCACGAGCTTTTCCTGCAAGTTCGTTAATGTTTGAAGCAAGTGCATAGATTGACTTACGGTCTGCATCTTTCACGACTGGTACAACGAGCCCGTTGTCCGTGTCAGCTGCGATTCCGATGTTGTAGTAGTTTTTGTAGACGATTTCTTCGTTGACATCATCGATTGAAGCGTTGATTGTTGGGAATGCTTTCGCTGCAGCAGTCAATGCTTTCACGACGAATGGCAAGTACGTGAGTTTCACGCCTTGGTCCGCTGCGACTTGCTTGAAGTCCTTACGGAGTGCAACGAGTTTCGTCACGTCGACTTCGTCCATGAGTGTAACGTGTGGTGCAGTGTGTTTCGAGTTAACCATAGCTTTCGAGATGGCTTTACGGATTCCGCGGATCTTCTCACGTGTTTCAAGTTCTGGAGTCGCTGACTCGTAAGGCTTGATTTCCGTTTTCTCAGCTGCTGCCGGTGCTACAGAATCTGTTTTCTCTGTTGTAGATTCTGTAGACGGTGCTTCACCGTTTGCGAATGCGTCGATGTCTTCTTTCAAGACGCGACCGTTGTCGCCAGAGCCGTTGACTTCACGGATATCGACACCTTTTTCACGCGCATACTTACGAACCGATGGCATCGCGATGACACGTTCAGATTTGTGAAGTTGAACATCGCGTGGCGCGTCTTCTTTCACATCTTCTTTTACGTCTTCTGTCTTCTCTTCTGCTTTCGGTTGTTCAGGTGCCTCTTCTTCTTCACCTGCTGGTGCGTCGCCTTCGATGTCAAATGTAATGAGGACGTCGCCGACTACGGCAACTGTACCTTCAGAAACTTTAACCTCTTTGACTGTACCGTCGACTGGAGCTGGGATTTCAACGACTGCTTTGTCGTTTTGTACTTCTAAAAGAACGTCGTCCTCTTTGACCGTATCCCCTGCTTTTACGAACCACTTGACGATTTCACCTTCGTGAATACCTTCACCGATATCTGGTAATTTAAATTCAAATACTGCCACTGGTTTTTCCTCCCATCAATTCATCATGTAAACACGACAAGGGAGACAATTCTCCCTCATCGTTTATTCGACACGATCTTAGAAGTTCACAACTTCCTTAACTTTTGCAACGACATCTTTATGGTCAGGTAACCACATGTCTTCACCTTGTGCGAATGCGAAGACTGTGTCTGGTGCAGTAACTCGAAGAACTGGTGCTTCGAGGTGAAGAATTGCGCGCTCTTGAATTTCAGTTACAACGTTCGCCGCGATACCTGCTTGACGTTGTGCCTCTTGAACGACGATCGCACGACCTGTTTTCTTAACAGACTCTACGATTGTGTCGATATCAAGCGGGCTCACTGTCATGAGGTCGATGACTTCAACGTTAATGTTTTCTTTTTCGAGTTCTTCCGCTGCTTTAAGTGATGTATGCACCATCGCACCGTAAGTGATGATTGAAACGTCTGTACCTTCACGTTTCACGTCTGCCTTACCGAGTTCGATTGTGTAATCACCTTCAGGCACTTCGCCACGGAACGAACGATACAATTTCATGTGCTCGAGGAACACGACCGGGTCGTTGTCACGGATTGACGCGATCAACAAGCCTTTTGCATCGTACGGAGTCGATGGAATGACGACTTTAAGACCAGGTGTCTGAGCCATCAAACCTTCGAGGCTGTCCGCGTGAAGCTCAGGCGTCTTAACGCCGCCACCGAATGGTGAACGGATTGTGATCGGTTGGCTGTAAGCGCCGCCTGAACGGTAACGCATACGCGCCATCTGAGCTGCGATTGAGTCAAATACTTCGAATACGAATCCGAAGAACTGAACTTCCATGATTGGACGGAACCCAGTGAGACCGAGACCGATCGCGAGACCACCAATTCCTGATTCAGCGAGCGGTGTATCGAATACACGGTCTTCGCCGAGCTCATCTTGGAGACCTTCCGTCGCACGGAATACCCCACCGTTTTTACCAACGTCTTCTCCGAAAAGAAGTACTTTCTCGTCGCGCTTCATTTCAACGCGCATCGCATCAGTAATCGCTTGGATCATTGTCATTTGAGCCATAACTTACTTCGACTCCTTTGCAGTATATTCTTCAAGCTGTTCTTTCAAGTTTGAAGGAAGTTCTTCGAACATGTTGTTGATGAAGTCCGAAACTTTTTGTTTAGGTTCTTTGTCAGCTTGGCTGATCGCTTCTTTCACGTCAGTTTTCGCTTGTTCGATCACTTCGTTCTCCATGTCTTCGTTCCAGAGCTTTTTGTTCTCGAGGAAGAGACGGAAACGAACGAGTGGGTCTTTTTCTTGATATTCCGTATCAAGTTCTTTTGTACGGTAACGTGTTGGGTCATCTCCAGCGAGTGTGTGTGGCCCGTAACGGTAAGTGAGTGCTTCGATGAGTGTCGGTGTTCCTTCAAGTGCGTCAACACGAGCTTGTTGTGTTGCTGCGAGCACCGCGAGAACGTCCATTCCATCTACTTGGATGCCGTTGATTCCGGCTGCAACAGCTTTTTGCGCGATCGTTTTAGCTGCTGTCTGCTTTTCAACAGGAGTTGAGATAGCGAAGCGGTTGTTTTGAACGACGAAGATTGCTGGCGATTTAAATGCACCTGCAAAGTTCAATCCCTCATAGAAGTCACCTTGTGATGAACCACCGTCACCTGTGTACGTGATCGCAACATTTTCGTTGCCGTTACGTTTGAGACCCATCGCCACACCAGCAGTTTGAACGATTTGTGCACCGATGATGATTTGTGGCATCAAGACGTTTACATCTTCAGGGATGCGGTTTCCTGCCACGTGTCCACGTGAGAACAAGAACGCTTGATAGAGTGGAAGTCCGTGGAATACGAGTTGTGGAATATCACGATATCCCGGTAAGATCCAGTCTTTTTTGTCGAGCGCGTATTGCGTCCCGATCATCGTCGCTTCCTGTCCTGCCACTGGCGCATAAAATCCTAAACGGCCTTGACGGTTAAGCGAGATTGCGCGTTGGTCCCAGATTCGAGTATAGACCATGCGACGCATGAGTTCCTGAAGTTGCTCGTCCGTTAGGTCAGGCATTGCGTCTTGGTTGACGACCTCACCCTTCTCGTCGAGAATACGGAACGTTTGGAAGTTATCTTCCACGTTTTGAAGTACCTGAACGTTGTTCATTCGTTTCACCTCATCCTTTCAACTATGAGACAATTGTCTTTTTTGTGATCAAACACTAACTCAAATCTTACGTGTATCTGTCCAAAAAAGCAATCTGTATTAACGTGATTCAGGAAAGTTCTCCTTTCCTGCCGTTTCCTTGTCAGTATAAAACGGGTTGTTACAATAACGCAAAAAATATGCTCACTTAAATAAAACGCTTACATCCAAGGGATATGACATCTTTTTTACTACTGTATTATTTTCATTTCACCTTCTGTACCATCTACATTCCTTCCTGTTTGAATATGATATAATCAAACGTATACGTTTGATAGAAAGGAAGTTGTATATGTTAACGATGAAAGATGTGATTCGCGAAGGAGATGAACGGCTTCGCACTCGTTCAACTGAAGTATCGGTTCCGCCAACAGAAGCAGACTTGGCGTTACTCGACGAGATGGAGACGTTCCTCATCAATAGCCAGGACCCAGAAATGAGCGAAAAATATGAGCTGCGGGGCGGTGTCGGAATCGCCGCACCTCAACTCGGTGTGAATCGCCGTTTCTTTACAGTATTGCTTCAAGAAGAGACAGAAACATTTAAACTCTCGATCTTCAACCCTAAAATCACGAGTCATTCCGTCGAACAGACATTTCTAAACGGTGGCGAAGGCTGTCTATCGGTCGATCGCGTGGTAAAAGGAAATGTACCTCGTTTTCGTCGAATCACGTTAGAAGGGTTTGACCGCGACGGGAAGCCGATCAAGCTTCGCTTACGCGGGATGCGCGCCATTGTCTGTCAGCACGAGCTAGACCATTTGGACGGGATTTTGTTTTATGACCGCATCAATACAGCGAACCCGCTAGAAACTTACGGCGAACCGATTTAACATGAAAAGCTCGAGAAAAAGGGCACTGTTGTTACTATTCCCACTTTTATTTCTTTTAATCGGGGGATGTGTACGTATTAATTATGACGCGACTGTAAACTACGATCAGTCCGTCTCGCTTGAGACGACCTATGCGTTTCGTGACCATCCCGTTATGAAACTCCTCAACTTACGCCTTGACTGGGATACATGGAAAGAGCAGGCAGAAAAGAATGGATACGAGACGGAAGATTACTTGAGTGCTGACGACTATGAAGGCATGGTCTTAAAAAAGACGTTCGACAGCGTGGACGACTTGCAAGGGATTAAAGAAGAGTGGAAGACAGGACCGTCTGGCATTCTCGTCCCACCCGATATTCAATTCGACGTCTCTCATCGAGAAGGCATATGGTTCGATTCTTATACGCTTCAGACGAATCTTGATCTTCGGCTCGACCAAGTTGACTTGCCGGGTGTCAACCTGTCAGGTTCCCCGAAAAAGTTGGCCGAACGATATATCCGACAAGCTGACATTCGCTTCAACCTGAACGTGCCGACCGGTGTATTCGTAGAGGACGGAACAGGACTCGATATCCGTTCCATGAAGCACGTCGAGTGGCAAGTTTATGGTGGTCGCCAAAACAATTTAGAACTCGTCGCCCATGTACCAAACGTCAAAGCATGGATCGTGACGGTCATCACCTTGATTTCGGTGGCTACCTTATCGTATATCATATGGCGAAAATATCGAAAAAACGTCGGAGACCCGAAGAAGACATCGATACGCTCGCGACTTTTAGGACTGTTGATCGTCTCGCTCTCGCTGGCATTGATTATCGTCACCATACGTCAGGAAATAGGAAATGAACGCCAGTCCGAGGCGATTCGCGAAGCCTCTCAGACGAATGAGTTCATTCCCACATTTGCCGTCCACGGATTACTCGGCACGGACCGAACGTTCTTACGATTCTCACAAGCGATGGAACAGAGCGGTTATGCGACGGATGGTGCCTTATGTACCGTTACCGATAAAGGTAAGGCGGACTGCGAGATTTATGATTACAGTTCGACTCGTCCCATCGTCCGAATTGAGTTCGAGGATGCCGAGGCTTCGCTGAACAATCAAACAAAATGGTTGAATGCAGCCATTGAAATGTACAAAAAAACGAGAAATCGTTCGTTTGATCGTATGTACATCATTGGTCACAGCATGGGTGGTGTCGCTGCCGCGAACTATATTCTGAATCAAGAGACGTATATCATTGATAAGTTCGTCACGTTCGATAGCCCGTTCGGCGGCACACGACTTGCGAACTTCGGACTGTCTGCGAGCAACTTCGGAATCAATACGGGCAGTCCCGCCATCCGTGATTTGTCACCAAGTTCGGATGGGCTGCAAGCGTTCCAGTCAAAACTCGAGACGTGGCCACGTTCTGTACAGGTTCTCTCATTCTCAGGACGAGGCGGTGAGTTTAACTTGATCGAGTCATCGAGCTCGCTCTTGCTCGAGGAATATACGAATAATATTCAAACAGAGACCGTTCCGTACGATCATTTCTCTCTTCACCGTAAGAGTGATGTCTTGAAAGAGACCGGGACATTCTTATACGAATACACGAACGAGTTCAATCCAATCGAGACGAACTGACGTCAAAACAGCTATCCTCAAAAATGGAGGATAGCTGTTTTTTAGTATGTCATCGTCCACGTGATCTTTTGAAGCCAATACATCACGTACTTACCAAGCGGGAGGTCGGTTTGAATCTCTTCGTACGCCACCGTGTAAGTTCCGTTCTCATTGTTCCACAATCGATTAAAATACTCGTCCACCTCGTCAAAGAAGGATGTGTCCGCTTCACCCTTCACCTCGACATCCGCTTCAAGATTATAATCGTTCATATTCCGTGTCGTATAATTACCAGAACCTAATACGACCGTCTTCTCCGATCCGTCCACATACAAGATTTTCGGATGATACTGTTCCTTGCCGACGTCATACCATCGAATCTCGATTTGTTCAGGATTGACGGTGTTCAGTTCTGCTGTCACTGGCAAGTTCGGCAAACCTGATTTTGAACGTCCGAACGCATTTGTGTTCGGGTCGAGAATCAAGTTCACGGTCACGCCCCGCCCTGCGGCGTCCTCGATCGCTTGGATGATGTTGCGGTCGGCCAAGTAAAACATACCGATCCAAATCGTATCTCCGGCGCTCGCACCATTCATCGCATCGAGTACCGACTCCTGAATTTTTCCTTCTGTCACATAGCGGATCTTCATCGGTGCATCGGTCGGCTCACCCTCGATACGAGATAGCGCCTCGTCGTCAGGGAAACGTCGCGCGTCGCCTTTCGAGAATGTAGCGACCGCCTGCTCACCCTCAATGATTTCTTTTAAGATCGGTCCTTTGAGACGAACTCCGACATTGGAGTGGTAACCACTCGCGTCATGAGGATTTGCAGACAGGACAAACCCTTCATTTTCCGTCACCATCACTTTCCGGTGGTTCGCTTTAATGTTTAACAACCGTAAGTACGCACGAACCGTAATATCCGGGGCGGATGATGCCATCGGATTCGGCAACCAACCGTCTTGACTGTCCCCGAACCACTGAATCGCCATTCGATAGAAAGTGGAATATAAAATGTTCGGATCGCGGAGGGCGTCTAGATTCGTGTATACGACTTCCACACCCGCTTCCTCTAGCACATCGAAATGATCAGAGACGTGACCGTTATACGTCGTATTAATGTCATCAGTGATGAAGACGACTGACAAGTCTGGATATCGTTCCATCTGCTCCAACAATGCGGCCGATAGACGAGCCGTCAGATCAGGATATTGTCGGTCTTCATTCGAGTATGGATTGAATAAAAAGAAGTCCATGACGATATACTCTTTCGCCTCTCGAATTGCTCGTTCGACCTCATTGAAAATTTCTTGTTCGACAATTTCTGTGTCCTCACCTTGATAAGTCAAATCATAGAGAAAATCGATTTGGTCATCTGTGATCATATACGGTTCAGACTGCCGTGACACACCTTCTGGCAACGGCTTGACCTGATGATACACGAGCGTGATGAGAAAAATGAGCGCGATGGTTGCCATCCCCCACTTCAACCATCCCCTCTTCTTTTTCTTATTAGCCATAAACAATCCCCCTCATTCGCTTGTAAAAAAACGAGCTGTAGTCTCCTACAGCCCGTTGAATCATACTTCCATAATAATCGGCAGGACCATTGGGTGTCTCCGCGTCTTTTGCGCCAAGTATGGTGTGAGCGTATCAGAGACGAGTTGCTTCATTTCTGACCACTTCATCTGTTTGTTAGACAATCCTTGCTCGACTGTTTTCTTCAACAAACGTTCCCCATCCCGAATCAAGCTACCTGACTCGCGCATGTAGACGAATCCACGTGAGATGATGTCTGGTCCTGAAACGAGTTTGCGTGTCTTCCCATCGATACTGATGACGACGACGACGAGCCCGTCCTCAGACAGGATGCGACGATCCCTTAATACGATATTCCCGATATCTCCGATTCCGTTACCATCGATGTAGACAGCGTTCGCAGAAATTTTACCCGTGATCGCGGCCGACTCCGAATCGACGGCGAGCACTTCGCCATTGTCCATGACAAAGCTATTTTCTTTTGGAATGCCAACGGACTCGGCAAGCTCGGCATGCTTTTTCAACATCCGGTACTCACCATGAATCGGCATGAAGAATTTCGGATTGAGAAGACGAATCATCAATAATTGTTCTTGTTGCGACCCGTGTCCTGATGTGTGGATGTTCGTCAACTTCCCATATACGACATCCGCCCCAGCTTTATACAACTGGTCAATCGTCTTCCCGACCGAGATGGCGTTACCTGGGATTGGAGAAGAGGAGAAGATGACCGTATCGCCAGGGATGATTGACACTTGACGATGGGTCCCGTTTGCGATGCGACTAAGTGCCGCCATCGGTTCCCCTTGTGAACCGGTACAAAGAATTGCAATCTCATTCGGGTCGTAATGACGCATTTGATTCGCTTCAATAATCATTCCTTTTGGAACGTTGATGAAACCGAGCTCCTGCCCGATCGTCATGACTTTTTCCATCGATCGACCGAAAATCATGAGATGGCGACCCGTCTCGGCACAGGCATCGATCACTTGTTGCAATCGATAAATGTTTGATGCGAATGTCGCAAAGATGATGCGGCCGTCTGCTTTTCGGAACGTCTCGCTAATCGTGCCCCCGACGACGCTCTCACTCATCGTGAAGCCTTCGACCTCCGCATTGGTCGAATCGGACAAGAGACAGAGGACGCCTTCTTTCCCGATTTCCGCCATCTTGGCAAGGTCTGCCGGCTCACCGACCGGAGTGAAGTCGAACTTGAAGTCACCCGTATGGACGATGTTCCCTTGTGGCGTCTTGACGACGACTCCGAGTGAGTTCGGAATCGAGTGCGTCGTGCGGAAGAACGAGATACTCGTCTTACGGAACTTAATGAGTGAATCCTCATCGATCTCGTGGAGCTCTGCCTCACGTAACAATCCATGCTCCTCAAGTTTCACTTTAATTAACCCGAGTGCGAGCTTCGTCGCGTAAATCGGTAACTGAACCTGTTTTAATAGGAACGGAATTCCCCCGATATGGTCTTCGTGACCGTGTGTGATGAATACCCCTTTTACTTTGTCTTTGTTTTTAATCAAGTACGAGTAATCAGGAATCACATAGTCGATCCCAAGCAAGTCATCCTCTGGGAACATGATTCCCGCATCGATGACGATGATTTCGTCTTGGAATTGAACAACGTATGTGTTCTTCCCGATTTCTCCCAGTCCGCCTAATGCGAACACGGCTGTTTGGTGGTTCTTAACAAACTTCATTTAATCTCTCCTTACTTCAATTATTAATACATCTATGTGAAACATAAGTGATTCTCGAATATGCCCGTAAGATTCTTTTTTCATTATAGCTCATATTACGACAACATTTCACTAACGATGTGATATTCGTGGTAGTTTCCTTATTTCATGGTATCCTTTTAGTGGGTTTGAAAAACATATTCCGAGACAAAAAGAAAGAATGGTGAATGAAATGGAAGACCAAAAAGTTGTTTTTTTCGACATTGACGGGACGCTCTTACATGAAGGCAGCTATATCCCACCTTCAACGATTTCAGCAATTCAAGCTTTACGGGATAACGGTGTCGAGACGTTCATTGCGACAGGACGTGGACCGGCTATGCTATCAGACATCCCAGAGCGCGTCGGAATTGATAGTTTCGTTTGCTATAACGGTCAAATCGTTGTCCATAAAGGGGAGATCGTTTATCGCAACACGCTCTCAAAAGACGCGCTCGGTCGTTTGTCAACGCATGCCTCGTCAAACGACCATACACTTGTCTACTTAGGACAAGACCGAGGCGGTGCCTCAAAACAGAATGACGCGATTGTCGAACAATCACTCGGCGAGCTAGATATGCCGATTCCTCGCTTTGAACCACATTTCCATGTGAACGAGGACGTGTATCAGACACTCATCTACTGCACGCAAGAAGACGAGCATCACTATCTTGACGCCTATCATGAGTTCGACTTTATCCGTTGGCATCCTCATGCGATGGACGTAATCAACAGAGGGGCGAGCAAGGCGGATGGCATTCGTCATTTCATTGAGACGAACGGTTATCGTTTGGAGAACACGTATGCCTTTGGCGATGCGTTGAACGACCTGGCCATGCTTCAATATGTAGGGACGGGAATCGCAATGGGTAACGCTCGTACTGAAGCCAAAGATGTGGCGGATTTTGTCACAAAATCGATTCTTGAGGACGGGATTGAACACGGTCTGAAGTCGATGAATCTCATTTAAAAAAAGACCTACTTGGATTGAGTCGCAATTGCGAAAACATTCAAGTAGGTCTTTTTTTATTTCGAACGCAACGTTCGTTCTAGTCGATCTAAATCGGTATCCTTTCCGATGATAATCAAAATATCTTCAGAAAGAATCATTTCATCAGCCTGAGGAGAGATAATCACATCATCATCGCGACGGATCGCAACAATGTTGACGCCATATTTAGCCCGTAAGTCCAAATCAATGAGTGATTTGTTAGACAACTTGTCTTGTGCTTTAATCTCGACAATCGAATGTTCGTTCGACAACTCCAGATAATCGAGAATGCTTTGGCTCATCAATCCGTTCGCGATCCGAACGCCCATGTCACGCTCCGGATGCACGATGTTATCCGCACCGATGCGGCGTAGCACTTTTTCATGATAATCATTGGTCGCTTTGACCGTGATGATTTGTACACCAAGCTCTTTTAAAATCAACGTCGTCAAGATCGAAGCTTGAATGTTTTCTCCGATTGCGACGATGACGTGTTCAAAGTTTCGAATTCCTAAGCTTTTTAATACGTTCTCATCGGTCGTGTCGGCAATAACGGCATGAGTTGCCAACCCCATAAACTCGTTGACACGTTCTTCATCGGAATCGATGGCGAGGACGTCATATCCGTTCGATGACAATTCACGGACGATTGACCCACCAAATCGCCCTAAACCGATGACTGCAAATTCACCTGTCATGATGCTACATCCCTTTCCTACACATGTTCTCTTCTTGATTCTTCGTTCAGTTTAACTGATTCCACTTCAAAACTCTATACAAAAAAACAAAACGGGATTCCCTTCAAATAAAGGAAATCCCATCTTCGACATTATGCTTTTCCACTCGAGCGTTTTCCTCGTACGTAATCGTTGTCAAACAAGAATAGTCGAAGCAACAGGTAGAGTGCCGGGACGAGAAGGAGTAAACCTAAGATAAACACGACGACAAGCGCCACTGCCATCGACTCGTTGACGACACTTCCGTTGATATCGATATACGGATACAAAATGTACGGTAAATGTGAATATCCGTAGCCGAACCAAGCCATGAAGAATTGACCCATCACCATTAAGAATGCAATCCCGTAGTTTCGTTTCATATAAACGAATGAGACCGCGATGACAAAGAAGAGGAAACTC
Organism: Exiguobacterium qingdaonense; assembly: GCF_018617855.1. GTDB lineage: Bacteria > Bacillota > Bacilli > Exiguobacteriales > Exiguobacteriaceae > Exiguobacterium > Exiguobacterium qingdaonense. The sequence goes on from NZ_JACSKY010000001.1 coordinate 457,276, forward strand.
ATCGCGAACCACCACCAATTGCCTCCCAAAATATTCTCATAGTGCCAAGCCGCTTGTGACTTCAGTCCGAAAAAGACAAGTCCCGACGCAATAATCGTCGGAACGCTCCAGAAGAGCGCCCACTTTCTGACGAGCTCGACCGCATCGCGATCACGCGCCTTGTCCGCATAGAACAAAAGAAACATCGCACTGATGTACAAGACGGAGACGATCGCCAAAATGACGACTGTCCACGAATAGAAGTTTGTGAACAACTTCGCTCCGTCAAAGATGACCCCGCTCTCTGTCTCCGTGATGAATCCACCTTGGCTGACCGTCAACACAGTCGACATCGAGGCAGGGATGAGTAATCCCGTCGCCCCGTATAAGAACATATAGAGCGTACTTTCTTTCGAACCGTAATTCGCAAACGCATAGAAACTGCCTCGAATGGCGAGTAGAATCAATACGACAGACGCCGGAACGAGCAAGGCTGTCCCATAGTAATAAGCCGTGTCCGGAAAGAAACCAACGATTCCGACGAAGAAGAAGACGAAGAAGACGTTCGTGACTTCCCATGTCGGGGACAAATAGCGCTTGACGAGTCGGTTCACTAGATGGTCGCGCTTCGTATAACGGCTATAGAAGGCGAAGAACCCTGCACCGAAGTCAATCGATGCGACGATGAGATAGCCGTATAAAAACGTCCATAGAACGGCAATCCCTAATTCTTGAATTTGCATGTCATACCCTCCGATCACACTTCATCCGAAAACATCGCTTCACCACGATGTTCAGATTGTTTTAGTTCTTTCCCTACTGGATTCTCTTTGAACAGACGTGATAGAACGACCACAGTAACTGTTCCAAGTACCGCATAGAGGATCGCGAAAGCGACAAGCATCCAACCGACATTTGCAGAAGTCGTAGCCGCTTCACTCGTGCGCATCAAATCATAAAGCGCCCAAGGCTGACGACCAAATTCAGCGAAGAACCATCCGAACTCAATGGCTGCCATAGCCAGCGGTCCACCCGCTGCAATCGCAAAGAGCATCGGTTTACTGAATTGATTCAATCGCCTGATATAACGTCCTAGAACGAATAGGAAGGAGATGAGTGCGAGCAACATCCCAATCCCGACCATCGCATCGAACAAATAGTGAACGAAGAGCGGTGGTTGATCTTCTTTGGCAAACTCATTCAAACCAGTGACCTCGTAGTCCGGGACACCACCGGCAAGGATGGAGAGGGCGTAAGGAATCTCTAATGCGCCTCGAACGATATAACCACCTTCACCGTCATCCTCTAACCAACCACCGAGAATCAATCCCGCTTCGGAGGACGTTTCGAAATGCCACTCTGCTGCGGCTAACTTATCCGGTTGATATTTCGCCAAATATTTACCTGAGAAATCACCGACGAGCGCTGTTGCAATCGCAAAAATCAACGCGACCGTCATCGTCAAACGTAGGCCTTTCTTATGGTACTCAATCGACATTTTATCAAGTTGATTACGACGTTGACGTAACAACTGAACGGCTGCGATGGCAGCTAAGATGAAGGCCGATGTTAAAATGGCGGACGTCAACACGTGTGCCATTTTCGTCGGCATGGCCGGGCTGAACATCGCTTCAAAAGGACTGACGTTCGCCAATCGACCATCGATGATATCAAACCCTACCGGTTGGTTCATGAAACTGTTTACTACTGTAATAAAGAACCCTGAGAACAATGCACCGACCGCAACCGGGATTCCGAGAAGCATGTGATGCCAAGGATTTTTGAAGCGGTCCCATGTGTACAAGTAAATTCCGAGGAAGATCGCTTCAAAGAAGAATGCGAACGTCTCCATGAAAAGTGGGAGCGCAATCGTTTGACCCGCAACGCGCATCAAGTTCGGCCAAAGTAGCGACAGCTGAAGACCAATCGCCGTACCCGTCACGACCCCGACTGCAACCGTCACGACATAGCCGCGCGACCACCGCCGAGCCATAAGCGTATACTTTGGATCCTTCTTACGAATCCCTAAAAATTCTGCCAATAAGATTAAAAGTGGAACCCCGACTCCGAGTGTGGCAAAAATCACGTGGAAACCTAACGTGAGTGCCGTCAATGCTCGGCTCATCAGGACAGGATCTTGAAACATCTATTGATTACCTCCTATCTCTCTCTATCGTTTCGAACCCATGTATGAAACGACAATCACAGATGAATACCCTTCGATACTTTCATCATAATGATTTTAGGTGATGCTGTAATGTCTCAATGCTTGAGTTCGCAAAATGTTCACATTTGAACAATCTACACAAAATCGTCGCTTTACATTCATCCTTTTTTCCCTTTTCCCTCATATTTCATTCCCATTTGAACACATCAAAAGCGGCCCCAAACGAGACCGCTTCGTATTATTGGATGATGACTGTACGGAAGTAATGATCGAATAAATCGATCGCGACTTCAATGGCGCGCTCATCAGGATTAAGTGTCGATTGATGGAGCCCTGACCCCATGTCGTTCACACCGAGCCAAACCATGAACCCCGGGATTTGTTTCAGCATATAACCAAAATCTTCACCCGTCATGGCAGGCACGCAAGTCTTATACGAGTAGCCTAGCTCTTCGACCGCTTCCTCGAACTGATAGAGGTAGCGCTCATCGTTGACGACCTCGTGATAACGATTGCCAAACTCAAGGTCGATTTGAACGTTATATGTCATCTCGACCCCTGCGATCATTTGACGAATCCGGCTCTCAAGCACGACCATTTCCTTGTCAGATAGCGCCCGGACCGTCCCGTCTAACTTAGCCACGTCCGCGATGATATTCTCTTTCGTCCCGGCCGCGACCTTTCCGATACTGACGACGGCACTTCCCATCGGGTCAATGTTGCGAGACACAATCGTTTGCAGTTGCATGATGAGCGCCGCTTGAACGACGACGGCATCAATGCCTGAATGAGGGAATGCACCGTGCCCCCCTTTTCCGTGAATGGTCATATGAAGCTCTCGTGCGCTCGCAAACAATACACCTGGTCGCGAGGCCACCATCCCGACCGGATACTCTGGGGCAACGTGTAATCCGAACAATACATCTGGACGGAAATGATAAAACAGCTCCGACTTCGCCATCGGCTCCGCACCACCCGGACCTTCCTCGGCAGGTTGGAAAAAGACGACGAGGTGATGGTTGAACGGTACTTCGACCGCCCGTTTAATCAAACCGAGCGCGATTGACATATGGACATCGTGTCCGCATGCATGCATCATCCCTTCGTGAATTGATGCAAACGCTAAGCCCGTCTCTTCGGTTATCGGGAGACCATCCATATCGGCGCGATACCCGACCGTTCTCTCACCGACGAGCCCATCTACACGTACGAAAAGTCCCGTTCGCCAATGGGTTATATGAACACGTGGAGAGTCGAGCTCGCGAATCAACTGTTCGAGTGTCGCTTGTGTTTTAAACTCCTCATAGCCGGCCTCTGGAATCAGATGTAGTTTTCTTCTCGCTTCGATTGCCCAATTCATCATTCAGTCTCCTCCGTCACTTCTTCGACAATATCCCAAAATGCTCGTACTTGTGCTAGTTCCATCATCGATTCAGTTGAGAGCATCCACGTGTCCCGAACGAGCGGTACCCCATCCGAGGATGTCAGTTGAATCTTGTTCATCTCGTTGACATCCTTGATGGTCGACTCGGGCAAAATTGCAAAGCCGATGCCGTGGAGTGCCATCTGTTTGCACGTCTCAATCTGATCTACGACGAGTGTCGTGAGTGGCGGACTTGAAAACCGTTCTTGCCACCACTCTAATATTTCCTGGTAATACGTCGAGTCACTCTTGAACTGGATAAACGAGCGCTCGTTATTTTTTAGTTGCGCGAGGTCGGTCATTTTCAAATCGACCAAATGCAAAGAATCAGAGAATAACTTCATTCGCTCTCCCCGCCAATCCGGGTTCCCGCGAATGATTCCGATATGGAAGTTCTCTTCGAGCATATAGCGCATCATTTCACTCGACCATCCCGTGACTAATTTGACACGCACGGATGGATAGCGCTCCACGAACGTCTTCAATACTTTCGGAAGCCAATATTGTCCCATGATCGAGGCGACGGCAATCTTTAGCGTACCATATACTTCACCTTGATTCGCCGTCAACTCGCCCCTTAGCTCTTGTTCTTCACTGTACATCTTTTTGGCGAACTCGATGATTTTCTCTCCATCTGGCGTCAATGCGAGCCCCCTCGTGGAACGAACGAAAATCTTTTTCCCCCATTGATGCTCAATCGTCACGAGCCGTTGACTGAGCGCCGGTTGTGAAACGAACAATCGCTCGGCCGCTTTACGCATATTCAATTCTTCTGCAAGAACAATCAACACTTCTACTTCCGAAACTTGCATCTCGTCACCTGTTTCTCTATCATTTGAAAGATTGTATACTGAATAAGTATTTGTTTCAATGTATCATATCATGTTTGTCCACTAATTTGAGGGTTAGGAGGAAATCTGATGCAACGACATCATTTCGCCTTTATCGTTGCGACGATCGCGACGCTTGCCAGCCTTTATTTCTCTGAAGTCAGGCTCTTTTTACCATGCAAGCTGTGTTGGTTCCAACGCATCTTTATGTATCCACTCGCCATCTACTACTTGACGATCATGTTGACCGCACGGAACGTCAACCGCTTATTCGTCGGAATTATGGCCGGTGCCGGTTGGTGTATCAGTCTATATCACGTCATCCTTGAACGTATTCCGAATGGAGAAGCCTTCTGTACGAATGACTGTCTCATTCGTTGGGTGAATTACTTCGGGTTTATCACGATTCCCTTACTCAGTTTCATCGCCTTTACATGTATTTTGATCATCCAATTCGTCCCGTTCAAAAAAGCATAAGACGCATAAAGGAGAAGCTGTCGTCATGACAACTTCTCCTTTTCTCAACGCCACCACTCATCATACATGGATGCAGGAACATGATGCTTATGACGTGAACGCTTGAAAATCGTCTCGATGCGCTCGGCGATTGTCGGATCTATTTTCTTTCCTTCCAAATAATCGTCCAACTGATCGTATGTCATCCCGAGTGCGACTTCATCAGGGAGACCCGGTCGACCATCTTCAAGGTCGGCCGTAGGGACTTTATAAATAATTTGTTCATGAGCTTCTAGCTCGTGAAGAAGTGCTTTTCCTTGACGCTTGTTCAGCCCTGTCAGCGGAGTTAAATCACAGGCCCCGTCTCCGTGTTTCGTATAAAATCCTGTCACATACTCGGCTGCATGGTCCGTCCCGACAACGAGGGCTCCAAATGTTGCGGCGATATCGTATTGTGCCTTCATCCGCTCCCGCGCTTTCGTATTCCCTTTATTAAAGTCACTCAACTCGAGACCGGTCGCTTTATGAAACGCTTCTACCGACGCGTCCACAGCAGGCTTGATGTTGACGATGAGCGACTGATCCGGACGAATGAACTCGAGGGCGAGGCGCGCGTCGTCCTCGTCATGTTGTTCACCATACGGCAATCTCACCGCATAAAACGTGTATTCGTCAGTTCCTTCATCCCGTAGCTCTTCCATGGCGAGCTGACATAGTTTTCCGGCCAGGCTTGAATCTTGGCCACCTGAGATACCTAAGACGAGCCCTTTCGCACCGGCACGTTTGACATAAGCTTTCAAAAAGTCGATTCGCTGGCGAATCTCTTCTTTCGGGTCGATGACCGGTTTGACATGTGTCGATTCGATGATGTGTTGTTGCATGGATTACCCTCCCATTGTGCTCTTGTTTTTTTTATTGTCTGATAATCCTTATACCGCGTCAACTTACATCCAAAAAGAAAGACGGAAACGATCGTTTCCGTCAACACTTTATTGAATTTTGAATGATGTCACTTCTCCACCGATTGGTGTCATCTCTAAGAACAATCGTTGATCTTTTGCTGGCGCCTCGTCGAGCAGTACGCCAAACGAGAACCCTCCACCTGTCACTTCAGCAGCACCTTGGGCATAAAGGTTATGCCCGTCTGATACGGACCATTCAAACTCTACTTCGTCCGTGAAGCCACTGACTTGAATCATCGTATCCTTCAAGTCAATCTTCACATCGCGGAACGCCCCATCCGATTGAGGTTCTGACACAGGTGTCTCCGATGGTTCTTCAGGTGTTTCGGTAGCAGATCGTTCAACCGTGAAAGTTACCTCATCCGTCACAGCAATCTCGGGTGCCCCTTCGACTTGCCCAAGCCCAATCACCTCAACTGTATATTCACCCGCTTCTAAATCCAATGGAAACACTTCATCGAACACTTTTTGACTATCCGTTTCCCACTTCTCTTCGATCACGGACTCTGTGAACATGTATTCACTACCATAATCGAACACGATTTGATCGCCTTGCTTGACGACCAATTGAAAGCGTTGGGACGTGTTAAATGTCACATCCACTGCTTCTTCATTCGGGTTCATCATCGAGACCGTAGCGGACAACGTATTCGCCGACGTGTCGTAAGCGACTTCAGTGTCGAGCGTCAGCGGAGCCGGTGGTTCGGACGAATCGCTATTCACTTGACTCGGTTTCGCCTCGTCTTTCCCACACCCTGCTACGACTAGTAAGATTGCCGTCACAACGGCGAGCAACCAAGTTTTCTTCATTGATTCCACTCTCCTCAACAAAATAAAAAACGTCTATAGCACTAGTGTATACAAAGTGCAGACGTTTGTAATGATTTTCCTTATATTATTTACCTTTTTTACGAAACGTTCTCTTCGTTCATGTATTGTTGCCAACCGGTCATGAACAATGAATCTGCGATATCGAGATCTGACCGGACTTGAGCCGTAATCGAGAACGTCTCACTATGCATCGATTCGAATGTGACGACCACCGTTTCTCCGATTACTTCTTTATAAGCGACAAGTTCAGGCGTTTCTGCAAACAATATCATAAGTATGGCTCCTTTGTTCATCTGTGATAACCATAGTGTACCAATCTAAAACCAAGATGTTTGTCCTATCGTTCGACAGAGAAACAGAGACGTTGTACCTATTGTCGAAACGCTTACATCAAATGTTAGTCAATTGGTTAAATGTACATGTGATTTTATGAAAAAAGGAGCGATCTGCGATGCAGACGCCCCTCATTGCCTTTAATTGTAAAATAATTTGATTCACCACATGTCGAACGAAACATCATTTAGAACGGTTCGAAATTTGTTGCCAAACCGTACCGAGGGCGGTTTCCCCACTCGAGATTCGCTCTTTCGCCAGTCTTGATTGCAATGAAACCTCAAATTCTCGGTCTTGCTCGGCGACAGACAAGGCCGGTAGCGCTTGTTCATCTCCACAATCAAACAAAAATCGTGCCGCTCGCCAGCGAACGAGTTTATTTTTGTCCTTCAGCGCCTCAATCATGGATGGTTGCGACTGTGGCAATGCCCAATCCGACACAGTGTCACCAGCCGTACGTCTCACGATAGGAGAAACATCTACAAGCGCTTGTTCGATATAAGTGACATATTCTTCACGACGCTCTTCAAACATCCCGATCATGACGACCGCCTGCCGACGAATGGCCATCACTGAATCTTCTAACGCACGACGGAAATACGGCACGTTTTCATGACGAATCTCAAGTTCATCCAAGAATGCCATGCGATCTTTCCAGTTATCTGACTGTAAGTGGTTCGCGTTCGCTTCGAAATCGGCCTCACGTCCAAACGCACGAGCAACGATTCGTTCGACCCGCTCTTTTGGATAGGCAGCCTCTAGCTCTTCTTGAGCGACGACACTTACTTCCTCCAATTGACCATATCGTGGGGCCTGTTCCACCCAACGCCGGTCTTGGATCACATTTTTCACCTGTGCCTGCACTTCCATGGCTGCGTCGACGAATCGTTTGGACAAGCCGATTCGTTTTTCTTCGTCCCCTTTGACGAGCTTCAATTGCATCGGCACGTCAAGCACAAACTGGACAGATACGTGAACCGGCTCATAATCTGTATCCATCTGAGTGGAGTCGACTTCTTCGACACGTTCCCCGAACGCGCGTCGAATCTCGTTCATGACGTCATGCCAATCATGTTTCGGATGACGTTCAACAGCGAGAAAATCAGATACGGCATATACCGATTTTACTCCACGCAGTGCCACGATTTCTTGAATGATCGTCGGAGCACCTGTACTCGCTTTGTCGTACGTGACCCCTCTCCCTTCAAACGGGGGTTCCACGATGATTTTCAAGTTATTCGGACTTGGCGTTGGTTCAATTGCTACTAATTTCATTCTCATCACCTCACTTATCATCGTGACGAAAATGACAAAAAAACGCAAGCGAGTCGCTTGCGTCAACTACTCATCTATATTCAGTCAGAACAACGCGATGAACTGCTGGAGCGAATACAAATTCCCATCTACAGTGAACGTGTCGTCCTCTGCAATCGGCTCGAGGAAGAAACGTTTTTCACCGTTCTCTTTCACATATCCGAAAATATGATTTGATTGATAGAACAACTCAACAATCGTCATGCGTCCAAACGTCAATCCATCATTCATTACCGCCCGATCACCTAATTCGCCGCCATTGTACAGTTCGATGTAAGTTTCCATTCTGGTGTCGCTCCTCTTGTGTTTGTTTTCACATATCCTTTCTATCAAACATCGGGGGCGACTTCAAGTTAATTTTTTGCGTTACGCTTCCAAAATTCAATCCATTTGTAATACTCAGATAACGTTTTTTTAATTTGCGTTATAGATTGTTCATCATGTAATCCCGAATCATCTATTTTCCCTTTACAATGTGTAACGAAAATTTCGTTTCCTGGTAAAACATTTGCCCGATTTGTGGCAAATACTTGTCGAAGATGAATCTGACACCTTGCCGTCCCAAGAAGACCAGGTGATGCCCCGGCAATCATAACAGGTTTATCACGAAGTGGGGTGCCCGGTTCAAGTGACAGCCAGTCAATTGCATTTTTCAAAACACCAGGGATGCTGTGATTATATTCTGGAGTGACGATTAACAGACCGTCCGCTTCTCTTATCGTCTGTTTTAGCGAGGCCACTTCTTCTGGCTCGTCCGGGTCGATCAAATCGTCGTTGAAGAGCGGGAGCTCAATTGAGACGATATCGACGTCAAAGTCATCTCGAGCCAACTCGATGATTGAATGCAAAAGTGCCGTATTGAACGATTGTTTCCGGAGACTACCGGACATCGCAATCAGTTTATACTTTTCCATGATGAACCTCCTGGATCCATTGATTGATGATTGCCGCTTCTTCTTGCGGACTTTCCATCATTCCCATGTGACTGTAAGGTACGATCGCTGTCGTATGTGGCGACGCACCTAGAAATGCACGCTCTCGGTCCATGTTCGGATCTTTCTCACCGAATATGAACAAGCCGGGGAGATTGCTCATTTCCACTGCATCGACCTCGTCCGTTCTGTCTCGAATCGCTCGTTGCGCATTCACGATCCCATCTGTCGTCATCTCATACCCGATTGCAATCGCTTGTCGAATAAGTTCAGGGTCTGAATCGTTCGAGAAGACATTCGGGATCATCCCGTCAATGAACGGTTCGACCCCTTCCTCGATGACTTTATGAATGGCGCCGTTCCGTTTTTCCTTCGCCTCGTCTGAATCAGCAGCAGCGGTTGAGTGAATCAAGCCGAATCCTGATAGCTCGCTTTCATATCGGCGGACGAGGTTCGTCGTCACATAGCCTCCAAACGAATGTCCGAGCACGAATGGTCGCTCAAGCTCCCGAAGTCGAATCTCTTCGATGACCCAGTCCGCAAATTGATCCATCGTTTCTGGTCCCGCCTCCGTACCTGCATGCCCGGGTAGCGTAAGCGCATGAACATCAGCATCAAGTAATGGCTCCAACTGTTCAAAATACTTTGGTGAACCACATAATCCATGTAATAAAACGAGTGACTTCATATGAACGAATGCTCCTTTTCTTCCCATTCTGATTTGAGTAACCGATACATGGTCAAATCCATGAATCGTCCGTGACTGTATGCATAGTCGTGCAGCAAGCCTTCCTCGATGAACCCAAGCTTTTGTACGAGATGGTTCGAGCCTTCATTTTTCGGTGCGACCAAGGCCGAGATCCGGTTGAACTTGAACTCTTCGAATCCGTATCGGATGACAGCAGTCGCCGCTTCAAAAGCCACCCCTTGTCTCCAATAATGAGGGGAGACCTCAAATCCGATTTCAGCCCTGTAATATTGAGGTGTCCAATTATGGAACCCGATTGTCCCGACCAACTCGTTCGTCATCCGATCGCAAATCGCCCAGCGAATCGCTTTACCTTGTTGAAATTGATCTTTGAAATAAGCGATCACATTCTTTGCCTCATAGACGGCAATGAGCGGATCCGACCCATAATATCGCATCACTTCTTCAGTCGACAGGATCGTATAAAGTGCTCTAGCATCACGCGGTTCTAGTTCTCGTAAAATAAACCGAGGCGTAGCGAGCTCAGGAAAACTTCGTTTCAATCCCCACATGTGGAACCCGCCTTTCTTATTCGTTTCCCCAATTATACTTCTCTTTTCCCAAATGAATCGATGTCAACCCTCGAGAATCGTCTCAAGTTAGCGGAAAGCACGTGTTTTTGCTACTATATGTATAGTATGTCAAGTTAAGGGGATACGATATGTCAAAACAACTCTTTTATTTGAAGCAAGACCGAGACGTTCAACGCTTCACGCTACACGGGGTGACGTTGGGCGATGTAACAGAAGCACTTTCTGTGACGAGACCGATGATCATTGGCCGAACAGACATTAAAGGAATGAGACAATCTTCAAGGTCACGTTTTCGTTACATCGAAGCACACGAACTCACTTCGTTCTCGACTAAGTATTTGAATAATCAAACGACATTCACAGCAATCGATTTTCCGGATTATAACACGCTCGAGACGTTGTCCGATCATGAAATTGCAGAAATCCTGTTTTTAAGTCATATGGAACGCGGGATCAAGAAACCGTTCCTTGACTCACTCGATAACGAAATCGCCTTTTTCAATGAAGCAAATGACAGACACAGCAGCCTCTACATCCGCGATTGGTCGACGATCAATCGTTTCGTCCAGAACATATTGCAAAGCAAACTCGACCGAGACATTCGCAATATCAGTTTCGTTCCAATCCCGCTTCCTGTCATTGATGAACTGCTCGATTTGGCGCCTCAAGGACTTATCATCGACTTCGATCATATAAAAAGAAGTTTGTTTAATCGACAAATCGCGATCTCTTTCTACGTGGCGGGTCGTTATGAGGATATGTCTGTCCTTGAGGAAGACTTCGATGCCAAGAAAGAGTCCATTGCACTAAAAGGCCAATTATTGTATCGCCGTCGTACGTGGCAAATCGAACGGTTATAAGGTCATGCATGTAATGAATCGATTCGAACCTCTGAAAACGAGGTTCTTTTTTGTTATTTTCAGGTCGAATGTTACAACCAATCTCCCATCATCAACGAGCTTGAACGCTATTCTTAAAAATTGATAACAAATTGTCTTAATTTTTTGTTAAATTATCACTTTTCTTTTTTAGACGAGGCGTTATACTAGGAATAACCTTCTAAAGGAATGGAAGGCAATATAGAGAAAGCGAGGTGAAAATCTATTCATCACGCGATGGATAGATACACGAAATGGAACAACTGAAAGTACAAGGAGTCTCTTCGTTCACCAAGTTTGCGACGAATGGAAAAATGCTGAAACTTAAAGATGCCCATGCGGGAGAACAACGCATATCCCTACAGGACGCGACCGATATTCAAGTCTCCCTGCTCGACGAGGACCATTCGCGCTTCACTATATTCGGTCATGCCCACCCACTCGTGGAGCTGATCCTTCCACATAATTCTTGTGAAGTCCTTTATGCCTGGTTACTACACAAGATGAAACGACAAAAAATCAAACTCGCTTCAAACGCTTAAACAAGACAAGGTCTGCTCTCCATGTGGGAGGCAGACCTTGTCTTATGTTAGGATTTTGTTCCTTGCGATTATGAAGTTGCTGCGACCGGGTTTCTGCGATAGATTGTGATGCCACCGTGTTTGGCCTCTCCAACCACTTGGAAGAGCCATCCTTTCTCAATCAAAAGGGTTCGAACGGTTAAGAACTCTTCGCGTGGTACGTTCACTTCATCCACTTGTTCGTCAAGCAATTGCTGAAATGTCATTTCCCAATCAGTCATGTCGATTCTCCTCACGTACGTCTTCTTCGCGCATCCACTCGAACAGGCGACGTCCGGATTCTAAACGGTCTGTCTTGTCCAACAATGCTGTCGGGACGATCCGTTTAGCATCAACTGACTCATCTCCTGCAAAAACGACTGGCTCATTCGTCATCTGTTCAATATACTGAAGCGCGAACAATAAGATTGATTCTTCTTTACCCAATCCACTTGCCTGTAGCGCGACATCATACGCCTCGTCTCGCCGATTGTCTACGAGTAACGTCTTTCCCCCATCGAGCAAAGTCATCGACGGCACGGCGTCGACGTGGAAAACCTCATACGAACGATACGTCTCCTCATCATAAGCTAACAACGGGACAAATTGACGACGACCCGTCCATTTTTTCAATTGGAACAAAATCTTCATCGAAGTGAACCACGTCGCTCCTTGTATATCTTTTTCTACTAATATCGTCGGAACTGTTGCCTCATCCGCTTCTTTCTTTTGAACGAATAACCATTTCTCCACATCAACAACAATCAAACCGTTCTCCTCCTTACAATCCATTCTGACAATGCGATCATCGTCAACGCGACAAGCCAACCGCCGAGCACGTCACTGAAGTAATGGACGTTTAAGATGACCCGACTAAGCGACACGGCAAGCACGATTCCAATTAATATGAAGATGATAATCGGTGAGCGCTGTTTACGAAACAACACATACGCAGTCAGACCATAAATGGCCAGCGATCCTGAAGCATGTCCGCTCGGAAAACTGTACGTCGTCGCATCGAGGGATGCATCGATAAGCGGCCGATCGATCCCGTAAACGAGCTTCAGCACTTGGGTAAACAGAAGTGTCCCGATCCCGACGAGCGCTAGGCGCCACGCTTCGATACGGTCCCCGCGCCAATACCAAAACAACAACCCTAATATGGAGAGTCCCACAATGACTTGTGCACTCCCTAGCTCTGTCACGTAGGCAAACACTCGATCCGGTAGCGGCTGTAACCATTTATAAACGAGTGTGTTCATCGGATCGACCGCCCCTAAAACGACAAACACCGACACGATCACAAACGCGATCGTCCCGGTGATGACTACCATTTGTGGTGTCCACTTCATCAATACAATCCTTTTCGTTCACGCATCTCTTCTTCTCCGAAGTCGACCATGTCTCGTAGGCGGTGCGCCAATCGTCCAGATGCGTTTGCCGCAATCGCGCCGACGAGGTCGTCCATGAACGTATGCACTTGACCATCATCCATTTTCGTGTCGAGTTGCTTGATGATGCCGATTTTTGCCTTGTCTAAGTATCCGAACGTCGTTACGGCAATCGAACCATATGTGTTGACCGCACCGATCGCAATCGTCTCATCCACTCCAAACAACCCTTCGTCAGAAGCGATAATTGACAAAAGCGGCTCGGATAATTGACCTTTTTCGGCCAATATATCAAGTTCCGACCCGACGAGAATCGCATGTTGCAGTTCACGTTTGTCGAGTACCGCCTCGACAGAGTCCATGCAATCTTTCAATGAAAGATGTGGCGAGTATGGCGCCTGCATCTGATAGACGATTTCTGAAATCGATTCAATCGTGACACCGCGCTCGAGCAACCGTGCTCGAGCTGCTTCTCGTACGTCTCGTGAGTGTGGTACATGTTTCATAATAGGCGCAGGATCGAAATCCCGCTTCACATCCCTTCGTTCAGAGAGGATTCACCTCTCTGTATGATATAACCATTATACTGAAAAATCGAAAAAAGACGAACCCCGCTTTGACTTCCCACATTAAATCGGTCATCATAAACATGTAGGTTATACGATTAAAGGGGGAAGAGGAATGAAGATCGGGGTAGTCTTATTTCCGTCAAAACAAGTGCAAGATTTTGCGAACTCTTATCGAAAACGGTATGACACAAAATATGCGTTGATATCGCCTCACGTGACCATTAAAGAACGGACAGAGGTATCAGAAGAAGACTTGCCAAAAGTATTAGAATACTTGCAGCAAGTCGCGGATTCGACTAAACCGATTCAGTTAAAAGTCGATGGTGTCCGATCTTTTGCACCAACGAACAACGTATTGTATTTGAAGGTGTTACCGACACGCGAACTGTCGACTTTACAACAACAACTACATGAAAATGTATTGAATCAACCACCAAAATATGAATTCTTGCCGCACATCACGATCGGCCAAGACTTGACCGACGCCGAACTGTTCGATGTACTTGAGCGGTTGCGCATGGAGCAAGTCCACTTTGAGGAGACCATCTCAAGGATGGCCGTCATGTACGAACTCGAAAACGAAACATGGAACGTCTATGAGACGTTCCGTTTCCGAGGCTAATCTTATATGCTCCGGTCGACATAGCGACCGGGGTTTTTTTCTTGCTCTTCTTCTAACCACTCTTCCCGTCGAGGTCGGATTCGCTGGACACGTTTGATGCGTGTCACTGGCTCGATACTAGCTCGACCGGACGGTTGGACTTGACGGTTGACGTATTGAACAACGGTAAAATCAATCTGATAAGGACCCATGATCTGACCTCCTTCATAGGTCCTTACCCATTTCTTCTAAACGATAATACAAAAAATGGCGCACCACTGCGCCATTCCCCAAACTTATAAAATATGATACCCACTGTCGACATGAATGACTTCCCCGGTCACGCCACTCCCCATCCCTGAGAGGAGGAATAGTCCCGTCGAAGCCACTTCTTCTGCCGAAACATTTCGGCGCAATGGCGCTTTTTGCTCGAGTTCAGTCAAGATGCTGTTGAAGTCACCGACACCTTTAGCTGACAATGTGCGAATCGGACCTGCCGAAATCGCGTTGACACGAACACCGTGAGGACCGTACTCGTTCGCCAAATATTTGACGCTCGAGTCGAGCGCCGCTTTCGCAACCCCCATCAAATTATAGTTCGGGACGACGCGCTCCCCCCCTAAATAAGTGAGCGTAATGACCGAGGCATCCGACGCAAAATAAGGCTTCGCCGCCTTCACGACTGCCGTCAAACTATATGCAGAGATGTCTAGCGCCTGTGCGAACTGACCACGTGTCATTTCTGAGAATTCACCACGTAACGCTTCTTTGTCAGCGAATGCGATCGAGTGGGCAATACCTTGAACTTCCCCCGCTTGCTCATGAATCGAACGGAACGTCGAATCAATCGCTTCATCGTTCGTCACATCACATTCAAGTAGAATCGCTTCTTGCTTCAACTCACTTGCAAGTGACTCAAGACTTGATTTGAATCGTTCTGCCGCATATGTCAACACGAGCTTCGCCCCCGCCTCGTCAAGCGTTTTTGCAATCGCCCATGCGATCGAGCGTTTGTTGGCAATCCCCATGACGACATACGTTTTATTCGTTAATGTTGGAAAAATTGACATCATAAACTCCCCTTTTTAGTACCTGGTGATAATATCTGTTATCAGATTACAGAAAGGTTTCTGTTTTGTCAACCGCATCGTTTACGTATTGCGATTTTTTTAAGTTGCGGTAAGATATAGTACGTATAGAAAGGGTGACTCGACTCCATTATGAATCGCATTCAATCATATTTAAAAAGTTTAGATACGACACTGTTGACGATCGTGTTCATGCTGATGATCATCAGTCTCGGTGCAATCTATACGGCACAACCGATGTTGCCGACCCGACTTCAACATATCAACTTCGCCCTTGAGCAGGGAATCCGCTACGTCATCGGCTTTTTTGCAATGTTCGCCATCATGACGATTGAATATGAGCAACTTCGTAAAATTCACTGGTACTTATATACACTCGGTCTACTTCTTCTTGTCGGACTGATTCCGCTACGGGACACCACACTCGTTCCAAACATCAATGGAGCTTACGGATGGTATAACGTACCGGGATTTAGCTTTCAACCTGCCGAGTTCATGAAGCTGTTTTTGCTCATCTCTATGTCGACGATCGTGTACGAACACAACAAACGCTACGGTTCCTCTCAACTCGATACTTGGCTTTTAGTCAAACTCGTTTTAGTCGCCGTTCCGCCGCTCGGGTTGATTGTGACTCAGCCCGACTTAGGTACCGGGCTCGTCTTGATCACCATGCTCGGTGCCATCATCATCGTCTCGGGAATCGGATGGAAATGGCTACTCGGGCTCTTCAGTGTGGCGGCACTCGTAATCGGGACGTTCATGTATTTATTCTTCGCCCATTTCGAGGTGCTACAATCGTTCGTACCCGGGCATGCTCTCAACCGATTCCAGGCATGGATTTATCCGTATGAATACTCAGACGATTTAGCGTTTCAGTTGATTAAATCATTGCAAGCGATCGGCTCCGGCCAGATGTTCGGCACAGGATATGGGCAGGGACTCGTTTTCTTGCCAGAATCACAGACAGACTTCATCTTTGCGGTCATCGCCGAGCACTATGGATTCATCGGTGCCGCGCTCGTGATTATCGTCTTCTTCCTCTTCCTTTACCGGATGATTCATATCGCGTTAGAATCAAGCAGCGCTTTCGGAAGTTATATCGTCACTGGCGTCATCGCCATGTTCACGTTCCAAGTCTTCCAAAACATTGGGATGACGATCGGTGTTTTGCCGATCACAGGTCTCACCCTCCCATTCGTCAGTTACGGGGGGACGGGGATCATCATGAACATGATTGCCATCGGGCTCGTGATGAATGTAGCCTCTAAATCGAAGACGTATATGTTTGATGATGATTGACGAAAGCCCTCAAGGATTCTTGAGGGCTTTCTTTACGTATATCGAAAATCTTGAGGGAGCGGCGCTTCGATGCTCACCTCTTCATCCGTTAATGGATGAATAAACCGTGCAGACGCGCTATGGAGGGCATGACGCAGCATACGATTCGCTCCCCCATACATGGAGTCTCCGATGAGCGGATGACCGATATGGCGCAAATGGACGCGAATCTGATGGGTCCGTCCTGTCTCGAGACGAATCGTTAGTAGAAAGTCACGGTTGAAGTTCTGACAATCTAAAATGTGTGTGACGGCATGTTGACCACTTTCGGTCACGGTCCGTTCCATAATGGATCCCTCGGCACGACCGATCGGCGCATCGATCGTTTGCGGAGACACTTCTTTCTCGACAAGCGCCACGTATGTACGCGTTAGTCTGTTCGTTTTTTGAAGTTCACTT
This sequence comes from Exiguobacterium qingdaonense, assembly GCF_018617855.1. Classification (GTDB taxonomy): domain Bacteria; phylum Bacillota; class Bacilli; order Exiguobacteriales; family Exiguobacteriaceae; genus Exiguobacterium; species Exiguobacterium qingdaonense. The sequence continues at coordinate 474,608 of NZ_JACSKY010000001.1, forward strand.
AGACGATGATGGATAAATCCAGACTTCGCAAACAAAACGACACCGCTCGTATCACGGTCCAACCGATTGACGACATGAACGGTAGATGAGAGACCGATGCGCGCATAATGACCGAGTACCGCGTTCGCAAGTGTGTCGGTTGGGTGTAACCGAGACGGAATCGTGGCGATTCCCGCCGGCTTATCAACGGCCAACAATGAGTCGTCCTCGTACAAAATCCGGATCGGACGGTTCGAAACCGTCATATGCGGTGAAGGAGACTCGTTCGGAAATGTGACCACTACTTCATCCCCTCGCTCGAGTTCATGTCGAACCGTACGATGGATCCCGTTCACCTCGATTTTCCCTTCATGTTTCACGAGGGTGAGCATCTTTCGTGAAATGCCCATGTCTTTCATCAAAAAGTCGCGTAATGGGGTAGTGTCCTCCACAACGCGACGAATCGTAAATCCTTGCATTCGTTACTTCCCTTCCTCGATGAACGATTCGCGTACACGTCGCCAAAATGGGAATGGCCGAAAACGCGCGAATGTCACTTTTTCTCTCGCCACCGCACAGCGGATTGAGACGACATCTGACCACGATAGTGCCTCTTGATGGTCAAACGCCAATTCGAACTCAGTCTTCGTATGCGGCTTGATTTTGACTTGATGATGCTTCGGCAAGAGGAGTGGTGCACCGATTGTCCGATAGACCAAGTTATTGATGGAAGCCATCTCCGTCACTTGAATCGCTTCAATCGAAGGGTGAACAATCGCACCGCCAAGCGCTTTATTATAAGCGGTCGAACCCGATGGCGTAGAGATGCACAACCCATCCCCACGGAACGTTTCAAAATAGTCATCTCGAATCGACAGGTCACAGACGAGTGTGCGCTTATAATTTTTAATCGTACAGTCATTCATCGCCAACTGACGATCAGACTTCCCGTTCTCATAATCAATGAGCACTTCAACGAGCGGATAAGAGACCGGCTCGAACGATTCGCTCGTAATCATCTCCGTCAGTTCATCCAACTCATCCGGCTGCCAATCGGCGTAAAAGCCGAGATGCCCGGTATGAATGCCGACAAGAAGCGTCTCATCAAGACGGTCGATGTATTTGTGAAACGCCTGCAACATCGTTCCGTCTCCTCCGACCGATACGACGATTCGTGGCTCTTCCGATAACGTATGCCCGGCCTGTTGAAGCTTTTCAATCAGCTCTTGGGCAATCTCCGCCGATCGCGCATCTCCCCTAGATACAATCCCAAACTGCATATCGTTCTCCCCCTAGTCCTCATCATTCTTCACGTTCATTTCTTTGTCTCGGAACACTTGTTGGGCGTCCTGAATCTCGACACGAAGTTGACTCATTTCTGCATCGAGCAGAAATGCCGCCTCAGCCGCACGTCTTAATCGCTCTTGTACTTCTAGTGGCATATCGTCGTCATATTTATAATTTAATGAATGTTCAATCGTGGCCCAAAAGTTCATGGCGAGTGTTCGTATTTGAACTTCGACGAGTGTCGGGATTTCTCCATGGATCGTCTGGACCGGGTATTCGATAATGACATGGTATGATCGATAGCCTGAGTCTTTTTGTCGAGTGATATAGTTTCGCTCTTCCACTATTTTAAAGTCTGTCCGACGATGAAGCAAATCCAGGACGTGAACGATATCATCGACGAATTGGCACATAATTCGTAATCCAGCGATATCTTGCATATCCGTCGCCAATTCATGTTTGGCGATATTTTTTCGTTTCGCTTTCTCGAGGATGCTTCCGACAGGCTTCACCCGACCGGTAACAAACTCAATTGGAGAATGTTCGTTTTGAGACTTGAATTGTTTACGGACGGCCTTTAACTTTACTTTCAACTCATCTACTGCGATTTGATAAGGTACTAAAAATTGATCCCAGTTCACTGATTGCATACGCTGTCACCACTTTCGTTCTTTTCCGGAAAAAACGTGTCCTTTCCGTATGTATCCGTTTGTATGGTATCATAAACGAACAATTGTTCATAGAATGGAGCGATGATGAATGACCCAAGAAGTGGAAATTGAATTTAAATCCATGCTGACAAAAGAAGAGTATGAAACACTACTTCGTGCCTATGAGCTAGAAAATCAAGTACGATGGCAAGCGAACGATTATTTCGACACAGCGTCATTTCAGTTAAAGTCGCACGGGGCCGCGCTACGTATTCGTCAAAAGAAGGATGGCCAAGTGTTGACATTGAAACAGCCAAATGAGGTAGGACTGCTTGAGACGCATGTCAACATTACAGAAGAAGAGGCCGAAGACCTATTCAAATATGGTATTATCCATGACGATCAAATGAAGCAGGCACTCGCCCCGTTTCAATTGAGTGCGGCACTCGAGCACCTAGGTAGACTCGAGACGAATCGGGCCGAACATCAAACAGAAGAAGGACTACTCGTTTTGGACGAAAGCCATTATTTGGATACGACCGACTACGAATTAGAATTTGAAGTGACGAATGAAGAAAGCGGTAAACGCTCGTTCGAAAACCTTCTAGAAAGACACGGACTTCCCTATCGTCCCGCGAAAAATAAAATCGTTCGATTCATGGAATTAAAAATGAGTCGGTCTGAAGGTTGAGCAGATACATTGCCAACCTTTTTTTTTCGTTGCTACAATGAGTTTACAAAGTTAAATGAGTTTTTTGATGAGAGGAGGCGACACAAATGGAACTTGAACAATGTAATGAGTCGTCCTGTTCGATGGAAGAAACTCCTATTCAAGTAACATATAAACCATTGGAGCTATTCTATTTCATGGACATCTCGAGTCCTGAAAATTTTCATGTGATGACATTGATTAAAAAACTAGAGATTGAATACGGGCATGTCATCCGTTTTCGAATGGTCTCTACCGTTCCTAGCTGTGTTGGCGGATGTCAGGAAGAAGTTCGCCTTCTCACCATGATCAAGGCACTAGAATTACAAGGGAAACGCCATGCGATGCGATTTTTACGTCATTTGCATGTCAATGATTTGTTTTCAGGTAATCAATCCGACCCGATCGATTTATGGGAAATCGTGCGTTCTTTCGAAGGGTATGGGATTGACTTGAGTGAACTTGAAGCCGATCTTCAATCGAACCAGCTCTTGAATGCATTAGCGGTCGACCATCAAGTGCTGAAAGATTGGGAGATTGAGTCGTTGCCCGCCCTCACGTTCGTAACGCGCGACGAGGCACTGAAAATCGAAGGCGTTTATCCGTATGACGTCTACCAATCGGTCATGACAGAGTTGTTAGGTTACGCACCGAGCCGTTCAACCGACTGGGACGTAGCAAAAGTGTTAGCTCGCTATGATGCGTCGACGATCACTGAACTGTCTTATATTCTAGACCTAGACAAAGCTGTGATCGAACGTGAACTGAAGAAACTCTCCTTGCAACAACGCTGCCGTCCCGTCCCGGGTTGTAGCGGTGAAGCATGGGCTCAAACAAAATAAAAAATAACCCCACGGCCGGGGAGCCGTGGGGTTTTTGACGTCCCAAGCGGGGACAAGAGACGTCGAACCTTGAGGCCCGGGGAAGGCCTACAAGATGGGAGAAAGTTTACGGTCAATAAAGGGGTTTGTGATTGATTTCACACTTATAATATACCGAGCCTCACTTCTTTTGACAACTACTTTGTGTACATTGTCACATATTGTTCACGTAAACAATAATGATTCCATTTCATCGAGAATCGATTCGAATTGATCGAGCGCCTTAAGAACCGGCTCTTTCGTCGTCATATCCACCCCGGCGGCTTTTAACACCTCGATTGGATAGTCACTAGAGCCCGCCTTCAAGAAGTTATCGATGTAACGACGAACGGCCGCATCTCCTTCTTCCATGATCTGTTGCGACAAGGCCGCAGATGCTGAGATACCCGTTGCATATTGATAGACATAGTAGTTGTAATAGAAGTGCGGAATCCGCGCCCACTCATAGGAGATCTCTTCATCGATGACAATCTCGTCACCGAAGTAACGCTTGTTCAGCTCCAAGTACGTCTCATTCAAAAATTCCGGAGTAAGCGAGGTCCCGTCTTGGGCCGCCTGATGAATCATATGTTCGAATTCAGCGAACATCGTTTGACGGAACAACGTCCCACGGAACGTTTCGAGTTGATTGTTCAACAAGTAGAGACGCTCTTCTTTTGCCGTTCTTGTTTTTAACAAGTGGTCGTTTAGTAAGGCCTCGTTCGTCGTCGATGCCACCTCTGCCACAAAGATTGAGTAATCACCATACGGATAAGGTTGTGACGTCCGCGTGTAATGACTATGCACCGAGTGTCCGAACTCGTGCGCGAGCGTAAACAAGTTGTTGACGTTATCCTGCCAGTTCATGAGGATGAACGGTTGTGTATCATAGGCTCCTGACGAATAAGCTCCGCTACGTTTGCCTCGTGTTTCCCGTACATCAACCCAACGTGAATCGAGACCGTCTTTGACGATTTGGACATACTCTTCGCCAAGCGGTGCCAATCCATCGACCATCCACTGCTTCGCTTCCTCATAAGATACTTTCATCTCCACGTCCTTGATGAGCGGCGTATAGAGGTCATACATATGCAACTCGTCGATTCCGAGCGCACGCTTTCGTAGTGCGACATAGCGATGAAGCAAATCAAGTCGTTCGTTCACCGCCTCGACGAGACCGTCATAGACGGACTCCGGAATCGCATTATGATGAAGTGCTGCCTGTCTTGCATTATCAAACTTGCGGACAGAGGCATAGAAGTTGTCCTTTTTCACGCTTCCTGACAATGTGGAGGCGAACGTATTCAAGTATTGCTTATACGTGCCATACATCGCTTTGAATGCGCCCTCACGGACACTTCGATCACTTGACTCGAGGAACGTGATGTAACGCCCATGCGTCAATTCAACCTCTTCCCCTTCTTCATTTTTCACTTTCGGGAACGTCAAATCTGCGTTGTTCAGCATACCGAACGTCGAACCCGATTGTCCGAGCACGTCTCCCGCCTGAGCCAAAATCGCCTCTTCCATTTCAGTCAACACGTGCGGACGCTCTAATGCCAACTCATCGAACGCGTGACGATACACTTGAAGTGGTTCGTGTTGATCCATGAAGGCTGTAATTTGTTCTTCTTCGATCGATAGAAGCTCAGGCGTCATGAACGCGAGTTGGGCTGAAATTTGCGAGGCCAGCGAGCCGGCCCGGTCATTCAATGCTTGATAATGACTATTTGCCGTATCTTCGTCATAACGCATATGTGCATACGTATAAAGCTTATGTAACTTACGAGAGAGCTCATCCCGAAGTTGCAACGCTTCGTGTAACGTCTCCGCCGACTCACCGAGTCGCCCTTTGAATCCGACTAAAGCGGGCACTTGCTCCTTCAATGCTTGAAAATCAGTTTCCCAAGCGTTGTCATCGTTGTAGATCGTCTCTAAGTTCCATGTTTCTTCCACAGGCACTTGTTGTCTAGTCATTACTTCTGACATACGTCCACTCCCTTTTCTGATCGGTTTGTCGATTTAAAAATCAATCGCTGAAGTCCTTGAAACAAACGTATATCGTGACATCTCGCTTCCTCATATGTCTTTGGAAGCACCCACATCCTGACATCAGTCGATAGACGGCAAGCATTCAAGAGTTGTCTCCATTGTACATGAAATGACTTGGAAAAGTCGCTTGTCGGTGTCACACCAAACTGGCGACATGTCTTTTCTATACTCCATTCCACCGAATCATTCGGTGACTCGTACCGATTCAAATATAGGACGACCTGAAAATCTATCGGATGGATCCGTATTCCCCAAAGCGATGTCAGCGGTAAGTAACAAGCTGTAGGTGTCAGACCGGGCAATAAGCCGAGTGGATAGAGGCGATTCAACATCAACCGCCGATTTTGTAATGAGGGATAAGTTGGAGACATCCGCTTTCGGCGAATCATCTCTGTCCACTCCATCGCATTAAATCGATAATACGCTTCAAACGGTGAAGTGTTCACAGAAGACGAGACTTCCCAGTTCCCTATTCCATATTTGATTGAAATCGGGAAGCCGTTGAAACGTACTAACCGCCCTTCTCTTACGGTCATCAACCGATGTCTGCGGAAAAGTTCGAGACGCATCCACGGTTGAAAGGATTGATTCATCCTTAAATCTAGACCGCTCGCAAGCCAGACCGTATCGAGTCCCGCTCGTTCGTAATCGATCGTACGATCAACATAGTCTTCCGGCTTCAAGGGAGATGCCTGAATCTCGAATACCGTCCGCTTCCCATCGATTGTCGTGACAACGTCTGCCCGGCGTGCACCAATCGTCACTTCTTGCTCGACCGGACACCCCCTCTCTTGTAACCACTGACAAATAGCCCATTTGTCTTGATGATGCGAAACCGATTCTGCCCTACCGCACGTATGGAGATGAGCGAAATGAAGCCTACGTTTTGACCCTTGTTTTACAATCAAGACTTCTTGACAGGTCGGACATTGAAAAGGGGCGAGTTGCTCCGCCTGCATTCGACTTAATGTAAAAGAATCCACGATTTCGCCTTTCCGATCGATTGCAAATCGCATCTCGCCCCTCCTCATAGTAGTGGTGAAAACATTCTCGCCAAAGACTCGATCAGCTTGATAAAAAACGAGCGTGTCGAGAACTGTGCTAACTCTAATTCATGAGACCCCTCAAAATCATGATACAGGTCCTGTTTCAGTTGATGGACCGAGTTCGTGTTATAAAGGAGCGCATTGACCTCAAAATTCAAATGAAAACTACGAAAATCCATGTTTGCCGTCCCGATTGTCGCCAAACCATCATCGACGACAATCACTTTAGAGTGCATGAAACCTTCTTCGTACAAATAGATTTTGACCCCTGCCACGAGCAGTTCCTCAAAATAAGATCGACTCGCATAAAAAACAATTTTATGGTCAGGATAGCTCGGTAACACAATCCGGACATCGATTCCTGACAGTGATGCAGTCTTCAGTGCGCTCATAATGTCCTCGTCTGGTATGAGATAAGGCGAAGAGATGTAAACCGATTTTTTCGCGGCATTGATTAGGGAAAAATAAATCGACTTCATCGTCTCATACGGTTCATCCGGCCCACTCGCCACGATTTGTACACCACCACTCGCACTTCGAACCGTTTCAAGTGGCTCTAGATAAAACGGGGTGAACAGACGTTCTCCGGTCATATAATACCAATCTTGCAAGAAGATCAACTGCAACTCAGATACGCCTTCTCCTCTGACGTACAGATGGGTGTCCCGCCAAAATCCGAACTTGGCGTGCTCACCTAAATACTCATCTCCGACATTCAATCCGCCTGTAAACGCTTCGGTCCCATCGATGACCACAATCTTTCGGTGGTTCCGATAATTCGTTTTACTCGAGACGAGCGGAAGTACGACCGGGAAGAACGCCTGTACTTGGACACCTGCTTGTTTCATCTCTTCAAAGAACGAATTGCTCGTATGAATCGACCCGACCGCATCATACATAAATCGAACTTCGACCCCTGCCTTCGCCTTTTCGATGAGGATTCGCTGAATTTCCCGAGAAATACGATCCTCCCGGAAGATGTAATACTCAAGATGAATGTGACGTGTCGCCCCTCTCAAGGCAGGCAATAATTTCGAGAATTTCTCTTGACCGTTCGTCAAGATTTGGGTATACGTGTTTGACGAGACCGGCAGCTGATTCAAGGAAGAAGTGAGATGCATCAATTTTTCGTAATCATCGTGTGCGAACATGAGTGATGGGGATAACGTCATCGCTCTTTGGCGATATGCCAAATACGTCTCTTCATCGAGCATCGCTTTCTCTTTAAACATACGTTTCCGGCGATAGTTCTGACCAAATACGAAATAAGCAAATAGTCCAATGACGGGAAACCCGATCATGACGATCGCCCAAATCAAAGTGCGTTGCGGATTGCGGTTCTCTAGCAAAATGACAAGCAAAATGCTGAACGTTGTCAGAAAGACGAGAATCGAGAAGAGCCCAATCACTTGTGAACTCCAGTAAAACGATAATATCGCAATGAGTCCTGCGAGCAAAATAAGGGAAAAGAGTACTTGTATGCGTCGCAACATATTATAAGCTGACCTCGTTTCTGTCATGTATTATCATTAATTATACATCGTAACGTCATCTTTTTGAGGGGAGAGAATCAATTATGGGGACTTTTCTAATCACCGGTGCAACAAGTGGAATCGGTCGCGCCGTCGCTTTGCAGTTGACTGAAAATGGGCATCACGTAATCGGCATCGGACGGGACGAGTCACGTGGGGCATCTCTTGAGACCGAATCAAACGGACGGGCAACCTTTATCCAATGCGATCTCGAGTCAGCTGACGAGATCGACCATCTGTTCGCACACATGAAAGAACAAGGAGTGAAGTTAAACGGCCTGTTCAACAATGCCGCAACGTTCGGTCGACCGGGTACACCAGAGCGGTTGACGAGCGACGCGTATACCGAGGTGTTCGATGTCAACCTCCATGCACTGAACACGGTCACACAACGAGCAATCCCATTCTTTAAAAAAGGAGCGAGCGTCGTCAATAACGCCGCGATCGTCGGGCACGTCAAATTTCCACCGATGCTTGCACATTATGCCGCCTCGAAAGCGGCTGTGGTCGCCCTGACCAAAACGTTCGCGCATCGAATGAAAGGAAAAGTTCGATTTAATGCGGTTTGTTTCGGTCCAGTGGATACACCACTGAGCCATAAGTTGTATGGGGGCGAAACGAAATTTAAAGAGGCCATGACGCATCATTTCCGGGGACATGCCGCCCTACCCGAAGAAGTGGCTCCGACCGTTGAATTCTTATTGACCGATGCTTCGTCTTACATTAATGGGCAGGCGATCACTGTCGATGGCGGCTATACCCTCTCTTGAAAAGAGACCACCTTCTCTTTCGATAAGGTGGTCTCCTGTCATGCCGTCATTTGTTTTGCCCGATTGATTTTATTCTTTAAGTAAAGTTGTTCTTTGGCGTGAAGACGATCCCAATCAATCACGTCTTCAAAATACTCAACCATCTCATTAAATGTGGAGTGCAATGTCTCATGCGCTTGAAGACGAGCCATACGAATCGCCTCGAACACGGCCCCCATGACGAAGATATCTTGATTTGCATACGTCTGCATCGGCGATAACGCTTCAAACAGAATCGTGTCAAGTGTCTTTCGTTTCACATGCCAATCAGATTTCCCGTTCGAATAAAGAAAATCGCCATCAGGCAACTCACATAACTCTCGTAAAATATCTCCGATGTAATGAATGGCGTGAATCGCGGTATTCGGGTCATTGATTCCTGGAGAAATCCCACGCAATGCGATCTCACTTAGCTTCTCAATCGCAAACGACGGATCCTGCATGGAGGAACGGACCTCTCCGATTTCAAATAAATCGACATCCGGGGTGTCCTCACCTTTCCAAAAACCGAGCAAATCCCCTTTTGCGACAAAATCTCCGACGGCCACGACCGACTCGAAATCTGTTTCATGGTCACCTTGCTTTTCTCTCAAAAACAATCGAACATATCCCGTCCGTGACGCTCGAGCCGCTTGACCTTCGAACGAATGGACTGACCGCGGTAGGACGAGATGCACCTCATCTGACTCAATCGCATCTTTTTGCTCGCTAATGACAGAGAGCGCTTCTTTATGTAACGTTGATAAAAGACGCTCGGCCTGAATCGAGACACTGATTGTCTGGATGAACTTCACGAATGCCCATATGGAACCTATGACTAAAAACACGCTAATTCCTGACGACAAAACGACGCCCTCGTCAGCCGTACGGACGAGGAACAAATTTGAAATCCCGTATACGGTCGTCATGATGAAGAGACCGAGTGTGTGCTTAGCCGCTGTATTCGTCATGAAATTATTAATCGTCCGCGGTGAAAACTGCGACGAGTACGTCGTCAACACGACTAAAATCGTGGAAAAACTAAATGTCATCATCGTCATGAGACTCGTGAACGTCGAAGACAACACAGATGCGGCCGAATCTAAGTCCAAATAAATAAACTCAGGAAGTAAATTTTGAAAGAACCCACTAAACATCTGGGTCAATATCGTTAATACAATCCCACCCGTCCCATACAAAAATGGAACGAACCACGCACTTTCATCGAGTAACAACCGAATTCGCCTCACCATACCAACACCTCTTCGCCTTCATTTTTTAAAAAATCGCCTGTCCGATTGAACAGGCGATGTACTATTAGAAATAGTGGCGCACTTTTGCAAAAACGTCGCCAGTGAGAATGACTTTACCATACTCCTCAAGCATCGGTTGTGTCTGTGTGCTAAATGATAAATATTCTGCTAAGAGACTGAGTGCATTCTCTTCGTTTTCTGGTTCCATTTCTTCTGGGAAATCAATCCACAAGTAATAGCGGTCTTGGTAATGGTATAGCGTCAAATCAAGGTCACTGAACGTGTCTCCAGCTCGCTTACTGAGTGAAATGATGGCCTCAAAGTCATCTGTTCCCATCGCGAGTGGCGCCCAGGCATCCGATTCCGCTTCTAATTCATCCAATTCGCTTAACTGATCGAGTACTGATTGCTGGTCTCGTGCCTCATCGATTGCCGAACGAAGAAGCGAACCTAGTTCAGAATCATCTTCAGTATCCATCACATTTTTCGCGATCGTCACAGTCACTTCTAGACCTTTTTCAAAAGCTTGGACTTGAATCCATAGTGGACCATCAAACGAGATGTCTTCACGTTCGTGAGCCTCGTCCATCATCTGCCAGAACAGCTGCTCGCCACGTTCTCGGTTGTACCAAATTTCATCACGTGCAAAGCCACGTTTTTCAATATCGACGTATGTGATGAAAAATTTGACGGTATTATCATTGATGCGCTCAATTTTCACGATTGTCCACTCCCTTCTCACCTCGCTCCCAATTCACATAAGGAGGAAAGGGGAAATTGTCTTGTTATCTTTGTACCCTTTTTGACATCGTTCAATCTAGATGACGGGTTATATCTTTATTTTATAGGAAATAGTCAATAATAAAAAGCACACTGCTTAAACAGTATGCTCTCATTCATTGACAAGTCGTTGGGCTTCCTGTAATTGGAACGTCCGGACTTTTCGTGGTAAGAATCGTCTGATCTCATCTTCGTTATACCCGACTTGTAGACGTTTATCATCGATTAAAATCGGTCGACGCAACAACCCAGGGTATTCTTGAATCAAGTCATACAGCTGTTGAAGTGATAATGCATCCACGGATACATCGATTTTAGAAAAGACTTTTGAGCGGGTCGAAATGATCTCATCCGTCCCGTCTTCCGTCATCCGTAAAATTTGTTTAATCTCATTAAGTGAGAGCGGCTCTGAAAATATGTTTCGTTCTGTAAAAGGAATATCGTGCTCTTCAAGCCAAGCTCGTGCCTTTCGGCAAGATGTACAGCTTGGAGATGTATAAAGTGTGACCATTTTTCTTCCTCCCTGACCGAGTATGCGTTCATCTTTTTAGTGACTCTATTTGTATACCCAAAATCGCATCCACTTAATTATAATAATTCTTATTTATTGAAACTTCAATGATATTCTTTATCATTCGGATAAGAAAACAAGGCGCATCCGTCGAATGCGACCTTGAATGACCTAACTTAAGATGCAGGAAATCGAGAAACCGGTTGAGACACCGTCTCCTTCCCTGGCTTTACTTGTAAGTCTTTCAACTTTTTCTTCAACACTTCTTTTAAAAGTCTTTTTTTCTCTCGTAGCACTTTGTCACGTTCTTTCATGGCCTCTCACCCCCCAGCAGCGTAAGGAACCGAATGCGCATTACCGAATCTGAAAATCTTGAAGTTGGACTATATCTACAATTGAATTATAGCACATCTGTTTGTGATCTGTGAATCAAACTTAATAGTTTATCACGTGAGTAAAAGGTTGTGGTTTGCATTGAAATTAAAAAACCTGTATAGTTTATAGAAATAACCTTTTATTATTAAGGAGGAGAGCGATGATGAGAATCACATTGGAAACAATCATGAAACACCCGGTTACCCAAAAATATTTAACTCGATCTGGCTTGAAGCATGCGGTTGATGTGTGTGAACGCGCTCTCGAAATGGCAACGAAACGTGGTCTCGATACAGATTTAGCGACTAAAGCTGCGCTGCTTCACGATATCGGCCATTATGAATGGTATACAGAAGGCAAGTGGAACTATGATTTGTATCGGCAAAATGACATTCATGCAATTAAAGGCGCAGAGCGTGCACATAAACTGTTGATTCGTCTAGGGGAAGATCCGGCACGGGCTAAAGAGATCTCTGTCATGATTCTGTTGCATACCGACTCTTATCTACCTCCTAGTCGGATTCAGCGAACGCCGCTACAACAGCTCGTTCATGACGCTGACACGTTTGTCGAACAGCCAGGCGGCATGCATCATTACGAAACGATGGAGATTGAGGATGCATTGACACGCGTTCGCCAAATTGATGCAATCGTCGAGCGCCTCTCAAATCTGCCACGTATATCGAACGGTTAACCGGTCACCTAATTTGATTAGGTGATTTTTTTGTGCAAAAACCCCTGACTCTTAAAAAGTCAAGGGTTTTTAGATTATACAGTTTGTGCTTTGTACGCTTCGTACTCCTCATCTGTGAGTGAAACGTAATGACCAGGTTCGACTTCACGAAGCGGCGGGATGCTCGAATCTTCATCCGAACGTCCGACCGGACCTTTCGAAGTCGATTCATAGACGATCCGTTTCCGTGTACGCTCGTGCTCTGGGTCTGGGAGCGGAATCGCTGACAAGAGCGATTTCGTATACGCATGGATCGGGTTCTCATAGAGGCGATCGGCTGTAGCGAGCTCTACGAGGTGGCCTTGATACATAACACCGATACGGTCAGAGATATATTTTACCATCGACAAGTCATGGGCGATGAACAAATACGTCAAATCGCGATCACGCTGTAATTCTTTCATCAAGTTGACGACCTGCGCTTGAATCGATACATCAAGGGCAGAAATCGGCTCATCGGCGATGATGAAATCTGGTTCAACTGCGAGGGCACGGGCAATCCCGATACGCTGACGCTGACCACCCGAGAATTCGTGTGGGTAACGGCTCGCGTGCTCTTTCGTCAAACCGACTGTCTCAAGAAGGTCATATACGCGGTCCATGCGCTCTTCTTTCGTCTTCGCCAAACCGTGGATATCGATTCCTTCCGCAATGATATCGGCAACGGTCATACGCGGGTTAAGCGAGGCGTATGGGTCTTGGAAGATCATTTGCATCGCACGGTTAAACTTCAATTTATCTGCTTTCGACTTCTTGTCATGAACGTTCTCACCTTTAAACACGACATCACCATCCGTCGCATCATAAAGACCGATAATCGTGCGTCCTGTCGTAGACTTCCCACAACCGGACTCACCTACGAGACCGAGCACTTCACCTTTGTAAATGTCGAACGTGATGCCGTCAACCGCTTTGACGACACGGCCGCGACCAATCTTAAAGTGCTGCTTTAGGTTTTTTACCTCGAGTAGTTTCTCGCGTTCCATTATTCAGCACCACCTTTCGTAAACGATTTTGCGAACGCGCTGTCTGGACGATACTTGAGAGCGAGTTCACGAATCGCACGCGGCGGCGTGACCGCTGGTGCTTGTGGGTGTAACAACCAACTTGAAGCGAAGTGTGTATCACTCACTTGGAACATCGGTGGCTCTTTCTCAAAGTCAATCTTCATCGCGTATGGGTTACGCGGTGCGAACGCATCTCCTTTCGGAGGATCGAGCAAGTTTGGAGGCGTACCCGGGATTGCAGGTAACGCTTCATTTCGGTCATCTGTCGGGCGAGGCATCGAACCGAGAAGTCCCCACGTATAAGGATGACGTGGCTCATAAAACACTTCGTCGACCGTCCCTTTTTCGACGAGACGTCCCGCATACATAACAGCAACGCGGTCAGCCATGTTTGCGACAACCCCGAGGTCGTGCGTGATAAAGATGATGGCCGTGCCCGTCTTTTGCTGAATATCTTTTAACAATTCAAGGATTTGCGCTTGAATCGTCACATCAAGTGCTGTCGTCGGCTCATCGGCAATCAACACTTTCGGATTACACGCGAGTGCGATCGCGATTACGATCCGTTGACGCATCCCACCAGAAAGTTGGTGTGGGTATTGCTTCAAGCGTGCTTCCGGGTTCGGGATCCCTACGAGCGTCAACAGTTCGAGAGTACGTTTTTTCGCATCTTCACCAGTCAACCCTTGGTGTTGCTTCAACCCTTCCGCGATTTGTTTATAAATCGTCATCGTCGGGTTAAGTGATGTCATCGGGTCTTGGAAAATCATTGCGATATCGCGACCACGAATTTTAAGCATTTCTTTTTCCGAAAGTTTCGCCAAGTCTTTCCCTTCGAACATGATCTCTCCGTTCGTGATTTCACCTGGAGGGTTCGGAATGAGACGCATGATCGCCTTCGAAGTGACGGATTTACCTGAACCCGATTCTCCTACGATGGCGAGCGTCTCGCCTTTTTTCAAATCAAACGAAACACCACGAACAGCCTGAACTGTTCCGGCATAAGTGTGGAACGAGACCTCTAAGTCCCGGACTGATAAAATCGTTTCCATGCACGAGTCCCCCTCTTTCTTTATTATTTACGCATTTTTGGATCGAACGCATCGCGCAAGCCGTCAGCAAGCAAGTTGAAGCTGACCATGAGCAAGACGATGATGACCGATGGGATGACAAGAAGGAACGGGAATGTCCGCAATTCTTTGTATCCATCATTGATCAACGTACCAAGTGATGCCTGTGGCGGTTGAAGCCCGATCCCAATAAAGCTGAGGAATGCCTCGAAGAAGATGGCAGAAGGAATCGTGAACATGAGTGTGATGATGATCGCACCTAACGTGTTCGGAATCAAGTGTTTGAAGATCAAGCGCCCGCTTGAAGCACCAAGCGTACGGGCTGCCAAAACGAATTCTTGGTTTTTAAGTTTTAAAATCTGACCTCGAACGAGTCGACTCATCCCAATCCAACCGGTGATGACCATAGCCAGGATGATGGTGAAGACACCCGGGTCAAAGATCAAGATGAACAGAATGATGAGAATCAAGTTTGGTACACCTGTCAAAATCTCGACAATCCGTTGCATGATGTTATCGGTACGTCCGCCGAAGTAAGCAGAGATACCGCCATATGCTACACCGATGACCGTATCGATGATGGCGGCCATCAAACCGATGAAGAGCGAAATACGTGTCCCTTCCCAAATACGTGACCAAAGATCACGACCGAGATAGTCGGTACCGAACCAGTAGTTTTCTTCTACGTTCTTTTGTTCGTAGAAGTCAATTTCACGACCACCTAGTGTCGCCATCCCATCGAATCCTGCCCATTCGAGCCCTGTGACTTTAGGTGGTAATTTCGCTTGCGAGATGTTTTGTTCATAGGCATCACGGCCCGATAACATCGGTCCGAACAATGAAAGTATGACAAGTATCAAAATAATAGACAGCGAGATGATGGCCGCTTTGTTTTTCTTTAGGCGCAACCATGCATCTTGCCAAAAGTTTAAGCTCTTACCGGCGATACGCTCGCCAAGCTGTTCATTCATTTCAATCGGTGTGAACATGTCTTGGTCGAACTGTTCGTAATTCTTTTTGTTTTCAATCATCAGTTATCCCCCCCAAGACGAATACGTGGATCAACTACGCCGTATAGCAAGTCGACCATTAAAATAATCAAAATGAACACCGCTGAGAAGAAGAGTGTCGTACCCATAATGACAGAATAGTCGTTCAATGTGATTGACGTGACGAACAACTCGCCAAGCCCTGGCACAGCAAAGATTTTTTCAATGACGAACGTACCTGTCAAAAGAGCCGCAGTTAAAGGACCGAGAATCGTAATCGCTGGAATCATGGCGTTACGGACCATGTGCTTCCAGACAATCGCGTTCCCGCTAAGCCCTTTCGCTTTGGCGAGCGTGACATAGTCCTGCCCGGTGACTTCAAGCATCTCGGTACGGACAAAACGAGCAATCGATGCCGTGACCCCAAGGGATAATGAAATCGTCGGCAAAATCGTATGTGCTGGCGAATCCCAGAATGCGACCGGAAGCAACTTAAACTGAACCCCAACATAATATTGAAGGAGGGCGGCAAAAACGAATGATGGGACAGAAATCCCGATTACCGATACGAACATTGAACCATAGTCAATGACCGTATTGTGACGAATCGCGGCTACAACACCTAACAAAATACCGACGAGCGTTCCGAGAACTAATGCTTGGAGCCCTAATTGTGCCGATGGACCGATTCGTTCCATAATCAACTCGGTTACTGGACGGTTCGCCGTACGGAATGATACGCCAAGGTCACCTTGAAGCATGTTTCCAATGTACGTCGCATAACGGACCGGAAGTGGGTCGTTGAGTCCATAGCGGTCATTCAATAGTTGAATTTGTGATTCTGTCAGTTTTTCCTGGTTTTGATATGGTGAACCTGGGAGCAGGTCCATCAGGAAGAACGTGAACGTGGCGATCAAGAAGAACGTGATGAGGCCATAAGTCAGCCGTTGTAGGATATAACGTCCCATTTGTAAAAACCCCCTGTGTTTGTCTAATTCTATCTACTACTTGCACCAACAGCTTCACTATGACATAAGACCCATTCATCAAATTCACAAAATGAAAGGAATTTTCTGAAAGAATAAATTATACGTCATCTCAAGGCTCTTAGTACAGTGGCTGAAAATAAAGAATATCCCTTTCAAAGATTATTCTGAATTTTCACTGTTACTACATTATACTTTACCAACAAAACATTTGAACAGTGTTTTCTCTTAGTTCAGTACAATTTTTTAGAAAATTGGGGACATGCGGTTCGCATGCCCCCTCATTTCATTAGTTGATATCAACGTATTTGTACTGGTAGTCAGCACCGAATAGTTGACGGTTAAAGTTTTCGATGTTTGGACGAATCAAGTATGCAACGCCAGCCTGGTAAATCGGCATGATTCCTTGATCTTGTTCAATCAAGAGCGCTTCTGCTTCTTTGAACAGATCATAGCGTGCATCGATATTTGTTTCAGCGGCCGCTGCATCGATTAACTGGTCATATTCAGATGACTTGTAATTGATATCGTTTTGACCGTTGTTCGACGTGAAGATTCCGAGGTTTGTGAGCGGATCTTTATAGTCAGGTCCCCAAACCGCGAATGACATTTGGTAGTCACCGTTTGATTCACGTTCAAGTTTATTGTTGAAAGGCTGCTGTGCGATCTCGACGGTTACGTTCGGTAAGTTCGTCTCGATTTGACCTTTCATGTACTCAGAGATTTGTTTTGAAACTTCGCTATCGAACGAGAGGAGTTCAATTGTAGTCGCCTCTCCTCCAGTCGCTTCTTCCCATAACGAAGCAGCTTCGTCAGCGTTCGTTTGGAAGTACTCGACACCTTCAGTGTAATCCGTTCCGTCTTCATATTTGATGAAGTCTTTCGGAATGAATGAAGTTGTCGCCATCGAACCGTTGTTCAAGAGCTGATCGACGATTCCCGATGGGTCGACCGCACGTGCAATCGCTTTACGTGCGTTCACATCAGAGAACACTTCATCTTCGTGATTAAATTTGAAGTAACCGATTGACGAACGGAGACCTGTGTTGAAATCTTCATCTTCTTGGAATGCTGCGACTTGTTCTGATGCAAGTCCTGCATAGTCCACGTCACCAGCTTCATACAAGTTTACGACCGTTGACGTCTCTTTGACGACACGAACGTCGACTGAATCGAGTGCGACGTTGTCTTTGTCCCAATACGTATCATTTTTTGTCAAGACATATCCTTGTTCACGATCCCACTCTGTCCATGTGAATGGTCCATTGTAGAGAAGGTTCTCAGGGTTTGTCGAAAAATCAGATCCTTTTTCAGTCGCAAAAGCTTCATTGATTGGTGTGAATGTACCGAATGAAGTGAGCGAGAGGAACGATGGGTCCGGACGCTCAAGTGTGACTTCAAGCGTTTTCTCATCGATTGCTTTTACGCCAAGCTCTTCTTTCGGAGTATCACCTGTGTTGATGGCTTCAGCGTTTTTGATCGTGTTCATGATGTAAGCATATTGTGACCCTGTCTCAGGATCAACAGCACGTTGCCATGCATAAACAAAATCATTTGCCGTGACCGGTTCACCGTTTGACCATTCCGCATCGCGAAGTGTGAACGTGTAGACCGTTTCATCCTCACTCACTTCCGGCTCGCCTTCCACGAGTGCTGGTACGGCGTTCCCATCTTTATCGAGACGATAAAGACCTTCCATTGTGTTGGCGATCAAGTTGAACGCGACCGCGTCTGTTGCCAATGCTGGATCGGCTGTAGTAATATCTGACGTATCCGTCAAACGAAGAACTTTTTCTCCGTTTGAAGAAGAACCGCCATCAGAGTCGCCGCCTGTTGAACAAGCCGCGAGTACTGAACCGAGTGCCAAGATGAACGTCATCATGAGCAAAATCGATTTTTTCTTCATTGCGATTTCCCCTTTCGTTTTCAAAGCTACCCAATCGTCGAAAGTAACATCTTACTTTTCTTTAATTTTCTGAATATTTCATAAAGTAATCGACGAAAGAACGTTAGGGCTATTGTAAGAAATTTTTAATGAAACTGTCAACTATTGAATGAAACGCTATCATACGACTCATACTTGACACTCGCTTTCTTCCCTTTCTTCCTAGTATCATAGAAGAAACATGGAATGCCGCACCATTCCTCATCTATGTTGAAAGGAGATTACATCGTTGAGAAAGTTTCGAAATATATTTATTGTTTGGGGAATTGTCACAATTCTCTATACGGTTTGGTCCATTTTTTCGTATTTCCAGAGTGAGTCGATTCTCTTTCACCTAAGTGGAGGCTTGTTCGTTTCAGGAATCCTCACGTTTGCGATTGGGATGTTTTCACATATGAGCGCAAGCGGACTGTTTGACGGGATCATGTACGGTTTTAAGCGTAACCGTCGTGCGAAGCTGAGAGAAATTGATGCAGATTATGAGGAAGACGAAGAAGAAGACCCAGAAGATCGAAAGCTGCGTAAACAATCGGCGTGGAACTGGGTGTTTGTCGGGGCAGGAAGTACCTTATTGTCATTTCTCATGGCGTTGATTTAGTCTTTTTGTTTATTTATAGCTGTGCTAAACTAAATACAGAATAAGAACACGTTGAAAAAGACAAGTAGTTCAACCATCCTTTTCCACAGAGAGTCTACGTTGCTGCGAGTAGATGAACAGGCGTTGAATGAA
Source organism: Exiguobacterium qingdaonense (assembly GCF_018617855.1). Lineage (GTDB taxonomy): Bacteria > Bacillota > Bacilli > Exiguobacteriales > Exiguobacteriaceae > Exiguobacterium > Exiguobacterium qingdaonense. Next base: position 493,890 of record NZ_JACSKY010000001.1, read on the forward strand.
TGGACTTTCGAGTGGCTCGCTTGAAATGGAGTATGGCGAGACGGTTCACGCCCGTTACTGCGTTCAAGTGGCATAGTTTATGCAAATTTGGGTGGCACCGCGGTTATTCGTCCCGATTTATTCGGGAGGACGACTGCGGTTTTTTATATTTTACGGAGGTGTATATACATGGCAACGATTTTTTCAGGAATCAAACCGACCGGCGTCGTGACGCTCGGTAACTATCTTGGGGCGATGAAACAGTTCGTCAATCTGCAAGAAGAGAACAACGCATATTATTGCATCGTCGACCTACATTCAATCACCGTTCAACTTGATCGAGTCGATCTCATGAACAATACAAGGAAGTTAGCGGCACTCTATCTCGCTTCGGGTCTTGACCCGGAAAAAGCGACGATCTTCGTTCAGTCTGAAGTGAAGGCGCACGCTCAGCTCGGGTGGATGTTAACGTGTATCGCTGGCATGGGTGAACTCGGCCGAATGACACAATATAAAGATAAATCGCAAGGAAATGAGAACGTCGGAGCAGGATTGTTTGTTTATCCGACTCTTATGGCATCTGACATTTTATTGTATAATACGGAACTCGTCCCTGTCGGAGATGACCAAAAACAACATATCGAATTGACTCGTGATTTGGCCGAACGATTTAACAAACGTTATTATGAGACGTTCACGATGCCGGAACCTCTCATTCAAAAAGAAGGAGCCCGGATCATGTCACTCACCAATCCGGTGAAAAAAATGTCGAAATCGGATTCGAACGCCAAAGGTTACATTTCGATGCTCGATGAGCCGAATGTCATCCGTAAGAAAATCAAGAGTGCCGTCACGGACTCGAGCGGCGTCATCTCGTTCGACCGGGAGAACAAACCAGGAATTTCAAACCTACTTGAAATTTATTCGCTGTCAACGGACACGTCGATTGAAGACCTCGTTAAACAATACGAAAACTCGAACTATGGGACGTTCAAACAAGACGTTGCAGAGGCGGTCGTCGCTTTACTCGAACCGATTCAATCACGTTACCATGAACTGATTGATTCACCAGAACTTGATGAAATTCTTGATGCGGGCCGCGCCAAAGCAGAGGCCGTCGCAAACAAAAATCTTGCGAAGATTGAAAAGGCGATGGGACTCAGTCGCAAACGTGCCAAAGTTAACAAGTAAACGAACGTCAGAAGAGCTCTCAATCCGAGAGCTCTTTTTTGAACGTAAAAAAGAGACAGGCGTCCCTGTCTCTTTTTGTAAAGATGATTTGATTACTCTTTGCCTTCGATTGAAGCCCACTTGTAAGAGAAGTCCGCACCGAATGCGTGCTCGACGATATCTTTCACGTAAGGCTTGACGAGACGAGCCGATCCACGTTGGTAAACTGGTGAGATTGCATTTTCTTCAAGAACGATTTTTTCTGCTTCTTGAAGGTCAGCCCAACGTTGCTCAGAATCTGTGCTTGCTTTAGCAGATTCAATCAACTTGTCAAACTCATCATTCGACCATTTACCACGGTTGTATGGTCCATCCGTGACGAAGAGGTCAACGAATGTCATTGGATCTTGATAGTCAGGACCCCAACCAGCGAACGTGAACTCGAAGTCCCCTTTGTTCTCAAGGTCAAGTTTGTTGTTGAACGGCTGTTGCTTGATTGAAACGGTCATGCCTGGAAGGTTCTTCTCAAGTTCACCTTTGATGAACTCACCGATTTGCTTCGCAGACTCAGAGTCATAGTTGAGGAGCTCAAGTTCAACTGAATCCGTACCGAGTTCAGAGAGACCTTCTTCCCAAAGTTGTTGCGCACGGTCAACGTCATAACCACCGATGTCACCGTTCGCATCACGGAAGTCGTTACCGTCAGGACCTGTTACGAAGTCTTTTGGTACGAGGTAGTTCGCAGGAATCGAACCGTTCGCAAGAAGCGTTTCTGCGATCGCTGCTTTATCGTATGCCGCGTCAATCGCGTTACGGATTTTTTGGTTATCAAGCGCTTCCACTTCTGTGTTGAACTGAAGGTAGAAGAGAGTCGGCTCAACGACAGTTGAGAATTCGTCGCTATCTTGGTATTGAGCAACAAGCTCAGAAGTCAAACCTGTGCGGTCCACGTCACCGTTCTCGTACAAGTTAACACCTGTTGAAACTTCTTTAACGACTTTAACGTTGATCTCATCAAGTTTAACTGTGTCCGCATCCCAATAGTCTTCGTTCTTGACCATCGTCCAGCCTTGTTCGCGCTCCCAGCTGTCGAGTTTGAACGGTCCGTTGTAGAGAGTCGTCTCAGCAGACGTACCGAAGTTCTCACCCTGCTCTGTATCGAATGACTCAAGTTTTGGCATGAACACGCCGAAGCTTGTCAATCCGAGGAAGTAGTCAGCCGGTGCTGTCAATTTAACTTCAAGCGTTTGATCGTCGATTGCTTTAACGCCTACTGCATCGCGCTCGCCTTCGCCTGTGTTGTAAGCTTCTGCGCCTTCAATCTGTGACATGACGTATGCGTACTGTGAAGCGTTATCTGGGTTGAGTACTTCTTTCCAAGCGTATTCGAAGTCGTTCGCTGTGACAGGCTCACCGTTTGACCAAGTTACGCCTTCACGGATTTTGAACGTGTATGTCATTCCGTCTTCAGAAACTTCGTGAGACTCAGCCATACCTGGAGTCGGCTCATCGTTCTCGTCCATACGGTAAAGACCTTCGTTTACGTTATTTAATACGTTGAACGATACTGAGTCTGTTGCGAGTGTCGGGTTAAGTGAAGGAATGTCTGAGCTGTCGAGCAAGTTGAGGACTTGCGCTTCATCTGCCGAACCTTCTGAACCTGATCCATTAGAAGACCCTGTGTCTTCATCCCCTGTCGAACATGCAGCTAGGAAAGCACTTGAAAGAAGTGTAACCGAAGATGCTAAAGCAAAACCTTTTTTCTTATTCATTGCGATGACCCCCTGATTTTTTCGTTTTAACGAAGTGAATGATGGTAGAAAATTCAGTCATTTCTTCTGACAGTATTTGTTACCAAAATCCCGTTGATGCAATAATACAATATTCTGATAATTTTGCAAAGTGTTTATTTTGATTTTTCTAAAAAATTTTCGATATAGTCTAAAAGCCCACCTGGAATGGCAGGCTTTTAGCTCAATTTTCATATTTTTTCGCAAAGGTTAGGACATATGAAGGACCGATGACTGGATATCCGATGTCCTCATAGCCATTTTCGATCATATAAGATCGTCCGGCTTGATAGATTGGCATAACGACAGCCTCTTCTAACAGCATCGCTTCCGCATCTCGCAATAACGAGTTTCGCTCCTCTATTCGCTCGGTTGAACGCGCATGATTCATCAATTCATCAAACGATTCATTCGCATATTGACTCGAGTTTAACACGTTATTCGTCTCAAACTGAGTCAAATAGGCGGATAGCATCGGATAGTCAGGCTGCCACCCAGACAAGGAAAAAGTAAAATCACCTGAGACTTCCTTCCTAACTTTTTCTCCGAGGGGAAGCTCGACGATATTGACGGTCAAACCATCTAACTGTTCCAAATTCTTCTTTAATTTTGTGGAAATTTGACGTGCCTCTTCATCAACGAAACTAAGTAGCTCAATTTCCACTTCTTTTTTGTTCAGACGTTTTTTTACCGTTTCGAACAGTTGACTCGCATCTCCCTCCAACTGCGCGACCGAAGCTTCTCGGTCCATGACGAGTAGCCGTTCCGTCGGTTGCTCCGCTCGTGCAAGCGAGGCCTCGATTGCCGACCGGTCTATTGTCAATGCGAGCGCCTGGCGAAACGATACGTCATCAAATGGCGCCTTTTGAACGTTCGGCTTTAAATAGAACACACCACTTCGCGGAACATCTCGTAACGTCATTCCCTCATCGACAGTAGAGACGTCAAAACCGTATGGGATCGGTTGAATCCCGCTCATCTCCGTCAAGTTTTGGTCACTCTCGATCGAAATCGATTCGAGTGTGACCTGTTCAGCCTCTCGATACGTATCGTTTTTATGTAACGAAATCATCGTATCACTTAAGCGATTGAGTTTGAATGGGCCATTCGTTTCCAGTTCATCCCATCCATTCACCGATTGTTGTGGTAAAAATGCGGGCATTGCCAAAATCTGTTCGAATCCTTCAATCGGACGGATGAGAGTCAGCTCAAGCGTCTGCTCATCGATCGCCTTGACCCCTAACGTATCCGGCTCCTGCTGTCCTAGCCCAATCTCTTTCGCTGATTTGACATCTGCGAGTAAAAAACTGAACGGTGAACGGGTATCATCATCGACGAGCTTACGAAAATGGTCGACGAACGTTTGCGCGGTAATCGCGTTCCCTTCCGTCGTGACACTCTCATTTAACGTGAACGTATAGACCGTCCCGTCTTCAGATCGCTCCAACTTTTCGACGAGCGCCGGTTCGATGGACCCATCTACACTGAATCGATAAAGCCCTTCATATAGATGGGACAACACAGTTTGTGATGCCGTGTCGATCGCTAACATGACGTCCGGCTGTGTCGGAAGCGACTCTCCATAAATCGTCAAAGTCTGCTCTTCTTGTGGTAATAGTTCGCGTGACTGCTCTCGTTGTTCGTTCCAAATAAATAAAAAAAGGATAAGGACTGAACCTAACAAGGCGGTCACGATGAATGATATCTTTTTCATTCGTTGTGCTCCTTTCTGTTAGACCAACCCTTATACCCTAACCTTTTTTGACTATTTTTTCTACTGTCAGTTCATCACTTTCGCGAATGCGAGTGTCGCGTTATGGCCCCCGAAGCCGAGTGAGTTACTGAGTGCATAACGAATGTCAAGTTCCCGATTCCCTTCACGTACATAGTCTAAATCACAATCCGCTGCTGGTGATTCGCAGTTAATGGTCGGATGGACCTTCCCTTCGTGAATCGATAGCGCTGTAATGACGGCCTCGACGCCACCTGCACCACCGAGAAGGTGACCGATCATCGATTTAGACGAGTTGACGGCGAGCTTGTCGGCATGTTCCCCGAACACTCGACGAATCGCTTTCGTCTCGAGCATATCGTTTAGCGGCGTGCTCGTTCCATGCGCGTTGATGTATTGAACGTCTTCTGGATTGATTCCGGCATCACGAATCGCCTCACTCATCGCTTTTGAGCCACCTTCTGCCTCAGGAGACGGTGCGGTGATGTGGTATGCGTCCGAGCTCATCCCGTATCCGACGACTTCGGCATACATTTTCGCACCACGTGCTTTCGCGTGCTCGTACTCTTCTAAAACGAGCACCCCGGCCCCTTCTCCCATAACGAATCCATCACGATTCTCGTCGAATGGACGGCACGCCGTGTTTGGGTCTGGATTGGTTGAAAGTGCTTTGTTCGAGCAAAAGCCTGCGAATGAGAGTGGCGTGATCGGCGCTTCCGCTCCACCTGCGAACATGGCGATCGCGTCTCCGCGCTGAATGACACGGAACGCCTCACCAATCGAGTTCGTCCCTGACGCACAAGCCGTCACGGAACAGTTGCTCGGTCCTTTTGCTCCGAGATAGATGGATACTTGGCCGCTCGCCATGTTCGGAATCATCATCGGAATGAAGAAAGGGCTCACGCGACGGGGTCCACGATCATGGAGGATCGCTGACTGTTTGTCGATCGTCTCGACGCCACCAATCCCGCTCCCGATCCAAATTCCGACATCGTCCGCGATTGCTTTCACATCGAGTCCGCTGTCTTTATGGGCAGCATCTGACGCAAGAAGTGAGTATTGGATGAATGAGTCCATCTTGCGCGCTTCCTTTGGTTCGACTAAATGATCGACACTCCACTCTTTCACTTCCGCCCCGACCTTGGCCGGATACTGGCTGATGTCAATCTTCGTCAACGTATCGATGGCGTTGTCCCCTTTTAATAGGCGATCCCACATTGCTGAGACATCATTTCCTAATGGTGATACGACTCCTAATCCTGTCACTACTACTCGTTTCATAGACGTTTCCCCTCCGTAATTGTTGCGTGATTCCATGTCAGACAGCTTGCACCCCATGTGAGTCCGGCACCGAACCCGGCGATGACGACCGTTTGGCCGTCCTTGACTTTACCAGACTTGACCGCTTCTGCCAAAGCAAGTGGGACCGATGCCGCCGATGTGTTCGCATGGTCTTGTATCGTCATAACGACTTTTTCTTCTTCTAAATGTAACCGTTCCATCGCTGCATCGATGATTCTGCGGTTCGCTTGGTGTGGGACGAGTACGTCGAGGTCGCTCAACGATTTATTCGCCTTGTCCAGAGCCTCTAATACGATTTCAGGCATTTTTCGCACTGCAAATTTGAATACTTCGCGTCCGTTCATCACGATTTTGCCGTCACGGCTCTCATATAAATATTTACCGCCTGTACCGTCACTGCCAAGGACGAGCGAGTCAATGGAGGCGATGGCATCTTCCCCGAGTACGACAGCCCCTGCGCCGTCCCCGAATAGAACAGCCGTCGAGCGGTCATCCCAATCGATCAAATCTCCCATCTTCTCTGCTCCGATGACGAGCGTCTTTTTGAAGCCTTTTGAATCCATCAGACTCTTCGCTGTGTCCATCGCAAAGATGAACCCGCTACACGCCGCGCTCACATCGAACGCCACGGCACCTTTCGCACCGAGGTTCGCCTGTACGATACATGCTGTCGCCGGAAAGGCTGGCGCGGTGGCGGTCGCACAGACGATCGCTTCAATCTCATCGATGGTGATGCCTGCGCTCTGTAGTGCACGTTCTGCGGCTCGTGTCGCCATGTCAGCGACCGTCACGTCATCTTCAGCAAGGTGACGTGCCTCGATGCCGGTACGCGTGCGAATCCATTCATCGCTCGTGTCCATCCGTTTCTCTAAATCGATATTCGTCACCCGATTGTCCGGTAAGAACGATCCGATGCCGATGATTCCAATATTCATATCGTCGACCCCTATTCTTAGTATCTGGTACTAATATAAGGGAACAAAAAGAGGATGTCAATGCATCCCCCTCACTTATGCTAATCATGATTGAGCTAGACGTTTTGTCACGGCCATGACCATCTTCGCTGAATTGATTGATGCTGTCTCTAAAAACTCATCAAATGACAAGTTCGCTTCTTCGTCCGCACTGTCTGAAATCGAGCGTGTGACGACGAACGGTACACCGAACTGGTAACACGTCTGGGCGATTGGAGCAGCCTCCATCTCGACGGCAGCAACCTCTTCAAAGTGACCGAGGATGTCCGCCACACGTTTCGAGTCATTGATGAATGAATCTCCCGTCACGATCAATCCCTGATGTACATTCACGTCCGGCAAATTTTCGATGACGTCTTTACAGACGCTAATGAGCTCTGCATCCGCCTCATACGCCGGTGGCATACCCGGTACTTGTCCGTATTCATATCCGAATGCGGTCACATCGACATCGTGGTGACGAACTTCCGTCGAGACGACGACGTCTCCGACTTTCATTCCTTTTTTAAAGCCGCCTGCAGATCCTGTGTTAATAACGACGTCCGGTTTGAATTTATCAATCAAGAGTGTCGTGCCGATGGCTGCATTGACCTTGCCAATCCCTGACTTCAAGATGACGACTTGCATGTTGCCAAGGTAGCCTTCATAGAAATGATAATTTGCGATTTCTATATCTACCCGTTCTGTCAACTCGTTCCGAAGCAAGTTCACTTCTTCTTCCATCGCGCCGATGATGCCTACTTTCATTCCGGTTCCTCCTCAGAAAGAGAGCGACTTCCATAAAGGAGGTCGCTCAACAACTTATTTGATTTCTTTGATTTCAACGACCATGTCGCCACCAGGTGTCTGTACCGTGACCACATCTCCGACTGTACGCCCAAGAAGCGCCTTAGCGATCGGTGATTCATTCGAGATTTTCCCTGTGAACGGGTCCGCCTCGGCACCACCGACGATCGTGTACGTCTCATCTTCGTTGTCTTCTTGGATGAAGAACGTTACCGTCTTCCCGATTGAGACAACCGAGTTGTCCGCTACGTCATCTTGAATGATGACCGCATTGCGAAGCATTTCTTCAAGTTGTGCGATTCGGCCTTCGACCATCGCTTGTTCTTCTTTCGCCGCGTCATATTCCGCGTTCTCTGACAAGTCACCGAAATCACGTGCAATCTTGATATTTTCAACGACTTCTTTACGGCGGACCGTCTTCAGTTCGTTTAATTCATTCTCGATCTTCGCTTTTCCGTCTAACGTCATATAATGTTGTTTTTCAGCCATTTCTGTCACTCCTTCATTGTCTCCTAGTATATTACAGCTAGGGGTGAATTGAAAACGATTTATTTCCTCACGCGCGATTGCGCTCAGTGAGCACCCAACGGATTTTTGTCACGAGTAAGTCAATCGCGACAAAGTTCTCTCCGCCTTCGGGAACGATGATGTCCGCGTACCGTTTCGTCGGTTCACAGAATTGTAAATGCATCGGACGCACGACGTTCGTGTACTGGGCCACGACCGAATCGATTGAACGTCCCCGTTCATTGATATCACGTTGCATACGACGCAAGATGCGTACGTCTGCATCCGTATCCACGAACACTTTAATATCCATCAACTCGCGCAAACGGGCATCTTCGAGTGCCAATATTCCCTCTACGATGACGACATCGACCGGTTCGATTAAAATCGTTTGATCCGACCGTGTATGCGCCGCATAATCATAGACGGGCTTTTCAATCGCTTCATGTTGTTGAAGCTGTTGGATATGCTCAATCATCAAATCGTTATCAAAGGCGAAGGGGTGGTCGTAGTTCGTCTTGTACCGTTCTTCCATCGTCATGTCTGATTGATCTTTGTAATATGCGTCTTGCTCAATCATGACGACCGATTGACCTTTAAACGCATCGACGAGCGCGCGGGCCACGGTCGTCTTTCCAGATCCGGTCCCCCCGGCCACGCCAATTATGACGGGTTTATGTTGCATCAAAGTTAAGTCCTCCTCATCGTAATTTACGACTGATTGCTAGGCCATCACCAAGGGGCAAAATTGCAGTATGATAATCGGTCCGTGCCATCAATTGCTCAGTAAACTGCTTCACGAGACGGACGAGCCGGCGTCTGCGACGGTCAAGCACTGACACGTCATTCAGCAGGACATCTCCTCGTAAAAACAAATTATCGCTGTAAATCGTACCACCAATTGGTACTAAAGCGCCATACCCATCAAAAAATTTTTGATATTGTCCTTTTGCCGCATCGATAAACACGGCATCGAACTCACCGGCGATTGACCCGATCAACTCGACGGCATCACCGTGGATGAGCGTGATTCGATCGCGGACATCCGATCGCTCGATGAATCCCGTCGCTTCTTCGAACCGACGGGCATTCCGCTCAATCGTGACAATTTCTGCATCGGGCAATAGTTCCGCCATGCGAATCGCACTATACCCGATTGCCGTCCCGACTTCGAGGATGCGCGCCGGTCGTTGCATCGCCAATAAGGAAAGGAGTACTTCAGAACCCGTCAAATCCATGATTGGGACGTGATGAACACGGGCGAACTCCTCCATCTCCGTCAACAGCGGTGAGCGGTCATTGATCAGTTTTTCTACATATCCCTCGTAGGATGCATGGTCCACTCGTTCCACCTCTTAACTCTCTTCATTCAAACGACCGGAAGCATCCGCTTCCGGTCGTCCCATCAATTACTGTTTGCTTCTTCAAACGCTTCCCATTCGGAACGGTACGTATTGACGTTTTGTTGGTGATCTTCGTAGTTGACTTCGAACAATACTTCTCCATTTGGGAATCCTTCACGTGGAGGACGTGCGTAAAAGTAAATGTTATCCGTATCATTCGGGTTAAGCATCGCCTCGAATGCATCGCGGCTCACGGCTGCGATTGGACCGATTGGAATGCCCGCATAGCGATACGTGTTATACAAAGAATCGTTTTCTAAGTCAGCGAATGACGTGAAAATCGATGTCTCCCCGGTACCGTACCAAACGGTCGGGTCAGATTGTAACTTCATTCCATCGCTAAGGCGATTCTCGAAGACACCGGCAATCTCTTTACGGTCTTCCGTCGATACGGCCTCTTTCTCGACAACAGATGCGAGCGCGAGCGTCTCGTGGAATGTCCGTCCCGAATCGGCTAGACGACCTTTGTATTCTTCATACATACTTTCGGTCGGTAATAACATCTCATCGATAATTTCGTTCAGGGTTACCCCTTTATTGAACTCATACGTGGCTGGGAACAAATATCCTTCAAGCGGATGATAGATGCCGTCCTGTAATACTTCCTCTGTCAACATCTCATGCTCGTTCACGAGAGACTGGATGTATTCACGATCGCTCAATTGCTCAGAAATCTCTTCTTTTGGAATATCAGCGACTTTCGCAAGTCGTGCGATCACCTGGTCGATCGTGAACCCTTCTGGAATGACAAGCTTGATATCAGGGACCACAATGACTTTACCTGTTTGCAACGTTTCAATCAACTCATCGATTGATTGTGACGGAGATAACGTGTACGTCCCTGCCTGGAACGACGATTCGTTTTTAAAGCGTGTATAGAAACGGAAAATCGTGCTACTCCTTACAAGCCCATTCTCTTCAAGTAACTCACCAATGTATCCCGAGCCGGCACCGAGCGGGACTTCAACTTCGACCGTTTCCGTCGAATTGGCGTCAACCGGTTCGACAGAGCGCTTCACAAACACGTAAGTTAGCGCTGAGCCCGTGGCGATGACGAGAAGGAAGATCGCAAGGATGACAACCGTGATGCGACGAACGATTCGGTTGCGGGCACGTTTCTCATCTGACATAGATGGATGATTCATGCATTTCTCCCCTGTTCTTTTTTAAAAAGAGAGGCGACGAGGGATGCACCCCAGCCGCCTGTCCTCTATTTAGTCTAGACCGACTTCGTCGCTGACGATGTCGAATGCTTCCATGACCTCATCAAAGTCTTCATCGTCTTCAACGAGCTTCAAGATGAATTCGCCATCTTCAAGTTCTTCAATTTCAAATGCGTACACTTCAATCGTGTCCTCATCTTCTGTCTCTGGTGCGCCGACCGGTTCGAGCACGACAAACGTCTTCTTCGTGCGGTCGCTCGTCATACGGAAGATTTCTGCAAATAAATGCTCATCTCCGTTTTCGTCTGGAATACGGTACATTTCTTCTTCACGACGGATTTCTGCCATGAGAGATTCCTCCTTATTTCCCGGAACGATCCAGGTAGTTTTGTAAAATCATGACGGCCGCCATTTTGTCGATGACCGCTTTTCTCTTTTTGCGGCTGACGTCTGCTGAAATGAGCATTCGTTCCGCCTGCATCGTCGTCAATCGTTCGTCCACTAATACACACGGGATACCCGTCTCTTCAGTGAATGCCTCAGCAAACACCTCGGATGCCTCACCGCGTGGACCGACCGTCCCGTTCATGTTCTTCGGGTGACCGACGACGACTTCTTTCACATCGTACTGCTCGATAATCGGACGAAGGAGACGAACAGCCTCAGCAAAGTCTGGTTCGGTCCAGTAGACCGTCTCCACACCTTGCGCTGTCCATCCCATCAGGTCACTCACTGCGACCCCAATCGTCTTCGAGCCGACATCAAGCCCCATGACTCGCTTCATATTAATCCTCTCTACGATCGTTCAAATACGATTTGACCAACTCTTCGAGCAGTTCATCCCGTTCAATTTTGCGAATCAAGTTGCGCGCATCATTATGACGTGGAATATAGGCCGGGTCACCTGACAACAAGTATCCCACGATTTGATTGATCGGTTGATAACCTTTTTCCTCGAGTGCTTGATATACCGTAATCAGCGTCTCACGTGTGTTTGCGCGTTGATCATCTTCTGGAAAATTGAATTGCATCGTGCGATCCATTTGGCTCACAAGAATCCACCTCTTTCCGTTTGCACTTCACACTCTATTATGCCAGTGATTCGACGTAATGTGAAGCAAACTTCAATGCTTCGTCCAGTTTTGTTGCATCACGGCCACCTGCTTGTGCCATGTCTGGACGACCGCCACCGCCACCACCGCAACGTGTCGCGACTTCTTTAATCAGTTTTCCGGCATGGAAGCCACGGTCGTTCAAATCTTTCGTCACACCTGCGACGAGGTTGACTTTCTCCCCGTTAGCTGACCCTAAGATAATGACGGCAGAACCGAGTTTTCCTTTTAAGTCGTCGACCATGCTGCGAAGGGCATCCATATCTTGTCCATCGACGCGTTTCGCAATCAATTGAACGCCATCAATCGTTTCGATTGCATCCGTTAATGATGATGCCTCGATGTTCGCGAGCTTCGCTTTAAGCGACTCTGAAGCACGCTCGACTTCTTTGATTTCAGCTTGAAGTGCCTGTACACGTGCAGGAACTTCGAGAGGTTTCGTCTTCAACAACTTCGCTGTCGCTTCTAACGTCTCGATCTGCTGGTTCATCACTTCATATGCGCCAGCTCCCGTGACTGCTTCAACACGACGCGTCCCAGCGCCAATTCCTGACTCAGACAAGATTTTAAAGAGTCCGATTTCAGCCGTGTTGGACACATGGATTCCACCACAAAGCTCAACCGAGTACTCACCCGCTGATACGACGCGTACCATGTCGCCATACTTTTCTCCGAAGAGCGCCATCGCCCCTTTTGCTTTCGCGTCAGCGATATTCATCTCTTCGATGTCGACACCGACCGATGCCCAAATCAACTCATTCACTTGACGCTCGATCGATTGAAGCTCTTCTGACGTCACTTGACCGAAGTGAGAGAAGTCAAAACGAAGGCGGTCTGATGTCACGAGTGAGCCCGCCTGATTGACGTGCTCGCCGAGCGTGTCTTTGAGCGCACGGTGAAGAAGGTGCGTCGCCGTATGGTTCTTCACGATTGCTTGACGCGACTGCTTGTCGACCGTTGCCGTGACGGCCACTTCCGCTTTCGCCACACCTGACTCGACCGTTACCGTATGCAAGTTTTGCCCGTTCGGTGCTTTCGAGACGTCTTTGACGCGAAGGAGGAAGTCTTCTCCGACGATTTGTCCGTTGTCGCCGATTTGACCGCCGCTCTCTGCATAGAAAGGCGTCTGATCGAGAATGACTTGCGCTTCTTCTCCGACAGCGACGACGTCAACGAGTTCGCCGTTGTGAATCAAACTGATGATTTTTGCGTTCGTCTCAAGGTTGTCGTAACCGATGAACGTCGATGGCATCGTGATGTCTGCAAGTACACCCGACTGAATTTGCATCGATTCAACGTCCGCACGCGCTTGACGTGCACGTTCACGTTGCTCATTCATTGCTTCTTTGAAACCATCCTCGTCGACTGTCATCTGATGATCTTCTGCGTATTCGATCGTCAATTCAAGCGGGAAACCGTACGTGTCATACAGACGGAATGCATCTTGGCCGCTGATGATGTTCGACCCAGCTGTTTTTTGTGCTTTTGCGACTTCGTTCAAAATCGCAAGTCCATCGTTCAACGTCTCATGGAAACGTTCTTCCTCGTTCTTGATGACTTTCTTGATAAAGTCTTTCTTCTCGTTCACTTGTGGGTAGAAGTCGACCATGATGTCACCGACGACATCGACGAGCTCATACATGAACGGACGCTCGATGCCAAGCATCTTCGCATAACGAACGGCGCGGCGGAGAAGACGACGGAGGACATATCCCCGTCCCTCGTTCGATGGGAGGGCCCCGTCACCGATTGCGAACGATACCGTACGGATATGGTCCGCGATGACTTTGAACGCGACATCTTTACTATTGTCTTGACGGTACGCGTCGCCACTGATTTTTTCCGTTTCACGAATGATCGGCATGAAGAGGTCCGTGTCGAAGTTCGTCGGCACGTCTTGAAGGACGCTCACCATCCGCTCGAGACCCATCCCCGTATCGATGTTTTTACGTGGAAGTTCCGTGTAGTTCCCATGTCCGTCATGATTATATTGGCTGAACACGATGTTCCAGATTTCAAGGTAACGCTCGTTCTCTCCGCCCGGATACAGTTCAGGGTCTGTCGGGTCGTCACCGAACGCAGGTCCGCGATCAAAGAAGATTTCCGTGTTCGGTCCAGACGGGCCTTCACCGATTTCCCAGAAGTTATCTTCAAGCGGGATGATGCGATCAGCCGGCATGCCGAGATTCAACCAGATCTGTTTTGACTCTTCATCGTCCGGATGAATCGTGACAGAGAGACGGTCCGGATCGAGTCCGTACCATTCGTCGCTCGTCAACAGTTCCCATCCCCATGTGATCGCTTCTTCACGGAAGTATTCGCCGACCGAGAAGTTCCCGAGCATCTCGAAAAACGTATGGTGGCGAGCCGTCTTCCCGACGTTCTCGATATCGTTCGTCCGAATCGATTTTTGAGCATTGACGATGCGTGGGTTCGCAGGGATGACACGACCATCAAAATATTTTTTCAGTGTCGCCACCCCAGAGTTGATCCATAACAAAGTCGGGTCTTCGACCGGTACGAGCGAAGCACTCGGCTCCACGCTGTGACCTTTTGATTTGAAGAAATCTAAGTACATTTGGCGAACTTGTGCGCCAGTCAATGATTTGAGCGGTTTCATGAACCATTCCTCCTTATTTCTGAACGAAACGAAAAAAAGCGACGCCTGCCCCTGTGGAAAGGGACGAAAGCATCGCTTCGTGGTACCACCCTCGTTTGCACGGTACGTACCGTGCCTCGAACATCCGTTAACGTGGATGAGGCGCCCAGGTTTAGTGGGGACTCCAGAATAGCTTCGGTCGGCCACCTCCATCTTCTCGCAGCCTAGGAAGATGTCTCTGTAGAGGTGGTGACGACGTACTCGTTTCCTTCATCGTCTGTATCGTTTCAGTTATCTATTCGTCATTATCACACGCGTTCAAAGAGACGTCAAGACTTCCCGCCTAAGCGCTCGACCAATTTTGTCCGACGGATAGGCTCTTCTTCTCGCGTCGCCGCTTCGAGTGCCCGTACGTCTCCAAACAGGAGTAAACTTTTCTTCGCCCGGGTCACAGCCGTGTAAATCAAGTTACGTGACGACCGGAACCCCCCGTTGAAGAAGACCGGCATGAGCACGATCGGGAACTCGGAACCTTGTGACTTATGAATCGTGATCGCATACGCATGCGTGAACTGGTCCCATTCACTGCGATTGTACTCAACTTCCGTCTGATCGAAACGAATATACACTTTATCGACCTTATCGACGTTCTCTTTCGCGAAGAAGATGTTCGTGATCTCCCCGATGTCTCCGTTATACACGTTCTCCTCGGCGTTGTTGACGAGCTGAAGGACTTTATCCCCATTTCGGTAAACTCGAGTCCCGTGTTTCACTTCGCGTGCATTCGACTTCGGGTTGAACACGTTTTGGAGCGCCTCATTCAATCCATCGATCCCGCAAACACCTCGATACGTCGGGGCGAGCACTTGAATGTCAAACGGCGAATACCCTTTCCGGAGAGCCGCTTCAGCCATCTGACAAATCGCTCGGAGCGCCGCCTCCTGGTTCGCCGTATAGAAACGCCGGTCCGGGAGCGCCGCCAACAAATCGTCCGGCATTGTTTTCGCGTTCAATGAATGGGCGAGTCGGAGAATGCTCGACTCCGACGCTTGACGATGGACGACGTCAAGTCGGACGACGGGAATCCCGTCTGTCGCCATCAAATCCGCAAGCACTTGTCCCGGTCCGACAGACGGGAGCTGGTCGCGGTCTCCGACGAACAAGATTTTCATGCCGTTCGGAACCGCCTTCAGTAAACTTCGGAATAAGAAGATGTCAATCATCGACGCCTCATCGACGATGAGCACTTTCCCGACAAGCGGATTCGTCTCGTCGACTTGGAACGAACTTCCGTCGAACTTCAACAGACGGTGAATCGTCGAGGCGGGAAGCCCGGTCGATTCACTGAGGCGTTTCGCTGCTCGACCGGTCGGAGCGGCCAAGACAAACGGGAACGGCTGGTTCGGGACCGGTTCTAACTTCCAGTCGAAGACGTCACTAAGTGCGTGAATGATGCCACGAACGACCGTCGTCTTCCCTGTTCCCGGTCCCCCGGTAAGGACCATGAGGGGCGATTTGAGGGCGAGTTCAATCGCTTCTCGTTGTTGTGTCGCATATTCGATAGAAAACATCTCCTCGACACGACCGACTGCGTCGAAAATCGTCGTCATATCCACGTCCTCCGTCGTCGAGGTCGCCATGATCCGTGCCAACTCTTCTGCCGCCTTCCGTTCGGCACGGTACACGCGAGGGTGGTAGACGACCCCGTCATCGATGACGACCCGTTCTTCATTGGCGAGCGAAGACAGCGCCGCGACAAGCGCGTCACCTGGGTCCGCCCCGATAATCCGTGGCATCTCGGTCTCGAGTTGTTCTGCCGTCACGTATAGATGTCCGTTTCCTTGCTCGAGTTCTAATACGTATAGGACCGCCGCCGCAATCCGTTCGGGATGAATACCTTGAATGCCGAAATGCGCAGCGATGGCATCGGCCGTCTTGAATCCGATTCCTTGTACATCGTACATGAGCGCATACGGATTCTTCTCAATCGTCTCCATCGCCCGACCTTCATATTCTTTATGGATTTTTGAGGCGAGACGCGGTGTCACGTCGAATGGGGCGAGAAATAAAAGCAACTGGTCGACCCCATACAACACGTTCAGGCGCTCGGTGATCACACGCGCCTGTTTTTCTTTTAATCCGTTGACCTCGGACAGGATGCTCGGATGTTTCACGATTTGATCGATGCAATCGTCCCCGAGCGTGTCTGCAATTTTTTGTGCGGTCTTTTGACCGATTCCGGGGAAAGACCCGTTCGTCAAAAAACGGACGGCTGCCCGTTTCGTCATCGGGACGACACGGCGAATCCAATCTGCCTTCATCTGTTTCCCGAATTTGGGATGTTCGACGAGACGACCGTGCGCCTTATACGTTTCGCCTTTTTCGATGCCGACCCCGACGCCAGCGATGACCATCTCGGTCTCGTCCGTCTCAAAATTTTTCTCTTTTATTCGTACGAGCGCAATCGTATGCGCTTCTTCTTCTGATTGAAACAGGACTCGAATGACTTTTCCAGTCAACTCGTAAGGTGCTGCCATCATATCCGACACCTCCAGCTATTTTTCCATCATCCATTATAGCCCGAGATGAATCGATTGAACAAATGACCTAACTAAACAAGCTTAGGATTTGCTCGATACGGTCGAGGTCGACGACTTCAAGGATACGAATCAACTGTTCGATGTCGACTCGGTCTAACACACGTTCCACCTGTTCGAGGTCCACTTCCTCCACCAAACGCTGAATCCGGTCCAAATCACCTGAAGCCTGATATGCCTCGAGCTTCGTAAAGAGCTCTGTCTTCTCGATTCGAATCGAGTCTTCCAACATGCCTCTACCGCCATACAAGACGAGACCGATGACCGCTAACTGAATCGTCCAGTTCGTCAATACTTTCCAGAACGGGACGGTCTGATGGATGAACGGGATGAGCGGAATGAATGTCAATTGTAAAAGTAAGACCGCCACTTGAACGTATACGTCCGAAATCAAGAGGCCGAGAACGGCAAGAAACAAGGGAACGAACCACCCGACACCGATATGTTCAGACGTGTACAGCCATGATTTTTTGTTCGCATATACGTAGTGAACACCCCATCCAACGAGAAGAAGCGCGACGAACAGAACGAGTAACAGCGTGAGTAGCCCATCCGGTTCAACGACCACTTGATATAAGATCGTGTTCGTCCACTTCCCGTCTAACAGTCGCTCATTCACCGAATCAAACAATTGATTCAGCCATATATATTCGACTATGAAAAACAGAATGACACTGACCATGCTATATTTTCGCAAGTCATCCGACCTCCTTCTATAAAGTTGTCATTCCCCCACATCGAGACGGCTAGTCGCGTTTTTGAACCATGGAAAGGGGGAACTGTTCGAATGACACACTGAAGGAGGAATCATCTATGGGAAATCGTATACCCGTCAGCGGTTTATGTGAACTCGTATTAGAAGTGACAGACATGAACGAAGCGGTAGCGTTTTGGCACGAAAAGCTCGGGCTCCCTGTCGTCGAACAATGGGTCGGTGACGATGCCGAACCGAGTGAATCTCAAGAACAGGCGAACGAGCCGTGGGCAACGTGGCTCTATATCGGCGGGAACACGCGGTTAGGTCTGTGGCTGAAACGTAACTTCACGGAGGAAGAGGACGCGTCTCGAAAACAAGACGTGACGGAATGGGATACACTTTATGATGAAGGTGGGGTCCACGTCCACTGCGCGTTTTTCGTTCCGATGGAGTCGTTCGAACATGCGCTAGACATCTTGGACGAGACCGATGTCCCCGTCAAACTACGGACGTGGGACGAGGATGAGACAAAAAATGGCAAGGAGCGCTCGGCTTATTTTAAGGACCCGAGCCATAACGTCATCGAACTGTATACAAAAAATATGGATGAAGCATACGGTGAGTTCGCCGGAGAACCCGTCAAAATTACGACAAAACAACTCTGACCACCACAAAAAGTGCCATCGCTCCGGAGCGATGGCATTTTCATGTTCAATCGATTCAGTTTCCAAGCAACGCATCCATCTTCGCGATGGCGTCACGCGCAAGTTCGTGATCGGGTTGCATCTCGAGGACACGTTGGAGCTCAGCATACGTCCGTTCCTGGTCACCTAAAAACGCAAATGCGATCGCCAAATTGTAGCGTGCGTCCGTATGGCTCGCATCGAGGTCGAGCGTCTCTTCTAGGGCGACGACCGCCTCTTCGAGCTGTTCGCTCTGTGCGAGTGCGAGCCCGTACTGGAACGTGATCTCCACATCTTCCGGTGACTGCTGTTTCGCTTCACGTAAGCGTGGCATCGCACGCACGAAGTCACCCATCGCCTTGTACGTCAAGCCGAGCATGAAATGAAGGTCGGCATCATTCATCCCGGACAGGAGCGCCTGACGAAGCGATGCCTCTGCAGATTCCAATTGTTCGAGTTCATAGGCGAGAGCACCTTTCGCATAGTGCGCGGCACCGAACGAACCATCGAGCTCGATTGCTTTGTCATAGAAGATGACGGCACGATCGTAATCATTGATCGCCTGAAGCAACGTTCCCATGTTGACGAAACCGGTCGGGTCCGTCGGGTTCGCTTCAATGGCCTCGTTGAAATGCTTGGCCGCCTGTTCGAATTCACCTTGCTGCATCGCTTGGATGCCTTGTTCGTTTGCGTTCATATCAATCACCTCATCCGATATAGTCGAGTCGTTTGCCGTTGCGATACGCTTCGTCGATTGTCGCCCCGCCGAGACAGACATCGCCGTCATAGAAGACGACCGCTTGTCCTGGTGTGATGGCACGTTGCGGCTCATCGAACTTGACGAGCACTTCACCGTTTTCGAGCGGAGCGACCGTGACCGGCACGTCTTGTTGACGATAGCGGAACTTCGCCGTCGCCCGGAATTCTCCTGTAGGAGCAGTCCCTGTCCATGAAAGTTTCGAAGCGAGGAGCGCATCTGAATAGAGCGCGTCGTGATGGAAGCCTTGTCCGACGAACAAGACATTGTTTTCGACATCTTTCCCGACGACGAACCATGGGTCACCGTCGCCACCGATTCCGAGACCGTGGCGTTGTCCGAGCGTGTAATACATCAACCCGTCATGACGTCCTTTCACGACACCGTCGAGCGTCCGCATTTCACCAGGCTGTGACGGAAGGTATTCCGACAAGAACTCTTTAAAGTTCCGTTCACCGATAAAACAGATTCCCGTCGAGTCTTTTTTCTTCGCCGTTGCGAGTCCCGCCTCTTCGGCAATCACACGCACATCTTTCTTGTCCATGTGACCGATCGGGAACATCGTCCGCGCCAGCTGGTCTTGAGACAATTGGTTCAAGAAGTACGTTTGGTCTTTATTGTCGTCCTTACCGCGCAATAGACGGTGCTCACCATCAACATGTTTCACTTGCGCATAATGACCAGTGGCGACAAAGTCGGCACCGAGTCGAAGCGCATGGTCAAGAAACGCTTTGAACTTGATCTCTTTGTTACACATGACGTCCGGGTTCGGCGTCCGACCGAGACGGTACTCCGCTAAGAAATATTCAAAGACGCGGTCCCAATATTCTTTTTCAAAGTTGACCGCATAATACGGGATCCCGATTTGGTTCGCCACGGCAATCACATCTTCATAATCTTCCGTCGCCGTACATACCCCGTTTTCATCCGTGTCATCCCAGTTTTTCATAAAAATCCCGATGACGTTGTACCCTTGTTCCTTCAACACATGGGCCGTCACCGATGAATCGACGCCACCTGACATCCCGACGACGACCGTCGTCTCTTCAGGGGCTTTCGTGCGTAAATTCATCTATCTCACTCCGTTCATAAATGTCGAGACGACTTCTTCTAGTCGCTCCGCGAGCCGTTTCGCGTCCTCGACCGAGTTACCGTGACCAAAACTGATTCGAACAGACTGACGCGTCCGCTCTGAATCCCCGTACATCGCTGATAATACATGAGACGGTTCGACCGACCCTGCCGTGCAGGCACTTCCGCTTGAAATCGCCATGCCCCGCATATCCATCATGATGAGGAAAGGTTCAAGGTCAATTCCAGGAAGGTATAAGTTCACGATGTGAGGCAACCGGTTTGACCCGTTCACCTCATAAGATACGCCTAGTTCGTCAAGACGCTGACAAAGCCCCTTCTCGAGGGACTCATACTGCGCGATCCGTGCTTCGCGCTCTGCCATGACGAGTTCGGCTGCTTTTTGGAATCCGACGGCACCCGGAACATTTTCCGTGCCGGCTCGACGTTTACGCTCTTGTTGTCCACCAAAAGAACGTGACGCTAATTTTACACCTGTTTTCATGAAAAGAAAACCGATACCTTTTGGCCCATTCACTTTATGTGCAGACGCCGACAACAAATCGACATGAATCGCCTTCACATCAATCACTTCCGTACCGAGTGCTTGAACTGCATCGGTATGGAAGATGGCTTGATGGTCTCGTAACAAGTCTCCGATTTCTTGAATCGGCTGACGCGTCCCGACTTCGTTATTGCCGTACATGACCGATACGAGAATCGTGTCATCCCGTAAAGCTGAACGCACCGCGTCGACAGTGACAGCTCCTGACGCATCGACATCGAGGTACGTGACTTCAAAGCCCTCGCGTTCGAGCTGTTCCATCGCGTGGAGCACGGCGTGGTGCTCGACTTTCGTCGTCATGATATGTTTGCCCTTCTCTTGATTGGCATACGCCGCACCGAATAAGGCATAGTTATCCGACTCTGTCCCACCCGATGTAAAGACGATCTCGTTCGGCGCGGCACCGACCCATTTCGCTAGGACGCGACGGGATGAGTCGAGAGCTGCTCGGGCGTTTCGTCCGATTCCGTGAATGCTAGACGCGTTCCCATACGTCTCTAAAAAGTAGGGTGTCATCGCTTCGAGCACTTCCGGTCGCATCGGTGTCGTCGCAGCGTGATCAAAATAGTTCATCTCAAGTCACCTCGTTCTTAAATATAAAACATGTAGCCGTCTGACTCTTCCTCAGCGAGGTCCGCGAGTGTCGTTTCGTCAAGGACGGTATCGATGGCTTCTTTGATTTTATCCCATAGCTTTCGCTTCACCGCATCATCTGCCTCAGAATCTTCGACGATGGCGAGAGGTCCCTCGAGCAAGCGAATGATTTCACCCGCCGTCACTTCTTCAGCCGGTTTGATGAGCTGATAGCCACCATATGCGCCACGTACACTTTTCACGAGTCCCCCGTTCCGGAGTGGACCGATGAGTTGCTCTAAATAATGCTCAGGCAACTCATGCCGTGCCGCAATCTTCTTTAAACTGAGTGGTTTATTGTCAGTTTCACGCGCGAGCGCAATCATGATCGTTAAGCCATAACGGCCTTTTGTAGATATTTTCATCTTCAAGTCTCCTTCTGTTATACTAATCGAACAAACGTTTGTCGAAAGGAATGGTTACGTATGCCTGACTTGTTTCATCAATCGAATGGCGGACCGCTCGCCAACCGGATGCGCCCCGAAACGTTAGATGACGTCATCGGACAGCGTCATATCATCGGTGAGGGCAAGCTACTTCGTCGTGCCATCGAAGCGGATCGACTCGGTACGATTATCCTGTACGGTCCACCTGGCACAGGGAAGACGACACTTGCCCGTGTCATCTCGAATTATACGAAGGCGACGTTCGTCCAATTGAACGCCGTCACCGCCAAACTCGAAGAATTACGGAACGTCATCCGTGAAGCGGGAGCTCGGTTTGACTACGAAGACGAACGGACGATTCTCTTTTTAGACGAGATTCATCGATTCAATAAGCTCCAGCAAGATGCGCTCCTGCCAGCCCTTGAGTCCGGAAAACTCGTCCTCATCGGAGCGACGACGGAAAATCCGAGCTTTGAAGTAAACGCCGCCCTCCTGTCACGGGCGACCGTGTTTCGGCTTGAGCCACCAAGTGCCGATGAGTTACGCACCGTCCTCGATCGGGCGCTTCACGACTCACGCGGTCTCGGAAATTATTCGGTCAAGATGGATGAGGCTGCTGCAGACCATTATATCAAAATGGCGGATGGTGACTACCGTGTCCTATTGAATGCGCTCGAGCTTGCCGTGTTGACAACACCAGAAGTGGATGGTCAGATTCATATCACCCTCGAGGTTGCGGAAGAATCGATTCAACAGAAGTCCATCAAATACGATAAGACGGGCGATCGACACTACGATGTCATCTCGGCGTTCATCAAATCGATTCGCGGTTCAGACCCGGACGCAGCGCTCTACTGGCTAGCCGTCATGATTGAAGCTGGCGAATCTCCACGCTTTATCATGCGACGCCTTTATGTCCATGCCGCCGAAGACATCGGCATGAGCGACCCGAACGCGCTACTCGTCGTCGATGCCGCGGCACGGGCGAGCGAATACATCGGGTTCCCCGAAGCGCGCATTCCGATTGCAGAAGCCGTTCTCTATTTGGCGACCGCTCCAAAATCGAACGCGGTCATCACCGCTATCGACCAGGCGCTCCACCACGTCCGTACAGTCGAAGGGGGACCTGTGCCCGTCCATCTCCGCGACGCCCACAGTCCAGGAGCACGTGAACTCGGGAACGGGGTCGGCTATAAATACCCACATGATGAAAAAGACGGGTTCGTCCCTCAAAACTATTGGCCCGAGAATTTGGCACGAAAGCGCCCTAGCTATTACAAACCGACATCTCGTGGATTTGAGCAACAAATTCAAAAACGGCTTGATTATTGGGAAAAACGACGCGACTCGAAATGAGCCAGCGTCGTTTTTATTGTTGGATACGGTTGATTTCGACTCCAGCTTTTTCGAGCAGTTCGTTAATCACATACCCTGCAGCGACAAGCCCTGCGACCGACGGGACGAACGCGTTCGAGCTCGGTGGCATTTTCGCTTTCCGGATCGCCGCATCTTTCTTCCCGACGACCTCGTTCACGTCTTCGCGCGTGACGATTGGTGATTCGTCTGAGAAGACGACCGGGACGCCTTTATAGATTCTTTCTTTACGTAAACGTGTCCGGACCATCTTCGCGATCGGGTCATACGACGTATCTTTAATATCGACGACTTTGATCCGCGTCGGGTCCATCTTGTTCGCCATCCCCATACTTGAAATGACCGGGATGCCGCGACGTTTACATTCCACGATTAAATGGATCTTATAGATGATCGTGTCTGAAGCATCGATGACATAATCGATATTTTGAGCGAAAAACTCTTCATACGTCTCTTCTGTATAAAACATCTTCAGTTGGACGAGATTTAAATCCGGATTGATGTCGAGAAGGCGTTTGCCCATCGCTTCTACTTTCGGTTGACCGACTGTCGACAGCAACGCGTGAATTTGACGATTGACGTTCGTGATGTCGATGTCATCCTTATCGACGAGGACGATGCGTCCGACGCCACTGCGCGCAAGCGCCTCGGCCGCGAACGAGCCGACGCCTCCGACGCCTAAAATTGCGACCGTTTTGTCTTTTAATGCATCGAGACCTTCTGAACCGATCGCCAATTCATTTCGTGAAAACTGGTGTAACATATTTCTTCCTCCAACTAATCCTATTTTCTCATACTATTTTACTCGGAATTGTACTCAAAAAAAAGACGTCTCGCGACGTATTTACAAAAAAATCGATGGGGCCCGCAGTGCCGTGACGATGCCTTGCTTTTGAACCTGCGTATGCAGGTGGGTGACCTAGCGTTTCCTTCACAAGTCCTCCTGCACGTGATGAGGCAGTTGATCTGGTTAGCAGTTCGGTCTCCCGTATTCAAAGTGTTGGCTCAAAATAACGAAGGCGGCTCTCGTACACCTCAGGTATCCCATCTGTTGATTTAACTATAGCGCTTCTGTAAAAAGAAGTCAATGAGAAACACCGACTTCTCGTGACAGTTTCGTCACAACCATTTGTTACGAAACGCACGGTCCGGGTCATACGTGAACTGCTGACGCTCGATATGGAAACGCCGGTCCCGCGAATCATTTCCGACACCGGCTTGATAAGCCCAATTCCCCCAATTGCTCGCCACATCATAATCAATCAGTCTCGACTCAAAATAAGAAGCCCCGTAACGCCAGTCCTGTTTTAACTCTTTGGCGAAATAGTTGGCAACGATTTGACGCCCCCGATTCGACATCCATCCTGTCGCATTCAGCTCGCGCATGAACGCATCGACAAATTCCACTCCGGTATCGCCTCGACGCCATTTCTCGATGATGTCAGGATCGACCCGCCACTCCTTCGGCTTTGAACGAATGCCCTGCTCCCGAAACAATCGTTTTCCTTGTTCGAGTGCGACCCATTGAAAAAATTCGCGCCACAATAGTTCGAAGTAGAGCCAATAAGTCGATTCGTTCACGCCATGCGACCGTTCGTGCGCTTCTAATTCAAAGAAGACTCGTCGCGGTGACAGCGACCCGTTCGCCAAATACGCAGACAACTTCGTTGAATCGTTGACGCCGAACCCATTTCTCGTCTCTTTATACGTTCGAATCGGAACGGATAAATAGTCATTCAATCGACGTTTCGCAGCCAGCTCTCCACCTTTGAACGGGAATGCCGTCCTCGGGTCTTGCTCGATTTCTTGAATCGGGAATGGGAACG
Source organism: Exiguobacterium qingdaonense (assembly GCF_018617855.1). Classification (GTDB taxonomy): domain Bacteria; phylum Bacillota; class Bacilli; order Exiguobacteriales; family Exiguobacteriaceae; genus Exiguobacterium; species Exiguobacterium qingdaonense. The sequence continues at coordinate 518,996 of NZ_JACSKY010000001.1, forward strand.
TCACATCACGTCTGGCTGCCGTCGCTTTTCGAGAGACGAAATCGCGTGGTCGTACGTCATATTCGACCGCTTTTCGGAACTCGGTGAAGAGAAACGGCATCTTCTCGAATGGGATATCCGCTTCTTCAAACAAAGTGAACCCTTCGAACGTTCCGTATTCGCCCTCCCAGTTCTCCATCACTTCTTCTTCACGTTTTCGCTCATTGTATCCGATCGCTCTTTGAAATAGTAGACGGTCGGCCGGGTCTAGTATGTCGAGCGGATGCCCGACATGGACATAGAACGGGATCCCAAGGGCATTCAATGATCCCGCCACATCTTCTAACGTCTCTTTCAGAAAATGAATCCGAGCACGACCGAGCGGGGTCACTCCGAAACGATTTTTCTCGAGCTGTTTAGGATGGATAAAGTAATGTCCTTCAATCGGGTCGTCATGTCGAAGCGCTTCTTCAAGCGGCAAATGATCATCGACACGTAAATCGTTTTGATACCAAATGATCGTCTTCATATATAGACCTCCTCCACTACTTAGTATGATGGATGACAGTTTAGTACAAAAAGATTAGGATGTGTTTGAAACATGTTTTCAAAACCAACTTGTGTGGAATATATTCATCTAGAAGAGAAAGGGGTGCTACTATGGCTAAGAAAGGTAAGATGGGAACATTAATCAAAGTCGCGACGGCGGTCGCACCGTTCGTCTACAAATACTATAAAAAGAATAAAGCGAAAAAGTCACCGAAGAAATAACGATCTCGTCTCAGCCTTCACGCTGAGGCGATTTTTTCATGTTCTCTAATCGATTGTGCTAAGATGAATCAATTAATAAAGTGAAACGAGGTGTTGTTCGTGCATGTCCGGTCCATCCACTTTTTACGCATTCTTTTCAAATGGGGTCTCTTCATGACCGGGTTGTTCTTGCTTGCACTCGGGTCGTCCATCATGATCACGGCAGACCTCGGTGTCTCCACGTGGGACGTCCTCCATATCGGTATCGCCCATCATCTTCCGATTTCAATCGGGACGGTCATTTTATGTGTAGGCCTCTCACTCGTCTTATTCAAATATATACTTGACCGGCTCCGACCTCAGTTCGGCACGCTCGTCAATGCAGTGTTCGTCGGGGTCTTCATGAACATGATTCTAAATGAGCAATGGCTCCCTACGTTTGACGGCACGCTCACGAACGTCGTCTGGCTCACATTCGGTATTTTCGTGATGGGGATGGGGGCTGGTCTTTATGTCGCTGTCGGATACGGGGCCGGTCCGCGCGATGGACTGACTCTCGTCTTAGCAGACCGATTCAACACGTCTGTCCGTGCCATGCGAACGTGGATGGAACTGACCGCCTGTCTCATCGGCTGGGCGCTCGGCGGACCGCTTTTCTTCGGCACCGTGTTATCCATCTTCCTCATCGGTCCGTTCTTCCAGTTCTGGTTAGAACGCTTCCGTCTGTTTATCGCCTACATCGATCGGCTCAAAGTCAAATTCGCGTAAAAGAGAGGGTGTCCCTCTCTTTTTCGACTTCCCCGTATCCTACGACTTGTACAGCCTTCATAGTGTTTCTGCCCCCTTCTCTTTCCTTTATCCATATGTATTTACCCACGAACCATTCACATCACGCCCAAAAGGCCACCATTCTCAGGTGACCCTCCGTTTATAGCTGTTGGCGTTGCAACAGATTTGTGAAGACGCCGCCTTTTTGGCTGAGCTCTTCGTGTGTCCCGTCCTCGACGATTCCTTCAGCCGTCACGACGAGGATCCGGTCGGCATTCTTCACCGTCGCCAAACGGTGGGCGATGATGAGCGTCGTCCGATTCGCCGCCAGTTCATTGAGTGAATCTTGAATGATGGCCTCGGTCTCCGTATCGAGCGCCGATGTCGCCTCATCTAAAATCAAGATCGGCGGATTTTTCAAGAACATGCGTGCGATCGCGATCCGTTGTTTCTGACCGCCGGAGAGCTTCAGTCCACGTTCGCCGATTTGCGTGTCGAGACCGTGCTCGAGTTCCTCGACGAGCGTGCTGAGATGCGCCTTTTCTACCGCATGCATGATATCGGCATCGGTCGCATCCAGCTTCCCGTAAGCGATATTCTCGCGAAGCGTACCCGCAAACAAGAAGACATCTTGTTGCACGATTCCGATTTGACGACGTAAACTCTCTTTCGTCATGTCGCGGATGTCCATCCCGTCAATCGAGATGGCGCCCTTTGTGACGTCATAAAAGCGAGGGATGAGTGAACAGATGGTCGTCTTGCCTGCTCCGCTCGTCCCGACTAAGGCGACGGTCGTCCCTGCCTCAATCGACAAGTCGATGTCCGTCAACACTTGGCGGTAGTCCGAGTAGCCGAATGAGACGTCGTCGAAGACGATATCGCCTTTTAGCGTCTCGACTCCAACCGCACCATCACGGTTCTCGATATCTGGTTCTTCATCGAGTAGCTGGGTGAATCGTTTGAATCCTGCCATGCCTTTCGGGTACATCTCTAATAGTGCCGTGATCTTTTCAATCGGTTTGATGAGTAAGTTCATGTACAAGATGAAACCGACGAGCTGTCCGTACGTCAATTGCCCTTCATACGTCAAGTACGCCCCGTAGACGAGGACGAGTAACGTCATCAGACGTGTCGTGATATAAATGCCTGCGAGCGACGTACTCATGACACGATACGCTTCGATCTTCGAGCCGCGATAGAAGTTGTTGTCCTTTTGGAAACGTCCGATTTCGAACGCCTCGTTCGTAAACGATTGGACGACGCGCGCTCCGGACACACTGTCCTCGACGCGCGCGTTCACTTCCCCGATGTTCGTGTACATCTTTTGCCACGCCTTGTTCATGTTCTTATTCGCATACGTGATCATGATGATCAGGAACGGTACCGCGATAACGGTGACGAGTGCGAGTTCAGGGTCGATCGAGAACATGATCCCGAACGCACCGAGTAGCGTCATGATGGCAATGAAGAAGTCTTCCGGTCCGTGGTGTGCCACTTCCCCGATATCGAACAAGTCGTTCGTGACCCGGCTCATCAGATGCCCGGTCTTATGATTGTCAAAAAATCGGAACGATTGTTTATGGATATGTGTGAATAATTCTTCCCGCATGTCCGTCTCGATGTTGATCCCGAGCTTATGTCCCCAATAGTTGACGACATACTGCATCATCATGGCCAATATGTAAAGAATCAACAGACCGATGCTGACGATGATAATCCAGTTCCATTCCCCATCCGGCAACAAGTCGTCGATGAACCATTGAACGGCAAGCGGAAATCCGAGTTCAAGTAGTCCGACGAGAATTGCGAATGAAAAATCGAGTAGGAATAACTTTTTATGTGGCCGATAATAACTAAAAAAACGTGAAATCATTCTCTTACCCCCTTCTAAACATTAAGTGTACGCTTTTTTCCGAAAGGTGGAAAATAGGATGCATCCCTTTTTCATTCTTTTTTCGAACGGCGTATAATGTAAGTAAGGAGTGATACACATGCATGTACACATTACAGAACTTGCGCTCGAACGAATCGAGTCATTGAAAGGCGAACGCGAAGGACAGATGCACCTCTTTTATGAAACAGAAGGTTGCGGTTGTGGGAATAGCGGAATCTTCGAGATCCGATACGTCACAGAGACGACACCGGAAGACGTCGAGATCGACTCGAACCTCGGTCCAATCCTGATTAAAAACTGGACGAAAGTGTTTTTAGACGAACAGATGAAGATCGACTTCCTTGAAGACCGTCGTACGCTCGTCTTAAAGAGTGACGGACAAGTATTCAATTCGAATCTACTCGTAACGGATGGCACAGGTTGTCAGCTGAACGCCCCGAGCCGATGAAACAGACGCTGAAACAACATCCGAGACTGCTCATTCTCTTCTTAGTGAGTTTCGGTCTTGGACTATTCGGAATCTATCTGGCGTTTATCGATTCGGTCTACACGATGTCCGCCGTCATCGCCTCGCTGTTTACGTTCGGATTCGCGTTGGAGCGAACAGCAAAGTATATGCAGGAAGAAGATCGTACACGTTAAGTGAGTCGTATTTCCGTAAGATTTTTTGGACAAACAATCCATTCAAAATCAATTTCACACATAATAAAAACGAGGATTGCGATGGCAATCCTCGTTTTTCATTTACTTCTTCTCTTTTACTGCCGTACGAATCGACAACTCTTCAAGTTGTGCGTCCGCGACCGGGCTCGGTGCTTGCGTGAGCAAGTCGCTTGCCGACGCCGTTTTCGGGAAAGCAATCGTGTCGCGAAGGTTCGAACGACCCGCAAGAATCATGACGAGACGGTCAAGACCGAGTGCGATTCCCGCGTGTGGTGGTGTCCCGTATTCGAACGCTTCGAGTAAGAAACCGAACTGTTCAACCGCTTCTTCTTGCGTGAAGCCGAGCAATTTGAACATGCGCTCTTGAATGTCACGCTCATAAATACGCTGTGAGCCGCCGCCGAGCTCGTATCCGTTCAAGACGAGGTCATAGGCGATGGCGCGAACGCTTGCCGGGTCTGTCTCGAGAAGGTGGAGATCTTCACGGTTTGGCATCGTGAACGGGTGGTGGTTCGCATAGAAACGACCGTCTTCTTCTTCAAACGTCACGAGTGGGAAGTCCGTCACCCATAGGAAGTTGAACTTCGACTCGTCGATGAGACCGAGATCGTGTCCGAGTTTGACGCGGAGTGCGCCAAGGCTGTCTGCGACGACAGTCGGTTTCGATGCAACGAAGAGGAGAAGGTCACCCGCTTCTGCGTTCGTCGCTTCGATCAACTTCTGTGCGTACGTCTCGTCGAAGAACTTCGCGATTGGACCGTTCAGGCCTTCCGCTGTCACTTTGAGCCATGCGAGACCTTTCGCACCGTATACCGCCGTGAACTCTTGAAGCTTGTCGATGTCTTTGCGTGAGAAGTTGTCCGCCTCACCTTTGACGTTGATTGCTTTGACTTGTCCGTTTGATTCGAGTGCTGCGTCGAACACTTTGAAGCCGGCACCTGTCACGGCGTCAGCCACATCGATGAGTTCGAGGCCAAAACGCGTGTCCGGTTTATCCGAACCGAAACGACGCATCGCTTCTTCGTGTGTCATACGCTCGAACTTCGCTGGTGTGTCCGTACGACCGAGCGTCGATTCCATGACTTGTCCCATCATTGATTCCATCATCGCCATCAAGTCTTCGATGTCCATGAAGCTCGTCTCGATGTCGACTTGTGTGAACTCAGGCTGACGGTCTGCACGAAGGTCCTCGTCACGGAAGCAGCGCGCGATTTGGAAGTAACGGTCAAATCCTGCGACCATGAGCAACTGTTTGAAGAGCTGTGGTGATTGTGGGAGCGCGTAGAACTCACCACCGTGGACACGGCTCGGTACGAGATAGTCACGTGCGCCTTCTGGTGTCGACTTCGTCAAAATCGGTGTTTCGACTTCGAGGAACTCTTCTTCCGTTAAGAAGTTACGGATCGTGTTCGACGTCTTCGAGCGGAGACGGAACGTCTCTTGAAGCGCTGGACGACGAAGGTCGAGGTAACGGTATTTGAGGCGAAGGTCTTCTGAGACGTTTTCCGCTTCGTCACCGATCGGGATTGGGGTCATCTTCGCCGCGTTCAAGATGTTGATCTCAGAAGCGATGACTTCGATGTTTCCTGTCGGCATGTTCGGGTTCTTGTTCTCACGCTCGAGAACCGTCCCTTTTACGTCGAGGACATACTCGCTACGAATCGTTTCCGCGAGTTGGTGGACTGCTTCGTTTTCTGGGCGTACGACGACTTGGACAATCCCTGTGCGGTCACGAAGGTCGATGAAGATGAGTCCTCCGAGGTCACGACGTTTTTGTACCCAACCTTTTAATTGTACTTCTTGGCCGATGAGTGACTCTGTCACGCGGCCGTTCATATGTGTGCGTCCGATCATTGTCCTGCTCCTTCCGATAGTTCACGAATTTTGTCTGCGACGGCCGAGAGTGGCACATCGACTTGTTCACCAGTCGTCATATCTTTCAAGGCGGCTGCCCCGCGCTCGACTTCGTCATCCCCTAAGATGACTGTGAACTTGGCTTTCAGGCGGTCCGCCTGTTTGAATTGTCCTTTGAACTTGCGTCCTTGGTAATCACGGTCAGCCTTGAACCCTTCCATGCGAAGGAGTTGCAAGAGACGTGTCGCCGTCATTTCGACTTCTTTCTCACCTTGGGCGACGATGAAGACGTCAAGGCCGGTCTCGAGTTCAGGTAAGACCCCTTCATTCTCCAACGCGAGGATGAGACGCTCCAACCCAATCCCAAAACCGATTCCCGGCATGTCCGGTCCGCCGATATCTTGTACGAGACCGTTGTAGCGTCCGCCGCCACATAGTGTCGTGATCGCTCCGAACCCTTCTGCCTCGGACATGATCTCAAACGCCGTATGCGTATAGTAATCGAGTCCACGAACGAGCGTCGGGTCGACTTCATAGGCGACACCGAGTGCGTCGAGCTGTGCGAGCACTTGGTCGAAATAGGCTTTCGACTCTTCGTTCAAATATTCAAGGATTGAAGGTGCCGTCTTCATCGACGGGTGATCACGGTCGACTTTACAATCCAGGATGCGAAGCGGGTTCTTATAAAGACGTGACTGACAGTCTTGGCAAAGTTCGCCTGCCACCGGCTCGAAGTGACGGATGAGCGCATCGCGGTGGGCGTTGCGGCTTTCCGCGTCCCCAAGCGAGTTGACGACGACTTTGATTTTCTGAAGTCCGAACGACTTATAGATTGAATAGGCGAGGCTGATGACCTCCGCGTCAACGGCCGGGTCGCTACTGCCGATCGCTTCGACACCGTATTGGTGAAGCTGGCGGAAACGGCCTTTTTGCGGACGTTCATAGCGGAACATCGGTCCCATGTAGTAGAGCTTCGTCGGTTGGTCCGGGTTACCGAACAGTTTGTTCGTCACGAACGCACGGACGACAGATGCCGTCCCTTCTGGGCGAAGCGTGTACTCGTCCTTCCCTTTCTTCACGAGTGTGAACATCTCTTTTTGGACGATGTCCGTCGTCTCGCCGACACTACGTGTGAATAAATTCGTCGTTTCAAAGATTGGTGTGCGAATCTCTTTATAGTTGTATCGGGCACTCATGTCGCGGAGCTTTTCCTCGACATATTGCCACGTCTCGACCGTACCTGGAAGCAGGTCTTGTGTACCGCGTGGTGCTTTCATCCTATTCCCTCCTTAAAATACAAAAAGGCCCTCGTCCGCAAAGGGACGAGAGCCTGTGTAAGTTCCCGTGGTACCACCCTCGTTGCAGAGCCATCACTTGAAACTCTGCCACTCGAAATCGGTTAACGCCCGATGAGACGGCTCCCCCTACTCGTTTTCAAGGGAGCACCTCCAAAGTGTCGTTCGGGTCATCATCCAGTCGATGCTTTCAGCCAAGGCATCGCTCTCTTTGCTGGTGGGTTGACCGTACTCTTCTTTATCATAGGTGTTTGACTATATGCTTCATGATGCCGAATCAAGTCGGCATCTGTCAAGCGTTTTTTTCGAGCATGAGTGTGACCGGTCCGTCATTGACGAGTGTGACGTCCATCATCGCACCGAAGCGCCCCGTCTCGACAATGAGTCCATTCGACCGGAGCCTTTCGTTGAACGCTTCGTAAAGCGATTCGGCAAGATCAGGCTTCGCCGCCTTCGTGAATGCAGGTCGCCGCCCTTTCATCGTATCTCCATAGAGCGTAAATTGAGAGACAGACAAAATTTGACCAGACACGTCTTGTATCGATAAGTTCATCTTTTCCTGATCGTCTTCGAATACACGAAGCCCGACCACCTTGTCAGCGAGCCAATTGACTTCTTCTTTCGTATCCTCATGTGTTACGCCGACGAGGAGTAGGTAGCCAGTGTTGATTGCCCCGATGACTTCTTCCTCGACTGTGACCGACGCTTCTTTCACTCGTTGCAATAATACACGCACGTTCCTCTTCCTTTCGTCACGTCATCATGACCCGGCTCACCGAGTACACGTCAGAGATTTGTTTGATTCGCTCGACGACTTTTTGTAAATGATTCACGTTCGGAATCGAGATCGTCATCGAGATGCGGGCTTGTTTGTTTTGGTCACCACGACCGCTGACGGCCACGATGTTCGTGTTTGTCGCCGATACCGCCTGAAGGACGTCATTCAAAAGTCCTGAACGGTCATACCCGGTGATTTCGATATCGACGTTGTAGTTCTTCTCTTTCGCTTGTCCGACTTCCCACTCTACGTCAAGGAGACGTTCCGGATGCTGTTCATTGACAATGTTCAAGCAGTCTTTACGGTGAATCGAGACACCGCGACCTCGTGTAATATACCCGACGATTTCATCGCCTGGTACCGGGTTACAACAACGGCTCATCCGAATGAGCATATTGTCAATGCCTTTGACCGTCACGCCCGCTTCCGTCGTCTTCTTTTTCGGCGACTGACTGACTTTCAATTCGCTGATGGCTTCAGAAAGCTCGAGTTTCGGTTCTTTCCGCTGCTTCTCCGTCAGTTTGTGCGCGACTTGGGCGGCTGTGATGCCTTGATAGCCGACTGCGGCGTACATCTCTTCTTCGTTCCCGAAGTTGAACTTTTCGACGACGATACTGAGTGCCGGTTCGTCAGTGACTTCTTTCGGTTCAAACCCAAGCTTTTTGATTTCGGCCTCGACGAGCTCTTTCCCTTTCTCGACGTTCTCTTCACGCTGTTGGCGTTTGAACCATTGGCGAATCTTGTTCTTCGCCTGACTCGAGACGGCGAGCTTTAACCAGTCCTTGCTCGGACCGTAACTATGTTTCGACGTGATGATCTCAATGATGTCACCCGTCTCGAGTTTATGGTCGAGCGGGACCATCCGTCCGTTCACTTTCGCCCCCGTCATCCGATGCCCGATCTCCGTATGGATCCGGTACGCGTAGTCGATCGGGACAGAGCCTTTCGGCAACTCGAACACGTCACCTTTCGGCGTGAATACGTATAGCATGTCACTGAAGAAGTCGACTTTGAGAGACTCCATGAATTCCTCGGCGTCCGTCGTATCTTTTTGAAGTTCGAGAATCTCACGAAGGTGGGCGATTTTCTCATCGAACCCGTTCGTCGAGACGTTCTTCCCTTCTTTATACGCCCAGTGTGCCGCGATCCCGAACTCGGCGATGAAATGCATGTCCTTCGTCCGAATCTGGACTTCGAGCGGTTCACCTTTCGGACCGATCACCGTCGTATGGAGTGATTGATACATGTTCGGTTTTGGCATGGCGATATAATCTTTGAATCGTCCCGGCATCGGCTTGTATTGCGTATGGATGATCCCGAGCACCGCATAACAATCGCGAATCGAGTCGACGATAATCCGGACCGCCATCAAGTCATAAATCTCATTGAACTCTTTTTTATGCTTCACCATCTTGTTGTAGATGGAGTAGATATGCTTCGGTCGACCGTTCACGTCGGCATCGATATGCACTTCTTCAAGAACCCCGTTCACTTCCGTGATGACAGAGGTGACGAGGGCCTCCCGTTCCGTCCGTTTTTGTTTCATCATGGAGACGATCTTGTAGTATTGTTGCGGGTTGATATAACGTAATGAAATATCCTCGAGCTCCCACTTGATCGTCGAGATTCCCATCCGATGAGCGAGCGGTGCAAAGATTTCGAGCGTCTCTTCCGCCTTTTGAACTTGCTTCTCTTTCGGCATATGCTGAAGCGTTCGCATGTTATGAAGACGGTCCGCGAGCTTGATCAGGATGACGCGTACATCTTCCGCCATCGCGATAATCATCTTCCGATGGTTCTCAGCGAGCTCTTCTTTTTTCGATTTATATTTGATCTTACCAAGTTTCGTGACCCCGTCGACGAGCATCGCCACGTCCGGACCGAAATCATCCGTCAATTGCTGTAACGAAATATCCGTATCTTCGACGACGTCATGCAAGAGCGCCCCGATAATCGTCGTGGCATCTAGGCCGATATCAACGAGAATGCCGGCCACTTGGACCGGATGGAGGATATAGGGCTCGCCCGAACGTCGAAACTGACCGGAATGATGAAGTTTTGCGTATTCGTAAGCGCGTTTCACTTCGGCTATATCGTCGTCACCCATATACTCCCCGAGCGCGTCGAGAAGATCCTCAATACTTACGATTTGTTTTTTGGTCATAACATTCGACACCCTTTTTTTTACCGCTCCAATCATCTCGGATTCGTCGCAGCATGGTAGTAGTTAGTATTCAAGATTCTATAATTTTATAACCATTATCGAAAAAATCTGACGACCTGTCAAAGGTTGTCGGTTATTTTCCTCAAAAACTATTCAAAAACGGGAAGCATATCGCTTCCCGTTCAAATTAGTCTTCGTATCGGATGAGAGAGAACACGTCGTATCCTTCGAGACGCTCACGTCCACCGAGTCCGTCAAGTTCAATCAAGAATCCGATTCCCGCGACAACCCCACCAAGTTGTTCGATCATTTTGATGGTCGCTTCAATCGTTCCTCCCGTGGCGAGCAAATCGTCAAGGATGACCACTTGTTGTCCCGGTTGGATTGAGTCTTTGTGCATCGTCAAGATGTCCGTCCCGTACTCGAGACCGTATGACACACGAACCGTCTCACGCGGTAACTTGCCTTCTTTTCGAACTGGCACGAATCCGAGTTCGAGCGCATATGCTGCCGGGCAACCGACGACGAATCCACGCGCTTCCGGTCCAGCGATCAACTCTGCTCCACGCTCACGCGCATAAACGACGAGCTCGTCTACCGCTTTTTTGTAGACTTCGCCGTCTTGCATGAGTGACGTGATATCTTTGAAGCTAATGCCTTCCTTCGGATAATCTGCTACTTCTTTAATATGTTGTTTGAAATCCATTTTATGTGTATGCCTCCTGCATCGTGTTCGATCGCAACGATTGTAACCGCTCTTTGAGCTCCGCCAATGACGCGTATACGAAACGCTCTTCGAGTTGTTGGCGCCCAATCCGGCGTTTATAGCACGGCGCCTCGGTCAAATCGCGTTTCGGTGCTTCTGGATTGACTCCAGGCAGTCCGTCTTCCATTGTAACAAGAAATTCGAGTTCAGAGAATACTTGATGCATAAATTGAATCGTATTTTTTGACCATTTTCGCTCTTTTGACAAACGAATCAGGTTCTCGCGTAGATTTTTCCGTTCGCACGTCGCCATATGGACATAATACGTTCGGAAATCCTCACGGGACGGGACACGCTCAAAAAATGAATCTCCTTGACCGAATGCGCAATAAATCCGTTCGACCCCTTCATGAAGTTTCTCTGCGAGTACCTCTTCATCGTCAGGAAGGTCGAGCAGGACGACGAAACGGTTGAGCGGCTCATCCCCTTCATGTAGCGGGAAATCTTCGGTCGTTCCTTGGAACGACAAGAACGATGTCTGTTCATTCGGTAAATCTTTCAATTCTTGAACCGACTTTTTCTTCCCACGATAGTCAAACACTTGGAAATCGTCGACGCGCAAGTCTTGAATCATGAGCTGTGGCTTTCGCATCCCGTTCCACTCGTTCACTTGAAGACTCCCCATCACCGAGATGTGGGCCATTTTTGAAATTTCCGAGACGACGTGCCCGAATCCAAAACCGATCCCGTCGAGTTCACGCTTGTCACCGGCAAGCTGTACTTTCAAATGGGTGGCGTCACGTCCGATTTGACGGATGTCACGCAGCTTCGCATCCGCAACGACGACACGCGGTGACGGGTTCCCCATCCCGAACGGGGCGAGTTTTCCAATCTCTGAGATCAAGTCGAGCGAGACATCGTTAACCGAGAGTTTCAAATCGACCTTGACCCGCGGTACGAATACATCGTCAGGAATCGACTCCGCTTGACGGTTCAGACGTTCCCGTAGTTCGGCTACATGTTCGGATTGAAGGGTCATTCCGGCCGCAGCCGGGTGTCCGCCAAAGTGAGGCAAGATATCTTCATTTTTCGAGAGTTCCTTGAAGAGGTCAAATCCATCAATCGAACGACCCGATCCCTTCGCCTTACCTGTCTCAGGGTCGTGGCAGAGGAGGATGACCGGGCGATAATACGCCTCGACGAGACGCGATGCGACAATCCCGACCACACCAGGATTCCATTTCTCACTCGCGACGACGAGCACACGGTCCTCGGTCATCGATGCTTCGACGAGTTCTTTCGCTTCCGCAGCGATCGTTTTGACGATATCTTGACGTTCTTTGTTTTGCTTATCGAGCTGTTTCGCGAGCTCCAACGCCTCCTCGACGTGTTCAGCCAGGAGCATCTGAAGTGCCGGCATCGCTGAATCGAGTCGACCGGCGGCATTGATGCGTGGGCCGAACGCAAAGCCGACCGATTCTTCGTTCAACACGCTGTCACCGAGTCCACACACTTCACGCAACGCTAAAATACCTGGTCGTTTCGAGGCCTCGAGTGCCGCAATCCCTTTCTTCGCGAGTAACCGATTCTCCCCGTCGAGCGGGACGAGGTCGGCAATCGTGCCTAGAACTGCCAAATCAAGCAACTCTTCCGGCATTCTTCCTAGCACCGCATGTGCCACTTTGAGTGCGACTCCCGCTCCTGCGAGTTTATCGTACGGATATCCCGGGTCGATATGTGGATGAATGATCGCATAGGCATCCGGTAAGGTCTCTTTCGGCTCGTGGTGGTCCGTGATGATCAAATCAACGCCAAGGTCTTTCAAAAGGGTCGCCTCTTCAATCCCTGAAATTCCGCAATCCACCGTGATGACCAAGGTGAATCCTTCATTCGCTGCCCATTGGAACGCTTCCTTGTTCGGTCCATACCCTTCGGTGAATCGGTTCGGGATGTAGCATTCGGCCATGACCCCGGTCTCCGTGAGCGCGTGCCACATGACCGATGAGGCACTGACCCCGTCGACATCATAGTCTCCATAGATGAGGACCATTTCGCCATCATCCGCGGCCTGTTTAATTCGAGACACGACTTTCTCCATCTGTTCGAACAGATACGGGTCATGAAAGACGAGTTCATCCTCGGCATATAAAAATGCCTTGGCGTCCTCTACGTCTTGATGCCCCCGTTGGACGAGGAGCGTCGCCAGTTGTGCTGATATATTTAATTCGGTTTGTAAACGTGTGACGTCTTCCGGTTTCGTATCCGGGTAGATCCACTGTTTCTTCGAATGGTACATGTCCTTCACTCCAATCAATTGTAGATTATAGCAGACCGCGTGAAAGATGTGCCGTCTTGACATTTGAAAAGGTCTCCCTTTTGAATGGGAGACCTTCTCGTCACGCCTCTGTGACCGGCGTTTCTTTATTTTTGTTAATTGTTGAACGTTTGAGCAGGAGCCATAAATATGATGCGATGAAGATCGAAGAATACATCCCCATGAAGAGTCCGACCAGCAATGCGAGCGAGAACCCTCGAATCGATTCAGCTCCGAACGCATACAAGGCGAACGCTGTCACAAGCACGGTGATGACCGTGTTGACCGATCGCACGATCGTCTCTTGAATCGATTTGTTGATAATCGACTCGTACACGTCCATCGACTTGATTTTCCGTTCCTTCTCATACGATGTGATGTTTTCACGGACCCGGTCGAACGTGACGATCGTATCGTTGACCGAATATCCGATAATCGTCAAGATGGCGGCGATGAAGTATAAGTTGACTTCAATCCCAAAGAGTGAGAATGCGACGATCATGAAGAACGCATCATGTAACATCGCCACCACAGTTGCGATCGCATAGGAGAATTGGAAGCGCACGGTGATGTAAAGAATAATCCCGATTGAAGCGACAGCGACCGCATAAAGCGCATTTTTCGCCAAGTCCCGACCGACTTGGGCAGATACGGTACTGATGTTCGGGTCGCTTCCGAATTGCTCCGTGAACGCCGTTTTGACGCTCGCGACTTCTTCTTGACCTAATTGTCCAACGAACGTGACGTAAGCCAACCGGCCTTCGTCTGCGTATTGGACGCTTGAGATCTCTTGGTCGACCCCGGCGTCATTGAACGCCTGCGTGAACTCTTCTTGTGAGACACGCTCTTCGGTTTGAACCTCGACACGCGTTCCTGAGGCGAAGTCGATTCCAAGGTTCAACCCTCGGAAGAACAAGAGCCCGATTCCGAGTACGACAATGGCCGTCGAAATCAAAAACATCGTGCGCATATGTTTGACGTAATTCCATTCAGTAAGCTTAAAGTTCACGAATTTCACTCTCCTTCACACCAAACCATCCTTTGCGTTTGTCGAACAGACGACTTGAGACAAGGAGGTGCATCAAATAACGTGAGATGAATACGTTCGAGATGAACGTCATCGCAATTGAGATCATGAGCATGATGGCAAATCCTTTGACCGAACTCTGTCCAAAATAGAACAAGACCGCAGCCGAGATGAGCGTTGTCAAGTTGGCATCGATGATCGTGCTGAGCGAACGGCGGTTACCCGCACGGAATGCCGACAGGACCGATTTGCCTGAACGTAGCTCATCTTTGATTCGTTCCGCGGTGATGATATTCGCATCGACCGCCATACCAACCCCGAGGACGAGTGCCGCGATTCCTGGGAGCGTCAAGACCGCATTGATCCCGTTGAAGAACAACATGATCAAGTTAATATAAAGAACGAGCGTGATGATCGACACGAGCCCCGGTAAGCGATAGAAGAACAACATGAAGAGGAAGACGGCAATGATCCCGATCGTTGCGGCAAACACCGTCTCTTCTAACGCGTCTTGTCCGAACTGGGCCGACACCGATGTCGAGTAAATCTCATCAAGTTTGACCGGGAGCGCTCCTGCGTTCAAGATGTCCGCTAGACGTTGTCCGCTCTCCGCATCGATCCCACCACCTGAAATAATGGCTTTATCCGATAAGATTGGTCCGTTCACCGAAGCATCCGACACAATCTTCGAGTTCTCTTTTTGAATCTCTTCCTCGTATGTGTCACCCTCTTCATAATCGAGCCAGATGACGAGTCGATTTTCAGGGGCAGGACGTTGTGAGATCTCTGACGTCACTTCGCCAAACTTGTCCGCGGACTGAAGAGTCAACTCAACGACAGGTTGCCCTTGCTGGTTGTAGCTAAGTGCTGCACCACGTGGCGCCAAATCTTTTCCGTCGAGCAAGACGTTGTCATTTACATCACGAAACGTCAGTTGAGCTGTGGACGAGATGACTTCTCGCGCTTCGTTTTGATTCGATACGCCCGCAAGCTGGACTCGAATCCGATTGTTCTCTTCGATTCGAACGTCCGGCTCAGATACACCGAGAACGTTGATTCGGTTGTTGATGGCGCGAACGGTTGCATTCATCGCCGACTCGTCGATGACGTCACCGTCTTCGAGCGGTTGTACTTCATATAAAACTTCGAACCCACCTTTTAAGTCGAGTCCGAGGTTCGTGTTCTTGACGACCCATGGCGTTGTGAACACAGCGAGCAGGATTGTCGCAATCATGATGATCGCAAAAATCGCAATGTTGCCTTTTTTGTACATACGACTATTTCCTTTCTAAACCACTATTCTTGATAAAACTTCTCTCGTTAACATTACAAATTTTCTAAACATTTATCAATCATTTTCCTAAAATTGTAACGACCGATCTAAGATTATTCGACATGATTTGCGTACAAGACTAAAAGTTGCTCAAGGGCAAATCTTCATGTATGATGAACGTAATAACCCATCATCAAAGGAGTCTTCCATATGGATAGCACCATTATTTACGCTTTTCTCCTCACCTTGTTTGCAGGACTCGCGACAGGGATCGGGAGTATGATCGCATTTTTCGCAAAACGGACGAACACCGCATTCTTATCCGTCTCTTTAGGATTTTCTGGAGGCGTTATGATTTACGTATCGTTCATCGAGATCTTTCCGAAAGCACTTGAAGAACTCGTCGGTGCGCACGGAGAGTATAGCGGAACCATCTATACCGTCCTCGCATTCTTTGGAGGGATGATCTTGATCGGCTTAATCGATAAGTTCATCCCGAAAATGGAGAACCCGCACGAGGTCAAGTTTGTGGAATCGATGCAAAACGACCCGTCCACCCAGGAACTCGCGACGACTGCGACAAATGAAGCGACACCACTCGATGACCCTCAAGCAAAGAACCGTCTTAAAAAAATGGGTGTCTTTATGGCACTCGCCATCGGAATCCATAACTTCCCGGAAGGACTGGCGACATTTATCTCTGCGCTCGACGACCCGGCTGTCGGTCTCGCGATCGCCATCGCCATCGCCCTTCACAACATTCCGGAAGGGATTGCCGTCTCCGTTCCGATCTACTATGCGACCGGTTCACGGAAGAAGGCGTTCAAACTCTCCATGTTGTCAGGTCTCGCCGAACCCGCGGGCGCTGCGATTGGATTCTTGCTTCTCATGCCGTTTCTGAATGATACCGTCTTCGGACTTCTATTTGCTGCCGTCGGAGGCATCATGGTATTCATCTCACTTGATGAGTTGCTCCCTGCCGCACGTGAATATGGTCATGCCCACCATTCCATGTATGGGATGGTCGCCGGAATGATCGTCATGGCGACGAGCCTGATTTTGCTAATGTAATGTAAAATGCCCTAATGCGTGTCGAGGGCACTGAAAAACTCAAAATGATAAGGAAAAGGACGATTGTCCCGACACAAGTTGGTCCAATCGTCCTTTTATCTGTTCACGTTCGGATAGAGCGACAGTTTTTCAGTGTCCTCCGCGTGTCACGTTCTTATTTTGTCTTAAAGACGTGGACGACATCTTTTAATTCAGATGACATATGACTCATCGTCTCTGCGATCCCATTGATTTCTTGAATTGCCGCAAGTTGTTCCTCGACGTTTGCGCCAGCCTCTTCCACGCTCCGCTGTGTCGAAACAGCGTTCGTCGACATGTCCTCGACCGACACCGCCACTTCTGTCGTGTTGGCGCTCACTTCCTCAGTAGCCGAGGCAATCTCGCTCATTTGACGTGACGTCTCTTCAATGACCGATACGATCTCACGGAACGCCTCGGCCACCTCGCCCATTTGGGATACCCCATTCTCCACATGCACACTCGATTCTTCGAACGCCGATTCGACTTGAGCCGTGTCACGCTGAATATCACGGACGACGGTTTGGATTTGAATCGCGGACTGTTTCGATTCCTCGGCAAGCTTGCGCACCTCGGCAGCGACGACCGCGAATCCTTTCCCATGTTCTCCCGCACGCGCCGCTTCAATGGCTGCATTGAGCGCAAGCAAGTTCGTCTGTTCGGTAATGGCTGTTATGGAGCGAGTGATTTTTTCAATCTCGAGTGATTGGTTCGAGAGTCTTGTTACCATCTGCTGGGTCATCTCATTGGCACGACGGATTTCTTGCATCCGTTCTTCTGCCAATTGAACCGTCCCGAGACCACCGTTCGCCGCCTCGAGTGTATGAATCGTCTGTTCGTTCACCCCTTGGGATGCCGCTGCGATTTGATTCAACCCATCAACGGCTTGATTGACACCGATTGTTCCTTCTTCCGCGCGCTTCGATGACCCTTGGGCCGCCACGTTCATGTCTTCAAACAGACGGGAGACACCTTGAGTCGTCGTCGCCACATGATCTGTGCTCGCATAAAGCTCTTCTGAGTAGGCGGTCACTTTATCAGATGCTTCACCGACTCGATTGATCAACGCTACCAAATTATGCTTCATCTCATTGAATGCCGTGACAAGATCTCCAAGTTCGTCGTTCGAGACGCTCTCGATGTCTTCTCCCGTCAAATCACCTTCTGCCATAATACGCGCTTGGCGACCTAGACGGTTAATCGGTTTCAAGAAGAGGCGCTGTAGCGCGAGTAGTGAGAGAATCCCGACTACGACGCCTACCACGCTGATGATGATCATCCAGAGAATGGATTTTCCCGCATCCGCTTGAACAGCCTTCGTCTCAGCTTCAAGGAGTTCTCCTTTATATTCAACGAGGTCCGTCACCGTCATGCGTACACGGTCCGTCGTCGGTGTCACGCTCGTGTTAAGCACGGTCTTGAATCCGATTTCGTCTTGTTGTTGACGGAGTTCAATCGCCCGATCCATCTCACGGTCTAATAGCTCATTGAACTGTTCTAGGTCCGAAAGCCAAGACAAGATCTTTTCGTCCGAAGACGATGCGTTGAGTTTTTTCATCAACTCGTCACGTTGTTCTTGTACATCCTGAAGGCTGATGAGCGTCTTCGGGTTGGCGACGAGCATGTAATAGTTCAAGTAACGCTCAGCGTCGGTCACGGCTAGCGATAATTGATCTGCAAGGTTCATTTCTTGCACCCCTTCACTAAGGACGCGATCATATGCCGCCGTTGACTGCCTCAATTGATAGGATCCGAGCGCGCCGACAATGAGGAGCGCGATGATTGTCGGAACGAGTGCGATCGACATCCGTCTTCTAAGGGAAGAACGCCTACTTTGTTTCAAACCGCCTCGTTTCCTTGTCCACCCTTTCCAATTCTTGAATGGTCGTATAAATCGTTTCACATCCATGTCATTCGTTCTCCTTCATCTCGGATTTCTTCTCAACTTGAGATTAATGCAAACGTTTTCATGAAGCAAATCGATTTTTGTAAATGAGGTGGATGAATTTTGGTTTAGATCATTTTGACAAGAAGAAGCCATTTTTGTATACTTCAAATCGTAACTATTACGCTTTTGAAAGGTGTTATTATGATGGTGGAATATAAATCTTTACTTATTATTGGCGCAGGTGTACACGGCATGACACTCGCCATCTCATATATAGAACAAGGTGGAAAGCTGGACGATTTACTAATTGTCGACCCAAACTCCGCCCCGCTTTCCAACTGGACGCGACAGACCGACTCCATTTCGATGTCGCACCTGCGTTCGACCCGTGTTCACCACGTCTCTTCAAACCCATACGCCTTGAAGCAATTCGCATCCCGCCACGCCTACCGTTCAAATCATTTCAAAGACACGTTCGGACGTCCGTCGCTCGAACTGTTCAATAATCATGCGTTGACGCTATGGGACGAACTTCGTCTAGATGAATGCTTTCTCGGGAATGAACGGGTAATGGCAGTCCGTAAAGAAGGACAAGGTTTTCACGTCCAAACGGACCGACGTCTGATTGTGGCGGATTCGGTCATTGTCGCGATTGGTCAATCTGCGACCGTCGTCTTGCCGGAATGGACGACCGAACGATGCCAGCACGTTTTTACGAAAGATCGAGAAGGTGAATCGAATCATGTGACTGTCATCGGCGGTGGTATCACGGCACTCCATTACGTCGTCAAGCGCGTCAATCAAGGACATCGCGTCACACTCGTAACGAGACGTCCGCTAGAGGTCAGTCAGTTCGATGCAGATCGTGAGTTCATGGGACCGAAAGGATTAGACCAATTCAATCGTTTACAACAGGACTGGACGACAAAACGCTCGTTCGTCACACGGGAGAGAAAACCGGGGTCTGCTCCGAACGACCTCGTCTTAAAAGTAAAGCGTTTGATTCAAACGGATGCCGTCACGCATCAAATCGGTGAAGTGGAACGTCATCAAGACATACTCATGGTAAATGGCGAGCGTCTAGACGACAGTGAGATCGTGTTATGCACCGGAATCCGACCTCAACCCGTGAAAGAAACATTTTTACAGCCATTGATCGAGCAACTCGATCTTCCCCTTACCCCGTGCGGAACCCCAGTGTTGAACAATCGACTCGAGTGGACAGACGGTCTCTATTTGACCGGCGCATACGCCGACTTGATTATCGGTCCGTTCGCACGTGCCGTCTATGGCGGGCAAGAAGCAGCCCGGAGAATCCTTCCTCGACTACTTTTCGCACAAAAAAGCGTCTGACCGTGTTGGTCAGACGCTTTGTTTACTTATTCTTCAAATGAAGCATTCGCTTTTTTCACGACTTCCGCAACCGCGCTTCGGTTGAAGCGAAGAAGCGACTGGTCGCATTTCAAAACGACATGCGTATCTTCGATTTGATGAACGACGCCGTGTAAGCCACCGATTGTGACAACGCTGTCGCCACGCTCGAGCGCGTTTTGCATCGCTTGTACTTCTTTTTGGCGCTTCGTCTGTGGACGAATCAAAAGGAAGTAAAATACGACGAAAATCAAGATCATTGGTAATAACGCAACGATTGTTTCCATGTGTAACTTTCACCCTTTCCTTCAATATCAGGTTCATTATACCGTGAAACTGAAACAATGTCACACAATGTCCGACACGTTTTATTAGAAATTCTTGGCGTTCGGCTTGTTGTAACCATATTCTTCAAAGAACTCTTCTTTAAAGTCGAGAAGGCGGTCCTCGCGAATCGCTTGACGCACCTGTTCCATCAACTTCACGAGGAAGTGAAGGTTATGCGTCGTACATAAGTGAAGACCGAACGTCTCGTCCGCACGAATCAAGTGATGGACGTATGCACGTGAGTAGTTCTTGCACGTGTTACAGTCACACTTCTCATCGATTGGACCGAAGTCCGTCTTGTATTTCGCTTGCTTGATCGTGACGCGACCTTTCGACGTCATGAGTGTCCCGTTCCGTGCGATGCGTGTCGGGAGGACGCAGTCGAACATATCGATTCCGCGAATCGCCCCTTCAATCAACGCATCCGGTGAGCCGACGCCCATCAAATAGCGCGGTTTGTCTTCCGGCATGAGCGGTGTCGTGAATTCGAGGGCACGATACATGACGTCTTTCGGTTCACCGACCGATAGACCACCGACCGCATATCCCGGGAAGTCGAGAGAGACGAGGTCTTGGGCGCTCTGACGACGAAGGTCCTCGTACTCCCCTCCTTGAATGATTCCAAAGAGCGCTTGGTCCTCTGGACGCTCGTGTGCCTCGAGGCAACGTTCCGCCCAACGACTCGTCCGCTCGACCGATTTCTTCATGTACTCATGTGTCGCCGGATAAGGCGGGCACTCATCGAATGCCATCATGATGTCCGACCCGAGCGCGTTTTGAATCTCCATCGCTTTTTCTGGTGACAAGAACAACTTGTCGCCGTTCAAGTGGTTACGGAAGTGGACGCCTTCTTCTTGGATGTTTCGGAGGTCGGCAAGGGAGAACACTTGGAATCCGCCGGAGTCCGTGAGAATCGCCCCGTCCCAGTTCATAAATTTATGCAGACCGCCCGCTTGTTTGATGACGTCATGTCCTGGGCGAACCCAAAGATGATACGTGTTCGATAGGATGATGTTTGCACCCATATCTTTAATCTGTTCCGGCGCCATCGTCTTGACGCTCGCCTGCGTCCCGACCGGCATGAAGACCGGCGTCTCGAACGACCCGTGCGGCGTATGGACGATTCCGTGCCGCGCTCCGGTCTGTTTACAAGTGTGGATATGTTCGTATGTGACTGCGTGTTTTGTCATTTTGTTACTTCCTTCCTCGTGATGAGCATCGCGTCTCCAAAACTGAAGAAGCGGTATCGTTCTGCGACCGCAGTCCGATAAGCGTGTAAGATGATGTCGCGTGTCGCGAACGCCGAAACGAGCATGACGAGTGTCGATTTAGGAAGATGGAAGTTCGTGATCAACCCATCGATCGCCTTCAATTCGACGCCAGGGAAAATAAAGATATCCGTCCAGCCCGATGACTCGACGAAGTCCCCATGGTCTCGCATGATCGTCTCAAGCGTCCGTGTCGATGTCGTCCCGACGGCGAAGATGCGTCCGCCATTCGCCCGGACATCTCTGAGCGCTGTCGCAGACTCCTCAGACAACTCGAAATATTCACTATGCATCGTATGTTCCTCGATTGAATCGGCCGTCACCGGACGGAACGTCCCGAGACCGACGTGCAGCGTGAGCGGAATCAAGTGCACACCTTTCTCCTTCGCCGCCTCGAGCAACTCTTCCGTGAAGTGGAGACCCGCTGTCGGTGCGGCCGCACTTCCACGTTCTCGTGCATATACCGTCTGATAACGGTCTTGGTCATCAAGTTGTTCGCGAATGTACGGCGGGAGCGGCATCGTCCCGAGCTCGTCTAAAATCTCATAAAAGATCCCGTCGTAGTCAAATTTGAAACGGCGGCCACCTTCTGGGAGTTCTTCGACGCATTCCGCACGGAGGAGACCGTCACCGAACTCGACGATGGACCCGATACGGACTTTTTTCGCCGGCTTGACGAGCGCTTCCCATACATCGTCCTCTGTCTGCTTCAACAAGAGAAGCTCGACTTTCCCACCCGTCTCCTGCTTTGATCCGAAGAGACGTGCCGGTAAGACACGAGAATCGTTGACGACGAGCGCATCTCCCGCATGTAAGTAGTCGAGTACGTCACGGAAATGACGATGCTCGATGTCCCCCGTCTCGCGGTCTAACACGAGGAGACGGGAGCTCGTCCGGTCAAGTAACGGGACTTGGGCAATCAACTCTTCTGGCAACTCAAAATCATAGTCATTTACGTTCAATTGAATGTCTTGCATACCTTACTCCTCTTCCTTTTCATATCCAAAGTGTGATTTGGCAAACTGTGTGATCATCCGCCCTCGCGGTGTTCGCTGTAAAAACCCTTGTTGCAATAAAAAGGGTTCATAGACGTCCTCAATCGTCTGGGCGTCCTCACCGATTGTCGCGGCGAGCGTCTCGAGCCCGACCGGTCCACCTCCGAACCGCTCGACCATGGCACGAAGCAGACGGTGGTCGACTTCATCAAGTCCGAGCGCGTCGACATGTAATCGGTCGAGCGCATCGGATGCGAGTACGGGATCGATTTCTTTCGTTCCGGCAACTTGTGCGAAGTCCCGGACACGACGCAACAGACGGTTCGCGATTCGTGGCGTCCCTCGCGAGCGCTTCGCAATCGCGCCGCTCGCCTCAGGTGAGATCGAGAGGCGGAACAGTTGGGCCGTGCGGCTGACGATAGCGGCGAGTTCATGCGCTTCATAATATTCAAGTTTCAGCGTGACGCCGAAGCGGTCCCGGAGCGGCGCAGACAACATTCCTGCCCGTGTCGTCGCCCCGACGAGCGTGAACGGTGGTAAATCGATGCGCACGCTGCGTGCCATCTCCCCTTGTCCGTAGACGATGTCGAGACAGTAATCTTCCATCGCCGGATAGAGAATTTCTTCGATCGTCCGGCTCAATCGATGAATCTCATCGATGAACAACACATCTCCTGGCTCGAGCGTCGATAGAATCGCCGCCAAATCACCTGGTCTCTCGATTGCCGGTCCGGCGGTCGTCTTGATCCCGACGCCCATCTCGTTGGCGATGATTTGGGCGAGCGTCGTCTTCCCGAGTCCAGGTGGACCATATAACAACACGTGGTCGAGCGTCTCACTACGAAGCTTGGCGGCTTCGATAAAGACTGACAAATTGCCTTTCACTTTTTCTTGGCCGATATATTGCTCGAAGCGCTGCGGACGCAAGCTCCACTCTTCAGAGTCTTCATATTGCTGGTGAGATTGTGACAACAATCGTTCGTCCATAGCTTCCTCCTTATTTCAGTAACAGCTGTAGCGCACGTTTTATGTACGCGTCGGTCGTCAAGATTTCTCCACTCAACGCTTTGCGTACTTTTGCGATTTCCCGTTCAGAATATCCGAGGGCGACGAGCGCCTCACACGCCTCATCGAGTTCGGATGCCCCTTGGGCGAACAATCCTTCGTTCGGCACGTAATCTGGTGCGAGTTCGGATAGCTTGCCCTTTAAGTCGAGGGCCATTTGTTTGGCCGTCTTCTTTCCGACTCCAGGGAATTTCGTCAAATACTTCTCATTCTCGGTTTCAATCGCATCAATCAACGCATCGATATCGCCGGACGCGACGATGGCGAGCGCCCCTTTCGGTCCGATCCCGCTGACGCCGAGGAGTTTATTGAACAGCTCCCGCTCGCGACGTGACCGGAAACCGTATAGTGTCTGTTGATCTTCACGGACGTAATGATGCGTAAACACGATTACATGTTCGTCTTGTTCACGATAAAAAAACGGGTTAGGCACATGTACTTTGTAGCCGACGCCCGAGACATCTAACGTTATATATTCCGCACACACATAGGCGACGGGTCCTTTTACGAATTCAATCACGGTGTAATCTCCTTTTCGGTCGGAAAAACTGCATTCATTGTACCATAACGGACGGCACGAAAAAAGGACAGGCGTTCACCTGTCCTGAAGCAATTACCTCGCGAGCATACGTTCAAGCGCACGTTTCGAGAACTCTGTCGTCTCATGATCGACGCGAATGATGTTAACAGGGTCCGTCTCGAGCGACTCGAGCGCCCAAAGTAGATGTTGTAGGTCGATTCGGTTCATCGTGAGACACGGACACATGAACGGGTTCAATGAGACGATATCGAGGTGTGGGTACGTTGCCGTCAAACGGTTGACGAGGTTCATTTCCGTTCCGACCGCCCATTTTGTACCCGGAGCGCTCGCGTCGATCTTGTTGATAATATAAGAAGTCGATCCTGCCTCGTCCGCTGCCTGCACGACATCGAACGTACACTCCGGATGGACGATGATGCGACGGTCCGGTTCACGTTCACGAAACGTTTCAATTTGCGCGACCGTAAACTTCTCATGGACGGAACAGTGTCCTTTCCATAAGATGACTTTCACTTCTTCGTCGTCCCCTTCCGCGACCAATTCTTCACGGAGCGGATCCCAGACGGCCATCGCTTCGAGCGGGATGCCAAGGTCATACGCCGTATTCCGCCCGAGATGCTGATCGGGAAGGAAGAGGATACGTTCGCCTGCCTCAAGCGCCCATTTTACGATTTCATGTGCGTTCGACGATGTGACGGTCGCCCCGCCATGTCGTCCGACGAACGCCTTGATGGCCGCTGTTGAATTGACGTATGTAATCGGGATGATCCCTTCACCGAAACGCTCGGTCAGCTCTTCCCAAGCGACTTCCGTCTGATCGATATCCGCCATGTCCGCCATCGAGCACCCGGCACGCATATCGGGCAAGACGACGATTTGGTCGTCGCGCGTCAACATGTCCGCCGTTTCTGCCATGAAGTGAACACCGCAGAAAACGATGAACTCTGCCTCGCTCATCTGTTCCGCGAGTCGAGCGAGTTGGAGCGAATCTCCTGTCGCGTCTGCGAATTGGACGACCTCGTCTTTTTGATAATGATGCGCCGGTAAGAAGAGACGTGTCCCGAGTCGGTCCTTGACCGCTTGAATCCGCGCCTCCATTTCCTCCACTGACAGATTAGCGTACGTCGGTGGGAGTGTTCCGAGTAGTTGCATGTTTCATTCCTCCTTGTAAATTCATACTGCAATCGAGCGCCCGTACCGAGTGGGTCAACTGACCGAGTGAGATGACATCGATGCGAATCCCTTGATAGTCGGCAATCGTGTCGAGCGTGATGCCGCCAGACACTTCGATGGTGATATGGTCCGGAATATGCTGGACCCATTCTCGCAGTTCATCGGGTGTCCGATTATCGAGCATCACGATGTCCGGGTCGGCTTGAATCGCTTCCATCAGCTGTTCGAACGACTCGACCTCAACCTCAATTGGCGTCGTGTGACCGACTCGGGCACGCGCCGCATAGACGGCATCGGCCACACCTCCGAGGGCGACAATGTGATTGTCTTTAATCATGACGGCGTCATCGAGTCGAAGTCGATGGTTGAACCCACCACCGACACGAACGGCATACTTCTCAAGCATTCGGAGTCCCGGTGTCGTCTTTCGTGTGTCCGTCACGTGAATCGAGTCGTCTTGGAGCGCATCGACACATTGCCGTGTCATCGTCGCGATCCCACTCGCATGTTGGATTAAATTTAACAGCACGCGCTCCGTCTCTAATAGGACACGAGTCTTCCCTCTCAAGACGATCAGTTCGTCTCCAGGGACAACCGATCTCCCGTCTTCTTGGCAAGAGACCAACTCAAGTCGCTGCATGGTCGCCAGCTCTTGAACGATTGGCTTCCCACAGAAAATGCCCTGTTCTTTGGCGACGATCGTCGCGACCGACTCGTCCTCTTCATCAATTAACGCACTTGATAAATCACCATAACCGATATCCTCATTCAAAAACTGTCGTAGTTGTTCGCGTAGATAAATCGTGTTCATCATGTCTCTCCATTCCGAGAATGCTTTGCGCCAAAAGGCGTGCCGCATCAAGTAGTAAAGTTTGTTCACTTAATTGTCTTGTCACGTGTTTCGTCAAGGTCAATGATTGGGTATTTTGTAAGAAACATTTCATTTCCTCAAGATTTGGTGAAATCGTCAGCCAGTTGCCAATCTGACTTCGCAATTCTTGAAACATCTCAAATGAGATGTCGTACGCTAACGACTCACTCGTCGTAAAAGGCGCATCATTCAATTGAATCGCTTGCGCGACCCGCTTACCAAACACCCAACATTCCAGTAGTGAGTTTGAGGCCAATCGATTTGCCCCGTGGACACCCGTGTCTGCCACTTCACCGACGGCATACAACCCGTCGACACCCGTTCGCCCCATGTCATCCACTTCAATGCCTCCCATGTGAAAATGGAGACCGGGCCGGACCGGGATTTGTCGAAGGTCGATTCCGAGCTCGTCACATGTCAACGCGAGTTTTGGAAAACGGTCATGAAGCCTCGTCACGTTCGTCGTATCGAGATAGATTGGACCGTTTCGTTCAGTAAGCACCCGAGCCACCTCATCACGGGGAGCGAGGCTACCGAGAAGATGGTGGGCCATCACGTGTCTTCCGTCCGCATCAATGAGTGTTGCACCTGCGCCACGAAGCGCTTCTGTGACAAGGCGAGGCTCTTCGGTAGCGAGTAGCGTCGGATGGAACTGGATTCGTTGCAGATGGGTCAGTTCCGCCCCGCAACGATTCGCCAGAACGAGACCGTCGCCGGTCACCGTTCGGACGTTTGAAGTCCAATCGACGAGCCCACCAATCCCACCCGTCGCTAAAACGACGGCACCGGCTTCAATGTGGATCCTTTCTTCTCTTTGAAATGCCATCGCACCGACCACACGTCCTTGCCATACGACAAGATCATGGACGAGAACATGTTCAAGTACCTTCACATTGTCCGGTAACGAGCGACGTAACTGTCGCATGACGTGCCGACCGGTCTCGTCGCCCCCGGCGTGAAAGATTCGGTGCGTCTGATGCGCACCTTCCCGACCGAGATCATAGCCGTCTCCATCACGATCAAAACGGACACCAAACCGTTCCATCTCCTCGATCGTTTGACGACCTTCTGCTGTGAGAATGTCAACACGCTCGATGCACGATGTCATGTTCGAAGCGAACATCGTGTCTGCTTTATGTGCCTCACTCGTTTCCTCAAGATATGAACTCGCAATCCCACCTTGTGCCAAATCCGAGTTCGTCTCTGTCAACTCACTTTTTGAGACGAGAATCACGGACAGATCGCTTGGTATATGTAAAGCCGTCGTGACAGCCGCTAGCCCTGTACCAATAATCAAAATATCAGCTTTTTCTTTGTGTAAAGACAATTGTATATCACCTGTATTTCATGTGTAATGTTGACTTGTAAACTAGTTTCGCATAATTTTGTGTAGAAGACAACATTAGAAAAGGGGAGTCCATGATGAACCGATACTTCGACTACGCCGCTACACATCCTATGACACAGGCAGCATTAGATCATTACGTGGCTATGGCCAAAAACGTTTATGGAAACCCATCCTCTCTCCATGCACAAGGGTATACGGCAGAAGATTATTTGACAGAGGCGCGGCGTTTATTCAAACAAGCGCTCGGGCTTGACGTTTTACGAGGAAAGTTACTGTTTACCGGAAGTGGGTCAGAAAGTAACTATATTGCGCTCACAAGTTTACGGAAACGGATGAAAGGAAAAGAAGTGATCACTTCATGGCATGAACATGACTCGGTCGCCTTATTGCTCGATGAGTGGGAACGAGAAGGGGTCATCGTTCACCGTTTGAAGTTACAGGAGGGGAGATTTGACTTTGATACGTTCACGCACCTACTAGACCGTGACATCGGACTCGTCACATTTCAGCACGTCAACTCGGACACGGGCTGGGTGTTACCACTTCATCACATCCAATGCCTGTTGAAGTATAGAAAAATCCTCTTCCATGTGGACGGGGTGCAGGCACTCGGAAAAATTCCGATTTCTGTCGAAGGGATCGACACCTATTCGTTCAGTGCCCACAAGGTCGGTGGTCCAAAAGGAATCGGGGCGCTCTATATGGAACGCTTGATTCCACCACCATATTATCCCGGTCATCATCAATATGGGATTCGCCCAGGTACGATTGATGTACCTGGAATTAGCGCCTTCGTGAAAGCGCTCGGGGAACGTCAGGATCAATTGACGCGTTTACAGAGAAATTTCATGACGTTTCGTGCTATCTTGAAAGAGAAGACGTCAGCGTATGTCGATTGGCTCGAGTTTGACGAACAAAGTCCAGCCATCTTTTCTTTCGTGTCCCACCGACGCGATGGTCAATGGTGGATGACTGAACTCGATGCTCACGGGTTCCAAGTATCAGCCGGGTCAGCCTGTCGTGCCGGTCAAAACGGACCGAACCGCATGCTCGAAGCGCTCGGATATGAAACGAGCGCCTGTCATGGACTCGTCCGCATTTCCTTCGGTACGCAAACGACCGTCGAAGACGTATCGGCACTCGCCGATGCCATCGTCACTTTAGCAAGGAGAGTCGAACATCATGAACAAACGTTTAGCCGGTGAAGAACGCCGTCGCACTTTACTCCAACTGATTGAATCGAGCACTGACCCGATCACAGGATCTGAACTGGCAAGGCATGTATCCGTCAGTCGCCAAGTCATCGTCCAGGACTTATCACTGCTGAAAGCAAAAGGTCATCAAATCGTAGCGACCGCTCGCGGGTACGTCTATTTGCATGGAGACCTTACCCCGTCCCCTTATTCGAGAAAAGTAGCATGTCGCCATACGCCAGAGGAGATGGAGACAGAGATGAACGCCATCGTCGATGAAGGGGTCACGATTAAAGATGTCATTATCGATCATCCCGTCTACGGGTCCATCACCGGTCAACTCATGGTGAAGAGCCGCCGTGATGTCCGTGCCTTCCTCGATCGGGTCAAGACACACGGTGCCTCGCCGCTCTCGCAATTGACCGGAGGCCTCCACATCCATACGCTCGAATCAGATCATAAAGAGGCAATCGATGCAGCCGTAAAAGAATTGGATCGGCTCGGGATTCTCGTATCCGAGATAGATTGAAGAGATGTCACGCGTGATATCTCTTCTTTTTCTTTTCAAGCATGTTCGTTATACTGATGGATGGAACATCTTCCGAAAATGATGATGGAAAGGAGGAGCCGTCATGAACGCCCTCGATCACTTACTCGCCGTCTGTGGAGTCTTCAGCATTCCCATCGGTATCTTCATCCAATTCATACCGAACGAACTCGTTCTCACATATGGCGGTTTCCTCGTCGATTCGCACGACGCATCTTTCATTGTCACGTTCCTGCTAGCGTGGGTGTCCTTCACGTTCAGTCAAATCGGCCTTTACTGGGTCGGTCGATACGGGGGGCGTCCCGTCGCCTTGAAGCTGTATCGTTACTTTCGGATTTCACGGGACAAACAACTTCGGGCCGAACAGTGGTTTGAGAAATATGGATCCTGGATCGTCTGTCTCAGCCTCTTTTGGCGTCAACTGTTTGCCGTGAGCGCCGGTGTCATGCGTTTTTCATTCCGAAAGTTTTTGATGGTGACGACATTGATTTTTGCCATCTGGTCCTTCCTTTTCATCCATCTGGGGATGATGCTCGGCAGCAACTGGCGGATGATCGGTCCCTTCATGGACGATGTCCTCCCCTTCTTGGCTCTTGCTGTCGGGATCATTCTCGTCGTTCGACATGTTCGTCAGCAACCAAAACGTGTGAAAGAATCGGCTTAACTGGAGCTGATTCTTTTTTTGTCGGAAAGGAAAACGCTCACATCTGTCGAATAAGAACCATGTAAGCGAATCGCGGTCACACATATAAGACACCGCACAACGAAAAAGGAGGAACCACCATGCTCCATCGCCGTAAAACGTATACGATTCGACCAGAACGTCTGCAAGAATTCACCGACTTTTTCCATACATATATCTATCCGATCCAAGCGTCCCACGGTGCCCGTCTCGTCGGTCGCTGGGTGACGGAAGACAAATCCGAGGTCATGGCGCTGTGGGAATACCGGGACCGGGAGCACTATGAGCAAGTCGAACGGGATTACCGGGGCAGTACATTACGACGTGAAGCGATGAAAAAGCGGGCTCGGCTCGGTAAGGAACTATACATCAAATCGAGCGAAGAGTTCATGATGCCGACCGGTCACTACACTCCACCACGCGCAATCGTCGCTGTGTCAGCTTACATCACGAACGAATCAGGCGAAGTCCTTCTCGTCAAAAACATGCATCGGAACGACTCGTTCGAGATGCCGGGCGGACAGGTCGAAGAGCATGAGTCACTCATCGACGCCATTCATCGTGAAGTGATGGAAGAGACGGGCGTTGAAATCGAAGTGGAAGGCATTACTGGAATCTATCAAAACGTTTCCTCCCGCATCCTCGGTGTCACATTCCGTGCAAAATATGTATCGGGTGAACTTAGACCGCAAATCGGAGAAACGCAAGAGGTCGGCTTCTACAATGTCGATGCACAAAATGTCGGAGACTACATCAAACGAGAGCACTTCCAGATGCGCTTCCTCGATGCGGTTGACCCGACGTACATGCCCTATGCCATCTATAAAGTTCGTCCATTTGAATTGATTGAACGCATCGAGCGTCAATCAGTGTAAATAAAAGGGATGATTCGCTCTGAAGCGGATCATCCCTTTCTTATACCTCTTGCATATCGACTTGCTGTGATTGTCCAGTCTCCACTAACAGTTTCCGGACACGGCGCTTCTCCACGTGGAGAACGGTGAACGTCATGTCTTCGTACGTGACTTGTGCACCTTTCTCCGGGATGTCACCGAGCAGTTCAACGAACCATCCACCCATTGTGTTTGAATCGATGTCTGGGTCTTTGATTCCCATCTCTTCTGCGAACTCATCGACGTCCATATCGGCCATGCACTCATACACACCTTCACGGAGACGTCTGAGATAGACGACGGATTCGTCGTGCTCGTCCCAAATGTCACCGACGAGTTCCTCAAGCATATCTTCTAGAGTAATCAAGCCTGCTGTCCCCCCGAATTCATCGAGGACGACAGCCATGTGAGACTGTTTCTGTTGGAGAATCGGAAGCAGTTCGATCAGTTTTGTCTGCGGTGACACGAATGTGATCGGCCGAATGAGCGAACGGACATCGGTCACTTCATCTCTCATCATCGAACGCAAGAAGTCACGTTCCGACAAGACACCGATGACGTTGTCGATCGAGTCTTTATAGACCGGTAACCGTGAATGACCACCACTGAAAATCGTGTCCTTGATCTCATCGAGCGAATCATCGATATCGACGGCCAAAATGTCGATTCGTGGCGTCAAGACATCGTCGACCGTAATATCGTTGAAGGCGAAGGCGCTATGCACAAGCTCAGCCTCCGTCTCGCCGAGAACACCTTCTTCTTCTCCCATATCGACGAGCACTTTCAGCTCTTCTTCTGTTACGGACGGCTCTTTATCTTTCATACCGATGAGACGTAACGTCACATTTTTGAGTCCCGTGAACACAACAGTGACCGGTTTGAGGACTTTGACAAGAAAGACTAGAATCCCGCTGATTGCGAGCGAGTACTTCTCTGCAAACTCTTTTGCGAGAGACTTCGGTAAAATCTCACCAAAAATCAAAATGAGAATCGTCGTTACGAACGTCGCAACAAGGAGTCCCGTCCCTCCGGTAAAAATCGTAGTCGCAATCGTAGTCGAGACCGTCGCCGACCCGATGTTGACGATGTTGTTCCCGACGAGGATTGTCGAGAGCGTATCATCGAAATTATCGACGAGGCTGAGGACGCGCTTGGCACGTTTATCCCCATCCTCTGACATTCGAATCATCCGCACTCGGTTCACACTCGATAAGGCGGTCTCAGATGACGAGAAGAACGCTGACAATAGAATCAAAACTGCATATAGAATTAAACTTGACGAGGGCACAGGGTCCACGTTAGCTTCACACTCCGTTTCTTCTTAACAAATAATTTTTTATTCCACAAACTCGAATTCAAAGTCAAGGATGGCAACGACACTACCGTCTTCGGCTCCGAGCTTACGAAGATCATCATCGACGCCCATCTGACGCATTTGACGAGCGAATCGCTTGATTGACTCATCATGGTCAAAGTTCGTCATCTTGAAGAGCTTCTCGATACGTGGTCCCGTGATCACGAAACGCTCGTATTCATCGATGTGGATTTGATAACCTTTTTCTTCTTTCTCATAACGATACACGACACGAGGCGTCGCTGTCTTCTCTTCAAGCTCATCGAGTGGGAATTCAGGCGTCGTATCGACGAAGTTCGCCACTTCAATCAACAAGTTGCGAAGACCATCTTGTGCGAGTGCAGAGATTGGGAAGACTTTGACATCGTCCCCTACCTTCTTCTTGAACTCTTCGAGATGTTCCTCTGCGTCCGGCATATCCATTTTGTTCGCCACGACGACTTGTGGACGCTCGAGGAGGCGCAAGTTATACGATTCGAGCTCACGGTTGATCGTCGTGTAATCTTCGAACGGATCGCGTCCTTCCATGCCACTCATATCGATCATATGAACGATGACTTTCGTCCGCTCGATATGACGAAGGAACTGGTGACCGAGACCGACACCTTGGCTCGCTCCTTCAATGAGACCAGGAAGGTCGGCCATGACGAAACTACGGTCGTCCGCTGTCTTGACGACACCGAGGTTCGGTGTGATCGTCGTGAAGTGGTACGCACCGATTTTCGGGCGTGCCGAAGAGACGACCGAGAGTAGCGTTGACTTTCCGACAGACGGGAAGCCGACGAGTCCGACATCAGCGAGCAACTTCAACTCAAGACGTAACTCGCGCTCTTGGCCTGGTTCCCCGTTCTCTGCAATTTCAGGAGCCGGGTTGGCCGGTGTCGCGAAACGACAGTTCCCACGTCCACCACGTCCACCTTTGGCGATCGTTGCTTGTTGTCCGTGTTCTGTCAAATCGGCGATGACCGTATCCGTCTCAGCATCAAACACGATTGTGCCGGGTGGGACTTTGACGACGAGCGGCTTCGCTTTACGTCCGTGCATCCCTTTTGACATCCCTTTTTCACCGTCATGGGCGATAAATTTCTTCGAGTAACGGAAATCAACGAGCGTCCGCAGCCCTTCCTCTACTTCAAAGACAACATCTCCTCCGTGACCACCGTCACCACCTGCAGGACCACCGTCCGGGACGTATTTTTCGCGGCGGAATGCAACCATCCCTTTTCCGCCGTCTCCAGCTTTTACAAAAATATTAACCTGATCGACAAACATTTATTTCCCCTCCTTTATGTGAAACGTAGTGATCTCTACGTTCTGTTCGTACACATCGGCTGACGTGAACGCATCTTCCGGCAAAGTGCCCTTGACGCGTACCATCAGTCCGTCCGTGAACGTCACATGAATCGGCTCGACCGTATACTTTAACAAACGGTCAAGCATCTCTGCCACTCGCGCGTCATCGATGGCGAGTTGGTCGGTCGAAATCGTATACGTCAATCGTCCTTCCCAATTCGCTTGAATCACGACAAGACTCGTCTGCGGTACGTTCAGTCGGACGAGCGCACTCTCCTCGTCGGCCTGTTTCCGATAGCGTTCATAAAGCTCCTCAAGCTTAACCGGATCGAGTGCCGCGTAGAGTGAGATCAATTGAAGCCGATTCATCCATTCGTGACGGACGGTCGATAAGAGCTCGAGTGTCTGTTCTGAATCCATTTGATCCTCTCCTAGAAAAAAAGACTCTAACCAAAAAAGTGGCTAGAGTCTTCTGCGTCGTTCAACTTACGCGACTGGGTAAACGCTCACTTGTTTCTTGTCGCGACCAAGACGCTCATAGCGTACTACGCCGTCAACTTTCGCAAACAAAGTGTCGTCGCCACCACGGCCAACGTTTTCACCTGGGTGAATCTTTGTACCGCGTTGGCGGTAAAGGATTGATCCAGCTGAAACTGATTGTCCGTCAGCGCGTTTTGCACCGAGACGTTTCGAAATTGAGTCACGACCGTTTTTAGTCGAACCAACTCCCTTTTTCGAAGCGAAGAACTGAAGGTTCAATTGTAACATGAGGTCCACCTCCTATTGTTCAATTTGGATATATTCACCGTAACTTTGGGCGATCGTGTCTAACTGCACGAGCATCCCTTCTAATAACAGTTGGGTGCGTTCCATATCCTGCGGTGATAAGTCAGGATATGTCTCGACATAAAAGTAACCACCCTCTGTTTGATCTGCCATTTCTACAAGAAGCGATTGACCCGCAAGCGTTTCGACGGCGTTATAGGCACCAAATATGATGGCTGAAACACCGGCGCACACCAAGTCAGAACCAGGTTCTGCAAAGTTGGCATGACCAGTCACTTCGACGGAGCGAATCGACTTCGCCTCGTCTCGTCTTACCTTGACCCGAATCATAGCTTACGCTTCGATTTTCTCGATGCGAACTTTCGTGTAAGGCTGACGGTGACCTTGCTTACGACGGTAGTTTTTCTTAGCTTTCATTTTGAAGACAGTGATCTTCTTAGCGCGGCCGTGTTTTACAACAGTACCGACAACTTTAGCGCCTTCTACGAGTGGAGCGCCGACTTTAACATCGTCACCACCAACGAAAAGGACCTCACCGAATTCTACAGTACCTTCGACATCGGCATCGAGTTTTTCGATGTAGATCTCTTGACCTGCTTCAACTTTGATTTGCTTACCACCAGTTTTGATGATTGCGTACATATACGTGCACCTCCTTGTTAAACTCAGACTCGCCATCCTGGGCAGGGCAACGCCTTTAAAACCCGTTCTGTGCGGTTGTAGCCATTTGGGTGCTTCCAAACGAACTAACGTTATAGATAATACCACTCTCGATTATTCATTGTCAACGGCGAGATAAGAAATTTTGACATTCCGTGGACGTTCCGTAAAAGAGGAACTCCGGCTCCCCTTCGACGAGGTACACCTCGATGTCAAATCCGTTCCAGGACGTATCATGCCACTTCTTCGGGAGAGAGAGTACGACCGCCTCATACTGCCCGTTCAAATCGAGGAGTGCCCGTTCAAACTGTGAGAAGATGGCCAATTTCGATGGTTTGCCGGCATGTGTCATCCGGTCTTGAATCGAGCGCCCGGTCCGCTCTCGCGACAACTCGAACAACCCCATCCGTGTGAATCCGTGCACTTCGACACGCCGGAGATCACGCGCACCGAGTTCTTTCATTTTTTTAAGGAGACGGGTCTGTCCTTCTTTTGAACCTCGTAAGAAATCGATGACGATCATGCCACCGATATTCCGCAGGCGCAACTGTTCCATAATCGTATAGAGGGCCGCTTCATTGATCGTGTCGGCCGCGCGCCCTTTATCTTTGACGGCAACGTTTTTCCCGCTGTTCACATCGATGACCGTCATCGTTTCCACCTGTTCAATCAGGACGAATGCCCCGCCATCTAACCAGACGGCACGACTCTCAAGTTTTTCAATCGCTCCGTCGAGTCGTTTCGACTCAGGCATCCTCCCTTTCCCGATATGACGTTTTACGGGGACGTCCAATCGTTCGAGTCGCATCTGTCCCTCTTTATCGTTCAGAAGGACCGATTCGACCGCATGACGCCTTACGAAGTGTTCACACAACAACTCGTCTTGTCCGTAACGTTGACCGAGCACGGTTTTTGAACGGTCACGGAGCAGGTCGAGTTCTTCCTGTAGCGCATTCGGTGCCACTTGTCCGGCTTCCGTCCGAAACAGGACCCCTTCCTCTTCTGATAGTTCAAACGCTTTCGAGAGGCGGTCCTGCGTGACGAGGTCGAGCTTTCGACTGAATAGTTTTCGACGACCGAACGGGAAGTAGACAAGGTATCTTCCCCCGAATCGGATATTCTCTGTCACTTTATGATGCTTACCGTTGATGCCTTCCTTCGTCACTTGGACGAGTCGTTTTTCCCCGACGACGGCAGCCTGTCCGATTGCCGGTACCTTTGGATACGAGGCGAGCGCACGGAGTGTCTCTGCGATCGGCAGGAAAAATGTCGTTTCTCCATTCGTCAAAAAAGCCGCCCCAAGTGACGGATGGATCCGTTCGATTGCAGCCTCGATGATCGTGCCGACCGACAGCTGGTCGACGAACCGTTCTTCGACTTCGAGTAATCGTTCTCCATCCACGAGCATCGCTCGTTCGATGGACGGGGTTCGTTCATAGATTAACTTCACCTGAACCGCTCCTTTCGACAGAAAAAGGCAACTCCCGTTGCCTTTACGCTTTTTTCATTCCAAATTTCATCATGAGTCGTGCCCAGAAGCCGACCGGTGCCGCATCCGTCTGAATCGACATGAGCGGGACCGACTCACCGAGAAGTCGGCGCGTGATGTTTCGGTACGCCTGTCCGGCATAGTTGTCCGGGTTCATCGTGACCGGCACTCCCCGGTTCGCAGCCGAGATGACTTCCTCATCGTCGACGACGACCCCGAGTAGGTCGATTGAAAGGATGCGCATGATGTCATCGATGTCGAGCATATCGCCCGATTCGACGAGGTGATTTTTCACCCGGTTGACAATCAGTTTAGGTGCCTCGATGTGCTCCGCTTGTTCGAGCATGCCGATGATGCGGTCCGCGTCTTGAACGGCCGCCTTTTCAGGTGTCGTGACGACGATGGCTTCATCCGCACCGGCAATCGCGTTCATGAACCCTTGTTCGATGCCGGCCGGGCAGTCAATCAAGACGAAATCATATTCCGTCTTCAACTGATCGACAATCTCCTTCACTTGTTCGGGATTGACCGATGTCTTATCTTTTGACTGTGCTGCCGGGAGTAGGTACATCTCCTCGAACCGTTTGTCACGAACGAGTGCCTGGTTCAACTTACACTGTCCCGTAATGACATCGACGAGGTTATAAATGCTCCGGTTGTCGAGACCGAGAATGATATCGAGATTACGCAATCCGATATCCGTATCGACGAGACAGACCGAGTGACCAGACAAGGCGAGCCCCGTCCCGATGTTTGCGGTCGTCGTCGTCTTGCCGACGCCCCCTTTTCCTGATGTCACGACGATGGCTCTGCCGTTTTTCACTTCTTTTTCTGTATGTACAGGCTCCACTACTTGCTCCATTCCACTCACCCTCTCTGTAATTCCATTGCATATGCGTCTTTCAGACCAGTCATGACGTGACGGAGACGTGTCATCTCAATCCCATCACTCGTCTGATACGCACAACCCATCTCAATCTCAGGAAGTTCTCCTTCATCGTCTGACGCGAGAACGTGTTCACCGATTGCTAAAAACTTCGGATGGAGCAGGCTCGCGGTGATCACCGCCTCCTCCCATCCTTCGACACCCGCACGCACATTCCCTCGTATCGTACCCAAACAATAAATACTTCCTGTCGCCCGGACTTCCGACCCGGGATTGATGTCCCCGATCACGAGCACCGAACCGTCAAACGTCAGGACCTGCCCACTCCGGATCGTCCCACTGTGATAGTGGAACGTCTTTCTGCCGTACGTCGCTTTCGCCTCTTCCGTCAACATGACATCGCTCGACAAGTCCTCGATATAAAAAACGCCATGACGAGCGACGACCTCACGAATTTGACGTGACAGTTCCTCGTCGATATAACGAGTCCCAGCGTGCAACTTCAAGGCAATTTTACCGGACGGCGGCTCCATTTCTTGTAATGTCGCTTCAAAGTCCGTTAGCACCTCGTCGATGCCACTCTTCGGATTGAAGTGAATGGCAATTCCGTTGCGATGTCCTTTAATCGTAATGTGTCGTTTACGCTCCATCATGGCTACCCTCTTTTCACAACAGGTCGTGTCGTCACATACCGCGTCATCGGATAATAAAGAATCACGATGGTGATCGCATTGACGAGCATCGTCCCTGGAATCTGTTCGACCAAAAGTGTTTGAATCGTCATCAACGTCCCACCAATCGCCGCCATGACCCCATAAATCGCAAAGGTGAATACGAGAATCATAAACGTGAATGTGATGGTGACGGAGAAGAAGTTCTCACCTATATATTTTAACACGAAGCTGGCTAAGAGAGGAATGAGTGAAAAAGTAAATACGTAAATTCCAATCAGGTCGGTATAGACGATGTCATACAGCAACCCAAATACAAGACCGAACCCGAGCGCCGTCTCCCACCGACCGTACAGACTGACGAACATCAGCCCGATTAGCGTCAACAGAAGATACGGCGTCGCATGATGCCATGAGAAAATCGATGCCCATGTTCCTTCAATAAGAAAAAGGAGGAACAGGGCGATGAACACTTTCATGTTACTCACCCGCTGCTCCTCCTTCCTCGGGACCCGTCAGAAACGGTTCGTCTAGTGTCCGATCAATCACATACATTTGTGAGAACTCATTGAAGTCCGCTTCCGGTTTAATCCGGGCGACTTGCGAGACGCCATACTCGTCCGTCTCGATCGATTCGATCGTTCCGATGACGAGCCCGGCCGGATAACGTCCACCGAGTCCGGACGTCGATACGATTTCTCCTTCTTTCAGTTTGACGCTATTCGATACTTTCGTGAAGAACAGTTCGTTCGTCTCAGTGTCGAATCCGTCAATCGTGCCGTACGTCGCTTTCCCTTCCGCATCTTTGACGACAGCCGAGACGTTGTTCGTCCGGTTGTTGTCGCTGAGCAGTTGCACTTGCGACGTATAGGCACTCGTCTGGATGACACGACCGACCATACCGCTCGCCGCAGTCACAGCCATGCCCTTCTCAACGCCGCGCTCTGAACCGACGTTGATTGTGACGTAGCGTTGCCAATCGTTCGGTGTCCGACCGATGACTTCCGCGGGAATGACATCGAAGTCTCGTAACGACTCGTCTTTTGCTTCGACCATCTTTCGAAGCTCCTCATTCTCACGACGCAAGTCATCCGCTTCAACCGATACCTCGGCGTACTTCGTCAAATGTTCTTTCAGCTGGCGGTTCTCTTCGTAGATGTCGCGGACGTCTGAGATGGAAGAGACTGTCGAGTCCATCCATCCGATTGGTACCGCGAACACTCGCTGGAACGTGCCGACCACATCACGCGTGACGTCTTGGTACCAGGCTGATTCCGATCGTCCTCGAATCGAAACCCCTAAAATGACGAAAAACAAGATCAGTACAATTAGCGTGATGATGAGCTTTTTATTACGTACGAATCGGCTCATCGTGTCTCACCTCTCATCGACGTGACGAGATGCCTGATTTCGAACGGAGGACGTCCATCATTTCAAGAGATTTTCCAGTACCGACCGCCACGCAGTCGAGTGGTTCATCCGCAACGAGTGTCGGGATGTGTGTCTCGTCTGAGATCACGTCGTCCAAGTTTTTAAGGAGCGCGCCGCCGCCAGTCAAGACGATCCCGCGGTCCATGACGTCAGCCGCAAGTTCTGGAGGTGTCTGCTCAAGCGTTTGCTTGACCCCTGCCAAAATCGCTTCGACCGTATCCGAAAGAGCTTCACATACTTCGGTTGACGTCACTTCGATTTGTTTTGGCAGTCCTGTCACGAGGTCGCGACCACGGATTTCCATCTTCTCCGCTTCGTTCGATGCGTCGATGCGCGCCGAACCGACTTCCATTTTGAGCGTCTCGGCCGTACGTTCCCCAATCATGAGGTTGTACTTGTTCTTGATGTAACGAATAATGGCATCGTCCATCTCGTCACCACCGACACGAATCGATTGGCTCGTCACGATGCCGCCGAGTGAGATCACTGCGACTTCGGTCGTTCCGCCACCGATATCGACGACCATCGAGCCAGTCGGTTCCCAAACCGGGAGACCTGCACCGATTGCTGCCGCGAACGGTTCTTCGATTGTATACGCTTCACGAGCGCCCGCTTGTTTCGCAGCGTCTTCCACGGCACGTTTCTCAACAGACGTGATACCGCTCGGGACACAAATCATGACGTTCGTCTTCGATGCGAACAAACCACTTTTTGATTTTTGTGCTTGTTCCATGAAGTATTTGATCATCGTCGCTGTCGTTTCAAAATCAGCGATGACGCCGTCTTTCATCGGACGACGTGCAGAGACGTTACCCGGGGTACGTCCAATCATATCCTTGGCCTGATTCCCAACGGCCTCAATTCTACCTGTATCTGTGCGGAACGCCACGACGGACGGTTCACGTACAACGATTCCTTGACCTTTTACATAAACGAGCGTATTAGCCGTTCCAAGGTCGATTCCGATCTCTCGGTTAAAACTACGAAACATAGGTGTTGCTCCTCTCTTCGTTACACTATTTTTTATTATAACGGAAAAATCATGTTTGAAAACGTTCATTCGATTACAGGTTATTTACAATAACCGCATCTCAGTCCTGTCTCACCGTCTATTAGTTTGCCTTCTTTCCGGCAAAAAGGCAAATCAAAAAAGCAGACGCAAGTATGCGCCTGCCTAAGAGAGAACGGTTACAAACCCGGTTGGAGAGGAATGAGTAACATCGCGCCAAAAAAGAAGACCGAAAAGATTAGAATCGGTCGAAAGAACCGGGACGGCTTCAAACGTGTCGCTCCCGCCAAAAAGCTCGATGTCGTCATGACGAATATGTAGATTCCGACGTACATGAGGAGAAGTCGAACAAGTACGGTCCACATGCCGAGTTGGTCGATTTCGCTCAAGGAGAACGCGATCAGACTAAGGTAGGCGATGAGCGACAGAACCCCTATGCCGACGCCGACGAGCGGTGAGACGCGGTCGAGCCAATGATCCTGGTTGAACCGCATAAATAGCGCTGTGCTCACAAATAGAAAAAGCATGAACACAACGATAGAGAAGATAGTCGGTTCTAGATGTATGTAACTCACAAAAAGCGATAATCCGACCATCAGAATCCAAATTATTTTTTCCATATAAGCACCTCATTTGATTTTAAATCAACATCCATATTTGATTAAAGAAAACTATCTTTATTCAGACAATTCATTCGAATGTTGTGATGACTCTTCTTCTCCGGAATAAATCATCCACAAACTCAAGATCAAACAAATCAATCCGCCCAGACCAGTCGTGATCAAGGACAATTGCTCACTGAAAAAGGATTTACTAACTGCTAAGAAAAGAAGAAATCCCCATCCGATCACATTCCATATCGTGATTCGCGACATTCGGTAACCTCCTATGTACAAACTTATGCATCATTATTTCTATGCTCTTCAAATTCTACACTTCCATTCATTGTTTTCCAACTATATCCAAAATTTAATGAGGTTATACGCATTATCCAAAATCAGTACAATTGAATAGTGAAGGAAGATGACTTGTTTTTAGTTTAAAGGAATCGCTAATAATGATGATCAACACTTTTTACAAAGGAGGATTTATAGTGAAAAAGAGAATTTACACGACTTTAACTATATTTGTCATCATAATCATTGGAGGGTGGTTCCTCTATATTGATTCGAAGAAGGAACAGTTAGAAGAAATGGTGTACGAACATTTAGTGGAAGATAAGCAAGTCCCTAAAAATGAAATCATGAGTGTTACCGCGTTTAATGCAAACCTTCCAAAGGATAAAAATTACTTAGTAAGTGTCAAATTAATGAATGACCCTAACACCTATTATTACTACCGAGTATCGAACGGCTCCATAGCTCTAGAATCTTACACGGACGAGAACAGAGAAGAACATGTATCACCTTAGTCCATCAGAGTTTTTCTATTCATTGTATTCTAGACTTCTATGAAAATGTGAATAAAATCCAAAAAAGCAGACATCATGATGTCTGCTCCCCACTCCTCACCCATTCATATATCCCCGCTGCTTCATGCTGACGTAATGGTCTTCCCCGATGATGACGTGGTCGAGACAGGCGATGCCGACGATATTGCCCGCCTCGACCAACCGTTCGGACACCTCGATGTCTTCCCGACTCGGCGTCGCGTCCCCGCTCGGATGATTGTGCACGGCGATAAAGCACGCCGCCGACAGTTTGAGCGCCTCGCGGAACACATCGCGCGGGTGCACGATCGACGAGTTGAGCCCACCGACGAAGAGCGTCTTCCGGGCGATGAGTTGGTTTTTTGTATTGAGATACAGACAGACGAAATGTTCCTGATTCAACAGTCTCAACTCATCCCGCAACAACTCATACGCATCTTGCGGCGACCGAATCGTCGGCATGCTCGCTTTCGGTTCCTCGACGTATCGAATCCCGATCGTGAACGCGGCGAGGAGTTGCTCCGCTTTCTTCTTCGTCATCCCTTCGATTTTGCACAAGTCATGGACGGACGCTTGCGACAATGCCCGTAACGTCGGGTACACGTCTGAGATGCGACGTGCCGTCTCCATCGGGTCAGGTCCTCTTCCCCCGATTTGAAGCAGTCTGGCGATGGCGGTCTCTACACTACGGTCAAGCACCATGGTCATTTCTTCACCTACTTTCAAGTTCACAGGAAGCGAGGTGTCACCCCATGCCGGTCGAGCGTCTTGACGAGCGGA
This sequence comes from Exiguobacterium qingdaonense, assembly GCF_018617855.1. Taxonomy (GTDB): domain Bacteria; phylum Bacillota; class Bacilli; order Exiguobacteriales; family Exiguobacteriaceae; genus Exiguobacterium; species Exiguobacterium qingdaonense. Next base: position 561,500 of record NZ_JACSKY010000001.1, read on the forward strand.
TGAATCGGTAACCCGACGACGTTATAAAAGTCCCCTTCAATCCCTTCGACAAAGAGACCGCCCGACCCTTGGATACCGTACGCACCGGCCTTATCATACGGTTCAGCCGAATCCAAATAATCCGCTAGCCAGGTTTCGGGAATCTCGGCGAACGTCACATGCGTCGTCGTGACGAACAAGTCTTGCGTCGCACCGATCACACTCACGCCGGTGAGCACTTCATGGGTTGAGCCGGACAACTTCTCAAGCATCCGTTTCGCGTCCTCTCGGTCCGTCGGTTTCTCTAAGATGACCCCGTTCAAGACGACGACTGTATCCGCACCGATGACGATGGCATCGCGATGATTCCTTGCCACATCCATCGCCTTCTCACGGGCGAGACGGGCGACGTAATCGCTCGGGGACTCCACGCCATCCGTTCCTTCCGTCACGCTCGACGGGATGATCTCGTGTTCGATTCCTGCTTTCGCCAATAGCTCGGTACGTCGTGGTGACATCGACGCGAGAATGACACGCTTCTGTGTTGGTTTCATTGTATCGACTCCTTCTCTGCTTCTAAAACGGGGTTCCTTCCCGTTTCTTTCTTCTCTGTTGATTGTAGGCAACGTGCCTCTTGAACACAATCATCCGTGGCGAAAAAAACGTCCCCTCAATTGTGAAGGGACGTGTCGACTCACGGTGTCGTGTAGTCATATACCGGGATATCCTTTTGTTCGAACGCCGGTTCCGGGATGTAGCGATCCGGAACGAGCTGGTCGAGGTCCGGACGATAGAAGGCATCGAGCTCGACAGTAAATTCGAGCGACTGTGCTTCTTCGACCGTGTTCGGTCCCGTCTCGGCGGGCCCGGTGAATTGGACCGTCCGTAATACGTGAATCCGGTTCATGGATTCGATGGATTCTAAGAACGAGACGAGCGCATCATACGTCTCGGCCTGAAGGTTCACCGTCGAGCGAACCGTCGAGGCATTGACGGGCGCGACGTCCATCGGCTCAGCCGGTTCGTTCGTCTCACTCACATCAGCCGGATTGAACGGTTCGACCGTTTCAGGCACTTCCGACTCGGCCACCACGCCGTCCGCGAATGCGATACTCGTCACATTGACGTCTGACAATAAGCTCGCCTGCGACAATGCCTCGACGACCGTATCGAGCGCAGGCGCGGTCGGGACGCGCGTCTGAAGCGTCTGTGAGTCCGCCACGTCAACGACTTTCCCTTCTTGACGCAACAGCTCTAGTTTCGTCCGTTCGAGTGAGAGGTCGCGTTCAAGCACTTCGACTTCCCCTTGTTTCATGAAATAGGTGTACCCAAAATATGCAGGCGTGATGATTGCCACGAGAAGACAAATCGCAAAGAACGCATAGACTGTCGAGCGTTTCATTTACTCACCACCTCCTGGTCCGTTTCTTCTTCATCCGTCAACTCTTCCTCCACGTCCTGGAACATAAACGTGAACTCACCGATGTAACGTGGGAGCGGGTCTTCTTCAAGTGAGTTTTCCTCCTCATCATTGACATCGCCTTTCAGTTCCGTCGTCACACCGAGGAGTTTGACGTCTAGGAATCGTTCATCATTCATGAGCGAGCGCTGGAATGCATTCAAATCCTCTAACGTCTCAAACTGGGTACGGACGCTCATGATGGAGCCATCCGCATAGTTATACGTCAAGACGTAGCCCGTCGGAGGCAATTGTTCCGTCAATGCCCGCAGTGCAGGCACCGCATCTTTTTCCATATCGTCTAGCGCCGTCACCGTCTGGTCAAGCGAGAGCACTTGTTGTGCTTTCGAGTTCACTTGCTCCGATTGATAAATCTCGACAAGTTGAAGTTCTTCTTCAATTCGCGCCTGATCCGACTCTAGTTGATCGACCTCATAGTACAAGTATCCGGCGGCTCCCCCACCGATAAGAAGGGCGACAAGACCCGTCACGATCGGCCAACGAAGCGTCACATCCGTCGAATTGATGAAGTTCGTATCCTGTTCACGCTGAAGTGTCGCCATACCGAGGAGCGGAATCATCTGGTGCGATAATGGTGTCGCATGGGCGATGGCGAGCGGCTGCTCGACACGTGTCACCGAGACGAGTGACTCGGACTGAATCATCCGGACGAGGTCGTCCGTCTCAGGAACGGTGCCGGAAACGTATAGTTCGTCGATGGCCCGGCCATCCGTCCGTAGCGAATATCGATAAAAGTCGAGGAAGCGGGCAAGTTCGTTCAGCCAGTCATCCAACTGATTCGCCTTCATCTCACTTGTTCCATTATATGTATACGTCACGACCCCATCTTTTGTCTCGACTTGATACGGTGTGTCTAGCTCAATGGAGCGAATGAATCGAATCTGCCCTTCTTCGAGTACGAGCAATTGATGCGAGAAGGGAGTGACGTGCCAAAGAAGCGTTGACTGGAGCGGGTCGATTTCGGACAAGCGCATGACACCGTTCGCAACCGCTACCGAGCGAGGCGTGATCTTCTTCAGTGCGAGACCACGTTTTTTCATATATGACCGTAGCGACTTCGTCAGTTCAATCGAGACGGCGTGTAGCATGACGTCCGTTTTGACACCGTCTTCTCCTAACACTTCATAATCGAACGACACGTCATCGAACGGCAAAATGATGGAGCCTCCGATTTCCATAAACAAATAACCACGAATCTCATCCTTCGGAATCGAAGAAGGGATCTCGACTTTCCGTGACAACACCTCGGTCTCGTCCAACGCGACCGCACATGTCATCCCGCGACGAACTTTTAGTTTGCGACACAGTTCATCGAAAGCGAGGCTGAACGAGGACTCATCCACAATCTTCCCTTCGCCATATGCCCCTTTCGCCAACTGAACCGATGCGCTTCGTTTGAACACACCTTGTTTGATGACGGCCCCATGGATGCTAAGTGCATCAAATGAAAAATAGACGCCCGTCCCTTTCTCTATCCCACGACTCATGATCGTCTCCCCCTACATCAACTCATAATACCAATCAAAAAAGCTATCACTAAACCAAAACGTCAACATCGTCCCGAGTGCGATCGATGGCACGAACGGAATCGGTTGTTTTCGACCAATCTTCTTCGTCACAATCAAGCCGATTCCGACAACTGCCCCAATCAAACTCGACAGGAACAAGGCGACGAGCACGTCGCGCGGACCGAGAACGAGACCGATCATAGTAAACAATTTGACGTCCCCCGCCCCAAGTCCCCCTTTCGACAAGAAAAAAACAGTCGCCAAGAGCGAAAATCCGAGTAGCGCACCGCCGAGCGGCATCCACCACTGCGCCCCGGCTACATACGCTAGGACGAGTAGAACCGGGGCAATGAAGCGCAAGATGACGTTCGGCACGAGCATCGTCGATAAGTCAGACATCGCTAGTGCCAAGAGCGTCGACAAGAAAGTGAACGCCAGAAGTGTCGTCACACTAAATCCGTAGAGTGAAAAGCTATAGCCATATCCGATGGCTCCAAGTAATTCAAAAATCGGATACGTCGGCGCGATCCGCTCGCCACACCCTCGGCATCTGCCCCGAAGCGCAAGATAACCAAAAATCGGGATGAGCTCCCACGGTGACAACTCGTGACCGCAAGACGGACAATGAGACCGCGGCGTCACAATCGATTGGTGGCGTGGCACGCGGAGCCCGACGACGTTCGTGAACGACGTGATGACCGCCCCGAGGACGATACTATATAATAAACCGACCCATTCAACCAATGGAGAATCCTCCTTTGTCAGTATATGCCAAAAATAGAAAACCGGCTAGGCTGAGCGAGTGCCCAGCGCCAGCCGGAATAAATATTATTCAGTAGACTTTTCTTTAATAGAATCTTTATCCAACGAACTTTCAGCAATAGGTGTTGTTTGACCAATAGCTTTATCACCGACAAGCTGAACTTCATAAGTGTATTTATTTCCACTTGGCTTAATGATTACATTTGCTTTTGAATAATCCGTACCAAACGGATCTTTTAAGTTATCAACATAACTTGAACCATCAGCTTCACCTGAAGCAGCAGTTCCTACAAACTTCATTGTTGTATTTGCATCTACAGGATTCGAAGCAGTATACAACTTCGCCGCACTGACCATCTGCTTCGCATCAGCAACCATTGCATCCTTTTTCGAGTTCTCAATAATCCCACCAATCGCAACGACCGCGATGGCTGCGATAATCCCCAAAATAACGACGACGACGAGCAACTCGACGAGTGTGAGTCCGCGCTCATCTTTTAACTGTTTGGCATCTTGCCAAATCATCTTCAACTTTTCTACCATGATTCATTCTCCCCTTTTTTGTAATGTACTTCGACTAAACTGTATGAATTACTTTAGACCTAAATAGAAGTAGAACAATTTTACTATACCTTCTAGATATAGTATTGAAAAGGTATATTTCTGAAAACCTTCATATTTTTTCTACTGATTCTGAATATCGCCATAGATTTGGAACATCGGGACGACGATGGAAATGACGATGACCCCGACGATACTCGCCAATACGACGATGAGAAGCGGCTCGATGATCGACTTCAGCCGATCTGTCGTCGTCTCGACTTCCGTCTCGTAAAATTCAGCGACCTCATTTAACATCGAGTCCAAATCTCCACTCTCTTCCCCGACGGCAATCATCTGTGTCATGAGTGCCGGGAAGTTCGAGTTGCGCATGAGTGGCTCATGGAGTGGTACCCCTTGTGCCATCATCTCGCGTGCCTCCGTCAACCCTTTTCGGATGACGCGGTTTGAGACGATTCGCTCGGTAATTTCAATCGCCGTCAAAATCGGGACCGCCGCTTGTAAGAGGACGGCTAGACTTCGAGTCAATAGCGCGATTTGAGATTTCATCACAATCGTCCCGAAAATCGGCATCTTGAGCAATAGTCTGTCGATGACGAATCGCTCACGGTCCCGCTTCAGCATCCAAGTGAAGACAAGTATCCCTAAAACGGCTAACGCCAGCAACAACCACCAAAAGGCGGCGATGAAATCGGAGACCGCGACGACGATTCTCGTGATGAGCGGGAGCTCCCCGCCGAGTTGACCGAAAATGCTCGCGAAGGTCGGGACGACGTTTACCATCAGAAAGGCGACTACACCGATGGCGACAATCGAGACGACTAGTGGATAGGTGAGCGCGGAAATGACTTTCCGCTTCACATCGTACTGTTTTTGGAGTTGGAGCCCGATTTGGTCGAGCGCCTCCTCCAAGTTTCCGCTCGTCTCTCCGGCAAGTGCCATCGAGCTGAAAAAGTTCGAAAAGACACGTGGGTGCTTTTTGACCGCCTCGGAGAAGGCGACCCCTTCCTTCAAATCATCCTCGACTTGACTAAGTGTTTTCTTCAAGACGTTCGATTCAGTTTGAACTCGCAAAATGGAAGTCGCACGAACGATCGGGACGCCGGCCCGGATGAGTGTTGCGAACTGCCTGACGTACATGATCAAGTGTTCGATTTTCACTCGCTCTGGAAGTAAGTTCACTTCTTTATTTAGACCGGTCGACTCTAATTCGGATAGGTCCGTCACGAGAATCGATTCTTGGCGTAACTTGTCTTTCGCTTCACGAAGCGATACGGCCGTAATGCGGCCTTTCTTGCGTTTACCGTTCAGTAGCTTCCCTTCGTATTGGAAAATCGCCATCACTCATCACCTCGTCTCTTCTGTCGGAATGGCATTCGGATTGATGATCCCTTGCCGCACTAGTTGCTCGATGGCGGCATCCATCGACTGCATGCCTTGCTGGCGACTCGTCTGTATGACGGTCGGCAACTGAAACTCTTTTTCATTCCGAATCAAGTTCGCTACCGCAGGGTTCCCTAACATGATTTCCATCGCGGCAACACGACCTTTCGGGACATCAATCCGAGGAAATAATCGTTGACTGACGACCCCGAGAAGGACGTTTGCGAGTTGTGTTCGGATTTGGTCTTGCTGTTCTGCGGGAAACGCATCGATGATCCGACTCACAGTCGACATCGCGCTCGATGTATGGAGCGTCGCCATGACGAGGTGTCCCGTTTCAGCAGCCGTCATCGCCGTTGAGATCGTCTCTAAGTCACGCATCTCCCCTAGCAAAATAACATCCGGGTCTTGTCGTAAAGCCGCCCGGAGACCGCTCACGAATTTCATGACGTCCGAGCCGATCTCCCGTTGGTCGACGATGCTTTGATCGTGTGAGTGCAAATACTCGATTGGGTCTTCTAACGTGATGATTCGTTTCCGTTGGGTTCGGTTGATCTCATGAATCATCGCTGCAAGCGTCGTCGACTTCCCAGAACCGGTCGGGCCCGTCACGAGGATGAGTCCGTGTGGTTTTTCAATCAGTCGCTTCAACACGGTCGGCAGGTTCAGTTCGTTCAATGTCGGGATTTCCCCGGAAATGGAACGGAACGCAATCGCAATCGTCCCTCGTTGGTAATAGGCGTTGACTCGGAACCGTGAGACACGGGGCACACCGAACGAGAAGTCAAGATCTCGTTCACGTTCGAGACGTTCCCGCATATCGTCGGTCATGACTTCCTTCAAAAATCCTTCAAGGTGGTGAGGCAGTATTTTATCTTCCCCCATCGTGATGAGACTTCCGTCCACCCGAATGATCGGGGGAGATCCTGCCGTCAAATGAATATCCGAGGCGCGTTTCTCGACCGCATTCGTCAAGATGACCTCAATCGATTGGTTAATCATAGGCATTCTCCGTAATGACCGTTCTTAATATTTCCTCTGTCGTCGTCAGACCAGCCGCGACTTTGTCCAATCCGTCTGCTAGCAGGAACGTGACACCTTGTGACTTGGCGTAGTCAACCATTTCTGACTCTGTCGCTTGATTCATGATCATTCGGCGCAGCCCCTCATCGATGGGGACGACTTCATGGATGGCGAGACGTCCCCTGTAACCGGTGAAGTTACATGAAGAACATCCCTTTCCACGCACAACCTGGTCAATCTGCACGCCTTCAGCTTTAAACAAGCTCTGTTCACTTTTTGAGACCGGTTCGGCTTTACCGCAGTCCCGACAGACACGACGGACGAGACGTTGCGCGACGAGCCCGGTCGTCGAGGCGGCGACAAGGAACGGTTCGACTCCCATGTCGACGAGTCGCGTAATCGAACTGATCGCCGAGTTTGTATGGAGCGTCGATAGCACGAGGTGACCGGTAAGCGAGGCACGAATCGCAATTTCAGCCGTCTCGGTATCTCGAATCTCCCCGACCATGACGATGTTCGGGTCCTGACGTAAAATGGAACGAAGACCAGAAGCGAACGTCAATCCGACTTTAGCGTTGACCTGGACTTGGTTGATACCATCAAGCTGATACTCGACCGGGTCTTCGACCGTGATGATGTTCTTCGTCTCATCATTCAGTTCTTTCAATGAAGCGTAGAGCGTCGATGATTTTCCGGAACCGGTCGGGCCAGTGATTAAAATAATCCCGTTCGGACGTTTCAACATGTCCCGATACGCCTGTTCGTTCCGTTCGCCGAATCCGAGTTTTGTCAAATCGGTCAGCCCTTGAGACGAATCGAGGACCCGAATGACGATTTTCTCTCCATACATCGTCGGAAGCGTCGATACCCGGAAGTCGTATGCCCGGTTGCGCAACGTGTACTTGATCCGCCCGTCTTGCGGTAGGCGAGTCTCGGTGATATCGAGATTACTCATGACTTTAAGACGCGTCAGCATCACGCTTTGGATCTTCTTCGGATAGACCGTTTCCGTGCGCAAATCCCCGTCAATCCGAAAGCGAACGTAAAGTTGCTTTTCATGCGGGTCAAAATGGATGTCCGAGGCACGTTGGTCAATCGCACTCAAGAACAGTTGGTTCACGAGGCGGATGATCGGTGCATCATCTCGACTGGCAGTCTCCTGCCGTTCGATTTCCGGTGCGTCGTCTTTTAAAATATCGACGAGTGACTGGTCCATCTCATAATAACGACTAATTGTTTTCCGAATTTGTTCCCGGGTCGCGATCCCGATCTCAATATTCAAACCGGTCTGCAGACGAAGGTCATCGATTGCGATCAAATCAAGCGGGTCTGCCGTCGCGACGTGGAGCGTGTTCCCTTTCAACTCGAACGGCATGACGTCATGTTTTTGCGCCAACGCTTTAGGAACGAGCTTCGTGATGGTCACATTGATGTCATAGGTGTACAGTTCAATGATCGGCACATGAAGCTGTTCATGAATCATTTGAATCAATTGTGTTTCGGTAATATGGTTTAACCGAATCAACGCGTCGCCGAGTTTTTCTCCTGGACGCTTTTGTTCGAGCGCCTCATCGAGCTGACTCGTTGTGATGAGCCCCGCCTCGATGAGCATCTCGCCTAGTCTACGTTTCGTTCGTCTCACGTTACTTCACCATCCTTTGAGGAGCCTCCTCTTGCTTGACTTCTCGTTCTTCGACGAAGACGCTCGCAGCCACTCCTCCAATTAATGCGGCGACGAGAATGAGCCATGCCCACCACGTTTGCACGAGCGCTTCCTCTACCATTACATATACACCAGCAGACAGAAGAATCGTCCATAGGCTGATGATGAGTTTCGTTTCACGTTTTTTCATCGCCGGCACTGACAATGCAAACAACGTCAGTGTGGCCAGTACCCAAAAGCCGAGTAAAATCAAATAACCAATCATCCGACTGCCTCCTGATCTGTAGGGTCCTCTTCTAATACGGGTGGTTCATTCTCAAGCGGACTCTCAAACGAATCATCATTGAAAGGTTCTTCTTCATCCGGGAAGACCGGAATCACCGGATCGACCGGCTCTGGCGGGGGAAGTGGAACCGAGCTCTTCGTCAAAATTTCAGGGGTTGGACCGTAAAAATCAAATCCGAGCAATTCCATCTTCTCCCCTTCATCAGTCACCGTGACTCGATACAGTTTACCTGACTGCCCGTCTTGTCCCGATTGGGTGACGGACGAACTTCCAGATGGAAGAGACGATGAGAAGCGGACGATCTTTTGGTAAGGGACCGTCTTCACTTCATCCACTCTCGCCTCATAAGCGGCCTCAAACGGTTGACCGAGTAACTGTACCGTGACCGTTCCCCCTTCGTTCAGAACGAGAATCGCATACGTTGATGCTTCATTATTTTGCACCGCAAAGTTTGAGCGCTCATCTATTTTGGTGTCATATCCGAGCTCGACTCCGGAAGGGAGCGTCTCGTGCGGCACACGCTCTAAAATCGCGAACGGTGTGGCCGCAAACATTCGATAGAAGGACGAACCGAGTGTCGTCAGCGCCTCGTAATCTTCGCCGAACGCCTTCAGGCTAAACATGTCACCCGCAGCCATCTCAAACCCGTTCATTCGATCAAGGGTTGACTGCATCGCCGGTGTCGGACTCACTGTGAAGGACGCAACGACCTCACTCTCTGCTGTCACTTGCTCTAACGTCACAGTCGATTCAAGCATAGACGCAGCATTCATCAAGGCAGGGGTCGTCATCGTCACGGGCTGTCCTTCTAAATAAGGTTCGACTTTCGCTTCATCAATCGACGTCAATAACGGATAGGCTCCCGTGTCCTCGATTGATTCGAGCGTATTCGCCACATCAAACGTCGCGACCTCTTTTCCAACCTCGACGACCGTGCCATCCATCAAATTGACCGAAAATGGTGTCGTCTTAAAATCTTTGATCGCGTTGTCGAGACGGACGCTCGCCTCTTCTTTTGTCATTCCTGACACGTCGACACCAGCGACCGTCGTATCCGTATATGTAGCACTCGACTCAGCGGACGCGTCCAAGTAATTGACGAGTCCGATCGTCGGCAACGTCACGAGTAAGACAAGTCCAATCAAAATGAACAGATGCATCCCATACCGCTTCATTCAAAAATCCCCCCGTATCTGATTCGCCTTATATTCTATGTATCCGATTAGCGTATAACTTTAGTATAATATGTATTGTACAAAAAATAACATTTAATTCAGTATTTCATACGTTATTTACCGATTGTTTTACTTTTTTTGAATAGGAGGTCAATATCTTGTCGGATTCTGAAAAAGGCTTTACGCTCGTCGAGGTGCTCGTCTCCATCGTCGTCCTCTCCATCGTCTCGTTCTCACTGTTATCCATCTTTAGCCAGAGTTTAAGGACGACCCATGATAGTCTCAATCAAACGATTGCGAATCAAGTGGCCCAAAACACGTTACATACATTGAACCGCCGCGCCGCTTCAATTGAACAACCGCTCAAACTAAATCAACTATTGAATCGGGACGGCATCAGCTCGACGTGCGACTTCTGTGAAGACACACGGATTCACGGGGAGACATACGTTGCGACGATTCAATCGTTATCTACTGTCCCCGGAAATACAATCGAGGTCAACATTTCAGTGACGACCGACCGATTACGAAATCCCGTAACCTTGAAAGGAGTCATCTCGAATGCGACTTTGCGCGAACCGTTCCCTGAAACGGCTGTACCGGCAACTGAATGATCAGAAAAATCGAGAAGACGGCTTCACACTCGTCGAATTGCTCGTCACGGTCGTCGTCGCTTCGATCTTGAGTGGAGTCATCATCACAGCCTTCATTACGGGCACTCTCGGATTTCAAATGACGAACGAGACGAGCGAACTGCGAAGTGAAGCGGATTATTTGATTGCCTCGGTCCTCTCTGATGTGAATCGGACCGAGTTCGATGCTGTGACGGAAGTGGACGCGACGTTCCAATTCCATCGGTTGTCCACGCCAGACATTTCAGAGGCAGGGATGATTTATCGGGAAGCCGGTTATGTATCGACCGACCTAACCCTCTCCGCCGACTCCTTCACCCCATCCAATCCACAAATCTCGATTGAACGCTTGACCATTCAATTGCGAGACCCGGTGTTCGACCCAAGACGGCCCTCCTACATGACGGGGGGACTGATTGAAATCGAGATGGATTTGAGCCAGACGAACGATTCTGATTCCGTGACTACGTTCGAGAGTACGATCCCATTTTAAAGAAAGGAGGCATTTTTGATGCGAAAACGTGAAGACGGATACGTCCTCGTGCTCGTCCTCGTGACGATGGCAGCTCTTGCTGTGCTGTCCCTTGCCGCCATGCAAGTGAATCTATCAACGAACAAACTGACGGTCATCCGGACGGAAGACACCCAACTGAATGAAGATGCGAAAAGTGCGCTCCGCCTAGTCGCCGATGGAGTCCGAAAGCAGTTTCCGCTCCACGGGGAAGCGGAAGTCCCGGCTCATATGGAGTCCGAGACCGCCTTCCAGACAGCCGTACAATCACTACTCGTCAGCGACGAACCGTTTACGGATTTGACGACAGACAGCGATGTCCGCTATTCCATCGAACTGAAAAAAGATGCGACGGATACCACCATTCAGACTGCGCCGTTCACGACGATTCTTCAAGTGAATGTCACGGCATCGCGTCAAGTGAATCCAGAGCAGCCCGAACTGTCGGTCGAATACACGCAAGACCTATATTTGACGGCACTCCCGTCCTTTTTATATTACGTTCTCGGTTCTGATGAACAGCTCGATGTAAACGGCATGCCGACCGTCCAAGGAAATATTTATTCAGGGGGACCGCTCACCTTCATGCGGCAGGCGAACTTCCAATTAGATGGTGTCGCAAAAACTATCGACAATGTGGCCTCGAGCCGACTTCATCTAGACGGTCGAATTGATTTGTTACAGCTGAACAACTGTTTGAGTTGCCAACAAGAAAACTATTTCACCGCCGGAACAGAACTGGCTGGTGAGAAGGCAGACGTCGGAGTGTCTCCGAGTCGTTTCTCACCGTTTCAATATAATTATTCGATTATCGAGTTTTTAAATCGTCACCTCGGCACGCCGCTCGCCTACACGAGTGACATCGACTCTCGCATCTTTGAAGAGGGGCTCATCGCTTCCACGAATCGCGTCTTCGAACTCGAACGGGTCCTATCAGAGGATGGGACATCGATTATCGAGCGGCCGACCTCGTATCTTCGAGCTGACGCCTATAACCTGTTATCCGACCCAACGATTCTGACATTACCGGATTCCATTTCAGATCGTGACATGTATGTCACCGAATCCATTACCGAGTCTGACGCCCCTCTTCTATTCGATGGGGACGTCGTCATTGAATCACTCGACAAACTGACGATCGCTCGTCCGTTGATCGTGCGGGGTAACTTGACGATCAAAGGCAATGTGTCGTTCAACTCGACTGTCTATACACTCGGCGACACGTTCATCGACCGCGCCAACATTCTCCCGATCGATGCCGAGAAAGGCAACTCGCTCATTCTTTTGGCAAAAGGAAAGATTTTGTTGAACCGGATCAATGAGTTCGATGATACACCGACGACGCTCCAGGCGTTCATGTACAGTGATTCGCTCGACCCGACGTACGTCTATGCGGTCGGCTCCATTCTAGAAGTCAACGGTGGATTGTATAGCCGAGGACCACTCGAAGTGAACATATTCCGTGGTACGTTCGATGGAGAAGGGTTGCGTCCGGCCGAATATTTTGACCGGCAAGTGCCCGCACATGAAGCCGAAGCGTCTCGATTAAAATTGACGTACAACGACTCCGTGTTCAATCAACTCGAAACGCTCCCGGTCACGAACCAACTCCAGTTCTTCGTCAGTCATCCCGTACAGTTAAAATAAGCTCACAAAAAACCGGCTTCCTCTCACCTCGAGAAGAAGCCGGTTTTTAGTTCCCCATCTTTAAGATAAGGTCTGAGTTATAGTCTTTTGCCGTCTGTTCCATCGCCTTCGTCCATGTCGCACCATGGTCAAGGAGAAGTTTTGTCAATTCAACTTGATTGTGACGAATCGGCTGTAGCAAGATTGATTCCGGTTCAACGATTGTATACCCTTCGCCTAGCAACAGCTCGGTCGCTTCATAGTTCAATCCTTCTACCGCATACGTCAACAAGCGTTCATCGTTCAATTTCGAAACAACGACTTTCCAATATGACGGATCTTCATTTTCATTGAACAACGAGGCGAGGATCGGCTCATTGTCAATCGACTGGAACGGGTCTATTTCAGACTGCAAATACGCTCCCAAGACGTCTGGCGTCCCCTCTGACAAGGCATAATCCATTTGATCAATCGTCGGGTCGACGAGGTCATGCGTCAATGCGTAAACGACAGCGTCCCATTCGCCACGCTGTTGAAAATCGTTCATTTCTTCCGTCGTCACTTCAGTTCGACTCGCCAACTCGTCCACGAGTGACGCCCCGGACAACGTTGACAAGTCGTGGTCGGCTCGAAGTTGAACGAAGAGCCAACCGATACTTGTCACAATCAACCCTACGACGAGTAGGAGGATGATTTGTTTTCGCTTCATATCAAAACCACACTCTCATCACTCAGTATCGGTCATCGTCTTGACCTGTTGAGTTTGTTTGGATCACTCGAACATAGAAGGTGTCTTTTATCGCATCAAATGATTTTCCTTGAGGCAATGTCGTAAATACTTCAATCTTTGCGACACCTGGCTTGAGTGCGATCATCTTTTGACCATCAGCATCGATTCGGACAATTTCCCGTCCCGACACGACATTCATTCGATAATCTCTCCACGTCGCTGTCGTCGGCCAAAAGCTGAGGGAAGGAATCGGCACGACGGCATCATCGACTTGAATCGTCATGTCTTTCGCCATGATTCGTGTCGGATACTCATTGACACGGACGACACTCGCGTTCGAACGAACGCCATTCAGTAACCCATTCTCGAATGAAGATTGAATCGTGATCGGTGTTGCGACACCGTCTTTTCCGTAGCCTTCATTCGCGCGGAGGGAGAATCCTCCATCCTGTTCAGTGACGGTCAATGCGGAAGGCACATTCCCAATCAAGCGGAACGGTTCGACGACACGTGGCTCGATGTCGACTTGGATGAACGCCGTCTCGTTGACTCGTTTCTCCACTCCGTCCTCATCGACTTCATCTGTATTCCAAACCCATAAATCTAACTGGGTCGGAGATTGGATGAGTTGAGGGGACAACACGTTGACTTTAAAAGTTGTAGACGGAGACTGAACTTGGAGTCCACTGAAAATCGACCCTGGAACGACAGTTGCCTTGAGCGTCGTCTCGCCAGGTTTTAGCCCTTCCAGTTCAAGCCTTTTGTCTGTCAAGTTGTATCGGACGCTGTCTCCACTCATGTTCTCGATTTTTATCGATTCAAACTGAGCTGTAGTCGGTAATATTTTCGGGGAGACAACTGTTTTTTGTCCGACATATAGAGATTGATCACCGATGTCAATCGACTCGGCCGGGCTGACGACCCGAAGCGTCGATTGAGCCGTGATGAGCGGACGGTTGTTCCCTGGGTCGATCGTGAGACGAATCTTCTTCTCACCCGGGCTCAATGCACGAATCGTGGCGTTGACCCCACTCGTCGTGATCGTTGCTACCCCGCTAGGCTCAAGGATTTCCCATTTCAACGTACTCCACTTCGGATTTGTGAACGTCTCGCCTAACTCATCCTTTATGGTCGGAACGATTGTCTGTTGCGCACCAACTTGCAACGTGACGTTCGGGATCGATGCGCTCTTTGCAAATGGGGCCCCGATTCCAATCAACAAGTCCGAGAAACGATTGGATAAGTCGAGGTGCGACTCCCAATTTTGATTCGTAGACTTCTCAACCTTCGAGACGAGCTCATTTTGCTCTTTTGCCCATTTGACCAATGAAGCAGACGGTGTGATTGCTCGAACGGTCACGTCAAATTGAAGATTCGTCTCTCCACGTACCAATTTATTTTGGTCACCGTTGTATTCATAGAAAAGACTCGGGTTAAAGACCAAATCCACCTTTTTCGAGTCAGTCGGACGCACCACTTCACCGTTTGGCAATGTGATCGATACGACTTCAAACTGGTTCGGCAGCGTCTCTTTGAACAACGTTTCGTTGATTCGGATATCCTCCCCGTCCTTTTGACTGCTCAACGAATCGAACGACTGTGGGTACTCGACGTTGTACTGGATCGTCCCTGTCTCATACAAGGCGATCGTAGAGGAGTCGATGGAACGAGTCACGTTGACCAACTTACTCGTGTCCGCTGCCTTTTTCACGTCAATCACGAATCGGTCTGTGACGCTCGCCCCGCGTGAATCGGTCGTCGTGATCGTGACATTGATCGGTCGGTTGGCAACGACTTGGTCTTTCGGAATGACGAGTTCCTGTACATCATAGTTTCGTACACCTTTGTATGTTTTCGACACGCCGTTATACGTCACGACAGATGTCAATTCTTTATCACGGAAGTCATAGTCACCTGGTCGCCATAATACTTTCACTGCTTGTCCTGACGACACTTTCACTTTCCCGGCTGCGATGTCGTCTTTGTCAAACGACTCCGTCTCATCCGCAACAGACTCTAACACGTTGTACGGTTTATGGTTTGAGCCGATGAACGCACGATACATCGTATTGATGAAGATTTTTTTCTCATCTTCAACGTCAAACTTATTCGTGTGACCTGCACCAGAGTAAGTGAAATTATTTTTCGTATACGTGTAATAGTGGTTGCTTGCATCCCCGTATGAACGATGTGGACTGTTTTTATCAGAAGACAAGTTATACCACGGTGTCACTTCAGGGTCATTTAAATCAAGAGTAAAATACTGGTTATGCGTTGTGGAAATAGCTTTTGGCGCATCATCCAACACATATGGATAGGAAGTGAAAATCCCGTCCTGCACCTTTTCAATCACTTTCGTCGTTTGCGGTGCACCGAGTCCCATGTTCGTATAAATCCGTTGTCCGGAAATATTTTTTGATGTTTCGGCGTGGGTGAATTGGCGTTCCCATTCGGAAGTGGCATTGCTTCCTCCACCGACCCTGTAAATCGTATCGTGCGTCAACATGACGCCTTGCCCTGTCTCAGCAAACGCTTTGACTTTGGACGTTGCCGCGACATTCATGCTTCCATTTTTGTTGTATGAGTCTTCAAAACCAAAAATCAACATGTCATATTCATTCGCCTGTAACTGTCGATCGAAATCTCCTTTTTGAAACTCGCTTGTCGTTCCATCGTTCAATGTGAATTTGTACTGTCCATTGTCATCTTGCAACATGGAAGATAAGTATTGAGTGATCTGTCCTTTTGTCGCTGTCCCTGCGGTCAACTGCAAAATATTCGCCTCTACCTTTTGGTCGATATAGAGGAACGTCCCTTTTTTATAATCGGCACGCCCGGTCACCGTATCCTTGGCGACGATCATCCAGTTCTTCGGTCCTGTGTAAGTAGGCTGTGACAACAAGAACTCTAATTGTGTCGTCGATGAGGCGATTACTTCGGTGACCTTATCTTCCGGGTCAAAACGGTCGTTATGGTCGAAGTCGATGTACAGTTCGACGATTGTACTCGCTGTCGGTGTGCCTACGAACTGATAGTTGAACTGGAACGGTTTACGGTCATTGTCCTTCACTTCTACCGTTCCGTTCACGAGTGGTTTTTGATTATACGTGACATCGACATTCGCCAATAACGGACGAATGCTCTGTTGTTCCACTAACTCACGAATCAATGCTTGATCGGTGTCGAACTGCTTCACGTTTTTAAACGCTTTGAGAGCAGACAATTGTTTCACATTTTTACTCCCAAGTGTCACATCGTTATGAAGATACACCGGCAATCCTGTTTTCACATAAAAATCTGTGATTTCACCTAACTTTAAGTCCGTTAAATCATTTAACATGTTGGTCGTATCGTGCTTTTTTGAGCGCTCATCTTTATTCTTTGCTTTTTTTATGTCATTCACGTCATCAAGCGCTTCTTGATATTTCTCTTTAAGCGGGCTACTTCCGAATACAATCGCATCGTATGCCCCATCCATCGGGAAACGAGTCGCATTGAACTGCTTGACCGTCATGAAGTCAATCTCTAAGTTTGAGAACTTGCTCTGATTGGTCGCGAGCGACGCCTTATACGCATTGATCTCTGTATCTAAAGCTTTTTGAGTCAATACATTGCTTGCTGTAAACGCATCTCTCAAGAAAAGTACTTTATATTTCGGTAAATCCTGCGCCTCAACAACATGGCTTTGAGGGACGAACGAAAATAGTAAAATGAAGATGATGGCGACATGCATAAGTTTACGCAATGTATAGTCCTCCCTATTTTTTAGTCTTCACTACTAATTATCCCACCGGCTTGAAAAAATATACATCTATTTCTTTGACATCAGGTAAATGTTTTCGTCAAAGAAACGTCTCACTTCACTGATGAAATAAAGTGACCCGGTCACAATCAGCGTCTCGCTTGTCGGTGTTTCCATCCAATCGTTCAACCACTCAATCCATTCAACGAAACGCGCGCCATCTCGCTCAAGCTGCTCTTTCGTTCTCGCACGTGGAAAATCAAACGTCGTCTCATATACATCCCCAATCTTTTGAAGCGCATGAATCATCGTGTCGCGGTCCTTGTCTGCTAAAATGGCCGTCAGCACCGTCACGTCTCGTTCTTGTCTTGCTTGCACAACTAACGCATCGATGCCTTCCGGGTTATGCGCCCCGTCTAAAATCACCCGCGGTCGTTTGGAGACGAGTTCGTATCGTCCCGGATGTCGTGCCCGCTCGAGACCAGACCGAATCGCCTCTTCCCGCCATCCGAGATGACGCGCCACCGCGACGGCACATGCCCCGTTATAAGCTTGATGATGTCCTGTCAATCCGAGCACGACCGGTTGCATCCCCTCATACGTCACAAGCGTCTCTGTCCCGCTCTCGATGTGCTTGACCAAAGGATGTACATCATGAATCGGTGCACGCATGTCACGTCCTTTTTGGGACAATAGGTCGATCAACTGCCCCTCACCTACACGATGGAACACCGGGACATCATACTTCATGATGCCGTACTTCTCCATCGCGATCTCCTCAAGCGTATCGCCGAGAATACCTTGATGGTCATGACCAATCGACGTGACGATTGTCGCAAGCGGTTGCTTCACAACATTCGTTGAATCGAGTCGTCCCCCGAGACCGACTTCCCAAAGGATGATGTCCGGCCGTACGTCATCAAAATAGCACCATGCCATCATCGTCAGCAGTTCAAACTCCGTCAACGTCTCCGGAGCCACGTCCGCCAACGCTTTGACACGGTTCGCCACATCGACGAGCGCTTCTTCAGGAATCGGTTCTCCGTTCAACATGATTCGCTCCTCGAATTGAACAATATAGGGCGATGTGAACGTCCCGACGGATAATCCTTCCGCAATCGCCATTTCCCGTAAAAAGGCGACGGTCGACCCTTTTCCGTTCGTCCCGGCCACGTGAATCGACGGGTGTTCTTCTAATCCTAGCCGCTCAATCATCCAGTTCATCCGCTCGAGACCCGGTTTGATCCCGAAGCGAAGCTGTCCACTCAACCAATCGAATACATGTTCTCTCGTCTTCATCTTCCACACTCCTACTGTTTACACTTCTGTTTCATCTTATCAAAATTCACGACAGCCGTTATGGAAAACAGTCTGTGCTATACTCGAAGCGAAGAAGGAGGCATGCGCCATGACAACTGATTTGAACTTCGAGGCGACGTACCTCGAACTGCATGACATGTTTTATGACCGTGGATCCATTTACCCGGTCGACAACCCGACACTCGCCTTGTTCAACGACACGTTGGCAACCTCAATCGGACTCGATGCGACATCGCTCAAGCGAGACATTGATTTACTTGCCGGCAATCGTCAAACCGAGACGTCGTTCTCGCAAGCCTACGCCGGACATCAGTTCGGTCACTTCACGATGCTCGGGGACGGACGCGCCCTCATGCTCGGGGAACATGTGACCCCTGATGGAACGCGCGTCGATGTGCAGCTCAAAGGGTCCGGACCGACCGCTTATTCTAGAGGTGGAGATGGTCGAGCCGCCCTCGGTCCGATGATACGGGAGTTTATCATCAGCGAGGCGATGCACGCGCTTGGCATCCCGACGAACCGGGCGCTCGCCGTCGTTCAGACAGGAGAAGCCATCATGCGACAAGGTCCAAAACACGGGGCCATCCTGACCCGGATTGCTTCGAGTCACCTGCGTGTCGGGACGTTCCAATATGCGACTGCGTTCGGTTCGATTGATGACGTCACCGCGCTCGCGGATTATGCAATCGGACGTCACGATTCCGATTTGACCGATGCACCGGATCGATACGAACGGTTCCTCGGTCGAGTCGTCGAAAGACAGGCGAAACTGATCGCCAACTGGCAACTCGTCGGGTTCATTCACGGGGTGATGAATACGGATAATATGTTCATCAGTGGGGAAGGTCTTGATTATGGTCCTTGCGCGTTCATGGACACGTATCATCCGGAGACGGTCTTCAGCTCGATCGACCGAGAGGGACGATACGCCTATGCGAACCAACCGTATATCGGATCTTGGAACCTCGCCCGACTCGCGGAGACATTGCTGCCGCTCCTCGGAGAGACGAAAGAAGATGCGGTCGATGTGGCGAACAGACAGCTCACCCGCTATACCGAGCTATATAAAGAAGCGTATTTCACTGGACTCGCGCATAAGATTGGCATAGACGTCCGAAAAGACGGTGACGATGCGCTCACGGATGAGCTGCTCCGCTTGATGATGGAGACGGAGTCGGACTATACGAACACGTTCCGCTCGTTGACGCTCGGTGAGATCGAATCTCTTCCTTTCGCGAAGCGAGACGATGGAAAGGCATGGATTGATGCTTGGCGGAAACGTTTGAGCGATCAAGGGCCGGACAAGGACGTGAGGCAATTTATGCGCCAACATAACCCGGCCGTCATTCCACGTAACCATCACGTCGAGAAAGCGATCCAAGCAGCAGAACGAGGCGACTTCGGTCCGACCGAGGCGCTACTCATGATTTTGCGTGACCCATATAATTACGACAAACCGTCAGAATACGTATCGGCAGGTCCACCGCGGACGTATCCGTACCAGACGTTTTGTGGCACGTGAACCATCTCGCTCACGCGAGGTGGTTTTTTGAAACTTCTTTTTTATTCGTACGTATTATGGAGTGCTTTTAGTACGTATTATGGAGTGCTTTTAATTGAAAGGAAATGATCATGATGAATGAAATGACACTCGCTTATTGGAATCAATATTGGAAAGGTAATGAAGAGCATCCGCCGACTGAAGTCGAAGCGTTTCAATTCGGAGATGATGCCAATACGCTAGCCGAACTGGTCGTCTCTGGAAAGAAAACCGCAACGTGTTCCGCACACATACTTTATGAGATGGAGAATGAACCACTCCCCTACGTCGGGCAGTACGCCATCGTTCTCGATGCAACGGATCGACCGGTCGCCATCATTCAAACGACTGACGTCACAATCCAGCCGATGAATGAGGTATCCGAGGATTTCGCCTTGGCTGAAGGTGAAGGAACATACAAAGAATGGTGGGACATTCATGAGCGATTCTTTAGCGAATTACTCGGTTCGTATCAATTATCTTTTTCACCGAATATGACGCTTGTCTGTGAACGCTTTATTGTCGTGGACCGATTCAATGCAAAAGAGTGATTGAACGTGAAGATGACCTCGAGTGAAGAATATTTTTTGATAAAGACCCGAACGTCGCTCTTAACGCTCGGGTCTTCGTTTACTCCGATTCATAGAATGGGAACGATTCAGACGAAGGCTCTGGTAAAGAATCGACCAACGTCAATAACTCTTCTTCCGAGACATTGCCTGTCACAAGAATCAATTTGTTTTGACTGATGTAGTACATTCCATTGCCGCTCGGCTGGTTCAATCGATAATACTCCACTCCATCTACATGACGATTGATTCGCTCACCGTCTCCTACACTGAATGCATCGGTCATCAAAATGGTGACTAGTTGCGTCTCATCATATAACGTCCACAGTTTTACAGGTCGTTCCACGTCCTCGATTTCACTATCGATTGTATACATCAAATCTTGTGGGAGCGCCAAGTCGTGACGTCTTTTAACAGAAGCGTCAGTAATCCCAAAATGCTTCATCCCATGCATGACCCATTCTCCGTCCCGTGAATAGTGATAGACGCCGAAAGAAGGCGTTTGGTTTGGATGAGCCATCGCAACCAATCCAATGTCTCCGACTGTCGTCTCATAGATGACATCCTTTGTAGAAAGGTGACCTTCCGATCCATCTTTATATTGCAGGGTGATTTGTTGAACTACCGCATCTGATAGCGATTCGGTGCCTTTTGGTACGTCTTCTACTAGCGTACCTACCCATTCAGGTGAGGTGGTCACTTCAATCGTCTCAACTTCATCTCTGTCTTTCTTTACAGACCCCGTTTCTTCTGATGTCGTACATCCAGTCAGCCCCAATACAAGAACACACATTGCCCCGATTCGCTTCATCTCATATCCCCTTTTCTACGTCCACCTATCCAAATTATACCAAAACACAAAAAACCTTCTTCAGAGAATTAATCTCCAAAGAAGGTTCATATCTTACTTACGCAACTCTTCCAAACGGGCGCGGACCGCGTCACGCTTGTCGAGGTAATCTTTTTCTTTTGCTTTCTCTTCGTCGATGACGTGAGCCGGTGCCTTGGCGATGAAGCCTTGGTTTCCGAGTTTCTTCTGCACGCGCTCGACTTCCTTCTCATACTTCGCCACTTCTTTTTCAAGACGCGCGATTTCTTCTTCGAAGTTGATGAGGTCTGCGAGCGGGATGAAGAGCTCCGCTCCTGTCATGATCGCAGACATCGACTTGTCCGGAGCCGTGAGACCACGTCCGATTTCGAGTTCTGTCGCGTTCGTGAACTTGCCGATCGTCATCTCGTTCGCGCTCAAGTAACCTTGTGTCGCATCATCGCTCGTCGAGATGAAGAGCTGGATCGGTTTTGACATCGGCGCGTTCACTTCGGCACGGATGTTACGGACCGAGCGGATGACGTTCATGACGGCTTCAAATGCTGGAACCGAGTCTGCGAAGTGAAGGTCGTCACGACGCGTCGGGTAGCTTGCACGTACGATTGAATCGCCTTCGTGCGGCAAGTGCTGCCAGATTTCCTCTGTGAGGAATGGCATGAACGGGTGCATGAGACGCATGATTGAATCGAGCGTATGCGCGAGGACCGAACGTGTCGTGTGCTTCGCCGCTTCGTCCTCACTGTAGAGCGTGAGTTTGGCCATCTCGATGTACCAGTTACAGAACTCTTCCCAGATGAAGTTGTACAAATAACGACCGGCTTCACCGAATTCATATTTGTCGACGAGGCGAGTCACTTGGTCGATCGTGTCGTTCAAGCGAGTCAAAATCCACTTGTCAGCAAGCGTCTTCTCACCCGTGAGGTCGATGTCTTCTACTTTGAGCCCGTCCATGTTCATGAGAGCGAAACGGCTCGCGTTCCAAATCTTGTTCGAGAAGTTCCACGTCGATTCGATTTTCTCCCAATAGAAACGAAGGTCGTTCCCTGGTGTCGAACCTGTGAGGAGGAACCAACGGAGTGAATCCGCTCCATACTGGTCGATGACTTCCATCGGGTCAACGCCGTTACCGAGTGATTTCGACATCTTGCGTCCTTCCGAGTCACGGATGAGACCGTGGATGAGCACATCGTTGAACGGTTGCTTCCCTGTGAACTCGAGTGATTGGAAGATCATGCGTGATACCCAGAAGAAGATGATGTCGTATCCCGTAACGAGTGCGCTCGTCGGGAAGTAACGGTTGAAGTCCGGTGCGTCCGTGTCCGGCCAGCCCATCGTTGAGAACGGCCAGAGCGCTGACGAGAACCACGTGTCGAGGACGTCTTCGTCTTGTGTCCAGTTCTCACTGTCCGCTGGCGCTTCTTTCCCTACATACACTTCGCCTGTCTCGTTATGGTACCAAGCCGGGATGCGGTGGCCCCACCAAAGTTGACGGCTGATACACCAGTCGCGGATGTTCTCCATCCAGCGGAGGTATGTGCCTTCGAATCGTCCTGGGACGAAGTTGACTTTCGTGTCGTCGTTCCCTTGTGCCTCGAGCGCCGCTTTTGAGAGTGGCTCCATGTCGACGAACCATTGTTTCGAAAGGTACGGCTCGATGACCGCGCCTGAACGTTCCGAATGACCGACCGAATGCGTGTGCGGCTCGATTTTCACGAGCGTGCCGTCTGCCTCTAAATCTTTGACGAGTTGCTTACGGCATTCGAAGCGGTCGAGCCCTTCATACTTGCCAGCGTTCTCGTTCATCTTCCCGCCTTCGTCCATGACGAGCACGCGTGGAAGGTCGTGACGGTTCCCGACTTCAAAGTCGTTCGGGTCGTGGGCCGGTGTGATCTTCACGCAGCCTGTACCGAACTCCATATCGACGTAGTCGTCTGCTACGATTGGGATCTCACGGTTCATGACCGGAAGCATGATCGTCTTGCCGATAAGGTCGGTGTAACGCTCATCTTTCGGGTTGACGGCAACTGCCGTATCGCCGAGCATCGTCTCTGGACGTGTCGTCGCGATTTCGATATGACCTGAACCGTCAGTGAGTGGGTACTTCATGTGATAGAACGCACCTTCGACTTCTTGGTAAATGACCTCGATATCGGAAACGGCCGTCTTTTGAGCCGGGTCCCAGTTGACGATGTATTCGCCACGATAGATTAAGCCTTTTTCATACAAGCGGACGAATACTTCTTGAACGGCCTTCGAGAGCCCTTCGTCGAGTGTGAAGCGCTCACGTGAATAGTCGAGACCGAGACCGAGTTTTGACCATTGGTCGCGAATCGTCTTCGCGTACTCGTCTTTCCATTCCCACGTCTTCTCGAGGAACTTCTCACGCCCGAGGTCGTAACGCATGACGCCTTCTTCACGAAGTTTTTGCTCGACTTTCGCTTGTGTCGCGATTCCGGCATGGTCCATCCCTGGGAGCCAGAGGACGTCATATCCTTGCATGCGCTTCAGGCGTGTCAACAAGTCTTGGAGCGTCGTGTCCCAAGCGTGACCGAGGTGAAGTTTCCCGGTAACGTTCGGTGGTGGGATGACGATTGTGTACGGTTGTTTCGTATCATCCTCGTCTGCTTTAAATACATCGTTCTCTAACCAGTAGTCGTACCATTTTGACTCTGTCGCACTTGGGTCGTACTTCGTCGGCATGGTGATTTCATTTGTCTCATGGGCCATGTGTAGCGCCTCCTCTATATATTGTGAACACAAAAACGGCTTCTCTCGTCCTATACGCTAAGGACGAAAGAAGCCGGATCTTCCGCGGTACCACCTTAGTTCGCCAACAAGTGGCGCCCTCAAAATCGAATAACGGTCGATGGACCGAACTTTCCTACTCCATTCAGAAAGTCAGCTCCGAGGCGACTTCCGCGTCCATCCCTCGCAACCTTTCACCAAGCGGTCGCGTCTCTAAAAGGAATGGATGATGCGTACTACTCCTCATCAAAGCAATTCATCGTATCTGTTAGATAATTGTAGCGACAGAACCGTCAGCAGTCAAGATTAGAGCGAAAACTCTTCTTGAATCTCCTTGAATGTCGCCTCGACCGCTGCAATCGTCTTCTCGATATCCTCATCCGTATGAACCGTCGAGAGGAACAAGCCTTCGAACTGTGACGGTGGCAAGAATACGCCGCGTGCCGCCATCTTCTGATAGTATGAACGGAACATCTCAAGGTTCGCTGATTTCGCTTTCTCGAAATTCGTCACTTTCTCATTTGTGAAGAAGAAACCGAACATCGAGCCGGCACGGTTCGTGTCGTGCGGGATGTTGTATGTCTCACCGGCCTGCGTGAAGCCTTCCGCGAGACGGTCTGCCTTACGCTCGAACTCCTTGTAGTGCTCCGGTTTGAGTTGCGAGAGTGTCGTGTAGCCGGCAATCATCGCGAGTGGGTTACCCGAGAGCGTACCTGCTTGATAGATCGGACCTTGCGGGGCGATCTGTTCCATGATTTCACGTTTCCCGCCGTAAGCACCGACCGGTAGTCCACCGCCGATGACCTTACCGAGACACGTGAGGTCCGGTGTGACGCCGAAGTATCCTTGTGCACAGTTATACCCGACACGGAAGCCCGTCATGACCTCATCAAAGATGAGAAGCGCGCCATTTTGTTCCGTGATCTCACGGAGTCCTTCGAGGAACCCGGCTTGTGGTGGCACGAAGCCCATGTTTCCAGCTGCCGGTTCGACGATGACACCGGCGAGATCGTCGCCATATTTCTCAAACGCGACGCGAACTGCCTCTAAGTCATTGTAAGGAACGGTGAGCGTATGGCTCGCGAGTTCTTTCGGTACACCTGGTGAGTCCGGAAGACCGAGCGTTGCGACACCCGAACCGGCTTTAATGAGAAGCGAGTCGCCGTGTCCGTGGTAGCATCCTTCGAACTTTAAAATCTTTGTCTTCCCGGTATAGCCGCGTGCGAGGCGAAGTGCCGCCATCGTCGCTTCTGTACCCGAGTTGACCATACGGACCATCTCGATCGACGGGACGCGGTCGATGACGAGTTCTGCCATCTTCGTCTCGAGCTCGGTCGGCGTCCCGAACGTCCAGCCTTTTTCAGCTTGTTCTTGGATCGCTTTCGTGACGACCGGGTCACGGTGACCGAGGATGAGTGGTCCCCATGAGAGGACGTAATCGATATACTCGTTGCCGTCGATGTCATAGACGCGTGAACCTTCACCGCGTTCGGCGAAGATCGGCGTCATACCGACCGATTTATAGGCACGGACCGGGCTGTTGACACCTCCTGGCATGAGTGGGCGGGCTTGTTCGAACGCTTCTTGTGAGCGCGTTTGGTTATATGTCATGCGTAGTCTCCTTCCAAATAGCGACAGACGTCTTTTGCGAAATACGTGACGATGAGATCGGCACCGGCACGTTTGAATCCGACCATCGTCTCCATGACGATGCGTTCTTCGTCGACCCAGTCGTTCAGTGATGCGGCTTTGATCATCGCATACTCTCCGCTCACGTTATACGCCACGATCGGCATATCGAGTGAGTCGCGCATGTCACGGATGATGTCCATGAAGGCGAGCGCCGGTTTGACGATCATGAAGTCGGCACCTTGTTCGACGTCCGATTGGGACTCACGGAACGCCTCGCGGCGGTTCGCCGGGTCCATCTGATACCCTTTCCGGTCACCTTCGCCAGGAGCCGATTGGGCAGCGTCACGGAACGGTCCGTAATAGGCTGAAGCATATTTGACGCCATAGCTCATAATCGGGATATGGCTGAATCCGTTTTGGTCGAGACCTTCACGGATGGCTGCGACGAATCCGTCCATCATCGAGCTCGGTGCGATGATATCGGCACCCGCCTGTGCTTGCGTGATCGCCGTCTGGACGTGAAGTGGGAGTGATGCGTCGTTATCGACGTCCCCATCCTTCATGAGGCCACAGTGACCTGTCGATGTATATTCACATAGGCACGTATCGGCGATGACTGTGAGCTGTGGCGCCCACTCCTTTACTTTACGGATCGCTTCTTGGACGATGCCGTGATCGTGATACGCTTCACTGCCTTCTGGGTCTTTATGTTCCGGCACACCGAACAAGAGGACTGATTGGAGACCGAGGTCGACGATTTCTTTAATCTCTTCTTTGAGTCGGTCAAGTGAATAATTGAAGACGCCAGGCATCGAGCTGACTTCACGTTTAATGTTGGTCCCTTCAATGATGAAGAGTGGGTAAATCAAATCTTCTTTCCGAACATGATTTTCACGTACGAGGGCACGCATCGACTTCGATGAGCGAAGACGACGGTGACGGTCAAACTGGTTCATGAAAAATCCTCCCCTACACACTGTATTAATGCATCCATAGTATAACATTCTGGCACTCGTACCGGTAACGTCGACACTTGTCGCACGGCACGTTCGGTCACTTCGCCGATGGCGTACCACGTCCCATTGAAGCGGGATAAGTGGGGGCCGAGCGCATCGACGGCCGACGGGCTCAAGACGAGTAACGCCTTCACCGTCTCGAGTTGTCGTTGTTGCGCCGGTGTCAACGCCACTGGAACCGTCTCATAGACGACCCAGTCATATATGTGAGGCAACATCGACATATGGGACGTGTTCGCCAAGTTCCCGCGTGCGAACAAGACGATCTCATCGTCCGAGACAATGTCACGGAGCTTTTGAAACAGCGCCTCACCCGTATACGTTTCCGGCATGAGCGAGACGGTAAAACCTTCCGTCTCAAGCGCCCGTTTCGTCTTATCTCCGACAGCGGCGACCTTCACGTCTCGAGTTAAACCCCGAAGCGCGGGTACGGCGTTTTGGCTCGTCACGACGAGCCAGTCGAATCGTTCCACGGGCGGCGGTGTATGCGTCTCTCTCGTTTGAATGAGCGGGACGTGATGAACGGAAAGACCGCTCGCTTCGAGCCGTGCCCGTTGCGAAGCGGTCATTCGTTTCGTTCCCGTGTACCAGACGTCACGCATTGACCGAGGCGAGGATCTCGCGCCCTCCACGGCCGAGCAACTCCTCTGCGATGTCTTGCCCGAGCGCGACTTCGTCCGTTGACGTCTTCGTCACGCGAAGCACTTCTTTTCCGTCCACTGACGCGATGAGTCCGGTGAGGGTCACATCGTCACCATCGACTGTCGCATAACCGCCGACCGGTACGTGACAGCTCCCTTCGATTGCCTTCAAGAACGTCCGCTCCGCTGTCGCCGCTTTCGCCGTCACCTCGTCATGCAAGAGTTGAAGGACTGCCGTCACTTCCGCATCGTCCTTACGGCTCTCGATTGCGAGTACGCCTTGACCGACAGCCGGCACCATGACGTCCGGGTCGAGCGCTTCAAAATCGACACGGTCCGTCCACCCCATCCGCTCGAGTCCTGCTTTGGCGAGTAAGATGGCGTTATAGTTCTCCGAGTCCAACTTCTTCAGACGCGTGTCGATGTTCCCACGAATCCATTGAATCTCAAGGTCGGGACGCGCCGCTAAGACTTGAGCCCCTCGACGGAGTGAACTCGTTCCGACGATTGCCCCTTCTGGAAGCGTATCGAACGTGTAGCCGTTCTCACAGATGAGGACGTCACGCGCATCGACACGTTTTGGCATACAGCTGATGTACAGCTCTTTCGGAAGTTCGGCCGGAACGTCTTTCATACTGTGTACGGCGAAATCGATGTCCCCATCGATCATCTGTTGTTGAATCTCTTTGACGAACAGACCTTTCCCGCCCACTTTCGAAAGTTGTACGTCGACGATTTGGTCCCCTTTCGTCACGATCTCTTTAATCTCGAAGTCGTTTTGTGCACCAGCTTTTTTTAATTGCTCGATGACCCATTTCGTTTGCGTCATGGCAAGTTGAGAACGGCGTGAGCCGACGATGATTTTACGCATATTAAGTCTCTCCTTCATAGAAAAAGGCGACAGACGTCGCCTTTTTTGTTCTTGTTAGCGCATCAACGCGCGAAGTGGTGCTTTGGCAGAAGTGGCATCCGTCTCTTCCACTTCATCGATCGGTTGTTCCGGTAACTCGACATCGAGTCCGAACGTCTCAATAAATTGAGCGATGCGAACGTTCGCATCCGGCTGAGCCGCTGCGTCTTTAATGTAGTCAATCGGATCACGAAGCATCTGATTGATGATGGACTTCATATGCTTCCCGATCACTTTCTTGTCTCGTGCTGACAAATGGTCGAGCTTGCGCTCTAGACTTATCATCGTATCTTCCTGAACATCGAGGGCACGCGCCCGTAACTCGTTCATGATCGGCACGACACCAAGTGTGACGAGCCATGTTTGGAACTCTTGAATCGCTTCATCGATTTTCATCTCAATCTTCTCCGCCTCGATGAGACGAGCCTCAAGATTTTTATTGACGATTCCATTCAAATCATCGACATCGAACAAGTGGACACCCGGAAGTGTTGCGACCGCTGGATCGATATCCCGCGGTACAGCGATATCGATGAGAAGGAGCGGGCGTTCACGACGCAAGAGCTGTGCCGCTGCCACGTCGTCATATCCGATGAGCGCTTCTTTTGATCCGGTCGAGCTGATTAATATATCCGCATCAAGCAAGCCGCATGCGATTTCACGAATCGAATGAGCGCGACCTTTGAACTTATCCGCGACGGCTTTCGCTTTACTTTCCGTTCGGTTGAACACGGCAATCTGCTTGGCACCTGCCTCAAACAAGTTGAGCGTTGTCAGTTCACCGGTCTCCCCGGCTCCAACGACGACGACTTGCTTATCGTTCAATTGTTGATACATCTCTTGTGCGAGCGTCACGGCAGCCGAACTGACCGATACGGACATTTCCCCAATTTGTGTGTCCGTATGCGCGCGTTTGGCCAATGTGACCGCTTCTTTGAACAGTTTGTTAAAGACGGTCCCTGTCGTACCATACTCTTGAGCACGGAAGAAACTCGTCTTCACTTGACCTAAAATTTGTGTTTCCCCAATGATCATCGAGTCAAGACCCGACGTGACCCGGAACAAGTGACGAATCGCCTCTTCTCCTTCACGAATCGACAAATACGGTGTGAACTGGTCCATCTCTAAATTGAACCAGTTTGCCAAAAAACGTTTCGTGTAATAACGTCCGGTATGGAGTTGATCTGTCACGACGTACAGCTCCGTTCGGTTACACGTAGACAAAATAACCGACTCGAATATGCTTTTCTCCTCGCGAAGCGCAATCATCGCATCCACGATTTCTTGCTCCCCAAACGAGAACTGCTCCCGAATCGCGACAGGGGCTGTCTTGTTATTTAGTCCAACGACGACAATATGCATGTATCTCTTCCCCTCATCTAAAAATCCACCGACGGTTGTCTCTTCTTTTCAATCTCTACCGTACATTATAACAATTTTTATCTAGGAACTATAATCTTCTGTTTGATTTTCTTAGAATAAAATAAGAACTTTTTGTGACAAAAAGAAGTAGAAATGGAGAATTCCCATTCCTACGGCTTTTCTTATGAATCTGACGAGTTCGGGTCTGTAATAATCGAGCTTTCGGTCTCCTCTTTGTTCAAATAATGTTCGCGCTCTCTTAATTTATAGATACGAACGATATTTTGAACAACTGTTTTAGCTACCGCATAGAACGGTACAGCAATGAGCATCCCGATGATGCCCGCCAAGTTCCCAGCCACAAGCAAGACGATGATAATCGTGAGCGGATGTACTTTCAAGGACTTCCCTTGAATGAGTGGCGAGATGACGTTTGATTCAATTTGTTGGACGATGATAATGACGACGATGACCCAAAGAACTTTAATCGGATCCTGAATGAACGCCACAATGACCGCCGGGACGGCACCTAGAAAAGGTCCGACGTACGGGATGATATTTGTCACCATCATAAAGAGTGCCAGCAAGATGGCGTAGTCTACATCGATAATTAATAGACCGATGAAAGAGGTGATCCCGACGAAAAACGCGACGAGTAATTGTGCATTCACGTAGTTTCGGACCGTTTCGTGCATATCGTGCAAGATGTGACGTGTTTCTTTCTCATAGCTCGATGGGAGAAGTTTGACAATCGCATCGGGCAGACGTTTGCCGTCAAGCAACATATAGAGAAGCATGAACGGGATGACGACGATCGTGATGACAGCTGACGTCACAAATCCAACGACTTGACCGAATGAAGATGCGATGTTTCCGAACAAATCTCCTAAGTACGAGGTGATGTTTGTCGTCAAGTTACGGAACACCTCATCGTTTTGCGCCATGAAACGCGACAAGAATTCGTTTTGCATCAACGTATCACGAACAGCGAACGCTTGCTGCTGAAGTTCTTTTGCGATACTTGGCATGGCATTGACTAAAGATGTAATCTGTTCCCCTAATACAGGACCTAAACTACTAAAGACGATCGTAAAGATGAGCACGAGACCAATCAACGTAGTCGCGACCGCGAGTGCTCGTTTTCCTTTCATTCTCTTTTCTAAAAAGTCGACGATGCCGACCAAGAAGTAAAAGAAGAGTCCCGCCACGATGAGCGGTACGGTGACTAGTGCCAAAATGACTTGAATCGGCTCAAATACGAATGAGATTTCAGTGCCGACCCAAATGACCAAAAAAATGGTCAACGTCCAAAAGAGGGCGCGATACCATTTGCTTTCAAACATACGTTGCATTTTTCCACCTCGTTTAGTTATGACTATGTATTATCTCTGATTATACGATAATTACCCTCTCGCGTAATGACAAAAACAAAAAGACGAAGGAATCCCTTCGTCTTCTCTTCACTCTCCGTCTGTGACGACTGCATAAATCGCCTTCCACGCCTCGTCTTTCCCTTCTGCCGTCTCAGCAGAGAAAGAGACAAACCGATCGGACGGGTCGAATTGAAGCTTTCGCTTCACCGCAGCCTCATGTTTTTGACGTTGGCTCTTCTTGATTTTATCGAGCTTAGTCGCCACGACGATGACTGGAATCTCATAATGCTTCAAGAAATTGTACATCGTCACATCGTCACCCGTCGGTTCATGACGGATATCGACGAGCAAGACGACACCACGAAGCGCTTCTTGACTCGTCAAATATTGTTCCATCATGACGCCCCATTTTTCACGTTCCGTCTTCGATACTTTT
This sequence comes from Exiguobacterium qingdaonense, assembly GCF_018617855.1. GTDB lineage: Bacteria > Bacillota > Bacilli > Exiguobacteriales > Exiguobacteriaceae > Exiguobacterium > Exiguobacterium qingdaonense. The sequence goes on from NZ_JACSKY010000001.1 coordinate 592,934, forward strand.
GCATATCCGTATCCAGGAACGTCGACGAACATGATTTCATCATTGATGTTGAAGAAGTTGAGCGTCTGCGTCTTCCCTGGTTTCGAAGACGTACGTGCGAGCGCCTTTCGTTGGCAAATCTTATTGATGAACGACGATTTTCCGACGTTCGAACGTCCGGCAAGCGCCACTTCCGGCAACTCATGGACCGGATAATGGTCCGGCGCGACGGCACTCGTCACAAACTCTGCTTTGTTAATCTTCATTTAATTTCCTCCAAATGCTACATCTAGTACTTCATCGAGTGTCGTCACCGGGACGAACGTCAACTTCTCACGTACCGTCTCTTGAATGTCATCGATGTCTCGCTCATTATCTTTCGGAATGACGATGGTCGTCAACCCGGCGCGGTGAGCGGCGAGCGCTTTTTCTTTCAATCCACCGATCGGCAAGACACGTCCACGCAAGGTGATCTCGCCTGTCATCCCGACGTCGCGATGGACTTTCTTCCCGGTCAACGCGGAGATGAGTGCTGTCGCGATGGTGATCCCGGCTGACGGTCCATCTTTCGGTACGGCACCTTCAGGGACGTGAATGTGAAGATCTTGTCGCTCATAGAACGTCGGGTCGATCTCGAACCGCTCCGCATTCGCACGAACATAGCTATACGCCGTTTGCGCCGACTCCTGCATCACATCACCGAGTTTACCGGTCAGCTGGAGTTTGCCCTTCCCTGGCGCGAGCGCCACTTCGATGGTGAGTGTGTCGCCACCGAACGCCGTGTAGGCAAGACCCGTCACGGCTCCGATGGAATCTTCGGTCTCTCCTTTACCGTAACGGTACTTCGGTTTACCGAGATATGTGACGATCGCTTTTTTCGAAATCGTGACCCGCTTCTTCTCTCCAATCGCAATCTGTTTCGCCGCTTTACGGCAGAGCGACCCGATGACGCGCTCTAAGTTCCGGACACCGGCTTCACGCGTGTAGCGGCGTACGACTTCATAGAGTGCCTCTTCCTTGATTGTCAACTGGCTTTTCTTTAGACCGTGCTCTTTCAACTGCTTCGGTGCGAGGTGACGCTTCGCAATCTCCACTTTTTCAAGCTCTGTATATCCACCGATTTGGATGAGTTCCATTCGGTCAAGGAGCGGTGCCGGGATTTGTGAAACATCGTTCGCCGTCGCGATGAATAGGACGTTTGACAAATCGAACGGTTCTTCGATGTAGTGGTCCGAGAACGAGACGTTCTGCTCCGGGTCGAGCACTTCGAGCATCGCTGACGCCGGGTCTCCTCTAAAATCAGAAGCCATCTTGTCGATCTCGTCGAGTAAAAAGACCGGGTTTTTGCTTTCGGCCTGTTTTAAGCCACGGATGACCCGACCTGGCATCGCACCGATATATGTGCGACGATGTCCGCGTATTTCTGCCTCATCGCGTACCCCACCGAGTGAGACACGAACGAAGTGACGTTCCAATGCAGACGCGATCGAACGGGCGAGCGATGTCTTACCGACCCCTGGAGGTCCGGCGAGACAGAGAATCGGACCACGAAGTGAGTTCGTCAACTGACGGACGGCCAAATATTCGAGGATCCGGTCTTTGACCGACTCTAAGCCATAATGGTCGTCATCGAGGACATCGGCCGCGTGTTTCACGTCGAGCTTGTCTTCCGTCTCAATGCCCCATGGAAGTGATGCAACCCAGTCGAGGTAGTTTCGAATGACCGCATATTCCGGAGACGTTTGAGGGACGACGTTCAACCGTTCCGCTTCACGCATGACATTTTTTCGTGTCGTCTCCGGTAAGTCGAGCGCCTCTAACTTCTCACGGAGACGGTTCGGCTCAGACTCTTGCGTCTGATCACCGAGTTCTTGTTGAATCGTCTTCATCTGTTCTCGTAAGTAATACTCACGTTGTGACTGCTCAATCGACTTCTTCGTCCGCTCGCGCATCTCTTGTTCGAGCTCGATCACTTCGACTTCGTGTGCGATAATCTCAAGCAGTTCGAGCCCTCTTTTGACGGCGTCCGGTTCTTCGAGCATCGCTTGGCGAAGTTCGACATCGACATCAAGTTTTGACGTGATGTAGTCCGTAAGTGATTCGAGTCGTTCGTACATCTCAAAACGACGACGTTCGTCCGGGGACATGCCCTTGATGTTTGCGACGAGTTTTCCGAACTGTTCTTTTAGCAGGCGGACGAGTGCCGTTCGTTCGACCTCTTCTCCTTCTGACAATTCGACCGGCTCGATGTTGGCGAACCATCCTTCGTCTGTCGATTCAACCGAGTCGACGCGCACACGTTCTTTCCCAACGATGCGAACCCGAATCGTCTCGTTCGACAGTTCGCTCATCTTTGCGATGTGGACACGTGTTCCAATCGTGTATAAGTCTTCCGGTTCCGGCGACTCATTCCCAGTTTCTTTTTGTGTGACGACAATCAAATCTGTCTCATGCTCCTTTGCGGCAAGGAGCGCCCGAAGTGATAACGGGCGTCCGACATCGATTGTCACACCGATGAGCGGATATACGACGACTCCTCGCAAAGGAAGGATTGGTAATTTTTCCATCTGCAACGCCTCCTGTGCAAAAAGGCCCAAAACTCGGGTGTGCCGAGTGTTTGAGCCTTCTTCGATAAAAGAATTATGCTGTCTCTTTGTTATCCCCTGTCTGTTCGACAGTACCGTCACGAAGGACGTATTTCGGACCGGCAAGACCCGTAATCGTTTCATCCGTGATGATGACTTTCTCGATATCGTCACGCGATGGGACGGTGAACATCACATCGAGCATCATTTCTTCGATAATCGAGCGGAGACCGCGTGCGCCAGTCTTACGTTTGATCGCAAGTTTGGCGATTTCAATCAATGCCTCGTCTGTGAACGAAAGTTCAACGTCGTCAAGCTCGAGCATTTTCACGTACTGACGAACGAGTGCATTTTTCGGCTTCGTCAAAATTTCAACGAGTGCTTCCTCATCGAGTGTCGTGAGCGTCGCCATGACTGGCAAACGACCGATGAATTCAGGAATCAAACCGAATTTTTGAAGGTCTTCAGGGAGTGCCCGGGCGAGCAAGTCTTCTTGCGTCAACTCGCGGTTCTCTTGATCGTTCCCGAAACCGATGACTTTCTTCCCGACACGGCGTTTGACGACCGATTCAATTCCGGCGAATGCACCGCCGACGATGAAGAGAATGTTTGTCGTATCGATTTGGATGAATTCTTGATGAGGATGTTTACGTCCACCTTGTGGCGGCACGCTCGCTGTCGTCCCTTCAAGAATTTTGAGGAGTGCCTGCTGAACCCCTTCACCGGATACATCACGTGTAATCGATGGGTTTTCAGACTTACGGGCAATCTTATCGATCTCATCGATATAGATGATTCCTTTTTCGGCTTTTTCTACATCGTAGTCAGCCGCTTGAATCAATTTGAGCAAGATGTTCTCGACATCTTCACCGACATAACCGGCTTCCGTCAAGCTCGTCGCGTCAGCAATTGCGAATGGAACGTTCAAGATGCGTGCCATCGTTTGGGCGAGAAGTGTCTTCCCGCTACCTGTTGGTCCGATCATGACGATGTTCGACTTCGCAAGCTCGACGTCATCTGCACGTCCACCTGCATTGATCCGTTTATAGTGGTTATAGACGGCGACAGCGAGCGAGCGCTTCGCACGGTCTTGTCCAATGACATATTCGTCTAACACGTTGCGGATTTCCTGTGGTTTTGGAATGTCTTTGAATTCGACTTCTTCCTCTACACCGAGTTCTTCCTCAACGATTTCATTGCAAAGTTCGATACATTCATCGCAAATGTATACGCCAGGGCCAGCGACTAATTTACGGACTTGATCTTGCGATTTCCCGCAAAACGAGCATTTGAGTTGTCCCTTTTCCTCGTTAAATTTGAACATTCGATACACCCCTTCTGTGGTGAAAATGGATGTAAGTGCGATAAATCGCGATTTGCATTTCCTGGTGCGATGCACCTCGAAAAGACAGTTTACATCTCTGCGTTGAAATAATTGTAGCATGAACATATTCCGACTTCAAAGAATTACACATGCAATGTGCTGTGACAGAAAAAAGGACGACCGCTAGGCAGTCGTCCCATCGAATATGAACTTACTTCGCTTTACCGTTTTCTACGAGGATATCGATCGCTTTACGGAATTTGAGGTCACCTTTAAGTGTCTCAAGTCCGCCTTGTGGAGCGAGCATCGTACGAAGTTGGTCAGGTGCGATGTTGTAAAGTTTAGACATTTCTTCAAGCTCTTTCTCAGCATCTTCATCAGATACTTCGATTGCTTCTTTGTCAGCGATTGCTTTCAAGACGAGACGAGCTTTCACGCGCTCTTCCGCTTGCTCTTTCATCTCTTCGCGCATTGCTTCTTCAGAAGTACCAGTGAGCTCGAAGTACATGTTAAGGTCGATTCCTTGTGAAGATACACGTGAACCGAACTCTTGTACCATGCGGTCAACTTCTTGGTCAATAAGAACTTGTGGTACGTCGATTGTCGCATTTGCAGTCGCCTGCTCAACGAGTTGGTCGCGCATTGTACCGTCAGCTTCTTGTTTCTTGCCTGCCTCTAAACGTTCACGGATGCTTGCTTTCAACTCGTCGAGTGTCGAAACTGACTCGTCGATGTCTTTTGCAAACTCGTCATCGAGTTCAGGAACTTGTTTTGTCTTGACTTCATGAAGTTTGACCTTGAATGTCGCTGGTTTACCCGCTAAGTTTTCAGCGTGGTACTCTTCAGGGAATGTTACTTCAACGTCTTTCTCTTCACCGGCAGTCAAGCCGATCATCTGTTCTTCGAATCCTGGGATGAACTGACCAGAACCGATTTCGAGTGTGTAGTTCTCAGCTGTGCCGCCTTCGAACTGCTCACCGTCAGCGAAACCTGCAAAATCAAAGACAGCTGTATCGCCGTTTTCGATCGCACCTTCTTTAACAGCGAGTTCTGCACCTTGCTGCTGAAGTGTTTCAAGTTCTGCTGTCACTTCGTCTTCTGTTACTTCTGTAGCAACAGCTTCGTACTCGAGACCTTTGTATTCGCCAAGCTCAGCTTCTGGCTCAACCACGAATGTCACTTTGAATGCAACAGGTTTGCCTTTCTCGAGCGTGCCGTCTACATCGATGTTTTCGAGCGCGATTGGTTCGAAACCAGCTTCTTCAACCGCACCTTGAATCGTGTCACGGTAGAGAATGTCGAGCGCATCTTGATAGAGTGCTTCTTCTCCATACATTTTGTTGAACATTGGGCGTGGCAATTTACCTTTACGGAAGCCAGGCACGTTCAAGTCTTTGACGACTGATTTAAATGCGGCGTCAACTGCTTTATCAAAAGCTTCTGCAGGAGCTTCGTACGTGAGTACACCTTGGCTACCTGATGTTTTTTCCCATTTTGCTGTCATGCTAAGTCCCTCCAACAATTCGTTTATACCGTACAAAAATGTACAACAATCCGTATTATAGCATAAATCCTCGGTAAGCACACAAGGATTTAGTCTAATAACGCCTGTGTGAAAAGCAGATCCGCCTCTAAAATCGCAGCGGTCAAACCATCTGCTTTCTCGTCATGTAAAATCGAATGTTTCGCCTGTACGAGCGCTTCTTCGATTTTATCTTTTGGGGCTGGAATAAACGGATAATGCGTATACATATAGTTCATCAGCAACTGCGTCCCAATCTCATCGCCCTCCACTGATTTTTGAAGGGACAAGACGGTGTCACTCCATATCTCGATGTGCTCGGTTGCCTCCATCTGTGACATCTCGTTCACCGATTCCCTATCTGTCCATTTGATGACCTCAAGCTCGGCAAACGCCTTCTCTAGGACAATCAACTTGACGAGTTTTGGACGCTCGGACACGAGGAGTTCATGGAGTACATTATCGAGCACAGGGTCGATATGAAAGTGAACGTATTGTAACGCTTCAATCTGCTCTCCCGTACTCCCACGAGTAAGGGTCCGCTTCAATTTCGCGATGGCTGCCGGAAACTCGGTCATCTTCAACACTTGAAGCACTTGGTGCGCCTGTGTATTGACCGCCTCCTTTTTTTCTTGCCACTCGAGATATCGATGGATCCAATGCGCCGCTTCAAACGGTTGGTCCCGCATGATGTAATACTGCGCAACCTGTAATCCGCCTGAGGCCGGTTCTGTCGCCTCTGCCGTATGGATGGTGACGAGTTCTTGCAACTTCTCCAGTGTTTCCGGGTCCTCTGGCCGCTCCATTGCACATTGGAAGATTTCCATGAAAATAAACGGGTCACCCGGTATCGCCTCATACCAATCCCATAAAATCGGTTCGATTCGCTGCCTTTCCCCAGAAGCATCCGCCTCTTGAATCATCTTCTGCAGACGCGACCAGCTCCCTGGGAATGGATAGTCCTGATTCTTCTCCTTCTCCATCTTCCCTCACCCTCTCTCCCATTCTCTTTCATCTTCCGTTAGGACGCGATTCCTTGTCAATCGATTTCCCGGAAAATGAAAAAAGAGATGATCTCCGTAGAGACCATCTCTATTTTAATGGAAGCGTCCCAAGAGGGATTCGAACCCCCGACCGACGGCTTAGCTTACCACCATGACTTTCGTCACCAACATCGTGTTGTTTGTAGTCTGGACTATATCTTCACCGTTTCAGGTGCGACACGTGTAGTCTCTACGGAACCTCACGAGCATAGTGCCCCTCCGTTGACTCTACCTCCACCTCTGTGGACATTCGAATCAACTCGACCCGAACGAACGGGAATGAGTTTCCTCGGTATTACCATCAGCATCATCTGTTAAGGCTTCACCGATATAGTGTCGTCCACTTTATAGGTTTCTGTTTCCCTATAAAGGCTCCTATTTGTCTTGAAGGCCGTTGCTCTATCCTGCTGAGCTATTGGGACATTGACATGAAAACTATAATAGAAAAATGGTTTCCTGTCAATCGATTTCCCATTCAAAACTCATAGTTTCCCTGCGATGTCCAAATCTTCAACGTGAGAACCGTCCTCCGAGCGATAAAAACGTACTGTCGCTTCTCCCTTTTCAAGGTCGAGTAGCGCATACGTTTTATCCGATCGTCCCCGCGGCATGCGAATCGATCCCGGGTTGATGTAGACGACCCCATCCTCGATCAATGCGCCCGCCACATGGGAGTGGCCAAACAGAACGACGCTCGCGCCTACCTCTTCGGCCCGATAGCGCAGACGATTCAAATCGAACTTGACGTCGTGATGGTGCCCATGGACGATTAGAATCGTACCGGCATCTGTCGTCTCGATGCGCTCGAGTGGAAGGTCTCCACCAAAATCACAGTTTCCGCGAACCGTTCGATACGGCAACAAATGCTCATCGACAAGCGCAAGTTGTGAATCCCCACAATGGAACGCATCGTCAATCTCTGATTCATGTCGTTCAAAAATCGTGGTCAGTTCTTCGGTCAGCCCGTGGCTGTCACTCACTATTAGAAAACGCATAAGCTTCATCCTTTCATGAATGGTAAGATTTCTGCCTCTAGTTTTCGTAATGCTTGTCCTCGGTGGCTGACGACCGCCTTTTCTTCACGCTCAAGTTCTGCGGCCGTTTTATGAAGGGATGGGACGATGAAGAGTGGGTCATACCCGAAACCGTTGTTCCCACGTGGCGAGTAGCCAATCGTCCCTTCGATGGTACCGCGTACCGTCAACGTCTCTCCGCCTGGTTTCGCCAGACAGAGCGCACAAACGAAGCGGGCCGTCCGATTCGTTTGTCCGTTTAATTTTTCGAGAAGAAGTGCGTTGTTCGCCTCATCCGACTTCTCTGGTCCCGCAAATCGAGCCGAGTATACACCGGGTGCCCCGTCGAGTGCGTCGACTTCTAGACCTGAGTCATCCGCCAGTACGGCATGCCCGAAATAAGCAGCCGCCTCGGTCGCCTTTAACGACGCGTTCTCTTCAAATGTCGTACCGGTCTCATCCGTTTCCGGTGCGTCGGGATAATCGAGTAATGATTCGACCTCGAATCCGAGCGGGGTCAACATCCCTTCAAGTTCTCTCACTTTACCTGGATTGTGTGTCGCAATAATCAGCTTCATAATGTCTCCTCCGAGCGTTCTCCGACGTACCACCAAGATGCGCCAAGCGCCGCTTCAGCCGTCTTGAATAATGATTCGATCCCTCGCTCTGCGAGGGCGAGCATCTCGTTCATCTCTCGCAAGGTGAACGTCGCCTCTTCTCCTGTCCCTTGCACTTCGACGAAATGTCCACTCGCCGTCATGACGACGTTCATATCGACTTCCGCCGCTGCGTCTTCCATGTAATCCAAGTCGAGGACAAGCTCATCTGTCCGTCCGACAGAAATCGCGGCCACCCCTTCTTTGATTGGCGTATCTCCGAGCTTCCCTTGGCGAATCAAGCGATCGACGGCGAGGACGAGCGCGCAAAATCCACCCGTGATGGAAGCCGTTCTTGTGCCGCCGTCCGCTTGAATGACGTCACAATCAATCCAAATCGTCCGTTCACCGAGACGTTCCAAATCGACGACCGAGCGGAGAGAGCGGGCGATGAGACGCTGAATCTCCATCGTTCGTCCCGACTGTTTCCCGCGTACCGACTCCCGGACGGTCCGATCTCCCGTCGCCCGTGGCAACATCGCGTATTCGGCATTGATCCAACCCTGTTTTTTTCCGCGCAGGAAGTTCGGGACACGTTCTTCAACGGTCGCAGTACATATCACTTTCGTATCACCGATTGAGATGAGGACAGACCCTTCCGCATGCTTGTTCACATGCGGCACGATTTCAACCGGACGTAACTCATCGAATTGTCTCGTATCACGCAATTCCGGTCACCTCGACTTTCTCCGCATGTACCGCACGTCCGAGCCACTCGCTCGCAAGTCGGTCAAACAGTTCGATATCACCCGTCGCATAAAATGCATGTGCCGGAACGGTGTCTAACCCGTTTTCAAGCTCTTGATAATCAAGCATCGCAGCCACTTCGAGTGCCGTCTCGTCCCCTGATGAGATGAGGTGGACGTTTGGTCCGACCACGTCTTGAATGACAGGGGCGAGGAGCGGATAATGTGTACAACCGAGAATGAGTGTGTCCATCTCGGACGGTCGAAGTGGACGAAGCGTCTCTTCGACTACTTGACGTACGTGCTCCCCTGATACGTCCCCCGCCTCCACGAGCGGGACGAACGGCGGGCATGCGAGTGGATACACATCCATCTCACCCGCCACGTGACGAAGTGCCTTCTCGTAAGATTCGCTCTCAATCGTCATCTTCGTGCCAATCACACCGATATGTTTGTTACGCGTACCTTTGACGGCCGCACGGGCACCTGGGTCGATGACACCGATGACCGGGATATCGAGGCGCTTTCGCGCCTCTTTCAAAACGACCGCCGTCGCCGTGTTACAGGCGATGACAATCATTTTGACGTCTTGCCTCAACAAAAACTCAATGAGTTCCCATGTATACGTTTCAATCTCATCATGCGGACGCGGCCCGTATGGACAACGTTCCGTATCTCCGATGTAGATGATTTCTTCTTTTGGGAGCTGGCGCATCAATTCTTTGACTACCGTCAATCCGCCGACCCCTGAATCGAGGACTCCAATCGCTCGTTTCATTTCGCATCACTTCCATTCTCACCTATCTTATCAAAAAACCTCGGTCTGAAAAAGAAACGGTCCCATGACAAAAAAAGACGAGGTCGCCAGCGGCGCCTCGTCCCTTCTTTAAATTACTGAGCAAGACCTTCGCTAGTAAGCATGTCAGAGAGCGTGTTGATCGCTTCTTCTGCATCTTCACCTTCAGCAGTGATCTTGATTGTTGAATCTTTTGCGATACCGAGTGAAAGTACACCCATGATCGACTTCAAGTTAACTGTTTTGCCATTGTACTCGAGGTTGATGTCTGATTGGAACTTAGAAGCTGTGTTAACCAACTGAGTAGCTGGACGAGCGTGAATTCCTGAATCAGCGACGACTGTGAACGTTTTTTCCATGAGATGATGGTCTCCCTTCAAAATTCAATTCTACAGGCGAACCGGCAGAATATTTTTTGTTTGTGAACTCATTATCAAATGATAGCGGATTCGCAAAAATTCTGCAAGCGATTTTTATATTCCGGAGTCCATTCTGTAGGACGACCTTCCTTCGTTAAATGAACGAGGCTCGTCCGTCCTGCGAACAAAAGTTTCTCTCCGTCATATGCCCCGTAATGAATATCACATGAAGTGTTTCCGACCGTCAAGACATTGGCATGCACAGTCAACTGTTGACGCGGCATGACTTGTCGCACATAGTCACATTGCGCGTCGGCGACGACGACAAAGCCATCTTTTAAAGAGAACCCTGTCGCCTCTAGCAACTCGATTCGCGCATCTTCAAAGTAGATGAATGGAATCGTATTGTTCATATGACCGTACGGATCGCACTCTGAAAAGCGGACTTTCACATCGAGTGCGACCCCTCTTTTGACACGTGCTTCCCAATCCGGCTCTCGATAGTACTTGGTCATCGGCGCTTATGCCTCAACCGCAGAACCGGTGCGACCTTTGTCACTACCGAAGAACTGTTTGAACGAGTGAAGCGTCGTTTGGCGGTTCATGGAAGCGATTGATGTCGTGAGCGGGATTCCTTTCGGACAAACCTCGACACAGTTTTGTGCGTTTCCGCACTGCATGATGCCCCCTTCTCCCATGAGCGCCTCGAGGCGTTCTTCCGAGTGGAAGGCACCTGTCGGATGCGAGTTGAACAGTCGGACTTGCGAGATGGCAGCCGGTCCGATGAAGTCTGACTTGTCATTGACGTTCGGACATGCTTCAAGACAAACCCCGCACGTCATACATTTTGACAACTCATACGCCCACTGTCGCTTGTTCTCTGGCATACGCGGTCCTGGTCCGAGGTCGTACGTCCCATCGATTGGAACCCATGCCTTCACTTTTTTCAAGGCGTCAAACATGCGTTGACGGTCGACTTGAAGGTCACGGATGACCGGGAACGTCTTCATCGGCGCAAGGTGGATTGGCTGTTCAAGTTTATCGACAAGGGCCGTACACGATTGGCGTGGCTTCCCGTTGATGATCATCGAGCAAGCACCACACACTTCCTCTAGACAGTTCATGTCCCAGTTGATCGGTGTCGTCTTGTCCCCGTTCGCATTGACCGGATTTCGACGGATTTCCATCAATGCCGAGATAACGTTCATGTTCGGACGATACGGCACTGTAAATTCTTCTGTATAGGTCCCCTTATCCGGCCCATCTTGACGCTCGATGATGAAACGGATATCTTTTTGATCAGATTGCATTGGCGTCGTCATTTCGTCTTCGCCCCTTTCTTCGAGTAATCCCGTTTACGTGGCGGGATTAACGAAACATCGATGTCTTCAAATGAGATATCGACTTCCCCTTCTTTGTAACGTGCCATCGTCGTCTTCATGAACTTTTCATCATTACGTTCCGGGAACTCCGGTTTGTAATGTGCTCCACGACTCTCGTCTCGCATCAATGCACCGAGCGTGATGACGCGCGCGAGGTCGAGCATGTGGTCAAGCTGTCGAATGAACGATGCACCTTGGTTGCTCCAGCGTGCCGTATCCGTAGCTGAAATGTTATAGAAACGTTCACGCAATTCTTGAATTTTCTTGTCGGTCGCTTCAAGTTTGTCGTTGTAGCGAACGACTGTGACGTTGTCCGTCATAAGTTCACCGAGTTCACGGTGGATTTGGTACGCGTTTTCCGTCCCGTCCATCGAGAGGATGTCATTGAAACGCTCGATTTCTTCACGCTCGTTGAAGTTGAAGAGTGCGTCGGAGACGCTCTCTGTCGCCTGTTCGAGACCACGCATATAGTGAACCGCCGCAGGACCCGCTTCCATTCCGCCGTGAACGGCTGAAAGAAGAGAGTTCGCACCGAGACGGTTCGCGCCATGCATCGAGTAGTCGCACTCACCGGCAGCGAAAAGTCCTGGAATGTTTGTCATTTGATCGTAGTCGACCCACAGTCCGCCCATCGAATAGTGAACGGCCGGGAAGATTTTCATCGGTACTTTACGTGGGTCGTCCCCTACGAACTTCTCATAGATTTCGAGGATTCCACCGAGCTTGATATCAAGTTCTTTCGAGTCTTTGTGAGACAAGTCTAGATAGACCATGTTCTCGCCGTTGACACCGAGTTTTTGGTTGACACAGACGTCAAAGATCTCGCGGGTCGCGATGTCACGCGGTACGAGGTTTCCGTAAGCCGGATATTTTTCTTCGAGGAAATACCAAGGTTTTCCGTCTTTATACGTCCAGACACGTCCACCTTCTCCACGAGCCGATTCACTCATGAGACGGAGCTTGTCGTCCCCAGGAATCGCCGTCGGGTGAATTTGAATGAACTCTCCGTTCGCATAGACCGCACCTTGACGATATACCGCTGCCGCAGCCTGTCCCGTGTTGATGACCGAGTTTGTCGACTTACCGAAGATGACCCCTGGACCACCTGTCGCCAAGATGACCGCATCGGATGGGAACGCTTTAATTTCCATCGAGCGTAAATCCTGACAGACCGCTCCACGGCAAATCCCTTCATCGTCGATGATCGCACGCAGGAACTCCCATCCTTCGTATTTCTCGACGAGACCTTGAGCCTCGTACCGACGGACCTGTTCATCGAGTGCATAGAGGAGTTGTTGCCCCGTCGTTGCTCCTGCGTATGCCGTACGGTGGTGAAGTGTCCCACCGAAACGGCGGAAATCTAAAAGACCTTCCGGCGTACGGTTGAACATGACACCCATTCGGTCAAACATGTGAATGATCTTCGGGGCATTCTCTGCCATTTTTTGAACTGGCGGTTGGTTGGCAAGGAAGTCGCCACCATAAACCGTGTCGTCAAAGTGTTGCCAAGGAGAATCACCTTCCCCTTTTGTGTTTACCGCTCCATTGATTCCCCCTTGGGCGCAAACTGAATGTGAACGCTTGACCGGTACAAGCGAGAATAGTTTTACCGGAACACCCATCTCTGCCGACTTGATTGTCGCCATGAGTCCAGCTAGACCGCCACCGATGACGATCAAACTTTGATTTGCCATATACAATTCCCCCTAATTACAAGATGCCTGCAAACGTCAAAATCGAACGGATGCCGACATAAGATAGTGCCAAGAATACGACACCTGATACGTAGCTCATGAGACGTTGCGAGCGAGGTGACTGTGTGATTCCCCACGTGATCGAGAACGACCAAAGACCGTTCGCGAAGTGGAACGTAGCCGAAAGAATTCCGACTATGTAGAAAATAAGCATGAGCGGATTGTCGACGATGTTTTGCATCATCTCCGCATTGACCTCAACCCCCCGTAGCTTCGCAAGGCGTGTTTCCCAAACGTGCCATGCGATAAAGATCACGAGGAAGACTCCCGTGAAGCGCTGGAAGATATACATCCAGTTCCGTGCGTATGAATAACGGTTCGAGTTGATCGACCCGAGAAACGCATAGTACACTCCATACACGCCATGGAAAATCATCGGCAAGGCGATCACCGTCACTTCAAGGAAATACAGGTACGGTAAGTTCTCCATGAATTTTGCTGCTTTGTTGAATGACTCCACCCCATCGACGATGTAGTAGTTGACCGACAAGTGAACGATCAAAAACAATCCGATTGGAATGACCCCAAGTAGCGAATGGACTTTACGACTGAAATAGTCACGTTGCGCTGCCATTCTAGTTCCCCCTTTTCACGAGCATTGGCTCGTTTTGTCAATAAAAGCGTTTTCAAATGCAGATATAGCTTTCTGTCTCCTATTCTACTCTTGTGAAAATTGTATGACAAGACAACCTAACCGATTTGTGCCACATTCTTTTTCAAAAATACAGGATGACCAAAATCCGATTGGTCGTTATAATGATATAGAGAGATTGGAGTGATGGGATAGAATGGAAACGATGAGCCAACCAATTTTCGCGATCGAACTTCTTCGCGACTATGTGTTGACGGACTTGCTTGGTGAGGATTATGCCCAAGTCATCTATTGGTCAGGAAAACGGGTCGCCCGCAAGTTCCCAACGATGTCTGATGATGAACTGGCCGCCTTCTTTATAGAGGCTGGTTGGGGAGACCTGACAGTCAAAAAGGAGCGGGGGAATAAATTTACATATGAATTGATTCCACCACCTTCGACTCAGGCTAAAGCGACAGGTTACTATCAGCTCGAAGCTGGATTTTTAGCCGAACAGATCGCCGGTCGTTTCCAATGCGTCGCAGAAGGGTACGCCGATCCTGCCCGAAAAGCTGTCCAAATCACCGTCCAACTAGACCGAAAAGACGATTACGAATAAGAGTCGATGCAGACATCGACTCTTATTTTTAATTCTGCTGAAGTTGCTCGTTCATATACTGACGTACTTCATTGAGTTCGTGTTGATCAAATGTCACGTCTTCCCCCTCGTAGCCCTGAGTCGCCTTATCGACGACGTCGACAATATTTCCTGGAAAATGTCCCTCGTTCAACACCCACGCCCGTACTTCTTGTTTTGATAGAATCGTCCGATCCCGTTCATACGCGAACACACGAGTCAAATTCAGTATGCTATACATCGGATTCTCTTCGATGTTCTCCAGACACTCGAGTGCATCCATTCGAATCGCATCAGCAAAATGAGCCGCTGTATATCCATGGAGCATCTCACGAATCGGTCTCCCTCGCCAAATCATACCTCTCTCTACAATCACATGTACGTGAGCCGCCAAATCCGGGTCGGCCAATCCCTTTTGCAAATCGACACGTACTTCACAATCGGTCCCCTCGAAGCGAGAACGCCATCCTTCACTATAGTGAAACTCGAAAGGGCTCGGATGTCGCCAATGCATCAACTGTTCAATGCTCAAAATACTTAGCTCGAGCGGATAAGGTGCGTTCGAGTGCGACAGGCAGCAGTCGATGAGTCGTTCTCGATCTTCACGCGTCAATGGCTCTGACACGACGAGCAACAAGTCCACATCACTATGTTTCGGATGAAAGCCCCCCATCGCAAGCGAACCATGGATATATACATGCTCTACAGTTGGCAAAAAACGATCGACCGCCTCCATGAAAGAAGCGATCACACTTCTTACGGCAATCGGAAGGTCCTTCATTCGTCCGTCTCCTCATGCACATATTGAAGCACGGTCTCCGCTAATTTTTCCGGCAATCCTGCTTCCTTCAGTTGTTCGAGCGATGCCAGTCGAATTTGTTTCATCGATCCGAAATGGCGGATGAGCTGTTGACGACGTTTCGGACCGACACCCGGAATCTCATCTAGAATCGACTTCGTCATTTTCTTCGTCCGTAAGCTACGGTGGAACGTGATGGCGAAACGGTGCACCTCATCTTGCATCCGCTGCAACAGATAAAAGGCGCTCGACCGTGGATGGAGCTCGACGACGCCCCCACCTTCCCCGAACAATAGTTGGCTCGTACGGTGACGGTCATCTTTTTTGAGCGAGCCGACCGGTAAGTCAAGGCCAAACTCGTTTTGGATGACGTCAAGTGCCGCGTTCAATTGACCGACTCCACCATCGATTAAGAGAAGGTCAGGCAGTCGTTTATCCTCGGTCAACAGACGACGGAACCGTCGACGGACGACTTCGCGCATCGTCTCATAGTCATCCGGACCTTGAACTGTCCGAATCTTATATTTTCGATACTCTTTCTTGAGCGGCTTCCCGTCCTCAAAGACGACGAGCGCCGATACGGCGTCCGCTCCTTGAATGTTCGCGTTATCGATGATATCGACACGCGACAAGTTCGGAATGCCGATTGCTTCCCCGAGTTCGCGCATCGCAAGTAGCGTCCGTTCTTCGTCGCGGGCAAGCAACTCGAACTTCTCGTTCAACGCGATTGTTGCATTTTTCGTCGCCAAATCTAGTAATTGTCGCTTCGCCCCACGTTTCGGTTGCATCACCTTCGTCCCGATTGCGTCGTTTAAAAGGTCGAGTCGCACCGTCTCCGGTACGAGCACTTCTTTAGGAAGGACGTTTTGTTCATAAAATTGAACGATGAAGCTCTCCAGTTCTTCGGCTGGCTCACCGTGCATCGGGAAGAGCGAAACGTCACGTTCAATCATCTTGCCGCCGCGCATGTAGAATACTTGGACACACATCCAGCCTCGGTCAAGCGTATAGCCGAACACATCACGTGCCGTCGGGTCGGCCGTGATCATATTTTGCTTGTTCATAATCGATTCGACAGAACGAATCTGATCACGCAGCTCGGCTGCCCGTTCGAACTGCATCTCTTCAGCAGCGCGTCCCATCTCAACTTTTAACTTTGCGAGCGTCTCGCTCGTCTCACCGTTCAAGAAACGCCGAATCTCATTGACGATTTCTTTTTGTGTGTCCACTTCAACCGCCAGTTCACAAGGACCTAAACATTGACCGATATGATAGTACAAGCAGAGCTTTTTCGGCATCGGCTGACATTTCCGTAGTGGATACAGTTTGTCGAGGAGACGTTTCGTCTCATTTGCGGCATAGGCGTTCGGATATGGGCCGAAGTAATGCCCACCGTCTTTCTTCAACTTTCGTGTCGTCAAAAGACGGGGATACGGTTCGTTCGTGATTTTGATGTACGGATACGTTTTATCGTCTTTCAAGCGAATGTTATACTTCGGGTCGTGCTTTTTGATGAGCGTCATCTCAAGTAGCAGTGCCTCGAGTTCACTTGCCGTCACGATGTATTCAAAGTCCCGGATTTCTGCAACGAGGCGCATCGTCTTGATATCATGGGCACCTGTGAAATACGACCTCACTCGATTCTTTAAATTTTTGGCCTTGCCCACGTAAATGACCTCATCATACTCGTTTTTATGCAAATAACATCCCGGCTCATCCGGGAGGAGCGCTAATTTATGTTTAATATGGTCGGTTTGACTCAATTTCTTTCACCTCAGTTTATCTTCCTCAAAGACGGGAAAAAGAGTGTGATATCTCGCCAGAGGAGGATTTTATATTATGAAACGATACGATGTCATCCTTGTCGGAAGCGGGTCTGCAGCAAGTCAGGCCGCTGCGACTTTACGCGATGCCGGTAAAGAAGTCGCCATCATTGAAAATTGGACGTTCGGAGGGACGTGTCCACAACGCGGGTGCGACCCAAAAAAGATGCTCGTCGAAGGAGCAGAGTTACTCGCCCGAACTGAACATATGCAAAAGCTCGGTGTAAAAGGTAGCCTATCGCTTGATTGGGCATCATTTAAGGAACGAATCGATGAATATCGTTTCTCGATTCCTACGTCAAAGACACAACATTGGAACGAGATGAACATTGACCTATATCAAGGAGAGCCTCATTTTATCGATGAGAACATGATTGCAATCGATGGTCACGAGCTGTATGCATCTCAATTTTTGATTGCGACGGGTCAGACCCCTCGCCCTCTCGACATTCCGGGGGGAGAGCATGCGATTACGAGCGATGACGTGTTCGACCTCGACGCGTTGCCCCCATCAATCCATATCGTCGGAGCCGGATACATCGCATTCGAGTTTGCCCATATCTTTCGGCGCTTCGGGAGCGACGTGACACTACTCATTCGTTCACATGCGCTGAAAGCATTCGACCAAAACGTCGTCCATCGGCTCCTCGAAGAATCTAAGCGCATCGGAATCACTGTCCGACATGACGTCGAACCGAAACGAATCGACGGGAACACGTTAACGTTATCAGATGACTCTACCCTTGAAGGGGTCGTCCTTAACGCAACCGGGCGAATCCCAAGCATCGAGCGACTTCACCTCGATACGGTCGGTGTCAAGTCGGATCGCCATGGGGTTTTGGTGAACGAGTATCTCCAGACGAGCAACCCAAACATTTATGCCGCAGGAGACGTGGCGAACAGCCCGAATCCGGCACTCACCCCGTTCGCCGGCCAGGAAGGGCGTCTCGCCGCACTCAATATGCTTCATGGGAATACGCGAGCACTTCCCGAGCGGCCGGCACCGACCGTCGTCTTCTCAACTCCACCGATTGCTAAGGTCGGGCTCACCGTGGAGGAAGCGGAAGCCGAGGGCATCGCCTTCGACGTGAAAGAGACGGACATGTCCCACTTCTTGACTTACAAACGAATCAATGACCCGACCGCCTATTCGAAACTATTGATCAGCACAGAAGGTCATGTGATTGGGGCACACTTGATCGGTCAGCACGCCCCTGAGCTCATCAACTTATTCTCTTTCATTATACAGAACAACCTGTCGCACCAACACGTGAAGCACTTAGAAGTCGCCTATCCGACGGTTGCCTCAGATATTTCGTATCTCGTTTAATTTAAGTGTCTCCGTCGCATTTTATCATTTTTTAACAGAACATTTATGGTATGTAATTTAACCATAAAAAACGACTCAGATCGCATTTTTGATCTGAGTCGTCATGTATTGAGAAGAGTTCATATTATAGTTTTGTTATTCTCGTTTACTATTTACGATTGTTAATGTTTTCACGTGCTAGCCAAGATGGACCTTTGTGTGCAAAAACAGAGTCATGGATATCAACGTTAGCCATAACATCACGCGAGATGTTCTCAGCTTCTTGTCTAGACATAGGTTTTTGCTGACGATTAGCAAAATAAACTAAGAATTCTTCTAAATCTTTTGTAAAACGTTCACGATCTACTGTTACGGTACCCATCAACATCCAACTCCTTCCCGCCATCTACTTCATAGGCTTTTCTTAGACAAAGTTTATCACAAAGTGCTTGAGCATGGATAGAACCGGCTCTTCCGCTCGATCAGATTTAGTCATTGAGAGATAAATTTTCTTTAAAGCAAGAAGAGGACAATAACGAAGATTTCCAAACGTATGCTATCGATAAGAGTAAAGATTTTGATATTGATTATACATGGTGGGGAATGAGAATTTATTGGTTTCATGATTTCGTTGCAAAATTAAGAGCTAATTTAGTAGTTTACGGTGGTAGTGTGGCAACACTAAATGCTACGATCGCATACTTCATGAGCCCTCCAGGTTGAGTTTCAAACTTTGTAGCTGCTGTTGCAGGTATTGGAGTAGGAGCGTTTATTAGTAGGGATAAAGGATTCGGAGTCTATCTAGACTGCTACGTTTATGTACCAACTGCATGGTATTCTGCTTGCTAAATCATATGAGACAGAGGACTCTTTTTTCCAAGTTCCTCTGTCTTATATTAGTATTTGTATATATAATATAAGGAAAAGTAAGGGAGTGTTTTTATGAAGGGTAAGGCTAATAAACAATTTTATTTTTGGTTAGCGATTGCCATAGCGTGCTTTATCGTTTGGTTTATTATTAGATGACCTCTCATTTATAAAGCAGTACATAAGAATAAATCAGTGGTATATAAAAGGATCTCTAAAAATTTATTGAACTGAACCCTGAATGAGCACTTTTTATCAAGTGTCTATCATTCAGGGTTCAGTTCAGGAAAGCGTCATGGGCTTTTTTTGTGTTCACTTTTGGGTGTTGCACTTAATTTTATTATTCATCATCAAGAAATAAGTTAAGGGTCTTTCCAACCCAATATGGAAAGACCCTTTTTTTATTCGATTCCCTTCTCTTTATCTTCTTTCAATGCGTCTTGAAGTGATTTTTCCCAAAGCGGAATCTTTTTCGCATGTGCGGCACGTGAGATGAGATGTCCACCGACCGGGGCCGTGAGAAGGACGAAGAAGAGACCGAGTAATAGTCTTGCATCAAACACCTGTTCATCGACATACACATGAAGGACGGCCGCAAAGAGAACGAACATGACACCGAGCGTCGCACTCTTTGAGGCGGCGTGTGTTCTTGAATAAATATCAGGGAGACGGATGAGACCGATCGCAGCGACGACCGTGAAGAAGACGCCGATGATCGTAAAGATACCGGTAATGAGATCAAAGATCATTGTCGCGGTCATGTTGGATAATCTCTCCCCTCTCTAAAAATTTCGAGAACGCCACCGTCCCGATGAAAGCCAAAATACTGAGTAGCAAGATGACTTCGAAGTATAAGGTCGTGTCTAACAAGATGGACAGTAACGCGACGACCGAGATGAGCGCGATCCCGATGGAGTCGAGCGCAATGACCCGGTCCGCCGTCGTCGGTCCCTTCACGACACGATACAACATCATCAACATCGCAAGCAAGAGGATGGAGAGCGAGATGTAGATGAGGATGTCTAAAAGATTCGTCATTCTGTCGCCTCCTTAATGCTTGACTCAAAATTATCATAAATATCTTTTCGGAGCGCATCTTTATCCGGCATGTTAAGTGCGTGAATATAGAGTACCGAATTATCCTTTGACACTTGAACGACGAGCGTCCCTGGCGTGAGCGTGATCAGCATCGATAACAAACTAACCTTCCACCCTTTATCGAGTGTCGTCTCATAACGGAAAATCCCCGGTTGGACTTTGAGCGTCGGACTTAACACGAGACGCAACACCTCAAAGTTCGCGAGAAACAACTCACGGATAAAGATCAAGAGCAGTTTGAATAGGCGCCAGACCCGTGTGAAATAAAATCCGCCGCCACCTGACCTGAAAAATCGGCGCATCATAAACAGGATCAATAGTCCGAGGATATAACCGACGAAGAACCCGCTCGATGTGAACGATCCCGTGAGGAACATCCAGATGAACGCCAAGAAAAAGTTAATCAATAGTTGATAAGCCATCTGTATTTCACTCCTTTAACACGGCATCGATATAGATTTCTGAATTGACGAGCGGCTCGATTGCTTGCGTGATATATGGATGAAGAGCTTCTGCCCCGAATCCGTAACCGACCGCAATGACGAGCAACAAGAAAACCGGCACAATCAAGCGTTTCGTATAAGGAACGAGTGGCCCATCGTACTCCCGTTTCGCCTCACCCCAAAATCCGTTCAAGAAAATTTTCATGACCGAATAGAGGACAAGGAGACTAGATAAGAGGACGAGAAGTGGACCGAACAACTCCCCTTCATCCATTCCACCTGACACGATCAACAGCTTTCCGAAGAATCCACTGAGAGGCGGAATCCCTGCAAGTGAAAGCGCTGCGACGAAGAACGTCCAACCAAATAGCGGAAACCTCGTAATGAGCCCGCCCATATCTCGGAGCTGTCCAGACTTCGTGATGCCAATCATCATGCCGACGAGCATAAAGAGTACAGCCTTGATGATCATATCGTGAATCAAGTAGTAGAGCGACCCTTCAAGGGACGTCTGTGTATTGACCGAGATTCCATAAAGGATAACCCCGACCGCAATCATGATGTTATAGATGATAATCAACTTCACATCGTTGTAGGCAATCGCACCTGTCATCCCGATGACAATCGTGAGGACGGCGAGCGCCATGAGGAACGTCTGTAAAAATTCACCGTTCCCATCAAACAGCAGTGTATACGTCCGTAAAATCGAATATACCCCCACCTTCGTCAACAGTGCCCCGAACATTGCGAGAATCGGAGTCGGAGCAACGACATAAGCTCCCGGGAGCCAGTAGTGAAGGGGGACGAGTGCCCCTTTCATCCCGAAGACGATGACGAAAAGCACACCGATGACGGTGATGACTCCCGGATTATCGACGAGCGGGATCTTCAAAGCCAAATCGGCCAAACTGAGTGTACCTGTGACACCATAAAGTAAAGCGACCGACATGACAAAGAGGGCCGAGGCGATGATGTTCACGAGTAAATATTTGATCGATTCCCTTAACTGGACGCCACGTCCACCGAGCACAATCAACACATACGACGACATCAAGAAGACCTCGAAGAAGACGAACAAGTTGAAGATATCCCCTGTCGTAAAGGCGCCGTTCACCCCGACGAGTAGGAAGAGCATCGCGATGTACAAATAGTTCCCTTCATACGAATCTGAGAAGTAGTGAGCGGCGAACCACACGATAAAGAGCGTGAGTATGGTCGACGTCGTCACGAGAAGGGCTGACAGCATATCCGAAACGAGTGTGATCCCGAACGGTGCTTGCCAGTTCCCAAGGTCGAGGGTCTGAATCCCCTCAACGGAGATCGTGTGCACGAGAATGAATGACACGATCGAAGTAATGACTAGAGTTCCAAGAGCCATCACGCGCTGCAGCTGGACCCGTTTCGGCATAAACATCATGATGATGGCCGCAAGCGCAGGAATGACGATTGGAAAGACCGGTAAATTAATCATACGATTCTGTTCCTTTCATTTCCTCCATATTGTCCGTGCTGAGCTCCTGGTACGTGCGGTAAGCAAGTACGAGGAAGAACGCCGTCACCCCAAAGCTGATGACGATCGCCGTCAAGACGAGCGCCTGCGGTAACGGGTCAGTGTATTCAGTCACTCCGTCCACGAGGACAGGGGCGGCTCCTGTCTTCAAACCTGCCGTCGTCAAGACGAGCAAGTGCGCCGCGTGACTGAACAAGGCGGTGCCGATGATGATGCGCAACAAACTTCTTGAGAGAACAAGATAGACCGCACACATCGTCAAAACACCGATGATGATGCTAACGAAGATTTCCATTATTCACTCTCTCCAATCGTTTGAATGATCGTCATGGTGACACCGATGACAACGAGGTAGACCCCCAAGTCGAACGCAATCGCTGTATGGAGCGTCTGTTCACCGAGAAGCGGCAAATCAAACTTTCCGTAGGCGTGCGTCAAGAACGGTCGGTCAAAGAACAGCGAGTGAAGACCGGTCGCAAGTGCGATCAATAGCCCGGTCGCCGTCATGAGACGATAATCGATCGGTAGCACTTTTGATAGCGTATTCGAATCGAACGCAAGTAACAGTAAGACGAGTGCCGCCGATGTCATCAATCCGCCAATAAATCCGCCACCCGGTGAATAGTGTCCCGCGAAAAACAAGTTGATCGAGAAGATGACGATGATAAAGAAGATGATGATCGAGGCCGTCTGCAAGATGACATCATTGACGCGTTTGCTGTTTTGCTTCATTTGCCCCATCTCCTTTCGTACGTCGTGTCGTTCTAAATTTAATCATCGTGTAAATTCCAAGGGCCGCAATTCCGAGAACGACGATTTCAAACAAGGTATCAAAACCACGGAAGTCGACAAGGATGACGTTTACCATGTTTTTCCCTGCTGCTAAGTCATACACGTTCTCGATGTGGTATTCGGAAATAGACGAAAGTGACTTATGCGTGAGCGCCATGAAACTAAGGAGCGTCACGGTCACCCCTACGAGGACTGCCACGATCGCATTCCCTACTTTGAAACGCATCCGTGTTTCTTTCTTACTAATGTCCGGCATGTGATAGAAGACGAGCAAAAACAATGCGACAGACACCGTCTCGATGACGAGCTGTGTGAGCGCAAGGTCCGGTGCACCGAAGAAGACAAAGAACAATGCCACACCATAACCGACGACCCCGAGTAAGATGATGGACGGAAGTCGCGACTTCATGAATAGGATGGCGAGTGCCGCAAGGATGACGACGGCTCCAAGTACATATTCATACGGTGCAATTTCCGCCATATTCTCAAACGAGAATTGATACATATCGAACCACCAAATGCTGAAGAGCATCATGCCTGAAAGAAAGACGAAAATGTAAATCAAATACGACCGGATGAAACCAGTCATGTAGTTGTCTTTAAAGCGATACGCCGCTTTGTTCGACCAGACGAGCGTCCCGTCGTAGACGCCGTTAAGCGTCAGACGATGAGGGATTCTGTTATAGATACCCATCCACTTGTTCATCTGCCAGAACAGCAATGACCCGAGAAGGATGACCCCGATTGTCATGTACAGTTCAGGAGTGAGTCCATGCCAAAAATAAATATCTACTTTGACGTTCTGCCCTTGTGCGACGAGTGTCGGATAAATCGACTCGACCGCCGGCTTGATGAGCGTGTTCGATAACACGTTCGGGAAGAAACCGAGTCCAACGACGAGTAGCGCCAGGATGACCGGCGAAATCAACATGCCGATCGGCGCCTCATGCGGTTTTTTCGGCAGTTGATCGAACTTCGCCTCACCCATGAACGTCCGCGTGAACAGCATGATGCTGTAGATGAACGTAAAGACGCTACCTAAGAAGGCGACAACCGGGAGTAAAATCCCAATCGTCTCGAGTGCAAAGAAGTCGGCCGAGAAGACTTTCGTCGTCGCCTTCAAGAACATCTCTTTACTCAAGAAACCGTTGAATGGCGGAAGTCCTGCCATCGATAGGGAGCCGATGACGGCAATCGTGAACGTGATCGGCATGACGGTCATCAGACCTCCGAGCTTGCGAATATCACGAGTGCCCGTCTCATGATCGACGATCCCAGCCATCATAAAGAGCGAACCTTTGAACGTTGCATGGTTGATCAAGTGGAAGATGGCCGCAATTGTTGCAACAATAAAGATGTTGTCATCAATCCCATCGTAGTGAAGGGCTGCCGCCCCAAGACCGAGGAGTGACATGATCAATCCGAGTTGACTGACCGTCGAGAAAGCCAATATCCCTTTCAAATCGGTCTGCTTCACCGCATTGAACGAACCCCAAAACATCGTGAACATACCGACCGCTGCGATCGTCCATAGCCACACGGGTGACTCTTGGAACACCGGGCTCATACGTGCCACGAGATAGAGACCCGCCTTGACCATCGTCGCCGAGTGGAGATACGCACTGACCGGAGTCGGTGCTTCCATCGCATCAGGTAACCAGATGTGGAACGGGAACTGGGCCGACTTCGTGAACGCTCCGAGCAAAATGAGGATCATCGCGACAAGGAAAAACGGACTCTCGGCAATGACGCCAGAGTTTGCGACCATATCGCGGATGCTGTACGAGCCGACCATCGACTCGAGCAAGACGATTCCCCCAAGCATGGATAGTCCGCCGAACACCGTGAGAAGCATCGACTTTTGAGCGCCATAACGTGAGCGCTCTTTCTCATACCAATATCCAATCAATAAGAAAGATGAAATCGATGTGAGCTCCCAGAACATATACATGACGATCATGTTGTCTGAAAGAACGACTCCGAGCATCGCGCTCATGAACATTAAGAGATACACATAAAAATGTCCGAGCGACTCTTTGTCCTTATCCAAGTAGTAAATTGAATAAAGGACGACGAGCGCCCCGATCCCCGTGATCAGAAGCGCGAACAACAGACTGAGCCCGTCAACGTATGCCGTGAAGTTGATCCCGAGGGACGGCATCCACGCAATCGTCTCCGTCACGACGTCTCCCGCGCTCGTGACCGGAATGAATCCGGCGAAATAGGAGACGAGAACGACCGGAACGACCAGGACGAACCAACCTGTATGGATTTGTTTCATCCCCTTAAACAAGAACGGAATGAACGGTGCCGCCAGAAGCGGCAATAAAATAGCGAAATGTAACACCGACAAGAAAATTCCTCCTTCGTACAGAGTCGTACAAATGATTAAGTCGAAAGTAAGGTCACCTGACTTCATCATGTCTTCTTCATGAGTATAGCGTAGTTTTTCAGTTCGTTTCCATGAAAAAAGCTTCCAAGCTGTTCGTCCTCTAAACAAATTTCAACATCTGTTAAATATGAAGGAAACCGACAGAAATGCCAAAAATAAATGAGCCGCGCCACTAAGTATCATGAAGTCAGATGAGACGTATGTAGCACAAAACGTGACTTCCTTCACTACTTAACTCCCTTTTTCCTTCTTTTTAGTCGCTAAAACAAAAAAGCAGCCGACGAACAGTCAGCTGCTACGAAATTATTGTGCTGTCGCGATAAACTCTTTTAATGCTTCTTTTGGCTGGAAGCCCATTGTTTTTGAAACAGGCTCGCCGTCTTTGAACATCATGAGTGTCGGGATACTCTGAATTTGGAAAGCACCTGCGATCTCAGGATTTTCGTCCACATCGAGTTTCACGATTTGGACTTGCTCGCCCATTTCTTGATCGAGTTCTTCAAGAACCGGCGCGATCATACGGCATGGTCCACACCAAGTCGCCCAGAAATCTACGAGGACTACGCCCTCTTTAACATCTTGCTCGAATGATTGAGTCGTTGCGTGTTTAATTGCCATTTGTAAAAACCTCCCCAATAAGATATGAGACTTCTGTCATAAGAACCCTCATTCAATTCATGTTCAGAGTATACCACGGTGGGTAACAACCCCAAAACGATTTGCTTATTAGCTATTGACGAGGTGCTTTCGGAACTCTTCTGTCAACATCGGCACGACATCGAACAAGTCACCGACGATCCCATAGTCAGCGATACTAAAGATGTTCGCCTCCGGATCTTTGTTGATGGCGACGATGACTTTGGCGTTACTCATCCCAGCCAAATGTTGAATCGCCCCAGAGATCCCACATGCGATATAAAGGTCCGGTGTGACGACTTTACCCGTCTGTCCGATTTGTAGCGCATAATCACAATAGTCGGCATCACATGCTCCACGTGAAGCACCGACCGCTCCGCCAAGGAGTTCTGCCAATTCTTCGAGCGGCTTGAATCCGTCCTCGCTCTTGACGCCACGTCCCCCTGCGACGATGACTTTCGCTTCAGCCAAGTCAACTTTCCCGGTCGCCTTACGAACGACTTCTTTGACGATCATCGAAAGATCTTTCAGTTCGACCGCCGGCGTTTCAACCGAGACGCTCGCGCCAGCTTGTCGTGCTGGAGCGTCAATGTTATTTGGACGAATCGTGAAGAACATGACCGAATCTTTGAACTTCACTTTCTCGAACGCCTTACCTGAGTAAATCGGGCGAACGAACTCTGCATCACGTCCCGACCCTTCGATTGAGACGACGTCACTGATGAGTCCGGCGTCGAGGCGCGCCGCAAGCTTCGGTGCGATATCTTTCCCGAGGGCCGTGTGCCCAAGGACGATCATCTCCGGACTCTCCTGCTCGATCAATTGACGGAGCACTTGTCCATAGCCGTCAGGTGTATAGTGTTTAAGGCGATCGTCTTCGACGACGAGGACGCGGCTTGCGCCATATTCCCCAAGTTCTTGTGCGAGTGATTGCACGTGATCCCCAATCACGACTGCCGTCACATCATCTGTCAATTGTTTCGCCGCAGCGATGGCTTCGAATGATACGTTACGTAACGCGCCTTCACGCGCTTCTGCGAGTACTAAAGCTTTCATCTATGATCTCCCCCTTAAATGACTTTCGCTTCCGTGCGAAGAAGTTGTACGAGTTCACTCACTTGTGACGACACGTCCCCTTCTAAAATACGGCCGGCTTTCTTCTCTTCCGGTAAGAAGCGTTCAATCGTCTCAATCTTCGCCTCGATCTCATCCTCATCGAGATCGATGTCCATCAGTTCGAGTTCTTCGAGCGGCTTCTTCTTCGCTTTCATGATTCCCGGTAAGCTCGGGTAACGCGGTTCGTTCAACCCTTGCTGCGCTGTCACGAGGAGCGGGAGTGAGACTTCGATGACTTCTGTATCCCCCTCGACGTCACGTGTGACCGTTGCCGTCGAACCGTCGATTTCAATGTCAGTGATCGTCGTCACGTAGTTCATGTCGAGAAGTTCTGCGACGCGTGGGGCGACTTGCCCGCTCCCGCCATCGATTGCGACGTTCCCTGCAAAGATGAGGTCGGCGTCTTGTTCTTTCAAGTACGTCGCGAGCACTTTAGAAATCGTGACGTGATCCGCATCTTCGACATCGTCTTCGATCGAGATGCGAACGGCCTTGTCCGCCCCCATCGCGAGCGCCGTGCGAAGTTCTTTATCCGCGTCTTCCGGCCCTACCGTGACGACCGTGATCTCTCCCCCGAGTGCGTCACGTTTTTGAATCGCTTCTTCGACCGCGTATTCGTCATACGGGTTGATGATGAATTCAGCGCCGTCTTCTTGAATTTCCCCATTCTCAAGCTGAATCGCTTCCTCTGTATCAAACGTACGTTTCAGCAAAACAAAAATATTCATGGTGAATCCCCCTTTAGTCAATTCTTCCCATCATTCATGAATCAGCATTCATTTTTTGAGCTAGTGATAGGGCTCACCGTTAAGTAAGCCCCTTTTTTAACATATGATGCACGTTCGGAAGCGTCGATAGAAGATCATACTTGAAACCACTCGCCATCCAACTCGTCACAACTTCGTCGATTGTGCCGAAAATCATTTGACGGGCGAGGCGATAATCTAAATCCTTGTCGAACTCCCCTGTCTCGATGCCGTGTTTGACGACAGAATCAATCAAATTCAAATATGGCTTGAGCACTTCCCCGATTTTTTGACGAAGTACTAAGTTCGACTGTCGCAGCTCGATTTGCGTCACGACGGCAAGGTCGTAATCGATAGACAGTTGTTTTACATGTGATTCGATCAATCGGTATAACTTCATCTCGGCCGTCGCCTCGTTCTCGATCTGTTGTTTCGAGTAATCGATGAACAACCCCATCTTCGTCTGGAACAACTCGATTAAGAGATGTTCCTTGTTTTTGAAATACAAGTAAATCGTGCCATCCGCGACACCCGCCTCTTTGGCGATGGCTGTCACCTTTGCACCGTGATAGCCATGGTTTGCAATCACTTTGACCGCCGCATCAATGATTCGGTCACTTTTCGAAATGTTATTTGTCATAAACCCCAAGCTCCTTACCGCTGCAGAAAAATGAATGATGGTTCATTCATTTATTATTCTATCACGCGTAGGCTCGGTGTCAACTGCTTTGTTTCACTTGCTTCGCCTTCTCTTCATCAACGAGGACGCGGCGTAAAATCTTACCGACGAACGTCTTCGGCAACTCGTCACGGAACTCATACATCTTCGGTACTTTATAGGCTGCGAGC
Organism: Exiguobacterium qingdaonense; assembly: GCF_018617855.1. GTDB lineage: Bacteria > Bacillota > Bacilli > Exiguobacteriales > Exiguobacteriaceae > Exiguobacterium > Exiguobacterium qingdaonense. Next base: position 621,621 of record NZ_JACSKY010000001.1, read on the forward strand.
TTTTCACGGCAATGCTTATCAAATTCCTCTTCTGTCACACTCATGCCGTCACGAAGCACGATGAACGCCTTGACCGTCTCACCGCGGTACGGGTCTGGTACACCGATACAGACCGCTTCCTTGACGGCAGGATGTTCATAGAGCACTTCCTCGATCTCACGAGGGTAAACGTTAAAGCCACCAGCGATGATCATGTCTTTCTTCCGGTCGACGATATAGAAAAATCCGTCCTCGCCCATATAACCGAGGTCACCCGTCGCAAGCCAACCGTCTTTCAAGACGGCCGCCGTCTCCTCCGGCTTTTGCCAGTACCCTTTCATCACTTGTGGTCCCTGAAGCATCACTTCACCAATCTCCCCGATGTCTGCTTCCGTTTCTCCATCTGCGTTCATAATTTTAGCAGAAGTATCGGACAATGGCACCCCGATTGAGCCGACGATCCGCTTATCCCATAAGAAGTTTGCATGTGTGACCGGTGACGTCTCAGACAGACCGTAACCTTCTACGATGCGACCACCCGTGATCTTTTCGAACTCTTCTTGCACCTCGATCGGAAGTGGCGCTGACCCAGAGATACATGCCTCGATTGAAGACAGGTCATATTTTTTCAGTTTTGGGTCATTCAGTATTCCGACATACATCGTCGGGGCACCAGGGAAGAAGTGCGGCTTTTTCTTTTGAATCGTCTTTAAGACGTCGGTCACCTCAAACCGTGGCACGAGAACGAGTTCGTATCCATTCGTGACGCCAAAGTTTAGACAGCATGACATCCCATACACGTGGAAGAACGGAACGACGCACAGGACACGTTTCTCGTCTCCCCGATTATATTTATAGAAGAAGTTTGTGATCTGGTCCGCGTTCGCCGTCAAGTTGAAGTGGGTCAACATGACGCCTTTTGGAAGTCCCGTCGTCCCGCCTGTATATTGAAGAACCGCGACGTCTTCTTTCGGGTCGACCTCGAGTGGAGTGACCGGGTTAAAATCTTTATAGTCTTTGAACGGGGTTGAACCGGTCGTATCGATGACGATATTGTTCTCTCGTCTCACCTTGATTGGGTACAGTTTGTTTTTTGGGAACGGTAAGTAATCAGCGATGCTCGTCGTGATCACAGTTTGAATCTCCGTCTTCTCGCTGACACGAAGCGTTTTTGGATATAACAGGTCGAGGGTGATGACAATCTTGACGCCTGCATCCGTGACGAGGTTCTCGAGTTCGCGCTCCGTGTAGAGTGGGTTTGTTTGGACGACCGTCCCACCCGCATAGAGCACCGCATAAAACGAAATGACGTATTGTGGACAGTTCGGCAACATGAGGCTGACGCGGTCTCCCTTCTCAAGCCCTTTCGCTTGGAGCATCGTGGCGAGACGACGTGCGGCCTCATCGATTTCTGCGTACGTCAACTCTTTCCCGATGAAAGAGACGGCTGTACGATCTGGATAGTCTTGTGCCGCGCGAGACAATGCCTCAAAAAGTGGCTTTACCTCGTAATCAATCGATTGGGGCATGCCTTCTGGATAATCTTGTAACCACGGTTTGTTCATCGCTGTTCCTCCTTGGAAATGAATACTCATTCAGTTAACTCCATTATAATGCTAAGAAAACGCTTTCATCTACCCTTTACCCGATAATTTTCAGAAAATATCAAAAAAAGCGATCGAATTTTTATCCAACCGCTGTCAAACTTGTCTGAAATATGAATCAGGTGGACCCGTCTTCTCAAAATGATCATTCATCATTTGTTGCAACTCACCGTCGTGACGAATGGCAGATAAGTCCGTCCCGAACCATGCCTCCATCTCTGGTCGAGAGAAGGCATACGTTCGGTTCGGGAAAGCGAAACGGACGATTTCTGCGTTCAGGATAAGTATGAAGTACGTGGCTGCATTCTGAATCGCCAGACGTTCTTGTTCCGCTCGTTCCATTCCCGGGTCCTCATATCGGACGGTCAACCCATATGGACGCTTCTTCGTCTGCAGCTCGACCGATCGATAACATTTACGGAGCGGCAAACTACTCGCAATGGCGATGACGGCTGTATGGTCCCCGACTTTCGATCCTTTGTATTCAAAGGCGTTCGGCTCCGGATTCGTACACCCTGCCAGTGAGATGACGAGAACGAGCAACAGACAGAAGCGTTTCATAGGTGTCCCTCCTTACAGTTTTTACGAACGGGAAAGCCCATATCGGGCATAGCCCGCCTTTAGGCATGGGATGAGAGCGAGTTCGGATGTTTTTGCCTCCGACGTTCGAGTATACTTATCCCATAGACAAGAACAAGTCTCTAAAACGCCTGCGTCCATCGCCCCTTGAAAATCGTATACGGTTCGGTCATGAAAACATATGACCGGTAAAACGATGCCTGTCGTCATGCAAAAGACGCTAAAACATCAGATGGACACACCTGCAACGACCTGTGTTGGATGGTAACAGTTCACCAGCCTGAGAATCTATATGATCTGTCTCAGGAGGGGTGATGGCACACCCTCATCTGAAGGCTTGAGCAAAACAGAAATGGACTGCGCTCGCACAAGCACTTCAGAATCCCACGGTTTTAATCGCGGGAGTGTCAAGATTTGAGTTTCAGATTGAAGCGGTACAGTAAGCGTTTGGCGAGTAAGTGTGCCAAAAAGGCCGCAATCACGAAGCCAATCACATATAGAATCATGTTTTGCGGGTACGAGATGGCCGAGAACAATACGCCCCCTAACATCGCGAAACAAATGACGATGACGATATGGATGAGCCACAACCAGTTTGAAAACATGAAGAAGCGTCCGTTATTCTCTTGGGGTGCTTCCTTGAACATCCAAAGTCCTAGACCGAATGTGAGTGCGATATTCGCAATCGCAAGGATTGGGGCATACGTGATAAAGTCATTCCACACCGTTTGATCGGTATACACCGAATACATATCGACGTTGGCAATGTTATTTAGCGGTGACAAAATTCGCATCGGGATACTCTCAAACGCAGCATCGAAGAACGAGAAGAGTCGATCTGGGAAAAAGGCATAGAGTGAACCTTGGACGAGGAGTAAAATCCCCATCGGAAAAACGAGCGCGACAAACGTCCAGATGACTTGCGAGATGGACTCTCCGCCAAACGATCCCATCCATAACGAGAGCGAGAAGAATGAAATCCCGGAGAGCATGAAAAATAGAATCATCGCAATCACCCTGAACTCTTTTCCTTCCATCAAGAAGGAGTAGTCAGAGAAGCGAATAATGAGGAACATCAACGTACCACCAATCAAAGACGACATCACGATCCCTGTCGCGCCGAGCACCCATTTTGATATGTACAGTTGGGTACGCGTGTACGGTAGCGACATCGTGAAGTCCGACATTTGGCTGTTGCGTTCACTTCCGATCAACACGGATGCCATGAGGGCACCGAAGATGACAAATAAGAAAATGACGCCGCCGGACGGAATGAGTCCGTTAAGACCTCCAAGATATCCGTATCCAGATTGATCCCCGAAGAAATCCTCTGCCACCATCTCGTTCACATCACCTGTCACGATATCTGGGAAGTTGCTCGGATTTTGTTTTATTTCAAGAATCTGTTGCTCGTAAGCATACATATCCGTCCACACCGGCACCGTGAAGGCGACGACACCTAAGAAGACGAGCAAGATCCATAGCAGTGACACTTGTTTCCAATCTTTCTTCAACAACACTTTAGACGGCATGAGCTTCTCCTCCTAACTGGATCCGGAAGACGTCCTCAAGAGACATCGGGATCTCTTCGATGAGCATCGGATTGAATGAATCGATGAACGCTTCGAGCTCGTCCGTCCGTTCTTTCGCCATGAACAGGACGACACGTCCCGTCACGCTGATGATTTCGATATCTTTTCGTTCGAGCACTTCGACCGGGACATGGTCGTTGAAGACGACTTGCCACTTGATACTGAGGGCACGGGCCTCTTCGAGCGACATGATCGCTTTGACACGTCCGCTCTCAATCATGATGATGCGGTCGGCGATCCGTTCAAGTTCATGCAGTTGGTGACTCGAGACGATGATCGAGCAGTTCCGATTCTCGACTTGGGCGATCATCAGTTTCAAGACATCGGATTTGGCGACGACATCGAGACCGTCCGTCGGTTCGTCAAGCAGATAATATTTCGCTTGGACGGCGAAGGCGAGCGATAAGGTGACGAGCGCCTTCTGACCCTTTGAAAGCTGACGAATCTTTTTGTTGTCGATGTTATAACGCGTCAATGTCTCACGGAAGGCGGAGCGATTGAACGATGGATAGATCGACTCATACAACTCCGTCGCCTCGTTCACCGTATAGTGTTTGAGCGCATCCGCCGAATCGGGTACGAAGATGACGTCCCGCTTCAGTCCCGCGTCCTTAAAGATGCTTTTCGGTCCGTATAACACGTCTCCCAAATCTGGACGGATGATTCCGACCATCGTCCGGAGAAGGGTTGTCTTTCCGGCACCGTTACGACCGACGAGCGCGATGATTTCTCCTGATTCGACGGTGAAGTCGATGCCGTCGAGAATCGTCTGGCGGTCAATCTGTTTACTTAACTGTTCAACTTTCAGCATTGGCTTCCCCTACTTTCTCATATTCCGTCCGCAATACGTCGATGGCCTCTTCAATCGGCACATTCGCATAATGACAGTCAATCGCAATCTTTTTGATCGAGGCGATGACCGGCCCTCGTGCCGCATCATCATCCACCCAATCCTCGGAGACGAACGTCCCACGTCCGCGTCGCATCTCGAGTAAACCGAGTCGTTCTAGCTCCTGATACGCCTTACTGACCGTATTCGGATTGATGACGAGGTCGGTCGCGAGTTCGCGTACGGACATCACCTTATCTCCCGGTCGCAAAATGCCGCGAATGACGAGTTCTTTCGTTTGATTAACAATCTGCTCGTATAGCGGTTCTGAACTTTTCATATCGATTTTGTATAACATGGGTCACACCCTCTCATAGTCAATGGCACGTCTTAAGTGTATTATATGTATTAGTACACGCAATTACAATAGTTCTTTGAGGGCACTTTCAGTCTACAAGGAAATGGAAATGATTTGAATAAGCCTTTAGACTGAGGTCTCACCCCGTCTTATCGGGTATATTGGTGGAGAGGTGACGTAATGATGAAAAAACGAATCGTGATCGGTATTGTCTGTGGGCTTCTCGCTGGCGGGATTTTCGTATATACGACGCTTGAAAAATCAGAAGCGCAGGAGGCATACGGCACATACGTAAAAGAGACGTACAATGAACAACCCGATATCGAGCTGTCACGCGACTGGCACATGGGCGGGTATACCGGAGAAATGACTTTGACGAAAGAACCGTTCGCTGGCACTTATTATCTTGTAACGTATGGGAACGGCTCCATCCACGATAATGTGCTCGAGACGTATTGGGAACGTGAGGCGGAACGAACGATTCACGAGCGGCTCGTGTCAGAGGGAATCTTAAAGGAGGAAGAGACCGTCCGTGCGGAGGTGCCGATCGGTGTGTCCGATGATACGCAAGCGAAAGTGAGCCCGAAACCGACGTCGATTTATGAAACGAATCCGAAGACGTATCTCGACGTCTCGCTCATGTTTCATGAAGACTGGAACAATACCGACGAACAGAAACAACGGATCCTCGACGTCATGCGTGCAGTAGAGTCCGACGTCTATTCGGTTCACTTCTCGTTCGACGGAAAACCAGGAGGTGACGACGACTTTACGGAACGGTACATGATGTTCACGCGCAAAGCGTCTGACATCGACCCGTCCTTCCTCGACGTGCGAACGATCGAGGACTTGAACGCCTATGACCGTCTATACGGATTCGACGAGACGACGTTCACGACGGAATATCGATTTGATGGCACCCCAATCGAAGAGGAGACGACACCATAATTTCGGTGTCGTCTTTTTTTGAGGGTTTGACTTTACAGGAAATCCGAAACGTTGTATCGTTTGACAAGTCAACGATTGATAAATCAAATGAGAAAGGTGGGACGCAATGGACCTACGTGAAATTAGCCGATTACTTTACCAAATCAAGTTGGCAGAACAAAACGTCGCATCGTCGTTCGAACGGGAGACGGGCTTTAGCCTGACCCGTTACGAGATGCTACAAGTCGTCAAAGAACGAGACGTTTGTTCGCAACGCGAAATTAAAGAAGAGATGAGAATCGACAATGCCGCGATCACCCGACACTTAAAGATCCTTGAAGAAAAAGGATATGTCGTCAGAGAGCGGAACGCGGAAAACCATCGCGAGATGTTCGTCCGTGTGACAGAGAAAGCAGAGCAAGATCTTGGGCACTGCGAACGAGACGAACAGGCCAACCACCTCGTCTTACAAGCCTTGTCTGATGAAGAGATTCACCAATTATCCGGGCTGCTTCAAAAATTGAACAGTCACACCTAACTAGAGAAAGAAGGAATTCACCAATGGCAACTACATTCGAAAACAATACATTCAAAGACGTCATGTTCGGACGTAAATCAATCCGTGTGTATGACGAGAACGTGAAAATCTCACAAGAAGAGATGCTTGAGATGATTCAGGAAGCAACGACTGCCCCATCATCGGTCAACATGCAACCGTGGCGCTTCGTCGTCGTCGAAAGCCCGGAAGCGAAAGAGACGCTCAAGCCGCTCATCAAGTTCAACACACGTCAAAACGACACGTCGTCAGCGATGCTTCTCATCTTCGGAGACATGGAGTGCTACGAGTACGGCGAGCAAATCTACGATCAAGCGGTCGCAGCAGGCAAAATGCCACAAGAAGTTCGTGACCAACAGCTCGGCGCGATCATCCCATACTACAAAAACCTCTCGAAACAAGAGATGAACGATATCGTGAAGGTCGATGCGAGTCTCGCAGCGATGCAGTTCATGCTCACAGCCCGTGCACACGGCTATGACACGAACCCAATCGGCGGTTTCGAGAGAGAAGAACTCGCAGAAGCGTTCGGTCTCGATAAAGACCGTTACGTACCCGTCATGATCTTGTCTGTCGGGAAAGCGGCAGAAGAAGGGTACAAATCAGTACGTCTTGACGCGCAAACGGTCACATCATTTAAATAAGCCAAACGGAGGGAAATCCCATGATTTTAGTAAACGCCATTTTTGACGTAAAAGAGTCAGAGTTCGATAACTTCTTAAATGACATCAATAAACTCATCGACTCATCGAAACAAGAAGAAGGTTGCCTCGGCTATGAACTCTACCAGTCAACGTCTTCAGAGAACCGCTTCGTCATGATCGAGAACTGGGCCGATCAAGCGGCGATTGAGAAACACAACCAAAACCCAGAACTCCTCGCGTTCGCGCAGAACGTCGCCAACTACGTTACGGCGAAGCCAGTACTCCACGTGACGGAAGTCAACTAACACGTTGAAAGACGAGTTTTCTGATAAAGTATACGAAGACCTGAAGTGCGAAGATGAGCCTGACAAAAGTGGGTTCATCAGATTGATATTCACTTGATGGCATAAAAAGCGTTCGACCCGTCAAGGTCGAACGCTTTTTTGTGACGTCACATGAAATCGTCGTGATTTGCTCGCTTCAAGTGAAGAACTGAAATAACGGTCTCCCCGATATTCAGTTCATCAAAAAAACCGCCCCGACCGAAGTCAGAGCGGCATCGTGTTATAAGACGAAAATCGCTGCAGATACACCGACGACACCGACGAGCGCCATCGCATATACCGGCACACGTGGCATTTCGCCATTGTTGTCGAGTGCTTTCCCGAACATATAGAAGACGATCGGGTGCACGAGGAACGGCATCGAGAAGATGAGCGGAATGAGAAGCGACGCTTCCGTTCCGAACATACCGCCTTGAACCGCTGCGAACAAGCCGAAGTGCGAGATCGCTGACGACTGTGCCATCGTCGTGTAGTCAAACGCAATCGTGCTGAACGTCAAGATGACGAGACCCCCGAAGACGGCCATCATCTGCCATCCGAACGAGAACTGCATGAGTGCTTTCACTTCTTTGAAGTCTTCCCCGTTCGCCGCACGCAAGTTTTTCAATGCGAGCGCCGTGAGGCCGAGACCGACCAGGACGATGAGTGCTGTCGGTAAAATCCAAAGCGCGCCGTTGTCCGCACTGACCGCGAGGATCGAGAAGACGAAGATATGTCCGAAGAACGGGATGTTGATCATGATCGGGGCACGCTTCGCCGCCGCTTGACCGAAGTCTCCAGCCGTACACGCACCTGTGAGACCACTGTGTGAAAGTGAGCCTGCCATACCTGGGGCGAGATTACGGATGTGACCGGTACGAGCGAACCACATGATGAGTGCGATTCCACCGAACATCCAGAACAACTGTCCGAAGAAACCGTACACGAGAATCGAGTTCATCCCTTCGATCGCGAACGCGTCACTGATTCGTGAACCACCGACCATGAAGTTGGCAGCCAAGACGACCGGGATCCCTGCGAAAAGGAGCGCACGGACAGTCGGTCCATACGTCCAGTTGTGGAAGATGGCACCGAGTGCCGAAGAGATCAGCATCGCAAAGAAGATTTGTGGGAGCGCGATGATCGGTTGAACCGTTGTCGCGATCAAGAACGAGACGAACAAGATGACAAGCAAGAGGACTGTCTCGATGACACCTTTTTGCATATATACTTTCTTATCCTGAATCTGTGCTTTATGGTCGATGAGTAAGAACGACGCGGCAAGACCAAGGAGCGCGAGGATTGGGTAGTAAAGCGCAATCCCTTCAGCCGTACCCGGCTCGATTGCCATACGGAAGAACCCTTCCAAACCGACGAGCAAGAAGAACGAACGAAGGATGAAGATGAACTGCGTACGCCCTGTCCCGAGGAACATCTCCTCTTTTGCAGGGACGACGATGTCCTCCATGTCGAGCTCTTGTTTGCTTAAGATTTTACGAAGTTCCTGTCCACCGACGAAGAACGAGACGACTAGCGCGATGATCGTCGTCCGTGACAAGAAGTCGACGAGTGGGAACTCAGGAAGGCCTGGCGTGGCGATACCGAGCTCGACCATCCCGAATCCGAGTCCAAGACCGAAGATGACGATGACGAGAATTGGCGAGAATCGCGTTCCGGCCACGACCATGCGAGATAAAATGACCATCGGGATGATGAAGGCCATAAGCAACCAGAATTGGTTGATCAGTTGCATTTGAGATAATTGCTGTACAAGTTCCATTGACTAACCCCTTACATAATTTTTAGCATACAGTAATGAAGTGTACAGGAATGAACATTGTGTGACAATAGGGTGTGATGTTTTGTAAACATTGAAAGCGGAACCAAGTGAATTTGGTCCCGCTTTCGTTAAGTATTGGATTGTCTGAGGCCCCAAATGCCTTTATTTCCCGTGGAATAGAACAAATCCTCTTTCCCGGTAAAGCTCGCCGAATCACTGGAGTGCGCCCGAATCTGTTTATTGACGTGCCCTTTCCAGTCTTTATAGCGATCGAGCTCGAGTTGATAGTATGATTTTTCGACATACGCATAAATGTCTTGTAAAGATGCCGTCCCACCGTGGTGTCGGAGAGCGAATTGGATTTTACGTAGTAATAGGCGTTTCATATTACCCCACCTTTCTACTTCTGTTTCATTTTAAAGTAGTCTTCTAACTTGTTTTCAACTGCTAATTGAATAGCAACATGTGCTTCTTTAGTTGGAATACAGTACTCTTCTCTGACAATAAGTTTCCCATTCGCATTCTTAAATGGTGATTTACCTGTTCTTGGTGATTCTGTCGTCAATTTTGCGAACGGTAATGAGGATAAGTGGTTTTCAACTTCCGCTTTTGAAAATGGCTTGTGAAAAACTTTGCTTATCCCATCTAAAGAATGCGTTTCACACTGGTCTCTCACCATATCATAATATTCGTTTGCTATACTATCTGCGGATATAGGCTGAAACCACTCCTCATGTCCTCTTTTAAGCATAATCTTGATGACGTTCATTTTATATGGACCTTGCCGTTCAGAGCTATCAATGAAGTCGCAAAACAGTTTAACTGTAGTGTCAGTCTCTGCTATCCCCGACATTGCCATGTTTCTCTCATCCCTCTGCTTTCTTACTGAAGTAGTAATGCAATCGAACATCAACGATTTGCTTTACCCACTCATACACAATCGGACTTTGAAGCGTTTCTTGAAGTTCGATGTGGAGCGTTTCATTCTCGACATAGAACGGTCCTTTTGCAATCTTGTCAAACGGCATACGAAGTAATAGTTTCTCTATTTTTTGCTGATTGAATGGTTGTTGGAAATCTTTCGTTTTTCCATCAATCTGCTGACGATATGGTTTCTCTACAATGTAGTCGTAAAAAGGATAAGCCGCATCAGCTGCTCTAAGTGGCTTGTACCAATTCTCTTCCCCTCGTTCTAACATGATAGACATGACGACCATTTTATAGCTTTTGGTCATGCTCGTGTATTCCACCTCGACGAGAAGCGACTTCACATCATTGTATATTATCGTTTCTTCCTCAATTAGTTCTCCGAGTTTATGCAAGAATCCGAAGAACCCACCAAGCTTTCTCCATTCGGAACGATACGCATCTATAGAGTACTCCCCTCGTTGTATTAACTCCATGTAGCTCGGACGTCTACCCAATTCTTCTTTCACCATGAAATAATTTTGTTCAAGTAATTGCTGACGTGTTGAGGAACGTGTCACCATTTTCTTCAGTAGGTCAACAGTTTGTAAATCAAACTCAATTGTACATGACGAAGGTAGATCAATCGTAGTTGGTAAGGAATTCACTGTATCTTGTCGGCTAGTCGTCAACAAAGCCAGTTTCTTATCAATATTTTTATAGTTCCCAATCAAATCGATAATCGTACAGTGTGTCTTCCCTTTTGATAGACGTAACCCTCGTCCGATTTGTTGAGTGAATACTGTCAATGATTCAGTCGGACGACAGAACAATAGCGTATCGATTTCAGGGATATCAACACCTTCATTAAATAGATTCACCGCAAAAATGATGTCTAATTGTCCATGCTTTAACTGAGCAATCACTTCGGTGCGATCATACTCGGCCTGACTATGAAGTGCTACCGCCTGCACTCCTTGTCTCCTGAAATAATCCGCCAAATATTCAGCTTGTATAACGGATGAACAAAAACCGAGTGCCCTCGATTGATGATGCTCTGCCCAAGCCTTATAAATCTTCTCGGCAACACTTTCTTTTAACTGCTCTGCTAATAATTCTTCTTGATCATAACGACGTCCATTGATTAGACGAATTTGAGAGTAGTCGATTTCATCGTAGATTCCAACGTAATGAAACGGAGTCAAATACGATTCTTCAATCGCTTCCGTAAAGTGCATCTGGAAAGCGACGTTATCATCACAAAGTGCATATACGTCTCCCCCGTCTAAGCGGTCAGGCGTAGCAGTCAAACCGAGTAAGAACTTCGGTTGAAAATAATCTAGCACACGACGATAGGACGGGGCCGCTGAATGATGAAACTCATCCACGATAATCAAATCAAATTGCTCCGGGTTATATTGCTCCATTCTTTGTTTCGAAGCTAACGTTTGAATCGAGGCGAACACGACGTCAGCAGTATCTTGATTTCTTGATTCACCACCGAGTAGTAACCCGGTCTTCCAGTCAGGCGCCACATTAAGGAATGACTTTTCTGCTTGTAACAAAAGTTCTTTTTGATGCGCGACGAAAAGGACGCGCTTAAATTGACGAGCAAAAAATGCACTTAAATACGTCTTCCCTAATCCGGTCGCCAAAACGAGCATCGCCTTTTTACGGCCTTCCCCCATTGTTTCCCGGAGCGCAGTCAAAGCTGCATCCTGGACAGACGTCGGCGTAATCGAATCATCTTCTATGTAAACGGGAGAATGTTCAGCGACCTCCAACTCTTTCATTCGATCCTTTCGCGCCTCATACTCTTCACGATAAGGCTGTAACGAGACTGGATTCATCATTTGCGCATATTCACTATAAAATAATTCATGGAACGCAGCGACTGACTCTTCAAACACTTCCTCTGACACACTCGAAGGAATCTCAACATTCCATTCCACTCCATGATTTAGCGCGCTATGTGATAAGTTCGATGACCCGACAAAAAATGTACCGCTTTCTATTGTACGGAACAAATATGCCTTTGGATGGAACGATCTCCCTTTTGAACGGTATAGCCGGAGCTCGATGTTCGGGATTTTCAGAAGCATATCTAGCGCATCAGGGTTGGTGAGATACAGATAGTCCCCCACCAAGATTCTGATTTGCGCACCACGTTCACTCGCTTTTCTTAGCGAAGCGGATAATTCTATCACTCCCGACACTTGAGCAAACGCGACGACCATATAAATTTCAGTCGCCGCGTCTATATGTTCTTGTAAAGGGATGCCAAGATTGCTCGTATGGAGTCGTAAATCACTCATGCTCGAGGACCTCTTCTAAAAATAGACCTTTTTCAAAACCGCCACGTATTTTGCGTTTCTCTTCACGTATGCGGTTCAATTCATCGAAGTCTGCCCCATGCATATTTCCGAGTGTATAGACCAACTCCAAAATGTCAGCTAACTCTTCAAGAGACTCTTCATCAATGTTCGTTTCTTCATACTCTTTGATTTCTTCGTAGAGTTTCAATCGTGATTGCTCGAAGTGTTCGGCTTGAGTAAGTTGCTTCACAATCGGGATTTTTCCTGATTCGTGAATGATTTCAGGGATCTGGTCACGGATTAACTTATTAAGTCTAGTCATGTTAAATACTCCTTTCCCCTCTAATTGCATAACTTAAGTAAAATCAACTTAAATAAATTCCTTAAATAATGAATTTATAATATCAAGTTGCTTTAACCTATTTATGATGAATAATAAATTTAATCAAGAAAATATAAACGTGAACACAGAAACCCATGACGGTTTCTTCGTGTAGAATGAAGTCACAACAACACACATTTAGACGAAATCCCAGATACGAGTCGGAACGTGCATAAAAACTCTATTTGAAGATGAAGACTAACTGTGACGCCAAGACGAAGCTTGGCGACGTGATACGCCGAGCAATCACCGAGAAGCTTTGTACGACCTGGTCCCTGAAACAGATAGTCAGTCGCCACGCCAATGACAGAATTGCCATCTCGACAATCTAATTTATGCGAGACAAATCGACACGATCGTGACCGAACTCTGACAAAAGGGAACACATCTAATAAAACCTGTCGAGACGATCATTGAGCGAAGATTTGGTTCTATCTTGAACTGCCGATCACTTACCGTACTTTGGCTCAATTGAGGGGCAATCTATTCGGTGCATAATGCCTTTCTGGACTACCACGGCGGACCGAGGTAAGGAGTTCAGCCATCACTATTGCATTCAGCTGCCTATGTATTTCGCCGACTCGTACTCATAGTAACAATGGGGGAGCCACTAGGATTACAACAAGCTCCACTGCGAGTTTTTTCCGAAGAAAACATACTTCTCGAAGATGGGGCATGGCGAGCTCACGGATACGCTCGCCAAAATCATCAGACGGTCGAAGAAGTGTTGCGCTTCAATTTTTTATTTGATTTGCTATTCAAATCCTCTCTTAAATCTTGTGCAATAATAATTTTTGGATTATAATTTAAAGACTTGATTTTAGTTAACCACTCAATAATTTCAATTTTAAAGTATATAGATTTATTTTTTGATATATCTATCGTTCCATCGTGCCGAATAATATTTTGTAATTTTGTAACAAATAACATTGAAATATTACTAACATTGGAAATATCATACTCTGACAGCACTTCCCTATCCATGTTATAAATGTCAGTGCTGTGCAGTGACTGTTTAATACAATAACGCATTTCTGCTGTATCTCCAATTTTCACATGTATTAAATCTTTTTCGTCTCTATTGTATAAATCTGCAAATTCAACACTCTTGAAACTTGAGTGGTCATTCTTTCTATCCAGTAACTCATAACCAAATTCATTTACTAAATATATATTATATGGATATTCAGCATATTTTACTTGATCATAAGTTTTCGGACTTGTTTTTTGAATTTTTCTTCCTTTTTTTAATACCGATTCATCTAAATTAAATTTCTCATCGCAAATAATATAATCATTGACTTTTAAGATTTCTCTGTTGATAAAATCCATATATGATTTGTTATAGCTTGCCCACTTCCCTTTATAAAGACAAAAGTTTTTTCCGCGAAAGTCGATACTATAATCAATTAATTTCATTAGAAAAACTTTCGTTGTTTTTTCTCTGTTTAACCTTATAGATACTTTCGAAATATCTTCACACTCCAGTGCCTTTAAAGCAGCTGCTACGGAATCGATTGTAAAAGTCTCCAACTCACAACTTTTCTTATATACTATTTCGATGATATCATCACTTGCCGGGTTAATAAAAACCTCACCATTATCCTCCATAAAATATGATAATGAAACATTCGTTTCTTTATTCAATATTGAATTTAATAAATATCGATTTAAATCTGAAATCAGCGGTAAACTATCTTCATTTTCTTTAATAAGAAGCATTCGTGATAATCCACCTACCGCGCTTTCATTACGTAGTAAATAATCTAATTCATGAATAATATCTAATATTTCAGTTGGTTCATATGAATTAACACTCAGTCTTACTGATGTTCCAAATTTCATATTATCGGAATACTTAAACAGTAAAAATTTAGAGTACTTATCCTTAAGTTTAATTTTACTTACTACTAACTCATGACTTTCCCCAACTTCTGAAGAAACGAATGCATCTGCGTGATATTGAGTAAGCGCTCTACTTTTCGATTGATTCAAAAATCTAGCTGACTTCACTTCTACTGAATTATCATCATAAACTCTCTCGGCGATATCAAAACCGAAATCTAAATCAGCTGTAGTATTGACATAGCTATGGCCCCGGCCAAGCGATATAACATATAAATTTCCCTTTAACTCCGTAACAATAATTCCAAAAGCTGACTCCACTATTTTTCTTTGTATTGAACTATCTCCAAAATATTTCCCCCAATAATTTGACCACTTAATTTCTGCTGCTTCTTCTCTGTCTAACTTAAAGAAGAAATCAACATGGATTTTTTCAGATATTATTTTATCTCCAATCATTATTTTACTTTCGTGAACTTGTGATTCTCCTATCCTTGTCATTCCTTTTTCTTTCATTTCTCTAATTAAACTTTCTTTAGTAAGTATTTGTTTATATATACTAAACTCCATTAATTCAACCCCTAAATAATATTAATAGCTAATCATATTCACGAATGATAAATAGCAAAAAAAGCGAAAATTTAAATATCGTAATCTTTGCTCAGAAAAAACAACGATAAGGATTTTCGCTTTGTTTCAACAATTTATTGTATCGACTTTATTCCTCCTTTTTAAATATAGATTCCTTCTTGCAGTCATCACACGATTTATGCCACATCAAGACTCAAAGTAAGTTCTGATGTGGCACAACTTTAAGTAATTGTATCGAGTTGGATTCTCTGATACCATTTTTTTAATTTTTAGTACATTAATGTAATTTATGCTTAATTTCAAATTTCATACCGAAAGTTTTGAACTAAATTCAATAAAACATCCTAAACGGAATGGTTTTTAATCACAGTTCATATTGTCTTTACTTTTTAGTCAAATCATATATATAGAATTCTATTATCACATTATGACAATTCGAGAAAGCTATAAAAGGCATAGGTAATAAAAATGAAAAAGATATACTATATATTTAATTTAAACTGTTCATAGCTGTTAGCAATTTTATAATTGACCTTGTTATCTAGTGCAGCAAAGTGCTTTCGACCGCAGGCGATTTTTCCATTCTCATTCATTCGAAGATCTTCTTGATCGGTACTTCCCTTTGTTTCTACAACAAAGAATAAGGTTTCTACCTCTTCTTTTTCGACAAGTACAGCCCAGTCAGGGTTATAATTGCCTAGTGGAGTATCGATTACGAACGATGAAGGAAGTTTCACAAATAATTTAACATCCTCATCATTATTGAGCTTTTCAGCAAACGTCCGCTCCACATTTGAATCATATCGAATATAATTATAGACAGATTTATCATTAGATACTTCAATTGCATTAGCCTTCATATAGCCCACGAGCTCTTGATGCTCAAATAATGATTGCTGATAAAAGGCATGTTCACCTATACGTTCATATTTAATGCCATCAACAATTAACTTCTTCTTTTCTCTGTTAATGATTTTCATCACGGCTTCCATGAATGCTTGTGGATTTTTCTCAAAGTCTTTCAAGCGTTTGGAGCCAATTAAGATGTCAACAAGTGTACGTCTTTTAAGGTTGGTCTGTTCCTGTAAATAACGCAAAATGTCTGGGAGACGTCGTTTCTCTTCTAGCGCTTCATATACACGCATTGTCTGACCTTCTCCAGATACCCCTGATTGGTCCACCTTCAATATTGCATTTTCTCTTTTAATTTTCCTAGACTTGAACGCGCCCAGCTTCTGTATCGCATCTATACATTTGCTCTTAAGTGTATCGGAGTCCAAATCCACTGAATAAGTCGTCTTGTATTTTATCTGGTTCCATAGTTGATTAAACTCGTCGCTTAGAAGAACTTCTTTATTCAGCATAATCTCTACTTCTTCTTTCTTATTGAAAATAGGCAGCTTCTTAATAGAACTTCTTATGACACTTTCAATATCTTGCTTAATTTCCTTAAATTCATCTGGAACATCGAAAGTTTCAGATGCGATTGCTTCCTTTAGCTTGTTTTCAACTTTTCCTTTTTTATCAAGAAACTTTTCTTTAAGAAGGAAGGAATACACTTTGGCAGAATATTCATAGCCGATTTCTTTAGATTCTCCAGTCATCTCATCTGTCATAGTAATTGTGGAAAAAGATTGCTCTTCAAGGTATCCAAACTTAAGACCTGTCTCATCTTCCATTTCCTTCTGAAGTGACTCAGCAAATTGTTGGTATGATTCATTTGCGATTACCGTAAGGACATTCATATTTTCATCATATTGTCTTTGTCCATCCTGATTCACGGCTAAACGCAAACCACGTCCAATTTTTTGCCGTTTAGTGAAAGGATCCTTGGTTTCAACTAAAGTACATATTTGAAAGACGTTCGGGTTATCCCAGCCTTCTTTTAAAGCAGAGTGGGAAAAGATAAATCTTAACGGCGTCTCAAAACTTAGTAATTTTTCTTTTTCCTTCATAATAAGCTCAAATGCTGACTCATCATCTTTATTTGAACGCAGGCTTCCATCTTTCGCAAATTTACTATCCTTAAAGTTTCCGCTCTTATCTTGTGAAAAATATCCGTCATGAACTTCATTTGCGCTCTGATTAGAAATGTACTGGTCTTCTTCAAAGAGCGATCGATACTTAGGTAGCTGAATAAGGGAAGCATACTCTTCTTCAAAAATCTCTGCATACTTTCCTTTCTGCCAAGGTTGTCCCTTTGGATAAACTCGGTAGTTCTCTACTTTGTCTAGAAAGAAAAGAGTAAGCACTTTAATTCCTTGGTGTACAAGTCTTTTTTCCTTGTCTAAATGAGTCCGTATTGCTTCTCTTATTTGATATCTCTTGAGTAGGTCATCATCAATTCCACCAATCGATTCTCCAAGTTTCAACGCTTTTCCATTTTCAAATTCAATCATTTCGTTTCCAGGATAGCAGTCAATTCCTTCAACAATATAACCGCGGTAAAGTTCCCGTTCGCCAGATAATAGGTACAAGTTGTTCTTATTATTGGGATTTATTTCCTTTTTGACTCTAGTGACAGTACCATTTTTCTTTTTTTCATCTATTTCGACAGTAGCTTTATATCCGTTTTTATTAGAAACGTTAATAAGCTTAATATACGGATCGTTAAAATCTTCATCGGAATTGATGGATAGTACTTCAATTTTCTTAACAAGCTTCTTCTCATAGGCATCTACAGGATCCAGCTTGTACATTAGATTGTACGTATCCCTATGGGTTGCAGAATATCGCAATTTACAAAGTGGATTCAATGAAGCAATGGCTTCCTTTGCTTTGTCCGTGTTATCAACACTTTGCGGCTCATCAATAATAACGATAGGGTTTGTTTCTTGAATATATTGAATTGGCTTTTTCCCGTTCATTGTGTCTCTTTCACGGTGGATAAGGTTGGCCTTGTTCTCTTTTTCTGGATCATCGAAGCTTTTCTTAAAGGCATCGATATTAATTATCATTACTTCAATGTTGGTGCTAGTTGCATATTCACGGACTTGTTCTAGTTTCGATGAATCATATTTGAAGTAGTGACAATGCTGCCCAGGGTACTCATTTGCAAAATGCTCTTCTGTCATCTGAAACGATTTATATACCCCTTCACGAATAGCAACGCTAGGTACAACAATAATGAATTTTGAAAAACCATATCTTTTATTCAACTCAAATATACTTCTGGTATATACATATGTTTTTCCCGTACCAGTTTCCATTTCGACTGTAAAGTTCCAGTCTTGAATACTTGTACTTTTTTTAAGATGATTTCTCACCTGTACTTTTTGAACATTTTCAAGAACTTCCGTTTCAGACAACTCCAGCTTGTTTCCGATACCTAGCTCCGTATTCTCTTGTCCGACAATATCGCCCATACTAACGGTGAAGTTAGATACTTTCACTGTTTGGCCTTCAAAAATATCTGTAATGGAATGAATGGCATCAAGCTGGTATTGTTGTTCATCAAATTTAATCTTCATGTCATCACTCCTTTATATCACTCGAATATCTTCTACACCATATTTTTTCAGGATTTGCTGGGCATTTGTACGAACAGTGTCGTCTTTGAATCCTTCATCATAAAAAACAATGCGTGCAGGTTGTTGTTTTGCTAATTTTTCAATATGTTCTAAAGTCAAGTCCCGTTCTAAGCATATTAGTAAGTACCCCATACCAATAGAGTAAATCCTCTTCCCCTCAATTAACTTTTCTTCGACTGGAATAGCTAAATCAATCCCAAATTTGATTATAATTTCATAAACTACGTCTTCCTGAGCACGTCCATCTTTTAATGGTTCTATAAAATCAAGCAAACTTTTTTCTATATCAAAAGTTTCTTCATTCCATAACTTGAGATTGGTCTCGTCTAATTTAAATACTCTATATCCAGTATCTAACTGAACTTCATTGCCTACTCTTTGAATGATTTCTTTTCCGGATCTATTTAATCTCTCCTTTCCCACATCACAAATCGATTTAAATCCCATTTTACCAGCATCTGACTCATCATTAATTTTTTCTGGAAGCTGTACAAGAATAAATTGATTTTCATAGCCCATTTCTAAATTATGCTCCATAACAGCATGTCCGAACGATGCGGATCCCGAAAAGAAATCCATAACTATACCTTCTTTTTTTGCAAAAATACTTAATAGGTACTTTAAATATTCAATAGGTTTAGGGTTTTGAAACACACGATAACCATCAAACAAATCCTGCACAACTCTTGTACCATTGTTATATATACCAACTTGATCTCTAGGAATAATTGATGTTGGTGCACCAGTTGCGTCACCTAAATGCTTTTTAATATATATATTCCATTTTGCCTGATCACCCTCATCAGTAACCAGAGGACCTTTATTCGTCTTTTTAAAAACAACTTTGTTTTCATTTAAAGCTTTATCAAAAGTTTCTTTAATAAAACGATAGATGTATCCTTCTTTAGGTTTTACCTTTGTACCGTCTGGACATTCAATAAAATATTTTTGATTATCATTTGTTGAATCGTTTCTAAATACAAAATCTTTTTCTCTATATAATCCCTCTTCATCTTTTTTCGTGTATAGTTTTATTGCTTCTTTGGACAAGGGTGCATTTAACTGTTGAACATTTTTAATATTTTTCGCATAAACTAAACCATATTCATGAGTAGAGGTGAAAAATTTCGGTCGTATTCCCCCACCAGTGGAGCAATTCCATATTGTAGTTGAAATAAAATTAAATTCTCCGAAAATTTCATCACAGATTTTCTTTAAGTTAGAATATTCGTCGTCACCAATTGATATAAAAATATATCCTGATTCATTTAATAGATTTCTAGCGATTTTTAAACGCGGATACATGAAGTTTAACCAATTCGAATGAAATCTTCCTTCTAAAATTGTATTTGATTTTAACGAGTTCTCTAATCTATTCATGTAACTTGTAACGTTATCTCTGTAATTATCTTTATAAATAAAATCTTTACCAGTATTATAAGGAGGATCAATATATATAAAATCAACTTTATTATTATATGAACTCTGGAGAACTCTTAATACTTCTAAATTATCTCCTTCAATATATATGTTTTTTGTTTGATCCCAGTCTTTGCTTTCGTATTTTGAAGGCCTCAAAGTTGCAGTTGTTTGCTTCTGAGCTAATTTTATTGCTTCACTCTTTCCGGGCCACTTTAATTCGTATTCTTGATTTTCTCTATTAACAAAGAGTCCTATTTCTTCTCGTAGCTTATCTAAATCAACTTTACTTTCAACAAATGCACTTGGAAAAAGCTCTTTAAGTTTCTCATACTTATAATTAACTGAATCAAATGTCTTACCATTCATTTTCTCCATGATTACACCTCGTTAAAATAATTTTTAATATTATCAATTGTATAGCCTTTAGTCATTTTTTTTGAAAAGTAAACAGCATTTTCACTTTTATTAGGCTGGTACATTTTTTTTACTTTCAAACCACTTTTCTCAAAGAACTCATTTCTATCAATAAACTTTAATACAAAAAATATATTGTTTTTCTGATAAACTCTTATATGAAAGAATGCTTGATTCTGTTTTTCAAACTGGAGGAGTTCTTCAAGAGTTTTAAAATTAGTCTCTATATTTCTTGCTTTATCGAAATACCAATTTAAATCAACTTTATCGTTCGAATACCTACAAAAAAATGGATATGTTAAAAAATCGTCCTTTCTTTGAATTTCTTTAGAGATTTTACAAAGAAAGTCCCTATCCATGTAATTTTCTATAGCATAATTAGGCAGATGTCTTTTAGCTACTTGAGTAGATTTTATTTCTACAGGAAATACTTTAGATTCAACTAATTCATTTAAAGTTTGAATCGAAATTTTTCCGTAATCACCATTTTCTATTTCACTATTTATCTTATTTAAAAATAAATGTATGTCTTGGGATTTACTATAAATCAATCCATCAAAGGGTGCGTGTTTTTTAAACATGTCAGTTCTGAAGTTATCGTAAGGTATATAAGCTACTCCATTGTGTTCTAAAACGCATTCAAGTGCATGCTCAGCTCTTTTACCATTTTGAGTGTTTAATTTTTTTTCAATTAACGATCTGTTTTTTTGCCAAGTATTCACAGTATATTCGCTTATCATTTGAGCTTCTTTAATATAGTTATCTTTTAATGGACTATTAACTACATATACTCCATTCTCTAATAGAATCATTGTTTACCTCCTGATTAAACAGTTTATTTTTCATCTCTTACATCAATTATTGTGATAATTTCATTTAGCTTAACACATTTTGATTTTTCCATATTTTTTATTTTCATGTGAATTTCTATTTTTCTACCAAAATTAATTTGATCTTCAAGTACCTGATGTAATCGTGCAATTTCTCTACTACACTCTTGTACAATATTAAGTAAATTAATCACTTGATCACGCTTATCTTTGCAGGAAGGGAGTTTCCCTACTAGCCGAATTACCTCTTCGCATTTTATCCATTGTTGAATATCCTCGTAAATGCTATATAGGCTTTCAAAAGATAAATTCGAAACGAACAATGAATTCATTAATTTGGTGTAAGGCGTATCATCTTCTTGTGGATTAAACCAGTCGGTTTTAGTAGGTTGATCAACCACAACTTTTGTCTTGTCATTTTTATTAAGCCTTTTATGACTTGTACTCATAAGAAAATGACCTTCTGGTGATGACAAGACTAATACTACTGGATTAAAAATAGCTTTATGAATAGTTCCAATGATCCGGTTTATATTTTTCATATCTCTGAGTTCTACATATATCCAAACCACTTCTGAGTAATTGAATTCATCAACTTGGTAGACTGGGATATTCATACTCTGCTCATTCATAACACTTAAAAGGTAAATACTCTCTATCTGAGATGTGAACATTTCTTTCTCAGATTTCGAAAGGTTCGCTTGTGTAAAAAATGCTTTCTTTGGTATTTTACGATTTAGCACAGCACGTTGTGGAATCTGCAAACGATGAATCAACCATTCCTTCATTTTATCACCTACTTTATCACTAAAAATGAGATTAATTCAAAATCTTCTGAGGTCGTAGCTGTGTCCTGTAAAAGACTAGAATTTCCGAGACTAAACAATGATTCCATTCCTTGCTCTTCTACAATACCGAGAGCAAATTCAACTGCCTTGTCTAGTAGATACTTGTAAGTAGACATGTCGTTCATATCCTCTGTTTCTTTAGCAAACTGGTGAATCAACTCGTTGAACACATCCCCTTGACCATTAGCAACTTTACGGAAGAGATCCAGTATCTGCTTTGTCTTTAAATGTCCTAGTCGAACTTCTCCATTCATATTCATATAAACCAGATAATATGGATAAAGTGCGCTTGTTTCTTTTACTGGTGTTGCTGCATTGCGTTGCTTGATGCAGAATATTACCCCTGGTTCCGTATCAAAAGAGGGAGCCAACTGAAGCGATGTAACTGCATGTAATCCCAAGGGAGCAGTCTCAATTTTCTTTTTATTAGTATCCATATAATCAAGCAAATCCATTTTAAAGTCATTCAAGGTCAAGTCTGTGATAGAGATTCCCCCAGAAATGTCTTCCAAATCAACAACCTCTTCTTGTAGCTGTTTCAGTTGCTTTTTACGATATTCCAAATCATTCATCTGCTTCTTTTCATCGTACTCTATTACGTTCTCTTCACCTGTTGCTGAAATATCAAGAAGTACCATTCTCCCACTAACGCGTGCTTCTAAATTAATGTATTCATCAAGATCCATATTCGGCCAGAAGTTTACCAGTTGAATGACATCATTTTTAGATCCTAAACGATCGATTCGACCAAATCGTTGTATTATTCTTACTGGGTTCCAGTGAATGTCATAATTGATTAGATAATCACAGTCTTGCAGATTCTGACCTTCAGAAATACAATCTGTAGCAATCAATATATCAATCTCATCCTGAATATTAGAATCTATTTTACTTCTCTCTTTAGATACAGGTGAAAAATGGGTTAAGATTGCATTTAAATCTTTCTGGACTCCCTTAAGTGTGGTTTGATTACCTCCAGAACCTGTCACAAGGGCGGTATTTACTCCATGTTTTTTTGAAACCCATTCTGATAATTCATCATATAAATAGTTGGCTGTGTCAGCAAAAGCTGTAAAGATAATGATTTTCTTATTTTCGCTGTTTATAGGATGAAAGAGCTTGCGGTCAATCATCGATTTAATCTTATTTAATTTGGCATCACGCGGAGCTTGAACTTTTGCTGATTCAATAAGTAATTGCTCAAGCTTCTCTTTATCATCATGTAAATCTTGCTTCCATTTAATACGGTCGATATCTTGAAGGAGTACTTTTACTTTCGATCCTATTAGCATGTTTTCCACATCATCATCATCAATATCGATTTCATTAATATTAATATCGGCATTGGAGTATTGCTGAATATTATCAAGCTTTAGTAACAGATCATCAATTTTCCTTAATAGAGAAGCTACTGTCATACCAAATGAATGAATAGAGCTTTCCATCCTTTTGAGTAAGTTAACCCTCATTAAATGAACTAAGCTACGTTCACGGTCAATTTGCTTAAATACTGAGCCTCCTTTTACTTTCTTATCATATTTACGACTATACTCTTCTTGCTTTTCAGGCATTACATACTTCAGTGGTGAGTAAGCACTTAAATTTAATCTGTTAATAAGCTTATTAACTTCCTTTATTTCAGGAAATTCATTGTACTCATCAATATCTGAATATACATTATTTGGCTTCAATCGTTGTGGGAATTTTCCTATTTCATCCATATTGTAATATTTTTCGATATGCTTTCGTGAACGAGCAATTGTAACTGCATCGAGCAGTTTGAAATAATCAAAGTTCAACATTTCCAGAAGATTATCTGATTTCCGCTCTTCTTCATCTAACTTGAGCCATTTATTAAAAGAAAGCTGTGCTCTTCTTAGCGTTTGTTCAATACTTTCAATACCTGCTGATTCTAAAGCTTCATCTTTACCTTCCGTGATAAAAGCAACTTGATTTTTCAAATCATTCATTTTATTATTTACTGGCGTCGCTGAAAGCATTAAGACTTTCGTTCTAACCCCAGCTTTGATAATTTGATTCATCAACCTGGAATAACGGGTTTCTCTGTCATTTCTAGCCTCGTTATTCCTAAAGTTATGCGACTCATCAATAACAATCAAATCGTAGTTACCCCAGTTCACAGTTGATAGATTAATATCTCCAGATAAACCACCTGTACGACTCAAGTCGGTATGATTTAACACATCGTAGTTGAAGCGATCCGTAGAGAGGACATTCCTCTTGTCATTTTGAGTGTAAATCAGCCAGTTTTCTTTTAATTTTTTGGGGCACAAGACTAGGACTCGATCATTTCTTAATTCGTAGTATTTAATAACAGCTAGGGCTTCGAATGTTTTTCCCAAACCAACACTATCGGCAATGATACAACCGTTATGCTTTTCCAATTTATCGATAGCACCAAGAACACCATCTTTTTGGAATTTATATAGTTTATTCCAAATTGTAGTGTCTTTAAAGCCTGTCTTTGACTTCACTATCGCATCTTCATCAAATTCTTCTAAATAGTCACTGAAAACATTATGTAGAGTGACATAATAAAGAAACTCTGGAGAGTGATTTTCATAAATTACTTTGATTCGCTCCAGAACTTCATCTTTAACCACTTCAACAATAGCGTCATTCTTCCATACTTCATTGAACCACTGTACATATTGTTTTGTTAAAAGAGGTTCATCCATAAGTGAATTCATATGGAGACTCGGCGAGTATGTATAGCCTAATCCGCTGCTAGTAAAATCTGAGCTTCCTTGAATAGCCATTGATGAACCATCGTTATTTTCAATATGGAATAAACGGTTCTGTGTTAATGGTGACGTCAAAGACTTCATCTTCACTTTTGAACTTATCCAATCTGCACATTCTTTAGCGACTTTCACCTGTACAAGTTCATTCCTCATCTTAATCTCAAGTTCTGAACCTGATAACCATCTCTCTCGATTTGACTTATCTATGTCAGTAGTACCTTGTGTATATTTTTTTGAAGTAAAAGTAGGCTCGATAAATAAAAAACGTACCTCATCCACCTTCATTAACTCTTTCTTTAAAGCCTCGAACGCGTATATAGTAAAGTAGGATGACATAATTGAAACCTTCGCATTCTTTTTTAAGTATGGTTTTAATGCATCTCCAACAATACCAGATTTTTTATTATCTAACATTTTTCCTATCATTTATACACCCCATAAACAAAAATCAACTATTTCACTACTTACATTCTACAAAAATTTCAAACAAGATTAAAATGGTTTTACAAAAAAAGTAATCTATTATTTTTTTGGATTCAAATATTTATAATTGAAATGACTCGCTATAACTGAAAGAACAATAAACTCATATTTTACAAATTGAATTGAACCTCAAATGATGAAACTTTGTAAAAAGTATCTTACATTTTTTAATATTATTCCACCACCTCAAACGCCTTCACATACGCCACATGATCCAACATCACAATCAACTCATCCTCAAATTGTACGAATCCGTCACTCGCATGTCGAAATGCTTGGTAAATGGATTCCAGTGCCCCATGCCGCGAATCTGCCTCTATCATATAAGTCAGTTCTTCTCCATTGACCAAATGG
The DNA here is from genome assembly GCF_018617855.1 of Exiguobacterium qingdaonense. Taxonomy (GTDB): domain Bacteria; phylum Bacillota; class Bacilli; order Exiguobacteriales; family Exiguobacteriaceae; genus Exiguobacterium; species Exiguobacterium qingdaonense. The sequence continues at coordinate 647,477 of NZ_JACSKY010000001.1, forward strand.
AACTCGATTTCGTATGATTTCATCCTATCCTCACCCCTTCTTTATCGATTTTCTTATTCTTCTGGCACACCCGACACTTCCGTCACAATAACTCCCGTATCCCCGACTTTTCCTAGGTTTTCTACGGTCGGGTCTTCATACGCCAACACATGAAACTCCTGCTCGATCGTACGGATGACATAATGCGCGAGCGCGCCACGGTTACGGTTCACCTTATGAATCGCCATCCGTTCACTGGCGAATGACATCAGGCGTGATGCGGAAAGTTTTACAATCGGATGCTCGTTCCATAACCCATCTTCTTTCATTCCGTGCTCTTCTTGTGTCCCTAAAAAGACGGCGTACTGTTCGAAGCGAATTCGGATGCGGTCGCGATTAGCGTCCCATGTAAGGAGCATCGTCGGATTCGCCGCTCCATAAAACGTCCACTCTAACGGGTAGTATGCCTCATTCTTCATTTGAAACGATTCCATGTCGAGTACGTAGCGCTCGGTCGACATCAAGTAGTGTAAGTCTAGATTCATGAATGATCCCCTCCTGGAACATACAATATCTCCTTATATGACTTCCCCGTCATTACGTGATCCCTCATCAATTTCTACAAATTCTGCTTCGATGATTTCAAGATTTTCACGCTTGACTGCTTCCACACTTTCAATAAACTCTGCTTCCGTCATGTTGACTCCTTCTTCAAGCGCATGCATGAGACGATTGCCCATCTTCGTCATCGATGAGTACGTGATTCCTCCTGAAATGACACCACCTGCGAGTGGGATCATCTTCGAGATCCCTTTGGCGAATGTGTCTTTCGTCATCTTCACCCCGATCATCGCCGACATTTTTTTGATGATTGGATAGTACACCGTTTTCATCAACGCTTTGTTCGGAATCTTTTTTAACGCCTCTTTCGATAGTTGTGCGGACAATGCTTTGATCGTTGCCGTCGCACCGCCTACTCCGAACATGACACCTAGAAAGAGGATTAACTCTCCATTCACCCGTTCGACATCTAGTTCCCCGTCTTCCCAAAAGTCATCGTATCCATATAAATACCCGATTTCTTGCGCTAAACGGAGGGCAAACCCGAAGAATTGTGCGGTATCGGCTGGTATCGTAGCGGCGAGGCCGATGCCACCAGGTAGACCGGCCGCAAACGATGCGCTCGAACTCTTCATCGTCTGATTGGCAATGTTCCGTTTCGCCACCTTTTTGATGACTGAAAGAGGGACGTTCGCCTCAAGCGGTCCCTTCTCTACAACCTCTGCCAGCTGACTCGCCGGCACGTACTTACTGAAACTTTGGGCTAGAAACTCTTTCCGGTCTACTTTCACCCCAGGTAGTTTCACTGCATTCGTCATTAATACTTCAAACATTTCTGACCCGTTCGCCATGACCTACACCTCTATTTTTCATATGTATCTTGTTCCATAATCTAGTTTCAGTATATACGGTTCCTCACATGAAATGTAAAATACTCTCCTAATACCGATGTAATTTATATTCAAGGTCATTGAAACTAAAAAAAGGGAGCATCCGAACGGACCCTCCCACTTTCTTCAATAAAAGATATACCATAGTGCCGCTGCCACTAAGAACAGCCCGGCCCCGATGAACAAGATTTTTGCCAATCGTTCGTATACCATGTCTTCACCTCACCAATGCCGCGCCGACGACGAGGGAGACCCCGATCGACAGCAAGAATGCCAACAACCCGACGGCGATATTTCCTTTTTGAATCTCGTCGTTCACCTTCAATGTCGGTGTCAAAAATTCGAACAACCAATATGTCACGAGGAGCAGAATAAATCCGAACCCGCCCCCGACGAAGATGTCGACCGTGCTCTCATAATAGCTCTCGACGACACGGAAGATGTTGGCGAGACCGACAATCTTCCCACCCGTCGCGAGGGCGACGGCGATGTTTCCTTTTTGAATCTCGCGCCAGTTGCTGTATGGCGTCGTCATCTCGAAGATGGCAAGACCGACGATAATCATCAGCCCTGCCATCGAATAGAGACCGAACGACTCCAGCATGACCACAAACGTTAACGTGCCCATTCTCGACTCCCCTTACTTCAGTTCGACGACCGTGACACCGAGTCCACCTTCGCCCATTCCACCCGGGCGTTGGCTCTTCACGTGACGATGTCCTTTTAAAAATTCTTGTGTCGCCTGACGCATCGCCCCGGTACCTAACCCGTGGATGATGCGGACGTTGTCATAGCCTGACACGAGTGCTTCATCGATATATTTATCGAGACGCATGAGCCCCTCTTCGACACGGACCCCACGTAGGTCAAGCTCGGACTTCGTCGAGCTCTGACGTTTGAGTGAGCTCCCTTTCGACTGAAGCGGCTTCTCTTTCGATGGACCGATCTTCTGAAGGTCGTCCGCTTTGACATTCACTTTCATGATGCCGACTTGAACGTTGTACTCATTGTCATTGATTTGTTTCACGATGTAGCCTTTTTGGTTGAACGTCGTCACTTTCACTTCTTCGCCTTTACTGAACGTACGTTTCTGCTGGGCTTTTTGTTTCACTTTTTGGATCTTTTTCTCTTGGAGTGTCGGTTTTGCCGACTCGAGCTCTTTCTTCGCCGCGATAATCTCGTGCTCTTTGACGATGCCCTGTTCCCGGAGTTTCTTCAAGCGGTCGATGACTTCGTTCGCCTGACGCTTCGCTTGTTCGACGGCCTTCTCGGCTTTCGCCTCGGCCGCGCTATACAAGTTGTCGCGCTCGCGCTCGAACTCGGTCATCTTCGCCTCGAACGTCGCCTGTTCTTCTTCGAAGTCATGACGCTTGACGATGAGTTCTTGTTCGAGTTGCTCGGCGCGCTGTTTCGCCGCCTCTAGTTCGTTGATCATCGACTCGACCGACTCCGCGTCACTACCGACATGACTACGCGCCTTGTCGATGACCTGTTCGGACAGTCCGAGTCGACGACTGATCTCGAAGGCGTTCGAGCGACCCGGTACGCCGATCAAGAGGCGGTACGTCGGGCTGAGCGATTCGATATCGAACTCCATCGAGGCGTTCATGACGCCTTCACGGTTATACGCATACGCCTTCAGCTCCGAGTAGTGCGTCGTCGCCGCCACGCGCGCCCCGCGCCGTTTCACTTCGTCTAGAATCGCGATGGCGAGGGCGGCCCCTTCTTGCGGGTCCGTCCCGGCCCCAAGCTCATCGAAGAGGACGAGGGACATGAAGTCGATCTTGTCGAGCATGCCGACGATGTTCGTCATATGCGAGCTGAACGTCGAGAGACTCTGTTCAATCGATTGCTCGTCCCCGATATCGGCATAGACCGCGTCAAACACGGAAAGCTCTGTCCCAAACTCTGCCGGGACGTATAGACCAGACTGTACCATCAACTGAAGGAGTCCGATCGTCTTCAGTGTGACCGTCTTCCCGCCGGTGTTCGGTCCGGTGATGACGAGGGACGTATAATCTTCCCCGAGCTCGACCGTGATCGGGACGACCTCATCTTTCGGGATGAACGGGTGACGTGCCTGTTTCAACTTGATCTCTCGATTGTCGTTCAGCTTCGGCTCGGTCGCCTTCATCTCTTGCCCGTAGGCGACTTTTGCGAAGATGAAGTCGAGTTCGGCCAACACGTCGAGGTTTATCATGATGGCATCATGGACCCCACCGACCTCGTTCGAGAGGGCACTCAAAATCCGCTCGATCTCAGCGCGTTCTTTCAGACGAACTTCTTGAATCTCGTTGTTGATCGAGACGATCGCTTGTGGTTCGATGAAGAGCGTCTGACCGGAAGCCGACTGGTCGTGGACGATCCCACCGAACGCCTGACGGTACTCTTGCTTGACCGGCACGACATAACGGTCGTTCCGAATCGTGACGATGGCGTCTGAGAGCATCTTCGCGTTATTACGGAGAATGTTGTCAATGCGTGAGCGGACACTCCCCTCAAAGCTTCGGAGCTGCGTACGGAGCCCTCGGAGCTGTGAGCTCGCCGAATCCTGGACCGTCCCTTGGTCATCGATCGCATGGCGAATCGACTGTTCGACTTCGATGAGTTTCGTCAACTTGTCCGCATATTCATCGAGGCGCGGGATGCGAGTCTCCTCATTGTCTTCGTGAAACTTTTCGAAGAAGTTCTTCACTTGGCGACCGCCATACATGACGGCAGCGACGGCGAGCAACTCGCTCGTCGAGAGGACCGAGCCGATGGCGGCCCGTTTCACTTCCGCCCGGACGTCGGTGAGCCCACCGAGCGGGAGGCGGTCACGAAGGCGAACGACCTCGGTCGCCTCTTTCGTCACATTTAAATTCGAGAGTACCCGGTCGTATGAGTAATCCGGTTGCATGTGGAGCGCCAACTCTTTCCCGAGCGAGCTCGCCGCGTGACCGGCAAGCTGTTGACGCAATTTTTCATATTCTAATACGCGTAACGCGTGATCCATCTATCATGTTCCTTTCTATCGCTTCGCCGCAAAGAACGCCTTGGCGTCCTCAAACGTGAAACAGTTTATAATGTCCGATGGTTCGAGATAGGCTTTCCGTGCGTGTAACACGCCGAGTGCCATGTCTTCCATCATATCCGGGTGGTGCGTATCGGTGTTGATCATCACTTTGACGCCCGCCGCCTTCGCTTTCTTGAGCGTTGCGGCAGTCAGGTCGAGGCGGTTCGGGTTGGCGTTCAACTCGAGCGCCGTCCCCGTCTCCTTGGCGAGTGCGATCAACTTGTCCTCGTCAATCGGATAGCCGTCCCGACGGCCGATGAGTCGACCCGTCGGATGGGCGATCACGTTGACGTATGGGGACCGACAGGCGTTCTCGAGACGTGCCATGATCTCGTCGACGGATTGGTCCATCTTCGAATGGATTGAGGCGACGACATAGTCGAGCGTCTCTAAAAATTCGGGTTCATAGTCGAGCGTCCCGTCAGGACGGATGTCCATCTCGACGCCTCGCAACACGTTCATGTCGTGCGTCTTCGCAGCCTCGCGGATCTCTTCCCCTTGTGCCTCGAGCCGTTCCTCCGTCAAGCCATTGACGAACGTCAAGTACTTCCCGTGGTCGGTGATCGCCATCCACTCATAGCCGCGCCCCTTCATCGCCACAACGATCTCGTCGACGGTCAACTTTCCGTCCGACCAGACCGTGTGCATGTGGGCGTCCGCCTTGATATCCTCGAGCGTGACGAGCTTCGATAAGTCGTGCTCGAACTCGGCATGCCCTTCCCGAAGTTCGGGCGGGATGAACGGGAGATTATAACGTTCGAACAGTTCTTCCTCTGTCTCCGGTTGCCATAGTCCATCTGCCGTCTCGACCCCATATTCAGAGATGGACTCTCCTTTCGCCTTGGCGAGTTGGCGCATGCGGACGTTGTGGTCCTTTGAACCTGTGAAATGATGAAGCGTCGCGGCGAACGCGCCCGGCTCGACCATACGAAAGTCGACCGACACCATCTCTTCGCGTTCTAAGACGAGAGACACCTTCGTCTCGCCTGCCGCGATCACCTCGTTGATGAACGGAAGGGCGAGCAGTTTCTCCCGGAGCGCAATCGGTTCCTCGGTCGCGATGATGAAGTCGAGGTCTTTACACGTCTCTTCGGCACGGCGGAAGCTCCCCCCGACCGAGTGACGCAAGACGAGCGTCTCCTTTTCTAACACGTCATCGATCTCCTCGACAATCGGTCGCATGACCGCGTAAGCGAGTCGTTCCGGACGCGACTCTAGGTTCTTCGCTGCGGCGAGTAGCTTCTCGACACTCTTCGCCCCGAATCCCGGTAGCGCGGCCGCTGTCCCGTCTTCAAGCACACGGATGAGCGACTCCAAGTCGACGACGCCGACTTCCCGAAGTTTGGCGAGTTTCTTCCCGCCGAGCCCTTGAATCTTCAAGAGCTTCATCAGACCGAACGGGATCTCTTCTTGAAGCGCATCGAGCACTTCACTACGTCCTGTGTCCCGATACTCCTCAAGGACGACCGCCGTTCCTTTGCCGATGCCTGAGATGGACGTCAAGTCGTCGATGTCCTCGAGTTCGACGTCCGTGTTCTCGAGCGCCGTCGCGGCCTTACGGAACGCATTGATTTTAAACGGGTTCTCCCCTTTGATCTCCATATATTGCGCGATCTTCTCGAGCAACATCATCGCTTCCACTTTATTCATAAGTCTCCCCCTCTTCACACAGAAAAGGCCGATACACAAGCACTAGCTTGCATTCCGGCCTGTCGTGTCACAACATCTTATTTGAAAACCAATCGGATAGATATGGCGTGTCTTGAATGATATATGTCGCAAGCGACGAGTTGTCGACGGCGTTCTGAACACCGGCCATCGGAATGAACGCAATCACCCAAAGGATGAAGAACGTGATGACATACGCCTCGAAAAATCCGAGGACCGCCCCGATCAATCCCTTCAATTGGCGCAAGATCGGCAAGTCCGTCAAGAAGTCGAGCATCGCCAAGATGAGATGCAAGACGAGTTTCGTCATGAGGAACAGCACCACGAACCAAAAGATGTGGTAAAACGTCATCTCAATCCCCGAAAGGGAGTTGAGGTCTAATACGCCACCTGGAAGTGCACCGTCGAGCTGAGATGGATACGGGATCCACAGCTTGAACGCTTCTGCCAGGTCTTTATAGTACGTGTTGGCGACGAGAAAACTGATGACGAGCGCGACCCAATGGCCGAGCTGGAGAATCGCGCCACGACGGAAGCCGTTGACGATTCCGATAAACAAGAAAAACAGTATAAGTAGCGTAACCATGGATTGAATTATTCTCCTGTACTTCGTTTAGTTTTGACGTGGTCGCTCGCGATTTGAATCGCGGCCAAGACCGCCGCCTGACGAGCATCTAGATGAGGGGATTGTTCACGAATCTCGCGGATCTTGCTGTCGACCAAAAAGCCTACTTCCCTCACATGATCGGCGGGTTCTTCGCTTACGATCGTATAGTCTTGACCCGCAATGTGAATCGTTGTTCGTTGTAACTGCACGCGCACCCCTCCTTTACGTCTGTCAGAATCAATCATAACATCGTTTTTATATTAGGAAAAGGAGAAGCCCCTTCCCTTGATATGTACAACATTTTCTATTACCCTTCTTTATGGTTGTCAAACGTCTTTCTTCAAAAAAATGAAAAGAGATAGTGGCAACATCCTGTAAAATGTGCGAAAATATCAACTATTCAAACAAAAAGAAAGGGTGATTGATTTGAAACTACGCATTGGCCTCTTAGGCCGCATCATCATCGCGATCGCTTTCGGTATTTTGCTCGGGAGCATCGTACCAGAAAGCCAAAACTGGATCGTTCGGACGTTTGTGACGTTCAACACGGTCTTCGGGCAGTTTTTAGGCTTCGCCATCCCGCTGATCATTCTTGCCTTCATCATCCCAGGAATCGGGGAACTTGGAAAAGGAGCAGGAAAATTAGTCGGGCTCACAGCACTCATCGCCTATGCCTCGACGGTCGTCGCAGGAACGCTCGCCTACTTTGCAACGAGTAACTTGTTCCCGCAAATTCTGTCACGTTCGACAGTAGGGGCCGAGAACCCAGAAGAAGCCTTGCTTAAAGGATTCATGGAGTTTGAGATTCCACCTGTATTCGGTGTCATGACCGCCCTCGTCTTGGCTTTCGTCATCGGGATCGGCATTGCCGCGATCGAGAGCAAGCGATCGCTCGACCTCGCTATGGATTTCCGAGATATCATCGAGCTCTTAATCAGTAAAGTCATTATTCCATTACTTCCAATCCACATCGCCGGAATATTCATGAACATGACATACGCCGGACAGGTCGCAGAAATCCTTTCTGTGTTCTCGCTCGTATTCGTCACGATTATCGTCCTACACATGACGATGCTCATGATTCAGTATTCGATTGCGGGCGGTCTCAACAAAGAGAATCCGTTCAAGTTGCTCAAGACGATGATGCCGGCTTACTTCACAGCCATCGGGACGCAATCATCGGCCGCGACGATCCCGGTCACGCTTCGCCAAGCGAAGTTGAACAACACGGACGAAGGGGTCGCCAACTTCGTCATCCCGCTCTCGGCAACGATTCACTTGTCCGGGTCGACGATCACACTTACGTCGGTCGGTGTCGCCCTCATGTACTTGAACGGCATGCCGATGTCTTACGCGATCGTCCTTCCATTCATCCTCGCACTCGGTGTGACGATGATTGCGGCACCTGGCGTACCGGGTGGGGCCGTGATGGCATCGCTTGGACTGTTCGGTTCGATCCTCGGATTCGACGCGACGATGCAAAGCCTCGTCATCGCGCTCTACTTGGCGCAAGATAGCTTCGGGACAGCGACTAACGTCACGGGTGACGGTGCCATCGCGAAGATCGTCCATTACTTCAAGCACAACACGAAACTTCTCGACAACACGTCGTCGAAACAAGAAGACATCGCATAACGAACGACTCATAAACGGGCAAGCCATCAGGTTTGTCCGTTTTTGTCTACATATAATAAAGGAGAGATACATATGGAATGGATTGAATGGAAGGACCCCGCACGCTTCTCCGACCGGGTCATGGCATCATTGCTAAAAGAGGAAGCGAAGAACAGCCTCATGATCGGCGTCTTGAATAACGTCAAACAAGGAATCTATGAAACGTTTCATCAGTTCACGGTAGAAGAGGACGGGGAGCTCCTCGCCATCCTCCAAGCGACACCGCCCCATCCACTTCACTATATCGTCGTGAAGCGGGAACGTTCGGACACCCTCCCGTCCTTCATCATCCGACACCTTCTCGATGAAGAGGCGCCGTTCACCGAGGTCATCTCGGAACGTGCACAAGCCGAGCGATTCGGGAAGACGTGGCAGGAGTTGACGTCTGGGACGAGTGAGATCAACATGTCCCAAGCGCTCTATCGCCTCGACGGTGTGGAAGACGTCGATATGGCGAACGGTCGTATGCGAGAGGCGACCCCAGCCGACCAAGGGCAACTCGAGGCCTGGTACAGCGCCTTTGAAGCCGAATCAGGTCTCCGATCATCTTCACCAGAAAAGGTGACAAAGGCCGTACAATTGATGCTCGAGAGAGAGGAAGCCGTCTTTTGGGAGGTCGACGGGCAGGTCGTATCCTGTGCGAAACGTGCACGACCGACCGAGAACGGCATCACCGTCTCGTTCGTGTATACGTCACCTGACGCACGTGGGAGAGGATATGCGCGAAGCCTCGTCGCCGTCCTCAGCCGTAAGTTACTCGAGACGAAGTCGTTTTGCGTCCTTTACACGGATTTGACGAATCCGACATCAAACAAAATCTATCAGGAGGTCGGTTATGAACAAGTGATGGAATCCGCCTGGATCAGGCTCACTAGCTGAAACGAATCGCCTCCCCTATACTAATAGGTGGAGGCGATGATTCATGACTAGATTCCGTTTCGTGTTGCGCGCGTTCGCTGTAGCTTTACTATTATATATGTTAATTGTCGGTGGCCAAAGCGTCCTCGATGACCCGAACATCGACACGCTTTGGCTCAGTGTGATCGGTGCCGCGCTCTTGACGTTTATCGTGTATCAGGCAACAAAAAAGTGATCGACGCGTTCGTCGATCACTCTATTTGTGTTTAGAAGAATGATGCTGGGTTGACTGTGTTGCCTGCACTTGATGAAGACCATGAGTATCCACCGCGGTGAATCTCGAAGTGAAGGTGTGAACCAGTCGAGTTCCCTGTGCTACCCATGCCGCCAAGGTGTTGACCTTGTGATACACGTTGACCCGCCTTGACTGACACTGAGCTCAAGTGTGCGTACACTGTTGTCCACACTTGTCCGTTGATAACGTGTGTGACCATGACGTGGTTACCGTATGCGCCACCCCATCCAGCACGGATGACCGTACCTGTCGCTGATGCATAAATCGGTGTTCCGACTGGTGCAGCGATGTCAAGGCCGTTGTGGAACGTGTAGCCATGGATCCCACTTGCCGGACCCCAACCTTGCGTGAGTCGTCCGCTTGCCGGGCGTTGGAACATGCCGCCTGTCGCCGGTGCAGATGTAACTGGAGTTGACGTCGAAGCGCTAGATCCGCTACTGTTCGAGCTTGAGTTTTGTTGTTTCTTCGCAGCCGCAGCTTCTGCCGCTGCGCGACGTGCCGCTTCTTCAGCACGACGTTGTGCTTCGATTTCTGATTGAATCGCCTTCTCTTGCGCTTTGAGTGTATCTTCCATCTCTTTTAAGCTCATAAGTTTCGATTCGAACTTCACTTTTTCAGCTTCAAGCTTCTTGATTTTCGCTGCACGCTCTTTCATTTTTTGGTCGAGCTCTTTTTGGCGTTTTTCAAGCGCTTCTTTTTGCTTCACGAGTGAATCGCGTTCTGCTTTCAGTTCGGCTTGTGCTTTTGCAAGTTTTTCTTTTGTCGCTTCATATTCTTCGAAGATTTGTTGGTCGTTCTCTTGAATCGTACCTGCCGTGATCATACGAGTAATCAAATCACTGAAGTTTTTTGAACCGAAGATGAATTCCGCCCAGTTGACTGATGAGCCACCGTTCTTTTGCATTGTCGCCATACGGTCTTTCATAAGCTTTTCTTGCGCTTTCATTTTCGCTTCGTATTTTTTAATTTGTTCTTCAAGCTTTTTGATTTTTTCTTCGGTTGCACGGATCTCAGCTTTTTTCTGAGCGACATCGTTGATGACGTCTTGGAGTTCAGCATCTAACTTATTGATTTCTTGTTGCTCTTTGCTGATCGCTTGCTCACGTGTTTGAATCGAAGAGTTTGCTTTCGACTGTTCACTGCTATTCTTTTGTCGTTGTTCTTGTACTTTCTTCTGCTTCTCTGTAAGTGAGGCTGCATAAGTCGGTGACGTTCCGCCGATCAAGAGTGCGCCTAGAGTGACGGTTGCTGCAAATTTCTTCAAGTTACCCAATGTGCTTCCCTCCGCTGATTTCCGTGTATTTTATCTATAATCGTTCAAGTATTATTTATTAAATGATATCGCGACGTTTCAATCGCTCTGTGATTCATTATAGCAATCTAAACCAAAAGTTATTTTACACTTATATTTCATTCATATGACATTGACCTATTTTAGGTTTTATTGTTTTAAAAACGTGGGTATAGACAATATTTTGTTTGGTATATTGTCACATAATCGTTTTTATCATCAAAAAAAGCACTTGTTGAAAGCGCTTTTCACATAATAACCTATGCCATTTTTTTCTCACCTTAGTGCCACATAACCAGACTTTTTCGCATGTTTACGTCTCAAGCGCCATAAGATGAACCCACCAACCAAGACGACCCCTACGGCGGCACCAACGCTATCCAACAGGACATCTTGGAGTAATGCGGTCCGCTCGGGAGTCACGCTCTGATGATATTCATCGAAGATGGCCACTGTGTTTGCGAGTGACCAGGCGAACAATAAGTTCAATCCGGCATGAATGTTCGTTCTCGAGATCGCCTTCACGAATAATGCTCCGAGCACGAGGAATGTGACGACATGTGCCGCCTTTCGCATGAAGAACTCAATTAATCCTGCCGTCCCTAACGCGTCAAGCGAGATTTCCTTCCCTGCGTAGTCGAACTGGACGTTTGCGAGCGTCGGTTCGGCCCAGCTCCAGTTGAATCGCTCGAGTGGCGAAACGATGGATTGATCTGAGTAGGGCGTCGCACTCGAGAAGAATAATCCGATCAAGATGAGTGCAATCCATATAAATTCATTTTTTAAAAGTCGCATAACACCTTTCCTTTCTACAACGGTTTTCATTATACGGATTCTTACAAGTGAAAGATGTAACAGCGACATCATGATTTCATAACAATTTGATTGCACGCAACACTCGAAGTCGAGACTTTCCCATTTCTCTTGGTATACTACAGAAAAGGGGGAAGCAACATGATTTATGATTTTGAAGCATTGGACATGAAAGGTCAGCTCCAACCATTGGCTACATATAAAGGTGACGTCTTACTCATCGTCAACACGGCGAGCAAGTGTGGGTTCACGCCGCAACTAGAAGGTCTCGAGTCACTTTATAACACGTATAAAGGACAGGGCCTACATATTTTAGGATTCCCGTGCAACCAGTTCGGTCATCAGGACCCGGGCTCGAACGAAGAGATTCAAGAATTTTGCCAACTCAATTACGGGGTATCGTTCCCGATGTTCGCAAAAGTCGATGTGAATGGCCAGAATGCGCACCCACTCTTCACATACCTCTCAAAAGAGGCACCAGGACTCCTCGGGTCAAAGGCGATCAAATGGAACTTCACGAAGTTTTTAGTCGACCGTGACGGAAACGTCATCGAACGCTTCTCTCCACAGACGACACCGGCTGAGATTGAGGATGCGGTGAAGAAACTGATCTAACACTAAAAGGATGGCTCCGCGGAGTCATCCTTTTAGTGTGGTGTGATGAAGTTGATCGTGTAGAACGGACTGTCCTCTTCATTGTGAGCGAGTCCGACGGCAGCATGCGTGAATCGCGGCTGCATGATGTTCTCTCGATGCCCTTTCGAGTTCATGAGCCCCCAGTGCGCATGAAACACGCTCATCTGACCCATCGCCAAGTTTTCTCCTGCCAATGAATATGAGAGCCCCGCCTCATCCATCCGATCGAACGGGTCACGACCTTCCGGGTCTGTATGACTAAAGAAGTCGTTTTCCGCCATGTTTTGACTGTGGGCCCGGACGACCGGATAGAGCGGTTCGTAGTCGGCCAGCGCGTTCAAATCAAACTTCTCGCGGTCCCAGTTCATGAGGATACGCATCAACTGCTCATTGGCGACGGTTGCCGCTTCCGACAGGTCACCGTAATATCCTTCACTCGCCTCCTCCACACGACGGTCGATCGATAAAATACCTTTCAGGCGATCCTCGTCATGCTGATCGAAAAAGAAAGTGACGTACTGCCCATCGATTGCAAACACCGAAAACGATGGGTCGTCGGGAATGAGATAGCGATTCAATCCTTTGTTATAAGACGTAACGGCCTTAAACCCAATCTCATCGACTTGTTGACGCGTCGTTTCATTGAGGACGAGACTTCGATACGTACTTCCTGTCTCGAACTGATAAAACCCTTTTTTCGCACCGTCTTCGCTAATCAATTCGAGTCCACGCTCACCGCCACGCTCGACCAAATACCAGTCATGACCTGCATATTGACTCGCATAACGCGGTGCGTCCGTCTCCAGTTCGTTCGCCACTTCTGATTGAACTTGGATGCTCGTCGGGGCAGAGACGTTCGGCATCTCGTATTGCCATGCCATATACAGTCCGATCGCCATCAATAAGATGATCACTTTTCGAAACATGGCTCCTCCTTTCTTACTGCTCGCGCTGACGCTCCCCAAAATCATGTAATCTCGTCTTGATATCGGTGAGCATCTCCATATAGGCGACGTACGTCGCCTCATCTATATTTAGCATACCACTTACTTGTAGGGGCACATCCGATGCCTGCTCACGAAGCGTGTTCCCTCGTTCGGTCAAATAGACGACGATTTTTCGTTCATCGTCGATCGCCCGACTTTTTTCTACATAACCGATTTGAATCAATCGTTTGATAAGTGGCGACAACGTCCCCGAGTCGAGCGTCAGCCGTGATCCGAGTCGACGCAAATCAATCCCATCCTCTTCCCATAATACGAGCATGACGAGATATTGACTGTATGTGAGGTTTAGCGGAGCTAAAATTGGGCGATATAAACGGGTAAGCTCTTTTGAAGCGGTGTATAACTGAAAACAGATTTGATGCTCTAATCTTAATGAACGTTCCATACGTAACCCTCCGTACTCTTCTTTAGCCAAGCATATCATTTGCGAAACTTTTTGACTGCTCTATAATTTAAATTGTGCACAACTTAATTGTTAAAAACGAAATGGAGGAATTCAATCATGAAATCACTATTCACAGCATCAGCAACAGCAATCGGTGGCCGCGAAGGTCATGTGAAATCAACTGACGGTGTCATCGACATGAACGTCTCGATGCCTGGCGCAAAACACGTCGACGGTGCGACAAACCCGGAACAACTTTTCGCAGCGGGATATGCGGCTTGCTTCGGTAGTGCCCTCAACTTGATCATCGGAAAAGAAAGTGTGAAGACAGACGGCTCAAGTGTCACAGGTCACGTCACATTGAACCAAAACGATGAAGGGTTCTTCATTTCGGTCGAACTCGAAGTCGAAATCAAAGGAGTCGACCAAGCGACAGCGGAACGCCTCGTAGAAGAAGCGCATCAAGTATGCCCATATTCAAAAGCGACACGCGGCAACGTCGACGTCAAATTGACAGCAAAAGCAGCGTAATCTTTCATCCCGCTCATAAGGAGCGGGATTTTTTTTGCTTAACTCTGCCTATCGAAGTAAGATTAAAGACACGATTAGGAAAGGAGGGAGCACTGATGAAGAAGCATAAATCGACTCTACTGTTTGTTGTACTTGGCATTTTGTTGTTCACGGCGACATACAACGGGTTGACCGTCCGGACGTATGACGTGACCTCAGAAAAATTGGCAACAAATGAATCGCTTCGCATCATACTCCTCTCCGACTTGCATAGCTCCACCTACGGCTATAAGCAATCGATTTTGATCGATCAAGTCCGTTCCCAAAAACCGGACCTCATCGCCTTATCTGGTGATTTGATCGACCGGTACCGCTCCCCCGAATCAGCCTTCGAACTAATCGAAGGACTCGAGGGCATCGCTCCCATGTATTTTGTGACCGGTAACCATGAAATCGATGGATCGGATGACTATGTCCGTCACGATGTGAAGGAAGTTTTTCGTTCATATGGCGTCACCGTGCTAGAAGACGAATGGGAAACGGTCACCATCAACGGGATCGAACTCGTCATCGGCGGGCTAGAAGACCCGCTCCGAGGATTCAGAGAAAACATCTACACGGACTGGGACGCGGAGTCGACGGCTGCGATGCAGGACATTGTCCAGGACGATACATTTAAGATCCTGCTCTCTCATCGCGCCGAACAAGTCGATACGTATGCCAAGCTTCCATTTGACCTCGTCTTGTCCGGTCATTCCCACGGCGGGCAAGTGAGAATCCCGTATGTGATGAACGGATTGTTCGCCCCTGACCAAGGGTTCTTCCCTGAATACGCAGGGGGACTCTATGAGCATGAGACGTTCACCCATGTGATCAGCCGAGGATTCAATTACAGTTTCAACCTCCCACGCATCTATAATCCACCAGAGATCGTCGTGATTGATGTGGACGGAAAATAACGGACACTCGAGATGAGTGTCCGTTTTCCTTACCAGATGATTCGCTCTTCACAACATTGCCGTTCCCGTTCGACCTGTACCGTCGAACGTTCGAACGTCCCGTATTTCCGAATCCGCTCCGTCACAATCCGCAACACGTTCTGATCATCCGCCTCTTCCCCGATCAATACGTGACATGTCGCCGCGTGCTCACTCGATGAGATGGACCAGACATGCAGGTCGTGCACTTCTTTCACCCCATCGATCCGAGCAATCTCTTCTTGCATCGCCCGAACGTCAATCTGTTCCGGCGACCCTTCCATCAAGATATGAATCGCGTCACGCGTCACTCGGTAACCGCTGATTAAAATCAAAATCGCAACAAGAGCACTTGCGACCGGGTCCGCCCACGTCCAACCGAACGACATGATCAGGATTGCTGCCGTGATGGCCCCAACCGATCCGAGCAAGTCTCCGAACACGTGAAGCAACGCACTTTTTACGTTCAGGTTGTCCCTTTCTCCGCGCATTAATATCCAGGCAGCAAGGATGTTGACGAGTAGACCGATGATGGCGACACCGAGCATCCCTCCACTTAAAATTTCCGGGGGTGCGCTGATTCGCTGATACGCCTCTACGAGAATATAGACCGAGATGACGAGTAGCGTCAGCCCGTTAATGAATGCCGCTAAAATCTCAAAACGTCGATACCCGAACGTCCGTCTCGGTGTCGCCGCCTTCGCTCCGAATCGGATGGCTAGGAAGCTGAGCCCTAAGGCCGCCGCGTCTCCGAGCATATGACCCGCATCCGACAACAACGCCAAACTGTTCGTCCATAGTCCCCCAATGACTTCGACGACCATGAACGTCGCAATCAATAGAAAAGCGAGGAACAGCGCACGCTGATTCGTAGAATGATGATGTTGGTGACCATGTTCATGATGATGTCCCATAACGGATCCCTCCTTCTGTCTCTTATATTATTCCATTCCACGAAAACATTCAAACGTTTGTTTGAATGAAATAGATAAAAAAACGGGAGAGCACATCTCCCGTCTCGAATCACTTTTGCTCTAGCCGTACACGCATCACGCCACTGTAGGGGAACAGTTTTAACTGAACCGTTTCTCCCTCGAACCAGACGCCAGCGGTTTGTTCGCTCGTCGGTTGAACGTCTGGTGTCGCGATCGCTTGTTTGTCCCAATCGACGGCACGTACTTTTTGGTCTCGTACCATCAAGAAGAAACCATCGTAGAAATGGTACTCATTCACTTGGTCACGCTGTATGACAGTAGGACTACCAAGTTCCGCACGGACAGTCTCGATGTCTTTCCCGATCCAATCGAGGACGGTCTCCGAGGCGTTCGGCACGACTTGTTGCCAGGCGGCGATCACCTCGTCATCTGACAATGTCGTCGCGTCCGGTGTCACGCTCTCTTCCGTGACCCAACCTGTCATTCGCTCGTTCAACTGAACTTTCACGAACCCACTGACCGTTTCCAATCGTTCAAAGCGGTCGCCTAGGTCGGCTTCATAGACGACCGCGACTCGATCGTCTGCATATACTTTCGTATATGGCCGTGCGATGTAAATCGTATCCGCCGATTCAGTTTCGGTGTCAGCCGATTGGTCCGTTTCGGAGTCAACCATTTCCGTGGCAATCTCGTCAGTCTCCGGTAAAGCTGAGTCCTGCTTCTTGTCAATCAATGCCGCGAACGCGATGATTCCGACCAAGGCGAACAGTAATGCCAATGCCGTCGTCATTCGGAATACCCGCTTACGTCTACGCGTCGTCGCGCGCGACAATCTTCCTCCATTCATGTCCTTCACTCCTACTCGTTTCGATTCATTTCACTCGTTTCGTCAATCGGTAGGAGGTTTCCTGCCTCATCAAAAAGATTTTGAGCATATTTTGTCAAATCGTCCATCGTTTGCATCGTCTGTTCGACATCGACTGGTTCATCGGTCCGATCGTTCTCGTAAACATGAATCTGTTCACCTAGTTCAATCGTGCGTGCAGTCAGACGGTGGAAGTACCGGTCGTGAGAGATCAGCAACAGTCCGCCCGGATAAACGGACAACGCCGCCTCGATCTGCTCACGTGTCGCCACGTCCAAATAGTTCGTCGGTTCGTCGAGTGCCAACAGATGCGCATCGGAGAAATACAAGATCAGGAACGCAATCCGACATTTTTCCCCCATGCTCGCCTCAGCAATCGGTCGGTATACATCATCTCGTCGGAACAGGAAGTGGGCGAGTAACGTCCGGGCCTCCGTCTCTCCAATCTGACCATGGGCAAGCAACACCTCGAGAAGCGTCCCTGTTTTCGGCAGACGTTCGAGCGTTTGTGAGAAATACCCGATCTTCAGACGAGGATGTCGTTTGACGATACCCGAGTAAGGCGCAGTCTCACCAATCAATACGTTCAATAACGTCGTCTTACCACTTCCGTTCGGTCCGACAATTGAGATGCGGCCCCCTTTTTGAATTGAGAAGGAAATGGGCGAATAGAACGGCTTGTCATACCCAAACGCCATCTCCTCACACGTCAGCCACGTCTTCGCTTCGAGGTCATCCGCAGTGAAGCGGGCGGAGATGGTCTTCTCTTCTTTCGGTTTTTGTGGGCGATTCTCTTCAAGCTGCCTTAACTTTTGCTCCCTTGCTTTCATTTTAACGGCAAGATTGGCCGCTCCTTTTTGCGCTCCCGGGCTACGGACGCTCGCTGTCGCTTTCGCCTTCAAGTGCCACCCTTTGTACTGGGCAATCATCTCGAGAAGTTCTGCTTTTCGGCTCACGTAACGGGCGTGGGCTCGCTCGTCGCGTAGACGTTCTTCTTCTTTTTGATGCTTATACGCTGTATAGTTTCCCAAATATCGCGTGACTTGTCCGTCCGACAGTTCAAGAATGACGGTCGCGATGTCGTCCATCAGTTGACGGTCGTGTGAGATGATGAGCACCGTCCCCTTGAACCGGTCCAACCACTTCGTGAGCCAGTCAATCGACTCGAGATCCAAATGGTTCGTCGGTTCGTCGAGTAGGACGAGGTCCACTTGTCTCATCGTCAATGTCGATAGCTGGGCCCGCGTCTTCTCGCCCCCGCTCAACTCATTAATATTCCGGTCGAGATGTTCCTCTAACCCGAGTCGAGTCAACGCTCTTATCGCCTCTTGCTCTAAGCTATATACATCGAGCGCGAGTGCTTGTTCATAAGAGCGCATGACACGCACCTCGTCACCAGAATAAACGTCCTCGTACAGCGCATAACGTTCAGGGTCGCTCCGCATCGCCCATTCGAGCACGGACATGTCCGACGATTCAATCGTCTGCCGGACGAGCCCGACCTCGCCTTGACATTCAACCGTCCCGGCTTGCGGGGACAACTCTCCTGTCACGAGTCGGAAGAGCGTCGTCTTCCCGCTTCCGTTCAATCCGAATAATACGGCACGCTCTCCTGCCGCGACGTCGAAGGCGACCGCTTCAAATAATGGTTTCCGGTCATAGTCGAACCGGACTTGTTTGATTGATAACATCTGTTTCACCTCGCTTATTAATCCGATACGCGATGAAACAAAAAAACACCATCCGCTTCAAAGCGGTGGCGTGAAGGAATCCGTTCAAAGAGGAAAAACGAGCGCTCCCCGCACTTGAAAAATGGACACACTTCACCCGTGACTGTTCAAGCGAACAGTGATGATTCGTCTCATCGTTGGAGTGAACGTGTTTTTTTCATCGCACGGTGTACCTCTCTTTCCTAAGTTACTGTCACCTTATCAAATTGAAAGCGCATTCGCAACCATCCCACCCCACAATCTCCCATTTTTTCTACTCCTTTAGGCGGATGCGATGCACTCTTGTCCGCGTTATGATGACAGTATATTCGAACAGTGAGGTGATGCATGATGCGTCGACGCATCCTCGTTCCGAGTGCCGTCTTGGCGAGCGTCGGAACGTTTCTCTATACACGATTTAAACGACGGCTCCCCCGCCCTCGCTTTAAATGGCCGAAACGTCCAGAACTGACAACCATTGATGAGACGCACGTGCAAGCGACGTGGATCGGGCATTCGACGGTCCTCATTCATTGGTATGGGCTCAAGATTTTGACGGACCCGGTCTTCTCTAAACGAATCGGTGTGAACCTCGGTCCACTGACAATCGGAATGAAACGTCACACCGCTCCCGCCCTCTCGATCGAGGATGTCGGCTCGGTCGACGTCATTCTACTTAGCCATGCCCATATGGATCACTTTGACCATAAAAGTTTGAAACGGCTCATCACACGAGAGACGATCGTCGTCTCCGCTCCGGGGACGAGTCGCCTACTTCGCCGGTACCCGAGCCTGCAGACGCTCGAGTTGCATCCGCATGACAAAGTGACGCTCGCGAACGGGCTCGACGTCCGCGCCATCCCCGTCAAGCATTGGGGCAACCGATTCCCGTGGGACAAGCATATGGGGTATAACGGATATCTACTTAAATATAAAGGGATTCGTATGCTGTTCGCGGGAGACACGGCGTATACCGACTCCTTTAAAGGACTTGCCGACCGTGAACCGATCGACCTCGCCTTCTTCCCAATCGGCGCCTATCAACCGGACTCGTTCCAGGAGGCGCACTGCACCCCAGAACAGGCTTGGATGATGTACAAAGAGAGCGGGGCGAAGCGCTTCTTCCCGATGCATTGGGACACGTTCGTCCTTTCTTATGAACCGGTCGAGGAACCGTATCACCGTCTCGTCGCGGCCGCAAAACTGGACCGTGACCAAATTGTGATCAAGGCGCACGGGGAAAGCATCCGTCTATAGTTTTTACTTTCCCTTCATCCAAAATTTCGGTAACGTTAGAGACGAGAGGGAGGGATTATTATGGAATGGACGACGTTGAATAATGACGTCAAGATGCCGATGCTCGGACTCGGTGTCTATAAGGTCGAAGACGGTGCGGTGACGGTCGATACGGTCAAAGCCGCGCTCGCTGCGGACTATCGCTTGATCGATACGGCCGCCATTTATCAAAACGAAGAAAGTGTCGGACAGGCGCTACGTGAAGCAGACGTCCGACGAGAGGACGTGTTTGTCACGACGAAACTTTGGAATGAGTTTCACGGATTTGATGAAGCGCTCCAAGCGTTTCAAGATAGTCTTGACCGACTCGGTCTCGAGTACGTCGACTTATTCCTCATCCACTGGCCGATGCCACGTTTCGGCAAGTTCGTCGAAACGTACAAGGCGCTCGAACAGCTGTACGAGGAAGGACGCGTCCGGGCGATTGGTGTCTCAAATTTTGAAGTCGAACATTTGGAACAAATCATCCAATCATGCTCAATCGTCCCGGCGGTGAACCAGGTAGAGATCCATCCATATTTGTCTCAGAAGGAACTGATTGCTTTCTGCAAACGATATGACATCCAAATTCA
This sequence comes from Exiguobacterium qingdaonense, assembly GCF_018617855.1. GTDB lineage: Bacteria > Bacillota > Bacilli > Exiguobacteriales > Exiguobacteriaceae > Exiguobacterium > Exiguobacterium qingdaonense. Next base: position 668,060 of record NZ_JACSKY010000001.1, read on the forward strand.
GGCGTGGAGCCCACTCATGAAAGGTCGTGAAGCGCTCGAAGATGACACGATTGTCGAGATCGCGAATGCTCACGGCAAGTCACCGGCCCAAGTCATCTTGCGCTGGCACTTACAGAACGGTGTCGGGGTCATTCCAAAATCGGTGACGCCGAGTCGAATTCAAGAGAATATACAGGTATTCGACTTCACGTTGACGAATGAAGAGATGGCAGCCATCGATGCGCTCAACCGTGATGAGCGGACCGGCTCCGATCCGAAAGAGATGCATAAAATCCACTATTGAGGAGTGAATGACATGTTCAAAAAACTAGCTTCTGATTTGACCGGCTTCAGTGATATCGGTGAGGTGATTGACCCGTCCGACTTCGATAAGGCGGATGCGGATGATTACGTCCTTCACGAGGACGATGAGAAAATTTATTTCTTGATCAAGTCAAAATCAGATGAGTATTGTTTCACCAACTTGTCGATGATCCACCTCGATGGAACGAGCGCCATCAGTTCGAAGCGCGTCCTCTATCGTTATCCGTATGCCCATTATCCGATTAAGCACGTCATGTTCGAGACGGCGGGTACGGTCGACCTCGATGTTGAAGTCAAATTCTCGATTGGCGACAAAGCGTATTCAATCGATATTAACAAGAAGCAAATCGAACACGTGAAAGACTTGTACAAGGCACTACTTGCTATCGAAGAGATTCAACGAGACGGACGTCGCATGATGGAGTATGCGAACACGTCGCTCACGCACTCGGTCTCCATCTTGAGCGGACTCCGTGAAGGTGACATGAACGTGCCGAACACGTTCAAAGAATTGAACGAGCAATCGTTCGATTGGCTACAACGACACTACCGTGAGTCGAATCGAAAAGACTTCGGTTCGGTGTACGAGAAATACATCAATAATTGAAAAGAGCTCCTCTCAGGAAGATTTCCTGATGAGGAGCTCTTTTACGTTTCGTCAATCAACTTTTGGGCCAACCGCTGATACAAGTGGCTCATATGAACGGCAGATGCGATAGCGAGCGCACGTTGTACGTCGTTCGTTTCCTTATTCAAAAGCGTCTCCGCCTGAACTTCGAACGCTTCTAAGTTTTTCACTTTCTGCACTTGGTACGCCTCATAAAAGTCCTCAAGCGAGAACGTCTCATCCGACTCGTTTAACGGCCGGAGCGTCTCCTTAATATCGTTTATCGACAACAGACCTTTCATCTCATAAATCAAACTAAGTAACATCAGATGTTCGTTCGTATACTTTTTATTTTTGACGGGATGGAACAGCTTGCCTTTGGCGTAATTGTTAATCATCGTCTTCGTCAAAATCGTCTCATCCTCGTCCCGCTTCATCTTCCCATAATGTTGCTCGAACAACTGGATGACCTGGTCCATGTATAAATCAATCGTCGGCAACACGTCCCGCGGGAGCGTTCCTTCCGTTTCAGTAATGTTCTTCGCTTTCATCCGCCTCACCTCGTCTTTAAGTATAAAGATAACTTCCATTTGTCGAAAGGTATACCTTGCTGTTTTTTCCTCTTCAGTATATCATGTAGTTATCAATACTACATGATGTGATAAGGAGTGTTTTTCATGCATTCGATTTTCCGTGAACCAATCAACGCGCTGACGCATCTCGCCGGTGCGCTTCTCGCTTTCATCGCACTCATCGCGATGGTCGTCAAGGCGTCTCTTCTCGGCTCGCCGCTCGCGATCATGGCTGCGATTCTATTTGGGATTAGTCTCGTCTTTCTCTATTTGTCGTCAGGTCTATACCATAGCATCATCGCCTCGCCGAACGTCATCGCTTTCTTCCGGAGAATCGACCATGCGATGATTTATGCGTTGATCGCGGGTACATACGCGCCGCTCACGCTACTCGCGCTCGAGGGACCGACACGTTGGGTTCTCTTCGGTACGGTACATGCACTCGCCTTGTTCGGCATCGTCTTCAAACTCGTCTGGTTCCATGCCCCGCGTTTCTTATCGACCGCGCTCTACATCGGGATGGGCTGGTTGTCCGTCTTCTTTATCGGACCGCTCCATGACGTGATCGGCAATGCCGGCATCTTTTGGCTCGTCCTCGGGGGCGTCATGTATACGATCGGTGGTCTTATTTACGGGTTCAAGCCGAAGTTCGTCAACTGGCGAGGTTGGGGATTCCATGAAGTGTTCCATTTGTTCATCTTGTTCGGAAGCTTTGCCCACTTCGTTTGTGTGTTCTGGTACGTCTTTTAAGTCCTCCTCGTGGAGGGCTTTTTTGTGAGCCGTTTCCTGTACTTTGATTTCAAGATTTCCTACACTAAGGATAGGAGGGATTCACTATGAAAATTGAAGTATGGTCAGATTATGTCTGCCCGTTTTGTTATATCGGGAAGCGTCGCTTAGAAGAGGCGCTCGAACAGTTCCCACAGGCGGACCAAGTGGAAGTCGAATTCAAGAGTTTCGAACTCGACCCGAACGCGCCGACGAACGATTCACGTACTATCTATGAGGCACTCGCGACAAAATATCGTATGCCGATCGAGCAAGCAAAAGGCACGACGGCACAAGTTGCCGCTCAAGCCCGTGAAGTCGGTCTCGACTATGATTTTGAGAACATGGTCGTCACAGGAACGCTCGACTCGCACCGTTTGACGCACTATGCGAAGACGGTCGGGAAAGAAAAAGAACTGTCTGAGGCGTTGCTACAGGCTTACTTTGTGGACGCGAAACATATCGGGAACCACGATGTCCTTCTTGAAATCGCGACGAGCGTCGGTCTCGACCAAGACGCGGTACGTGACGTCTTGACGACTGACGTGTATACGGAAGACGTCCGTGCCGAAGAAAAACGCGCCAGCGACCTCGGCATCACGGGCGTCCCGTTCTTCGTATTCGACAACAAATACGGGGTATCCGGTGCGCAACCGACGGAAGCGTTCACGCAAGTGCTCGAAAAAGTCTGGTCAGAGAACAATCCGACGATTCAAGTCCTGTCGAACGGTGCGACGTGCACGGATGACAACTGTGATGTTTGATTCATGAAGAAGCCGACGCTCGGCTTCTTTTTTGTGGTATTCTTCATCTCACTACTTGATAATAGTGATTAACATATAAGAATCGAGGACTACAACTATGTGGAAAAATCGGAACGTCTGGATCATCTTGACGGGCGAGTTCGTCGCCGGTCTCGGTCTATGGCTCGGCATCATCGGGAACTTGGAGTTCATGCAGGACCGGGTCCCGTCTGACTTCGTGAAAGCCGTCATTCTCGCCATCGGCCTACTCGCCGGGGTCGCCATCGGTCCGCTCGCGGGTCGTTTGACCGATCAAGGTTCAAAGAAAAACATCATGCTCATCTCGAGCATCGTTCGGGCGCTTAGCGTCCTCTTCATGTTCGTCGCCATCGAGACGAACTCGGTCGTGTGGATGGTCGTTTTCTTGATCATCTTGCAAGGGTCGGCTGCTTTTTACTTCCCTGCCCTACAAGCAGCGATCCCGCTCATCGTAAAGGAACGGGAGCTACTCGCCTTGAACGGTGTCCATATGAACGTCTCGACATTATCGCGCGTCATCGGGACGGCGATTGCCGGTGTCCTATTGACACTCATCTCGCTACGTAACGTCTATGCCCTCTCACTCGTCGCCTACTTGTTGCTTGCGGTCGCGACGCTCTTCTTGAAGTTAGATGAAACGAAGACGCCGTCCGCGAAAAAAGTCGATGCGAACGTATCGAGCGGTTTCAAAGACGTCTTCCCAATCATCAAATCGATTCCGGTCATCTTCATGACCCTTGTCATGACGCTCATCCCGCTCCTTTTTATCGGGGGCTTCAACTTGCTCGTCATCAACATCAGTGAACTGCAGGACTCGACCGCAATCAAAGGATGGATCTATACGGCGGAAGGAGTCGCCTTCATGACGGGCGCGTTCATGATCAAACGGATCGGTGAAAAGTTCTCGGCGTTCTCGATCTTGTTCGCTTTCTCCTTCTTGATTGGGGTCGCACAACTCATGCTTTATTTCGCGGACATCCCGTTCATGTCCATTGCCGCATTCGTGTTGTTCGGCTTCTCGGTCGGATGTTTCTTCCCAACGGCGGTCACGATTTTCCAGACACGGATGCCAAAAGATTATCACGGCCGCTTCTTCTCGTTTCGTAACATGCTCGACCGGATCATTTTCCAAATCGTCCTTCTCGTGACAGGGTTCTTCCTCGATTTGATTGGACTTCAGCTCATGGTCGTCTTGTTCGGAATCAGTTCGATTGCGATGACGGCTTCGTTCCTCGTCTATACGCGTAAACATAAACTGCATATCGAAGAAGACGCTGCTGAGAAGATATCCTCTTAATAAAAAAAACAAGCGATGATTGTTTATCAAATTAAGCACAACAATTCCTCGACCGTACGTTGACCTTTGCGAAGTCTGTTCTTTTCGGGAAGAACTTACGGAGGAGTCCGTTGGCATTCTCTTTGTTCCCCCGTTGCCAAGAAGAGTATGTGTCGGCGAGTTTCGTCTTAGCGCCACAACAGGATTTCGCCTTCTCATATAGCGCATCTGTGCACGTCCCTACTCGTAGCCGGGTTCATGGGCTTTTTTGTGTTCACTTTTGGGTGTTGCACTTAATTTTATAATTCACCCTATACAAATCTTTCATATCGATGGCATTCATGCTATCATAAAGGTAATCATATTGAGTAAAGGTTGAAGTTTATGTCCTATGACATTATTTACAGAATTTCCGAGCTTTCATCCCACTCCTTTAGGGGTGGGATGAAAGCTCGGCAGGATGCGGAGTGTCAGTAAAGAATCCGAAGGTTTTGGCGCTTCAAGTATCTGGAAATTTTCTTGTTGCAGTTTGTTGGTTAAACTGACACGATATTGATATGGAAACCAACTATAGAAGAACTCATACTACTGTTTCTCTAATCCATTATCACTTCGTCTTCTGTCCTCGATACAGAAGAAAGATATTCCTTCGTAACGATGTAGAAATACGTTTCAAAGGTTTGATGTCCGAAATATGCGAAGGACTGAATATCAAAATGATAGCCTTGGAATGTGATAAAAATTATACGCATATGTTCCTCAACGCCCCTCCAACACTGAGTCCTGCTGACATCATGGCAAAAATAAAGGGAGTAACATCTAAAAAGTTAAGAGAGGAATTTCCTCATCTTCAACATTTGCCGAGTCTCTGGACACGATCCTATTTCGTCTCCACCGCTGGAAATGTATCGAGCGAAACGATTAAACGTTATGTTGAACAACAAAAAACAAGAGGGTGACACCGTGTCTCAGACGCTGACAGTCAACATTAAACTGAAGCCGACAAAAGAACAGGAAGTTGTTTTAAAAAGCATGGCAGAAACATATATCGAGACGGTCAATCAACTTATCTCTGATATGGTGGATGCTAAAGCGATGCTCAAATTGACAAGTAAAAGTGTTTGCGCTCATTTGCCTAGTGCCGTCAAGAATCAGATAATTAAAGACGCCCAAAGCGTATTTAAAAAAGCGAAGAAATCGAAATATGAAATAGTCCCAATTCTAAAGAAACCTTACTGCACATGGAACAATCAGAACTATTCGTTTGACTTTGAGTCAATCTCTCTTCCTATCATGGTAGATGGAAAAGCAAAGAAAACACCAATTAGAGCAGAAATGGTCGACAAACACAATCGCAACTTCTCGCTTCTTAATAACAAGTTGGGTGCGGTGCGCATTACGAAAAAGTCTAATAAATGGATTGCCCAAATCGCCGTTACAATCCTCACAATCGAAAAGACGGGCTCAAGGATTCTTGGTGTGGATTTAGGCTTGAAAGTCCCGGCGGTCGCATCGACTGATTGCGATAAGGTGAGGTTCTTTGGGAACGGTCGTGAAAACAAGTACATGAAACGCAAGTTCCGGGCGAAACGGAAAGAACTCGGTCAAAAGAAGAAGCTGAACGCGATCAAGAAACTGGACAACAAGGAACAGCGTTGGATGAAAGACAAGGATCACAAGGTGAGCCGTGAGATCGTCGACTTCGCAAAAGAGAACAACATTTCTGTCATTCGCCTAGAGAAGCTAGCGAACATCCGGCAGACGGCAAGAACAAGCCGTAAACACAATAAGAATCTGCATACATGGTCGTTCTATCGCTTGGGAACATTCATCGAGTACAAGGCGAAACTAGAAGGGATCAAGGTCGAGCATGTCGACCCGGCACACACATCTCAAACATGCCCTTCTTGCGGGAGTCGGAATAAAGCGAAAGACCGTACCTATTCGTGTTCTTGCGGATTTAATAAACATCGAGATGTAGTCGGTGCGATGAATATCCGATACGCACCTGTGGTTGATGGTAAAAGTCAATCAGCCTGAGAATCTATATGATCTGTCTCAGGAGGGGTGATGGCACACCCTCATCTGGAGGTTTGGGCAAAACAGAAATGGACTGCGCTCGCACAAGCACTTCAGAATCCCACTCATCCCGAAGGGTGAGCTTGCGGCTTTAGTCGTGGGAGTGTCAAGAGTACCTAGAACTAGGACTGGGAATCATAGAATTATATTTGCGATTCATAATTATCATAAAGTTGTCCTTCTGCACCACTTTGATAAACAATACAATGGCGTTATAAAACTTAAAGACATTCAACCAGCAGAAGCACACTACGAAGATTATTGTGTTTCCGATCCACCCTACTGATTCTTTCCAAGAAAGGACTGAGTACATTGAGTGATATGTTTAAAAAATACGCTGAAATAGTTGGTAATGATCACGTAGAAAAGCTTCAGCAACAAGGATACATCGCTGCTCAAATTAAAAAACAACGTCGCCAACTAAATATTTCACAACAAGAATTAGCTAATCGAATTGGAAAGCCTAAATCAACTATAGGTCGAATTGAAGCTGGTCTTACCATTCCTCGCGCTGATACACTGTATTCACTATCGAAAGCTTTAAATATCCCACTTATCATTGATGGAACCAATCAAAACTATTCGAAAGTATGACTTCTTATAATAAAAAAAGCCAAATGAGAATGCACTGATACGTTCTCATTTGGTTTTTTTGTATTCACATTTAGGTGTTACACTTAACATTATAATTCATCTCATAAAAAACACACCGGATCTCATTTTGCAACCTGGTTCATCAACAGTCTGAAGCGGTGACATCGGTCATCGCTTGTTTGCATCTTCGAGCTCTCGCCACCACGTTGTCGTATTATTCCGACCATCGAGCGTGATGCGCTCCCCGATCTTCGGAGTGAGGACGACTTCTTTTGGTAAGAGAGACGACATCTGTTCCGCTGGGTCGAACCAATCGTGGAACGACAGCGTGAACGCCCCCCAATGGATCGGCATCATTTGGTCGGCCCGTAAATCGTGAAACGCTTGCGCGGTCTCTTCCGGTTGCATATGGACGTCTGGCCAGCGCACGTCATATTGCCCGCATTCAAGTGCGGCAAAATCAAACGGCCCGTACTGTTCGCCAATCATCTTGAAATGCGGAGCGTAGCCACTATCCCCACTGAAGAAGAGTCGGTCCGTCTCACCGAGGACGACCCATGATGCCCAGAGTGTGCTGTTGCGGTCCGTCAACGAGCGACCGGAGAAGTGACGCGCCGGCGTACAGACGAATGTCCACGACCCGAACGCATACGACTCGCCCCAATCCCGTTCTACGATTCGTTCTGCCCCGACACCCCATCGTTTCAAATGACTCCCTACCCCGAGCGGTACGATGAACATGGCGACCTTGTCTTTGATGGCAAGAATCGTTCCATAATCGAGATGGTCGTAATGGTCATGCGTCAGTAAGACGACATCGATTTCAGGCAAATCCTTAAGGTCGAACGGCAAGTCCTCACTGAAGCGTTCGTTTTTTGCGAACGGAAGTGGCGATGGGCTGCGGCCGAACATCGGGTCGACGAGCATCGTCTTCCCGTCCATTTGCACCATGAGGGCAGAATGGCCGAGCCAATAGATTCTCGTGAAACTTGAACCCGTCTTCTCTTCGAAATCGATGGGCACGATCGGTAAACGCTCAGTCGGCTTACGCAATGACGTCACGTCACGATAGTCGCGCGCCATCGATACCATGTCCTCCGCGGAAAAGTTCATCGGTGTCTCATACTGATTACGAAACTTTCCATTGATCTGGTTCGGGGATTGAAGCGATTTCGGCTTTCGTCCGAGCGGTTTGTACTGTGTCAGAATCGTCCCCGCAATGGCTGCCATTCCGACAAATGAGACTAGGAACATCTTTTTCATCATCAAATCTCCTTTACAATCTGTTTTATTCATTTTTTTCAATAGATGGTTTATCAAATAAAGTGCAACACTTCTGCGGTGAAGACCTCCTGTGTGATTTTCCAGTTCAGGCGTGGGTCTTCGCCCTCTCGTAGCGCCACTTTGCACGCTCCGAGTTCCAGATAGGTTTCTATTTTCACGCGTTTCGCTGTGATAAGATGAAGGTGCGTTGTGGTGACTTCATTCTACACAAGGAAAGCGTCATGAGCTTTTTTATTCACGTTTTGGTGTTGCACTTCATTTTATAATTCATTCATCATTTAATAGTAGGGGGAAATTAGATGAAGTTGAAAAACATATTAGTTGTTTTTTTGTGTACTTTTTTTATCGGAGGTTGTAGCGATAACTCCATAACACCTAAACAAAATTTAAAAATTGTAGAAACTACTAGTAGTGAGCAAGAAACAACCGAGACTCAAGATCGGCCTGTTTTGAATCACCGACAATTTGAAAACCTATTCAATCATATGAATTCAAACCTGAAGATTCAAAATTTTAAATTGAAAGCAAGTACCTTAGGAGATGATGTTACAGCAATTGATAAAAAGTTAAGCTTTAATAAAAGAGAGTGGTTAACAGTAGATGGGACCATGGATGGTACAAACCTAAAATCAACGCAAGAAACACTATACTTCGAAGACAAGGATCAAACAACTCAGTTGTCTATCCATTTCGCGTATACAGAAAACTATATAGGCAACGACATGGTCCAATATCAAATAAACTCAGGCTATAATGAACTCAATCAAAAAATTTCAAATAAGTCTGACCTAATGATTATTAGCTATAAAAACTTAATTATTTCAGTTCAACAAAACACAGTGAACTACTTGCCACTTACTTGCTTCGCAAATTGAAGTGGAAGCTTCTTGGGAAGACCGTGCTCCTACCAGCCACGGTTATGGACCAAGCTCGTCGGGCAGTCCCTGCCCTGAAGAATTGTCAGTCGGCCAACCTCAACAGGTTGATGCTCGCGTTGATGTCACGGTCATGATGCGCGCCACAGGCACACGTCCATTCACGGACATCCATCGCCTTCTTCTCGCCTTTTATGCCGCAAGTGGAACAGATCTGCGTGGATGCGTACCAAGGGTCTGCCTTGATGAGTGTTCGTCCGTAGAAGTTTGATTTGTATTCGAGTTGCCGGACGAACTCGTACCAACTGACATCCCCGATGGACTTGGCGAGCTTATGGTTTTG
>NZ_JACSKY010000002.1 GCF_018617855.1 Exiguobacterium qingdaonense
CTAGGTCGCGATGCGGCTCCGGGATTGCCTGCGGAAAGCGTGGGCGCCGGAAAGGCGAGCGATATGATTCATGTTAGTCAACAGCCTGAAACCGATCGTATTGCGATCGGTTTTTGTTTAGTCTTCTTCTGTCAAAATCAATCGAATCACTTTTGCGGTCACGTCGAGTTCGATATGGTGTTGCCAAGGTCGAAAGCCCGTGATCGTACATGTGTCATTCGTGATTCGAAACGAGCAAACGCTCTCTTCCTCTTGATCGAGGACGGAATAACGACTAAAGTCTGATAAGCTCTGATAAATCGCATACTGTGGTGGTAGTTCATACGTCCAACCTTTTTCCAACATGATTTGATGCATATTCAAATCCCCCTAATGATTCTTTCCTAATAAGGATAACAAGAAAACCTTTGAAAGTGATAGATTAGTCTGTTTCATCGAAGGGAAAAAGACTTAAGACGTCATTACACATGGGAGGATTCAAGGTCATGAGAAAAGTGCTGATATTCGGAGGGTCACGTTATTTCGGGAAACGTCTCGCATTGCGACTTGCTGAGATGGGAGACGATGTGACGATTGTGACGAGAGGGCAACTGCAAGTACCAGAAGCTGAAGGGATTCGATCCATCAAAGGAGACCGGCAATCGGTCGCGACGATGAAAGACTTGGCACGTGAACGATACGACCTCATCTACGATAATATTTGCTTCACTCCGTATCAGGCGAAGATTGCCTCGGATGCGTTCATGGACAAAGTAGGGAAATACGTGCTCACGTCTACGATGTCGGTTTATGCACCAGGTCCTGAATTGAAAGAGAGCGATTTCAACCCACTCCACTATGAATATCACCTTGAAGCCGAGCATGATTATGGACAGGGGAAACGGGAGGCGGAGTCGTTCTTCTTCAACCGCGCCTCGTTCCCGGTGTCGACCGTGCGATTACCGATCGTCTTAGGTCCGGATGATTATACGGACCGTTTGAAGTTTTATGTGGACGCGATTCGAAACGAGGAACCGGTCGTGTTGCATCGTCCAGAAGCGAAGATGGGATTCATTTCGAGTGCGGAAGCGGCCGCCTTCTTAGAATGGGTCGGTCGGGCAAACGTGACCGGACCGTTCAATGCGGCGAGTGACGGTCTCATCTCCATGGGGGCCCTGATGGAGCGGATCGGTCAACATGTCGGAAAGCCCGTTCACATCATAAAAGATGGGGAGTCGTCGCCATACGATTCGGATGTTGACTACTATATGTCAATCGCCGAGGCGAAGAAGGCGGGCTTTGTGTTCACGCAACTCGATGACTGGATCGACCGGGTCATCATACAGACAATCCGAAAATAAAAACATCCTCTGTGGATACGGTCCACAGAGGATGTCTAATTATTTCCCGGCAAATACAGACGTCGAGTGTTGTGGATGACGAGCAGTCGGGTCCACAAGTTGCTTCACTTGGTTGATGGCGATCGGGGCTTCACCGAAACCTGTCGCAATCAACTTGACTTTTCCTTCGTAAGTGGCGATGTCACCACATGCGAAAATGCCGGCTACGGTCGTTTCCATACGTGAATCGACACGGATCGTGTTTTTCTCGAATTCCATTCCCCAGTTCTTGATTGGACCGAGAGATGAGACGAAACCGTAATTACAAATCAAATCATCGATTTCAACGATTTTTGACTCACCATCTTTATCCGTCAATTCAACAGATTCGATGTGTGTCTCGCCTGATAGTGACTCGATGTTGTACGGCGTGAGGACGTTAATCGTCGATGCCTTCATCTGTTCGACCGTATGCTCATGGGCGCGGAAGCGATCACGACGGTGGACGATGTGCACTTCTTTTGCGATCCCTTCGAGCATGAGTGCCCAATCGACAGCTGAGTCCCCGCCACCGGCAATCATGACGCGGCGATCGCGGAATTTTTCCATGTTATCGACAAAGTAATGCAAGTTCGCGTAGTCTTCACAACCGTCAAGCCCTAACGGACGGGCAGAGAAGGCTCCGTTTCCTGCTGTGATGATGATGGCTTTCGTATGATATTCTTCTTTATTCGTCGTCAATACGAAAGTGCCGTCCTCAAGACGTTCGACCGTTTCGACCGTTTCACCGAGACGGTAATCTTGTTCGAATTGGTCAGCCTGTGCCTTCAGTTGATCGATCAAATCTTGTGCTTTCACTTTTGGGAAGCCAGCGATATCGTAAATATATTTTTCAGGATAGAGCGTTGACAGTTGTCCGCCGAGTTGCGGTAAGCTTTCAATCAACGTCGTATCGAGTTGGCGCATGCCTGCATAAAATGCGGTGAACAGTCCGACCGGGCCGCCACCGATGATGATTACATCTTTCGTCGTCTTCATCAAATTCCTCCTCAAAACGTATACATTTATTATAGAGAGTTTATTGAATAAAATCCATTCAGTACAAACATGCAATACTTTCAAAAAAAATTCAAGAAGATAAGCTTTTCCATTGAGAAATCGATATAAAGAGCGTACAATGAAACAGAAGCAATTGTGAACAGACGTTGAACAAGAATGGGCTTTATTGTGAACATCTATGTGAAGAAACACACAACATAGTTGTTCAAAAAAACAAAATTTTAAACAAGGTGGAAATGAACATGAAACGACCTAACATTGTTATTCTCGGTGCGGGATTTGGCGGACTCATCTCAGCCGTTAACCTTCAAAAGACCCTCGCTGCAGGCGATGCGAACATCACGCTCATCAACAAGCATGATTATCACTACCAAACGACATGGCTTCACGAACCAGCTGCTGGGACGATGAACCCTGATCAAGCACGTGTATACATTAACGATATTGTGAACCCGTCACGTGTGAAACTTGTCAAAGGGATCGTCGATCGCGTCGATACTGCTGCGAAACAAGTAATGCTTGAAGACGGCTCTGTCGTCGAGTACGACTACGTCGTCATCGGTCTCGGTGGCGTACCTGAAACGTTTGGTATCCCTGGTTTGAAAGAGCACGCGATGACAATCAGTTCGCTGAACAGTGTTCGTAAAATCAAAGAGCACATCGAGTATTCATTTGCTCAGTACAAAACAAACGGTTCTTCTGACAATTCGTATGTCACGATCGTCGTCGGTGGTGCCGGTTTCACAGGAATCGAGTTTTTAGGCGAAATCGTCAATCGAGTCCCTGAACTTTGCAAACAGTATGATGTTCCACGCGAAGCGGTTCGCATCGTCAACATTGAAGCGGCGCCAACAGTTCTCCCAGGTTTCGACCCGGAACTTACGACGTACGCACAGAAATGGTTGGAGCGTAACGGTGTCGAGATGAAGCTCGGTAACGGAATCAAAGGTGTCGAGCCAGGCGTCGTCACGTTCGGTCCGCTTCAAGGAGACACGACGGAGACGATTCATGCAAACACAATCATCTGGACAGGTGGCGTGAGCGGAAGCCCGATCATCGAAAAATCAGGATTTGAAGCGGTTCGTAACCGTGTCATGGTCGAAGCAGATAACCGTGCACCAGGCCACGACAATGTCTTCATCATCGGCGACTGCTCGGCGGTCATGGACCCTGCATCGAACCGTCCATATCCACCGACGGCACAAATCGCGACACAACAAGCACACAATGTCGCTAAAAACATTGCGGCGCTCATCAATGGAAAATCGACATCTAAATTCACTTATGAGAGCAAAGGTACGGTCGCATCGCTCGGACATAACGATGGAATCGGAATCGTCATGGGCAAAAAAATCTTTGGCCGCAATGCCTCATTCATGAAGAAAGTGATTGATAACAAGCACTTCATCGAATTGAAAAAATATGGACTCGTCCTCAAAAAAGGGAAGTTTTAATCCTGAATGATGTACGGCTCGTTCTGAAACCGGAACGAGCCGTTTTTCTTGAGAAATTGTCACATGAAGTTCTTTGACCATATCAGTTGAAATTTTGTATAATGAAGAGCGGACAAGGGGGAACAACAGATGCATATCATTCAGGCAGTCATTGGGGCCGTTTTGTATATGACGATTTTTTTCAGTATTGGCTTCATCTTGAATATGTTACTTAAAAAGACATGGACACTCGTGTTCATTTATCCTATTTTTGTCATCATGGTGATTGATAATGTCAAACTTTCAAGTTACGTGACCGAGACGTCGACCGCGCTAACGAGTGTCTATGAAGGGCTCGTCGGGTTGCAACTTCTCGATTTGATCATGCTTGGCTTCGGATTGCTCGGCGCGATTCTGGCTGGTGTGACGATTCGTTACTTACGAAAGAGCGGTTATTCAATGTTTTAAATGGCGACAGAAATGTTCGCCATTTTTGTTTTGTCCCTACTTTTTTGGGGCATGAACCGATATACTAGATAGCGAAACGATTTTTAGTAAGGGATGCGATACGAATGACATTACCGATGTATACGATCAAAAAAGTGTTGAATAATAGCGTTGTCATTTGTCAACATGATACGGATCCGGAAGTCATTCTACTCGGGAAGGGGATTGGCTTTGGTAAGAAACCAGGCGACATCGTCGACCCTGCCAGCGTCCCGGACAAAGTGTATCAATTGACAGATAAAGAAGAGCAATCACAATATCGAGAACTCGTGAAACACGTAGACGAAGACTTCATTGCATTCATGCAAGAGATTGTTGGCTTCATCGAGACGAGCACGGGAAAGAAGGTCGATGAGCATATCCATATCGGTTTGACCGACCACTTGTTCTTCACGATGAAGCGAATCGAGCAGGGGATGGAAGTGACGAACCCGTTCTTACTCGAGACAGAATCGCTCTATCCAAACGAGTTTGCACTCGCGGAACGAATCGTCGATATGTTCCATGAACGACTGGACGTACTCCTCCCGGATGCGGAGACTGGATTTATTGCGCTCCACATCCACTCGGCGACAACGTTTAAAAATGTCCTCGAAGTCAATCGGCATAACCAGATCATCGGTCAAATCGTAAAAACAATTGAGAGTCGTTTGAACGTGAAAATGGACCGAACATCGCTTGATTATAAGCGCTTACTTCGTCACTTAAGGTACGCCGTTGAGCGAGTTGCGACGGGTGAGATGGTGGAGGCCCCACAAAAAATTGAAAAGGTGTTGCGCGATGAATATCCGCTATGCTATAGTACTGCTTGGGAGCTGATGGGCATCATGGAACGCGAATTAAAGCGTCCCGTCCCACGAGGTGAAGCGACATATTTGACGATGCATCTCCAGCGCCTAACAAGTAGATAAATGATCCCACGTGTCTTACGTGTTACTGATTCGATCAGGCATGAGTAAGGAGTGGAACGTACTGGATGTCTCTTTTGGGAGAAGTCTACGTTCTATCCTTATTCATGCCTTTTCTGTTTTTAAACGTGAATTATGAAAACGTTTAGATACGTCGGTCGTCTGACATCTACATCGCAATCATATTGTATATTCATGTTGAAAAAAGGAGGAAATGTTGATGTTTAAGCAAATTTTTGGTGTTCTTCAAAAAGTCGGTAAAGCACTCATGCTTCCAGTTGCAATCTTGCCTGCAGCCGGTCTTCTTCTCGCATTCGGTAATGCGATGCAAAACCCACAACTTACATCACGCGCTGGTTGGTTAACGAACGAAGGCGTCGTGAAATTCGCTCAATTGATGGAGCAAGCGGGTGGGATCATCTTCGCGAACTTGGCACTCTTGTTCGCAGTCGGTGTCGCCATCGGGTTAGCGGGTGACGGGGTAGCCGGACTTGCCGCAATCGTTGGATTCTTGATTATGAACAAAGTAATGGGTGTTTGGCTCGAACTTACACCTGATGTGTTGGCACAAGGTGACCCGGCATATGCGAACGTACTCGGTATCCCAACACTCCAAACTGGAGTATTCGGCGGGATCATCATGGGTCTCATCGCCGCATGGGCCTACAACAAGTACTTTAATATCGAGTTGCCACAATTCCTTGGATTCTTCGCTGGTAAACGTTTCGTTCCTATCGTCACAGCAATTTTGGCAGTTGTCGCTGGATTCGTCATGCTTCTCATCTGGCCACCTGTACAAAACGGTTTGAACACGTTCTCTAACTTCATGTTAGGTGAGAACCGTACGTTCGCTGCGTTCGTCTTCGGTTTGATCGAACGTTCATTGATTCCATTCGGTCTTCACCACATCTTCTACTCACCGTTCTGGTTTGAATTCGGTTCTTACACAGATGCAGCGGGTAACGTTGTTCGTGGTGACCAAGCGATCTTCTTCGCACAGATTCGTGATGGTGCTGAATTGACAGCAGGTACGTTCATGACTGGTAAGTTCCCGTTCATGATGTTCGGTCTTCCTGCAGCAGCACTCGCTATGTATCATGAAGCACGTCCAGAGCGTAAAGCGGTTGTCGGTGGTCTCTTGGCTTCTGCTGCCCTCACATCGTTCTTGACTGGTATCACTGAGCCAATCGAGTTCACATTCTTGTTCGTTGCACCACTTCTCTTCGCAGTACACGCAGTATTTGCAGGGTTCTCATTCATGATCATGCACCTTATGGACATTAAGATCGGGATGACGTTCTCAGGTGGTTTGATTGACTTCTTGCTCTTCGGTGTACTTCCAGGTCGTACGGACTGGTGGCTCGTTATTCCAGTCGGTCTCGCGTTCGCGGTTGTTTACTACTTCGGATTCCGTTTCGTCATCCGCAAGTTCAACCTCAAGACACCTGGTCGTGAAGATCAAGTTGTTGAGCAATCGACAGCTACTGGATCGGAACTTGCACAAGATATCCTCGTCGGTCTTGGTGGCTCACAAAACATCAAGCACCTCGACGCATGTATCACACGTCTTCGCGTTGAAGTAAAAGATAAAGATCAAGTCAATAAAGATGAGTTGAAACGTCTCGGGGCATCTGGTGTCCTTGAAGTTGGTAACAACATTCAAGCAATCTTCGGACCACGTTCGGACGCATTGAAATCAGAAATCCAAGCGGTCATCGCTTCAGGTAACGAAAAGAAAGCAAACTGATTGACTTCCTAGACCAATCCTTCGGGGTTGGTCTTTTTGTAGTTTATAAACTGAAACAGTTTCATCTACACGTCAACGGGAAAAAGAAAGTATTCTGACAAAGGAGGGAACCATGATGTGGAAGAAAGTGTTTGGTGTTCTACAACGGGTCGGGAAAGCACTCATGCTTCCGGTTGCAATCTTACCGGCAGCCGGTCTTCTCTTGGCGTTTGGTACCGCATTTCAAAACCCGGACCTCGTTGAATTACTTCCGTTTCTGGCAAATGACGCGCTAGTGCTGATTTGGCAAGTCATGACAGATGCCGGGGACATCGTCTTTGCGAACTTAGGGTTACTGTTTGCCGTCGGGGTCGCGATCGGTCTCGCGAACGGGGACGGCGTAGCTGGTCTAGCAGCGATTGTCGGGTATTTGATTATGAACAAAGTAATAAGCACGTGGAACGGCATTACCGCGGAAATTGTTCAAGGTGACCCGCAGTACGCGACCGTCCTCGGTATCCCAACGCTCCAGATGGGGGTATTCGGGGGGATTATCGCCGGGCTTGTCGCGGCTTATGCGTACAACAAGTATTTCAACATCAAATTGCCAGAATTTTTAGGATTCTTTGCCGGGAAACGGTTCGTTCCGATTGCGACGGCCGCATTCAGTTTGATTATCGGGATTGCGCTTGCGTATTTATGGCCACCGATCGGGAATGCCATTAACAACTTCTCAAGTACGGTCATCGAGGCAAACGTTGCATTGTCTGCATTTATCTTCGGATTAGTCGAACGTTCCTTGATTCCGTTCGGTCTTCATCACATTTGGTATTCTCCGTTTTGGTTCCAGTTCGGTGAATATACGAACCAGGCCGGCGATCTCGTACAAGGAGATCAGCGAATCTTCTTCGCGCAACTACGTGACGGGGTCGAGTTCACGGCAGGGACATACATGACCGGGAAGTTTCCGTTCATGATGTTCGGATTACCTGCAGCTTGTCTCGCCATGTATCATACGGTTTCGAAAGAGCGTCGAAAAGATGTGGAAGGTCTTTATTTCTCGGCCGCCCTCACGTCATTCTTGACAGGGATCACAGAGCCGGTCGAATTCTCATTCGTTTTCGTTGCACCTCTTCTTTTCGGGATTCACGCCGTCTTTGCCGGACTTTCCTTCATGACGATGCACTTACTCGATGTCAAGATCGGGCAAACCTTCTCAGGCGGACTCATCGACTTTCTTCTATTCGGTGTCTTGCCGAACCGGACGGCCTGGTGGCTCGTCATTCCGGTCGGTCTCGTCTTTGCGGTCATTTACTACTTCGGTTTCCGATACGCCATTACGAAGTTTGATTTGAAAGTGCCTGGACGCGATATTCAAACAGGTGCGAAAGGGGACCGGGCGGCAATTGGGGACGATTTGCCGTATGAGGTACTCGTTGGACTTGGAGGACCTGAAAACATCAAGCATTTGGATGCTTGTATCACCCGACTTCGTGTCACGGTAAATGATGTGAAACAAGTCGACAAGGATTTGCTAAAAGATCTGGGTGCTGCTGGTGTCCTTGAAGTAGGGGACAACATTCAAGCGATCTTTGGACCGAAATCGGACACACTCAAATCACAAATCGCGACCATCATCGAAGGTGGCGAGTATAAACCGAAAGAGAAAGTAGAAAAAGCCGTCATCACGCCAGAGTCCGCAGAACAGGCAGACCATCGTTTCTTGGCACCGATGTCGGGAGTGTTACTGTCACTCGATGATGTGCCGGACCAAGTCTTCTCAGCTCGAATGATGGGAGAAGGATTTGCGATTGAGCCAAGTTCCGGACAGGTCGTTTCACCGGTGACAGGTCAAATCACGACATTCTTCCCGACGAAACATGCAATCGGCATCTTGTCTGACGATGGACGTGAGCTATTGATTCACGTCGGACTCGATACGGTCAATTTGAAAGGGGAAGGGTTCACGGCGAAAGTCGAAGAAGGCACGCGGGTCGAAGCGGGAGACGTCCTTCTCGAAGTTGACCTCAGCGCAATCCGAGATAAAGTGCCGTCACTCATCACACCGATCATTTGGACGAACGGAGACGGAAAAGTTGTCGTCGTACCGTTCGGTGAGACGGTCGTCGCCGGTGAGGCACTCGATTTTAGAGCAGATGACAAAGGGCCAGAGTAATGAATGATGTGAGTCGCTCCATACGAGGAGCGGCTCTTTTCGTGTAGTTACTTCAATGTTCCTTATTCCGGATCGTGAGAGTTCCGTTTATAGTGAAGAGGAATTCTCATGAAAGAAGGGGTACAGATGAAAGAATCTATCCAGTTGAATCACGGTCAGAAAGCTATTCCTGCCATTGGGCTTGGTGTCTTTAAAGTAGAAGATGGGGACACGGTCATCGATGCCGTCGTTGAAGCGATTCGTCAAGGATACCGCCATATCGATACGGCATCTGTTTACGAGAACGAGGAAGGTGTCGGGATTGGAATTCGGAAAGGGATGGAAGTTGCAAACATTTCCCGGGACGAGCTGTTTATCACGTCGAAACTATGGAATGCCGATCAAGGCTATGATTCAGCCATTGCCGCTTATGAAGCATCGCTCGAACGTCTTGGATTGGAGAAGCTTGATTTGTACTTGATTCATTGGCCGGTGGAAGACAAAATCGTCGACTCTTGGCGCGCACTCGAAACACTATACCGTGCTGGACGTGTCGGAGCGGTCGGAGTGAGTAACTTCCAAACGCATCACCTCGAGACGCTTGCTATGAACAGCGAACTCGTTCCAGCCGTGAACCAGGTCGAACGGCATCCGTTGCTTCGTCAAACTGAATTGACCACATATATGAGCGAGCATGAGGTCGTACCTGTCGCTTGGGCCCCGCTCATGCAAGGTGGATTGTTCGAAGAGGCGACTTTAGTAGAAATTTCGAAAGAAGTGAATCGTTCTGTCGCTCAAGTGATATTGCGCTGGCATCTCCAAACGGGGTGGGTCATTATTCCGAAATCAATCAAACCACATCGAATCGAAGAGAATTTCAGCTTAAACGATTTTGAGTTGAATAAAGAACAGATGGAGCGAATTGATGCGCTAGACCGACATCGCCGTGTCGGTCCGGACCCTGACAATTTCGACTTCTAAATAAGTATGTAAAAAGGTCCTTCTCTCGCTCTCGAGAGAAGGACTTTTGACGTTATTTTTTAATGTCGAACTTTTCGCTAAGGAAGTTCACGACTTCTTCAGCTGTATCCATGTTGAGGACTTCGTTGACGATTGCTTCAGTTTCCGTCTTCGTCAAGCGTTTCACGAGGCTACGTGCACGAAGGACGCTTGAAGCGGACATCGAGAACTCGTCGAGTCCAAGACCGAGAAGGATTGGAATCGCGAGCTCTTCTCCTGCCATCTCTCCACACATTCCGACCCATTTGCCGGCTTTGTGTGCTTCCGTGATGACGTTGTGGAGAAGGTTCAAGATGGCAGGATTGAACGGTTGGTACAAGTAAGATACTTTTTCGTTCATGCGGTCTGCCGCCATCGTGTATTGAATCAAGTCGTTTGTACCGACCGAGAAGAAATCGACTTCTTTTGCGAACTGCTTCGCCATGACGGCAGTTGATGGGATTTCGACCATCATCCCAGTCTCGTATTGACCGACTTCGATTCCTTCTTCTTTCAACTTCGCTTCTTCTTCGAGAAGAAGGGCTTTCGCCGCGCGGAACTCTTCGAGTGTCGCGATCATCGGGAACATGATGGCGAGGTTACCGTGAGCTGATGCGCGGAGAAGGGCACGGAGTTGTGTACGGAAGAGATCTGTCTCCTCGAGGCAAAGGCGAATCGCACGATAGCCGAGGAACGGGTTCATCTCTTTCGGAAGGTCAAGATATGACAACTCTTTGTCGCCACCGATGTCGAGTGTACGGATGACGACTTGTTTGCCTTCCATCCCTTCGAGAACCGTTTTGTATGCTGTGTACTGTTCTTCTTCTGTCGGGAATGTTTCAGAGTCCATATACAAGAACTCTGTACGATAAAGACCGATTGCGTCCGAACCGTTCTTCAAGACACCTTCTAAGTCGTTCGGTGTCCCGATGTTCGCGGCGAGCTTCACTTTATGACCATCCGCTGTGACAGACTCTTCATTGACGAGTTGCTTCAACTCTTCTTTGTAAGCTTCGAAGTCAGCACGTTTGCCCTCATATTCTTTGACGAGGTCCTCCGAAGGATTGACGAACACGTCACCTTCAGTACCGTCAATGATGACGAGGTCGCCGTTCTTGATCTCTTCAAGGGCTACTTTTGTTCCGACGACTGCCGGAATTTCAAGTGAGCGTGACATGATGGCAGAGTGTGATGTACGTCCGCCGATGTTTGTCGCGAATCCTTTGACGTATTTACGGTTGAGTTGTGCCGTATCTGAAGGTGTCAAATCTTCTGCGATGATGATGACTTCTTCTGAGATGGCAGCAGGTGTAACGAATGTCACCCCGAGAATGTGGGCCATGACACGTTTTGTCACGTCACGAACGTCAGCGGCGCGCTCGCGCATATACTCGTTGTCCATCGATTCGAAAATCATGATCATCGTTTGGGCGACTTCATCAAGTGCTTTCGCGGCATTCATGTTTTCGCTTTCAATTTTATCGTTCACTTGTGAAACGATTTCTGGGTCCTCAACGATTAAAAGGTGGGCTGAGAAGATCTCGGCTTTGTCTGGACCGAGTTCACGGAGCGTGTGCTCGCGAATTCCTTCAAGCTCAGTTTTTGATTGTGCGATCGCATCTTGGAAACGTGCCTTTTCTGCAGCGACATCTTCAACCTTGTGTGATGGGATATCGAATGAAGGTGTTTCCATGACGAATGCTTTTGCAACTGCGATTCCTGCAGATGCACCAATACCTTTAATGTGTGACATAAGCGTAGTCCCTCTTTTCAAAGAAATAGTGTACTTTCCTGTCTCGTTACTTCATACCCGAAAAGAAAAAAGAATTAACGAGAACGAAGAAAGTTAAAGTAGCAACGGTCTACGACTAGGGGAAGCCTCGACCAGTCAAAATGGCCTCACTTCAGACTGAAGAGAAGCTCGATTGCGTACTTTCTTATCCTATCATAAAATAAAACAACGTCACAATGAGGAGATAGCCCGTGAATTCGAAGATTTCTTGACTCTTGCGCAAACCATTTCATTATTCTATAGAAGTTCGTTATGCTTACCATATATAAAGAAGGGAAGTGGCAATATGTATCAGATTGCTGAACTAAATTGGACAGATTCATACGAGACAATCGTCGTCGGGATCGGGGCGGCGGATTCGATCGATGAAGGACTCGATGCGTTGTTTGGTGGACGGGTGAAAGCACTCATTCAATCAGGAGACCTCTCCACGAAAACAGGGGAAGTGGCAATCCTCCCAACATTCGCTGGCGAGACGGCGCGCGTCTTATTTGTCGGACTCGGTCAACGAAACGATCTCACGACCGAGAACGTTCGGAACTGGTTCGGGAAAGTCGCGAGACTCGTCAAAAAACGAGGCTTAAAAGACGTTGCGGTCGCGCTCGATACGTTCACAGAACATGCGGCACGGATTTTTGCAGAAGCGTATGAAATGGCGACATATGAACACCCTACATACAAGTCTGAACCGAAACAAGCGGTAGAAGAACCGACAATCACCTTGCTCGGTGATGTGACCGAGACGGATATCGATGCGGGCGTGGCTTATGGGAAAGGGGTCAACGTCGCACGAACGTTGACGATGATGCCGGCCAATATATTGACGGCGGAGACGTTAGCAGATTATGCGGTTGAAATGGCGAAACGTCATAATTTCAAATACCGTATCCTTGATAAAGAAGAGATGGAAGGTCTCGGTATGGGCGCATTGCTCGCAGTCAATCAAGGGTCGACAATTCCGCCGAAATTGATTGTGCTCGAATATGATGGGGCAGAAGGCGAGGCCCCAATTGCCGTTGTCGGAAAAGGTGTCACATTCGACACCGGCGGTTATTCGATTAAGCCAAAAGATGGCATCGTTGGAATGAAAGGCGATATGGGTGGTGCGGCGACCGTCCTCGGTTTATTCGAGACACTAGGGACGACGCGCCCAAATCGTAACGTGATCGGAATCATCGGAGCAACGGACAACATGATTTCGGGCGATGCATTCAAACCGGATGATGTGATCACAGCGATGAACGGGAAGACGATTGAAATCTTGAACACGGATGCAGAAGGACGTCTCGTCTTGGCGGATGCCGTCACGTTCGCTAAAACATACGAACCTGCGGCCATCATCGACGTTGCGACGTTGACTGGTGGTGTCCTTGTCGCACTCGGTACCGATGTGACAGGCTGTCTGACAAATGATGATACGCTCTATCGTTCACTTGAGACGGCTAGCCAGGAAACGAATGAACTCGTTTGGAAAATGCCATACTTTGATGTCTTCATCGATAAAGTGAGAAAATCAGAAGTCGCCGATTTGAATAATTCGCCAGGTCGATTCGGACATATGATTTTCGGGGGCGCATTTGTCGGTGAGTTTGTCGGAGACACGCCATGGCTTCATCTCGATATTGCAGGAACGAGTGAGCGGGCATCGGCAAGTGACCTCGGTCCGAAGGGGCCGACTGGTGTCATGGTTCGGACACTCGCACGGATGATTGAATCGTGGGAGCGGTAAAAGCAGGTTTGGTAGTCGGTTTGGCGATTGTGTGTGGTGTTTGCTACACGGTTTGGCCAAACCGATTTTGGTTAGGAAGTACGGTGTTTCTCGCCGTGTTTGGCGTGTTGATGATGTTACAGGAGGTACGACATGGTCGGAGTAGGAATTGATGGCGCACGTGGAGGCTGGGTACGAATCACATACGATAGTATTTCTCTATGTTTGACGATATCGGAAACGTTAGAGGAGTTACTCATCGAGGATGCTATGCATTTTGTGGACATGCCAAAAGAATTAGGGACGGTCGACGAACCGAGTCGAGAATGTGATGCTTGGATGCGAAGCCGGCTCAAAGAGCGTAAGTCGTCAATCTTCACACCGCCGATTCAAGAAGTGATGTATGAGGCGACGTATGAGGAAGCGAATGAGAAAAGTCGGGAGCTAATCGGTAAGGGGATAAGTAAGCAGGCATGGAATCTCGTTCCGCGTATCCGTGAGTTTCAACAGATCACAGCAGACAATGTCTACGAATCGCATCCGGAGGTCTGTTTCTCGGTCATGATGGGGCAGGAGGCGACACATCGGAAAAAGACGATCGAAGGTCAAGATGAACGGATCGAGTTGCTTCGGAAGTACTCGTTAAGTTCGCCGTGGAAATGGAAGATGTCGAACGTACAAGTGGACGATATCATCGACGCATGTATTTTGGCAGTGGCGGCATACGAAGCCGGAGTGAGCGGTCTCTCGCTACATCCGAAAGTACCGACTGTTCCGTCAGTAGCTGTACCTCAAACACAGGAAGAGCGATGAAATGAAGATTTCATCGCTCTTTTGTTGTCGTGGCAGACGGTCCGGTGATGAACTTCCACATATAGTGAAACACTTTGGCATTATATAACGCCTTCAGGAGTACAGCGAGAACAGGTCCAAGGATGAACCCTAACACACCGAATAGCTTTAAGCCGACAAAAATCGAGATGAGTGCAGCGAGAGGATTCAATCCGATGTGGGAGCCAACGATTTTCGGTTCTGCCAAGTTACGTTGGACGATGACGATGATGTATAGGACAATCAGTCCAATCGCGACGAACCAGTCACCTGACACTGCAGCATAGGCGGCCCATGGAATGAGTAACGTCCCGACCCCAAGATAAGGTAAGAGGTCAAAGAAACCCGCAAGTAAGGCGAAGGAAAGCGGATTATCGACGCGGAGAATAAACATTCCGACGAGTACGATTCCAAACGTGATAGAGATGAGGGTGAACTGTGCCCGGATATACCCGAAAAGGGCGGATTTAAGGTTAATCATCACTTCCTCGAACTCCTTGAAACCTTTCCGTTCATTCAAACGATTGAGTGAATCGACGTATGATGGCCAGTCTTTTGTAATGAAGAACCAGGCGAGCACGATGACGATGACGAGTAACAATACGAGCGGAAGCGCGGCGAGCATGCCTTGTAGTACACTTGCCACACCGCGTGACAGGACGCCGATTGCGGCTGCGAGCTGGACACCTAGCTCCGTGATCCCTCCCTCCAATGAAGTCGTTTGGCCCGGATTCAATTGTTGATAGCTCTCATACGCATCATTGACGAGAGGGGCGATCCTCTCATTGAACAGGCGTTGGATGAACTCGGTGAGTGTCTCGATTTGCTCTGGGAGCCGCTCTGCGGCAACTGTCGCATAGTGAATCAATTGGATGACGACGATGGTTATGATTCCGACGACGATGCTAAGTACGATGATCAAGGAAATAAGTGTACCGAGTGCACGAGGCATATTCGTCTTTCGTTCAAAGAAGTTGACGAGTGGGACGGTCATCAAGGATAAGAGAAGGGCAAACACGAAAGGGTACGTATATTCGAAAAGTATATTCAGTACCCATGTGATTAAAATTAATCCGATCACAACGAGCACGAAACGAAGCAATTGCCATAGTCTTACCGATGACATGGAAAACCCATCCTTTCCGGACAACTAGATTGAGCATAGTATATCATGTAAGCGGTAAATATAGCAGAAAGACAGGTGAATGAATATGAAAGAAGTACAACAAAAAGTGGATGCGATGATTCTTCATTTAGGAGGTTATTGGAGACCTCTATCTGGTCTGGCAAGATTATTAGAGGAAGTCGGAGAACTTGGCGGGGCATTGCGTAATGCGATAGACGAAGAGATCAAGGAAGAATTGCTCGACGTGCTCGTCATTTCAACGTGTCTCGCAAACCAATATGCAATTACCCTTCGTCAACCTGAGGCGAGCGACAGCGGGGAGACGAGAGATCAAGTTTATTTTCGAATCGTTGAAGAGGCGGGCGAGGTGGCTCGTATATTGAACGCTTATGAAGGAGACAAGAAGCTAAAGCCGAATCGTGAAGGAGAGTCGTTAAAGGACCATATCGAGCGGCTACAGTGCGCCGTCATGTCTCTTGGCGCATCTTTCAACATGCGATTGTTCGATTTACTGTTTGCGTTGATTGAAGAGAAGTCGACACGTGATTTTGGAAGGTTTGACCATACACCAGACCCAATTACGGAATCATCGGTCCGTACCTATTTATCACACCGAAATGGTCGGTATTGGGGAGGGATTCCGGTTAAATCATTTGAGCGTTTCGACCGATATATTGAACGAGAGCAACATCTACGACGGTTTTATAAAATCGCAACGATTGAAGGATTAGACGGATTCGTCATTCATCAGCAGCGGGATGGGCTGATCTTTACAGGAGATTTGCCGGTGATTGAGGGCTTCGAGCTGACGGTAGAGGACTATGCTTCTGGAACGTATTTTGTCGTCCGCCCGACCCGTTAAAAACATTTACCTTTTTATCAAAAACATTCATCTTTTTTTCAAATATTTACTTTTTTTAAAAAAGCATTATGCTAATATGTAATTGTTGTTAGTAGGAAATGCCGCAATAAGAAAGGAATATTTTGGATGAAAATGAAGCTATTAAAAGTTGCCCTCATCTTAACGGTCCTATTGTTTGGGATGCAACTCCCGTCTGTTGAAGCAGCGACTTACGATGGAGAAACGACTGTCAATTTGAACATTCGTACTTCACCTAGTCTGAGTGGAACGGTAGTGGACACATTGCCGAGAGGCACGAAAGTGAAATATGGTACGCATAATCAGTCATGGCATAAGGTGTACGTAAACAATCGTACATACTACGCCTCGGCCCAATACATCCGTAAACTTTCATCCACTTCAAGCTCGTTGTCGACCCAATCGACAACGTCTACCGGCGTGACGACTGCGAACTTAAATATTCGCGTCACATCCCATCGATCGGCAAAAATCTACACGACGCTGAAGAAAGGGACGGAAGTGAAGTACGCGATTCACAATTCCTCATGGGCAAAAGTCTTTTTGAATGGGAAGACGTATTATGCGGCGAAAGCCTACATCGCCCCGAAGCTCGCTGAGTCGAATGTGGATCGGACGAACGGCTACACCAACCGTGACTTAAAACTATTTGCTGAACGGAATCAACGCTCGAAAGTACAGAAGGTTCTTCCGAAAAACACGTCTGTCGTATCGAGCAAGTATAACTCGAGCTGGTCGGTCGTCTATATCGGGAACGAGACATACTATACACCGACGTGGGGAATCACACCAGGCACCCTCGATACGGGCGTGGAGAAGCAAAATGGTTATGCGAATCGTGATTTGAAATTGTTTGCCGAACGGAACCAACGTGCAACGGTTCAAAAAGTACTCCCGTTGAACACGGCCGTCGTCTCGAGCAAATACAATTCGAGCTGGTCGATTGTCTATATCGGGAACGAAACGTATTATACGCCGTCGGCTTACATCTCGACGTCGAAAACATCGACTGAACCGCCGACGACAACAAAACCAAACGATGGATTGACCCAAGGATATGCGAATCGTACAGTCAATTTGTTTGGTAAAACACATCAAAGTTCACCGATTCAACTCGTACTTCCAAAGTATACGGCTGTTTCCTATAAGCCATACAACTCGAGCTGGTCGACTGTTCATATCGGTTCGAAAACGTACTATACTGCCAGTTCATGGTTGACGGAAGGGAAAGCTCCTGCAGAACCGGAAGCCGCTCCTAAAGGGAAAGTATACATTAACACCCCGGGAGATGTGTTGAATGTCCGATCGAAGGCGAGTCTGAACTCGAACGTGGTCGGCCGACTCAATCACGGGACTGAAGTTTCTCATTATGGGACGGTGAACGGGTTCCATAAAATCAAGTTCAACGGACAAGATGCGTATATTTCTTCAGCATTCGTTACGACATCTAAGCCAAGCACATCGACTGGAACGGTCATCGTTCTTGATCCTGGTCATGGCGGGAAAGATCCTGGTGCAGTGAACGGTTCGCTCTATGAGAAAACGATTGTACTCGACGTAACGAAACGGGTAGAAGCCTATCTTCGTTCGAAGTACAATTATACGGTTCGCCTGACACGTTCGACTGATGTTTATTTAACATTAGACCAACGAGTTGCTGCAGCCAAATCGTTACGTGGGGACTTGTTTGTTAGTATGCACGCCAATGCAGCAACATCCTCTGCTGCAAAAGGGATCGAGACGTTCTATTCTTCGAGTTCTGCGCATAGTGCCCGCAGCCGTGTGCTCGCTTCAAACATTCAAAGCAACTTGGTCAGTAAAATGAGCGGAATGTCCAACCGAGGAGTGAAGACGGCTAACTATTACGTCATCACGTACAATACAATGCCATCTGCCCTCGTCGAACTTGGATTCATTTCTTCACCTACCGATTATGCGTACCTTCGTAGTGATGCATCTCGCCAACGTATGGCGGAAGGTGTCGCTGAAGGAATCGCCAAGTATGTTCGAACATATTACTAAGTGATCAACCTTAGACGATTTCAATCGTCTAAGGTTTTTTTACATGCAAAAGACCGAACCTCGTTGAAGGTTCGGTCCAGGCTGTTGACTAACATGAATCATATCGCTCGCCTTTCCGGCGCCCACGCTTTCCGCAGGCAATCCCGGAGCCGCATCGCGACCTAGGTCGCTGCTGGGTCTCCGTCGGATTGCAATCCTTTCGGAGTCGGGGCGCCGTCGGGCGAGCAACGCAAACGGTCGTCATCTGGCGGCCGTTTGTCTTTTTCTGAGGCGTTGATGGTCGAAGAAAAAGCCCGATCCATACTTCGAACCGGTCCAAATGAGGAAGAACATAAACGCCATGTCCACGTGCAAGTCGCTTTACCGGCTGCGACTGCAAGCCGTCGAGCGCTCGCTGAACATAAAAAAGACGAACTAAATCGCACGTGGCGATTTGGTTCGTCAACAGCCTGGACCGAAGTTCGTTGAACGTTCGGTCCGCTTTATAAGTCGTCAAATCCGTTTGCATCGGTCACTTTCGCATAAGAACGCGATTTTTGCTCGAAGAAGTCCGACTTTGTCGCATTGAGCGAATCGTCTGAATAAGCACGGATCCAAGGCATGACGTCTTCATCGTATCCTTCGTATAAATCGTTTAATCCGATGACACGCAAGCGTTTATTCGCCAAGTATTTGACGTAATCACGCATTTCACTGACGTCGAGCCCATCGAGGTCGCGTAGCACGTATTCACACCATTCAATCTCAAGGTCGACCGCCTCTGACATCGTATCGTATACGAATTGACTGAACTGACCGTCCTCGTCAATCTTTGGATTCTCTGTCAACACGGCACGTAAGAGCTGGCTGATGAAATAAGAATGTTGCATCTCGTCACGTTGGATGTAACTGATCATCGTCGATGTGCCGACCATTTTTTGGTGACGCGCGAGGTTATAGAAATAGGCGAAACCTGAATAGAAGTTGATCCCTTCTAGAATGACCGAAGTGACGAGCGACTTTGCAAAATTCTCAGCATTCGGTGTCTCACGGAACTCTTCATACAGGTCCAGGATGAACTGATTGCGCTTCATGACCATCTCGTCGTCTTTGGCGATATCAAAGATCCGATTTTGTTCCGCGAGTGGTACGAGACTCGATAGGACGTAGCTATACGATTGATTGTGTACGACTTCCTGTTGTGCGATGACCGCGAGGACGGCATGAACAGATGAATCGGAAGAAAACATGGAAGATTCTAAAATGTATCGAGTTTGGACGGAGTCAAGAATCGATAACAACCCGATGATGCGTTTGAACGCATCCTGCTCTCGCTCAGTCAGCTGTGGCCATTGTTGCATGTCCTTAGACATTGAAATTTCATCAGGAATCCAAAAATTAGATAACAACTGTTTATAAATCGTATAAAACTGAGGATACGCGATATCGTTCCAGTTGACGATCGAGCTCGTTTCGCCGCCGATGATGGCGGTTGCCCGGTTAGGATGTTTGGGCGACAATAATTTGATTTTCTGAATCGACATGATGCATAACTCCTTCTTCTACATGTTGAGCCATCCGCTCTGCCCAGTACTGGACGTTGTACGGTTGGTTACGTGGGGACTGTTCAATTTTAAGCAGCTCCCCGGCAAGCGGGATTCCGAATTTTGAAAGGTGGTACGCCATCTCGTCGACGGCGCGGCAGAAATGTACAAACATTTTGTCACCAGTTCCGAATACCGCTGCTTGTCGAATCGGCACTTGTAGTTCCTTCAACACGAGGCGAAACGTATCCTTCATTTCGTCTGGTAAGATTCCGTCTGCCCACGTGTAGGAGCCGAAATAAACGAGATCGAACGTAGCGAGTGACTTCGCTTCACGATAGCCGACTCGATCGGCATCATATCGAACGACCGTATCTCCACGACGATGATGTGTCGACTCGATGAGCGATGCTACTTCTTCTGTGTTTCCGCTCATCGAATGACAAATGATTGCGATGTTCATTAGTAGACCACCTTTCAGAAAAACGGACTAGATTCGTGATGTGACGATTGGTTACGAGGCGCAAGACTCACATTCATCGACTTCGACGGTTGTTGAACGTGTGTAGTAAATCGACTTCATCCCGAGTGACCAGGCTTCAAGATGCATCGCAAGAAGCTCTGTCGCCTTCACATCATTCTTCACGTACAAGTTGAAGCTGATTGCTTGGTCGATATGGCGTTGGCGTGCCGCGTTTTGACGGATACTCCATAACTGATCGACTTCAAATGCGGATTTATAGAACCAGTTCGTCTCCGGCGTCAAGTCCGGCACCGTGACTGGAATCTTATAATTTTTCTTCTCCTCCGAATAGACCTTCTTATAAACTGGGTCAATCGAAGCCGTACTGCCAGCGATGATGGCGGTTGAAGAGTTCGGTGCGACGGCCATCATATAGGCGTTGCGGACGCCGTTTTGATGTACTGCTTCAGCGAGACCATCCCAATCAAGGTCATCATGTGAACGATAGTTCCGGCGTTTAAAGTATTCACCCGTATGCCATTCCGATCCCTCAAAGACCCCGAATGCACCTTTTTCCTTAGCGAGTTCCATCGATGCCTGAATCGTGAGATACGCAATTTTTTCATACAGTTTTTCTGCGTATTGTACAGCATCGACCGACTCCCAGCGGATGCCTTCGAGAGCGAGCAGATGGTGCCATCCGAACGTTCCGAGCCCGACGGCACGATACTTCTGGTTCGTGATCATCGCCTGTGGGACTTCGATCGTGTTCAAATCGATGACGTTATCAAGCATACGCATCTGAATCGGGATGAGCCGTTCAAGAACGTCTGCCTTCACCGCCCGGGCGAGGGCAATCGAACTCAAGTTACAGACGACGAAATCCCCTGGTGTTTTCGTGATGACGATTTTTCCGTCTTGCGTGTACTCTTCTTCAATCGTCGTGGCCGACATGTTTTGTGCGATTTCTGAACAGAGGTTTGAACTGTAAATCATACCGGCGTGTTTATTTGGGTTGGCACGGTTCACCGCGTCACGGAAGAACATGTATGGGGTCCCGGTCTCAAGTTGTGAGCGCATATAACGCTTCACGAGGTCGATGGCTGGGACCGTCACACGAGACAATTCTGGCGTGTTGACACATTCCATATATTTCTCTGTGAAGCTTCCGCCGTTCTCTGATTCGTCAAAATAGTCTTCAAGGCTATATCCCATCACGGTACGAATCTCGTGTGGGTCGAACAGATGCCATTCGCCGCGTGCCTCGACCGTACGCATGAAGAGGTCCGGTAAGCAGACGCCCGTGAACAAGTCGTGTGTCCGGAGACGCTCATCGCCGTTGTTCAATTTCGCATCGAGGAACTCAAAGATGTCTTTATGCCAGATGTCTAAATAGACAGCGATCGAGCCTTGGCGCATCCCGAGTTGATCGACCGAGACGGCCGTGTTGTTCAGTTGCTTCATCCAAGGAAGAGCACCACTTGAGACACCTTTGAATCCTTTGATGTCACTTCCGCGTGACCGGATCTTCCCGAGATAGACACCGATTCCGCCGCCACCTTTTGAGAGCGTCGCCACGTCGGTGTTCGAGTCGTAGATGCCACGGAGCGAGTCATCGACCGTGTCGATGAAGCAAGAGCTGAGCTGTCCGTAGGATTTCCCAGCGTTTGATAACGTCGGTGTGGCGACCGTCATATAAAGGTTCGAGAGAGCCCAGTATGCCTCTTCAACGAGCTTCAAGCGTGTCTCTTGACCTTCTTTTTGCATGAGGGTCATCGCGATGACCATGAAGCGTTCCTGTGGAAGCTCATACAAGTTCTTCACATGATCGCGCCCAAGATAGCGGTCCGACAACGTTCGGAGTCCGATGTATGTGAAGAGACGGTCTCGGGATGGGTCAATCAACGTTTCGAGATGGTCCATGTCTTCTTTTGAGTACGTGTCAAGAAGGGCGGAGGTGAAGATGCGTTTTGCTGTTAACGTCTCGACCAATTGATAAAAACTTCCGTAACGCATGGGAGCTTCGTAGCCACGGTTTCGTGCCGCTTCTAAGTAGAGACGATTCAAGTACATCTCCGTCGCGACGAACGTCCAGTCCGGTTCTTCAGCTTTTAACATATCGAGAGCGTGCATCGTCAATAAGTCATACACTACATCTTGTGTTAGCGACTTTGTCTCGAGCGCTCGAATCGCCCGTTCTTCATAACGTTCCACACTCAAGTGAGGATACCTTGTCTGGATAGAGTGGATAAGAGAAGAGACGTCAGCAAGCGTTGGAACCGCTGGTAACATCGTCTCGTGCTGGATAGGTGATGTCAAAATCGATCACTCCTTTATATGATGTAGATGGTATGAAAGAATAATATATACTTCCGAACCTGCCATAATATCGTGTCAACGCTTAAAATGCCTGTTAACTATATATTGACACTTTTTTATCTTTTTAATCATAAAACACCTACATTTAGTTTTTCAATCCTTGACATTCTGAAATGTGCCCGTCGCTTTTTTGCTTTTGCTCCAAAAGGGCTTCATGACCCGATTTGAGAGGGAGAACTGAGATGGAAAAAAATTATGAATTGGCTTTGCGTGTTTTTTCACAAATCGTTGAATCCGATTTCAACCGTGATCATGAACTATTTCGTCAGTTGGTTTAACGTGGAATTGACTTCATTTGACGTACTGCATCAACATTCCTGCATAGTCATTCCATACTAGATATAGTGTTCCGATGAAGCACGAAATATGAATCCGTTTGTCAAGGCTGGCATCCGAGTAAAAAGTAAGGTAGATTGATGAGGTAGGGCACATCATTTTACGAAAAGAAGGGTTTAACAAGTGCGTACAGAAGACTTATTATTAACATGGGACCCGCTCGGATACGGGGTGGGCTCGTACAGTCCAGAATTCGATGAGGTGATGATGGCATTAATTGATGTCGACTCTCCGGAGCAGCTCACCGAGGTGATGCGCCGCACGCTTCTTGAGGCGTTCGATGCGTGTCCATCAGAACGAGAGATGTATGAGATGGCGCAGCGTCTTTTCGCGTCGTTGTCTTGCCAACTATAAGGAGGAATAAATATGTTACGAATTGATCCAACACCAAATCCAAATGCAATGAAAGTGACACTCCCAGAAAACGTGTTCGGGGCGAAAAGTCAAAGCGTGAAAGCTGGCGAAGCGACAGACCAACCGCTCCTCGCAAAACTCGTCGAAATCGAGGGAGTCGAGAGCGTGTTTGCTTATGGTGACTTTGTGACCGTATCAAAAGAGGCTGACGTGAGCTGGGAAGCAATCCTACCACATGTCGAGACGGCGTATCGCGGATGAATCCGCTCGTCTCGATCGTCATTCCGGCTTATAAACGCGAGACGGAACTGACGGAACTGCTTGAAAGCCTGACGGTCCAAACGTTTCAACAGTTTGAAGTCTTGATCATGAATAATGAGGGGCCGCCAAAACAACATCTTTTGGCGCCTTTTTTGAATCGGTTGGATGTCCGTGTGATTGAAGTCGGTGAGAATCATCACGTCCGTGCCCGCAATCGTGGCGTTGTCGAATCAAAGGGTGACATCATCTTGTTGCTAGACGATGATGACCTTCTTATGCCGACGCATCTCGAGGACGGTTTACGCGACCTTCAACAGGCTGACTTTGTCTATACGGACGCCGAACTGTTCCGCTTTGAATGGATTGATGGACGCCGCGCCGTGACCGAATGGGAACCGTTTGCATATGAGTTTGATTCAGAGCGGATGCGCCAGGACTCGACGTTTATCCCATCCGGTACGATGTATCGGAAAGCAATCCATGACTCGATTGGATTGTTCGACGAGGACGTCTACAATTACTGGGACTGGGATTTCTTTTTGAGGGTGATGGAGAAGTTCATCATCTCCCATCCGGCGCGTGCGACCGTACTTTATGCATTCAACGGAACCGACAACCTGTCGGCAAAGCAAGATGAAACGAGACGTCGTTACTTTGACCGATTCTGTCAAAAGCATCGGCTGACAGATATGGAAATGAAGAACTTCCATATCGTTCAAAAAGAACGACGTTCATATGTGAGACAGACAGAGAGAACGTTCTCAGGCACGCTACCTGGTCGGACGGAAGGAGATTGAGTATGTATTCATCAAAAGAACTGGAACTGTTAGAGTTGTTAGAAGAAAAAGGGTATCTCGAGACGAAGATGCTAGCTGACTTGTTAGCGGTCGATGAAGCGACGATCGAGTCGATGCTCGAGAAGTTTAAACAAGACGGAATCCTCCTTGGATTTCGGGCGATGGTCAACTGGCAAAAAATCAATCGTCATGATGTGACGGCTTTTATCGATGTCAAAGTGACGCCGAAACGGGGTCGCGGATTTGATGATGTGGCCGAACGGATCTATCGTTTCCCTGAAGTGACGGCACTTTATCTGATGTCAGGCGCGTACGACCTTCAAGTCGTGATTCGGGCGAACTCGCTTCAAGACGTAGCCTCGTTCGTCTCGGACAAGCTGTCGCCTCTCGACTCGGTCTTGTCGACAACGACACACTTCAAATTGAAAACATACAAACATGACGGGATCTTGTTCACCCCACAAACTGAAGACAAGCGCTTGAACATTACGCCATGAAGTCACTATCGAATCAAGTCGTCTCGATGAAACCGTCGGGCATTCGCCGATTCTTCGACTTAGCACAGACGATGGAAAACGTAGTTTCTCTTGGGGTAGGGGAACCAGATTTCATCACACCATGGAACGTGCGCGAAGCGAGCTACGCCGCACTCGAAGAAGGATATACGGCTTACAGTGCCAACGCCGGGCTCATCGAATTGCGAGAAGAGATCGCGAGTTATATGAAAGAACGTTTTTCAGTCCATTACGACCCGGCGTCAGAATTGATTGTCACGACAGGGGCCTCGCAAGCGCTCGATATCGCATTCCGATCCCTCCTCAATCCGGGAGATGAGGTCATCGTGGTCGAACCGGCATTCGTCTCATACGGTCCGTTGATTGAAATGGCGGGAGGAAAGGTGGTTCCCGTCGCATGTCGTCCTGAGAATGGGTTCCGTCTTGACCGAAACGACGTCGAGGGAGCCATTACGGAACGAACGAAGGCGATCTTGCTTTGTTTCCCGTCTAATCCGACAGGTGCGACGATGACTGGCGACGAACTTGCCCAAATCGCTGAACTGGCGACGAAGTATGACCTATGGGTCGTGAGTGATGAGATTTATGCAGAACTGTGTTACGACGAACCGTTCGTTAGCTTTGCGACGCTACATGATATGCGAGACCGAACAATTGTCGTGAATGGTTTCTCGAAGGCGTTCGCGATGACGGGGTGGCGCCTTGGATTCACGTGCGCACCGGAAGTCGTGACGCGAGAAATGTTGAAAGTACATCAATACGGCATGATGTGCGCCCCGACACTCGTTCAGTTCGGAGGGCTTGAGGCGCTTCGAACTCGCAACCAACATGTGCCGGGTATGGTAAAGAGCTATCGGCAACGTCGGAACTACTTCATTCAAGCACTGAATGAGGCGGGACTGCCGACGCATGTACCAGGTGGGGCATTCTATGCGTTCCCTTCGATTCGTCACACCGGGTTGACGAGTGAAGAGTTCGCGGAGCGTCTATTAATCGAAGAACGTGTCGCCGTCGTTCCGGGGAATGCTTTCGGTGAAAGCGGTGAAGGGTTCGTTCGAGCGAGTTATGCGACGTCGCTTGAACAATTACAAGAGGCGATTCGTCGAATCGAACGCTTTATGAAACAATTCGAGATGACGACCACGCGACAAGACTCTCAACGATGAGGGTCTTGTCGTTATAAAGAGAAGATGAAAAACGAGCGATGGGGTGAATAGATGGAACGATATGATTTTATTGCGATTGGTTGTGGTCCGTATAATCTCGGTTTGATGGCCCTCGCGGAAAAGACGGGATTACGGAGGGTTTGTTTTGAAAAGCGTCAAGAAATGATGTGGCATGAAGGCATGCTGATTGAAGGTATGACGATGCAAACACATTATTTACAAGACCTCGTCTCGCTCGCTGACCCGACCAACCCTTGCAGTTTTTTAAATTATTTGCATGAAACTGGGCGCATGCAGACGTTCATCACACAAGAGCAAAACAAGATCCCGCGAACGGAGTACAATCGGTACTTGCGCTGGGCGGCTGAACGATTATCGACAATCCGTTTTGGTCACTATGTCTCTGATGTACAGGTCGTTGAAGATGGCTTTGTTGTGACGGTCGAGTCAGGTGGGCAAACGACTCAAGTTCATACGACATCGCTCGTTCTCGGTACCGGTGCAGAACCCGATGTACCGAGTGGGTTTGAACAAGTTATACACACGAGCGACTATCTTACATATCGAGATGTGCTAAGGGATCGTTATCGAGTTGCAGTTGTCGGGAGTGGGCAGAGTGCGGCGGAAGTGTTTCTTGATTTGATGCGCAATGCGACGGATGACCAACGGATTGACTGGATCACTCGGTCGAATCATTTTGAGTCACTCGAATCGGGTAAGCTTGGCGACGAGATTTTTAGCGTGGACTATGTCGATTACTTTCATGGATTGCCATATGACTCACGGCAGGAACTTCTTCGTTCCTTCGAACGTTTCCGCCACGGGGTCAACCCTGAGACGATGACGTCGATTTACGAAGCGCTCTATCATCGGACGGCGGAAGGGAATCCGGAGCGGACAGAGATGCTCACGCAAGTCGAGGTAGAGTCCATATCGTATGACTGGTTGACACATCGATTGAAAGGAACCAAACAATACACGCACGAAGTGGTTGAAAAGGAATACGATCTTGTCGTTGTGGCGACAGGGTATCGCCCGGTTGTCCCATCCTTTATCGATCGACTTCCAATCGTCTGGGAGGCGGAAGGCGAATGGGCTGTCGATGAAACGTATCGCGTGGTCATGAGCGAGTCATTGCATGGGCAGTTGTTCACACATACGAACTTAGAACATTCTCACGGTCCCGCTGCGACTAATTTAGGGATGGCCGTCTATCGGAATGCATTGATGTTGAATGAGATGTCCAAATCGACTGTATATCCAATTAAGCATCAAAAGCCGTTTACGACATTTTGACAAAAAAAAGGCTAGGCAAATTGCCTAGCGGAATCAGGGGGGAATACTTGAAGTCTTGCTTGATTTGTATTTACCCGGACCTTTGACTTTAAAACATTTCAATTCGTTGAAATAATCTTTTTTACTAATTTCTACACTTTATCGAAAAAAGTATGTTATAGTAAGTTGATGAATTTAGCATAGGAGTTGTTTGTAATGGCAAAATACGAAAAAGATCAAGTTTTAAAAGGTAAAGTAACAGGAATTCAACCATTCGGTGCTTTCGTGGCACTCGATGACGAGACTCAAGGTCTTGTCCACATTTCAGAAATCTCACACGACTACGTAAAAGACGTAAACGACTACGTTCAAGTCGGTCAAGAAGTTGAAGTGAAAATCCTTGAAGTGGATGAAGCTTCTAAAAAAATCAAGCTTTCAATGAAAGCGACTCAAGAAGCTCCAAAACGCGAGAAGTCTGCGAAACCAGCTCGTCGCGCGCCACGTCGCAACGAAGCATCTTCTAACTTCAAGCAAGAAGAAGCTCCAGGATTCACAGTTCTCAAGGACAAACTTGAAGACTGGATCAAAAACACGAACTTCAAGAAGTAACGACTTCAAGGTGACCCGATTTTTCGGGTCACCTTTTTTTTTACAGGAAATAACGATTCACATGAAGAATGGTTAGACCGTATAGGAGGAGATATTATGAAAATTGGCATTATTGGATCGGGAGGCATCGCGACGAATGCCCATATTCCGAATTATATTAAAGCTGGAGTAGACGTCGTGGCGATCATGAACCGGACACGGGCTAACGGTGAACGTGTCGCGCAGAAGTTTGGCGTCCCGAACG
Organism: Exiguobacterium qingdaonense; assembly: GCF_018617855.1. GTDB lineage: Bacteria > Bacillota > Bacilli > Exiguobacteriales > Exiguobacteriaceae > Exiguobacterium > Exiguobacterium qingdaonense. The sequence continues at coordinate 28,388 of NZ_JACSKY010000002.1, forward strand.
TTTATGAGACGGTCGAGGAGATGCTTTCGAGCGAACAACTCGATGCGGTCAGCATCTGTACACCAAACGCCTTACATAAAGAGCAAGTGCTGCTTGCGCTTGAAGCAGGATGTCACGTTCTCTGTGAAAAGCCACCTGGTATCTCGGAGAATGAGGCAATTGAGATGTTAGAAGCGGCAAAACGAGCTGGAAAAACATTGCATTATGGATTTCATTATCGCCATCGAGCGGACACCATCCTGTTGAAGCGCATGATTGATGCTGGGGAGCTGGGAGACGTCTATGCGACGACAGCACTCGCCCTTCGACGACGCGGAATTCCCGGGTGGGGTGTGTTTACGAACAAAGAACTACAAGGCGGTGGAGCTTTACTCGATGTTGGAGTACATATGTTAGACCTTGCACTTTACTTGATGGGATACCCGGAGCCAAAAGAGGTCATCGGGCATGTGGGACAGTATTTAGGCAGTCGCCCGGGAGTCGGTCTATTGGGGGATTGGGATTATGCATCCTTATCTGTCGAAGATACGGCGAGAGCGATGGTTACATTCGAGACGAAGGCGTCGTTGATGCTCGATGTAAGTTATATGGCCAATCTCGAGGACAAAGATACGATGCGGGTCGAGTGTCGCGGGACGAATGCCGGCGCCAGTCTATTCCCGCTCAAACTGCACACTGAAAAACATGGTGCGTTGTTTGATGAACAACCGGCGTATTTACAAGAACATGATCCTTATGAGAAACAGATTCAATCATTTCTTGAAGCGTGTCGGCAAGAGCCGGACTATCGTCAAGCTGAAGAAGCGGTCATTTTACATCGAATCATCGATCGCATCTACGCGTAAGCACGATACTTTTCATTCCTTAAAAACAGGGTATATAGTGTAGGTGTTACATATTTTCGCGAGGAGGATGATTTATGCACAACTTTGAATACAAAAACCCGACGAAGCTCATTTTTGGAACACATCAGGTTGAAAAGCTGGCAGGAGAACTTAAAGCGCTCGACACGAAAAAAGTGATGCTCGTCTATGGTGGCGGAAGCATCAAAAAGAATGGGACGTATGATGAGGTCGTGGCTGAACTTGAGAAGGCGAATATCTCATATGTCGACTTCTCAGGGGTTGAACCGAATCCGCGCATCGAGACGGTACGTCGTGCGGTGAAACGAGCTCGTGAAGAAGAGGTGGACGTGTTACTCGCTGTCGGCGGAGGTTCCGTCATCGACTGTACGAAGTTAATCTCAGCGGCAATCCCTTATGAGGGGGATGCGTGGGATATCGTGCTCCGTGAACATGTTCCGACAGAGGCGGTGCCGTTTGGGACAGTGCTCACCCTCGCAGCGACAGGGTCAGAGATGAACGCGGGATCGGTCATCACGAACTGGGAAACGCAAGAGAAGTTCGGATGGGGTCATCCGCTCGTCTATCCGACTTTCTCCATCCTCGACCCACGTTATACGGTCTCAGTTCCAAAGGACCAAACCATCTACGGAATCGTCGACATGATGAGTCACTGTTTCGAACAATACTTCCACCCGAACCATGCGCCGGTCCAAGAGCGCATGACCGAAGGTGTCTTGAAGGCGGTCGTCGAATCGGCACCGAAACTCGTGAACGACTTGGAAAACGTAGACCTTCGCGCCATCATCTTATTCTCTGGTACGATCGCATTGAACGGTGTACTTCAGATGGGTGCATCAGGAGACTGGGCATCACATAACATTGAACACGCCGTATCGGCTGTACATGATATCCCGCATGCGGGCGGCCTCGCGATTCTCTTCCCGCGTTGGATGGAGCACGTACTGGATGAAGACAATGCGTATCGTTTCGCACGACTCGGTACAGAAGTGTTCGATGTGGAACCGGCTGAAAACGACTTGGAGACAGGAAAACGGACAATCGAGGCGATTCGTGCATTCTTCGACGCGATCGGTGCGCCGAACTCGCTCCGTGACTATGATATCGATGATTCGACATTCGATGCAATCCTTGATTCAGCGATGAAACGAGGCGCGTTCGGTGGCTTCCGTACGCTTGAACGAGAAGACGTTGCGCATATCCTTGAATTGAGCAAATAAGGCGAATTCTTGCCTATTTTGCAATAATGATTGAACGAATCCGACGTTTCCGTTTATGATGGGTCATGTATGGCTCTTTCAGGAGCGATTTAAAGGAGGAAATGACATGTCAACTGTACGTTTCGATTATTCAAACGCGCTCTCATTCGTAGGGAAGCATGAAATCGACCAAATGCAAGAAACGGTAAAAGCCCTTCACTCGGTGATTCATGAGCGGAGCGGTGCCGGAAGTGATTTTCTTGGGTGGGTCGACCTTCCGACCGAATACGATCAAGATGAGTTCGCACGAATCAAAGCTGCGGCGGAACGAATTCGCGATAATTCAGACGTTCTCGTCGTCGTCGGAATCGGAGGTTCATACCTCGGAGCCCGTGCAGCGATCGAAATGCTTCAACATTCGTTCTTCAACGTATTGTCAAAAGAAGAGCGCAAGGCGCCACAAGTATTCTATGCGGGCCACAACATCTCTTCGACGTATATGAGAGAGTTGCTTCAAGTGCTTGAAGGAAAAGACATCTCCATCAACGTCATCTCGAAATCCGGAACGACGACGGAGCCGGCAATCGCGTTCCGCGTCCTTAAACAATTCATGGAAGACAAGTACGGTCAAGAAGGTGCGCGCGAGCGTATTTATGCGACGACGGACCGTGCCCGCGGTGCACTCAAGACGCTCGCGGACGCAGAAGGTTACGAGTCATTCGTCATTCCAGACGATGTCGGTGGACGCTTCTCTGTCCTCACACCAGTCGGCCTTCTTCCAATCGCTGCTGCAGGCATCGACATCGATGCGTTGATGGAAGGAGCGCGTGACGCACAAAACGCTTACAGCTCACCAGAGTTGTCTGAAAACGAAGCGTATCAATATGCGGTCGTGCGTAATGCCCTTTACGCGAAAGGCAAATCAATCGAGATGCTCGTCAACTACGAGCCGGCGCTTCACTACGTGTCAGAGTGGTGGAAGCAACTTTACGGTGAATCAGAAGGGAAGGACAATAAAGGAATCTTCCCTGCAGCGGTCGACTTCTCGACAGACCTTCACTCGATGGGTCAATATATCCAGGAAGGTCGTCGTGACTTGTTCGAGACAGTCATCCGTGTGAAAGAAGTACGTCACTCGATGAATGTCCCTGAAGACGCACAAGACTTAGACGGCTTGAACTTCCTCGCCGGTGAGACGATTCAGTTCGTGAACGACAAGGCGACAGAAGGGACGCTTCTTGCGCACACTGACGGACATGTCCCGAACCTTGTCGTCGAATTGCCAGAGATGACACCGTATCACCTCGGTTACATGTTCTACTTCTTCGAAAAAGCATGTGCGATGAGCGGCTATATCCTCGGCGTCAACCCGTTCAACCAACCAGGTGTCGAAGCGTACAAAGCGAACATGTTCGCATTGCTCGGCAAACCAGGTTACGAAGAACAAAAGGCAGAACTCGAGAAACGCTTGAATCAGTAAAAAAACAGATCGGTCCGCAAGTCGGACCGATTTTTTTGTTTGAAACTGGGTGAAGACAAGGTAAAGTGAGAGTAGACAGGGGAAAGAAAGGGATGGACTATGAAGACATTCAAGGATTACTATCATAATCAAGTCGAGTTAAGCTTCACTCATTATCCGTTCTCAGACACACCGCTCCACGTCTGGGTCGTCACCCGATTTAAAGACAAATGGGTTTTGACGAAACATAAGCAACGCGGACTCGAGTTTCCGGGTGGGAAAGTCGAACCAGGAGAGCACGAAGACGATGCCGCCATCCGGGAAGTATTTGAAGAAACCGGAGGGGTCGTCAAGACGTTACGATACATGGGGCAATATCGTGTGCTCGGTCGTGGCGACACGGTCATCAAAAATATTTATTTTGCGGAGATTGAACGGTTTGAGGATCATCCTGCCGTTGATGAGACAGACGGGGCTGTCCTGGTCGATGCCTTGCCGGACAATCTGTTACGGAATCCACGTTATAGCTTTATGATGAAAGACCGTGTCTTGCCAGAAACGATGAGGGTTTTATATGAGCAACAGTTGGTTTGACCGCATCGATGTATTGCCACCTTACGCGGGTTTTCGGGTGACACGCGGTTGGTATACGACCGATGACGGTGAACAGGTCGTAGCGTATTCGATTGAACCGAAACGGTCGAACGGGCAAGTGTTAATGTATTTGCGAGGAGGGACGGCGCGGATTGGCGACGTTCGTTTGCCCCGTCTCATGCAATTCGCATCGAGAGGCTTTCATGTCGTGGCCCCGGTCTATCGAGGGAATCATGGTGGAACGGGGAGAGAGGATTTTGGTGGGGAGGATTTGGAAGACGTGCTCTCGCTTTATGATCGTGTCCAAGCGAGCGGATATCCGATTCACGTACTCGGCTTTTCAAGAGGGGGCATGATGGCCCTCTCTCTCGCATCTGAACGTCCGGTCACCACCGTCACGTCATGGGCCGGTGTGACGAACCTCGTATGGACGTATGAAGAACAACGTTCGATGCGGAAGATGTTACGTCGAATGACCGGTGGGGACCCCGAATCGGCAGAACCTGCCTATGTTGATCGTTCCCCCCTCTATAAAGAATGGGAGGCCCCGACATTGATCATCCACGGTACGGATGATGAGCAGGTCCGGTTGCGCCATGCGACGGCGATTGCTGAAAAGCTAGGGCAGCAAGCTGAATTTTGGGTGCTCCCGTTCGGACACCAACTCCCGTTCTGGGATAAGTGGAAGACGACCGAACAAGCGATGGACTGGATGCTACGGCAAGCGAAAGCACCGACTCGATGAGTCGGTGCTTTCGTATTAGATGACAAGTGGACCGGCCGCGATGACTGACTCACTCGCTTTTGTGAAACGCTTAAAGTTCTCGCTAAATTTCATGGCGAGTGCTTTCGCCTCCACGTCATAACGATTCGGGTCGTTCCATGTATCGCGTGGATTGAGTACCTCGCTCGGCACGCCTTCGATGGCTACCGGGATCTCGACATTGAATATGTCGTGGTTCATCGTCTCGACGTCACGAAGTTGACCGTTAATTGCCGCATTGACCATCGCGCGCGTGTAAGCGAGCTTCATGCGCGAACCTTCGCCATAGGCACCGCCTGTCCAGCCCGTATTGACGAGATAGACGTCTACATCGTGTTGCTCAATCAATTTTCCGAGCATATCCGCGTAACGCTCTGGTGCGAGCGGGAGGAACGGAGAACCGAAGCAAGTCGAAAACGTCGCTTGAGGCTCAGTGACGCCTCGCTCTGTCCCGGCAAGTTTTGACGTATAACCGGACAAGAAATGATACATCGCCTGTTCTTTCGTCAATTTGCTGATTGGTGGTAAGACGCCGTACGCGTCTGCGGTCAAGAACACGATTGTATTCGGGTGTCCGGCGCGTGACGGGAGCATCGCATTGTCGATGAACTCGATTGGATACGCAGCTCGCGTGTTCTCTGTTAGAGAGACATTTTTATAGTCTGGTGTCCGATCCTCGTTCAAGACGACGTTCTCGATCAAAGAACCGAATCGGATGGCATCGTAGATTTGTGGCTCATTTTCACGCGACAGATTGATCGTCTTCGCGTAGCAACCACCCTCGATGTTGAAGACGCCGTCTGGTGACCACCCATGCTCGTCGTCTCCAATCAAGTGACGCTCTATATCGGCCGAAAGTGTCGTCTTTCCTGTCCCCGACAAGCCGAAGAAAAGGGCTGTTTCGTTTGCATCGTTCACGTTTGCCGAACAGTGCATCGATAGCACGTTTTGCTCTGGCAACAAAAAGTTCATAACGGAGAAGATTGATTTTTTAATTTCGCCACCATATTCCGTTCCCCCGATCAGAATCGTGCGCTTGGCGAATGAAACGAGAATAAACGTTTCGGAGTTCGTACCATCGACCTTAGGGTCAGCTTTATAGCTCGGTGCGTAAATGACTGTAAACGGATCAAACGCACCTTTCGCTGGCCATTCACGCAAGAAAAGCTGTTTTGCGAATAGGCTGTGCCACGCATATTCCGTGATTGCACGGACGGGCAACGTGTAATGCTCATCCGCACCGGCGGACGCCTCCAAATAATAGAGTTTCTCTTTCTTTTCAAGATGGTCGAGTACTTTCTCAAGAAGTGCTGAAAACTTTTCTTCTGCGATTGGCTGGTTGACCTTCCCCCAATCGACAAGGTTGTTGCTGACTTCATCTTGTACGACGAATTTGTCTTTCGGTGACCGTCCTGTGAAAGCACCGGTGCTGACAGATAATGCCCCGTCTTTTGTCAATACACCTTCGCCATTTTGAATGGCTTCTTCCACCAGCTCTGGAACCGTCAAGTTCCGGTACATGTCGGCACCATTAATTAATTCTTCGATTTTCAGGAGCGTTGTCGCCATCCTGAATCCCACCTTTCCCCTAAATAGATGTGGATGAAATCCGCATACTTTCGCGACTGCATTTAATCAGTATGACATTTTTAATTATATGTGACACACTAATTAAAAACAAGCGTTTATCTTTTTAAGTAAGCGCTTTCTTACAAGGGTATTTTATCACATTCTCTTATCACGAGGTGTTAAAAAATAGAAACGAATCAAAAAAAGATCAAGCGATTCATAGACTTAAATGTTTTTCAAGTGTGTGAAAAGTTTTACGAATTCGTTCGATTCCCTTGACATAATCGAGTGTCATTTATATGATGGTTTTCGTAACGGATACTCTTATTCTGAGCGGTGGAGGGAACAAGGCCCTACGAAGCCCAGCAACCGTCCGACATGAAGTCTTGTGCGGAAAAGGTGCTATCCTGAAGCGAAGCCATTAGCTTCGAACGATAAGAGGGTAAGGAAGAACGATTCAACCTTTCCCTATGTATGTCATCGGGGGAGGTTTTTTTCATTACCGTCCCAAAGCAACGCGTAAGGGGAACGAGTACCGTCCACACATCACCCTTATTATAGGAGGTTTTTTGAATGTCAAAATTGAACCGTCGACTTTTTACTTCTGAGTCGGTTACTGAAGGACATCCAGACAAAATTTGTGATCAGATCTCTGACTCGATTTTGGATGCCATTTTAGCGGAAGACCCGAATGCCCGTGTTGCGGCTGAAACGTCTGTCACAACGGGTCTCGTACTCGTAGCTGGTGAAATCACAACGTCAACTTACGTGGATATCCCGAAAGTTGTTCGCGAGACCATCCGTGAAATCGGATACACCCGTGCGAAATATGGCTTTGATGCAGAAACATGTGCGGTCTTGACGTCGATTGACGAACAGTCGGTCGATATCGCGCAAGGTGTTGACCAGGCACTCGAAGCACGTGAAGGTCAGATGACTGAAGAGGAACTCGATGCAATCGGTGCAGGAGACCAAGGTCTCATGTTCGGATATGCGACAAACGAAACGCCTGAACTCATGCCACTTCCAATCTCGTTGGCGCACAAGTTGTCACGTCGTCTTGCTGAAGTGCGTAAGAACGGCACGCTTGCTTACCTCCGCCCAGACGGAAAGACTCAAGTGACGGTCGAGTATGACGAAGAGAACAACCCGGTTCGAGTTGACACGATTGTCATTTCGACGCAGCATGCGGAAGACATCACGCTCGAGCAAATTCAAGAAGACTTGAAAAAGTACGTCATCGAAGCGGTCATCCCTGCTGAACTCATCGACGCTGAGACGAAGTACTTCATCAACCCGACTGGTCGTTTCGTAATCGGTGGACCACAAGGTGATGCTGGACTTACAGGCCGTAAAATCATCGTCGATACGTACGGTGGATATGCTCGTCACGGTGGTGGTGCATTCTCTGGTAAAGACCCAACAAAAGTTGACCGTTCAGCGGCATACGCAGCTCGTTATGTAGCGAAAAACATCGTTGCAGCAGGACTTGCGGACAAAGCCGAAGTTCAACTCGCTTACGCAATTGGTGTGGCGCATCCAGTATCCATCGCTGTCGATACGTTCGGTACTGGTAAATTGAGTGAGACAGAACTCGTAGAACTCGTTCGTGAGAACTTTGATCTTCGTCCGGCAGGCATCATCAACATGCTTGACCTACGACGCCCGATTTACAAGCAAACTGCTGCTTATGGTCATTTTGGTCGTACAGATGTAGAACTCCCATGGGAGCAGACAGATAAAGCAGCCGTTCTTGAAGAAGGCGCGAAACGTTTCGCATAATTAAAAACGACCTTTCCGCGGAAAGGTCGTTTTTTTATTATGCGATTATTTGGTTTGGTCAGTTGATGAATCGTTCTCAGTTGTCTCCTGCCCGAGCGCCGTGTCTTTCGCTTCGACGACCTTCTCACCGATATCTTGTAAATCGGATTTGGCTTCTTGAGCCGTCTCAACGATTTTATTCACGTCTTCCTTGACGGTGTCGACTTCCCCGACGACTTTTTCATAGACGTTCTGAACATCTGTCGAGACTTCCTGAATCTTACCTGAAGCCGTCTTGACTTGCTCGATGACTTGAGAGGCCTTGCCTGCAGGGTCTTGTTTGACTTCGTTGACCATTCCGCCGACTGAAGATTTTGCGCTCGAGAAGGACTGTTTTGTCTGCTCGCGATTCGAAGAGCTAAGCAAGGCGAGAAGACCACCGACGAGGGCACCGAGCAACATCCCGGTCACGACATTTATTTTAGGTCCTCCTGTGTCTGTCTGATCAAACTGACGGTTCGGGTGATCTGTTTGTTCTACTTTCGGGTCATGCTCTAGTTTAGGTTCCATCTTTTCCACTCCTTCGTATAATTGGCATTGGTTGTGTTATACCCGAGACGACAGAAGAGTTAACGTCACCGATTAATTTTTCATAGAAATGAAATGTAGGGCAGGATAAAAATAGAATGATAGGGAATGATACAACTAGACTGGCCAAAAGGGGGAAGCTGTCATGAACATGAGAGAAGCAGTGCCAAAGGATGCGACGATGATTCGTTCGATTGCACTTGCGACAATTTCATCGGAAGATTCGAATCGAACGAGAGCGATGGAGCGTGCCTATCGACAAGAGGAGATTGTACGTGCAATCAGTTCAAGTGAGGAAGCACGGGAACAGTATTTTATCGTTGGCGAGCACGGAGAAGAGGTCATCGGATTTTGTCACGCCATCGACCGCGGTGACAAGTGGGAGATGCTTCGTCTCTATCTGCACCCCGATCATCATCGGAACGGGTACGGTGCAGCCTTTTTGGCCCAACTTCAATCAAAGAAGACCCAACCGATCGAAGTGTACGTTGAAAACTCGAATGAACAAGCCATTGCCTTCCTCTTACATCAGTCGTTCGTAGAAGTGAATCGGATACAAGAAGAAGTATATGACGAACCGATGGAGCTCATTCATTTGCGTCATGACCCGAGCTAAGCCTCCGGACGGATTTTGTCCAAACATCAGTTGCGGCTGATGTTTTTTTGATACAATGAACATAGTCTATAAATGAGGTGACGGCAGCATGACATATGAAGAAACACGAAAAGGAGTCATCGTCATCGTGTATCCGCTACAGTTCACGTCCCGGATCAGCGAGAACTTTATTCGACGACTTCAGGACGAGTACGAAGTGATCGTCGTCCGCGACAAGTCAATCGGATTGATGGCAGATGACCATAAGCAACTTATCAAGCGGGCATTGCGTGAGGCTGGTGAATTTAAGCTACCAATTCACGTCGTGGCATTCAGCATCGGTGCACTCTTTACGAATCGGCTCTTGCAGGAGTACGATGTTCCGCTTGGTAGCCTGACTTATATCTCACCACTGTTTGACTGGCATGCGACACGTCAAATTGGCGGTTTGAAACAAGCCGTCGCGAGTGCCGTCGATCGTTTTCGCCCAGACTTGCCACTCGGTATGATGACATTTACCGGAGGAGGAGACGAATCGTCTCGGTTTGGTGAAATCACGTATGCGCAGTATCGGGAGATCGAAGAAGAAATCGTTGAGCATCAGGAAGAGAAAAAACACCTTCCACGACTTCCGCTCGCTTGTTTTTATGCACCAGACGATCAATTTGCGGATGTGAAGTTGACGCTGAACGTTTGTCGGAAAATCGGTGGAGACCAAGTATATATCCGTCGGCTGGAAGGGTTCCCGCACTTCGGGTATGAGCGATTGAACACGAAATTCGCGGAAACGCTCATCACGTTTTATGAACTGATTCAAGAATGATAAAAGGCGACTCCTCGGAGCCGCCTTTTATCATTTACGTTTTTCGATTGCTACGATAAACGGAGGGTGGTTGATTTGGTTGATGAAGCCATAGCGGAGAACACCGGCTTGCTTTTGGTCAAGTGATTCCACGTATTGAAGCACCTCGTCCCGTTCGGTCTTCCCACTTTCATGACCGTGATAGACGACGATCACGATGACACCACCGACAGCCATGACGTCTAACAGTTGATTCAGTGCAGCGACCGTCGTATTCCCATGGGTCGTGATGGATTTGTCGCTACCCGGTAAATACCCTAAATTGAAGACGGCTGCCGTTATGGGGCGTGATTCACGATCGATGACGGCGCCGACCGTGTCATGACTATCGTGAATGACGGTCACCCGTTCGGTGAGACCGGCCTCGTCTATACGTGCTCGGGTCGCCGTTACCGCTTCTGATTGAATATCAAACGCAAAGACATGACCCGTCTCTCCGACCGCATTTGCCAAGAACAATGTGTCATGACCGTTCCCGGCAGTCATGTCGATGGCGATATGTCCCTCTTCAATGTGGTCATGTAGTAGTTGTTTTGCAAAGGGTAGAACTCTCATTAATCCCATACATCTCATCCTTCTTTTTTCCTTGGAAGGAATCCCTTCGCTCCAGTTCCGCCCGAATCTTGTTCAACACCTGCATCTTGTGGCGACTCCATAACGGACCGATCAATAGGTCGGGTGGGCCGTCACCTGTCAATCGATGAACAATCACCTCGGGTGGGATCCGTTCCAGCTGGTCGCAGACGAGGGCGATATAAGTATCTTCCTCCATCAAATTGAGCATCCCTTTTTCGTATTGACGTGCGAGCGGTGTGTGTTTCAAGACGTGAAGCAAATGAATCTTGATTCCTTGTATGTCCATTTTAGCAACTTCTCGGGCTGTGTCGAGCATCATCTCTGGTGTTTCGCCCGGTAGGCCGTTGATGATGTGCACGCATACGCGAATGTTATGACGACGCAGTTTCGCAAGACCGGTCAGGAATGTCTCATAGTCGTGACCGCGATTGATTTTTCTTCCGGTCGAATCATGGACTGTTTGAAGACCGAGCTCGACCCAAAGCGACGTCCGTTCATTCAACTCTGCTAAATAATCGACAACGTCATCTGGAAGACAGTCTGGGCGTGTCGCAATCGAAAGCCCGACGACCCCTTCCTCTTGCAGTGCTGGTTCGTACAGTTCGCGTAACCGCTCGACCGGCGCGTACGTATTACTGAACGCTTGAAAGTAAGCGATGTAGTTGGCGTGTTTCCACTTCCGATGGAGACGAGCCTTCACTTCAGCAAACTGGACGGGGATCGGATCACAGGCATTCCCCGCAAAATCCCCACTTCCGTCATCCGAACAGAATGTACATCCTCCCTTCGAGACGAGACCATCACGGTTCGGGCACGTGAAGCCGCCATCGAGCGGGACTTTAAACACCTTGTTGCCGTACTCCTGACGATATGCCTCATTCAATGTATGATAGCGGTTTTGACCAAATGGATTCATGATATCTCTCCTTCCTTGCTCATCCTATCACAAATAAAAAATGACAATACTTCATAATGAGTAATTTTTCTTGACACTTCTTTGGCATTCGTTTAGGTTTGATAAGGAAATCTTGTCGATTCGGCCTTTTGTGCCGATTTTTTTAATGCGAAGAGGGATGAAAGGAGGACTTGGTGTGAACAATAAAATGCCAATCTCGGTATGGATTCTAGTCATTGCGATGGCGCTCAATACAACGGCGGCGTCTTTTTTATGGCCATTTAACACCCTGTATATTCATGATTTTTTAGGTGAGTCGATGACACTTGCCGGAGTGGCGCTTCTTGTGAACTCCGCACTTGCAATCGTTGGTAACTACATTGGAGGGACGCTATTCGACCGGATCGGTGGAAAGATGACGCTCATTATTTCTGTCGGGTTGTTACTTGCGAGCTCACTCGGTTTCTTACTGTTTCACGCCACGTTCTTCGGTTATTTGGTGTGGCTCGGTATGATCGGGTTCTCAGGAGGACTCGTCTTTCCGACCGTCTATGCGTTCGCGGGACTCATCTGGCCAGAGGGTGGACGCCGTTCGTTCAATGCGATTTATGTTGCACAAAACGTCGGTGTCGCACTCGGTACGGCCATGAGTGGTCAAATCGCGCGCTTGAACATCGAGTGGATCTTTTACGCGAACTTCTTCTTGTCGGTCTTATTCGTCGTGGTCCTTTTGTTTGGACTCCGTTATTTGAAGAACCCGACACGTCCGGTCGTGCAGTCACAATTGGAGGCTGCTGCTACGACGCTCTCGAGCGCGACGATGAAGTCGATGTGGTATGTGGCCGTTGGTTACGCCGTGCTTTGGTTCGTGTACGTCCAGTGGCAAGGGACGATCGCGGTTCATTCAAAAGACCTCGGTGTCACAATCAGCCAATATTCACTCCTTTGGACGGTGAACGGGGCGATGATCGTATTCGCACAGCCGTTACTCAACCGTGTGTTGCGACAGTTTGAGGACGATTTGAAGCGTCAATTGATTATCGGTGCCTCGATTTTCCTCGGTGCCTTCTTGATTGTGCCGTTCGCTGGCGGATTCGGCATGTTCATGGTTGCGATGGTCGTCATGACGATCGGGGAAATGTTCGTCTGGCCGGCAGTTCCGACGATTGCGGCGAAACTTGCCCCATCTGGGAAAGCGGGACAATATCAAGGACTCGTCAATATCGCAGCGTCCGTCGGTCGGATGATTGGACCGACGTTGTCAGGGTTTGTTTATGATGTGTTCGGGATTACTGCGGTCTTTGGTATGCTTCTTCTGCTCGCTACGTTCGCCTTAACGCTATTTGTCATCATGAAAGACATTCGTGTCACAGAAAAATCAAGTTGACGTTGAAAATCAGAATGGGCTAAAATAGACTACGATGAATAGCAAGCGATGAAGAGGATTAGTAGCGAACATTCCGTTTCAAAGAGAGTCGATGGGTGGTGTGAATCGATAAATGGAGGTCGTGAACTCGCCTTGGAGCTGTTTTCCTGAACCGAGTAGGGAAAACCGGGGTTACGCCTCGTTATCGGCGTCTCAAGTGGCAGCAATGCAACATGGGTGGTACCGCGGAGAGCTTTCAAGCCTTTCGTCCCATTTTCGGGGACGGAAGGCTTTTTATTTATGCAGAGGAGGAAGAATGTTGAGCTATTTTAAACATCAAGAAATCGAGCCGAAATGGCAAAAGCGTTGGGAAGAGAAAGACGCATTTAAAACGACTGAAGACCCGGAGAAGGACTGTTTCTACGTCCTTGATATGTTTCCATACCCGTCAGGTGCCGGTCTTCATGTCGGTCACCCGGAAGGTTATACGGCAACGGACATCATCGCCCGCATGAAACGGATGCAAGGATACAACGTCCTTCACCCGATCGGCTGGGATGCGTTCGGTCTTCCTGCCGAGCAATACGCACTCGACACAGGGAACGACCCACGCGAGTTCACAGCGCGTAACATCGAGACGTTCCGTCGTCAGTTGAAGGACCTCGGTTTCTCGTATGACTGGGCTCGTGAAATTAGCACGACTGACCCGAAATACTATAAATGGACACAATGGATCTTCACGCAACTCTTTGAGCGTGACCTCGCATACGTCGATGAAGTGGCCGTTAACTGGTGCCCGGCACTCGGTACGGTCCTTGCGAACGAAGAAGTCATCGACGGCTTGTCAGAGCGTGGGAACCACCCGGTACACCGTGTGCCGATGAAACAGTGGGTGCTTCGCATCACAGAATACGCGGAGCGTTTGCTTGAAGATTTGGAAGGTCTCGACTGGCCAGAGAGCGTGAAAGAAATGCAGCGCAACTGGATTGGCAAATCGGTCGGTGCCGAAGTCGACTTTAAAGTCGATGGTCACGATAAGATCGTCACAGTCTTCACGACACGCCCGGATACACTTCATGGGGCGACATACGTGACACTCGCACCAGAGCATCCGTTCACGAAAGTGATTACGACGCCGGAACAATCGACAGCAGTCGAGGCGTACATCGAAGAAGTCTCGAAAAAGACGGACCTTGAGCGTACAGACCTCGCCAAAGAGAAGACGGGTGTCTTCACGGGCGCATATGCGATTAACCCGGTAAACGGTGAGAAGCTCCCGATTTGGACAGCAGATTATGTCCTCTCGACATATGGGACAGGTGCGGTCATGGCCGTTCCAGGACACGATGAGCGTGATTATGAGTTTGCGAATACGTTCGACCTTCCAATCCGTGAAGTCGTCAAAGGTGGAAACTTGGAAGAAGCGGCGTACGTCGAAGACGGCGAACACATCAATTCAGGTAGCTTGAACGGACTCAATAAAGCGGATGCGATCAAGACGATCATTGAAGAGCTTGAAGCTAATGGCACAGGTCGCGCGAAGACGACATACCGTCTACGTGACTGGTTGTTCAGCCGTCAACGTTATTGGGGCGAACCGATTCCGGTCGTCCATATGGAAGACGGTACGATGAAGACGGTACCGGTCGAAGAGCTTCCGCTCGAACTTCCAATCATCGATGAAATCAAACCGTCGGGTACGGGCGAATCACCACTTGCGAACGCAGAAGAATGGTTGACGTATACGGATCCTGTCACTGGTGAAACAGGTCGTCGTGAGACAAACACGATGCCACAATGGGCAGGTAGCTGCTGGTACTACATCCGTTACATCGACCCGGATAATGAAGAGATGATTGCGGACCCTGAGAAACTTAAACGTTGGCTTCCGGTCGATTTATATATCGGGGGTACGGAGCATGCTGTACTTCACTTGCTCTACGCTCGTTTCTGGCACAAGGTGCTCTTTGACATCGGTGTCGTGCCGACGAACGAACCGTTCCAAAAACTTTACAACCAAGGAATGATCCTCGGTGAGAACAATGAGAAGATGTCGAAATCTCGTGGGAACGTCGTCAACCCGGATGATATCGTGAAGTCGCACGGAGCCGACACGCTCCGTCTCTACGAAATGTTCATGGGACCACTCGATGCGGCCATCGCATGGTCGACAAACGGACTTGACGGGGCACGCCGCTTCCTCGACCGTGTATGGCGTTTGTTCGAACAGACGAATTTCGCAGACGTGGCACCGACTGCCGACTTTGAACGCACATATCACCAGACCGTGAAAAAGGTCACAGAAGACTATGAGGCACTTCGTTTCAACACGGCCATCTCGCAATTGATGGTATTCGTCAATGAAGCAAACAAACAAGAGACGTTGCCGAAAGCACATATGGTTGATTTCATCAAGATGCTCTCGCCAGTCGCGCCACACTTGTCTGAAGAGTTGTGGGAGAAGATGGGCATGACTGAAGAGTTGACGTATGCGGCTTGGCCGACGTACGATGAGTCAAAACTTGTGAGTGACACGATTGAAGTCGTCATTCAAGTGAACGGTAAACTCCGTGCGAAAATGCATGTTTCGCGGGAGGCTTCAAAAGAAGAACTCGAGGCAGATGCACTCGAGAACGAGCGCGTCCAAGAGTTCACAGAAGGCAAGACGGTTCGTAAAGTCATCGTCGTTCCAGGAAAGCTCGTCAATATTGTCGTTGGGTAACAAAAAGAATGTGTGACATTGTCGCACATTCTTTTCTTTTTGGTGAGGTCATTTTCTTTTACAGGTGGTTTTGATACACTAAAGGGCGATACTGAAAGAGAAGGGGACGACATGTCCATGAAACGTTCTTATGTGCTATACACGACACTTTGTGCCGTCGTGGTCGGCGTGATTCTTTGCTATATCTTTGTCTTTTCGGATGAAGACATTCAGCGACAAATCGCCTCGACATTTGAAAAAATTGACATTCAAACGAGTCATCAAACCGCATCGCTCCCACCTGTGGAGGCGGCGCAAGATGATGAAGATATCGATACGACCGATGCGCTCGAGCAGATTAACCAAATTGATGAAGTGTATTACAGTGACACGATCGGGGCGTATCTCGTCCTGACCGAACAGGCTGAATTTTTTGAAGTGAGCGGGAATGGGACACGTGTCAATTCGATGCTCCAACTCGAGAATACGGGGAAAGCGCGCCTTGATGACTTTATCGGTTTGCGCATGATCGAAGAGGACCTTGTGTATGCGGTGACAGCGAACGGGACGCTCATCACGATCGAGCGGGAAGAGGGACGCTGGGTCGAGCGACCACGTAAACAAATAAATGGTCTCGTATCGGAAGACCGAATCTTTGGTCTCGGCTATGACCGAGAATCGAATCGATTGTTCATGATGAACCGGTTGGCAGACACGCCGGACCTCGAGCTCCTCTATATCGAGGAGCGTGAAATTGAACCGGACATTCCTGCGGATGAAAAATCATCAGAAGAAACGGATGCTGAAACGGGTACTGAAAATACAGAAAAACCATCTGATGATACAGCGACAGAGAGCGTCTCAACGAATGATAACACCGCGACCGAAACGGCTGTTTCTGAAGACGTACCTGACAATGGGCAGGATACGCCAGAAGAGGAAGTCGAGGAAAAAGAGCCGGAAACGGAATGGACGCTTGATTCGCGTCAAGCACTTTCGGCAGACGGGATGAGCGCCTCGATTCAGCAGAAATTTGAACGGTTCGAAGGGGTCGGGCTTGTCGAAAGACAAGGTCGCATCTACGTGCTCGACTCAGAAGAACTCGTCCTCTATACGGTCAATCCAGAAGAAGAGACCATCAACGGTCAGATGGTGACACCTCGTGTGTATGACTCGACCGGTATGTTTTTACAGGACAATGAAATCTTTGCAATCGTCCACCCGGAAGTATTCGATTTGGATGCATTCGTCTCCGTGGACTGACAATGGGGGAATGACAGATGAGCAAACGTTACTTTTTTGAAGAAGTGAAGCAATTCCATGAAACATTCGGTCATCCGGGAGCGGTATCTCCGCAACCGTTAACGCTTGATCGTGCGACGAAGCGATCGGTGTGGACGGCAGAAGAAGCGGTCGTCGAATTTTTGCATCAATCGTCACAGACAGAAGAAGAATTCTTACAGGCGATTGAGCAATTCCAAGAAGGATTCCAGAAGGCGGTCCAAAAATCGTTACAAGACGTACCACCGTCAGATGATGTGGAACGCCTCGTCGGACAAGGGGATGCGCTCACGGACGCCTTATACTTTGTGATGGGCAGTTTCGTCGAACTCGGGCTCGATCCCGTACCGTTGTTTGAAATCGTCCAGCGCGCTAATATGGCTAAGCTTGGACCGAACGGGAAGCCGATCTTACGCGAGTCGGACAATAAAGTCATGAAACCTGAAGGATGGATGCCACCGGAGCCTGAGCTCGAAAGAGAAGTGCGTCGTCAAATCGCAGGGAAAGAATAATCACAAACGGCTCGAGCCCTCATTTGAAAGGGTTCGAGTCGTTTTTTGTTGTGATAGTCGTGACGACATCATGATATTAGATGGTGTCAGATAGGTCATGAGAGTAATTTATGGTATAATTTAACAATAAGTAAGCGGATGAGGGATATTGATTATGGAGATGGAGGTCATGTAACTGAAAAAGTTATTCGGTATTCTATGTTGTAGTTCAGTACTTTTGTTAACAGCATGTAGTGATGATGAACAAACGTCAGAATCTAAACAGTCAAAACCTGACGTTTCAATCGAAACGATAGAAATCAATAAAGAGAATGAATTGACAATTGTCCCACTCTACACCCAGTACCAGCAATATTTGAACGCATCCCTTGAAACAACCGATTCGGAGGAGAACAAACATAACTTCAAAAAATATGTATTGGATTACATAGGAGAGGTCGGACAGGAAGAAAAAATTGATACATCCATATTAAAAACTAATTTTAATCTAAAGCCGACTCCTCATAAGCAACAATTGCTGAAGCAGTTGGACACATTAATCGAGCATCATGACGAGATTAAAGAGATTATTGCATCGACATATGCAGATTCAAATCAAATCCTACCCAAAGAGAAGAGCACAGTGTTTATTGCACCGTATAATCCTGAATTCTTCTACGATAGTGGACCGATGGAAGGTGTAGGCGCAGCAGCATACAAAGACGCATTCATCTTGTTTCTAGATACAGATTTTGACAAAGATGTTCTAGCCTATTCGACGGCTCACGAGTATCATCATCTGATTCTTCGTGATCAAAATGAATACAATCTTAGTTCGATTCTTGAGTCTATCATCATCGAAGGGAAGGCGGACGCATTTGCTGATCGGATTGTTAAAGGGGTTTCTCCCCCATGGCATGTGCAATTAGATGATGCGACCATGGAACATATCGCGAGCCGAGTGAATGATTATGAAACGTCCTTCACCGATTTTGTAGTTGGCAATTATCAAAAAGATATGCCGCGTTGGAGTAACTATATTCTAGGGAAGGATGTGCTCCATGACTATTTGACGGCGCATCCAGAGCTGTCGATTCCCGAATGGACATTCAAAGAAGGTCATGAAATCCTAGAAGAGTACAAGTATCGAGATGTGATGAAATTGGAAAATTAAGATGAAAAGAATGTAAAAAAGGCTTAATCCTGAATGAGATAGGATTAAGCCTTTTAATTGTATAGTGCTCACAATAGAACGCAGACGATGCGTTAGACCGAACTCTTTACCGCTCTGTCGCCAGTTCGGCTGCGTGCGATCCGGCACAATGTCCCGTTGTGAAGGCGGCCGTGATGTTGTAGCCACCTGTGTATCCATGGATATCGAGCACTTCGCCGGCAAAGAAGAGACCTGATGCTTTCTTTGACATCATCGTCTGTGGTGCAACTTCTTTAACCGAAACGCCGCCACCCGTGACGAACGCCTTATCAAAGTCGAGTGTCCCGACGGCGTGCATCTCGAACATTTTTAGACGCGTTGCGAAGTCGATGACGGATTGCTTCTTCAACTGACTCGCATCTTCTTCTCCAAATGCGAGTTCTTCGAGCAATAAGTCAAGAAGTCGTTCGGGGATGTAGCCTTTCCAGACGTTTTTAACGGCACGCTTCGGTTGGCTCTGTACTTGGTTCCACAGTTCCTGGACGAGCGCATCTCGTGATGTGTCCGGGAAGAAGTCGAGTGACAAGAGGACGACTTGTTCTTTACTACGCTTCCGTTCTTTGATCGTATACTGGCTGCAACGAAGCGCGATTGGCCCTGAAATCCCGAAGTGGGTAAAGATCATGTCGCCCTGGTGCGTCTTGATGGCTTTCCCTTTTTTGCCGTGCACCGTCAACGCGACGTCACGTAACGATAATCCTTGAAGTTGTTTCGTTCCGATGAACGCGTCATTCAATTTGATCGGCACTTCTGTCGGGAAGAGTTCCGTAATGGTATGTCCAGCCTTCTCTGCCCACGGATAACCGTCCCCCGTCGAACCGGTGTGAGGGACGGATTGTCCACCGACCGCGACGACACAAGCTTTCGCTTCAATCATTTCACCGTCCATCAACTCGACAACGTGAAACTCGTTTTCTTCATTAAAATGTAACGTCTTGACTTCAGCTTTTTTTCGAATCTCGACGCCGAGGTCCTCAATCGCCCGAAGCAACGTATTGACCACATCCTGTGCCTTATCTGTCACAGGGAACATGCGTCCGTTGTCTTCCTCTTTCAAGGGAATCCCGAATCCGGTGAAGAGGTCGATAATCGATTGATTGTCGAACTGGGCTAGGGCGCTGTATAAGAAACGACCGTTCCCTGGAATGAACTGAATCAGTTCATCGATTGGCTTTCGATTCGTGACGTTACAACGTCCTCCACCTGAAATGGCCAATTTTCGACCAAGCTTTGACCCTTTATCAATCAGCAAGGTCGAGGCGCCACTTTTCGCCGCTGCGTACGTTGCCATGAGTCCGCTCGGACCTCCACCGATGACGATGACATCTTTCATAGGTAATCTCCTCATTTCTTTATCTATATGATTAGTAAAATTATCGTAACTTTATTATCCGTAACAGTAAGAGTATAATGAGAAGCGGTTGTTTTGTAAAACCGAATTCATTAGAATAGTTGATTTATAGATGGAGGTGCCTCATGTCATCAAGCGCCAATCAAGATTCCGGAAGAGCCTCCTTCGTCAAAGGAACGCTTCTTTTATCGGCGGGGAACTTAATTTCCCGAATGTTGGGACTGTTGTACACGTTCCCGTTCCAAGCGATGGTCGGGATTGCCGGAGTGACATTATATCAAGCGGCATATACGTATTATGCGATTATGATATCCGTGGCGACGGCAGGGATTCCGGTGGCCGTATCAAAATTTATCGCGAAATATAACGCGCTAGGGGAATACGGGACAAGTCAGAGACTGTTCCGACAAGGGATGAAATTGATGGTTGCGACCGGTGTCGTCGCTTTTTTATTACTCTTTTTTGCGGCACCATGGTTATCCGAGCTGATGGTTCGAAACTCAGAAAACAATGAGCAGTATATTGACTCGCTCACGCTCGTGACGCGTAGCGTCAGTTTTGCGCTACTGCTCATCCCGGCGATGAGTATGGTGCGCGGTTATTTCCAAGGACATCAAGATATGGCACCGACGGCTATCTCACAAGTCGTTGAACAGATTGTACGCATTTTGTTCCTGCTCAGTGGGACGATGCTCGTCTTGTTCGTCTTCGCGGACTCTAACTTCCTTCAACCGCTCGCGAACGCCCTCGGGGGGACGCAATCCGTCGAGACGACAGAACTGAACGGATTAAAAGTCATAGCGGTCACGATTGCGACGTTCAGCGCATTCATCGGGGCAATCGGTAGTTTTGCCGTACTCATCATGTATTGGAAGCGTCGAAAAGACATCCACCGTCACACAGAAAATCCGGCGGGAACCCCTGTCCGTTCGATGAAATCGTTATTGCTCGAATTGCTTAGCTATTCGATTCCAATCGTGATGGTCGGGGTATCGACCCCGCTGTATCAATTGATCGATCAGCTCACGATGGTCAATACGTTACTTAGCGCGGGTGCGACCGTACCGGAAGCGACGTCGGCGTATGGATTCTTGACCGGAAACGCCCACAAGATTGTGTTGATTCCAGTCTCGGTCGCGGCGAGTGTCTCGATGGCGACGATTCCACTTGTGACCCGATCGTTCACGACGGGGGACATGCAAAAAGTGCGGAATCAAGTGAACCATATTTTCCAAGTGTCATTTTTCGTGACGATTCCTGCGGTCATCGGTCTCGTGGCCCTCGCGGAACCATTGTTCGGGACGTTGTTCCCGGGTGACCGTGAAGGATGGATATACTTGTTCCACTATGCACCGAGCGCCTTTTTCTTGGCTTATTATTCGGTCGCTGCAGCCATTCTGCAAGGAATCAATCGTCAGTATTTCACCATTTTCGCCACAGCGATGGGTCTATTGACGAAACTTGCCTTGAATGTACCGCTCGTCTTCTGGCTCGGTGGAATCGGGGCAGGTTATGCCACGATTTCTGGATACATCGTCGCAATCATCCTCATGGTCTGGATGATTCAGCGGTCTCTCCACTTCCCGTATAAGCAACTGCTGCGGCGTACCATCTTGATGTTCTTGATGGGGGCGGCGATGTTCATCGCAGTTTATCTCTCGCTTCTCGTCACGTTGCAAGAAGAGGCGAGTTGGGGGAATGACATCTTTGCAACGATCGTGGGAGTGACAATCGGCGTTCTCGTATATGGATACCTCGGCTGGCGGAGCCATCTCGCAGGTAAGCTATTAGGGAAACGCTTTGAATATCGGAGGAAAATGTAATGCGGATTGATAAGTTATTAGCGAACATGGGATATGGTTCACGGAAAGACGTGAAAATCCTATTGAAACAAGGGGCGGTGCGAGTCGATGAGGCACTTGTAAAAGATGCGAAACGGCACGTCGACCCATCATCAGAGAAAGTCACGGTGTTCGGGGAAATGGTCGAATACCGTCCGTACATCTATTTCATGATGAACAAGCCGGCAGGCGTCATCAGCGCGACGGAAGACCAAGAGACGACGGTCATCGATTTGATCGATCCCGAGTATGCCCACTACGATCTCTTCCCGGTCGGTCGACTCGATAAAGATACGACGGGATTTCTCCTCATCACAAACGACGGCGCGTTCAACCACGCGCTCATGTCACCTCGTAAACACGTCGACAAAGTGTATATCGCCGAAGTCGACGGGGAGATGACAGTAGAGGATATCAAGACGTTCGCGAACGGTGTCGATTTAGAGGATGGATATACGACGAAACCGGCGCGACTCGAAATCCTGAGTCGGAGCGGACGTCGTTCTGTCATCCGTCTCACGTTGTCTGAAGGGAAATATCATCAAGTGAAACGAATGGTCGCGGCGGTCGGCAAACATGTCGAACGATTGGAGCGTGTTCAAATCGGGGATCTAGAACTCGATGAGACGCTTGAGCTCGGGGCATACCGTGAGTTGACGGAAGAAGAGATTCAACTGTTTTTTAACAAGTAATATGATTAGGGAACCTGTCTGATGGGGCAGGTTCTTTTTTATGTATGATATTTATTTTTAGGACGAGATGACGAAATCAAAAGAGACAGCATGATTCTGTCTCTTCTTAAGTTACCTTCACGTCAGATTTGAGATTAGTTTGTTTTGAAAATACGATCAAAATCATCACGCCAATAATCAACCAACCAGTCGTTATATTCGTGATACAAAGGGGCTAGTGGTTCCACTTTATTTGAAATGATGATACAACCTCGATCATCGTACATATGAAAAATGATGCCCTTTTCGGTGCATATAAAGTATACAGTTTGTCCGATTCCAGGTTCTCTTCCTTGCTCATAATTTCCAATCCCCCGAAGGATTTTTTCGTAAGGAGTCGCTTTTACTTGTGTGGATACAAACTTCACTTTGTATTCATGTTTGATTTCAAACGTTTCTCCTGTTACTTTGTCCTCCTGTTCATCTAATTCAAACAACCTTTCTTCTATAATCTGTTGCTCCATAAATAATTCATACAAATATTCGGGAGTGGTATTCCCGAACATGATGTCCTCTGTTTCGTTCCAATCCTTGATAAAGATATGGATGTAATCATCAGATTGAAACACTTCCTCGAATAATGTAGTCACTCTGTTTACAACTTGCTCTATTCTCTCATCCGTTCCGTTTTTATACGGTTCGCCAAGTTCGAATCTTAGATGGACTTCTCCAGATAGGTTTGGGAAATTGTCCTCTATGTACTTCATTATTTCTTCTTTCACATCATCACCTCATCTTAAACAATTGATACAATCTAAAACCACAGAACCTTCTTTCATAAAAAAGAGACCTGAACGGCAGGTCTCTTGAAAATACATATACAATTCAATTTGCCGTCTTGAGTGAACGTTTGGACGAAGTCCACGTACCGCGGCTAGGGCTCTCTACAAGGTTATTGTACTCAAGTACGTTCAAATCACGTTGCACCGTACGGGACGTGATGCCGAACTCTTCTACTAGTTCTGAAGTGGTAACTGTCTCCCTTTCATTGATGAACAAATAAATGGACTTGATGCGCGTTAACATCCGATCTGTTGAGCCTTTCATTGGATGACCTCCCAATGTGTAGAATAATGACAAACCATACCTACAGACGACAAAATGAAATATAAAATTGTTATTTTCTAAAATTACACCTTAAGTATACCGCTCCTGTGCGAAAATGCAAGTGGAAAGCACGAACAATCCGTTTGTAAAGATTTAATTATGATTGTAAATGTCGAATGAAGATTAGATTTTTCGATTAATTTAACGGTTAAATACGAACGAAAAAAACTTTTCTAAATGAATGTTCGTCTTTCGTTCATTTGGATATACTAGTAAGGGAGAGAACATTCGCAAAAGGGGAGATAAATATGAATTGGAGACAGGAAGTCGACAATCGTAAAGAGGCATTTTTAACTGATTTACAAGGATTACTACAAATCCCTAGTGTGCTCGATGAATCAAAATCCGCACCGGACATGCCATTTGGACCAGATGTTCGGAGAGCGCTTGATTACATGTTTGAGATTGGTGAGCGTGATGGATTCAAAACGAAGGATGTCGGCGGTTATGCTGGGCATCTAGAGTACGGGGATGGCGAGGAAATCGTCGGAATCCTATGTCATCTTGATGTCGTGCCGGCTGGAGAAGGATGGACGTACGGGGCATTCAATCCGACCATCAAAGACGGGAAGATCATTGCCCGCGGAAGTAATGATGACAAAGGGCCGTCTATGGCTGCATATTATGGGTTGCGCATCGTCAAAGAGCTCGGCTTGCCACTCTCAAAACGAGTCCGCCTCATCGCAGGTTGTGACGAAGAGAGCGAATGGCGTTGTGTGCGTGAGTATTTTAAACAAGAACAGATGCCGACATACGGCTTCGCACCAGACGCGGATTTTCCAATTATCAACGCGGAAAAAGGTTTGTATGACGGTGTATTGAAGCAATTGCCGATTCAACGTACGTCGGGAGCAGCCTACCATCTCGTCTCATTCATGAGTGGGGAGCGTCCGAACATGGTGCCGGATTTTGCGAAAGCCGAATTGAAAACGGACGAGGTGCTAGAAGAGAAGTTCGAAGCCTATCTAGAAAAGTATGAAGCAGACGGGACGTGCGTATACGATCGCGGAACATATACTTTTACGATGAAGGGGAAAGCGGCGCATGCGATGGAGCCGGATAACGGGATTAGCGCTGCGTACGTGCTCGCCGGATTTTTATTGCACCTCCCACTCGATATCCAGGGAGAACGCTACATCGAACTCGTTCGTCACGTGTTCGCCGATTCACGTGGCATTTCGCTCGGGATTGAAGCGAGCGATGAAACGGGCGATTTGACGATCAATGGCGGTGTGTTCCGATACAACACAGAAGAGCGTACGGCTACGGTCAATATTCGTTATCCGTATACGGCTAAATTCGAAGAACGATTACAAAACTTAAGAGAAATCGCTTTGTCACTTGGTTTTGAATTAAAGACGCGTCAACATATGCCGCCTCATCATGTCGCAGAAGATCATCCGCTCGTGAAGACGTTAGCCGACGTATACGAACGACAGACGGGTGAGCACGCCAATCTGATGGCGATTGGAGGCGGCACATACGCTCGCTCGCTTCAGGCAGGTGTCGCGTTTGGTGCATTGTTCCCAGGAGCTAAAGATGTGGCGCATCAGGTCGATGAATATATGGAGATAGAAGATTTATTACGTGCCGCAGCCATCTATGCTGAAGCGATTTACGAGCTCGCTAAATAAGAACTATGGAGAGCTGACTGATGAAGTCGGCTCTCTGTCCTTTAGGAAGGAAGTTACCATTGGATTCGCAAAAAAGATTGTTTCAGTCTGTATACGTCGCGATTTTCTTCGCGCAAGGGGCGTTGATCCCTTACATGACCTTATATTTTTCACAAACTAAATTCGGACTGACACCGAGTCAGGTCGGGATTGTCGTGGCCATCTTACCGATTCTCTCAATCGGTGTCCAACCACTGTGGGGCATGTTGACCGACCGAACCGGACGTGTACGAGCTTGGTTGATTTTAGCGATGTTAAGCGCCGCGCTCATTTCGTTCACCTTCTTAGTGGCGACCGCATACGTTTGGATTATCGTCCTCATGGTGATTTGGTCCATCTTCCAATGTGCCCACATCCCACTTGTGGACATGATGACGCTCGACTATACGGCGCGGTCGAAAGTCGATTACGGTGCGATTCGACTTTACGGGTCGGCAGGGTTCGCCATCGCGGTGTTTGCGATGGGACGGATTTCCGATACGACGTGGGGTTTGGCAAGTACGTTCGTCTTGAGTGCGATTCTTCTTATCCTCGGAAGCATGCTCGTTCGAATTATTCCAGAAAAGAGCTCGATTCGTGACGTCACGTTAGCCCCGATTTCATGGACAGCTGTTTGGAACAAAACCTTCATATTCTTCCTGCTCGGAGGCATGCTCGTCTTCGGACCAATTTATGCGAACAATTACTATTTTGGATTGTACGTGACGAATAGCGGGGGATCGACGACGCTCGTCGGAACACTATTCCTCGTCGCGGTCTTGTTTGAGATTCCCTTCATGAAAGTGGCATCACAGCTTGTAGAACGGTTCGGCAGTGTCTCGGTACTCGTCGGGGCGGCAGCCATTTCAGCCATGCGGAATGGCGTACTTGCATTAGAGCCACCGATTTGGGTTGTGTGGCTCCTCGCGATTGTACAAGGTCTTGTCGTCGGACTCTTGATTCCGGTCGCCCTCCAGTTTGTTCGAACACTCGTCGACCGACAAGTGTCTTCGACGGCGATTGGTGTCTATATGGCATTGACGTCAGGACTAGCGACAGCAGGTTTCAACATGCTGAGCGGTAAAATCATTGAACTCGACGATATTTTAGGCGTGTTTTGGATGTATACGATCGTAACGGCTCTTGGGGCATTGATTTGGGTTGGCATGTCACGTCGCGCACGGAAAGGGTGATTTAGATGAGTGTACATTACTTTATTGCGATTCCGATTGAGGCGACCGAACTCGCCTCTGTGCAACAGGCCATTCTACCTTATTATTCGTATCGACGGGTTTATCGACCGGAAGAATTTCATATGACGATTCAATTTTTAGGAAGCACCAATGCGGACGAACTAGATGAGGTAAAGGAAGTCACACGAAGAATCTGTGAGGAAACGCCGCCGTTCACGTTGACGTTTCGGTCCATCGACCATTTTGGAAGACCTGACCGTCCACGTGTGTTGACGGTCGTGCCGGATGCATCGGAGCCGCTTCGACGATTTGCGCTTGCGCTCCGCCATGAGCTTGTCGAAGTGATTCCTAGATTGGACCGAAAAGCGTTCGTACCTCATGTGACAATCGCGAAGAAGTGGGATGTGGGAGAACGTGTCGCATATGTTCCTCCCACGTTTGAAGCGACCGAGTCAGTAGAAGAAGTGATTTTATATGAAGTACAGCCGAATCATACACCCGCTTATCGAGTAGTAGAAGTATTTCCGTTAAGACGGTCACAGGAGGACATATGGCAATCCCGGTTAAAGTTTTTGACGTAATCTCAAAATATGAACGCGACGTGTTAAATCAATACAACCGTTATTTAGAGTATGTGGAATCCGATACGGCACGTCTACAGCGCCTTCATGAAAACAACCGCTTAAACCCGGTCGAGGTGTTTGAGATCGACAGGCCGTGGTGGAAGTTCTGGGCGAAGTCCGAACGAATCGAATTGGAACCGAAGCCACTCACCGATTCACAATATCAAAAGATGTTACGCGAACGTCGGCATATTCAAAAACTTCAGTTCGCTTGTGAAGGGGTGCTCGAGGTAGATTTGCCGCACTTGGCGTTCACTCGAGATTTCGCCTATCGAGTCATGCGCACCGAGTGGAACGAGAGACACTTTTTCCTTTACCGCCCGGTCATCGAGTGGAACGGCGCGACGGTCGAGTTAAGCCACATCATCGTCGGTCCATCGCATATGTATGTCGTAGAGTGGCTTGAAGGTGACCGGAGTATCTATCACATATCGAAAGAAAAGACATGGGTTCATCAACCGCTGAAAGGGGAAAATACTCGTGTAGTGAACCCCCTCATCACATTGTCACGAACAGAAGAGCTCATTCGTCAGATTCTACCGAATTACGCAGGGGTACTTCAAAAAGTCGTCATCGCAGCGAATGGATATTTTGATCACGTTCCAAGTATTCGATCGACACATTATGTCGGTCGCAACGAGTATACGGAATGGATGAAACAAGTGAACGGACGGGCGCCGATTGTGAAAGCACAGCAAATTCGGGATGTCGCGACTTTGTTAGAAGTGACCGCCAAGGTGCCGTTTCGCCAATTTATGGATCAATGATTGAGAGGAAGGGACGCATATGCATCATACACCAGATCAAAAGACCGCCTCACACGTGACGATTGAGAGCGCGTCTTTCGTATCATTTGAGACAATACAACTTGAGATTGTGCGCGAATATGAATCCGTTCCAGTGAAAATTGAACAGAATGGCCGCCCAATCGACTATCTCGTCGAACAACAAGATGTGACCGAATCGGGAATGATGCTGACGCTTCGCTTGAATGAACCGATCTCACTAGAGATGCTGTATACGGTTTATCATCCTGGACATAAGACGACGGTCATCGTTCCCCGGGAAGTTGTCCGTTCGGAAGAGTTTGAACGTCGGTTCTCGTATGACGGACCGCTCGGCGTATCGTTTGCACCGCACGGGATGGAAGTGACGGTATGGTCTCCTGTCGCCTTATCGATGTGGATTACAATCCATGACGACACGAACTACCGCGAGCTTGAGCGATTCCGTATGAACCGTGGAGCGCACGGTGAATGGAGTGGCGAAGTGCCGAAGGCGTTTGAAGGGATGCTGTATCGTCTAGAAGTGAAGACTCCGGTCGATACGAGGCATGTCGTCGATCCTTATGCGAGAGCCGTCAGTTTGAACGGGGAGTATGGAGTGTTGACGGATGTGGCACGATTTGTCGCCGAACAAGTCGAGTCAATCCCGCGGCCCCCGCTATGGAAGTCGACAGATGCTGTCATCTATGAACTGCATATTCGAGACTTCACGAGTCATCCATCTTCGATGAGTCAAATGAAAGGGCAATACGGCGGAGTCGCAGAAAAGGGAGTTCGGACAAAGGCGGGTCACAGTGCCGGCCTTGATTATATAAAGGAACTCGGGGTGACTCACGTCCAACTGTTGCCGGTTCATGATTTTGGAAGTGTCGATGAGGCGACACGTATGCCGTACAACTGGGGATATGACCCGATTCATTGGTTCAGTTTGGAGGGGAGCTACGCCTCAAGACCGGATGTGCCGTTGAGTCGCGTTTCCGAATATGCGACACTTGTCTCGAACCTCCATCAGGCCGGCCTGCGCGTCGTCACGGATGTCGTGATGAATCACATATACATTCGTGAGCAATCACCACTCGAGGCGCTCGTTCCATATTATTATTTCCGATATGAGCTTGACGGAACAGTCGCGAATGGGACGGGTGTCGGGAATGACACGGCATCGGAACGATATATGATGCGACGGATGATTGTGGACTTTGTTGAATTTTTCGCAACGACCTATCAAGTCGATGGATTCCGCTTTGATTTGATGGGCATTCATGACGTCGAGACGATGAATCAGGTACGAGCCGTTCTCGATAAGATTGACCCGTCAATCCTCGTCTATGGGGAAGGTTGGGATTTGGCGACGCCGCTCGGTCAATCGTTAAAGGCGACGTCACAAAATGCTGCTCGGATGCCTCGCATCGGTCATTTCAACGATATGATTCGAGATGCGTTAAAGGGATCTACATTTAACGACCGAGAGCGTGGATTCATCTCGGGGAATGAATGGCGAGAATGGGAGCTCCGTGAATGTCTCACCGGTGCCGTTCACATTCCGAACGTGACGGTCGGTCGATTTCCGAATCCGACCTATTCAATCAACTATGCCGAAGCTCACGACAATCATACGATTTATGACAAGTTGACATTATCATGTGAGGGAGTTGACGAAGCGACGCGTCTCAAGATGCAACGTTTAGCCAATGCGGTCGTCATCACTTCCCAAGGTATACCGTTCATCCACGCCGGTCAGGAATTCGGACGAACAAAGCATGGAGTCGAAAACAGCTATAATTCTCCGGACCACATCAATCATTTCGATTGGGACTTACGCGATACGCGAGTACGCGAAATCGAATATGTGAAGACGCTATTGAAACTGCGCCGACTCCACACATGTTTCCGTTATGATTCGCGTCAAGAAGTGATCGATCACTTCACGTTTCTCCCATCTCCGCCTGGCGTCATCATTTACGAGCTGACGGCGAGTCATTCGTATGATGCATGGCAACGGGTACGCGTTTATGTGAACGGTACGTTCGAGCCGCTTTCTTTTGAGAGCGATGTGAAATGGAACGTCTACGTCCAAGGCGAAACGGCAAGTCTCGTCCCACTTGCAAGAAACCCGGAACACATACAAGTCGAGTCGTTGTCAATGACGATTCTCGCATGTTAAGATGTTGATTGTATCTCTTTAATTTCAAGTAAGATTTGAGCGTGATGAATATGTATTCAGATATAGTCGGTGCGCTCGGTAAAGAGTGGACAGTCGCTTCAGCTGGCGGTATAACAGGCGAAGCGTATGTAGCGACGACGCGCCAACAGAAGATTTTTGTAAAACGGAATTCTTCTCCTTTTCTGGCGATTTTGTCAGCAGAAGGAATCGTCCCAAAATTACTTTGGACGAAACGGATGTTTAACGGGGACGTGTTGAGTGCCCAACAATTCATAGAAGGCCGCGAACTTTCACCAAAAGATATGAGACGACCTGATGTCGCGGCACAGCTTGGCAAGATTCATAACTCTAAAGAGCTATTATTCATGTTGCAACAGCTCAACCACACACCGGTGACGCCGCACTTATTGCTCCGTCAGTGTGAAGCATATGAACAAGATGAGACGGACCCAACGATTTCGGAAGCTGTGCAATGGTTGAAACATCATTTGCCAAAAGTGGATGAGCAAGAATATGTCGTATGTCATTCCGACTTAAATCATAACAACTGGATTGAGGATGAAAGTGGCCTACTTTATTTAACGGATTGGGACGATGCCATTATCGCAGACCGCGCGTTTGATTTGGCAATGGTTGTCTACAGTTATGTGGATGAGATGGAGTGGGAGTACTGGTTCTCGCATTACGGTGCACTCGTTTCAAATGAGCTTCATAATCGCATGCATTGGTATGCGATTGCCCAGACGATTTTGACGATCTATGGGGAAGAAAATGATTCAGCGCGGATGGAAGGTTTTCATGTGTTGCGCGAGTTGATTGATGAGGCATACGAACGAATCAATTAAAAGGGATGGCTGTGCGCCACCCCTTTTTGAACGTTTTAGACGTCGTCTGGATTCATGAAGTAAGCCCAAACGAACGTTGCGATGACACCAGTGAAAAATGTAAGTGGGGCTGCATAAAAGATTAAAAATTGGTCCAATGTACTCATCATATACGACCTCCTTGTGAAGGATGATTCACGTTCATTAAACTATGATTTCGTGTATAATCGCAAGAGGACTGCTCGTACGTAACGTGCATATCCCTATTAAACTTGAACATTTGATGAACGAAAGGTAGGATTTTTCATGCGTTTACGACATAAGCCTTGGGCAAAAGAGTATATGGAAGCTCAAGAACATGTATTTATTCAACATCCTGAACAATTAAAAGGAAAGTGGGGCACCGAGTTCGGGAATGATGACCCACTCTTTATCGAAGTCGGTTCAGGGAAAGGGCAATTTGTTTTAGGAATGGCGAAACAACACCCGAATGTGAACTTTATCGCCATTGAACTGTTTGAGAGCGTGGCCGTTTCAATCGTGCAAAAATTAGTCGAAACACCGATGTCAAACGTGAGGGTGCTGACGGTCGATGCGAAACGCCTTGTCGACTATTTCGAAGCGGGTGAGGTCGACCGCGTGTACTTAAACTTCTCAGATCCTTGGCCAAAATCACGTCATGCAAAACGTCGCTTGACGTATAAGACGTTTTTGGCGACATATGAGGCGATTCTTCCGAAAGCGGGAGAGATTCACTTCAAGACAGACAACCGTGGCTTGTTTGAATATTCGCTTCAAAGTATGAGTCAATACGGGATGTTCTTCACAGAAATTTCACTAGATTTACACGTGAACGAACCGGAAGATAACATTCGAACAGAGTATGAAGAGCGCTTTAGCGCGCTCGGTCAGCCTATTTATCGAATGGAAGCTGTGTTCCGCCCGAAAAATTGACACGCTTTTTTCTTATTTTAATAGTATTTTCTTCACACTTTTTTCTTTCTTCTTGGTACAATAGGAATGACGCTAAACTGGAATAAGAGAAGGGGGAACATGGGGATGATGAAAAAAGCATGGGCAAGCCTGCTTGCAGTAATCTTCATTCTAACAATCGCACCAACGAGTACTTCGGCGAACGAGGCATTCTTAGACGCGCTCGAAGAGGACTTGAAAGCGACACATTACGATTATAAAGAAGGAACAGCTGAAATTGTGAAAGAGGAGACGCTTCGCCATTCGAATGGGAATGAGATCATTGCGGCTGTCGTAGAACTCGATACGGTCCGTGATGGAATCTTCATCACACGAAAAACGGAGTTTCATTACTTTGATGCGACGGACAACAAAATCATCTCGTCAGCAGACCTCGTAGAAGTTGAAGGAGCAGCTGAGTTCGCGGATGCGAACATCGATATGCTCGGTCAAAAAGTTGTCTATTGGTTGCCGGTCTTGGTATTGCTTCTCTTGATTGCGGTCCCAGCACTTATTTTGTTCTTTGTCGTACCACGTTTCTATTCGACAACTTCATATATGAACGCTGTATATGAAAAGAATGACAACCCACGTTAACGTAAATGCATCCCGTTCCATGAACGGGATGTAGCTTGTTGACTAACATGAATACTATCGCTCGCCTTTCCGGCGCCCACGCTTTCCGCAGGCAATCCCGGAGCCGCATCGCGACCTAGGTCGCTGCTGGGTCTCCGTCGGATTGCAATTCTGCAGGAGTCAGGGCGCCGTCGGGCGAGCAACGTAAACGGTCGTCACTTGGCGGCCGTTTGTCTTTTTCTGATGCCTCGACGGTTAAAGAAAAAATCGGTACATACTTTTGATTGGTCCAAAAGGAGGAACTCGTTATGCACTGCATAAAATATGAAGAGACTGGCCAACCTGTTAGCTAGAGAGGACCATCTACTTAGCATTTCCTTTTTTAGGGCAGAACGCCTCAAGTGATCGAAACCTCAAAAAAAGACGAACCAAATCGCATCTTGCGATCTGGTTCGTCAACAGCCTACATCCCGTTCCATGAACGGGATGCTTTTTATTGCTCGTTCAGTTGATTGACGATGTCAGATAGTGACATGTCGTTGCCCGAAGAGACTGACGCGATAAAGGCACTCTCGACAATCGGCCCGTCGAAGAACGCGACTTTTTTGTCACCTTCGTACATGTCGATCGCGAGTTCCGCATTCATCGTCGCCGAGCCGATATCACTGAGGAGGAGTGCTTCTCCTTCAACGTGATCGAGTGCCGTTAAGATACGGTTGACATCTGTTCCGATGGCGCCATCCTCAAGACCGCCAGCTAGGTGAATGGGAACGGACGGTGCCATTTCCTTCATCAAGTCTTGGATTCCTTCTGCAATTTTTGCACTGTGCGAGACGATAACCAGTTCAACGATTTTAATCGACCTCCTTCATGATGGCCGCCAATAAGATTGAGCTAGAGAGAGCCCCCGGGTCAATCGTTCCGCGTGAGTTCTCTCCGAAATAAGAGGCCCTTCCTTTTGTCGCTACCATGTCTTCAGTCTTTTGAACTAGCTCTTCCAACTGTTGTTTATAATCGTCACCTTGGTTTACGTGCTCAAGGAACGGGTCCCATACGTCGACCATCGTTTTTTGACCGGCCTCCGATTTTCCTCGTGCTTTAATCGAAGCCGCACCTTCTTGCAATGCCTCTTTGAGCAGGTTGAAATCTGCTTCGGTCTCATCACCAAACTTCGTAGCCATCTTTACGAAGGCGGAACCATATAATGGACCGGCTGCACCGCCCACTTTCGACATGAGGGTCATCCCGATTTTTTTACTTAACGCTCCAAGTGATTCATACTCGTCATCCAAGATGGAAGAGACCGCATCAAATCCACGAGACATATTGATTCCATGATCTCCGTCACCGATGGCCCGATCTAAATCGGTCAACGTGTCTTTCTGCTCTTCGATACCAACTTGTGCATCACGTAACGCCTGCTTCATCCGATCAATCGTCAACATAAACCAAACACCTCATTCATCAAATTTTAAATCCGAGTGCTGCCGATGGGGCATCTAGATACGTCGTCATTTCATCATCGAGCGGTAATAGGGTGATGGAGAACCCATGCATCTCAAGGGACGTCATATAGTTACCGACATATTTACGTTTTAACGTATATCCGGCGGCCTCCAGTTTTTCGGCGACGAAATGATATGTCACGTACAGTTCTGACAACGGCGTACCACCCATTCCGTTTACCATGACAGCTACTTCGCCTGGGTCGACTTCTTTCTTCAAATGACTGAGAAGGTCATCGACGATTTGGTCGACATCGCCCGTCGGTTTGCGCTCGACACCACGCTCCCCGTGAATCCCGATTCCGATTTCCATCTCTTCCTCATTTAGGTCGAAACCAGGTTTTCCGCTAACCGGCATGTAACACGGTTCTACAGCCATCCCCATAGAGCGCACGTGAGATGCCACTTTTTCTGCGATCGACTTGACTTCTTCGAGTGATTTGCCGCTCGCTGCGGCAGCGCCGGCAATCTTATGAACGAATACCGTGCCAGCTACCCCTCGGCGGTCTTCTTTGTTCGAGATAGCGACATCATCTGCGACGACGACATGGTCCACTTTGATCCCGTCCCCTTCGGCAAGTTCCGCAGCTAACTCAAAGTTCATGACATCCCCCGAATAATTTTTGACGACCAGCAAAACGCCATTTCCACCATCGGCCGCCTTGATTCCTTCAAGCACCATATCCGGGGTAGGGGATGTAAACACTTCCCCGCAAACTGCGGCATCGAGCATGCCATCTCCGACAAAACCGGCATGTGCTGGCTCGTGACCGCTACCGCCGCCCGAGACGAGTCCGACCTTGCCAGACTTTGCCCCGTCAGCCCGACAGATGACATTCACCCCATCGACACGACCGTACAATTCAGGATGGGCATGGACCATTCCTTCAACCATTTGCGAGACGAGTTCACTTGCTTCACCGATTAGCTTCTTCACGCGAGATCACTCCTTTTCAATTTGAAAACTACCAATAACAATTTTCCACTATTTCATCGGAGTTAAACAAAAAAACCGACGAATCATTCGTCGGTTTCGTGTCATGCATATTCGAGTAGAGCACCAGTCTCGGAGTCGACTGTAAACTCGTATGTTTTCTCTTCATCGTTCTCAAGAACCGAGATTCCACCTTTATACACATCATATTCACGCCCATCATATGTGTAAATCTCAGGTGATGCAGAAATCCATGCCCCTTGGACATGTCCTTTGGCTGAGAAAGCACGTTTCGTATACTCCAACGCGTTCTCTGCCGATAAGCTACGTTCATCTAATGCTTTTTTCGTCATAAGTGCGGCAATGACGGCAACCCCGATTCCAATAAACCAATACCTTTTTTTCATATGACTACCTCCCCTTGAACTATGGCTATCATGTACATCGTACCAAAACCTGTACCCGAATGGAATGAAAAGCATTCGCATCCTGTCAAAACTTTTGTATATAATGAGACAAGAACAGTTAGAAAGGATGATGAGAGATGAATCAAAAGACGAGGGATTTATTCAAGACGTTAACAGAACTTCCAGGTGCGCCGGGATTTGAGTCAGAAGTTCGTCAGTTCGTACGCGAACGAATCGAACCATTTTCAGATGAAATTGTGACGGATGGAATCGGATCGATTTTCGGAAAACGCGTCGGGGACGAGACAGGACCGAAAGTCATGGTGGCAGGTCACATGGACGAGGTCGCCTTCATGGTGACGCGGATTACGGAAAAAGGGATGCTATACATACAACCGCTCGGCGGATGGTGGAGTCAAGTTCTCATGGCACAACGCTTTGACATCATCACGTCAAACGGTAAAATTCCCGGTGTCGTCGCTTCGACTCCGCCACACTTACTCGGACCTGATGCGATGAATAAGCCGATGGAAATTAAACAAATGTTTATCGACATCGGTGCAGACTCAAAAGAAGAGGCGGAATCATGGGGCGTTCGACCAGGTGTTCCCGCGGTACCAACGAGCGCATTCACACCACTTCAGCATCCAAAGAAGATAATGGCAAAAGCATGGGACAACCGCTACGGCGTCGGACTCGCTGTAGAACTGTTAGAAGAGACGACGAAAGAGGACCATCCGAACATTCTTTTCTCTGGCGCAACAGTACAGGAAGAAGTCGGGTTGCGTGGGGCTCAGACAGCATCTGAGTTGATTCAGCCAGACGTTGCGCTCGTGCTCGATGCTTCTCCGGCGAATGACGCGTCGGGAAGTAAGACAGAGTTTGGACAGCTCGGTGAAGGGGCATTGATCCGAATACTAGACCGGGTTATGGTCATGTCTCCTGAGATGCGTGACTTCTTACTTGATACGGCATCTGACGAAAACATCAAGACACAGTATTTCGTCTCACCAGGTGGAACGGATGCAGGACGTATACACATGAGCGGTCAAGGGGTGCCGACAGCCGTGATCGGGGTCGCCTCTCGCTATATTCATACACACGCTTCCATCCTTCATACAGACGATTATGATGCAGCAAAAGCGCTCCTCAAGGCGTTGGTCAAACGACTTGACCGTTCGACACTCGAAACGCTTCGTCCATCTCATTGATTTAAACGTTCCGTTCACTCATCTATGGAGTGGGCGGATTTTTTTGTTCATATTCTTGCTATTTCACGAAAACACCTTATACTGATAGAGGTGTTCATACATGTTTTTTACTCATGACAAGACACTTGTTTGAATGTAAGGAGGATATGATGTGTTAAAGAAAAAAGGAATTTCACTGAGCCCGTCTGTCTATTTTGTGACGGCACTTAGTTATATGGCACTCGGTTTGTTTAGTACGTTGATCATTGGCTTGATTATGAAGACGATCGGTGGTCAGCTCGAAGGCACCGCCTTCACAGGCATGAGCGACACGTTAATTCAAATTGGGGATGTCGCAATGAGCCTGACAGGACCGGCGATTGGAATCGCCATTGCGTATGCGCTAGAGGCGCCGCCACTCATCTTGTTTTCAGCTCTCGTCGTCGGGGCGTTCGGATATGAGTTCGGGCCAGCAGGAAGTTACGTTGCGACCATTCTCGCGGTCGAAAGTTCAAAACTTGTTTCCAAATCGACGAAACTTGATATTTTAGTTACACCGTTCACGACGATTGCGATTGGTTATCTCATTGCGACATACATCGGTAAGTACGTCGGGTTGTTCATGACACAGCTTGGCGGTTGGATCGAGTGGGGGACGGAGCAACAACCTTTATTCATGGGAGTGGTTGTGGCGACATTGATGGGACTAGCGTTGACCGCACCGATTTCAAGTGCAGCGATTGCTTTGATTCTCGGATTGAACGGAGTCGCCGCAGGGGCGGCGACCGTCGGATGTGCCGCGCAAATGATTGGGTTTGCAATCACAAGTTACCGCGATAACGGAGTCGGTGGAGCGATTGCACAAGGGATTGGGACCTCGATGCTACAAGTCGGGAATATTGTCAAAAATCCGTGGATTCTCTTACCTCCGACACTAGCTGGAGCCGTCCTGGCCCCTATCGCGATTCTTTTCTTCGAATTGGAGAGTGTGGCTGCAGGTGCAGGGATGGGAACGAGTGGACTTGTCGGTCCAATCGTTATGCTCGAGACGATGGGGTTTAGCTTATATACGCTACTCGTCGTTCTCGGATTCTTGATTGTAGGACCTGCCTTGTTGAGCTACGCGGTGTATACACTGTTGAGAAAGACGGGACGTATCCAACCGAATGATTTGAAGATTGATTATTGAAGAGAGCACCGCTTCATTCGAAACGATGCTCTCAGTATATTGACGAACTAGGTCGCAAGGGCGATTTGGTTCGTCTTTTTTGGTTCACGGTTTCTCTGCCCCGTAACATTGCAGAGATGATATACCGGTTGTTGAAGGACGAGTTTAATCTTCATCATCCGATTCCAAGCCACATTTTAACAGATTCTACTGTCTCGCGAGGCACGCGGAAACTGATTAGGAATAGCATGAGAACAATCACATAAATAGGGATCAAAAAACGCTTTCGCACAATCGGGAGGCGACGAACCAATTGCTTGAGCCATTTTTCAAGGATATAGATGATAGCGAATCCGACGATGAGCCAAATTAAAATCTCTAATCTTGACTTGTCCGTATCGATGAATAAATATCCATATCGGAGGATGACGAGCATACCGAATGCGCCGACCATTTGCTCGAGCGGGTGTTTCATCTCGGGATTCAATGTTTCGCGAGTTAATTTCATTTCATTTCACCTGTTTCAACTAGTCTCGGTATCGATTATAACAAACAGCAGAGCAGAATGTGTGACTAGACTTATGCTATTATAAGTGGGGAAAAAACGAACAGGAGTGATCAATCGTGAAACAATTATCGACAATGACAGAATATATGGAAGCTAAAGAATCAAAAAGTGTTTTCATGTTCTCGGCTAAATGGTGTGGCGATTGCCGTTTCCTCGACCCGTTCATGCCAGAAATTGAATCAAAATTCGAAGCGTGGTCGTTTTATTACGTCGACCGTGACGAGTTCATGGAGCTTGCGCAAGAACTAGACGTCTTCGGTATCCCGAGTTTCATCGCATTTAAAGACGGCAAGGAAGTCGATCGTTACGTCGGTCGTGAACGGAAGACACCGGAACAGGTCGAAGCGTTTTTGAACGGGTTAGGGTGAGCTTTCATGGAACGGAATGAGTTAAGACGATACTTAGAATCAAGTTTTAAAGAGGAGTACCGCACTTCTTACGATCGTGAGAATGAGGTGTTACGTGTCGAACGAAAGTCAGATCGCTTCGGTGTCAATATCCGACTCGCGCCGATTGTCGCAAAAGCGAAAACCCGTGGGAAAGTGGCCGTCGATGAAGTGATCGAATATATTGAAGCGGCGATGAAGGCCGATGATCACATCTCTCTTTCTGGAAATGTGGATGTCATTTATCCAGTTATTCGTTCAAACTCGTTCTCGAAGACGACGAAGAGTGGGGAGTCGCTCGCTTTTAGACCTCACTCGGCAGAGACTGCGGTATTCTATGCACTCGATCGTGGGAATGGATATCGGTTGATTGAAGAACGACATTTAACAGAAGAGTTGGGCCTCGCCGATATTGATCGTATCGCACGTGAGAACGTCAAAAAACTTCCGACCGAGATGAAACAAGACGAGGTAGCGGGAAATCCGTTCTACTTCTTATCCACTCGGGATGGATATGAGGCGTCTCGAATTTTAAATGATGAGTTTTTACGGATGATGGAGCGACGGATCGAGGGCGATATGCTCGTCGGTGTGCCACATCAGGATGTGATGATTATCGCAGATGTACGAAACGATCAAGGGTATGACGCCATGCAACAATTGATGTTCGATTTCTTTACAAACGGTCGCGTCCCTGTGACCGCACTCGCTTTCCATTATGAGGCAGGGCAACTTGAACCGATTTTCATTGTCGGAAAAAAGACCCCGCCATCGAACACATAATCTGATAAAATAAGTGAGATGATTTTGAAAGAAGGGACGTATGAACGCATGCAAATGAATGTATTTTATAACCGAGAAGGAATCGGCGATGTACTCATGGTGTTATTGAAAGAAGGAGAACGTCACCATCAATCTGTAGAGCGGACAGGTGACGTAGCCGTCGTCAAATCTGCAGACGGAGACGTCAACGGATACAACTTGTTTCAAGCGAGTGAGCACTTTGACGTCGCAGGTTGGAACGGTCCGATTGATTTGACAGTCGAATTGGTCGAACAGTTACGAGCGATGTTAAGTGAGCATGGAATCGAAGAGGACTTTTCATGGGTAGACGTTAGCCCGAAGTTTGTCGTCGGTTACGTTGAAAACGCAGAGAAACACCCAGATGCAGACAAACTATCTGTGTGTCAGGTCCAAATTGATGGGGGCACTGTACAAATCGTATGTGGCGCACCGAACGTGGCGACGGGTCAAAAGGTTGTCGTGGCCAAGCCAGGCGCGGTGATGCCGACCGGGTTGATTATTCGACCATCTGCACTCCGTGGAGAAAGTTCACATGGAATGATTTGTTCTGCACGTGAATTAAACATTCCAAATGCCCCTCAAGAAAAAGGGATTTTAGTATTAGATGACGAATATGAAGTAGGTACAGCATTTGAAATCGGTCGCTAAACTCGACCGATTTTTTGTTAAATATGGATTGAGTGAAAAAGCGAGGAAACAACTATGGATGCATATGAACGTTCACTGAAACAGCAAGCGGAGCGAATCAAACGAGAGTTATCGAAAGAAGGACAGACGCTGTCATCTCCTCCAAAGGTAGAAGTCACCGATGAACTGATTCCGTCAGACGTCCCCTCCCCGATTTACGGATATGCTCGTCCGAAGCCGAAGATCATGCTCCCAGTCGAACATTCTCCTGAAACGAGAGAAGTGCTCGATTCAAGTGTAAATATTGACTCACTGCCGACCGAATCAGAAGAAACAGAAGACGAGTCTGCGAAGTCTGAATCAACCGAGGGTCGTGAAGCAATTTCCGGGGAAGTAAAGATGGAAGAGAAATCGATACTCGGTGAGGTCTCCATCACGAATAACGGCTTTTCATCGGTGTTTATGCAATCAACAGATTTATCCCGTTCGAATAAAGAATCGATTGTAGAAATGCATCATGATGCAACACCTTCCGATGCATTGAATATAGAAGAGGCCAAGGAAAAAATCGGTTCATCCATCGAACAGATTGCAGAAAGATTACAAACAACATCTGAGCAACAAGAACTGCCGTCTGACACAGAGTTGACACCTGCTGTTGAAGTCTCATTTAAAGCGGATCAACCGCCTGTGAACGTGATGATGACGCCAAAAGACCGTATGGCCATGTATCGGAGCCGACGACTTGCACAAAAAAATAATAATCTGTAATAGCACGACCCTGAGAGTTTTGCTATAATGACAAAGGTTTGTCGCATTTTGACGAGCCGCAATGAATTAGGGGGGCTATTTACAGATGAACCGTTATCACTTCGTCGGAATTAAAGGAACGGGCATGAGTCCTTTAGCTCAAATTTTATTTGATATGAACAATGAAGTCCGTGGATCGGACGTTGAAAAAGCGTTTTTTACAGAAGAAGCATTGAAACGAAAAGGAATCGAGATCTTGCCATTCGATCCTGAAAATATTTCTGAAGATCAAATTATCGTACAAGGAAATGCGTTTAGTGATGATCACCCAGAGATCGTTCGCGCACGCGAACTAGGGTTAACGATTTATAAGTATTACGAGTTTTTAGGTGAGCTCGCCAATCATTATACGAGTGTGGCCATTACGGGTTCACACGGAAAAACATCGACAACCGGTTTACTCGCACATGTGATGCGTGGAATCGAACCGACATCATTTTTGATTGGTGATGGGACGGGCGAGGGCGTTGCCGATTCGAAAAACTTAGTCTTCGAGGCATGCGAATATAAGCGTCATTTCTTATATTATCGTCCTGATTACGCAATTATGACGAATATCGATTTCGACCATTCTGATTATTTCTCTGGTTTAGAAGACGTCATCGACGCATTCCAGGAGATGGCCAAGCAAGTGAAGAAAGGAATCATCGCCTGCGGTGATGACGAAAATCTTCAACACATTCAAGCGAACGTTCCGCTCGTTTATTATGGGTTTGGAACGCATAACGATTTCCGGGCAGAACATGTCACGTCGACTGAAAATGGAACAACATTTGATGTCTTCTTACGGGATGACTTCTACGGGACATTCCGTATCCCAGGGTACGGAAACCATAGCGTGTTGAACGCACTTGCTGTTATTGCGACATGCGATTATGAGAACTTGTCGAAAGAGTTGGTAAAAGAACGCCTCGAAACGTTCAACGGAGTGAAGCGTCGATTCAGTGAATCGTCACTGAACGGTCAAGTACTCGTCGATGACTATGCACACCATCCACGTGAAATTAGTGCGACGATCGAGGCTGCTCGGAAGAAGTACAAGGAGCGGGAAGTTGTTGCGATTTTCCAACCACATACGTATACACGTCTCAAATCATTCATGGATGATTTTGCGACGGCATTGGCTGAAGCGGATACGGTATATTTATGTGACATTTTTGGTTCAGCACGCGAACAAGAAGGGACGGTCACGATCGAGGACCTACAGTCAAGAATCGATGGTGCACACATTTTGAAACGCGGTGGAACGAACGTCCTACGCAATCATGACGATGCCGTGCTATTGTTCATG
Organism: Exiguobacterium qingdaonense; assembly: GCF_018617855.1. Lineage (GTDB taxonomy): Bacteria > Bacillota > Bacilli > Exiguobacteriales > Exiguobacteriaceae > Exiguobacterium > Exiguobacterium qingdaonense. Next base: position 70,673 of record NZ_JACSKY010000002.1, read on the forward strand.
GGCGCAGGCGACATCCAAACGTATCAACGTGAATATGAAGAAGTCGTGAAACTTGAAGCATGACGTTGAATGGGAGACGAAAGTCTCTCTTTTTTTATGTTTAGCCATCAAACATCTCGGTAATAGTAATATCGATTGAATATTGCAAAGGAGATGTTTTGAATGGCTAGTCAAGGTGCACTTAATACGCTAAACAAAGAAGTGGCGAACTATGGGCTGTTGTTCGTGAAGCTTCATAACTATCACTGGTATATCAATGGTCCTCACTTCTTTACGTACCATGAGAAATTAGAAGAACTATACAACTTAGTGGCAGAGTTATACGATGACGTGGCGGAGCGACTTCTTATGAACGACGGGGAACCGTATGCGACGATGAAAGAGTATTTGGAACATTCGACGCTTTCGGAAGGCGACCGTAACGCGGAGACGGAACAGATGATTAAAGACGTCATCAACGATTTCAAACAAATCCGTCAAGAGATGCAGGATGCAATGGAGAACTTTGAGGACGGGGACGAAGCGATTGAAGACACCTTCGTCTCGCACATCGAGCGACTTGAGAAAGAGATTTGGATGATGTCTGCCGCACTTGGCAAAAAAACAAAGTTATAACGTGAGAATGGTGCGCCGAGTGGCGCACCATTTTCATTATGCTAAGTTTTCTGGATTAAGCGGAAGTAAGGCTTCGATGACAAACCGTCCGTCTTTTCGGATGAGGACGTCGTCGAACCAAATCTCGCCACCGCCGTAATCCGGACGCTGGATGTTGACGAGGTCCCAGTGTACGGATGAGTCGTTACCGTTATAGGCGTCGTCATACGCTTGGCCTGGCGTGAAGTGGAAGCTGCCGTCAATCTTCTCATCGAAGAGAATATCCTTCATCGGATGTTGAATGTATGGGTTCACACCGATGGCGAACTCCCCGACATAACGCGCACCTTCATCCGTGTTGAATACCTCGTTGATTCGTTCCGTGTCGTTCGCGGTCGCATCAACGATCTTCCCGTCTTTAAACGTCAACTTCACATTCTCAAACGTAAAGCCTTGATATGGAGATGGCGTATTGTATGTGATGACACCGTTGACCGAGTCTTTGACCGGTGCTGTGAACACTTCACCGTCCGGAATGTTCATTTGACCCGAGCACTTGATGGCTGGAATGTCTTGAATAGAGAATGAAAGATCGGTACCAGGTCCTTTCAATGTCACGCGGTCTGTCTCGTTCATCAACTCGACTAACGCATCCATCGCGCGGTCCATTTTCTCATAATCGAGCGTACATACGTTGAAATAGAAGTCCTCAAACGCTTCAGTCGATTTTCCTGCCAGCTGTGCCATCGATGGGGATGGATAACGGAGAACGACCCATTTCGTCCCTTTGACGCGGTCTTCTGTATGCATTTTACCGAGTGTGGCACCTACGAGCTTTTGTTGTTCACTTGGAACGTCTGACAACTCGTTAATGTTATCACCGGCACGTAAGCCGATGTACGCATCCATCGCCTGCATCTGTTTGCGCTCGATATCGGCCATGAGTTCAAGCTGTTCACGACTGGCCCCTGTATACAGCTTACGCAAAATACGGCTCTCTTTTAATAAGACGAACGGATGTCCACCCGCTTCGTACGCTTTTTCGACGAGTGCCTCAACGAGTGACTCCTCCACGCCGAAGTTCTCAATCAATACGTTTTCCCCGGGTTGAAGCTTGACGGAATAATTGATTAAACCATCTGCTAATTGTGTAATTCTTGGATCTCTCATACGTTCACCCCTAATTTTTTTTATGAATTTCTATTTTAGTGTAATCGAAAACATAAAAACGGGTAAAGGAATAATCAGACCGAATGGCGAAAACGGTTGTAGCAAATCTTTTCAGTCATAATGGTGCTATAATGAAACAAGAAACGATTGAATAGGAGGAATGAATTGAATGGAGATCACATTAGGAGGGGTCGCTGGTCTGATTGCAGCGCTCGCGTTTGTTGTGCTCGTCATCTTCTTGGCGCGTGTCTTGTCGAATGTAAACCGTACACTCGGGAGCGTAGCTAATACGACCGAAAACCTAGAACGCCAGCTCGATGGCATCACGATGGAAGTGACGGCGCTCTTACATAAGACGAACCGTCTCGTGGACAATGTAGAAGAGAAGACAGAATTGCTCGCACCTGTTGCCCATGCACTCGATGAACTGGGCACATCATTGAACGAGGTGACCGAGTCCGTACGTACAGTTTCGACTTCTGTTCACTCTGCTGCTGACGAAAACAAGGAACAGATTGCTCAAGCAGTTCGATGGGGCTCTGTTGCGGTGGAACTCTTCAAAAAGAACAAACCGGAATCATCGACTTCAAAAGAGCGGCCTCGTCGTCGGACGAGACGAGAAAAGAAAGAAGAAACGCCTGTATCTCCCGATATGATCAATACGGATGATACAGTCAAATAATTTAACTATCATTAGGAGGAACTCACACATGACAGACCAAAAGCAACCAACTGACCAAAATCAATCAAGTAGTGGATTTTTAACGGGTGTCATTTTAGGAGGGATCGTCGGTGCGGCAGTCGCGTTATTGACAGCACCTAAAAGTGGACGAGAAGTTCGAACGTACCTTGACGAGAAGACATCACCGTCGCGTGAACGGTTGACCGTCAAGTCGAAAGAGATGCGTGAGAAAGCGGAGCCGGTCGTCGGGGAATGGATCAAAGTGGCTAGTGATAAAGCCGCTCCCGTCCTCAATATCGTAAAAGACAAGGCACGTGAGGCAGCGGAAGTAAAGCAACAGATGGACGAGGACGATCTTTCGATTGAAGAGGCGATGGAAAAGGCGGATCAACTTGTCGCCGAAGCGGAATCGGAAGTGAAAGAACAGATGGACCGTGCAACTGAAGAAGAGACGAAGGACTCAACCGATGAGTCGGAGTCAGATGATTCGCTTGAAGCACCTGTGAATGAATTACTCGATGATGAGTCGAAAGAAGAACTTAAAGATTTAAAGAAAGACCTTAAAAAAGAAGAATAACGTAGAAGGGCCGAATGCGTTCGGTCCTTTTTTGATGATTTGATGACGTAAAAGGTTTCTTTATGACAAAGCGCACAAAGTTCGATATAATTAGGAATCTGGAAAGAACGGCTTAGGAATGAGAGGGAAACTATGAGTCCACAAGATCAATTGAATCGATTACGTCGAGAAATGGATGAATTGAACCATGAGATGCTCGACTTGCTTAGTCGGCGTGGTGCACTTGCCGTCGAAATTGGAAAGATAAAACGTCTTCAAGGCGTCGAACGATATGACCCGGTCCGGGAACGAGAGATGCTTGATTTCATCGCCTCTTCAAATGAAGGACCGTTTGAAACGTCGCGTCTTCAACATATTTTCAAGGAAGTGTTCAAAGCGTCTGCTGAATTACAGGGAGAAGACCGGGACAAAACATTGCTCGTTTCTCGCAAGCGGCAACCGGAAGACACAGTAGTTCAGATGAAAGACGTGACGATTGGAAGCGGTCGCCCGCAGTTGATTGCAGGGCCGTGTGCCGTCGAATCGTTTGAACAAGTGAATGCGGTCGCAGAAAAACTTGCATCTTCGGGTGTCAAAGTCATGCGTGGCGGTGCTTACAAACCGCGTACATCACCTTATGACTTCCAAGGTTTGGGCTTTGAAGGATTGAAACTGTTGAAAACAGCCGCTGACCGACATGATTTGCGGGTGATCACGGAAATCATGACGCCTGGTGCCGTCGAATCGGCAATGCCTTATGTCGATATCATTCAAGTGGGCGCTCGAAACATGCAAAATTTCGACTTGCTAAAAGAAGTTGGAAAAACAGACAAGCCGGTCTTGTTGAAGCGTGGATTGTCCGCTACAATCGAAGAGTTCATTTATGCGGCAGAGTACATCATGGCTAGTGGAAACAGTCAAGTCATCCTCTGTGAACGCGGGATCCGAACGTATGAGCGTGCTACACGAAATACGTTAGACATTACTGCCGTGCCGATACTGAAGCAAGAAACACACTTGCCTGTCATGGTTGACGTCACCCATTCAACGGGGCGTCGCGATTTATTGTTGCCGGCCGCGAAAGCCGCGCTTGCCATCGGAGCAGACGGTGTGATGGTTGAAGTGCACCCGAACCCTGCGATTGCACTGTCGGACGCACAACAACAACTTGACTTTGACCAATTCGATCAATTTTTGGAAGGACTGACGATTCAGTTTCCCCAACTTGATTTGGTGAAAAAGTAAGCTTTCCAATTGGAAACGTTTTATATCGCATGAAGACAGGGTAAATGGATGACAGATACCTGTCTTCCTTTTTTAAGACGTTTTATGAAAACTTTTTGAAAATCAGGATTTGTAGGAGGAGTAGTTTATGAATAGTAATAATGTAACGATTTACGACGTTGCTCGAGAAGCCGGGGTGTCGATGGCAACGGTTTCCCGTGTCGTCAACGGAAACCCAAACGTCAAACCGACGACACGAAAGAAAGTACAAGATGCGATCGATCGTCTCGGCTATCGCCCGAACGCTGTCGCTCGTGGGCTAGCGAGTAAGAAAACGACGACGGTCGGTGTCATCGTACCGGATATCTCGAACATTTTCTTTGCTGACTTGGCGCGAGGTATTGAAGACGTGGCGACGATGTATAAATACAACATCATCTTAGGTAACTCGGATTCGAGTCGTGACAAAGAAATCCATTTACTGAATACACTGCTTGGAAAACAAGTGGACGGTATCATCTTCATGGGTGGTCGTTTGCACGAGGATCTCGTTGAAGAGTTTAAAAAATCACCGGTGCCAATCGTGCTCGCAGCCACGTTGAATCAAGGGTATGACCTCCCTGCGGTCAACATTGATTATGAGCAGGCAGCGTATGATGCAACGCACATGTTGATCAGTCACGGGCATGAACGTGTCGGATTCATCACAGGACCGCTCGAGCAACAGATCAACGGTGAAAAGAAGTTCGCGGGTTACCGTCGTGCGCTTGAGGACGCGGGCCTTCCATTCCATGAGAACGATATGATTCTTGGAAACTATACGTATGCGTCTGGTCTTGAAGCGATGCAAAAAATGTTGCAACGGGACGATTGTCCGAAAGCAATCTTTGCTGGGACAGATGAGATGGCTCTAGGGGTCATCCATGCCATTCAAGATGCCGGTTACTCGGTTCCAAACGACTTCGAAGTCGTTGGACACGATAACACGCGTCTCGCAACGATGATTCGTCCGAAGTTGACGACGGTCGTCCAACCGATGTATGACATTGGGGCTGTGGCGATGCGTCTGTTGACGAAGATTTTAAATGCAGAAGAAATCGAAGAGAAGAACGTCGTCTTGCCCCACCGGATCGAGCGTCGTGACTCGCTCCGTCAAGATTAACAATAGCCTCCTCATTCATCAGGTCACACGATGGATGGGGAGGCTATTATTATATATAAAGCGATTTTCGATCATTTGAGATAAACGGCCAAAATGCACGTTTCGCCACTTCCCAATTCTTTTCCTCGATTTGTTGGCGACGAGGGATGTGGTCAAATGCGTAAAGAGAATCGTCCCAACGTGTAGGGAGTGGTTGATCGGCGACAGAAGACCACTGTTCAATCCATTTTGTCGGAATTTCTCCGGCATAGGGCGCCTCCCTCGTCAATCCGGCCCACACTTGTGCCCATGCGCGTGGCACGGCTCGATACCAGTCATAACCTCCGCCACCGAGTGCGACGAGACGGCCGTCTGTAAATTCATCGGCGAGACGCGAGGCAATCTGGGGAATTTGTTCGAACGTCCGAATCGTCGATGCCAAATGGGTGAGCGGGTCGAAAGCGTGTGCGTCAGCACCGTTCTGTGTCAAGATGATATCTGGTTTGAACCATTCGCAGGCTTCCCGCAGTACGGTCTCATAGCATTTTAAAAATGAGTCGTCTTGAGTAAATGCATCGACAGGGACGTTCCAGCTGTAACCGTACCCACTTCCGTTCCCTCGTTCAGTCACCGTGCCGGTACCTGGGAAGAGGTAGCGTCCTGTCTCGTGAATAGATAATGTCATCACGTCATCATCGTCATAGAACAGCCACTGCACCCCGTCTCCATGATGCGCATCTGTGTCGACATAAAGGACGCGTGAACCGTATTGCTGTCTGACATGGGCAATGGCGACGGCGGCGTCATTGTATACACAAAACCCGGATGCTTTTCTTTGCATACCGTGATGCAAGCCACCCCCAACATGGAAGGCACGTTCTGTTTTACCGCTCGCCACAAGATCGAGTGCGTGGATTGTCCCGCCTACAAGTCGGGCCGCACCTTCATGAATTGTCGGAAAGATTGGGGTATCTTCCGTTCCAAGGCCAAATTTGTTCGCTTTCAACGTGGAGAGTTCTCCGGCTGCTGCGGCTTGGACGGCTTCAATGTAATCACGATCATGAACGAGCGCCAACGCTTCGACCGATGCGAGAGGAGGGACGACACATTCAGATTTCGATAGTTTTCCGGACGCGATCAACAGCGAAGTCGTCAGTTCAAGTCGCAATGGATTGAACGGATGGTCATCGTGGAAACGATAAGATGTCTCGTCCTCGCCAAATATGTAGACCGGTCTCATTTCGACATCTCCGGTCCGAGTACTTCATATCCTTCTCGTTTTAGCCGCTCGATGATTCGTAGTGGATTCATCGTCTGGACGCGAAAGGAGATAATTCGTTTGTATGGGTCACTCGTAGGATGAACGAACACGTTGATGATATTGATGTTTGTTTTTGCGAGTAGGCGAGTCACTTTCTCGAGCGAGCCGGTCGTGTTCTCAACTAAGATTTCGATTTGTGAGCTCGGCTCAAGTGCTCCTGTCAACTGGACAAAATAGCGCAACAAGTCCGTTTCAGTCAAGACACCGACGAGTTTTCCTTGTTCTACAATCGGCAGACACGTCAATCGATTCTCGTAAAACAAGGCGGCTGCATCTTCAAAAAAATCAAAGGGATGCGCCGTCGGTACGTCAGAGCGCATAATACTCGAGATCGGGTTTTGGAAATCGGCATTCTCACTCTCCGGGTGAAACACGCTCGTTGCCCCACTCATTTCGAATTGACCGACAATCCCTACGACTTGTCGGGCTGGATTCGTCACGATCAAATGTCTCACACGATGTTCACGCATGAGCTTTGCGGCGTGAGCGATTGTATTGGTCGGTTGAATCGTCACGACATGTCGATTCATCATCTGTTCGATTAGCATGTTTGTCCCTCCTCAATCGTACATGAATCGTCGGCGAAGCCGAAGCGAGTCAAAATGATCAATCGTCTCTTGGCGTACATTTTTTCCGATGCGCGCCATCAAACAGTTTGCGGGATGCGAAGCGATTTCGGGGTCGTCCGTCGGGAAGAAGACGAGTCCTCCATGATTCATCATCTTCTCCATCACTTTGCGGTAATCCCAAATGGAGAGTCCACTGCCTTTCAAGTCCCAATGCCAATAATATTCCGTCGTCAAAATTAAAAAATCATCCATATGGGGATCCATCATGGATACTTCGAGCAATTGTTTCCCAATCCGCTGCCCGCGAAAGCGAGGGCTCACCTCGATTGCCCCGAGCTCAAGAATATAAGGGTCGTTTCCTTCGCTCCAACGCTCATACGGGTCGGGATAGAGATACGTGACATAGCCGACGATGAGATCATCTTGTCTGGCGACGATGATTCTTCCTTCTTTTAATCCGGCAATATCAACAAGCGCTTCGTGTTGATCTTCTGGCTCACGAAAAGCTGTCAAACCATCATCGAGACGGTACGTCTGCAACACGTCAGGTGCAACGGGCCCATCAATCGTGACTTCCCCTTGTGAGGTTTGCCACGCCTTTGAATGATATTGTTTTTTCATAGGGTCACCACCTTTTCCACTTCTTATTATAGCGCTTTCAAGAGGTAAGAAACATCTGGATTTGATGGAATTGGAAATTCATTGATTTGTCACAATATTAACACTATACTGAGAGTGATTATACCAATCTGTACAGGGGAGGCGGATCTTTGACGATGGAAAAATTGAGAGCGTTATCAGGGGAACATCAATTAGCGTCGTATGAAGAGGCTTGTCAGTCGTTCGAATGGACACAAGCAGAAACATTGTTTTCTTGGAATTTGACGGGGAAAGTGAATATGGCATATGAAGCGATCGATCGTCATGCAGAGAGCGAAATGGCGACAAAAGTGGCACTACTCTATTTCGATGGGGATCGAGAAGAGCGGTACACGTATGCGGATATGAAGAAAGAGAGCAATCGTTCTGGCAATGTTTTAAAGTCGATTGGTGTAGAGAAAGGCGACCGCGTCTTTATCTTTATGCCACGCCAGCCAGAACTTTATTTTATTTTGCTCGGTGCGATCAAACTTGGTGCCATCGTAGGCCCATTATTTGAAGCATTCATGGAACAGGCGGTACACGACCGGTTGCTCGATTCTGAGGCGAAGGTGATTGTGACGACGAAGGAACTGTTGCCACGCGTCCCGGTCGACCAGTTGCCGCACCTCGAAACGATTTTACTCGTAGGCGAGGAGATCGAGGAGTCAGGAAAAATACTCGATTACCGTAAATTAGCAAACGAGGCGACGACAGATCTCGATCTGACATGGGTCGACCGTGAAGATGGATTGATTTTACACTATACGTCTGGTTCAACAGGGAAACCGAAAGGGGTCCTCCACGTCCATAACGCCATGATTCAGCATATGATGACCGGTAAATGGGTACTCGACCTCAAAGCGGATGATGTTTACTGGTGTACGGCTGACCCTGGATGGGTGACAGGAACGAGTTACGGGATTTTTGCACCGTTCTTGAATGGGACGACGAACGTCATCGTCGGGGGGCGCTTCAATCCAGAGTTTTGGTACTCGGTCATTGAGCGGTTCGGCGTAACGGTTTGGTATAGTGCACCGACTGCGTTCCGCATGCTTATGGGCGCGGGGGATGAGGCGTTTGAGTCATATGATTTGTCTTCGCTACGTCATATCTTATCAGTCGGAGAACCGCTGAACCCGGAAGTGATTCGCTGGGGTCATGAGGCGTTCGGTCGACGCATCCACGATACATGGTGGATGACGGAGACGGGTGCGATGATGATCTGTAATTATCCGACGATGGATATTAAACCCGGTTCTATGGGAAAACCGATTCCTGGCTGTGAGGCGGCGATACTAGATGATCGTGGTCAACCCCTCCCACCGCACCGTATGGGAAACTTAGCGCTAAAGACGCCTTGGCCATCGATGATGCGGAAAATTTGGAAGAACGATACGAAGTACGAGAGCTATTTCTGGGGAGACTGGTACGTATCCGGTGACTCTGCTTACATGGATGAAGATGGATACTTTTGGTTCCAGGGACGCGTAGACGATGTCATCATGACTGCGGGGGAACGAGTCGGACCGTTTGAAGTCGAGAGTCGTCTTGTCGAGCATCCGGCGGTCGCAGAGGCGGGTGTCATCGGGAAACCAGACCCGGTCCGAGGTGAAATCATTAAAGCGTTCATCGCGCTTCGAAAAGGCTATGAACCGTCTGCTGAGTTAAAGCAGGAAATCCAACAGTTCGTTCGAGATGGTTTGGCGGCCCATGCGGCCCCTCGTGAAATTGAGTTCAAGGACAAGCTTCCAAAGACACGAAGCGGAAAGATTATGCGCCGCGTCCTAAAGGCGTGGGAGTTAAATCTTGAGGCCGGTGACTTATCGACGATGGAAGACTGAATCAAAAAAGGCCGACACGAAATATGTGTCGACCTTTTTTTCATTCACCATCCGAATCGGCGTTATCTTCATCCGGTTGATCAGCTTCTTGTTGAGCTTCTTCTTCCGCTTTCTTCTTCGCTTCTTCCTCAGCCTTTTTCTTTGCTTCAGCCTCAGCTTTTCGTTTCGCTTCCTCTTCGGCCTTCTTCTTAGCGGCAGCATCGGCAGCAGCTTCTTGTTTCTTCTCTTCAGCCTCTTTTTTCGCTTCCTCAGCCTCTCGTTTTTTCTCTTCTTCTTCTTTCTTCTTCTCTTCCTCTTCTTTCTCTTTCTCTTCTACTTTTTTCTTCTCAGAGAATGAGCCAGAGTCTTTGAAGTCTTTCGCAGAGACGCTCGAAGGTTGTGAGAAGCGTGCGCTGACGCCTAGTGCTTCAGGATGATCCGCATATACCCGGTTCATCGTCTGGGACCAAATGCGCTGGGTCCGTTGATAGTAACGTCCATAATCCAATCCGTCTAGCATCGAGGCGAGTTGTGAGTCATAACCGGACCAGACAGCGAGTGTGACGTTCGGGTTTGACCCGACCAAATATGAATCGCGTTGATTGTTCGTCGTACCGGTTTTACCCATCCAATCCCCAGGGACGCTGAGTAACGATTGTGCATACGTCGCAGTACCTGACGTATAGACGTCACGGAGCATATCCACCACTAGGTAAGAAGTGCGTTCCGTGAAAATGCGCGTTTTCTTTGGTTCTGCTTCGTAAATCACTTCGCCTTGGTATTCGATTTGCTGGATGAAATATGGTTCCACGTGCTCACCATAGTTTGCGAGCATCGCATACGAGGCTGCCAAATCGATTGGTTTTACTTCTCCTGTCCCGAGGGCCATCGCTGATGCGTACCGGTTTCCTTCGGATACAGGAATCCCCATATCGACTAATTTTTGCGTATCAGCTGGCTTTTGGTTACGTTCTTCGTAAATTTTAACAGCTGGGACGTTCAACGAAAGCTTGAGTGCATCGCGAATCGTGACAGCTCCGCGGTACGTCTTCCCTTCGTTCTGAACTTGTTTTTTCGGTTGTCCTGGACCGGTGAACTGATAGTAATATTCCTCGTCAATGATTTGAGTGGCTGGCGTGATCATGCCGGCTTCAATCGCGTTTGAGTAAACGAGAATAGGTTTCGCAGTCGATCCGATTTGACGTTCTGCCCAGAAAGCTCGGTTTAAGTCGTCCGTCTTGCCATTGATATATCGGCCTCCGACGAATCCGAGTACTTTTCCGGTTTTATTTTCAATCATGACCGAAGAAGTTTGTTCAGGCAATGTGCGATCCTCTTCTTCTACATACTGATTGGGCCCGAAGTTCCCGGCATTTTTAGCCGGTTGTTGCATCGCTTCGTGAATCTCTTTATCAAGCGTTAAACGAATCGTGAATCCGCCTTGGCGCAGCATGTTATGTGCGCGTTTTGCGTAGCTTGAGCGAATGTCTTCTCGTTCTTTTGGTTCGAGGTCATTCATATTGATTTCATCTTGTTCAATTAAATAATCCGTAACGATTTGGCGTGCCTGAAGTTCAGCTTCATCAATGACATACGGATATTTATCACGCGGCTTTGTCTGTGTTTGCATAAAGTCTTGTGTGATGTCGTAATTGTATGCAGTGTCATACTCTTCTTTAGTAATCTTCCCGGCGACATACATCCGGTTCAAGACGGTTTTCATTCGGTTGATTGCACCGGATACGTCCTCTTTAATGACGCCGCCTTGGTAGTAAGGTGTATAGAAGAACGGGTTTTTCGGGATTCCTGCTAAAAACGCAGCTTGTGGGAGCGTCAACTTTTCGGCAGAAGTGTTGAAAACACCGCGAGCCGCTGCTTCGATTCCTGAGATGTTACGTCCCATCGAGTTGCGCCCGAACGAGACGACGTTCAAGTAAGCATTTAAGATTTCGTCCTTATCCATTGCTTTTTCAAGGCGCAAGGCGAGTAAAATCTCTTTTGCCTTCCGTTCGAACGACACTTCGTTCGTCAGCATTTGGTTTTTGATCAACTGTTGTGTAAGGGTCGATCCCCCCGTGCGATCTTCTGACCCGGTCGCTTCCTGTAAAATTGCGCGTAACGTCGCTTTCGGAACGACGCCATCGTGCTCATAAAACTCGACGTCCTCGGTCGCGAGAAGTGCATCGACGACATAAGGGGATACTTTTTCGACCGGGATCGGTATTCGAACCTCATCGGTCGTATAGTTCCCGATGCGTTCTCCGCTTCCAAAATGAATGTTGGAAGTCGAGGTGTACGTATTAATTTGTGATGTCATCGTCTTATAAGCGGGGGTCGGCATATCTTTGACAAGCGATGCGAAATAGCCGACACCGATTCCGGCGCCTAAAAATCCGATTAATAACACTGAAATGATGGTCAAAAGTAGGACATTCCAGGACACATCATACATCACATTGGCATAGCGACGTACTTTCATCGACGTCGGGTTATTCCATAAATCTCGAATCTTTTGCAGCATGACAGCCTCCTTCAATATGGTGTGAAACTATTTTAGACAGTAATATATTCGATTATAGCACAACACAACCTACAGATTACCGTGAAAGGGATGTCTCATGCAAGTTTCACAATGGGAGTTGACAAGTAGAAAACGATGCTTATAAAATGAATAGCATAGTTAACGATATGATGACGCTGTGAAGAAAGCGAAGTAGTCGGTGGGTCTCTTGTCCAGAAAGCTAGTGGTTGCTGTGAACTAGCCAATGCCAATCGATGAATTACACTTTCAGAGCGTGCCTTTAGGCCGGTTACGAGACCGTTATCTCTCGCTCAAGCGGTCGCAAAATGCGACAAGTAGGGTGGTACCGCGGAATCTCCGTCCCTTCTCATCATGAGAAGGGACGTTTTTTATGTCAATTGAAGGAGTGGAACAGATGGAACTATTAGAAGATTTAGCGTTTCGAGGGCTTGTCAGCCAAATGACAGATGAAGAAGGGATAAAGGAACAACTTAAAAAACCGACGACGTTATACACAGGGTTTGATCCGACGGCGGACTCGCTTCATATTGGGCATTTATTGCCGATTTTAACATTGAAACGGTTCCAGCAAGCTGGCCATCAAGTCATCGCCCTCGTCGGTGGGGCTACAGGAATGATTGGTGACCCGTCTGGTCGTTCAGACGAACGTTCCCTTAACACGTTGGATACGGTCAAACTCTTCTCTGATCGTATCAAAGATCAGTTGAGCCGATTCCTTCCGCTTGAAGGGGAAAATCCGATTACGATCCGAAACAACTATGAATGGACAGAAGAAATGTCGATCATCGATTTTCTCCGAGACATCGGGAAGCATTTCCCAATCAGTTACATGCTCGCGAAAGATTCAGTCGATTCACGTATGGAGGGTGGAATCTCATACACCGAATTCTCATACATGTTGCTCCAATCATACGATTTCTTGAAATTGTACGAGACGGAGACGTGCCGCCTTCAAGTCGGTGGAAGTGACCAGTGGGGGAACATTACGGCAGGCCTTGAATTGATTCGTCGTTTCGGTCATTCGGAAAAGGCATTCGGTCTCACGGTCCCGCTCGTTACAAAGTCGGACGGTCAGAAGTTTGGAAAGTCGGCTGGTGGTGCAGTTTGGTTAGATGCTGATAAAACGTCACCATACGAGTTCTACCAGTTTTGGATTAACGTCGACGATGCGGACGTCATCAAGTTCATCAAATACTTCACATTCATGAGCCGTGAAGAGATTGAAGCACTTGAGACAGAAGTGTCGGAAGCTCCTGAAAAACGTGTCGCACAGCGTCGTCTCGCCGAAGAGATGACAAAGCTCGTCCACGGAGAAGTCGGGCTTGAACAGGCGGAGCGGATCACAAAAGCGTTCTTCAGCGGTGATTTGACGTCGCTTCAACCGGAAGATATGACGGCTGCGTTTAAAGGCATGCCGCAATTCGAGCTTGATGGTGAGCGTAACATTGTCGATCTCCTCGTCGAAGCAAAAATCTCTCCATCAAAACGTCAAGCACGTGAAGATGTAACGAACGGAGCGATTTACTTGAACGGCGAACGTGAACAGGCACTTGATAAAGTCGTCACGCGTGAAGATACGCTCGGTGAGTTCACCATCATCCGTCGTGGGAAGAAAAAGTACTTCGTGATTCGTCACGTATGATCATCATGTCCGTCCCTCGTTTGTTGGGGGATGGACTTTTTTGTGCATGACGTGTAGCTCGGGTTTGTTAAAATAGTGAGACGGGAGGGATGATGATGGAGATAGAAGAATTTTTTGACGAATCGTTTCATTAATGGCGTGAATATTTTCGATACTATGAGATGGCGATCACAGAACTCGAGAGCGACCTCGGGATTATCGATTTGGATTGGCAGACGCGACTCGGGTATTCACCGATTGAACATGTGAAGACGAGAATGAAGACGTTGCCGTCGATCGTGCGCAAGATGAAGCGGAAAAACTTACCTTTAGAAGTGACTGCACTTTGGGAACACGTGCACGATGTGGCGGGGATTCGAATCGTTACGAGCTTCCGCGACGATATTTATGAAATCTTGCGTCATCTGGAGGCGCGGGATGATTTGGATATCGTCGAAGTCAAAGATTATATCGAGCATCCGAAGCCGAGTGGCTATCGGAGCTTACATCTGATCGTGAAGACAAAAGTCTATTTGGCCGAACGAATCATCTGGGTGCCGGCCGAGATTCAAATTCGCACGCTCGCCATGGACTTTTGGGCAGCGACGGAACATAAGCTTCAGTATAAATATCAACATGAAGTACCAGAATCATCGAAAGAAGAGCTCATTGAAGCGTCACTCATGGCCGACGCTCTCGATACGCAGATGGGACGCATTCGACAAGAGATATTAAAAAAATAAAAAATCCCCTTCACGAAGAAGGGGATAAAAAGCATTAACGTGAGTAGTACTCGACGATGAGTTGCTCTTTGATTTGGTCGTTAAGTTCAGCGCGTTCTGGGAGACGTACGAATGTACCTTCGAGTTTCTCAGCGTCGAACGATACGAAGTCTTTTGTAGCTGGTGCTACTTCAAGAGCTTCAGCGATTGCTTTCACGTTTTTCGACTTTTCACGAACTGCGATCACTTGACCAGGTTTTACGCGGTAAGACGCGATGTCTACGCGTGAACCGTCAACTGTGATGTGACCGTGGTTGACGAGTTGGCGTGCTCCACGACGTGTGCGAGCAAGGCCGAAACGGTAAACGAGGTTGTCAAGGCGTGATTCGAGCAAGAACATGAAGTTCTCACCGTGGATGCCTGGCATTTTACCAGCATCGTTGAAGATGCGGCGGAATTGCTTCTCGTTCACTCCGTACATGTGACGAAGTGCTTGCTTCGCTTGAAGCTGAAGACCGTATTCTGAGATTTTTTTACGACCATTTCCGTGTTGACCTGGTGCGTAAGGACGTTTAACTAATTCTTTACCCGTTTCGCTAAGCGAGATGCCTAAGCGACGCGAGAGTTTCCAAGCTGGACCTGTGTAACGAGCCATGATTGGACTCCTCCTTGTTGTTCATGTATTTTGCACAAAAGAACAACGGTGTCAAAGACGAGTAACGCCCCTTTCAAGGTGCAAGCACCTTCACTTGATAGCGAAGCTACGAGATGCCCCTCCGACTAAGTCGAGGCCCGAAAGGTGGATACGTTTGTCTATGACTGCTATCGTCATTTCATGCACAAAGATGAGTATACGATGAAAGTAAATGCTTGTCAATCAAATAAAGCGAAGTAACGTCTCACAAAAACGTTCGAGCCCTTCTCGGTCGATTTCAGAGAAACGATCGAGTTCAGGGCTATCGATATCGAGGACGCCAATCGTCTTGCCATCACGTACGAGTGGGACGACAATTTCCGAGTTGGAAGCCGCATCGCAAGCGATATGTCCTGGGAATTGATGAACATCGGCTACGAGTTGGGTTTCTTGTGTGGCAGCCGCCGTTCCGCAAACTCCTTTACCGAATGCGATATGAACACATGCCGGAAGGCCTTGGAAAGGACCTAAAATCAAACTGTCATCGGAGTTCGTCACGTAAAACCCGACCCAGTTGATTCGGTCTAAAAATTGATTCAATAGAGCACTGGCGTTGGCAAGGTTGGCCACTGTATTCGTTTCTCCTTCTAACAGGGCGGCAAGCTGCTTGTTTAGTAGGTCGTAACCGTCTTTTAAATCATCTGAATACGATGTCGTTTGGAACATATCACAATCCTCCATTTTTCAAAAGTAAATTAGAATGTAGCATTATGGTACACGCAAATTTTGCGTTTGTCTTGCTTGAAAGTTCCGAAAAAGGAACAATCTCCACTGAAACCATTGGAAAACCTATGCAAATCATTGGTTCTATAATATGATTAAGTATATCTATTCTTATAAAATACTTCTTTTTTATATAAGGTACATAAGTCCACGAAAGCGGCTTGGAGGTTGTGACAAAGATGGATTACGGAATTTATGGATTAATTATTGGAATCATCGCCGTCGTATTAGGCGGAATGTTAGGAAGTATGCTCATCCGAAGGAATTTTTACCAAAAAATTGACGATTTGGATATGAGGAAACAAAGCGTGCTCAGCGCGAGCGTACCTGTTGAGCTCCAAAAATTCAAGCAGTGGCCGATGGAAGGGGAAACGAAAGAGAAGTTTGATCGTTGGCATCAATCTTGGGATGAGTTGGTCAGTGTGCATACGGGTCAAATCGATGAAGCGTTGTATCGGTCAGAAGAAGACTTGGATAAATACCGTTTCATGAAAGTAAAGACCGATTTGAATGCGACTGAACAACTTATTGAAGAACTCGAGGCGATGGTACACGCCATGCTCGATGAGATGGATGAGTTTACGACACATCATACTTCGCTCATAGACATCGTGAAGCAAGATGAAAAAGAACTGTATCAGTTCCGCAAGACGTTACAGGCGCAAAATCAGGCATTCGGACCGACTTATGCGCTAGTTGAACAAGAGATTGTGGCAGCCGAGACAAAACGGAGCGAGATGATCAACTTAAAGCAAACCGGTCAAGTCTCGCAAGCGTTTGAGGCGGGACAAGCCTTATCAAGCCAAGTCGCCCATATCCGTGAATTGATTCGCATCATCCCACAGTTTGTACGTACGGTACAAGTCGAGTTAAAACAACAACTCCAACAGTTGCGTGCCGGGCATAAGGAGATGCAAATGGACGGATATGCGCTCGAGCCGCTCGGATTGCTAGAAGAAATCGATCAGGCAGAAGATCGTCGTGAGGAAATGATGGCCCGAATCGAACGTTTGGAGTTCGAACATTTTGAAGAGGATATGCAACAATTGAGTTCAGATATCGATCAGTTGTTTGAAGCGTTCCGGACAGAAGTCGATGCTCGTCAATACGTGAAAAAAGAGTTCGCGGCAATTCAAGAGCGTGAGCAGCGTTCTACTGAAATCATGGAAAACCTACAGACGGAAATGTCTCGACTTGTCAGCAATTATGAGATCAATGCCCGCGTCGGTGAAGAGTTCGAACAGTTAGAGCGGGAACGGACGACACTTACCGCGAACGTGCTTGATATCGAACAGGCCCTAGTCGCACAAATGTTGCCGTTTAGCTTGATCAAATCCAAAGTGCAAGAGGCGAAACGTTCACTTGACCAGTTCAATGCGATGCACGAACGATTCATCGAGGACACGAATTCGTTACGAAAAGAAGAACTTGAAGTACGACACAAACTTGAAACGTGGAAGAAAGAATTGTCTTCACACCGACGCCTCTTGGCGAAAAGTGCGATGCCGATGATTCCGAATGACTTATCGAACGATTTGCGTCAACTTCAAAAAGGGGTCCAATCGTTAGACGAGCAATTCGATAAAGCGCCGTTCAATATGACATACATTGTCGGACTTAGTCATGACATTGAAGAGATGATGGACAACTTCCGTGACCGTGTACATGCGCTCATTCGACAAGTGACATACGCCGAGCAGTTGTTGCAGTATGCGAACCGTTTCCGTCGTCGCGACAACGAGGTGCACATCGCCTTGACGCTTGCAGAAAATAAATTTTTGCACGGTGAGTATGGAACGGCGGTTGAAATCGGTGAACGGGTACTGAGTCGCTTTGAAGAGGATGGGGCACATCGGATTCGTCAACGTGTGGACCATGGATTGGAACAACAAGAGCTGTTAAAAAAATAAACGATGCATGAAGGTTGACGGAAACGGGAAAAACGTAGACGTCAATCTTTTTTCTATCAAGGAGGAATCGTCAGATGGGTACGCTATGGGTCAACGGAAACATTTATACGTTAAACAAACCAGGAGAAATGGAACGTGCCATGTTTATCGAACACGGTCGCGTCTTAAAGATGGGGGAAGAGGGGAATCTCCGACGTACATACGCCGGTCGAATCGAAGACATCGTGAACTTGAATGGGAAGAGTGTATATCCTGCTTTCACTGATTCACATATCCATCTCGTAGGGTATGGGGAAGCGCTAGACCGAGTCGACGCGAGTGAAGCGACGAACCTTCGGGAATTGCTTGAAACGATGAAACAACAAGGGTCAGAT
This sequence comes from Exiguobacterium qingdaonense, assembly GCF_018617855.1. GTDB lineage: Bacteria > Bacillota > Bacilli > Exiguobacteriales > Exiguobacteriaceae > Exiguobacterium > Exiguobacterium qingdaonense. The sequence continues at coordinate 88,978 of NZ_JACSKY010000002.1, forward strand.
GACGAATGGATTGTGGCCGAGGGGTTCGATGACCGTCTGCTCGGTGAGATGCCGACACGAGAGAGGATCGATGAGGTGATAGGCGATCGTCCTGTCGTACTGAAGCGAGTTTGTCGTCATGTGGCGGTCGTAAACTCGAAAGGGCTCGAGCGACTTGGGCTCATACACCACACGGTCATTGAAGGTGGGAAGCTCGGTCGAGACGAAGATGGAAAGTTGAATGGGGTCCTATACGATGCCGCCTTGGACCTCCTCTATAAAGAACTAAGTGGAAACCGAAAGAAGAATGCGACTTCTTTACGACGTGCCATCGATTCGTTATTTGCTCATGGCATCGTAGGCGCGCACACGGAAGATTTGTTTTATCACGGGGATCCGCTTGAGACGATTCAAGCATATGAAGATGTCTTGGATGAACTACCGTTTCAGGCACATCTCCTCGTTCACGAACAGGTCGTGGACCGTGTGATTCAGCATGACGCGATGACAAAGCGGAAGCGGTTTGATTTCGGGGCGATGAAACTTTTTGTTGACGGTTCGTTCGGTGGACGTACCGCTCTCTTATCGATTCCGTACGCAGATGACCAAAGTCAGCGGGGAATCGAAGTGCATCGGCCGGATCATCTTGAAGCACTCGTCAAAAAGGCACGCACGTATGGGATGAATGTGGCGGCACACGTAATCGGGGATGCGGCGGTCGAACAATTTGTCAGCCTGCTCGAAAAATATCCGGCGAAAAAAGGGACGCGCGACCGAATCATTCATGCCTCATTGTTAAACGATTCGCTCATCAAGCGAATCAAATCGCTACCGGTACTGATTGACGCACAACCTGTATTTTTATCGGATGACGTAGATATGTTGTTTGAGCGATTAGGGAATGAGCGTGTTCATGACGTCTATCGTTTCAAGTCGCTACTCGACACGGGGGCATTGCTATTAGGGGGAAGTGACGCACCGATCTCGTCTGTCGACGTCCGTAAAGGATTGTTCGGGGCAGTGGCGCGTCAGTCCTTTAAAGGCTCGGCTACACTGAATCCGAACGAACGCCTGTCCATGTACGAGGCGCTCCGAAGCTTCACGTATTCACCTCATGTCGCGACGGGCACACACGGAAGGAACGGGCTACTGATCCAAAGTTACAATGCAAACTTTACAGTGTGGGACGAAGACTTTTTCGAGTTAAGTGGGGAGGCTATTCTCCATAATCGCCTCCTTATGACCGTGGTCGAAGGGAAACCTGTATTTGAAGCAGAGACGGTTACACCGTAAAAAAGAGGAGCTGATTCATCCGCATTGGGTGAATCAGCTCCTCTTCTTGATTAGAAGAACGAGCGTTGTACTTTATGCCAGAACGAGTTGGTCCGTAGTTTTACGGTTTTAATGACTTGGTCCGAGAGCTCGATATCAATCCGATCAGTATACTTCAAGCTGAGCGCCTCATTGTCCATCCCGATGATTGGGTAGTCGTTACCATCTTCTACGATACGAAGTGACAACTTGCGCGAATCGTGGACGATAAAGGACGAACCGAGCGTGCGGTAGCGATTGTTGTTGACCGAGGCGATCTCACTCACCTGCATGCATGGGATGAGTGGGTCGACGACTGCACCGCTCAGCGATTTGTTATAGGCAGTCGAACCGGTCGGTGTCGACACGACCATTCCGTCCCCACGGAATGTCTCAAAATGTAAATCGTCAATATACACCTCGATGGCGAGAGACTTGATGATACTGGATTTAATCGAAGCTTCGTTCAAACAGAGCAGCGATGTCGACTCGTTGATGGATGCGGAAAGAAGCGGATACTTCCGTACTTCAAGACCTTCTTCGATTCGACTCGAGTTGTCCGAGAAAAGACGATCGACTTCATCGAGTTTATGTATATCGAAATCACAGTAAAACTCGTTCAGTCCACGTCCGAACCCGACGTAAATCGCATCCTGACGAAAACCGGTGTAGCGAACAGCCTGTAAGAATGCCCCGTCCCCGCCGATTGCGGCGATGATGTTTGCGTCCTCGGGTTGATTCACGATGTTGAATCCATGTTTTTCCCCGATTTCTTTTAGTTTCTTCACTTCTTTCGTGAATTCGTTGACGTTTCGATGGTACAAATAGACGTTGTTTCTCATCTGAGTCATCCCCTTTGTCAATGGTGTCCCCCTCATTATAACGTGTTTCTTCCGAGCGATATAGGGAAAACTGAAACAGAGTCAAAAGCAAGAAGTTTGTCAAAGGATCAAGTTCATCGATATGATGAAATGGAAACTACGAAAAGGGGATGAGTTTATGACGACATTTAAAGGGAACAATGTGACATTGCAAGGGAATCCAGTCAAAGTAGGAGACGAGGCGCCTGACTTTCGCGTCTTGACGACTGCGTTAGAGGAAGTGACGTTAGCGAGTTATCCGGGGAAGAAATTGGTCAGTGTCATCCCTTCGATTGACACAGGCGTATGTGACGCACAAACGCGTGAGTTCAATGAAAAGGCGTCATCACTCGGTGGGACCGTATTGACAGTATCAAACGACCTACCATTCGCGCAGCGCCGCTGGTGTTCGGCGTCTGGTCTAGACAATGTGGTCACACTTTCGGACCACCGCGACCTCTCATTCGCGAAAGCGTATGGCGTGTTGATTGAAGAGATGCGTCTTCTTGCACGCTCGGTGTTCGTCATCGATTCAAAAGGCGTCGTGCAGTATGTTCAATACATGGATGAAATGACAGACGAAGTCGATTTCGGGGCGGCGCTCGATGCATTCAAACAAGCAGAGTGATTCGTTTGGCGAAATGGATGAAAATAGCTTACACTAGTACGTGAACCGACCGGTCCTCTTATGGGGGGCCGGTTTTGTATGGAAAGGATGAACGAAAATGGAACGTTTTGAACAACTGTATCGTGATTGGAAGAAAGAAGCGAAAAAACTCGTCAGTGATTTGGACGTGTTACCGATCGAGGCGCTCGTCCAAGTCTTTGATCATGTCGACATTAAAAACGAGAAGACAGACGATGTGCGTAAAGCCGTCAGTTTACTTGTCCTAGAAGAAACGACGCAACTCCCTCCGAACAATCAACCGACACCGGATGCGGTCAGCCTCTTCATGGGTTACTTGGCTACAAAGCTGCTTGAGGAAAATGCGACGATTCTTGACCTTGGGAGCGGGACAGGTACGTTGACGCACGCCATTCTCTCTCAGTTAAAACATGCGACGGCGCAAGCGGTCGAAGTGGATGATTTATTACTTCGTCTTTCCTATTCCGTAAGTAATTTACTTGAGGAGCCGGTATCATACTTCCACCAAGACGCCATCGCTCCTCTCTTCGTTGAGCCGAGCGATCTTTCCGTTGCCGACTTGCCAATCGGATATTATCCGAATGACGAAGTCGCGGCCGGATACGAGATGAAACGAGATGAAGGGTACGCCTATTCGCATTTCCTCATGATGGAACAGGCGATTCGTCATACGAAACCAGGGGGACATGGGTTGTTTGTCATCCCGAACAATTTGTTTGAACAGGATGATGAAGGGAAATTAAAACAGTGGATGGACCGTGAAGCCGTTGTGAAAGGCGTCATCCAACTCCCGACGACGATGTTCAAAGACGAGCGTTATGCGAAGAGCTTGTTGCTCCTTCAAAAGTTAGGGGAGGACGTCAGCCGTCCAAAACAAGCCTTATTTGTGGAACTTCCTTCGTTCACAGATGTAAGAGCGGTAGCAAATGTGGTGAAACAGATTGATGACTGGTTTAAAACAACATAAAAATAATGGACAAAACACTTGAAAAAGTTATGTGAAATCAAGTATCTTCAATATGATACAGTTATCGTTTTTACGTTAAACAGATAAATATGCGTTGAAAATGAAAGATAAGAGGTGTATGACATGACAAAAATTATGGCAGTCAATGCTGGTAGTTCATCGCTCAAGTTCCAGTTGCTCGAGATGCCTTCGGAAGAGTTGCTCGCAGTTGGACTCGTGGAGCGTGTAGGGAAAGAAGATGCAATTTTTACGATTAAATACGGAGAAGGACAGAAGTTCAACGTAGTCACTCCGCTTCACACGCACAAAGAAGCAGTTGAATTGGCATTGGAGAAGTTGATTGAACTCGACATCATTCAATCGTTCGATGAAATTTCTGGAGTGGGACACCGTGTGTTGCACGGAAAAGAGCTATATGCGGATTCGGTCGTGATCGACGATGAAGTCATGAAGAACATCGAATCGTTCACAGAGCTTGGACCACTTCACATCCCGCCAAACTTGACTGGGATTCGCGCGTTCCAAGCAATCTTGCCGAACGTTCAACAAGTTGCGGTGTTCGATACAGCATTCCACCAGTCCATGCCTGAAGAGAACTTCTTATACAGTCTTCCGTATGAATACTATACGGAGCATGGTGTCCGTAAGTATGGCTTCCACGGGACGAGCCACAAGTACGTCACGCAGCGTGCGGCAGAACTTCTCGGTCGTCCACTCGAAGATTTGCGATTGATCTCATGTCACCTCGGTAGCGGTGCATCGATTGCAGCGGTCGCAGGTGGTCGTTCAATCGATACAACGATGGGCTTCACGCCACTTGAAGGAATCACGATGGGAACACGCTCAGGTTCACTCGACCCTGCCCTCATCCCGTTCTTGATGCAAAAAACAGGGAAGTCTGCTGAGGACGTATTGAACGTCATGAATAAAGAGTCTGGTGTTTACGGTCTCTCTGGTATCTCGAGTGACTTGCGTGACATCGAGCAAGCGGCTGCAGAAGGAAACCATCGTGCAGAAGTCTCGCTCAAAATCTTCTCAAACCGGATTCACGGTTACATCGGTCAATATGCGGCTGAAATGAATGGTGTCGACGCCATCCTCTTCACAGCAGGTGTCGGTGAGAACTCGGATGTCATCCGTGAGCGGATCCTTCGCGGTCTCGAGTTCATGGGTGTCTATTGGGACCCTTCACTCAACAATGGTGCTCGCGGAAAAGAGTTGTTCATCAACTACCCACACTCACCAGTTAAAGTAATCATCATCCCGACAAACGAAGAATTGGTCATTGCGCGTGACACGGTTCGCATCGCAAACCTTGTCGAAGAACACGCTTGATGAGACGACCCCACGTTATGACGTAACGTGGGTTTTTTTTGAGCCTTTTTTACTAGCGGAAAGAGAATTGAATAGGACAAATGGTTTGGCGGTTGTAATATAAGGCGAGCTTTTCATATCGTTTTGTAACGTTCGCGTCATGATTGGACCATATATTGGATGTAAATTTATATAAATATCTCTTTTTCGTTTCGGTATGTCAAAGAATGTTGAAAAAGCGGTCAAAATGACATCTGTCTGTAACGTACGTGTCATTCAAATGAACAGGAAGTGTAACGGCACGAGTGGATATTTCGTCATATAGTTATCTGGACGAAATATTTATTGGAATGCTGCAAGAGCACCTGTTATAGAAGTGACGCCATCGAACGAAGACAAACTGACGAAGAGAGGACGAAACACGTATGTTGAAAAAAATCATGACGCTATTACTTCTCGCCATCGCTGTATTTGCCTTTGCCTTACCATCTCCACAAGTGGATGCGGCTACAAAAAAAGTGTATGTAGCAACAAAATCAGGTTCAAAGATGATTTATTCAGAGGGAAGATCAAGTGCACGGGTAATTGGGAAGATGACAGCGAGTGATCGTCTTCAACGTACAGGTTCTCGAGGTGCTTGGATTCGTGTGAACTATAAAGGGAAGGCCGGGTGGGTCCCGACAAAGAACTTGCGTACCGTGAGTGCTCCAAAACCGCTCCAACCAGCAAGCGTCAAAACGTATACGATGAACGCATCGGCGTATACACCGTATTGCAAAGGATGCTCTGGTAAGACGGCACTCGGCTGGAACGTTCGTACTCAAAAACGCAACGTCGTCGCGGTGGACCCGCGAGTTATTCCACTCGGAACTAAAGTGCAAGTATACGTAGGGAACAAGTTGTTAGGTACCTACACGGCAGCTGACACAGGCGGTGCCATTAAGGGAAATAAAATCGACATTTTAATGTATTCACATAGTGCGGCGATTCAGTTTGGTCGTCAAACCGTTACAGTCAAGGTGTTGTAATGCATAAGAAAGGGTCTTGCGATTGCGCAAGACCCTTTTTGATGGAACGGTGATTATTGACGGACGATGAGGACGTCACATTTCGCATAGCGGACGATGCTCTCAGAAACGCTTCCGATAAAGAAACGTTCCACGGCGTTCAAACCGGTCGCACCACAAATAATAAGATCAATATCATGATTAGGCGCGATTTTTTTTGCAATCGTCACTTTAGGAGAACCGTACTCAATGACAGTCTCCACTTCTTTTACACCGCGTTCTTTCGCGCGATTCACATAGTCTTCAAGCAACTCTTTGGCATATGTCTCAGCACGCTCGGTGATTGTCCGATCATACGCTTCGACAGTTGCAAACGTACGTGTATCAATCACGTGACCGACGTACAGCTTCCCTTCGTTACGAATCGCGACATCGATTGCTGTTTCGAATGCACGTTCCGCCTCTTTAGAGCCGTCAACGGCAGATAAGATATGTTTGTATACAATTGCCATGTAAATCCCAACCTTTCGCTCGAAATGTACGTTCGGCTTACATATATAGTATACCACTTCTTACAGTTTTCACGCTTTTCCATCATGAAAATGAATAATTTTTTTCATGACGATGTTCACGACATGTCCAAGTTTGGATTTCATAGATAAGAACGAGTAAAATGAGGAGGGAGGAGGTAGGTCGATGAAACATGCAATGATTACATCCGGTGCGAAGGGGATTGGTCGTATCGTGACGGAACGTCTGTTGCAAGATGGGTGGCACGTCAGCATCTTGCAGCGTAACCCGATCGATTGGGAACATGAACGGATACATATGATTGAGTCAGGACTGAATGACCGTGGACAATTGCTTGCGGCGTATGAGGAAGCGGTCGAGCGATTTGGTGAGCCGGACGCATTAATTTTGAATGCAGGTCCTTATATCTTTGAACGAAAGCCACTCGTTGAGTTAACAGATGAAGAGTGGGATGAAGTGGTGACCGGTAACCTGTCGGCCTCATTTTGGCTGATGCGCCGTGCGATTCCATCGATGCGTTCGAATCGGTTCGGACGGATCGTCTCGTATGGGTTTCCTGAAAGTGGGACGGCACCTGGATGGGTTCATCGTTCCGCGTTCGCTGCTGCGAAGACCGCGCTCGTCAGTTTGACAAAATCGGTCGCGTTAGAAGAGGCCCCGTTCGGGATCACGGCAAATATGGTCAATCCAGGAAATATCGTCGGATCTCAAAAAGAGATGCGTATCGAGGAAGCTGGAGTAGATGAAGGGACTCCGGTCGGTCGACATGGGACGGGAGAAGATATCGCGCGTTTGATTTCTTTCTTATTACATGAAGATTCAGATATGGTCACAGGAGCTGTCATCGATGTGACGGGCGGGGTCAACGTCGTCCATCAGTACCGAAAGTGAAGAGCCGGGCATCGATATTCAAAGATGTTGAATCCTTTAGACGACGTCGCGCATGAATGACTGGACAAACTGCTGTCTATGGGAGTGCGACTCGATGACACATACGCTTTAGGAACATGACACAGTTTGCAGTCCTTCATTTTCTACATGATAAAAAGTGCGGTCCAACGTGATAGGCTCTCAAAAGGAACTTATCAACATGGACCGCACTTTTTTTAGTTTATTTCCTGAAGTGTCTTCGGATAGCTCGTCAATGTAATCGGACCGCTCTCCGTCATGACGAGGTCATCTTCGATACGAACTCCGCCGACCCCTGGTAAATAAATTCCCGGTTCGACAGTGAACGTCATTCCAACTTCAGCCGTCATGTCATTATTTGCTGCCATCGATGGATGTTCATGCACCTCGATGCCGATCCCGTGACCGATTCGATGGGTGAAATATTCCCCATATCCAGCGGACGTGATGACTTGTCGTGCTGCGATGTCAATCGCACCGAGTGTCGTGCCGACACTCGCCATCTCAATCGCGGCCTCTTCTGCCTGTAAAACTGTTTCGTAAATCTCACGTTGTTTGCTATTCGCCTCACCGAAGACGACCGTCCGCGTGATATCTGAACAGTAACCTTGCCAGACGACACCGAGGTCGAACAAGGCGAAGTCTCCTTTTTTCAAGCGGTTGTTTCCAGGTACACCGTGTGGGTCGGCACTATTTTCGCCGAACAAAACGAGTGTATCGAATGACATTTCGCGAACCCCTTGCTGTTTCATCGCGTATTCGATGTCGGCGATGACCTCGAGCTCGGTCACGCCTTCACGGAGTGAGCGGATTCCGGCTTCGATTGCCATATCTGCCAGTTCGGCGGCGCGTTTCATCGTACGGACCTCATCGGGTGATTTGATCATACGTAACGTTTGGAGTTCGTCGGTCAAATCGATGATTGACAGACCGGCAAACCCGGCGCGAAGCTGTTCGACACGGTTGAATGTCAAATGCTCACCCTCAATCCCGATACGCTCAGGGACGATTTGATTGTCGAGAAACAGTTTGACGATTTTATCCCATGGGTTTTCATGGTCCATATACGTCACGATCTCACCTGACCATTCACTTGACTCGACAATCCCTCTTTCAAGAGTCGGACAAATGATGGCGGTCGTCCCGTTCTTGAGAACTAAGATGGCGATTAATCGTTCATGCGCCTCCGCGTATACCCCAGAGAAATAGAATACGGAAGCCTTTGATGTGACGAATGCCGCATCTAAGCCTTTTGTCGCTAGAGACTGTGCGATTTGATTAGTGCGTTGATTCAAAATGAATCCCTTCCCTTCTGTCACTTGCATTGTACCCATTCATTATAGCTGTTCAGAAAACAGAAAGGAAATGTTCTAATCTGATTGGTACAGTTTGAACAAGTTTGACTGATACAGTATACTAAGAATAGTTGAAAATGTATTGAGAGAAGGGACTCCGCATATGACCACAAAACATGAACAGATCATAGCACATATCGAGTCACTCGATGTTGGGTCAAAAATTTCGGTCCGTCAAATCGCAAAAGAGTTGGCTGTGTCAGAGGGGACGGCTTACCGGGCCATCAAAGAAGCTGAGAACCTAGGATTCGTTTCTACGATTGAACGCGTGGGGACGATTCGGATTAAGCGAAAACATAAAGAAAATATTGAAAAGCTCACCTTTGCTGAAGTCGTCAATATCGTGGATGGGCAAGTGTTAGGTGGAAGGAACGGTTTACACAAGACACTGTCGAAGTTTGTTATCGGTGCCATGAAACTCGAGGCGATGATGCGATATATCGACGTTGACTCACTCGTCATCATCGGGAACCGTGAAAAGGCGCATGAACTCGTCTTACAGTCAGGTGGGGCGGTGTTAATCACAGGAGGATTCGATACGACGGATGAAGTGAAACGGATGGCGGACAAGTATGACATGCCTGTCATTTCGACGTCATATGACAGCTTTACCGTTGCGACGATGATCAACCGCGCTATTTACGACCGATTGATTAAAAAAGAGATTTTACTCGTCTCGGACATCGTCATCCCGTTGCATGATACGTTTTATTTGAAGTCTGACGATACGGTGAAGCGTTGGCACGAACTGAATGAACGGACGAAACATAATCGTTACCCCGTCATCGACGAACAGATGAAGGTCGTCGGTGTGATTACGGCAAAAGATGTCATTGATAAATCACATGACTATGAGATTGAGAAGGTCATGACGAAGAGTCCGATCACGGTAGGTGTGCAGACGAGCGTGACTAACGCGGCGCATCAAATGGTCTGGGAAGGAATCGAGATGCTCCCTGTCGTCGACAACTACGGTCGCTTGCTCGGGATTATCAGTCGCCAAGATGTATTGAAGGCGTTACAACTGGCGAATCGTCAGCCGCAAGTCGGTGAAACGTTCGACAACATGATCACCAATCAGCTGAAAGAAGACCCCGCGTCGAACGGTACCGCGTTTACCGTCGAAGTCGCACCGCAGATGACGAGTCATATGGGAACCGCTTCATCCGGCGTATTGACGACTTTGTTAGTTGAAGGAGCGACGCGTAGTCTCCGGCACATGAAAAAAGGGGACCTCGTGGTTGAGAACATCACGGTATATTTCATGAAGCCGATCCAAATCGAAAGTCAGATTCGAGTGTCGGCCAATGTGTTCGATCTCGGACGGAAGTTCGGTAAGGTGGACGTGGAAATGACACAAGGGACACAACTCGTTGCCAAAGCACTCGTCACGGCACAGTTGATCGACCGATAAAAAAGAGCACCCGTCACATGAGTGACAGGTGCTCTTTTCCTCATGAAGAGGGTGTGTTCGTTGGTTCTTCCGCCGCAAGCGGATAGATTTTCCGGTAACGGATAAATCCGACGATTGCATTCCCTAGACCGACAATCAACATGACGATGCTCACAATCCAACCGACAGATGAATTGAGACCAAATCCGCCAACCATTTGGTTCGCGGCGAAGAGCGCGAGGAATAAACTTAACCAGATTAAAGCCTGTGTATTGAACAAAGCTTTACGGTTCGGTGTCTTTGTCAGAAAAGCACGGCGCTTGAAGATGAGATATGCTCCGAGCGCGAACAAAATGAGTCCAATCATGACAATTTGCAAGTGAAGGAACCCCTTTCTATCTCGTAATCTGTTATCATCATACCATAATAGTGTGTAGGAAAGTGAGGAATCATCATGACGCAATGGCAGGAAGCGGAGACGATCAAATCGGAGATTGAGGCGGCCGAGACCATTTTTATCCACCGACACGTCCGACCAGACCCCGATGCATTGGGGAGTCAGCTCGGTTTACAGCGCATCTTAAAGTCGGTTCATCCGGAAAAGAAAATCTATGTGGTCGGCGGCATGGTTCCTGACCTAGAGTTCTTAGGGAAAATGGAACACGTCGAGGAAGAGATGTATCGTGATGCGCTCGTCCTTATTTTAGACACGGCTAATCAGGAACGAATCGATGGAGCATATGCAACAAAAGGGAAGAAGATTATAAAAATTGATCACCATCCTGATGAAGACCCGTACGCCACGACACAGATTGTCGACACATCTGTCAGCTCGACGTCCGAGATGGTGGTGGAGCTCGCTGACCTTTGGGGATATCCGATCGACCAGGAGGCAGCCTTCTTACTTTATGCAGGCATCGTTGGCGACACAGGCCGTTTTCAGTTCCGGAACGCGACGGCACGGACGTTTGAGATTGCGGCATCGCTCATTGCAAAAGATATCGACACGAACCGATTGTATCGTCATATGTATAAGACGAACTTGGCGACGCTTCAACTACAAGGTTACGTGCTACAGAACGTCAATGTGACGGAAGAAGGGGTCGGCTATGTGAAGATTGACAAGGATGTGCTTCGGACGTTCCGCGCTTCCCCGGAAGCGGCGTCGCAACTCGTCAACAGCTTCTCTGGCCTAGAAGGTTTGAAATGTTGGGTCATGTTCGTGGAAAACAAAGAAGAGATTCGTGTTCGGATTCGTTCGAAAGGTCCTGTCATCAATGAAGTGGCCAAGCGATATCGGGGAGGCGGTCATCCGATGGCGGCCGGTGCCACGATTGATACGTGGGATGAGATGGATGACGTGCTTGCCGCATTGAATGAAGTGGCGGGAGGGTTCACGTTTGAAGAAAATGAAGAGAGCTGACCGCGGTCAGCTCTCTTCATTTGTCTCCATTTTCTTGCGGGATGAACCAAGTGCCGCGATCGGTCACGTCCTCGACGATGTCGAGTTGATACTCTGCGATGTACTTTCGAAGTCGATCGATGATTTCTGGACTGTCTGCAAACACCGTCTGACCATTTTGTAATTTTTCTAACTTATCGCGCGCAATTTGTCCCCGATTGATAATCATACGCTTTTGCCCCCTTTTGTCATGAGTTTTGTCTATAATTATTGTATCAGAGAAGTAGTGAATTGAGTTTGACAATTCTATAGAGGCGAGAGGAGGACGACGATGGTTCATTTAAATGTCAGAACGGCATACAGCTTACTACAAAGTACGATTCGACTGGAACAATATGTGATGCAGATGACCGAGCGTGGGAGTCGCTCCGTTGCGATCGCAGACGATGCCTTTCATGGCGTTCCGACGTTTTTAGCTTGCTGTAAACGATATGGGGTGAAGCCGCTCATCGGGCTGAGGACAGTCCTTCGCCTGGATGGTATAAACATATCGGTACTCGTTTATGCATCGAATGAGGCAGAGATTCAAGAGCAATATCGATTCATAAAAGCAGGGGGGATTGATCGGCGGATTACGATGCCGGTCATCATTCTACCTGAAAATTGGAAAGCGAATGACCCGGTTCATAGACGTCGTCTTTATCAGCAGCTGTTATCGTTTGTTGATGAAGAGAAGTTATGGCTCGGTCTTCCCACACCTCAAACGTCAGAGCATGTTCAAATGTTAAAGCAACTTCGCCACATGCGAGAGGAACTTGCCGTCCGATTGATTCCTGTACCCGAAACAAGATATATGCGGCCTGAAGATGTAGAAGGGTTTCGGGCGATCACTGCCATTCGGGAAGGGGAGGTCATGTCTGATGAGGATGTGCGACAAAAAGGCCTGCACGTCCGTCTGCCGAGCGAGATGAATGATTGGTTCACGACGGAAGAATTAGCTGAACTCGAACGATTCGAATCGTTAATCCAAATCGAACACCTCCCTGTTGCCAAAGGGGCCATCCCGGACATACACGATGCAAATCAAAAATTGAAACGACTCGTCGGTGAGCGGCTAAAGGCGATGGAACTCGCGAAGGAGCCATACTTAGAACGAGCGAAGTTTGAACTGGATGTCATCGAGAAGACCGGATTTTCTTCTTACTTTTTAATCGTGGAAGACATCGTACGATTTGCAAGAGAATCGGGGATCGAAGTGGGGCCAGGTCGTGGGTCGGCGGCAGGTTCTCTCGTCAGTTTTGCCCTTCATATCACTGAAGTCGACCCGGTCCGTTACGGCTTGTTGTTTGAACGATTTTTGAATCCTGAGCGCGTGTCGATGCCAGACATCGACCTCGACTTTGAAGACGAGCGTCGTGAAGAAGTGGTTTCATACGTGTTGTCAACGTATGGTCGGGACCATGCCGCACAAATTGGGACGCTCGCCACGTTTGGGGCGAAGGCGGCAATCCGAGATGTTGCGAGAGCGCTTGGTATGACACTAGAAGAAGGGCAGGCCGCGAGCAAACAAGTGAAGGCAGGTGGACTCGACGAGTTGGTGTCAAATCCGAAACAGATGAAGTGGTTCATCGGTAGCCAAAAACGTCAACAATTGTTACGGATTGCGAAACAGTTGGAAGGTCTCCCACGACTATCATCCATACACGCAGCTGGAGTCGTGCTCAGTCGCCAGCCGATCGAAGAAGTGACGCCTCTCCAACCTGATTTGGAAGAACAAGTGACCCAATATAATATGAAAGATTTGGAAGGGATCGGGCTGTTGAAAATCGATTTGCTCGGTTTACGGAATTTGAGCCGTCTGCGGAAGATGGAAGAGTTCATTCGTGAGAGCGATGCCATGTTCTCACTAAAAACCATTCCATTGAACGATCCCCGGACGTATCGACTTCTTGCCCGAGGAGAAACGGATGGCATCTTCCAGTTCGAATCAACAGGGATGAAGCAAGCACTTCGGCAGGTGAAACCGACCGGGTTTGAAGACGTTGTCGTGACGATGTCACTTTACCGTCCGGGACCGATGCAGTTCATCGAAACGTATGCGAAACGAAAACATGGCATGCCTTATCAACCAATCCATCCAGCCGTAGAGGAGGTCATGAAACCGACATACGGGGTACTCGTCTATCAAGAGCAAGTCATGAGACTACTCCGAAAACTCGGAGGTTACTCATACGCGGAAGCAGATTTGGTCAGACGAGCCATTGCAAAAAAAGATACCGATATGATTCAACGGGAACGAGAGCGATTTTTACGTGAAGCTGAAGAGGGAGATCGTGACATCCTCACTCAAATCTTCTCTTGGATCGAAAAATTTGCTGGGTACGGATTTAACCGTTCACACGCCGTTGCTTATAGTTTGATCAGCTACCGACTGGCGTATGTCAAAGCCCATTTCCCACGTATTTTTCATGTCGTGACCACGGAAAAGACGAGCGAACTCGTCAGACTGTTGCGAAAAGATCAAATACCTGTTTATCCTCCAGACGTATTACACGGTCACGCGGAATCGACGATTGAAGGACCTGGGATTCGACTCGGGTTAAAGGCGATTCAAGGACTGACAAAACGTGACGTCGAGCGTCTAGTCGAACTAAACGGACAATTGAAAGACGTCAGAAGTCTACAAGAGACGATGGGATGGAAAGATAAAGACCGGATGAAGTTACGTCGATTGCTCGGTGCAGGGGCGCTTGATCGAATGTATCATGGTGACCGAACTCGTGCCTTTGAAGCAGTCGAACGCTTAATGGAAGAGGCGAGTACGCACTTTTTGCCGGACGAGTTGACATCGCTTGGACTCAAACAGAAAAAAGTAAAAGAACCGAACTGGTCTGAAGAAGAGCGGGGGGCACTCGGCACATGGGTCGTGCACTCACCATTGACCTCGATTCCGAAAATAGGAATTGAGCCGTCCACGATTGAGGAGGCGATGGACGGAGTAGGTAGTTATCTTGTCGTCTATGTCGATGATGTGCGTACGTTTATGACGAAGAAACAAGAGCAGATGGGCGTCCTCATGATAGACGATGGGGTGGCACAGGGAGAGGTCGTCGTGTTCCCACGGACATTCGCTCAGTTCGGTCGTTCCCTTTATGTCGGGAATACTCTATTGCTTGAGGTTCATTCGAACGAGCGGAACGGGCGAAAACAATTGATTGCCGAACGGATTCGCCCATTACATGGACAGGCATTGTTCGTGAGACTTACGTTAGACCGTTTCCCAGAGCTAGAAGATTGGATTCAACGCGCGAAAGGGGATGTGCCGGTCATCTGTCGATTCACTGATTCGAAAGAAGTGAAGCAACTCGCATCCGCTCTCTCAATCAACCCGAATGAGGAGAATATTGTGGAGGCTAAGAAGAGATTTGGTGAAGAGAATGTCGTACTAAAACGGGTTGATCAAAAAATGGTTGATTCAGAAACTAGTACCAAGTCCTAAAAAGTGATATAATCGCACTAATTGGTCTGACCACTTTAGTCTGTTAGGTGATTCAATAAAAGGGAGTTGACGGTCAGATGCATGAAAAACACGCATCCTCATTTCACGGAAATATTTCCAAAATTAGAAAGTTAATCGTCCAATCGTCTTTAGTCCCAGGTGATCGGCTTCCGTCCGAACGAGAACTTGCTGAAACATTGTCGATCAGCCGGGCGTCTGTCCGAGAAGCGCTACGAGCGTTGAGCTTTTTGGGCATCGTCGAGACGAGACATGGTGGGGGTACGTTCTTGTGTGAACAGGACCGGCACCGCTACATCGAGATTTTGTCTGAATTTATTGTGACGAAGCAAACGAAGGCGACCGATATCATCGAAATGCTACGACTGTTAGAACGAATGGCGCTCACAGAGATAGAACCGACGAGCGAACGAGTAGCTCGACTAGAAACGATGATTGATGATGATCGCGCGTTTCGTCAACAGTTCATTTTTCAATTGAAAAATGAATTGTTCATACGGATTTGGAGCGAGGTCAACCGATTTTTTGATGGACTTGGTGTTGGAGACTTGTATACGTCCGAGGAACGAAAACGGTTCGTCGAGACGTGGCGTGGAATGTGGATGCCGGAATGAACGAGGGGGAAGCGATGACTGCTTTTTTCAAGAAACCGAAACGATATATGCCATTGCGTCAGAGAGAGCCAAAGATTGACGCACCACAAGGATTGATGACGAAATGTCCGTCATGTAAATATATGCATTATACAAAACAGTTGTATGAAAATCATAAAGTATGTGACTGTGGCTATCATTTCCCGCTTCAAGCGCAGGAACGGATTGAGATGCTTGTCGATAACGGGTCGTTCGAACGCTTTGCGGGACCGTCCGTCAAGGCGAATCCACTCAATTTTCCTGACTATGAGGAAAAGTTAGCAAAAGATCGCGAACGAACCGGAATTGAAGAGGCAGTCGTTTGCGGGAAGGCAATGATTGACGGACTCCCGCTTGTCGTCTGTGTGATGGATTCGAGATTCCGCATGGGGTCGATGGGCGCATACGTCGGCGAGGCGATTGCTTCCGCTGTCCGTAATGCCACATCACTCGGTCTGCCGGTCGTCCTATTCACGGCATCAGGTGGGGCACGGATGCAAGAAGGGATGGTCAGCTTAATGCAGATGGCGAACACATCCATCGCTTTAAAAGAACACGACGAAGCGGGTCTTCTTTATATCGCATATTTGACCCACCCGACGACGGGCGGTGTGTCAGCGAGTTTTGCCATGCTTGGTGACTTGAACGTCGCAGAACCGGGAGCACTCATCGGGTTCGCCGGACGTCGAATCATCGAACAAACAATTCGAGAAAAACTTCCGGAGAACTTCCAAACGGCTGAATTTTTACTTGAGTCTGGGCAGTTGGACGCAGTGATTCCTCGAGAGCAGATGCGTTCGTTCTTGAAAAAAATGATCGGATTACACGATGGGGGTGTTCATCATGTTTGACCCAATCAAAGAAGTGACCGAACAATTGAATAAACTGCGTGAGACAGCCGAGACAAAAGGGATCGATTTATCTCGTGAGATTCGTCATCTCGAGTTAAAGCTTGACCGATTAGAAAAAGATATTTATGGGAATATGAAACCGTGGGATCGCGTCCAATTGGCGCGGAACCCAAAACGGCCGACAACACTTGATTATATTCATCATCTATTCCCTGACTTCATGGAACTCCATGGAGACCGACATGGATATGATGACGCAGCCATCGTCTCTGGACTTGCGACATTTGAAGGTGTACCGGTGACGATTATCGGACATCAACGTGGTCGGAACACGAAAGAAAACATGAAACGAAACTTCGGGATGCCCCATCCGGAAGGATACCGAAAAGCGTTGCGTTTCATGAAGCAGGCGGAGAAGTTCAATCGTCCGATCTTGACATTCATTGATACGAAAGGGGCTTATCCCGGTAAGGCCGCTGAAGAAAGAGGCCAAAGTGAAGCCATTGCGAGGAACTTGTTTGAGATGGCGACGCTAAAAGTTCCGATTGTGTCCGTCGTCATCGGAGAGGGCGGGTCCGGTGGTGCACTCGGGATCGGCGTTTGCGACCGTTTATTGATGCTTGAGAATAGCACGTATTCGGTCATCTCGCCAGAAGGGGCAGCTGCACTGTTATGGAAAGACGCGAAGCAAGCGGAACGAGCGGCAGAAACGATGAAGATCACGGCACATGATTTGCTCAATCTAGGCATTGTCGATGAGGTGGTAGGAGAAGTGTATGGGGGTGCGCACGTTGATGTGTCACTACAGTCGTCACTCTTGAAGCCTGTCTTATTACAGCACATGCACGAGTTGCTCGCACTGACGACCTCTCAGCTGATTCAAGGACGTGCGACTAAATATCATCAAATTGGCACAATTGGCCACTGAAAACGGTAACAATGGCTGTGAATATAGCTTCTTTCATTCATCAAGTGACCGTTTGATGAGATACCCTATGCATTTTTTTCACATACTTGTGTTGTAAAACAAAGGTCAGACATGGTATTTTATTTTCAGATTTCGTTAAAACACATAAGAGGTGAGTGACGTGAATTTAAAACGTATTGCGGTATTGACAAGCGGAGGAGATGCTCCTGGAATGAACGCTGCTGTACGCTCTGTGACCCGAAAAGCGATTTTCGAAGGTCTTGAAGTGTACGGTGTGTACAACGGATACCAAGGATTAATCGAAGGTGATTTGATTGAATTAAACCTTGGATCGGTTGGCGACATCATTCAACGTGGAGGTACTTTCCTTCGCTCTGCACGCTGTCCTGAATTCCGAACGGAAGAAGGCCGTGCAAAAGCAGTAGAACAACTGAAGAAATTTAACATTGATGCCCTCGTGGTCATCGGTGGAGATGGCTCTTATCGCGGAGCTCAAAAATTGACGGAGCTTGGATTCCCGACAATCGGTCTCCCAGGGACGATTGATAATGATATCCCGGGAACAGATGCGACAATCGGTTTTGACACAGCGCTCAACACTGCGCTTGATGCGATTGACAAAATTCGTGACACGGCATCATCCCATGAACGTACGTATGTGATTGAAGTAATGGGTCGCGATGCTGGAGATATCGCGCTCTATTCTGGTCTTGCTGGTGGTGCCGAGTCAATTCTCGTACCAGAGCGTCCAGAAGAACTGAACGCGATCGTTGAACGAATCAACCACGGGATTGCCCGCGGTAAAAAACACTCAATCGTCATTGTTGCCGAAGGTGCAGGCAGTGCAGAAGAAATTGGCAAACTGATTGCCGAGAAAACAAACTCGGAAACACGCGTCACGATTCTTGGACACATTCAACGTGGTGGTTCCCCAACTGCTGCTGACCGCGTACTTGCGAGTCGTATGGGTGCATATGCTGTCGAAATCCTTCTTGAAGGAAAAGCGGGTCGAGTAGTTGGAATCCGCAACAACCAGATGATGGATCTTGATATTGATGAAGCGCTCGATCATAACAAGCACACGATCGACATGCGATTGATCGACCTCGTTAACCAGTTGTCGATTTAAACGAATGACGTTTAGAGACGACACTCGTTAAGAGAACCCCGTTTTCTATTTGCAAGTTGCACTATATCCCCTAGGAGGTTTTTATATTATGCGTAGAACGAAAATTGTATGTACGATTGGACCCGCTTCAGAGAAGCGTCTTCCTGAAATGATTGAAGCTGGAATGAACGTGGCTCGCCTTAACTTCTCACACGGTGACTATGAAGAGCATGGTGCACGTATCCGTGATATCCGTGAAGCCGCATCGGCAGCTGGAAAAGTTGTCACAGTTCTTCTTGACACGAAAGGTCCAGAAATCCGTACGCATACGTTTGAAGACGGCAAAGCACTTCTTGAAAAAGGAAAAGAAGTCACAATCGTCTCGAGCGAAGAGATTGTCGGAACGAAAGATCGTTTCTCTGTCACGTATGAAGGACTTTACGATGATGTAGAAGTCGGTTCACACATCATGCTCGACGACGGTCTTATCGGACTCCGTGTCGTTGAAAAGCTTGAAAACCGTGACCTTCGTTGCGTCATCGAAAACGAAGGGATCATCAAGACGAAGAAAGGTGTAAACTTGCCAAACGTCAAGGTGAACCTTCCTGCCCTCACGGACAAAGATATCTCGGACATCGAGTTCGGAATCTCTCAAGACATTGACGTCATTGCAGCATCATTCGTACGTCGTGCGTCTGACGTCGTTGAAATTCGTCAACTTCTTGAAAAGCACAACGCGTCACACATCAAGATTTACCCGAAAATCGAGAACCAAGAAGGTGTGGATAACATCGAAGAAATCTTGGCAATCTCTGACGGCTTGATGGTTGCTCGTGGTGACCTCGGTATCGAAATCCCGACAGAAGAAGTGACACCAGTTCAAAAAGAACTCATCAAGAAGTGTAACGACCTCGGGAAGCCGGTCATCACAGCGACGCAAATGCTTGATTCAATGCAACGTAACCCGCGTCCAACACGTGCGGAAGCATCGGACGTAGCGAACGCAATCTTGGACGGAACAGATGCAGTCATGCTTTCTGGTGAAACAGCTGCAGGGGATTACCCAATCGAATCGGTTCAAATGCAAGCTGCAATCGCAGAGCGTACAGAACGCATGCTCGACTACAAAAACTTGTTGAAAGATCGTCAGAAACGCAGTGAGCACACAGTGACGGATGCAATCTCTCAAGCGGTTGCCCACACAGCGATCAACTTGAATGCAAAAGCAATCTTGACGCCGACACAATCAGGTTACACGGCTGCTCGTACGGCAAAATACCGTCCTGAGGCGAACATCATCGCGGTCACTGAGTCTGAGCGCGTAGCACGTCAATTGAACCTCGTTTGGGGCGTGTACCCGATCGTTGCTGAGACGATGCCGAACAACACGGATGAGATGTTGGTTCAAGCATCAGAAGCGGCTCGTCACGCTGGATTCGTCACTGACGGTGACCTCGTTGTCATCTCGGCTGGTATTCCTGCAGCGACAGCTGGTACGACGAACATGATGAAAGTCCACATCGTCGGTCACGCTCTCGCAGACGGACGCGGAATCGGTGAGCGTGGTGTCGTCGGTGAAGTCGTTGTCGCGAAAAATGCGGATGAAGCAAACGCAAAAGCGAAAGACGGCATGATCCTCGTCGCACCATTCACAGATAAAGAAATGATGCCTGCTATCGAAAAAGCGGCTGGAATCATCACAGAAGATGGCGGATTGACAAGCCACGCTGGAATCGTCGGTCCATCACTTCGCAAGCCAGTCATCGTAGGTGTCGATGCAGCGACGACATCGCTCCGTGACGGTCAAATGATCTCAATCGACCCACTTACAGGGAAAATCTACAACGCATAATTGAACGACAATCGAACCGGCCTTCTACAAAGGTCGGTTCTTTTTCCATTCATAGAAAGGAATCATGATGAGTGCTTATCTCTTTTTAATCTTATTGGTGCTAATCGGTGTCATCGCACAAAATCAATCAATCATCATCGCAAGCAGTGCTTTACTCATCATTAAAGCACTTGGATTTGGTGATCAACTATTTCCTACGCTCGCATCAAAAGGGATCAATTGGGGCGTGACGATCATTACCATTGCGGTCCTCGTCCCAATCGCGACCGGCGATATCGGATTTAAAGAATTGTGGAATAGTATTCGTGGGCCAGTCGGCATCATCGCGTTCGGCTCTGGAATCTTCGTTGCATTAGTTGCTGCTCAAGGTGTCCAATTGATGCGCGTCGACCCGGTCGTGACGACGGCGCTTCTCGCAGGAACGATTCTAGCGGTCGGATTCATGAAAGGAATCCCGGTCGGACCGCTAATCGGAGCCGGAATTGCGGCCCTGATTTTAAGTGGATACCATGTCATTGAAAAGTGGTTTTGATATTTTCTGACAACTGAAGCCGCTTACATTTCTTTTTTGCAATAAATTGTTTATACTATATAAAGGACAGGGTAAACGGAGACTGGGCGAATGCAGGGGAGCAGCCCGTCCCGTATCCTTATTCCCTACAAACAGACTGTATTTACGGTCGACCACTTTCAAACAAGACTGAGGGGGAGTTATGAATGTCAACAACAAAAGGGTTAGAAGGTATTGTGGCAGCAGCCTCAAAAGTCAGCTCCATTATTGACGGACAATTGACTTATGGAGGATACACCATTGACGATTTAGCGGATCATGCCACATTTGAAGAAGTCGTCTTCTTATTGTGGAATGACCGTTTACCAAGTGCAGATGAATTGACAGCGTTATCAGAGTCACTCGTAAAAGAAGCGACATTGCCTGATGAGGTGATCGATACGTTAGCTCGTGCGCCTAAAACTGCCAATCCAATGGCAACGGTTCGTACAGCACTCTCACAGCTTGCTTTATATGATGAAGAGTCTGAAGACATGAGTGATGAGGCGAACATGCGTAAAGCGATTCGTCTTCAAGCACAAGTCGCGACAATCGTGACGGCTTTCGCTCGCCTGCGTAAAGGTGAGCAACCCGTCGCTCCGAAGCAAGGTCTTTCCTATGCCGCGAACTTTTTATACATGTTGAACGCAGAAGAGCCGAGCGATGTTGCGGAAAAGACGATTGATAAAGCACTTATTTTACACGCAGACCACGAGTTGAACGCCTCAACATTCACGGCCCGTGTGTGTGTAGCGACGCTGTCTGATATTTACTCTGGCGTTACCGCGGCTATGGGTGCCCTTAAAGGACCTCTACACGGTGGTGCGAATGAGGCGGTCATGAAGATGCTTCATGAGATTGATTCTGTCGACCGTGTCGAAGAATACGTTCGTGGCAAATTCGAGCGCAAAGAGAAAATTATGGGCTTCGGACACCGTGTCTACAAAGATGGTGACCCACGTGCGAAACACTTGAAAGAAATGAGCCGCCAGTTGACGGCTCAAATCGGCGAACCGAAATGGTATGAGATGTCTGAAAAGATTGACCACCTCGTCGAAACTGAAAAAGGATTGAAACCGAACGTCGATTTCTATTCGGCCTCGACGTATTATGCACTCGGCCTTGAAGAAGATCTATTCACACCAATCTTCGCCGTGTCACGTATGTCTGGTTGGATCGCACACATCCTTGAGCAGTACGCGGACAACCGTTTGATTCGTCCACGTGCAGAATACGTCGGTGAGACGAGCCGTAAGTATGTTCCTGTGAACGAACGGTAATTTGGGACACATTTTAGACAAAAGTTTGGTAAACTAACAAGTGACGTAGGTCGGCGCACGCGTCGACCTACAGTAATGTACTTAGGGGGATTCATTATGTTGACACAAGGACAAAAGATTACAGTTGAGAACGGTGTATTGAACGTACCAAACGTACCGACCGTACCATTCATTATCGGTGATGGAACAGGTCCTGACATTTGGAATGCGGCTGTTCGTGTATTTGACGCTGCAGTTGAAAAAGCATACGGCGGCGACAAGAAAATCGAATGGATGGAAGTGTACGCAGGGGAAAAAGCGTACAACGAAAAAGGCGAATGGCTCCCGACCGAGACACTCGACCAAATTCGCGAGTATTTGATTGCCATCAAAGGACCGCTTACGACACCGGTCGGTGGTGGAATTCGTTCATTGAACGTCGCGCTTCGTCAAGAGCTCGACTTATATACATGCCTTCGCCCAGTTCGTTACTTTACAGGTGTCCCATCACCGGTAAAACGTCCTGAAGATACAGACATGGTCATCTTCCGTGAAAATACAGAAGATATCTACGCTGGAATCGAGTACGCGTCAGGAAGCGACGAAGTGAAAAAACTCATTAAGTTCTTGCAAGATGAAATGAACGTGAATAAAATCCGTTTCCCAGAGACGTCAGGAATCGGCATCAAGCCTGTTTCTTCTGAAGGGACAGGGCGCCTCGTACGCGCTGCAATCGAATATGCGATTGCGAACGATCGTAAGTCAGTCACGCTCGTCCACAAAGGAAACATCATGAAGTTCACAGAGGGTGCCTTCAAAAATTGGGGTTATGAGCTCGCAGAAGCGGAGTACGGTGACAAAGTCTTCACATGGGCACAATATGACCGCATCAAAGAAGAATCAGGTGAAGCGGCTGCGAACGAGGCACAATCAAAAGCAGAGGCTGAAGGGAAAATCATCGTGAAAGATTCCATTGCTGACATCTTCCTCCAGCAAATTTTGACACGCCCACGTGAGTTCGATGTCGTGGCGACGATGAACTTGAACGGGGACTACATCTCGGATGCCCTTGCTGCCCAAGTAGGCGGAATCGGGATCGCGCCTGGTGCGAACATCAACTACATCACAGGACATGCAATCTTCGAAGCGACTCATGGTACGGCGCCGAAATATGCGGGTCTCGATAAAGTGAATCCATCTTCTGTCATCCTTTCTGGTGAGATGATGCTTCGCCACATGAACTGGAATGAAGCGGCTGACCTCATCATCAACTCGATGGAGAAGACGATTGCATCGAAAGTTGTCACCTACGACTTCGCTCGTCTCATGGACGGTGCGACAGAAGTAAAATGCTCTGAATTCGCAGACGAATTGATTAAAAACATGTAAGTCAATCGAGGAGGAGAGCTCATGATTCGTCGTAACAAAATTTCTGTAATTGGCAGTGGCTTCACCGGTGCAACGACTGCACTGTATCTAGCTCAGCGAGAGCTAGGAGATGTCGTCTTACTCGATATGGAAGAAAAAGTTGGACCGACGAAAGGGAAAGCGCTCGACATGCAAGAAACGGCTCCGATTCAAGGGTTTGATGCGTGGGTCACGGGTACGTCGGACTACGCCGATACGGCTGATTCAGATGTGGTTGTGATTACCGCGGGAATCGCCCGCAAGCCGGGGATGAGCCGGGATGACCTCGTCGCGACGAACGCAAACGTCATGCGCTCGGTCGTGAAAGAGATTGCCCGCTACTCTCCAGAAGCCATTTTGATCGTACTGACGAATCCGGTGGACGCCATGACGTATGCTGCGTTCAAAGAATCAGGTTTCCCGAAAGAGCGCGTCATCGGTCAGTCTGGAGTATTGGATACGGCTCGTTTCCGAACGTTTGTGGCACAAGAGCTGAACGTTTCCGTCAAAGACGTATCCGGATTCGTTCTCGGGGGCCACGGAGACGATATGGTTCCACTCGTTCGCTATTCTTACGCCGGCGGTATCCCGCTCGAGAAACTCATCTCACATGAACGGATCGAGCAAATCGTCGAACGAACGCGAAAAGGTGGTGGCGAGATCGTTCAACTACTGGGTGACGGCTCGGCGTATTATGCGCCAGCCGCTGCCATCGTGGAGATGGTCGAGGCGATCTTGAAAGATCAGCGTCGAATCTTGCCAGCCATTGCATTCCTTGAAGGGGAGTACGGGTTCCATGATTTGTATCTCGGTGTCCCGACGATTCTTGGTAAACACGGAATTGAGCAAGTGCTCGAGCTCGACTTGACGGATGAAGAAAAAGCCGCGCTATCGAAGTCTGCTGACTCTGTCCGCTCGGTATTGAGCGTCTTATAAGTTGGAGGTGCTTCCTGTACAGTTGCAGGAAGCACTTTTTTCGTCTTCTTTCTTGTCGAGGATGCTACACTTAAAGTGGATTTGTGTTGTTTTTGTAAAGATTTGCTTTGGGGTTGGTCGGATCAAGCTTTGATTTGTAAAATAGAGAGTGACATTTGATGGATTAAGAGGAGGAAGCAGTGTGGCTGATAAAGTAATTGTAGTCGACGATGAAGTGTCGATTGCGACATTATTAAAATTTAACTTGGAACAAGCTGGCTTTGAGGTCGAGACGGCACATGATGGGAAAACCGGATTGGAACTGGCTGAAAAAAAGGATGCCGTACTCATCGTGCTCGATTTGATGCTCCCAGAAATGGATGGACTTGAAGTATGTAAACGACTCCGTCAACAAAAAGTGAATACACCGATTTTAATGCTGACGGCTAAAGATGATGAGTTTGACAAAGTATTGGGACTTGAACTCGGCGCGGACGATTATTTGACGAAGCCGTTCAGTCCACGTGAGGTGGTCGCGCGTGTCAAAGCGATTCTCAGACGTTCAGCCCCACAAGAATCTGCAATTGAAGAGGATGTCATTCAAATCGGGGATGTCAAAATCGTCGCCTCGAATTATGAAGTATTCAAGCAAGGGGAGCGACTCGAATTGACACCGAAGGAATTTGAGCTGTTAGCCTATTTGGCAAAAAATAAAGGGCGAGTGTTAACGCGGGACCAACTGCTGTCGGCGATTTGGAATTATGACTTTGTCGGTGACACGAGAATCGTTGACGTCCACATCAGTCACCTTCGCGAAAAAATTGAACCGGTGACAAAAAAACCGACGTATATTAAGACGATTCGTGGACTTGGCTATAAGATGGAGGAGCCGACTCCGGAATGAAGACGTATCGTTCTAGGTTCATGACGACACTCATTTTCCTCGTCACAGGCGTTTTGCTCACACTCGGGATTGTGCTCGGACAGCTGTTCAAAGATTTTTATCTAGATTCAGAACGAGACCGATTGAAAGAAGATGCACAATTAGCTGCTATCTATCTTGAAGATGGAGAACTAGATGAGATTCGAGAGTATGTCGGTCAAATTGACGACGGGAGTAGCTTCGACATCCTTCTTCTCAACAGTAGGATGGAAGTCATTGCGGGTACGCCGTTTCGCGTCGGTTCGATTGACTACCAATTCGATTCGGATTTAGTGCCGGATGAAGGAACGTTTAGTGAAATAGAAAATGAAGATTTGATTCAATTCACAAAACCGATTGAACTTGCTACCGGAGGCACGGTCTATCTGACATTTATTCGTTACGTATCTGACTTAGAAGGTGTCTATAACCGTATTTGGTTGACGATCACATTCGCACTCTTTTTCTCATTCTTCATCATCCTATTTGTTTTACAACATTTGACGAATCAGTTCATTCGCCCGATTGATGAAGCGACAATCGTATTGCGGGAACTAGCAGACGGAAACTATCGGGCCCGAGTGTATGAACTGAGGAATGATGAGGAGACCGGTAGCCTCGCAGGTTCGATCAACGTGCTCGCGCGGAATTTAGAGTCCATCTCCCTTGGAGAATCAGTTCAGCGGGCAAGGCTTGAGTCGCTCATTGAATATATGGGAGCGGGTCTTCTGCTCGTCGACGAGCGAGGGATCGTCACGTTGGTCAACCGTTCTTATCGAGAAATGTTCCAATACGATGATTTATCGATTGGGCAATTTTATCATGGCATATTACCGAGTCCCGATGTGGAAACACTCATCGAGGACGTCTATTTGACAGAAGAAGTGCATCGGCGCCAACTATCGATCCGGACCGGCTTTAATCAAAAGACGTATATGGTGTCTGCCGCCCCGATTTTCAGTGATACGGGGATGCTCCGTGGGACGACACTTCTATTTAACGACATCACGGAACTGAAGCGACTCGAACAGATGCGAAAAGATTTTGTGGCCAACGTCAGTCACGAGCTGAAGACGCCACTCACATCCATACGTGGATTTAGCGAGACGCTTCTCGACGGGGCGAAAGAAGTGCCGGAACTCCGTGACCAGTTTTTAGACATCATTCAAAAAGAGGCGACACGAATGCAGATGCTCGTCGAAGACCTCCTTGAACTGTCAAGATTGGAGCGCGACGACTTTCAGATGGACCTTGTGTCGGTCGATTTGAATCAACTCGTCGACGAGGTATGTCTCTTGCTCAGCCAAAAGGCGAACGAGAAGTCGATCCATTTAGAGGCACAACATCAAGGAACCGTCATCTTACAGGCTGATTTGAATCGGATGAAACAAGTGATCATGAATTTGGTCGCCAACGCCATCAATTATTCACCAGAGGAAAGTCGTGTCGAGATATCAGTTGAATCGAAGCGAGACGCATACGTCCTTCGGGTCAAAGATAACGGAATCGGGATTGCCGAAAAAGAAGTGAGTCGCATCTTTGAGCGGTTCTACCGAGTCGATAAGGCGAGAAGCCGCAACTCGGGTGGGACCGGGCTCGGGCTCGCCATCGTGAAACACATCATCGATTTGCATCACGCAACGATTGACGTTGAGAGTGAAGAAGGCAAAGGAACGACGTTCACGATTGTTTTCCCGAGGGTTTGAGGAACGTTCCTATGTTGAGAGTTACAAGTGACGAAGTGTTGAAAGATGGGTAAATGGTTCATTCCTCTTCACTTTACAAAACCTTGCTGTTCCATTCATATTTACTTTACAAAACCTTGCTATTCTATGAATGAGACCTCTTCATCATCTCGTGACTCGGTCAGTGCTCATCTCCACTCGATCGAGAAATTGGCCCTTTTCTATTCGTAGAAAAGGGCCTTTTTTTTCGAACGCATGTACCCGTATGGTATGATGAATGAAGAGAAGAATGGAGGTCGATTGAATGAATAAACTACTAGTGCTGGATGGGAATTCCTTAACATATCGTGCGTTTTTTGCACTGCCTCCGATGTCGGACGCATCAGGTCGGAACACGAATGCGGTATATGGGTTTACGATGATGTTACTAAAACTGATGGAAGATGAGCGACCGACTCATTTCGCCGTGGCGTTCGATGCGTCAAAGAAAACGTTCCGTCACGATACGTTCGCTGAATATAAGGGTGGGCGACAAAAGACGCCAGGCGAACTACGAGAGCAATTCCCTCTCGTGCGAGACGTTTGTCGGGCATTCGGTATCTCGGTATTAGAGCTCGACCAATACGAAGCGGATGATATCATCGGGACGCTCTCGAAAAATCCGACATTTGACGAAGTGACAATTGTGACAGGGGACAAGGACTTGCTTCAACTGATCAATGAACGCGTGACCGTCTATTTGACGAAGCGAGGGATCACGGACGTCGAAAAAATGAACGAGAACGCGTTCAATGAACGTTACGAAGGGCTAAAACCGATTCAAATGATTGATTTAAAAGGATTGATGGGTGATAAATCCGATAATATCCCTGGTATTCCAGGGGTCGGAGAGAAGACGGCGCTGAAGCTCATCGGAACGTATGGAACGGTCGAATCGCTTTATGAACATACGGATGAGTTAAAAGGGAAGCAAAAAGAGAAAGTGGAGTCGAATGAGCGAGAGGCAAAAATGTCGAAACAGTTGGCGACGATTTATACGGACGTGCCGATCGATGTGACGATTGAGGATCTTGTCTTTAAACCGTATGACGCATCGATTGTAAAGCCCCTTTTCATGGAGCTACAGTTCAAGTCACTCATTGGAAAGCTAACGGATAGCCATTCCGAAGAACCAGTCGAAAAAGTGGTGCGTCCAACGATTGACTTGGCCGACCAAGATTTAACTCGTGCGGTCTTATTACTTGAACAGTTACATGATGATTATTTTGAAGAGGACTTGGTCGGAGTGGCGATTGCGTCGGACCGCGGCGTGACGATCGGCGATTTGACGCTTCTTGAAGAGGAACAGGTAAAATCATGGATCGAAGATGAAGCGAAGACGACGATTTGTCTCGATGCGAAGCAGACAATCATTCAGTTGAAACGTCACCAATTGACTCTTCGGGGATATGAAGACTTGCTCGTCGCCGGCTATTTATTGAACCTATCCGGTGGAACGTCACTCAGCTCGATTGCCGCACACTTTACGTATCAACTCGAGGAAGATGAAGCAGTTTATGGTAAAGGCGCGAAGACCAAAGTGCCAGAAGATGAAGTGTTCCATGCACATCTCGCAGAAAAAGCACACGCCATCTACTCATTATTTGAACGCGTCGTTTCAGAGCTGAAAGAGAACGAGCAGACGGAACTCTATGAGGCGCTCGAAAAGCCGCTCATCTCCGTGTTAGCCGAGATGGAGTGGGCCGGCATTCATGTGAATGTGGAGACGCTCCAACATATGGAGACGGACCTTCGCGAACGTCTGAGCGCGCTCGAGGTGACGATTCATGAAATGGCCGGTGAACCGTTCAATATCAACTCACCGAAACAGCTAGGTGTCGTCTTGTTCGAAAAATTAGCGCTTCCCCCTGTGAAAAAGACGAAGACCGGATACTCGACCGCTGCGGATGTCCTTGAGAAGTTGGCACCACTTCATCCGATCATCGAGAAAATCATGCATTATCGTGAACTCGGAAAACTCCAGTCTACGTATGTCGAAGGTTTGCAGAAAGTCGTGAAGGACGACGGGAAGATTCATACGCGTTATACACAGACGCTGACTCAAACGGGACGGCTTTCGTCGGTCAACCCGAATCTTCAAAATATCCCGATTCGATTGGAAGAGGGTCGTCGCATCCGTAAAGCGTTCACCGCTAGTGAGCCGGGGTGGGTCCTGTATGCGGTCGATTACTCTCAAATCGAACTGCGCATCATGGCACACATGTCACAAGATGAGAAGATGATGGCAGCCTTTCTCCATGATGAGGACATTCACACGTCGACGGCGGCAAACGTATTTAAGGTATCAACAGAAGAGGTCACGTCACTTATGCGTCGTCAAGCGAAAGCAGTCAACTTCGGCATCATCTATGGCATCAGTGACTATGGACTCTCTCAAAACTTAGGTATTACACGAAAAGAGGCCCAAGCGTTTATCGATACGTATTTTGAACAATTCCCTGGGGTGAAGACGTTCATGGATGCTGCGATTGAGCGGGCACGTGAACACGGGTTCGTCGAAACGATGTTGAAACGACGCCGGAACATCCCGGACATCCATTCACGTAACTTCAACTTGCGTGGATTCGCCGAACGTACTGCCATCAACACGCCGATTCAAGGAACGGCAGCAGATATTATTAAAAAAGCGATGATTGATGTCGATCATGCGCTAAGCACGTCGAATCTTCAATCAAAGCTCTTGTTACAAGTGCATGATGAATTGATCTTCGAAGGTCCGTCCGAGGAGATGGAAGCGTTAGAAGCATTAGTGACCGAAGCGATGGAACACACCGTCAGACTCGATGTCCCGTTACGTGCAGACGGAGCGGTTGGGTCGACGTGGTTCGACACGAAATAAACGGATAGAAAGGAAATCAGTATGCCAGAACTACCAGAAGTCGAAACGGTCTGTCGCAGGTTGCGACCGATCGTTTCAGGAAAGACGATTCAATCTGTCGATGTACTCGACCCAAAAATTATCCGCGGACTCGATCCTGAAGAATGGGCTCACCATTTAATCGGGGAAACCATTACGGATGTGGAACGTCGGGGGAAATTCATCTTATTCAAATTGACGAACGGTTATCTCGTCTCCCATCTTCGGATGGAAGGAAAGTTTTTCCCATATGAGACCGTTACCGAACCAGTTAAACATACACATGTCGTGCTCACGTTTACGGACGAATCGACGCTCCATTACAATGATGTCCGTAAATTCGGGACGATGGAGTTGCGGACGAATGAGACGGTTCACACGACTCCGCCTCTCTCGTTACTTGCGTACGAACCGTTTGATGAGCGTGTGACAACGGCGTCGCTACATCGACGTTTGGAGCGGATGAAGACGCGTGCCATTAAGACGGCTCTCCTCGATCAGTCCATATTCGTTGGACTCGGAAACATTTATGTCGATGAAACGCTGTTTCGTGCGAGTGTCCATCCGACTCGACCGGCCGCAAGTTTGTCGCGCGAAGAAGTCGACCGTGTGCGAACTGAAGCCGTTACCGTCTTGAATGAGGCTATTGAGCGTGGAGGTAGTACGATTCGAAGTTATGCCAATCCAGATGGCGCCTCAGGTACGTTTCAAGAGAGGCTCTACGTATATGGTCAGACAGGAGAGCCGTGTCGCCGATGCGGACATGAAATCGAAAAGATGAAACTGGGCGGACGTGGCACACATTATTGTCCGCACTGTCAACAACGGTAAGGGGTGGACGAGTATGTTGAAAATTGGATTGACGGGTGGAATCGCTACCGGGAAGTCCACGGTGTCACGACTGTTCCGAGAGAGGGGGATTCCGATTATCGATGCCGACTCAATCGCAAGAATGGTCGTCGAGCCGGGCGGAAAGGCTATCGAAGGGGTCAAAGCAGCTTTTCCAAGTTGTTTTCATGGTGACGTATTGAACCGCCCCGCTCTTGGGCGCGAGATTTTTCATGACGAAGCAAAGCGTCAACAATTGAACGAGTTGATGCATCCGGCGATTCGTGAAGAGATGAAGGAACAAATGCAATCGTACGAGGCATCGGGAGAGTCTGTCGTCATGTTTGACATCCCTCTTTTGTTCGAAGGTACGATGCTCGACCTTGTCGATTATTCGATCGTCGTCTATTGTCGGGAAGAGATTCAGTTGATGCGTCTCATGGAACGAAACGGATTGACGAAAGAAGAGGCGCTTGCCCGGATTCACTCGCAAATCCCAATCGAAGATAAAAAGCATCAAGCTGATTTTCTCGTGAACAACAACGGGGCGTTAGGGGAGCTGCCACCGCAAATTGACCGTCTGATCGAACAGTTCAATAAATTAAAAAAAGAAGGCGAGTGAGCCTCCAAAAAGACAGATGGCCTGCGTTGCGACCATTTGTGTGACTCGTCCCAAGGCGCCCCGATTTTGGAATTGGCTACGGAAATCATGGGCTCCGTAAGAACGAAATCAAAGATGTTGTTGTCAATAAGCTGAAGGCGATCCGCCTTCAGCTTATATTTAGTTTATCGGATCCGATTCAGGTGATCCTTTCTTCCACGTATCATAAATCGCTCGGCCGTCACTCGGGTGACCGCTTGAATAATAGATCGGGTAGAGTGAGAAAAAGATATAGTAAAACGAGAAGTAGGCAAATTGATAAGTGTACAGAGTCGGCTCGATTTCTTGTTGGAGGATAAACCAGTTTAATATGAGGATACTCGCCATATTGAAAAGCGCTCCACCAGCGTATACGAAGGAGCGGGTCACTTTATTGCTCCACTTCAAATCTGAAAACTGACACCACGCATCATAAAAGTAGACACGGTTCACTTGTAACGGACCTAGCTTGAACAGTTTCTTCCCCGTTCCGATTTGCATGTCGAGTGTGCCACCGAACAATCGTGCGAAGAAATAGTGTCCTAACTCGTGAATCAATGTCACAATCGGTAAAATGATGAAAAATGATATGAAAAATTTGTCGATGTCGCCCCAATCAAACATCGTGATCCCTCCTTTATCCATTGCTACTCGAAAAGAAATTCCCCTCATGTTCAAAAAGTAAACGGTGAAAAATGAAGAAAATGTGACAATAAATAGTGAAAACGCTTACAAGTATCCGTTATAATGGAATCGTAATGTAGAAAAAGGGGGATTTATCATGGGGACAAAAGTTGCGATTAATGGATTTGGTCGAATCGGAAGAATGGTATTTCGGAAACTGATGCTAGAAGGGCGTCAGGAAGTTGTCGCGATTAACGCAAGTTATCCAGCGGAGACGCTCGCTCACCTCATCAAGCATGATTCCATTCACGGTCCACTCGAATTGACAGTTCGTGCGCATGGGGATGCGCTCGAAGTCGATGGGAAACGAATCAAACTGATTTCGGAACGTGATCCGTCTCGATTACCATGGGCTGACCTAGGTATCGATATCGTGGTCGAGGCGACCGGGAAGTTCAATTCAGACATCGGAGCAAGACTTCATCTTGATGCAGGTGCGAAAAAAGTGATTTTGACCGCACCTGGAAAAGGGGATTTACGCACGATCGTGATGGGGGTCAACGATCGAGACTACCGTCCTGAAGAGGATCATATCATTTCAAACGCATCGTGTACGACGAACTGCCTCGGTCCGGTCGTGAAAGTACTACATTCCACTTTCGGAATCGAGACGGGACTCGTTACGACGGTGCACGCCTACACGAACGATCAAAACAATATCGATAATCCACACAAAGATTTACGTCGGGCCCGTGCTTGCGGTAGTTCGATCATCCCGACATCGACCGGTGCGGCGAAAGCGATCGGGCTCGTCATGCCAGAACTTGAAGGAAAACTGAACGGGATGGCACTACGTGTCCCGACACCGAACGTATCACTCGTCGACCTAGTCGTGGAACTTCATCGCGACGTCACGGTCGATGAAGTCAATAAAGCATTTGAACGCGCATCATTCGGAGAGATGACCGGTATTTTAGGCGTATCTGATGAACCTCTCGTCTCCATTGATTTCAATGGAGACGACCGTTCATCGATTATCGATTTAGATTCGAC
The DNA here is from genome assembly GCF_018617855.1 of Exiguobacterium qingdaonense. Classification (GTDB taxonomy): domain Bacteria; phylum Bacillota; class Bacilli; order Exiguobacteriales; family Exiguobacteriaceae; genus Exiguobacterium; species Exiguobacterium qingdaonense. The sequence continues at coordinate 122,340 of NZ_JACSKY010000002.1, forward strand.
GATGGTGCTTGGTGGTAACCATATCAAAGTGCTCGCGTGGTATGACAATGAATGGGGTTATTCATGTCGTGTCGTGGATTTGTTAGACATGGTCGCTAGTTATCTACAAATCGGACAACAAGAAACGCACGCCTGAAAAATATTACGCTTAAAAAAATATTTTTTAAGATTTTTAATCAAATGTCTTGTCACGATGTCCCAAACACGTTACACTCAGTTTCGTGAACTTCAATTGGTCTGACAAACGCAACTTAAAGGGTTAGGACCTCTTAGGACTAACTTGCCCCCGTGGTTGTGGGCGATTCAGGCACAAAGTGAGTGATCATCAACTACTTTGAGACCATTGATGTAAAGGGGGATCCACTAATATGGATACTATGGGACGTCACATTATTACAGAACTTTGGGAGTGTAATCCCGACAAATTAAATGATATCGACTTCATCGAACGCTTGTTCGTCGATGCTGCTCTTCGCTCTGGCGCTGAAGTCCGCGAAGTCGCATTCCACAAATTTGCACCACATGGTGTAAGTGGGGTCGTCATCATTTCAGAATCACACTTAACGATTCACAGCTTCCCAGAGCACGGCTATGCTTCAATCGACGTGTTCACTTGTGGAGATCGAATCGATCCAGCTACTGCATCACAGTATATCGCTGAAGGCTTGGATGCGAAAGTACGTGAAGATGTGAAACTTGAGCGTGGAATGGGACCGATTCGCGTTCCAAACGCACAGGTTGCACTGTCAAAATCAAACTGAAGCACCTATAGAGGCTGGCCGATTATCGGTCAGCCCTTTTAATTGTTTTGTTGTCGCCTTAATTTTGATATGCTTAACGTATATAACTCAGGTGTTGAGGTGAATTATGGGACTGTTTGACAAGTTACAAACACATATCGAAACGAAAGATACACATAAAAATGAGTCGCTTCAGACTCGTTACTATTCAGCTTCTCCGAACGCGATCTTAAAATGGTTAGAAAATCAGATTCAAGCGAATGGGCAGACGGTTCGACGGATTGATGCGAATCGAGGCGAGCTCTCCTTCATTGGAGATGGTTGGGATGGACTCATCACGATTGTGCAAGTAGATGGTGGTCGCACAGCGGTTGACTTCACGCTAAACCGTGAACAGCGAATCGGCACAGACCTTGCGCGAATCGTCTCTCATTATTATGATGCGCTTACAAATCAATTCCCGCTCCGAGCCATCGGAACTAAATCAGTCGAACGATAAGGAGGTTTGAGCATGCGTTGCCCTAAATGTGATCACAATGGAACGAGAGTGCTCGATTCTCGACCGGTGCAAGACCATTATTCGATTCGACGTCGTCGTGAATGTGAAAAATGTGGGTATCGGTTCACAACATTTGAAACAGTTGAACAGACACCACTCATCATCGTGAAGAAAGATGGGAACCGAGAGGAATTCAGTCGTGAAAAAGTGCTTCGCGGCATCATTCGGGCGTGTGAAAAACGACCGGTCACCGTCGAACAGCTTGAAGGCGTTGTGACGAAAGTTGAACAACAACTTCGTGCTCTCGCCCAGTCGGAAATTCCGAGTGAACAAGTGGGTGAATTGGTGATGAATGAGCTAGCGCGTGTGGACGAAGTCGCCTATGTCCGATTCGCGTCAGTTTACCGTCAGTTCAAAGACATCACGGTGTTCTTTAAAGAACTTGAAGATTTAATGAAGCAAGAAAATTCGACCAACTAAAGGGCGGCCTGCTGGTCGCCCTTTTTCAGGGGAGAGAACTATGGAGAAAGAACGTACAATCTTTGGGACGGACGAACTGTTAATTATGAGTACGGGTCTTGTCGACCGGGAATCGTATCAGTCCCTTTATCATTTATATCAACCTGTCATCGGAGTGAACGCGCTTGCGCTTTACCAGACGCTATGGAGCGAACTGAAGCCAGGTAAAATGAAATCGAATTATATGTCACATAGTGCACTGTGCGAGATGTTAGACTATTCAATCGATTCGTTGATGGACAGTCTATTCCGTCTTGAGGCAATCGGGTTGGTGCGTACGTATAAAACAAAAGATGCCCGATTGACACAGTACGTCTATCAGTTGCGTGTCCCGCTTGCGCCGCATACGTTTTTAAATGATGGACTGTTGTCGAGCTTCCTCTTCTATAAAGTTGGAGAGGTGCGATTCAAACAATTACAGGGTCGCTTTACAATCGACCCGTTACCGGCGGGCATCGTCGAAGTGACGAAAGACTTTAATGAAGTGTTTGACGTCAAAGGGGTGAATCATCGCTCGTTCACACAAAAAAATTATGAAAAGCCTGACCGGGCAAAAATTGAAATCAACTATTCGTTCGATATGGAAATTGTGAAGAAATTGACGAATTTCCCAGTCGGTTTTTTCACTAAAAAACTAGACGAAACCATTACAAAGCTCGCCTACGTCTCGCAACTTGATGAAGAGATGATGGCCGAGATGTTGAAGGAGTATTTTGTCCATGAAGCGTACCTTCCGCTCAGTGAACAAGAGAAGCGGGATGGCTGCCGTCAGATGGTGTTACAGTTAAAGAAAAAGCAAACACGTCATCGTAAAGAAAAAGCGACCGAGCTGGAGAAGACAACGTTAGGAGACCTCCATGACCCGGATGTAATGGAGGCCGCCCATCCTCATCAATACGTATCGACTTTGCGAAAAACACCGCAATTGTCTAAAAGCGATGAACAGCTCGTCATCGAGCTCGTCGATACACTCGGTCTCACGCCGGGAGTGATCAATGCACTTTTCTATTATTGTATCGAAGTGAAAAAACAGACCCGTCTAAACGAGAATTACGTCCTTCGCATTGCGACGAGTTGGAAGACGGCGGGATATACGAATGCGAAAGAAGCGTTAGAACGCGAAGCGTCACAAGATGCGCTCATTGAGAAAAAACAACAAAAACGGGAAAGTGTACAACGGACGACTGTCGGCTCGCGTCGGAAGACCCAAAATGGCGACATGCCGAAGTGGCTCGAAGATGAAGCGAAACAACAGCGGTCGTATGACGAGGCGCGTAAAAAAGAACTCGAATCGTCTGTACCGGATGATGCGGAACTCGTGAAGTTGTTGAATGAATTGAAAGAGAAGGGGTGAGGGGATGGAACGAATCAACGAGTCGCTGTCTCGATTGATGAATCGAAAAGAAGTGCGTGAGGCGTATGAGTCGATTCGCAGACGAACGCTCAATCATCCTGGAGTGATTGCCTTTTTGAACGCTCATCCTGAGCTAGAAGAGAAGGCGATTGAAATCGGATTTACGAAACTGAGTGAGTACGCGGAGCAAATGGACGGGAAAAAGTTGATGGAAGAACAAGCGGTGATCCCAGGACATCAACCGGTTCTTTACGTCGACTTGGGTCAAATTGCGATTCGCTATGAAGAGACGGTCACTCACCGACAGGCTCGGCGCCAAAAAGAAATGGATCGAAAATTTAAAAGCTTATTCTTACCAGAAGAAGTGCGTGAGGCGAGTTTTGAGTCGTTTGATTGGGCAGATGATGCCCGCAAAATCGCACTGCGTGAAGCGATGCGATTCGTGACGGGGATGAAGAACCGGCAAAAAGTGAACGGTCTTTATCTACATGGGAGTTTCGGTGTCGGGAAAACGTATTTACTTGCAGCGATTGCGAATGAGTTGAAGGTGGCGGACATCGAGACGATCTTAGTTCATGCTCCGGGCTTTGTGTCGGAGGCGAAACGTAAAATTCGTACCGAGTCGTTCGACTCTTTCTTGACGTCGTTTCAACATGTGCCAGTCTTACTGATTGATGACATCGGTGCTGAGGCCATCAGCCCATGGGTGCGCGATGAGCTGTTCGGGATCATTCTTCAATATCGGATGATGCACCGCTTGCCGACGCTTTACAGTTCGAACTTTAGCGGCGAAGAGCTCGAGACTCACTTCTCAATCGACGGGTCACCGCAAAACAAAATGAAAGCGCAGCGACTCATGCAACGGATTTCAACGACGACGACTCAAATTGAGCTAAAGGGTGAAAATCGTCGGCGGTAAAGGATTGTTTTTCTTTACCGAGTTCATTATACTAGGAATCATATAACTGATGCATAGAAGAGGATATGGATCATCGAGACGAGTTATAGCGAGGGAAGGGCGGTGGAAGCTTCCTAACGACGACGATGCATTTACTCCCTCGGAGCACCGTACGGGTCAATCGTGCGGCGATTCACACCCGTTAGCGTGTGTTCGAGCCAAGCGTATCGCTTGGGAACGAGGGTGGTACCACGAGAATCAAAGCTCGTCCCTTTTTGAGGGATGGGCTTTTTTTATATTTATTTAGAGGGGACAGATGTACATGATTCAATTGACATTTCCAGATGGTGCGGTAAAAGAATTTGATGCCGGCATCACAGCAGAAGACGTCGCGGGCTCGATCAGCCCGGGACTTCGCAAAAAAGCAATCGCAGCAAAGCTTGATGGAGAACTGATTGACTACCGTCGTCCAATTGAGAGTGACGGAAAGATCGAACTCGTCATGCCGGACTCGGAAGACGGTCTCGATTTGATGCGTCACTCGTCTGCGCATTTGATGGCACAAGCAATCAAGCGTTTGTACGGGGAAGACAATAACATCTACCTCGGAATCGGACCGACGATTGAGAACGGATTCTATTACGATATTGAGATGGACCGTCGCATTAATGAAGAAGATCTCCCGGAAATCGAGAAGATGATGAAACGCATCGTCGACGAGAACTTAGAGATCACACGCGAAGTCGTTTCTCGGGACGAGGCACTCGCTCGTTATAAAGAGTTAGGAGACCCACTTAAAGTTGAGTTGATTGAAGATATTCCTGCTGAGGAGACACTCACGATTTATCATCAAGGTGAGTTTTTCGATCTTTGTCGTGGACCACACGTCCCATCGACTTCGAAGTTGAAAATCTTTAAATTGATGAGCGTGGCTGGAGCATACTGGCGTGGTGACTCGGACAATAAGATGTTACAGCGTGTTTATGGAACGGCGTGGGCGACGAAAGAACAACTCGCAGAGCATTTGCGTCTTCTCGAAGAAGCGAAGGAGCGCGATCACCGTAAACTCGGAAAGGAACTCGACTTATTCTTCGTCTCACAAGAAGTTGGTCAAGGGTTGCCGATGTGGCTCCCGAAAGGCGCATCGATTCGTCGTACGGTTGAACGCTATATCGTCGATAAAGAGCTTGAACTTGGATACCAGCACGTATATACACCGGTGCTCGGGTCGGTCGACTTGTATAAGACATCAGGACACTGGGATCACTATCAAGATGATATGTTCCCGAAAATGGAGATGGACAATGAGGAGCTCGTTCTTCGTCCGATGAACTGTCCGCACCATATGACGATTTATAAACATGAGCCGCGTTCATACCGCGAGCTTCCACTCCGTCTCGCCGAGCTTGGTGGGATGCACCGCTACGAGATGTCGGGCGCGCTGACAGGTCTTCAACGAGTGCGCTATATGGTCTTGAATGACGGGCACACGTTCGTCACGCCAGATCAAATGAAACAAGAATTTAAAGACATCGTCCACTTGATTCAAGAAGTGTACGCTGACTTTGGGATTAAAAACTACCGTTTCCGCCTCTCGTATCGCGATCCTGCCGATAAAGAGAAGTACTTCGATAATGATGCGATTTGGGAGATGGCGCAGAGCCAGTTGAAAGAGACGATGGACGAGCTCGCCCTCCCATACTTCGAAGCGGAAGGGGAAGCGGCATTTTATGGACCGAAACTCGACGTACAAGTGCGTACGGCGCTCGGGAAAGAAGAGACGCTCTCGACTGTCCAACTCGATTTCTTGCTACCGGAACGTTTCGATTTGACATACACAGGACCAGACGGGAAAGACCATCGTCCGATCGTCTTGCACCGTGGTGTCGTCTCGACGATGGAACGGTTCGTCGCATATTTGATTGAGGAATATAAAGGCGCGTTCCCGACATGGCTCGCACCAGTCCAAGTCAAGTTGATTCCGGTCTCACACGTTCACGACGAATACGTCGCTGAAGTGAAAGCCGAGCTGATCAAACGTGGCGTTCGCGTCGAAACGGACCTTCGTGACGAAAAACTCGGGTATAAGATCCGTGAGGCACAGATGAAGAAGATTCCAATGACACTCGTTCTCGGAGACAAGGAACGGGACGAACGTGCGGTCAACATTCGCCGTTACGGTCAACAAGAACAAGTCTCAGCCTCGCTTGACGAGTTCATCGCATCACTTACAGAAGAGATTGCGAACCGTTCACGCTAAGTGAGAGCCACCTTTCCTAAAAGAAAGGTGGCTTTTTTCGGTCTGTAGACGGATGTGGATTTGGTCGTCGGCACGTATCGTAAACGTAAGGAGTGATAAATGATGAATTATATGAAGCCGGTATTGGCACTTACGATTGGAGCAGTCGCATTTACAGGAGCACTTCCGAAAGTCGGGGCGGAGGCGATCGTCAAGGATACAATCGTGACGCTTGGTGAATCGTTATCTTCAGAACAACAGAGTTGGGTACTCGAGCGTATGGACGCCCCGGAAGGAATCGAACCGATCATCGCGACAGCCGCGGATGAAGAAAAGTATCTAGGCGACGCTGTCCCACAGGCACAGCGTGGTGGCGGCATGTACTCGTCTGCTCGCATCAAATTGACGGACGGGACCGGTCTCGATATTCAGACGGAGAATGTGACGTGGGTAACGAAAGATATGTATGCGAACGCCCTCGTCACAGCCGGTGTAACGGATGCGGACATCTATATCACGTCACCGATCAACGTGACAGGAACATCTGCACTGACAGGAATTATGAAGGCATATGACCAAACAGCAGCTGAAACAGGGATTGAATTGTCTGATGAACGAAAAGAGTTGGCGCAAGAAGAACTTGCGGTCACATCTGAACTTGGTAAGACGGTCGGACAAGAGGACGTTGCAGGTCTCATGAACGAAATCAAGGCGGAGGTCGCCAATCAGATGCCTGAGACGAATATTGAAATTCGCGACATCGTCATTCAAGTACTGAACCAAAACAACGTTCAGCTATCTGAAGGGCAGCTCGATCAATTGACGACGCTTTTTGAAAACATGCAGCAGGCCAATTTAGATTGGTCAGCGATCAGTAGTGGGTTGAAAGATGCGGGGCAGGACGTTCAGGCATTCCTCGAACAGGAAGAGGTCCAAGGATTCTTTGCGAGATTGTTTGAAGCAATCAGCAACTTCTTCAAGTCGTTAACAAACTAAGTGGTACTAAAAAGGGCATCTGCCCTTTTTAGTACCACCGTTTATGGATATAGTTTTGCGCCGATTCATGGTCATCGACAATCTTTAGCGTGATGCGATTCATTTCTTCTAACAAGTCTGTCAAAACTGCCTTTAATTTCTCATCTTCTAAGCCATGTGCCTGCATCGTCTTACTGACAATCTGTTGCACTTGATCATGATAGTCATGCTCTCGCGTCACATCTTTTCGCCAGTTCATGTCAATCCCTCCTTTGATATTTCATTATTCCCTTTGAAAAGGTATTGCGAAACGAGAGAATGACTGGTATCATCATAAAAGTGTGAGCTACCAATTATTCATGCGCGATATCTTGACATCTTTTCCTGCTAGTGCTAAGATGACATAGTGATTAAAAACAACAAAGCAGAAGCACCCGCTTTTCACCTCGTCTGAGAGTCATCAGGCAGGTCCATCAAGTTCTTGGTTCATTCGGCCTCGTCTGCCGTTTTATGACCTCAACTGATGTGTGGGTGGGAAACTGCCGACGCTTTTTTTATTGCCATGTTGTCTTGTCAATCTAAATCTCGTGCAATTGCACGATGGAGGTGCTAACCATTAGCAAAGAGCTCTTTATCAACGAAAACATTCGTGCCCGTGAAGTACGTCTCATCGGCGCAGACGGTGCACAACTCGGTGTGAAATCACGTAACGATGCGTTACGTTTAGCTGAAGAAGCGGAACTAGACCTCGTCTTAGTCGCAGATAAAGCAAATCCACCGGTCGCTAAAATTATGGATTATGGAAAGTACCGTTTCGAACTTCAGAAGAAGGAGAAAGAAGCGCGTAAAAACCAAAAAGTGATCCAAATGAAAGAAGTACGTCTCAGTCCGACAATCGAGGACAACGATTTCCAAACAAAATTGCGTAATGCACGCAAGTTCCTTGAAAAAGGAAACAAAGTGAAGGCTTCGATTCGTTTCCGCGGACGTGCCATCACACACTCGGAAATCGGGAAACGTGTTTTAGACAAAATGGCAGCGGAATGTGCCGACTTGGCAACAGTTGAACAAAAGCCGAAGATGGAAGGACGCAGCATGTTCTTAGTGCTGGCTCCGAACAAAGAAGATTAATCATCGATTCTCAGTGGGGAGGAAATACTCATGCCGAAAATGAAATCGCACCGCGGTGCTTCAAAACGTTTCAAACGTACAGCATCTGGTAAACTCAAGCGTTCACACGCTTACACAAGTCACTTGTTCGCAAACAAATCGACTAAAGCGAAACGTAAGCTCCGCAAAGGCGCTATCGTATCAGCTGGAGACTTCAAACGCATTCGCAACATGATCGCGAAGTAATACAGAAACAATTTAGGAGGGAATCCATATGCCACGCGTAAAAGGCGGTTATACGACTCGTCAACGTCGTAAAAAGCAAATCAAACTTGCCAAAGGATACTTTGGTTCGAAACACATTCTATTTAAAGTAGCAAAACAACAGGTCATGAAGTCACTCATGTACGCTTACCGTGACCGTCGTCAAAAGAAACGTGATTTCCGTCGTCTTTGGATCACACGTATCAATGCGGCAGCACGTACAAACGGTCTCTCATACAGCCGTATGATGCACGGCCTCAAGCTTGCAGGAATCGACATCAACCGTAAGATGCTTGCTGAGCTTGCTGTGACAGATGCACAGGCATTCGCGTCACTCGCTGAAACAGCTAAATCAAAATTGAACGCGTAATCGTTCAATCGACAGCGCCGAGACAATCTCTCGGCGCTTTCTTTTTCCTTTAGACTTTTTTAAAATGAAGAAAAGGAGGGACGTACATGAATCAATCAGTCCTAGCGATCGTTGCCCTTGCATTGATTGTCTTAAATGTATATACCTACGTACAGGCAAAACGATTCACGCATGGGAATGGTGACTTCAACGTGTTATACGCATATGCAGGGGGAGCCATCGGTGCCTTGTTCGGCTTTCATTTAACACGTAAAAAGACGGTTCATGCCTCAAAATCAGTCCAATTACAAGTATTGATTTTAGCGGTAGGCTGGTCTTTAATGATTTTAGTACTGCTATAAGTGGAGATAGGGGAGGAACATCCGGTGAACTGGACAACATTGTTTGATCAGCAGCGCGAATTAGACGAGCGGATCAAGGCACAACATGGATTATCCGGTAATCAGTTCGATGAACGGTTACTGGCGCTGCTTGTCGAGCTCGGTGAACTGGCTAACGAAACACGTAGCTTTAAGTTTTGGTCGAAGAAAGGACCGTCGCCTCAAGACGTGATCTTAGAAGAATATGTAGACGGTATTCATTTCTTACTGTCACTTGGTCTTGCGCTCGGGTATGAACGAGATGCGTTTCCTGCGGGAAGTTCATATCTTGACGCGACTGATGCTTTTTTAGATATTTATCGAAAAGTGACGAACTTTGGTCTTTCAAAAACGGAAGCCATGTACGAGACGCTGATGGCAGCTTATCTCGAACTTGGTTATACGCTCGGTTTTAATGAGCAACTCATACTAATGGCATACATGAATAAAAACGAAGTAAACCATGAGCGACAAAATCAAGGATATTAATGAAAGGAGCGGATTGGTATGAATGAATCGTTACATATGTTAAAACGGTTAACGGATGCGACGGGAGTCCCGGGAAATGAGGGGGAAGTCCGTCAACTGATGCGTGAGTACCTCGAGCCACACGTCGAATCGTTCGACCAAGACGGACTTGGTAGCCTATTCGGACAAGTGACAGGAGATGCTGAAGGACCGCGTGTCATGATTGCGGGACATATGGATGAAGTCGGCTTTATGGTGACACGAGTGGAGGAAGGTGGGTTCCTTCGTTTCCAGGCGCTCGGTGGCTGGTGGAACCAAGTCCTTTTGGCACAACGAATGGATGTCGTGACGCGTGCTGGCGAAAAAATCCCAGGTGTCATCGGTGCGAAACCACCTCACGTGTTACCGGTTGAGGCGCGTAAAAAGCCGGTCGAGATCAAGGATATGTTTTTAGATATTGGAGCGACGTCTAAAGACGAAGTGACTGAATGGGGCATTCGTCCAGGTGATACGGTCGTACCGCATTGTGAGTTTACGGTCATGAAGAATGAGAACTTCTTGATGGCGAAAGCTTGGGATAACCGGATCGGATGCGCGATTGCCATTGAAGCGGCAAAACGATTGAAAGAAGAATCATTCCCGGGAGTCTTGTTTACGGGAGCGACCGTACAAGAAGAGGTCGGGTTGCGTGGCGCGGTCACTGCTGCCAACTTGATTCAGCCAGATGTGGCGATTGCGGTCGACACCGGTATTCCGAGTGATACGCCAGGGATGACACCAGCAGAAGGGTTATCAAAACTCGGAGACGGAGTGCAAGTCATCTTCTTCGATGCGACAACCGTCACAAACCCACGTCTTGTCGACTTAATCGTTGACGTGGCCAAAGAGCAAGACATCAAATATCAATTGGATTTAACGCCAGGAGGCGGAACAGATGCAGGGCGATTCCACCTTTCTGGAATCGGAATGCCGGCCATCGCATTGACAGTGCCTGTCCGCTATTTACACACGAATGTGTCAATCATTCATAAAGATGACTATGAGGCAGCGGTGCAACTCGTTGTCGCATTGACGAAACGCTTAGACCACGAAACGGTCCAATGGTTGAAAGAGGGATAATATGACGAAGATTACGTCTACGAAGAGTGAGACGATTAAACGATTGAAACGTTTGATGACGAAAAAAGGTCGTCAAGAGACAGGTCAATTTCTTGTGGAAGGCGAGCACTTGGTGGATGAAGCGATTAAAGCCGGTCGACTCGTACAACTCATCATGGCCGAATCGTATGTGCCGAAAGGGACGTGGCGACTCGAAAATATGCCGGTACTCGAGTTATCCGATCACGTCGCCGACATCCTCTCCGAAACGGAGAAAACGCAAGGTGTATTTGCTGTCGTGAAGATGACGCCGGTCGAACGGAAGATGAAGAATGTACTCGTATTAGACCGGATACAAGACCCGGGTAATCTCGGTACGATGATTCGGACGGCAGATGCTGCCGGATTCGATACCGTACTTCTCGGGAAGGGAACGGTCGACCCGTTCAACGCAAAAGTAGTACGGGCGACGCAAGGTTCCCTGTTCCATGTGAGTGTGACTTCGGTCGACTTACTTGAAAAGTTACCAGAGTTGAAGGAGTCCGGTTTCCATGTGTATGGTACAGCCCTCTCAAAGGCGACATCGTATGAACAAGTTGCGTTTGAAGACAAGGTGGCCCTTGTCATTGGAAATGAGGCGCAAGGGGTACACCCTGATGTGTTGGCACTCTGTGACACACGCGTTCACATTCCAGTGCTCGGTGAGGCAGAATCGCTCAATGCGGCGGTCGCCGCTGGTATTTTAATGTATCGTATCGCGTTACAATAATCTTGTCAGCACGTAAAAAACGTGATAGGTTAAACTCATCGATCAATAATATATGACGTTGAAAGAACATAGTAAGCGAATGACCGGTTCCGTCAAGGGAGCAAAGGCCGTGACTGAGAGCCTTTGCCGGAGTCGTCGCTGAATTCACTCTGGAGTCGTGTTGGAGACAACACCGGTTTGGCATCACGATATCGATGCTCACAAGTGGGCCATCAATTGGCCAAGTAGGGTGGTACCGCGATGATTCGTCCCTTCAGTCAACGACTGAAGGGACTTTTTATGTAGAGGAGGAAGTGTAAACATGAAAGAACAATTAGAACAGTTACAAGTGGAAGCGTTAGAAGAAATTAAACAGGCATCCACACAAAAATCATTAAATGACGTCCGCATCAAATATTTAGGGAAAAAAGGTCCGATGACTGAGGTGCTTCGTGGCATGGGCAAACTATCTGCCGAAGAGCGTCCAATTATCGGTGAAATGGCCAATACGGTCCGTACATCGATTCAAAGCACACTCGATGCTCGTATCGAGGAAGTGAAGGCGATTGAGCTTGAAGAGAAGTTACGAGCAGAAACACTCGACGTGACGCTCCCTGGTCGTACTTCACTTCCTGGCCACAGCCATCTGTTACAACAGATCATCGACGAGATGGAAGATTTGTTCGTTGGTCTTGGCTATACGATCGCAGAAGGTCCAGAAGTCGAGACGGACCTTTACAACTTCGAGATGCTAAACTTACCAAAAGATCACCCGGCACGAGACATGCAGGATTCGTTCTATATCACCGAGGAGACATTGCTCCGTACACATACGTCACCTGTACAAGCACGGACGATGTTAGAGGCGAACGGCAAACCGATTCGCATCATTTGCCCGGGCAAAGTGTATCGTCGCGATGAAGATGATGCGACGCATTCACACCAGTTCATGCAAATCGAAGGTCTTGTCGTCGATGAAGCGATTTCGATGGCTGATTTAAAAGGGACGCTTGAAGTGTTCGTCAAGCAGTTGTTCGGTGAAGCACGTGAAATCCGTCTCCGTCCAAGCTTCTTCCCATTCACAGAGCCATCGGTCGAAGTCGACATCTCTTGTTTCAAATGTGGTGGAAAAGGCTGTAACGTCTGTAAAGGAACCGGTTGGATTGAAATTCTCGGCGGTGGGATGGTCCACCCACATGTATTAGAAATGGCAGGCTATGACTCATCTGTGATGTCCGGATTCGCATTCGGAATCGGGGTCGAACGTATGGCGATGCTCAAACACGGCGTCGATGATATCCGCCACTTCTATACAAATGACTTACGCTTCATCGAGCAATTCTAAGGAGGAAGACAGATGTTACTTTCAAAAAAATGGTTGAATCAATATATTGATGTCTCAGATTTAAGCGGACAAGCGCTCGGCGACTTGATCACGAAAAACGGGATTGAAGTCGAGAGTGTGACGAACCGTGGAGAAGGGCTTTCAGGGATTGTCGTCGGTCGTGTCCTTTCATGTGAAAAACATCCAGAAGCGGATAAATTGAACGTGACGAAAGTGGACATTGGTGAATGTGACCCCGTCCAAATCGTCTGTGGTGCACCAAACGTAGGCGAAGGACAATACGTCATTGTGGCGAAAGTAGGAGCTCGCTTACCAGGACTAAAAATCAAAAAAGCAAAACTTCGTGGTGTCGAATCACACGGGATGATTTGTTCACTCGAAGAACTTGGGTTCGAAAAGAAACAAATTCGAGAAGATGAGCAAGATGGGATTCACACGTTCCGTGAATCGGTACAAGTCGGTGCGGACGTACTCGATTTACTAGACTTGAACGATGAGGTCATCGAACTCGGTCTTACTCCGAACCGTTCAGATTGCTTGAGTCTCTACGGAATCATTCATGAGGTTGCGGCCATCTTGGAACGTCCATACACGTTGCCGACAGCAGACGCGACATCGTCATCACCATCGGCGGTGACGATTGAACTCGCAACACCGAACTGCCCATACTATGCAGCTCGTGAAGTAAAAGGGGTAATGATTTCAGAATCGCCACAATGGCTAAAAAATACGTTGATCGCAGAAGGTGTCCGTCCAATCAACAACATTGTCGATGTGACGAACTACGTGATGCTTGAAATGGGGCAGCCGCTTCACGCATTTGATTCGAAAAAACTCGGCAACTCGATTGTAGTTCGTCAAGCGAAAGACGGCGAAGAGATGGTTACACTTGACGACGTGACACGTACCCTCGATTCATCGATGATGGTCATCACGGACGGGAAAGTACCGGTCGCAATCGCAGGTGTCATGGGTGGCGCGAGTACAGAAGTCGATGCAACGACGACTGATATCGTTTTAGAATCTGCATATTTCGATTCGGCATCTGTACGCAAGACGAGCCGCACACTCGGTCTTCGTTCAGATTCAAGCGCACGTTTTGAAAAGGACGTCGATCCGGAACGCGTCGTGCTTGCGCTCGATCGTGCCGCGCAGTTGATTGAGGAGATCAGCGGAGGGGTAGTGTATGACGCAGTAAGCTCGGGCGAAACAACATCGCGGGCCCGTCAAATCGAGGTATCGATTGACTATATTAACAAGCGTTTAGGAATGACGCTCGATCGTCAGACAATTGTTCAAATCTTGGAGCGTCTCGGTCTCACGACTGAAGGGGGTGACGTGCTGACAGTTCATATTCCTTCGCGTCGTCCAGACTTAGAACTTCCGGCCGACATCACAGAGGAAGTAGCACGTTTATACGGATATGATAGTCTTCCTTCTACACTACCTGCGTCTCAGTCAAAAGGTTATTTGCCAGTCATCAATGCACTGCGCAGAAACACACGTCGCGTGTTACAAGGGGGCGGCTTGTCACAAGCTATTACTTACTCGTTAACGAGTGAGGCACACGCAACGCGCTTTGGTGGAGAGGCCGATCAACTCGTCCGTTTGGCGATGCCGATGAGTGAAGAGCGCTCGGTTCTTCGCACGTCGCTCATCCCTGGATTGTTGGAAGCGGCACGTTACAACACGGCCCGACAACAGTCGAACGTCGCATTATATGAGACGGGTCGTGTCTACACTGAGCACGGTGATACATTACCACGCGAAACAGAACGTGTGGCAGGTGTCGTCACGGGTCTTTGGATGGACCATCGCTCACAAGGTACACGGATTCCGGTTGATTATTTCGTTGCAAAAGGGATTGTCGACACGTTAGTCGAAACGCTGCGACTAGAAGTCACATATGAGGCGGTGTCGATGCCTGATATGCACCCGGGTCGCACGGCGAACATCGTGATGGACGGAGAAGTCATCGGATATGTGGGACAAGTACACCCAGGAACATCAAAAGACGTATACGGGATGAAGGAAGTGTATGTGTTTGAGCTCAATCTTTCGGCACTCCGAGGAGAAGAGACACTTCTTTATCAAGACGTCCCACGCTATCCATCGATTGCACGAGACTTGGCGCTCGTCTTGCCACGTGCGACTCCAGCTGGTGTCGTCGAGCAGACGATCCGACAAGCGGCCGGTCCACTCTTGATTGACCTCGTCTTGTTTGACGTGTATACAGGAGAGAATGTTGGGGCGGATGAGAAGTCAATCGCCTTCTCACTCAAGTTCCAAGACCCGTCAAGAACGTTGCAAGATGAAGAAGTAACGGCAGCATATGAAACAATCGTTGAAGCGGTCCGTGCGGCACACGGTGCTGAAGTACGAGCGTAAAATAAGGAGCGTTGTCCTATGTGGACAGCGCTCCTCTTTGTTTGGATAAAAAAATAAGGAAGCACGGTGGCTTCCTGACTCAGCTCATTTTTAGCGAAAGTGCTTGAATCTGATGATCGATAAAATCCATCGACAACGCGTTGAATTGATCGGGTTGGTCTACATTGACGACATGTCCAGAGTCTGCAACGATTTCAACATTGGCTGTTGGTTGATGCTTTGCCGTCCGTTCGACAGCCTCAAGAAACATATAGTCCTCGTCGCCCATAATGTATAAAATCGGCACGTTCGTTTGAATTGACGTGATTTGGTTTAGCAATGGATTGATATTCTCAGTCATCTTGAACCATCTGATGAACTCGCGCTGGCACAAGTTTGCCGCATCTCGGACGAACATCATTCGAGATTTTTTGTGCCGTTTTTTCGGCAACAAAATCCAAGCGAACAATTTGTACAACCACATGTATGGGACGAAATTTTGGACGAGACTACCGAGACGGATGAGCAACGTCGATCGGACGTTGAACTTGACGATGGCTCCTCCGAGGACGACCGATGCGATTCGGTCCGGATAGTGTTCGAACATCGCCTGAATGACAATCGTTCCTAAAGACAGACCGACCATATGCCCTTTTTCGATACCTAGGTGGTCCATGACTTCAATCACATCTTTTGCAACGACATCAAACGTATAGGCGTTCAGAGGTTGTTTGAGCGACTGTTCTGCATCATACGAACCGCCATGACCGCGCAAGTCGACGAGTAACACATTATATTTTTTACGAAATGGCCGAAGTTGACGATACCAGTGAGATAGACTTCCACCGGCTCCGTGAATGAAGATGACCCAAGGATGGTCATCGCTAATCGTGTAGGTTTTATAATGCAACATGAACGCTATCCCCCAAAAATTTTAAGTTCATTTAACCATAAAAAGAGTATATCATACTTGATGTCGAAGCTCTACATGCGACGTTCATTCAAGTGAATCGCTTTTTTTGTGTTCGCAAAATGGATTTTTGCGAGGTTATGCAAATAATCTTGTCCATGCCGCTGGATGATGGTGGCGGCAACTTGATCGACTTTGGAGCCTGCCCCTTTAGGAAGGGTGACACCTACTTCTTTGCTTAATTTGTCCATCTCTTTCAAAAAGAAAGCGCGAGCTAAAATCGAGGCTGCTGCGACAGCGACATGGAGACCTTCTGCTTTAGTAGAAAAATAGACGTCGTCTCGAACGACATCCCGTTCTGCCCGCAAATGCTGATAATACAACGATTTCTCTGCAAACTGGTCGATTAAAATGGCATCAGGTCTTTTCCCGAGTTTTTGAAGCAATGCTTGTAGCGCAGCGTTATGGGCGATTGCGGTCATCTTACCTTGTGTCATCGTACGTTGCATCTTGTTATAGGTCGGATTGTGCAAGGTCGCCTTTTGATAAGGAATAGTGGCATGTAAATCTCTAGCGATCCGAATGATCTCCGGATCCGTTAACTGCTTCGAGTCTTTGACACCGAGTTCTTTGACAAGAGCGATCTGGTCTCGTGACACAAAGGCCGCTACGACGACGAGCGGTCCGAAATAATCCCCCTTGCCGACTTCATCGCTACCGATGACGGACCAATTTGAAAATCCTTCAGGCAAGGTAGTGCTCGGGACGGATGGCTGTTTCTTCTTGGCTGGTGTTCCCCATTTCATCGCCTCGGTCTCGGCATCCTTACCTTGAAACATCACTTTACCCGATTGATAAATCGTCACGACAAACCCTTTAGTTTTGGCACTGAACGTCGCATAAGGTGGGGGGGTGATCGCATACTCGTGGTACATATTTTTTAACTTTTCTTGTGAGGCGGTGGATAGCTTAATGACTTGGTTGCCCAAAATGAGCACTTCCTTTCTATCTGGCACATTCATTTTACAATTTTTTAAGATTTTTTGAAACCGAAGAAGAGGTTTTATCGTATATGGAAGAGAGTAAAGAAAAGTGAGGTGAAGTGGACGTGTGGTGGCGCGATGACACGCAACAAGATGAGGTGGAGAAGTTATATAAGCATATTCTCGAACTTGAAGCGAGAATTGCCAAATTAGTAGCTCATCAAGTGAGAGTGCGTCGGCTGCTGATGCAAGATTCTTCTGAAGAAGTGACGGACCAGATCATTCAAGTTCAAAAAGAAGTTGATTATTTTTTAAACAGGATGCGACTCGAACGAGAAGAGCTCGTCGAGTTATACAATCGACGCCGCATCGAACAGTCCATCGGTCGAGTCCGGGAAACGAACGATTTAAGAACATCGTCATTGTCGGAATGGGATGCGATAGAAGATCAGCTCGCATTAGAAGTCGAACAGATTCGACGCGTATTGATGACGGAACAGAAACGTCGACAGGAGGGGTGGTAATGGAGGCAATCGATCAACTGTACTGGTGGGTGTTGATTATCGCTGGTTTCGGGACATTCGTCTACATGTTGTTTTCCGATGCGTTTGACGTGTTTGAAGGTTGGTTCAACCCTGCCGTCATCTTATCGTTTTTGGCACTTGGCGCAGGTATCGGACTAATATTGAACGCATTGGCCCATGTTTCTCCAATGATCGGTCTCGCTGTCGCATTAGTTGGTTCGTTCGCGTTGACGACGCTTCTATACTTATTCGTATTGTTACCATTATCAAACGCTGAAGAATCAATCGGTTTGACAGATGACGCGTTAGTTGGACGAGTCGGCCGCCTGACAGTTCCGATTCCTGAGGGCGGGTACGGAGAAGTAATGATCGAGACGGTGACGGGATCCCTTCTAAAGACAGCTCAAAGTATGGACGGCACTTCGATTTCGACCGATCAACGAGTCGTCATTATCGAAGTAAAAGGCAATATTGCAATCGTCATGAAATATGACGAACCTACGATTCGAGAGGAGAAATAACGTATGGATACGGCTATTTTGGTCAGCATCATTGTCGGGGTCATCATCCTCGCACTCATTTTTGTATTCGTATTAAAATATCGCACAGTCGGGCCGGATGAGGCGTTGATTGTGACGGGGAGTTATTTAGGAAAGAAAAACGTACATAGCGATGCATCCGGAAACCGCGTCAAAATCATTCGTGGCGGCGGTACGTTCGTACTTCCGGTATTCCAGCAAGCGGAACCACTGAGTCTACTCTCTAGTAAGTTAGAGGTCACAACGCCTGAAGTATATACGGAACAAGGTGTACCGGTAATGGCGGATGGGACAGCCATCATTAAAATTGGTGGGTCAATCAGTGAAATCGCTACAGCGGCTGAACAGTTTTTAGGTAAGCCAAAAATCGAACGGGAAAACGAGGCGCGAGAAGTGCTAGAGGGACACCTGCGCTCGATTCTTGGTTCGATGACGGTTGAAGAGATTTATAAAAACCGTGACAAGTTTTCTCAAGAAGTACAACGTGTCGCCTCTCAAGATTTGGCGAAAATGGGATTGATCATCGTATCCTTCACAATAAAAGATGTCAGAGACAAAAACGGTTACTTAGAATCACTAGGGAAGCCAAGAATTGCTCAAGTGAAGCGTGATGCTGATATCGCGACTGCGGAAGCCGACAAAGAGACACGCATCAAACAGGCAGAGGCGATGAAGGACGCGAAAAAAGCAGAGTTAGAGCGAGCGTCTGAAATTGCTGAAGCGGAAAAAGAAAACCAGCTTCGTATTGCGGCATACCGACGCGAACAAGACGTCGCCAAAGCCCGGGCCGACCAGGCTTATGAACTCGAGGAGGCGCGTGCGAAACAGGAAGTCACTGAACAGCAGATGCAAGTCCAAATCATTGAGCGTCAAAAGCAAATCGAGCTCGAAGAGAAAGAAATCATGCGCCGTGAGAAGCAGTATGATTCAGAAGTGAAGAAAAAAGCCGATGCAGACCGCTATTCGATTGAACAGTCTGCAGCCGCGGATAAAGCGCGTCAAATCGCAAGCGCAGATGCAGAGAAATATCGTATCGAAGCCCAAGCGAAAGCTGATGCTGAACGTGTGCGCTTGGCGGGTCTCGCAGAAGCTGATTCTGAACGGGCGAAAGGTGAGGCGGAAGCTGAAGTCATTCGTTTGACAGGTCTAGCCGAAGCAGAGGCGAAAGAGAAGATCGCCGAAGCCTTCGCACAATACGGACAGGCCGCGATTCTCGACATGGTCGTCAAGATGCTTCCTGATTATGCGAAACAGATTGCTGCACCACTCGGTAACATCGATCAGATCACGGTCGTCGACACGGGCGGTGGTCAGAACGGCGGCGCTGGGAAAGTGACAGGTTATGCCACCGATCTCATGGCATCACTTCAACAAACGTTGAAGGCATCTTCAGGTATCGATATGAAAGAGTTACTAGAGAACTTTGCTGGGAAAGGTACAAAGATGCCGGTACCTGAGCGAGAGCTAGGTGATTCAACAGAGGCTCCAACAGAATGAGCATAAATGGACCATAGACTTCGCGTCTATGGTCCACTTTTTTGGTTTGCCTAACCACGATGGATTTGTTAGTAAAATTCAATGCAACTCATAACCGTAGCGAAAGAGACAATGGCGATCACGTTTATCACATATCATATCGGGACCCGCCTTCGGCATTTCATTCCCACAACTTTTAAAAAAAATATTGGAGAATGAAGCTTTCATGGTCGATATATAGGTTGTCAGACCAATAGAGAAGGAGTAGCGAATTCATGAAAAAAAGCATAATGATCAGTACAATCACGGCATGTGCTCTTTGGTTATCCGGCTGTCAGTCGGTAATCGACGACCCGAATGCCACGGTAGAAGAACGTCAAACGATGGGAGTCGTCCTATCAGATGTTGGTCTCGGGGACCAATCGTTCAGTGATGCCGCGATGCGTGGTATGGGTGAACTACGTGAGACAGGAGAATGGTTCGTCGATTATCGTGAGTTATCAGAGTCGGAAACGTACCAAGTAGGATTTGAAGAGTTAGTGAAAGAAGGGCATGACGTGATCGTCGGTCTTGGATTCGCGTGTCAGGAAGACTTAGAAAAAGTAGCAGCAGAGCATCCAGATCAACAATTTGCGCTCATCGATGGCGTGTCATCACTTCCGAACATCTTGAACATCACGTTCGAAGAAGGGGAAGGAAGTGTACTCGCTGGGGCGGTTGCAGGGCTTGAGACGGAGTCAAATAAGATTGGTTTTATCGGTGGGATGGATATTGAACTCATTCAGAAGTTCGAAGCAGGATTTGAACAGGGGGCAAAAGCTGTCAATGAGGATGTCGAGATGCTCGTTGATTTCTCCGATGATTTCGCCTCACCTGAAATCGGACGAAAACTAGCTGAGAAGCAGATTGAAGAAGGAGCGGACATTCTCTATGCTGCAGCAGGTCTTACGGGTGTTGGGGTACTCGAGACAGCTGAAAAATATGGGATTAAGGCGATTGGTGTCGATAGTGACCAATCGATGATTGCACCTGATGCAGTCGTGACATCCATGTTGAAGCAAGTCGATTTGGCAATCGTTGAAATCGCTGGCCGTATCACTGACAAACCATTCAATGACCACGTCATCCTCGGCATTGAAGAGGGGGGCGTCGGCTTGGCACCGCTTCGCCGCATCCAATGGGACGAGAGAGAGACTTCCGAATATGAGTCTGTTGAACGCAAGTTGAAGGAGGGGACACTCTAATGAGTTTACGTAAACGATTTACTTTCTCGACGGTGTTCACCGTTGTCTTAGTCGTTATCATGATGAGCTATGTGTTGTCGACTTTGAATCGTCTGCAGACGTACAATGAGCAGTATGGGAGTCAAATGATCGAACTGTCTCAACTTGAGACGTCGCTCTTACAAGAACAGTCGTTATGGACGTCGCTCGGCGAACAGTCGAATCAATCGACATTGACACAACTTGAACGGATTCGTGTAACGAACGCGGAAACGTTTGAGCAGTTGAAGCAATCTTACTTGATTCCTGCATTCTCGAATCATTTAGACCGTGCCACAATGAAGTATGAACAAGTGAATGAGGATGTCGAGTCTGCATTACGAGGTGGTATTGAAGCACGGATCCAGGCAGCGAAGTTAGAAGGCTTATTAAATGATGTCAATACGTTGATTGCGAAGAACGGTTCATTTTATGAAGCGTTACAAGCAGAAGCGGCAAGCGAAACGGAACGACTGTTATTGATTTCCGTATTGTTGACGGTGCTCGTCATTTTGGCACTTGGCGTTTACAATTTCTTTTTTGCCCGGTCCATCACACGCCCTCTCGAGCGAAACGTGAAAGTGGCCGAAGCCATCGCGGCAGGTCGCCTCGTCACGTTACCAGAATCAAACCGACAGGACGAAATCGGACGTCTAGAACGCGCCATGCGAAACATGACAGTGTCGCTTCAAACCGTGATCGGTTCGATTCGTGTCACATCGGTGCAAGTGAACGGCATGACCGAGACGGCAGCTGCTGAGAACGAAGCGGTCGTCAGTACAACTTCAAACATTACAAACGCTGTCGATGAAATGGCTCACGGGGCACAGTCGATTGCGAATGAGTTGCAAGAAACACTCAGCTCTGTCCATACGATGGCGACCTCATTTGAGACGAGTTTGAATCAAACGAAACAGACGACAGAAGAGACGTCAGAAATGACACGTGAAGTCGCAGCTGGAATTGAGACGTTGACTGATCAAGAACATATTTTAGATCGTTCAAGCGAACGAAACGAAGTGCTCGTTTCGCGGATGGACCACTTTGCAAGACAGACGGCAGAGATTGAATCGATGGCGAAGCTTGTCGAAGATGTCGCTGCTCAGACGAACTTGCTTGCCCTCAACGCGGCAATCGAAGCAGCTCGTGCTGGGGAAGCTGGACGTGGGTTTGCGGTCGTGGCAAGCGAAGTGAAAAAATTGGCAGAAGAAAGCAATAAAGCGACTCGTTCCATCTTCCACGTCGTGGAGACGATTCAACAAGAAGTCGTCCGATTGACAGAAACCGTGAACGAATCGAAACGAGAGCAAGAAGCACAGCTAGAGGCGTTCGGATTGACAAAGAAAGCGTTCAACCGAATCCATGAACGAACAGACCATGTCGCCTCGTTCGTGCGTACGATTGAACAAGAGATGCGTACATCTAGTAATGAGGTAAACAATGTCTTGCGCCGGGTCGAAGAAGTGTCTGGTGTGACGGAAGAATTGGCCGCAGGAAACGAAGAAGTGGCGGCCTCGATGAAAGAGCAGCAGGCGAGCTT
This sequence comes from Exiguobacterium qingdaonense, assembly GCF_018617855.1. Classification (GTDB taxonomy): domain Bacteria; phylum Bacillota; class Bacilli; order Exiguobacteriales; family Exiguobacteriaceae; genus Exiguobacterium; species Exiguobacterium qingdaonense. Next base: position 144,927 of record NZ_JACSKY010000002.1, read on the forward strand.
TGATCAAATCTTTACGTTAATGCAGGAGTTGGAAGGACAGGCGGCGGCACTCGCCGACCAGGTTCAGCATTTCGAAGAAGAATGATTTAGCGAATAGAAGGATCGGAGACCACGCGTTGGTTTTCCGGTCCTTTTTCAGTTGAGTAGTCTCGTGAAATGAGTGACTGCTCTTCACTACACGCAACGATGTGGCGTGTACCTTCAGTGAAAATGATAAAAAAAAAGACAGGGTTGATCGAAGGAACGTTCTAGGTGAATCATCTAAAGATTCGGCATACTGGACGTAACAGTCGAATCGGGTGGTGAATGTTTTGCAGAGGTGGAAACAAGTCGTCATAGGTGTTGTCGTCGCCTTATTTTTAGGTGTCGGTTATATGTTTTATAAGAAAGAGCCGGAACAACGGGTCATTGATGAGTTCGTGATGGCACCTGAGGAGGTCGTCCCTCCAGTGACAGCGGAACGATTAGAGATTGTCGTCTACGTGACGGGGGCAGTCGAGTCCCCAAACGTCTATCAAGTACCTGAAGGCGCGAGAGTCGGAGACGTCCTCTCATTGGCTGTATTGACGGATGAAGCCGATCCTGAACAACTCAACTTGGCGCAACGATTAGTCGATGGGGTCAAAATCATCGTTCCGAAAAAAGGGGAGACACTGATCACTCAAGACATACCGAATTCAGATATGGAGTCGAACGGTGTCCATGTCAATAGTGCCACGAAAGAAGAACTTATGTCGGTCCCAGGAATCGGTCCGGCAAAAGCCGATGCGATTTTAAATCATTTGAAGCAACACGGTCCGTTCAAAACATATGAAGACTTAGGTGATGTGAAAGGGTTTGGCGAGAAAACACTAGAGAGCATGAAACCGTACTTGTTGGTACCGTAACATGCCATTGTACCCTCTATTTGCGGTGTTGGTCGTGACAGGATTGACAGAAGAGGTGTATATGGTATCCGTAGTATTCGGTGTACTGTTCTTCATCTCACGACGAGGTCAACGATTGTTCGCGAAACTAGGCGTCCTCCTCCTCGTCGTCATCGCCTTTATTCACAGCGATTCGGAAGTTTGGTCGCCGGAAGATTCAATCGTATTTTCCATTGATAGTCGAAAGGATAATGGCAAAGCAGTTCGGTTATATGGGCATGTAGATTCGGTTCAAGGCGTGTTACGAGGTCGTGATTTATCTTTAGGGAGACCAGGAGAGACTTGCCTGATGCAAGTCGAATGGGAGACGTTTCAGCCGTCACGAAACGTCGGAGGATTTGACGAGCAGTCATGGGCGTCGAGTTCGAACAAAACGTTTAAAGGAAAGGTTGAGCGAATTGAACGGTGTCGTCCGACCTCAGGACTTGACGGCCGGATGTTGAGATGGAAAGAAAGGCAACTTCAACATATTGAACAATATTACCGGGCAGATGTGGCATTATATATGGAAGCCTTGTTATTCGGAGAAAGTCGAATGCTTGATGAACAGACATCCTTTTCATATCGTGTGACGGGTCTGCTCCATCTTCTCGTCATTTCGGGCTCACACATAGCGTTGCTAATTGTTGCGCTTCACATCATGTTGCGACGAATCCCGATTCGTCGTGAATCGAAGACCGTTTTAATCATGTTCAGTATAACCGCCTTCGGATGGCTGACGGGCTTTTCACCACCCGTCGCTCGAGCGGTCGTCGTGGCAGACGCGCTTTTATTACTTTCCCTTTTCGGTGTGGCGATTCGAGACCCGATTCGTCTTCTCAGTTGGTGTTCAGCAGGGATGCTTGCCATTCAACCGTTTCTTCTCATGAATCTTGGATTTCAGTTGACAGTCGGCATGACATTTTTTTTATTGGTCACTAGACCGATTTGGACGAATGTATTCGAAATGTCAGTGTTTGCCCAGTTCTTCAGTTTATCCGTCCTTTGGCAAGTGCAGGCGGTACTATCCGTTGCATCGCCGCTACTCAATGTCGTGATGGCCTTTTGCATATCGTGGCTCATCATGCCCCTCGCACTCATCACTTGGATCGTTCCATCTGTTGCTCCATTATTCATGGTCATTTTAGATGCGATTAATGGTTTCTTTTCAGCTCATCATGCAAGTCGTCCGTGGATTCCATTACATGAACTCACATTTTTGCAACAAGTCGGTTTGTGGGTCGGGATATGGGGGAGTTTACTTGTCGTTCATCGAAAACGATGGGTTGGATGGGGGATGATGATTCTGACGTATGTTATGCTCATGACAATTTGTGAGTGGTCCGAATCTCCACGGGTGACATTTTTAGATGTCGGCCAAGGTGATGCGATTGTCGTGGAATCAAAAGATACAATCGGAGTGATTGATGTGGGTGGAGTGTTTCAAGATCCGAGTGAGCAAAAACTGTCTGTCTATGATCCGGGAGCGGACGTAGTGGCGCCTTACATATGGAAGCGGGGGGAACGAGCACTTGACTTCGTCATTCTCACGCACGCTGACCATGATCACATCGGAGGCTTGGAAGGACTGCTAAAGGTCATACCGGTTCGAGAAGTTTGGTTATCTAAACTAGTGGCCAATCCCGAGAAACGAGAGGAGATCCTCCGTTTGATCACGAAATACGGGGCTTTAGTACGTTATGTTGAGGTCGGGGATCGACCCGTGCCATGGATGTGGATTGTGGCACCAGATGGCCCACATGAAGATGAGAATGATCACTCCATCAGTTTGTATATGAACGTAGGTGGTATGGCTTATCTTCTGACAGGTGACTTACCGATCGAAGGGGAAGCCATGTTGCCTACGTTGGATGTCGATGTATTTAAACTGGGGCATCATGGGTCAAACACTTCTTCGAGTGAGGCACTATTAGAACGAACCGACCCAGAATGGGTGATTGCGAGTGTCGGTGCGAGCAATCGTTACGGTCACCCTCACGAGGAGACGTTACAACGGATCGTCGGACGGCGTTTATTGCGAACCGACATGGATGGGATGGTCGTTTGTGAGAAGGGAATATGCCAAGGGCGAATCGAGTAGCACCCGATTAAATATGATACACTAAAAAACGATTGCTCCCCCGGGGCAATCGTTTAATCACTTATAGGCTTAAGAATTTGATGATGACACCGATAAAGAAAATCGTGAAGAAAAAGCCAAATGGGACGATGAAACCGATCGCAGAATCGATGGCGTCGTTACGTTTGCATTGAACGTCATTTTCAAACGGGTTTTCACTCGGTGGTCGTACAGAGTTGATTTGCATAATTTGTCCCTCCTTATCATACTTCCTTTATAAGTATAGCGAATCATGAGAAGATAATCTATGTTTAGATGAGAATAAATTGTGAAAGTGGTGTGTGTTTTGAATGAACCTTGGTTACATAATGGGAAACTAGCGAGCGTTTATGTTCTCCACGGCACCGAAAAGTATCTGTTAGAGACATGGGAACGCGGGATTGTGAAGAGCGCCAATCCATCTGGCGACCAATTCGACGTCATGCAACTCGACCTTCAAGAGACGTCATTAGATACGGCGCTAGATGAAGCGGAAACGGTGCCGTTCTTCAGTGAATATCGGACGGTAGTCGTCAAAAATGCGCAGTTTTTGACAGGAGCGAAGGAAAAGCAAAAACAAAATGTCGATCGACTCGCCGACTATGTCATTCAGCCGGCCAGCTACTCGGTCCTCGTGTTAATCGTCGAGTCAGAAAAGCTCGATGAACGCAAAAAAATTGTGAAACGGCTGAAAGAACGTGCGATTGTTCTTGAGGCAAAAAAGCCGAGTCAAACGGAACTCATGCGTTACGTAAACGATACACTCAGTCAAGAACAACAGAAAATGGAGCGTCCGACGATGGAGCGTCTTTTATTTTTATGCCAGGATGATTGGGGAAAATTAGTTCGCGAACTAGAGAAGCTTCAGTTGTACGCAGGAGCGGGCGCAAGCATTCCGATTGAGATTGTGAATGATCTTGTCCCACGTACGTTAGAAGATAATGTGTTTCAGTTATCGGAACTACTCGTCAAGCGCAGGGCGGATGCGGCGCTTCGATTGGTCCGGGATTTAGAGAAACAAGGTCAAGAGTTGATTGGATTACTCGGTCTGCTGGCGAGACAATATCGGAACATGTACTTGGCAAAACAGTTGACGGAGGCAGGTTACGGGGAGAAACAAATCGCATCTAAGATTGGAGCTCATCCGTATACAATCAAACTGGCAACGCAAGCGAGTCGCGGTTTCTCCGCTAGCCAACTCGCGCAGGCATTGACATTGATTGCTGATGCAGACGAAGCGATGAAGACGGGTCGCGGCGACAAACAGATCATTTTTGATACACTTGTTTGTCAATTGACCTTATTGTGAGGTGAGAAAATGGGACTTGAGCAAGTGGCACTCCGTGACGTGATTCCGCTTCGGCATGAAGTGCTCAGACCAGGTTTGAGTATCGAAACGTGTTATTTCGAAGGAGATGAGGCGCAGACGACACGACATTTCGCGTGGGTGGAGGCAGGTCAGATCGTGTCGGTCGCGACGGTCATGACGTCACCAAGACAAATCGATGGGGAGCCGATATCGTTCCAACTTCGTGGAATGGCGACGGATCCTCGTCTGTCGGGAAAAGGAATCGGTTCTCAATTTTTACAGGCTCTCCACACCGAGCTAGGAAGTTCGTGGTGGTGTAACGCGAGAGAAGTGGCTGTTCGTTTCTATGAGCGAAACGGACTTATACGAGTTGGTGAACCGTTCAATCTCCCGCGTGTCGGTCCTCATTACGTCATGGTATACAAAAAAACAGCCGGCTCCGAATAGGAGGCGGCTGTTTCGTTTAGTCTCTAATTAGAGAGCAGCGATACGAGCTGCGAGGCGTGATTTGTCACGACCTGCCTTGTTTTTGTGGATAAGACCTTTTGATGCAGCCTTGTCAAGTTTCTTCGTAGCGAGGACGAAAGCTTCTTGAGCAGCTTCTTTGTTTCCTTCGAGTACGAGAGCGTCAACACGTTTTACTGCTGTACGCATTGCTGCTTTCTCTTGTGAGTTCGCAACACGACGTTTTTCAGAAGTTTTTGCACGTTTGATTGCTGATTTGATGTTTGCCATTGTTTGTCACCTCCTGAAACAAGAAAGTGTATGTTCTTATTACTTCAAGTAATCATTCAACAGAACAAGCACAATTGTAGCAAACGGTTATATGAAAAGCAACCACTTGATGATTATTCTGAAAACTATCTGTGGTATTGTTGTAGTAGGTCGTACACATTACTTTAGGATTTTGATATAATGACACGGTATGCATGAGAAGGATAGGTGAACCCATATATGAATAAACAAGATTTAGAGAATCGTCAGAAGAAGATTCGTAACTTTTCCATCATCGCCCACATCGACCATGGAAAATCGACACTCGCTGACCGGATTCTTGAAAAAACTGGTGCACTCACGGCTCGTGAGATGAAAGAGCAGACGCTTGACGCGATGGATTTAGAGCGCGAGCGTGGAATTACAATCAAACTAAACGCCGTCAAACTGAATTATACGGCAAAAGATGGAGAAGAGTATATTCTTCACTTGATCGACACCCCAGGACATGTCGACTTCACGTATGAAGTGTCTCGCTCGCTCGCAGCATGTGAGGGTGCGATTCTCGTCGTCGATGCGGCTCAAGGGATTGAAGCACAAACCTTGGCGAACGTTTATTTAGCACTCGATAACGACCTCGAAATCATCCCGGTCATCAATAAAATCGACTTGCCGTCAGCCGATGTCGATCGCGTCCGTCAAGAAATCGAAGACGTCATCGGACTCGATGCAAGCGACGCGGTCCCGACATCTGCCAAGGCTGGTATCGGCATCGAAGAGATTCTCGAACAAATCGTCGAGCTTGTGCCACCACCGACGGGTGACCCGTCGGAACCATTACAGGCATTGATCTTTGACTCGTACTATGATGCCTACCGTGGTGTCGTCGCATCGATTCGAATCGTCAACGGTTCGGTCAAAGTAGGCGACAAAGTACAGATGATGGCGACAGGGAAGACGTTTGAAGTGACGGACCTTGGTGTATCGACACCGAAGCCTGTCTCGGTAAAAGAACTGAACGTCGGTGATGTAGGTACGCTCTCTGCGTCGATTAAAACAGTTGGAGATGTTCGTGTCGGGGATACGATCACGCTTGCGAAAAATCCGGCAACAAGTCAGCTTCCAGGTTACCGTAAAATGAATCCGATGGTGTACTGTGGTTTGTATCCGATTGATGCAGCCAAGTATAACGACCTGCGTGAGGCACTCGAAAAGCTTCAACTTTCTGATGCCGCACTCGAGTTCGAGCCTGAAACATCACAGGCGCTCGGATTTGGATTCCGATGTGGATTCCTCGGGATGCTTCACATGGAAATCATTCAGGAGCGGATTGAGCGTGAGTTCGGGATTGACTTGATTACGACGGCACCATCGGTTATCTATCACGTGACGACGACTTCTGGAGAAGTCATCCACGTCGATAACCCATCGAAGATGCCTGAACAGCAAAAAGTCGAATCGATTGAAGAGCCTTACGTCAAGGCGGCTGTCATGACACCGAACGACTACGTCGGCGCCATCATGGAGCTTTGTCAAAAGAAACGTGGAACGTTCATCGATATGCAATACATCGACACGACACGCGTCAAAATCACGTATGAGATTCCACTCAGTGAAATCGTCTATGATTTCTTCGATCAGTTGAAATCGAGCACGAAAGGCTATGCGTCTCTCGACTATGAGTTGATTGGCTACCGTCAATCGCGTCTCGTGAAGATGGACATCTTGCTCAACAATGAAGTGGTCGATGCACTTAGCTTCATCGTTCACCGCGACTTTGCGTATGAGCGCGGGAAGGTCATCGTTGAGAAGTTGAAGGCGCTCATTCCACGTATGCAATTCGAAGTGCCGGTACAAGCTGCTGTCGGAACGAAAATCGTCGCCCGGTCTACAATTAAAGCGTTGCGCAAAAACGTCCTTGCTAAATGTTATGGAGGAGATATTTCACGTAAGCGGAAACTTCTCGAGAAGCAAAAAGAAGGGAAGAAGCGCATGAAGATGGTCGGGTCTGTCGAAGTCCCACAAGAAGCCTTCATGTCTGTACTTTCAATGGACGAAGAATAAGAACAGTCGCCCTGATCCTTGGATTAGGGCGATTTTTCCTTTCAAGCAGGAAAAGTTTCATCCTGTAAGGAAGTGTACATGCCTAGACAGACTTATAGAGGAGGATACATCGTGTCGACGTATACATACTCTGCAGGCCCGGGCATGCTGCCAAAAGAAGTGATGCAAGAAATCCAGCAACACCTTCTCACATTTGAGTATGAGGGGGTTTCAATACTTGAGACGAGTCACCGTTCGGAGGCTTTCCAACATGTGGTGGACTCACTTGAGGTGAGACTTAGGAGGCTCATGGGCATTCCTCGGCATTATGCGGTTCTTTGGCTTCAAGGTGGGGCGACACTTCAATTTTCAATGATTCCGATGAACTTAAGCAGATGCAACCGTTTCGCCTATGTCGACACAGGGGTTTGGTCTAAGAAAGCGATGGAGGATGCCCGGCGATTTGGAGAGGTCGAGGTCATTCAGCCGATAAGTGACGAGGCGGACGGGATGTCATTCGATTCGAGATCTGCCCAAGACGTCGACTATCTTCATGTGACATTGAACAATACGATTGAAGGAACCCGCTTCACAAACATACCTGAAATGGACATACCACTCGTGGCAGATGCCTCTTCGAACATTCTTGCCGAGAAAATCGACGTTGAACGTTTCGGTGTGATTTATGCTGGAGCCCAAAAAAATATTGGACCTGCAGGATTGACCGTTGTCATCATTCGGCGTGACCTCATTCAATCTCTTTCGTTGCCGAGTTACCTTTCTTATGCGTCACATGAGGACAAGCTATTGAATACACCGGCGACGTTTAGCATGTTTACAGCCGAGCGTGTGCTGAAATGGATTGAAGACCGAGGTGGTGTGGAAGCGATGGAACGATTGAATCGTAAAAAAAGTGAGGTCGTCTACTCTTTTCTAGACCGGTCGAACCATTTCTCATCACTCGTGTCGGGCAATCGACGTTCATTGACGAACATCCCATTTACAACCGGTGACAGTGAAGGAGATGCGGCCTTTCAGCGATTCGCCCTCGAGCGCGGGCTGGTTGAACTCGGAGGTCATCGTTCGGTCGGAGGATTGCGCGCGAGCCTATACAATTCGATGCCGCTCGCAGGGGCAGTGCGCCTCGTCGACGTCATGAGGGAATTCGAGGAGGAGACTTATGTATCACATCAGAACATTTAATCAAATCGCTGCGGCAGGATTGAAGCGATTTGAGCCGAGTGAATATGTCATCAATGCGTCGGGGCAAGCTGATGCTTGGATATTGAGAAGCCATAATGTACATGATGAAGAGATACCATCTTATCTTCTCGCGATCGCAAGAGCGGGTGCGGGAGTGAACAATTTACCGCTCGAATCGCTGGCTAAACAAGGTATCGTTGCTTTTCATACTCCCGGTGCCAATGCGAATGCCGTAAAGGAACTTGTCCTTGCCAGTATGATTCTTTCCGTACGCCCAATCTTCAAAGGATTGACTTGGGTGGGCGAGCAAACGGTCAAGTCACAAGCACAATTAGAACAAGCGATGGAACAACAGAAACGACAGTTCCTCGGGGTAGAGTTGAGGGGAAAGAAAGTGGGGATTATCGGACTCGGAGCCATCGGTGCCTCGCTTGCCAATGATTTGCTCCAACTCGGAGTCGATGTCATCGGATATGACCCTCACCTCTCGGTCGATGCCGCTTGGAATATCTCGAAGCATGTGACGCGTGCGAAACATTTGAGTGAGGTACTCGGAGCGGTCGACTTGTTGTCGATTCACATGCCGTTGACGGATGAAACACGACTTAGCATCGACCGAAGTTGGTTTGAACGAATGAAGCCAGGCATGACCATTTTAAATTTTGCGAGAGGCGAACTCGTGAACGATGATGATTTATTGAAGGCGTTCCATCATCATGTCGGAATGTACGTGACCGACTTTCCTCGTCATACGCTAATCGGTCATCCGCAAGTAATGGCACTACCTCACCTCGGGGCATCGACGAAAGAATCGGAAGTCAACTGTGCGATTCAAGCGGTCGAGACGCTCAAGTTGTATCTCGAGACAGGGAACATTCGTTCATCCGCCAATTTTCCGAACGTCGAGCTTCCTTACACTGGCAAACGACGCCTCGGAATTTTGCACCGAAACGTACCGAACATGGTTGGGCAAATCACGGGAGAACTTGCATCCCATGGATTAAATATCGATAACATGGTCAATCGTAGCCGCGGAGAGATGGCATATACGTTAATTGACCTAGACAACTTCGAGCATGAACCGTTGTCGATTCATGCGCTATATGAAATCAAGGGCGTCATTCGCGTCCGAGAATTTTAAGGAGGATATTATGGTCGTATTCAAACCGTTTAGCCCTTACATGCCAATGCATGCGGAACGTGTCGCAGCAGACCCGTACGATGTCGTATCGTTAGAAGAGGCGAAAGCAATCCTTTCAAAGAACCGTGATTCATTTCTAGCTGTCGATAAGCCCGAAGCACTCCAAGACACCCCCTCTCTTCAAGCGTGGGGAGAACTTGCCCGTCAAGAGCTGGACCACCTCTATGAACGAGAATTGACGGAGCGACCGAATGGTTTTTATATTTATCGTCTAACGTCTGGACAGCGGCAACAAACCGGATTGGTCGCGACTTTCTCCGTGAGGGACTATGAAGCGGGGCGAATCAAGATTCACGAACATACCCGTGAGACAAAAGAACGCGAACGTGTCGAACATGTCCAAGCGACGAAAGCACATACCGGGCCGATTTTACTCAGTCACCCCCCTCACGAAAATTTAAAGCAGATTTTACGTGCGGTAACGGAAGAGGAGCCGTTGTTCTCATTCACAGACGATCGTGGCGTAAAGCATGAGGGCTTCATGATTCCAAACCGTGAACTAGCACGGGTCATGATGATTGGTGCGACCATCCCGTCCATCTATATCGCAGATGGGCATCATCGCGCGAAGGCAGCGGCCGTCGTCTCGGGAATGGGCGGAAACGAGACGCAGCAGAGCGAACGGTCTCATTTTTTAGGTGTATTGTTTCCGAGCGATGAGTTGACCATCTTGCCATATCATCGACTACTGACGAATGTTGCGCCGGAGGAAGTGGAACAGATGATCGAGGGATTGTCATTTTCATATGAGGTGAACTCGGTAGACACGCTCGTTACCCCGAAAGCGCATGGAGTGTTCGGAGTCGCCTATCGAGGTAAATACTACGAGCTGAAGAAACGGAAAGAGGACACTGCTCTCGACGTCGCAATCTTACAGCGCGACATCCTTTCTCCATATTTCAGTGTCGAGGATATTCGTACGGACGCGAGAATCGATTTTGTCGGTGGGAACAAGTCGGTCGCCGAATTAGAGGAACTAGTGAAAGGACAGGACCGATTACTGTTCACTTGTCATGAAACGACGATGTCACAGCTCATGCGAGTGGCAGATAGTGGTGGACAGATGCCGCCAAAATCGACCTGGTTCGAGCCAAAATTAAAGAGTGGTCTGTTCATTCATCGATTCGATTGATTGCGCAGGCTGGAAAGAATGGACGAAAAGCGTTATAAATGGAATGAGAAGAAAGGGGTGGCCTCATTGGCTAAAGCCGTATATCTTCACATTCCTTTTTGTGAACATATTTGTTATTACTGTGATTTCAACAAGGTGTTTTTAAAAAACCAACCTGTTGATGACTATTTAGATGCATTAGAACGGGAGATTGTATTGACGCTCGAAGCGTATCCGACGGAGCGGATCGATACGATCTTTATCGGAGGCGGGACACCGACTGCACTCAACGAAGCGCAGATGGCGAAGCTTATGGACGTGGTCCGGCGACACCTCCTCCCACTCGCCTCGGACGACTTGGAGTATTCTGTCGAGGCGAATCCGAACTTTGTGAGTGCGGAAAAACTCGACACGATGAAGGCCGGGGGTGTCAACCGACTTAGTTTCGGTGTCCAGACGTTCGATGATGGTGGACTCGAACGAATCGGCCGAACGCACCGCGCCGACGATGTGTTCGAGACCGTGAGCGAAGCGGCGAAACGCTTTGACAATATCTCGATTGACCTCATGTTCGGTCTACCAGAACAGACACTTGAACAGATTGACCGTGATTTGAAATTAGCGCTTCAATTGCCGATTCAACACGTGTCCTCCTATTCTTTGATCCTTGAACCGCATACCGTGTTCGCGATTCAAGACCGAAAAGGGAAACTTCGTTTACCTGGTGAGGACGTCGAAGTCGAGATGTACCTCAAAGTGATGGAGACACTTGAACAGAATGGGCTGAAACAGTATGAAATCTCGAATTACAGCCTGCCGGGTCGGGAGAGCCGTCACAATCAAGTGTACTGGCGCAATGAAGAGTACTATGGTTTTGGAGCTGGCTCACATAGTTATTTGAACGGGACACGACGTGCCAACATCGCCCCGATTCCTCACTATATTAAGGCGGAAGGCATACCCGTGAAGCGGGTGACCGAGCTTGAGGAAGTGGAAAAAATGGAAGAAGAGCTGTTCCTCGGTCTACGTATGCGTTCCGGGGTCTCGCTTCAGGTGTTTGATCAAAAGTATGGGGCGTCGCTCGATGATGTGTTCGGTCATGTCATCGACGATTTAGTGAAGAAGTCATTGGTTGAACGGACAAAAACACATATCCGTCTAACGGCATCCGGTTTGCCACTCGCGAATGAAGCATTCGCGGCATTTATCGGAGAAGCAAAACTTGAACATGCCGAATCATAAAAAAATGGACGAGTCCCTCGTGAGGGATTTGTCCATTTTTTGTAGGATTATAAGACGAGGTCACGATAGAGCGGCGTGAGCCGAGCGAATGTATCTTCGACGAGCGCTAGAAACGCATCTTCGTTTTGTAAGATTGATGCGTCTGCTGGTAGTTGTCGACCAATCAAGAAATCGGCTTTTTTGACGGTAGCGAACCGTTCCAATAATGCATGAACGTCTTCATTTGGCGTATCTTCGACGAGAAACGCCTCTTTTTTCATATGGTCGCCCGCGATATGGAAATCGGCGAATGTCGATTTTACATCAATCTGTTGCAAATGTTTCGCAATCGCGTCCTTGTTTGGCATCTCATAGATGAACGCAAGCCAAATGAAGACACGGTCGTCGAAGAGGCCGACTTGCAGATGAGGGTGTTTTTTGTACCCGCGTTTATCGTGACAAATCGACATCCACGTATCTTTCGGTGGATTCACCGTCCGACGTGCGTGCTTTGCGACATGAAGATAAAGGGGAATACCGACATCCGCCTCGAGCTGAGGACCGACCTCATCATAAATGCGATGAAACAGCGGCTGGATATCCGAGCGAATGCCTGACATTCGTGAATCGAGCCCATCGCGTTTGAACACTTCAAATTGTTTTGTTGTAAACATTTTATCACCTCATCATCTATCATAACGAATTGATTTTTCTTTTTCAGGTTTGCCGTCTGAGAAAAAGGTAAAAAAATCAGAGGGGATGAATTGACAAATAGTGAGAACATGATAATATTTGAAGTGTGATTAGCACTCGTTAAATATGAGTGCTAATAAAACGAGGTAACTTTTCTCAGAGAGGAGTGATGTTGTGCTGACAGATCGACAATTGCTCATTCTTCGGGCCATCATTGATGATTATATACAGACCGCTCAGCCGGTCGGCTCACGTACGTTGTCGAAGCGAGATGACTTGACGTTTAGTTCGGCGACAATTCGGAACGATATGGCCGACCTCGAAGACATGGGGTTGATTGAGAAACCACATACTTCCGCAGGTCGAATCCCGTCAGAAATCGGCTATCGATATTACGTGGATCATCTCGTCGAAAAGCAGATGATTGATGAACAGGAAACAGGTCGCTTAGAAGAACGACTGAGACAATCTTCTAAAGAGTCTGAGATTCTGATTCGCCAAGCAGCAGATCTCCTTTCTGATCTGACCAATTATACGACGGTCGCCCTCGGTCCAAATAGCCAAATGGAGACGTTGGCACGTGTGGACTTTATGCCATTAGATGAGCGTCGAGGTGTCGTTCTCATTGTTACCGATCAAGGCCACGTCGAACATCGCACCGTCATGTTCGAATCGCGCGTGGCGCCTGAAGTCATTGAGGAAACGATTCGTCTATTAAATGATCGCCTCGTCGGAACTTCAATCGGACAACTGAAAATTCGAATCGGAGAAGAAGTTGCAAGATTACAGCTTGCCCAAAGACAGCAATATGAAAATATGATGCAACTGATTCAATCAACGGTCGGTATTCAAACGCCATCCTCACTTTATTTAGGAGGAAAGAAAAATATCTTTAATCAGCCTGAGTTTCAAACGCTCGATACGTTACGACCGTTTCTTGAATGGATTGATGAGCAGGACCGATTGACCCATTGGCTCGAATCGTTGCCAAATCGTGAGATTTATGTGAGCATTGGGAGCGAGAATGGAATAGTCGCCCTTCAACATTGTAGTGTCATCACCTCTGATTATACACTTGACGGGGAAACATTTGGTACGATTGCCATGATTGGACCGACTCGAATGGATTATCGTCATGGGGTCCAAATGATGGGACAAATTATTGAAGCGTTGCGACGAACGAAATTAGATGAATGATGGAAAGGAGTTTTACGATGACAGAAAATCATCCAAACAGGCGCGACCAAGAAGACGCGCTTGATGAAAAATCGGTTGACTCAGCGAAGACAGAAGAAACAGAGCAGACTGAACAATCGGAAGTAGATGAGGTTTCAAATGCTGAGATTGTGGAAGAAAGTTCTGAGGGGACGGACTTACAAAAAGAAATCGAAGCGTTGAGAGCGAGTGAGCTTCGGATTCGTGCCGATTTCGATAACTTCCGACGTCGTACGAATGAAGAGAATGCCAAGCGCGTCAAATTTGCTTCTCAGTCTGTCATTGAAAAATTGATTCCACTCATCGACAACTTTGAGCGTGCGCTCCAAGTCGAGGCAACTTCAGAAGATGCGATGCAAATCCAGGCAGGAGTCGATATGATTCACCGCCAGTTGCTTGACGTCTTGAATGCTGAACAAGTTGAAGCGATTGATTCGGTCGGACAGCCGTTCGATCCAAATTATCATCAAGCAGTCATGCAAGAGCCTAGCGACGAGTACGAGTCGGGAATCGTGACGATGGAACTTCAAAAAGGATATACGATGCACGGCCGAGTCATTCGTCCAAGCATGGTAAAGGTTGCAGAATAATACTTAATGAGACGGAGGAATAAATGATGGGTAAAATTATCGGTATTGATTTAGGGACTACTAACTCATGTGTAGCAGTGATGGAAGGTGGCGAAGCGGTCGTCATCTCAAACGCAGAAGGGAACCGTACGACTCCTTCAGTTGTCGCATTCAAAGGGGAAGAGCGCCAAGTAGGTGAGGTTGCGAAACGTCAGGCGATCACGAACCCAAACACAATCCAGTCGATCAAACGTCATATGGGAACATCTCATACAGTCGATGTAGACGATAAGAAATTTACACCACAAGAAATCTCGGCTATCATCTTGCAAAAGTTGAAAAAAGACGCTGAAGACTACCTCGGTGAAACGGTCACGGAAGCGGTCATCACAGTTCCTGCGTACTTCAACGATGCAGAGCGTCAAGCTACAAAAGATGCAGGTAAGATTGCAGGTCTCGATGTAAAGCGGATCATTAACGAACCGACAGCGGCTGCACTCGCGTACGGTTTAGATAAAGGTGAAGACCACACGATCTTAATCTATGACCTCGGTGGCGGTACATTCGACGTGTCAATTCTCGAACTTGGTGACGGTGTATTTGAAGTTGTCGCAACAGCAGGTGACAACCGTCTCGGTGGAGATGACTTTGACCAAAAAATCATCGACTATCTCGTTGCAGAATTCAAAAAAGAGAACGGGATCGACCTCGGGAAAGATAAGATGGCGCTTCAGCGTTTGAAAGATGCGGCTGAGAAAGCGAAGAAAGACCTCTCTGGTGTCACAAGTGCGCACATCAGCCTCCCATTCATTACAGCAGGTGAGGCAGGACCACTTCACTTGGAGATGACGCTCACGCGTGCGAAATTTGAAGAGTTGACGGCCGACCTCGTCGAACGTACGATGGAACCGACTCGCCGTGCATTGAAAGACTCAGGACTCACTCCTTCTGACCTCGACAAAATCATTCTCGTCGGTGGTTCGACACGTATTCCTGCAGTTCAAAAAGCAATCCATGACTTCACGAAGAAAGAACCGTTCAAAGGAGTCAACCCGGATGAAGTTGTCGCACTCGGTGCAGCAATTCAAGGTGGGGTTCTTGCAGGCGATGTGAAAGACGTAGTCCTTCTTGATGTTACTCCACTCTCACTCGGTATCGAGACAATGGGTGGCGTGATGACGAAACTCATCGATCGTAACACGACGATTCCGACGTCTAAATCGCAAGTCTTCTCGACAGCGGCAGATAACCAACCGGCTGTTGACATCCACGTCCTCCAAGGAGAGCGTCCGATGGCACCAGACAACAAGACGCTCGGTCGCTTCCAATTGACGGACATTCCGCCGGCGCCACGTGGTGTACCGCAAGTCGAAGTTAAATTTGATATCGACGCCAACGGGATCGTTCACGTATCTGCGAAAGACCTCGGAACGAACAAAGAGCAATCGATCACAATCCAATCTTCTTCTGGTATCGATGAGGCAGAAATCGAGCGTATGGTGAAGGAAGCGGAAGCGAACGCAGAGGCAGATAACCAACGTAAAGAAGAAGCGGAACTTCGCAACGAAACGGACCAGCTCGTCTTCGCAACAGACAAGGCGATCAAAGACCTCGGTGAGCAAGTAGATGAGGCGGACAAAGAAAAAGCAGAAGCTGCGAAAGAAAAAGCGAAAACTGCTCTCGAAGGTTCGGACCTTGAGGCAATCCGTACAGCCAAAGACGAATTGTCAGCTGTCGTTCAAGAGTTGACGCAAAAAGTATATGCAAAAATGGCTGAACAGCAAGGAGCTGAAGGCGCAGAACCACAAACAGAAGCGAAACAGGACGACGATGTCGTGGACGCGGAATTTGAGGATCTCGACGACCGTAAGTAAACAGCCGTTGTAAAAGGGAGCGCCAAAGCAGGTTTCTGCTTTGGCTCTTTCCATGTTAAGGTAGAATCGATATAAGCTAGGATAGGAGCGAGAATAGTGGCGAAACGAGATTATTATGAAGTGCTCGGGCTCGAAAAATCGGCCTCGGCACAAGAAATTAAGCGGGCATACCGTAAACTGGCCCGTCAATATCATCCAGACATTAATCAAGAAGCCGATGCGGCGGAAAAATTCAAGGAAATCGGCGAAGCGTACGAAGTATTGTCCGATGAACAAAAGCGTGCTCAATATGACCGATTCGGTTTTGAAGGTGCCAATCAGTTCGGAGGTGGAGGCGACTTCCAAGGTGGATTCGGAGATATCTTTGACATGTTCTTCGGAGGTGGCGGACGTCGTCAAGACCCGAACGCACCGCGCCGGGGTGAAGATTATCAGTATGTGGTCGACCTTGACTTTATGGAGAGTGTGACCGGAAAGACGGAAACGATTGAACTTGAAATTGAAGTTGAGTGTGACACGTGTATGGGAAGCGGGGCAAAGCCTGGCACGAAACCGGAGACGTGTAGTCGTTGTGGTGGAAGTGGCGTCGAGACGGTCGAACAGAATACGATTCTTGGACGTATGGTCAATCAACGCCCTTGTAGCCAATGTCAGGGAACAGGGAAGACGATTAAAGAAAAATGTGCGACTTGCCACGGTTCAGGTCATGTGAAGAAAAAGCAGACGGTCGAAGTGAAGATTCCAGCAGGGATTGATAACGGTCAACAGATTCGTCTCTCTGGTAAAGGTGGCCCTGGAGTGAACGGTGGACCAGCCGGAGACTTGTACGTTGTCGTCCGCGTCAAAGCACATGAAATTTTTGAACGTGTCGACCAACACATCGCAATGGAGATGCCGGTCACGTTTGCGCAGGCGGCTCTCGGTGCTGAAATTGAAGTGCCAACCGTTCACGGCAATGTGAGCTTGAAAGTGCCAGCCGGAACCCAAACCGGATCGAAATTCCGTTTACGCGGAAAAGGAATGCCGCACTTACGCGGTGGTGCCAACGGTGACCAATATGTCAGTGTCATCGTCATGACACCGAAAAATATGACCGACCGCCAAAAAGAATTGCTTCGTGAGTTTGAAGAAATCAGTGGCGAGTCTGGCGTAGAAGAGGAACATGGCATGTTTCAAAAAATGAAAAAGTTCTTTAGTCATTAAAAGGAGTGTGTTCGGGCGATGAAATGGTCTGAAATTTGTGTCCACACGACACAACTTGCGGTAGAAGCTGTATCGAATATATTACACGAAGTAGGGGCACAAGGTGTCGTCATCGAGGACGTCGAAGATTTCGACAGAATGATGGCGGAGGACCATTTCGGAGAGATTTGGGACGTTTCGGATCGTGAGACGTATCCAACTTCTGGCGTACACGTCAAAGCGTATGTCCCAGCCTCTGGTGATTTTCAAGATTTACTTTCAAATTTGAAGAAAGAAATCGAACGACTCCGCACGATGCTCGATATCGGTTCGGGAGACGTCACGGTCGCTGAAATCGATGAAGAGGACTGGGCGCACTCTTGGAAGCAGTATTATAAACCGGTCAAGATCTCAGAACAGCTGACGATCGTTCCTCTATGGGAAGAGTACACACCGCAACCGGAAGAAAACGTCATCTTGCTAGACCCTGGGATGGCGTTTGGGACGGGGACGCACCCGACGACGATGCTTTGCATTCAGGCGATCGAGAACTACATCCAAAACGGTGATCAAGTCATCGATGTGGGCACAGGCTCAGGTGTCTTATCGATTGCCGCAGCAAAACTCGGGGCAACAAGCGTAAAGGCATTGGACTTAGATACAGTCGCAGTCGAAGCTGCTCGTCAAAACGTTGAGACGAACGGAGTAGACGAACTCGTTCAAGTGGACACGGGTGATCTTTTGAAAGGTGTGGAAGGTGAATACGATTTGGTCGTGGCGAACATTCTCGCCGACGTCATTCTCCTTTTCATCGAAGACGCCTATGCACGTACGAAGTCAGGTGGGCGTTTCATCACCTCTGGTATCATCGGAGAGAAGCGGGCTGAAGTGACGAACGCTTTGATTGCTGCGGGCTTCGAGATTGAAGAGACGCGCGTGATGGAAGACTGGGTCGCAATCATTGCCAAGAAAGGGTAAGTTATGCAACGTTACTTTTTGACACGAGAAGCCTTTAAAGGCGATACGGTGACCCTTCCCGCCGACGTGGTCCATCACATCGGTACAGTCTTAAGACAAGGTCCCGGATATGAGATGGTCCTGTTGGACGGTACAGGTGTTGAATATGCCTGTGTCGTGGCTTCGCTTGAGAAAAAAAGCGGGGAAGCGAAAGTCATGTCATCGCGTCAGGCGACGACGGAACTGCCGATCGAGGTCACGTTGGCGTATGCACTTCCGAAAGGGGACAAGGTCGAACTCGTCGCCCAAAAAGCGACCGAGCTTGGTGTCCACCACCTCCTGCTGTTCGAGTCGACCCGTTCTGTCGCCAAGTGGGACGGAAAAAAAGCGCCGAAAAAAGTGGAGCGGATTCAAAAGATTATGCAAGAGGCAGCTGAACAATCATATCGTGCCGTGGTACCGACTTGCGCATACGTCTCTCCGAAAGAGCTCGACCAAAACATCGATGGCTACGATGCCGTCATCATCGCGTATGAAGAGTCGGCAAAAGAAGGTGAACGGTCTATGTTCGTGCAACTATTAGACCACCTGAAACCGAAGCAACGCCTTCTCGTCATCACGGGCCCTGAAGGTGGGTTCGATGTGGCAGAAATAGAGCGATGGATTGATGCGGGAGCGACAGCCTGTGCATTCGGTCCACGCATTCTTCGGTCTGAAACGGCGCCGCTCTATGCGTTATCTGCAATCTCATTCGCGCTTGAACTAAACACACGATAAGAAAAGACGGATGACCCGATTGAGGTCATCCGTCTTTTGGTGCCGTTTATTTTTTATTGATTGTAATCACTTTCTTCGTGACGTTCCCGCCTAGGTCGGTCACTTCGAATGTGAAGGTGTTCTTTCCTTTCGATGTTACTGGGAGGGTGATGGTTCCAGTTCGCGAAAAGGCACGCATCGCGTATGGTTCTTTTAGTGTATTGCTCCATTTCAAGTCTCCATTGACACGGAGTTTGATCTCATCAAAGTTATCAGTGACCTTTACTTTTACTTTTACCGAGTTCTGTTTAGCCGATACGTTTTTCGGTACGTTTGTCACGGACAGTTTTGCTTTCGTCGAGTCGACGAAGATCGGGCGTACGAAATTGATCACATTTCCGGCAGCGTCTTCTGCAACGAACCGAACTTTATGGAATCCGTCTTGATATGTTCGTGTCGTATTGAACGTGTATTGTTTTGCTGTCGCGTCGTATGTGAGCGGTACTTCGACCCCGTCTAATGTGAACGATGCAATGTCAGACGCATCCTTGATTTGACCGCTCACTGGTACGATGGATGTACCATAAGGAGACAAGGCGAGTGGTGCGTCAACGAAGACCCCTGGTTTGTCCGCGTCATTTTCTGTAGATACGTCACGCGTGATCACATTGCCCGCATTGTCTGAAACGCGAACCGATAGTTGGTCTGTTGATTCAATTGGTGCATCGAGTGTGAAGTTTGCCGTATCACTTGCTTCTTTGGCAACGACCTTCCCGTTCAAGAGGAACTCGATTCCGTTAATTCCAGCGAAGTCGTCTGAGGCTTTGACACTAGCCACTCCTTCGTTCCAACGAATCGTGAAGCGAGGGTCCGTGTAGTCCACTTTTACTGGAATTCGAAGTGTCTGGGCTTGTTTTTTCATATAGTCGATGCTCGCCTCAATTTCGTAATAATATGTTCCTTTTGGCGCCATCTCTCCGTTCAGTTTTCCATCCCAAGCGTTATCAGACGTGTAGTAATATGGATCACCACTTCCACCATCAAAGTAGTTCTTTCTCAATTCCTCATCCATCTTGAGGGTTCGGAGGACGTTTCCTTTCTCATCGACAATCCGATATTTCATGTCTTTCGCATTTCGTAGGAGTGAGAAGACCGGGGTTGCCGTGTCTTTTGATCCGTCCCCGTCTGGCGAAATCGCTACCGCATCTTCAGCCACGGACTCGTCAAGTTTCTCACCTAAATAGTTCCCAGCCGCATCAACCAATCCGGAGATTCCATAGAATGAGCCTTCTTCGTAAATGGTCTCATCAAAGATTGGTGCCTTGCCCCAATCCCCTTCGAACCCGACGAACGGTACGACGAGTGATGGATGACCGTCTGTACCACGTGGGTCTGTCAAACGAATGAATCCATCAATGAAATAACCATTCTCAAAGACTGATTTAGCAGATACGGCACCGTCCAACGTCTCAGGATTTAAGACTTTTGCTTTTGAGACATCGATGGACACGGTGATTTGTTTCTTCTGTTTTGCTTTCAACGTGACTTTACTTGTGTTCGATCCGTTGATTTTGACGACTGCTCGTTGAAGTGCTTGAGCTTCCATCGCATTTTGAATGATTCCATCTTTGTTTTTGACGGCGAGGTCTGTCTGTAAAGAAGCGGCGACATCATATGTGAGCGATTCATCAGATGTGTTTTCAACGACGATAGTGAATTTCGCCTTGCTCTTTGATAGTTCTTTCAAAGCTACTTTTGCTTCTTTCGTCTGCTTCTCATATGCGACTGCCGGAGATGTGACGGCGGCATGGAGTTGCATGAGACCGGCTCCGGCGCGACGTGGTGAGTATGGAAGCGACTGTTTCAATTCCTGGTTGTATGGTCCGATATCAGTGACAGGCTTAGATGTATTGAGTAACAAGTTTTTCGCCATCGTGACGCGTGCTTTCCCGCTCAACTTGAAGTCGCGGTCTACACGTTCGAGAACGAGTGCCGCTCCTCCAGCAACGTGTGGTGCTGCCATTGACGTTCCGCTCATCAATCCATATTGGTTATCGTTAAACGTAGAGAAAATTTGTCCGCCTGGAGCAGACAATTCCGGCTTGAAGTCAAGGTTCGGTGTAACGCCCCACGATGTGAAATCAGACATCGCACCGGCTGAACGGTTGTTGACACTGATTCGGTCACCGGCAAACGTCACTTGAAGCGGACCTTCTGCTAACTTGTCTTTCAGTTCATTCCCATCCTGGATGCTAAGTGAAGCCATTGGGATTTGAGGTTGGTCGAGAGCCATCGAGACATAATCGCCATGCCCGACCGCACCACGTACGATGACACCTGCTGCGCCTTGTGCTTCAGCTGTTTTTTGAATCTTCGAGTAGAAATAACCGCCGTCGCGAACAGCAAGGACGAGTTTTCCTGTTACGTCTTTCCCTTCGTAGTTCTCCGGTTGTCCGTCTCCGACATACACGATGTCGTATGTCCCTTCTTTGAAGGCAGGACCGTCTTGTTTTTTCCATCCGATTTTTTCATCTCCGACACGGAATGCGTCCAATTGAATTTGATCGTTTTCAAGAGAGGCGACCGATGTCGATGCTTGACTGACACTCGGTGCCCCGACGACACCCGTATCTGGGTTTGAAGCAGTCGGTAAGTCGAATCCGTGACCAAAGTATGCAGAGTTCCCAGCAGAAATCGACATGAAGATACCGTTGTCGACGGCGCGTTGGACAGCTTGTTGTTCTGGAGAATCAGCATCGACGAAACCGGCTGTTGAACCGAGACTCATGTTGATGACGTCAGCCCCGAGTTTAATCGCATCGTCGATCGCTTTGATGTATATATCGCCATATGTAGACGCGTAGTTCGGGTCGTTACTGAATACTTTTAGTCCTAAAATTTGTGCTTCCGGTGCGACACCTTTGATCCCACCGTTTTCCAAGTCGCCGTTTGCCGCAACTGTTCCTGAGACGTGTTGACCATGCATCGATGCGCCGGGTGAGTCATCTTTGATGTCATCGTTCTCATCATAGTAGTTGTATGCGTACGGGACTTTCTCGTTCACGTATTCACCCGGGAGATTGAACGACGTGATTGCTTGATTGACTTCTGATTGAGTCAACTCTGCCGTCTTGGCGTCTGTGATCTTATAATCCCGGTGCTCAGGGTCGATTCCAGAATCGATGACGGCGACGACCGTCCCTTCTCCGGCAAACCCGTAATCTCCCCACGTTTGTTCGGCTTGAACCATGCCACTACTCGTGATCATATCCGGTTTGACTTCAGGGCGCTCATACTCGTTGACGATGTGGACGGTTGCTACTTCGGGTAACGCTTCGACTTTCGCGATTTCATTTGTAGACAAGAATGTAGAGAATCCGTTGAAAACGGTCGTGAACTCTTCAATCGGTGTGACCGATACTCCTTTTTTCTTCAATGAGGATTTAGCACGTTTTTGTTCAGATTCGACAGTCTGTTGTGCTTTGTCTTGCTCAGACTTGGTCAACTCATTAAACTTTTTACCTTTTTGTTCTGCTTCTACAATTGCAGGATCACCGACAAGTTCGACGACGACACGAACTTTCTTCTGCTTTTTCTCAAGAACGAACTTTGATTTAACGGAAGTTTCCGCAGAAACAGCGGTAGTTCCAGCTTGAATCAAAGCAGGTGACAAGGCGATGCATGTGGCGAGTGAAGTATGTAGGTAGAATTTTTTCCGTGACAATGTGTAACCCCCTAAAATTTGTTATAACCTGTAAAACAAAGTGTCAACTATCATTGAAAATAATCATATCGTTAATCAAATGAACAATAGTGGTTTTTTTTTGTAAATATGGTGAGTGTTTTTGCACAAATTAAAATATTCAGATAATGAATACGTCCTATTCCATAAGACCTATATAAAATTTTTTAGTGACACCTTGGGGGTAAATGACTTGAAATGATGAGCAAAACCTGGTACTGTATCCTTAATGTTAAATACCTATAAAACATATCAATTTAGTAAGAATTAAGTTTAAGGAGTGGCGGGATGAATTTACCATTCATGGACATCTTTAAAGATTGGGCTAAAAATTATGACACAGCGGTCGGTGGACATGACGAGCAATATCACGAAGTGTTTGTCGGATATGAACAAATGCTTGATGAAGTCGCGCTAAATGTTACCGGGACGGTGCTTGAGTTCGGTGTAGGGACGGGCAATCTGAGTGCACGAATTCAAAAGGGAAATCCGTTGATTGCGATCGAACCTTCTCCAGAAATGCGTCAGATTGCAATTGACAAGTTAGGTATTGAAGTTCAAGAAGGAGATTTTCTCCGTTATCCAGATGTTCCACACATCGATACGGTCGTGTCGTCATATGCTTTTCACCATTTGACAGATTCTGAAAAAGAGACGGCGATTGGTCAATATGCCAGAACGTGGGGACATCCGAAATTCGTGTTACTTGATACGATGTTTGAATCCCCGACATCCCGTCAGGACATCATCGATTGGGCGACTGCAAAAGGTTACTCAGACCTAGTTGAAGACTTGAATCGTGAATACTATCCATATACGACAACGATTCGTTCCATGTTAGAAACGAATGGTTATAAGGTGACGATGACACAAAAAAACAAGTTCGTATGGCTCGTGGTGGCCACTAAATAACGAGGAGGAATTACACATGAAAACATATAACGTTGAAAGTTTTAACTTAGATCATACGAAAGTTCAGGCTCCTTATGTTCGTCTGGCTGGCGTCAAAGAAGGATCAGTTGACACGATCTATAAATATGACATTCGTTTCATCCAACCGAACGAGGGTCTCATGCCGATGCGTGCGGTTCACTCTCTCGAACATTTGATTGCGGAAAACAGCCGTAACCATTCAAGTGATATCGTTGATGTTTCACCTATGGGATGCCAAACAGGGTTCTATTGGACGATGTTGAATGACGGGGACTATGACCGAATGCTTGATTTGGTGGAAGCAACGTTACGCGATGCGATGAACGCAGAGGAATTACCTGCGCAAAACCCTGTACAATGCGGAAGCGCCAACCATCATGATTTCGAAGGAGCTAAGAAGTTAGCGGCAGATATGCTCGCGAAGCGAGACGAGTGGCATATCATCTTTAAGGACGAAGCGTAAGATGATTGTCCGTGACGTCTACGAGCTCATCGGGGATACGCCGCTTATTGAACTCCATTCACTTCCCGTACCCCCAAACGTCAAAGTGTACGGAAAGCTCGAGATGATGAATCCGGGCGGAAGTGTGAAAGACCGACTCGGTATGAACTTGATTGAAAAGGCGATTGAGCGCGGCGATGTCGCACCAGGTGGCACGGTGATCGAGCCGACAGCGGGGAATACGGGAATTGGGCTCGCCCTTGCTTGCCAACGGTTCGGGATTCGTCTTTTCACCGTAACCCCTGAAAAGTTTAGTCAAGAAAAACAAGCGCTCATGCGACTCTTGGGGGCAACGGTCGTCAACACGCCGACAGAACTCGGGATGAAAGGTGCAATCCATCATGCAATCGAATTAGCGAAAGAGCATGACGCCTATGTCCCAGAACAGTTCTCAAACCCTGACAATCCGGACGCATATGTTGACGTTCTATCTCGTGAACTTCTAAACGATTTGCCTCAGATTGACGTGTTCATAGCCGGGGCGGGTTCGGGAGGGACATTTACTGGCGTCGCGAAAACGCTGAAACCGCTCGGGACAAAAACTGTCGTTGTGGAGCCGGTCGGATCGGTCTTAAATGGTGGTGAACCGGGTCCTCATAAAACGGAAGGAATCGGCGTCGAGAAATGGCCACCATTTTTGGAACGGTCCTCTGTAGATGCAATCCATACGATCACGGATGAAGAAGCGTTCTACTATGTGGCACATTTGGCGAAACAGGAGGGGCTGCTCATCGGTAGTTCATCTGGTGCCGCCATCGCAGCGTGTGTAAAGGAAGCGAATCAATTGTCGGAAGGCACGATTGTGACGATCTTGCCGGATAGTGCAGAGCGGTATTTAAGTCAAGGAATTGTCAAGGAGGCAGAACATGCGTACAAAGACAGCACTCATTCACGGCGGTAAGACGACGGATCCATTGACAGGAGCCGTCACACCACCGATTTATCAAACGAGCACATACAAGCAAGACGGGATCGGGAACTTACGAGAAGGTTACGAGTATTCCCGGTCGGCTAACCCGACGCGAACAGCGCTTGAAACACTCATCGCCGACATTGAAGGCGGGGTACAAGGTTTTGCGTTTGGGTCAGGGATGGCGGCCATCTCGACCGTGCTCATGCTACTAAAATCAGGAGACCACGTCATCGTCGGATCTGACGTGTACGGAGGAACATATCGTGTATTCAATCGAGTATTTCAGTCACGAGGCTTGGAAGCAACTTTTGTCGACACATCCGATGAAACGGCGGTTCGGGATGCGCTTCAAGCGAACACGAAAATGATTTATGTCGAGACACCGACAAACCCTCTCTTGAACGTGACAGACATTCGTGCGATGCGCACGATTGCCGATGAGGCAGACGTATTGCTCGTAGTCGACAACACGTTCATGACGCCCTACTTCCAAAATCCGATTGATCTTGGAGCGGATTATGTACTCCACAGTGCCACGAAATATTTAGGCGGACATAGTGACGTCGTGGCGGGACTTGTTGTCGCTCGTACGGTCGAGCAAGGGGAGGCGCTCGCATTCCTGCAGAACTCAATCGGTGCGGTATTAGGTCCGCAAGACAGTTTCCTAGTCGTTCGTGGTATCAAGACACTCGCTGTTCGGATGGAAGAAATTGAATCGAATGCACGTGCATTGGTCGAATTCCTTCAATCGAATGAGTCGGTATCACGCGTGCTCCACCCGAGCGTCTCAAGTGAAGAGGCAAAACGTGTTCATTTGTCTCAGGCACGTGGGTTCGGCGGGATGATTGCATTTGATGTCGGTTCAGAAGAGGCAGCGGAACTGATGGTCGCGAAGACAAAATACTTTACACTCGCAGAGAGCCTGGGAGCGGTCGAGAGCTTGATTAGTGTTCCGGCTCGTATGACCCATGCGTCCATTCCGGCTGAGCGCCGGGCAGAGCTGGGCATCACGGATGGGCTCGTCCGCATTTCAGTCGGACTTGAAGACATTGATGACTTGATCGAAGACTTATCACAAGCGCTAGCAGCGATTGAACAAGTGAAGCAATAAGACAGGGAGGGCGTTAGCGTCCTCTCTTTAATTATGAAAAAAAGCCTTGTAACAAAAGTCATTCATCGACTAAACTGTGTGTAATTTGAAAGAGAGCAGGTGTGCATGTGAATAAAGGGGTGTGGACGACAATCGGGGCCTACTTCATGTGGGGTGTTCTTCCGATTTATTGGAAGTTCTTACAAGAGGTGCCGAGCGGTCAAATATTGGCACATCGAATCATCTGGTCATTTTTATTTATCCTACTCGTCTTGAGATGGACGAATCAATGGAAAGAGTTCGGTTATGCACTACGTCACCGGGCTACGCGGAATGCATTCATGTTGAACGGGTTCATCGTCAGTGCAAACTGGTTCGTCTACATATGGGCTGTCAATCATGGGTATATCATTGAGGCATCTCTTGGATACTATATCAATCCACTCGTCAGTATGGTGTTAGGAGTGCTCGTCTTTCGGGAATCATTAAATCGAGTCCAATGGATGGCTGTCAGTATCGCCACTATGGGTGTCCTCGTTTTGACGCTAGGGTACGGCTCATTTCCTTGGATCTCCTTCGTTCTAGCGAGCACGTTCGGTTTCTATGGAATGGTGAAAAAGAGACGCCCACTCGCTTCAACGGTCAGCCTCGGCATCGAGACGTTGGCGGTCGTTCCGATTGCAATCATCTTTCTCGGCAATCAAGCGATCACAAACGAAATCACGTTCGGTGCCCCTCCCATGATTTGGGTCGCTCTGCTCGGGACAGGCGTGGTCACGGCACTTCCGCTTCTATTGTTCGGTTACGGGGCACAGCATATCCCGTTCACGCTCGTCGGGTTTCTCCAGTTCATCGCACCGACGCTCAGTTTGGTGATCGGTGTAGTGATGTATCACGAACCGTTCACGCTCTATCACATCTTTGCGTTCACGTGCATTTGGATTGCGATCTTCTTCTTTAGTTGGAATAGTTGGGTCGTTGCTCGCAAGCGCCGTCAATTGATTTGAATTTGAAAGCTGTTACATTCAGAAAAAACGTGGTAATATGTTAGATGTCAGACTTATTTGTCAGAGGAGGAAATGAATAATGGAATTAGCCCGTTATATCGACCACACAGCTTTAAAAGCTGAAACAACAAAAGATCAAATTACAACACTCTGTGCTGAGGCACTCGAGTACAAGTTCGCAAGCGTATGTGTCAACCCGACATGGGTGAAGTATGCAGCTGAACAACTCAAGTCAGATGACGACGTCAAAGTATGTACAGTCATCGGTTTCCCACTTGGGGCGAACACACCTGAAGTGAAAGCGTTTGAAACAAAAGACGCGATTGCAAACGGCGCAGATGAAGTGGACATGGTGATCAACATCGCGGCACTTAAGGATGGCGACCATGACCTCGTAGAGCGTGATATTCGTGCGGTTGTCGAAGCGGCAAACGGTACACTTGTCAAAGTGATCTTTGAGACATGCATGCTCACGAAAGAAGAAATCAAAAAAGCAGCTGAACTTTCAGTCAAAGCTGGAGCAGACTTCGTCAAAACATCGACTGGTTTCTCAACTGGTGGTGCAACTGTCGAAGACATTCGCCTCATGCGTGAAACGGTCGGACCTGACCTCGGCGTAAAAGCTTCTGGTGGCGTTCGTGACTTCGAAGGTGCGAAGGCGATGATCGATGCTGGTGCGACACGTATCGGGGCATCAGCGGGAATCGCAATCGTCTCTGGTGGCAGTTCAGACAGCGACTATTAATAAGTGGTTGACCACACGACTTAATTTCACTATAATATGATATGACGTGTGAAACACGTTTCCTTAGTCGTGTAATTCGGAGGGAGGGAAAACTAGTGGAAACTCGTGTCCGTAAAAACGAATCGCTTGAAGACGCTCTTCGTCGTTTCAAACGCGGTGTTTCGAAAGATGGCACTCTTGCCGAAGTTCGTAAACGTCGTCACTACGAAAAGCCAAGCGTAAAACGTAAATTGAAATCAGAAGCTGCGCGTAAGCGTAAGAAATTCTGATTCCAGTTTCATTTGTAGAGAGGGTGTTGGCTCATGAGTCTTCAAGAACGCTTGACGGACGACATGAAGCAAGCCATGCGCGCGAAACAAAAGGATCGTCTGACGACGATCCGTATGGTGAAAGCGTCGCTCCAAAATGAGGCTATCAAACTAGGTCGTCAAAATCTTACTGAGGAAGAGGAACTCACGGTGCTCAACCGAGAGATGAAACAGCGCAGAGACTCCCTCCGAGAATTCGAAAGCGCTGGTCGTGAAGACCTTGCTTCTAAAGTAGCAGAAGAAATTGTCGTCCTAGAAGCCTATATGCCTGAACAACTTTCAGAAGATGAAGTGACTGCGATCGTTCAAGCAGCTATTGCTCAAACGAACGCATCGGCTCCATCGGATATGGGTAAGGTGATGGGCGTCGTCATGCCACAAGTTAAAGGCAAGGCAGACGGTGGTCTTGTGAACCGAATCGTCAAACAACAATTGACGAATTGATGAGAAAGTAGAAACTTTTCGGGAAACCGAAAGTTTCTACTTTTTTTTGCGTATTCTGAAACCACATTCATTCTCATTTCGTATACACTAGAGATAGGAGATAGCTTTGAATTTGGAAGGGGGTAGTAAAGCGATGACATTTGGTCTCGGAGTGATTCTGACAGTCTTTTTTGTCGGAGTCGTCCTTCTTGGAATTGAAGTGTTCGTAGCAGGATTTGGATTGTTCGGTTTACTTGGGATCGGAGCGGTCGTTGCCAGTCTAATCATGGCGGGTGCGACAATCGGTCAGCTATGGCTTTCACTCGGACTAGCGGCAGCAGTACTCACAGGGCTCGGTTTTTGGGCTTATCGCCGTTTGAGTACGAATCGTCCTCTCTTTTATAAAGGGTTGATTTTGACTGATTCCACTTCTACCGAAAAAGGCTACTTGTCCCATGAAGACCGGAAACAGCTTCTAGGGAAAGTCGGTGTTACCTTGACACCACTTCGCCCGGCTGGAACTGCCGAAATCGACGGAGAACGAGTCGATGTCGTGACGGAAGGTAGCTATCTCGATCAAGAGACAAAAATTCAGGTATATAAAGTGGACTCAGGGCGGATCGTCGTTCGAAGCTTTATAGAACCGAAGGAGGATGTAACAGAATGACACCAGAATTATTGACAACGTTACTCATTACAGGCGGAGGGTTGATTGCACTTGCCGTGTTCTTCACGTTCGTGCCAATCGGACTGTGGATTAGCTCGTTCGCGGCCGGAGTCCACGTCTCAATCTTCACGTTAATCGGGATGCGTCTTCGCCGCGTCGTTCCTTCAAAAATCGTCAACCCATTAATTAAAGCGGTCAAAGCAGGTCTTGGTTTGAATACAAACCAATTGGAGAGTCACTTTTTGGCCGGTGGTAACGTCGACCGTGTCGTGAACGCATTGATTGCGGCACATCGTGCAAATATCGAACTATCATTCGAGCGTGCCGCTGCCATCGACTTGGCAGGTCGTAACGTGCTCGAGGCTGTGCAGATGTCAGTTAACCCAAAAGTCATTGAAACGCCGTTTATCGCAGGTGTGGCGATGGACGGGATTGAAGTAAAAGCAAAGGCGCGCATCACAGTTCGCGCTAATATCGACCGCCTCGTCGGTGGTGCGGGTGAAGAAACGATTATCGCCCGTGTCGGGGAAGGGGTAGTTTCGACGATTGGTTCACAGAACAATCATAAACATGTATTGGAAAACCCTGACTTGATTTCACGTACCGTTTTGACTAAAGGATTAGATTCTGGTACAGCGTTTGAAATTCTCTCGATTGATATCGCAGACATTGATATCGGTAAGAACATCGGTGCAGTCTTGCAGACAGATCAAGCCGAGGCCGATAAGAAGATTGCCCAAGCTAAGGCAGAAGAACGCCGTGCGATGGCGATTGCTCGTGAACAGGAAATGAAATCTTCTGTAGAAGAGATGCGTGCGAAAGTAGTCGGCGCTGAAGCGGAAGTCCCACTCGCGATGGCGGAAGCGTTGCGTCACGGGAAGCTCGGTGTGATGGATTATGTGAATTACTTGAACGTTCAAGCGGATACAGAAATGCGAAAAGCGATCGGGTCACCTGTCGATTCTGAATCAGATAATGAGTGATTGATATGGATGGATTATGGGTACTTTTGTTAGCCGCCTTCGGGATTGCCTCGGCAGTGATGAAACGGCTCGAAAAGTCATCTTCTTCTGATGATCGTCCTCAAAGTAGTGAGCTGAAGCGCTATTTAGATTCAGTAGGGGACGTAATGAAAGAGATTGAAACGGCATTTGATGGCTCCGATTCGGAGCAAAAGCCGGCACCGCAAAAGGTAAGACGGAGAGTGGCGCAGACTGAAGAAAGGTCGGTTCCTCGTGAGCGTCAGTCAGAGTTGCCAAAAGTGAGCGCTCAATTTGAACACATCGCAAAAATTCCTCCGGTTCAAGAGGAGTTGAGACGTCGACAGCCGAAAGTCTCAAGAAAGCAAATGCGAGAAGCTGTTATTTGGAGCGAGGTTTTACAACCGCCGATTTCAAAACGAAAAAAGTAAGGGGAAGGCAGTGACGGATGTTACTGCCTTTTTGCATGGAGAAATTAGACAGTCTTTCTTTCACCATAGGCATGATAGTGCTAAAGTAAAAGAGGAACAACTGATTATGAGGGGGCAATGCATCCATTGATTATGACTGATAAAATACCGTTTGTAATGGAACAAGCGAACGAGGCGCAGGCGTTACTTGGACCGAATGATGAAGTGTTTCAAGCGATTGAGACAGAATTGAAAGTCGCGCTCATCCCAAGAGGGGAAGAACTGATTATTCAGGCTGACTCTCAAGACGTGTTAGAACTGACAAAACAAGTGGTGCTCACGTTGCAAACCTTGGTGAAGAAAGGGGCGCGTTTGAACGAAGGTGATGCCATCAGCGTCATTCAACATATTCAAGTCGGCAAGGGAGACGAACTGCTGGAGCATTATGAGCGTGTCGTCTTCACGACGAACAAAGGAAAACCGATTCGTGCGAAGACTGTTGGACAG
Organism: Exiguobacterium qingdaonense; assembly: GCF_018617855.1. Lineage (GTDB taxonomy): Bacteria > Bacillota > Bacilli > Exiguobacteriales > Exiguobacteriaceae > Exiguobacterium > Exiguobacterium qingdaonense. The sequence continues at coordinate 176,226 of NZ_JACSKY010000002.1, forward strand.
AGCCGCTATGTTCGTGCAATCGAACGGCGAGACCTCGTGTTTGGGATTGGGCCAGCTGGTACCGGAAAAACGTACTTGGCCGTCGTGTTGGCGGCACGTGCATTAAAAGAAGGTAAGGTCAAACGAATCATTCTCACACGTCCTGCCGTTGAGGCTGGTGAGAACCTTGGCTTTTTACCGGGTGACTTAAAAGAAAAAGTAGACCCGTATTTACGTCCGTTATATGACGCGCTGTTTGATGTATATGGGGTCGAGCAGACGAACCGATTACTAGAACGCGGCACGATTGAAGTGGCACCCCTTGCTTATATGCGGGGGCGAACGTTAGAAGATGCGTTTGTCATTTTAGACGAGGCGCAAAACACGACGAAAGAGCAAATGAAGATGTTTTTAACGCGACTCGGATTTGGATCGAAGATGGTGGTCACAGGGGATTTGACCCAAGTCGATTTACCGAAAGGCAAAACATCGGGCTTGCAAGAAGCGTTACGCTTGTTGGAAGGCGTGAATGGCATTCACTTTGAGCACTTTAGTGCATCGGATGTCGTCCGTCATCCGCTTGTTAAGAAAATTATTAACGCCTACAGCACAGATCTCACTTAAAAATGGAATGAGAAGCATACATCGTGAAAAGGGGGGACACGAATGCAGCAAGCTAAAAATTGGACAGTTGCGACTATATCGCTAATTTTCTTTCTGTTACTGGGAGCTCTATTATACTTTACAGTGCGCCCGTCCATCATCAGTGTAGAGCCGCTAGGCATTGCCGAACAAGACATTCGGTCTCCGATCACGGTCGAAGATCGCGTAGCGACCGAGCGTTTGAAGCAAGAAGTGACGAACGGTGTCGGGAGTCAGTTTTCCTTGAGACGAGAATTCGCTGATCAACAGATCGCGAAAGTCGAGCAATTGTTCGCTGCTTTTGACAACACCGATGACGAGACCGAACTCGCCGATATTAAAAATCGGTTGAACTCAACCGAGGCGAACGAAATTCTTGCTGACGAAGAGTTAAATTCGTTACTTGAAGCGAATGAAGATACTCGACAAACAGTCGAGGATGTGACCGTGACGGCGTTACAACAAGTGATGGACAATCGCATTGAGACGAGCAACGAAGCGGTGGCCGCCGCGCGCGACCGTGCTGCGGGGATTATCGATCAATCACCACTATCGTTTGAGTTTCGGGCTATCTCGAAAACGTTGAGCGATGAACTCATCGTCCCCAACTATGTCTTTGACTCCGAGGCGACTCGTCAAAAAGAACAAGAAGCTGTCGATGCGGTCGACCCTGTCATCATCCAGGAAGGCCAACTACTTGTCAGTCAAGGCGAAGTAGTCACGCGCGAGACTTATCGAAAGCTTGAACTATCTGGAGCGATCGACCCAGACCGCTCACTTGCCCCGCTATTAGGGTCATTCTTGTTGAGTGCCCTATTGACGGGTGGTTTTTTGTTCATGCTCATCCGTTCGAGAATCAAAGAGTTGTTATTGAGCCCGAAAATATTAGTGACGGTCTATGGATTGCTTTTATTGCAACTCGGTATCTTTTTTGGCGTCGGTTATATTGGTGTCGATTTTACGACGTACGCCTATATTTTGGCCCCGACCGCATTTGTCGTGTTATTACTACGCATTTTGATTGACGAGCGAGTCGCACTCGCGTCAGCCTTCATCACCATGATTGCCGGAAGTATCGTCGTTACGTTCGGACAGAGTACGAATTTTATGACGCTTGTGTACATTGCGACTGGGAGTTTTTTGGCGGTCTTTTTAGTCGAACCGAAGATTCAACGGAAGCGTTTGTTCTTGTCCGGGGTGTTGCTCGGTTTCGTCAACATCATCATGGTGATGGCGTTGTTGTTATTGCGAAACGTACAACTCTCTTGGGAGATGGCGATGTATCTATCGGGATTCGCTGTCATCAGTGCCCTGTTGTCGATTGTCCTGACGTTTGGATTCTTACCATTTTTAGAACCTTGGTTCGGTGTCTTATCTTCTGGACGGCTCGTCGAGTTAATGAGTCCGACACATCCGTTGTTGCGTAAACTCTTAATGGAGGCGCCAGGCACGTATCATCACAGTATGATGGTAGCGAATTTAGCGGAATCTGCCTGTGAAGCAATTGGGGCAGATGGATTGCTCGCAAGGGTCGCGAGCTATTATCACGATCTAGGAAAGACGGAGCGACCCCTTCATTTTATTGAAAATCAGCAAGGCGGAGGGAATCCACACGATCGGTTGACTCCTGAAGAATCGGCAGACATCATCATGGCTCATCCATACGATGGGGCCGACTTATTGCGGCGCTATAAGTTACCGAAAGAAATTATTGATATCGCCGAGCAACATCATGGAACTTCCTTGTTGAAATATTTCTACGTGAAGGCGCAAGAAACGGAAGAGAAGGATGTGATGGAATCGCGATTCCGTTATCCTGGCCCGAAACCGCAGACACGTGAAGCGGCGGTCGTCATGATTGTCGACTCAATCGAGGCAGCCGTTCGGTCGCAAAAGCAACCGACACCAGAAAAAATCCGAATGCTCGTGCGAGCTATCATTCGAGATAAAATGGCCGATGGACAATTCGAAGACTGTGAACTCACAACGAAAGAAGTTTGGCGCGTCGGAGAAAGTGCGTGTGAGACATTGACCGGCTTGTTCCATGAGCGAATTGAATACCCAGAAATGAAGAAAGAGGGAGAATTACATGCAAATCATCTCGAACGATGAACATGAATTGTTAACAACATCTCAAATCGAACTTGTCGAGGCAATCCTTCAACATGCTGCCGAGTTAGAAGAGGTGGAGGAACCGAGCGAATTGTCCGTCTCGTATTTGACGAATGCGGAAATCCATGAGGTGAATCGGGAATGGCGTGGTAAAGACGCCCCGACCGATGTCATTAGTTTCGCCTTTGATGAGATGGGCGATGATGAGATGGATTTCACTCTCGACGAAGATGAACCACATCTACTCGGTGATTTAGTCATCTCGGTAGAACGTTGCCGAGAACAAGCAGCTGACTATGGTCATTCATTTGAACGGGAACTCGGATTCTTGGCAATCCACGGATTTCTTCATCTATTAGGGTACGATCATATGACAACTGAAGAAGAAGCGGAAATGACCGCAAGACAAGAAGAGGTGCTCACTCATTTTGAGTTGAAGCGAGGCAACGTGTGAAACCGTTCCGATTGGCATGTGTTGGCATACTGCACGCCATTCGTACAGAGCGAAATATGCGTCTCCATCTCATATCGGCTCTTCTCGTATTGATTTTTTCCATCTGGTTACAGCCGACACGGTTAGAGATTGTGATTCTGATCGCTTGGGTGGTTGCGGTCATTAGCTTAGAATTGATGAACACTGCGATTGAACGAACGGTCGACCTCGTGACCGAGGATGTTCATCCGCTCGCAAAACAAGCGAAAGATGTTGCCGCAGGGTCCGTACTTGTCGCCTCGATTGGTGCCGCCGTAACGGCACTCATAATATTCGGTCCACGGCTATGGAACATGCTATACTAATAGTTCTGATATTGAGAAAGCAGGTGCATTATGTATCAAGAAGATTTTAAATCCGGATTCGTCTCGATCATCGGTCGACCGAATGTCGGGAAATCGACATTCCTCAATCGAGTGATCGGTCAAAAGATTGCCATCATGTCGGATAAGCCTCAAACGACACGAAACAAAGTACAAGGTGTATACACAACGGATGATTCCCAAATCATTTTCATCGATACACCGGGAATCCATAAACCGAAACACCGTCTCGGCGATTTCATGATGAAAGTGGCGACGAACGCTCTCCGTGAAGTCGATGCGATTCTCTTCATGGTGAACGTGACGGAACCACGTGGTGCCGGAGATGACTTTATTATCGAGAAACTAAAAGGGCTCGATACACCAATTATTTTGGTCATGAACAAGATTGATTTGATTCATCCAGATGAACTTCCGAAGGTGATTGAGCAATATACGAACGAATTAGATTTTGCGGCATATGTTCCGATATCGGCACTACAAGGTAATAATGTGGAGCCACTGTTAAAAGAAATTAAGAAACTGCTACCGGAAGGACCGATGTATTACCCGGCCGACCAAGTGACCGACCACCCGGAGCGATTCATCATTTCAGAGATGATCCGTGAGAAAGTGTTGCACAAGACAAGGGATGAAGTCCCTCATTCGATTGCTGTTGCCATCGAATCGATCAAGAAACGTGAAAACTCAGAGATGATTGACGTCGAGGCCGTCATCATGGTCGAGCGCGATTCACAAAAAGGAATCATCATCGGGAAAAAAGGGGCGATGCTTCGTGAAATCGGAACGGACGCCCGCCATGATATCGAGGCGCTTCTCGGTACGAAAGTCTATTTGAATCTTTGGGTCAAAGTGCAAAAAGACTGGCGAAACAAGATGGGTCAGCTACGTGACCTCGGTTTCCGCGACGACGAGTACTAAGTCATGTTACAAAAAGTCACGGGAATCGTCGTTCGTACCGTCAATTATGGGGAGTCGAATAAAGTCGTGACTTTGTTTTCGGAAGAACTTGGCAAAGTCGCGATTATGGCGCGTGGTGCGAAAAAACCAGGTAGTCGTTTTCATGCCTCGAGCCAGCCGTTTGTGGAAGGCGTTTACATTTTTCCTTCTAGCCGTGGGCTCGCACAGTTAAAATCATCTGATGTGATCACGTCCTATCCTGAGATTAGAAAAGACGTCGACCGGATGGCGTACGCAATGTATTGGTTAGAGCTTGTTGACCGGGCTGCTGAGGACCGTGTTCAAAATCGTCCGCTGTTTCGGATGTTGCGGGACGCGCTACAAGCGTTGAATGCCGGGATGGATCCGGATGTGATCACGCATTATGTTGAACTACGTGTGTTACATCTATTAGGAGTCGCCCCTGTATTGACGGGATGCTTACGCTGTGGAGACGTGACCGATCCGATGTACTTCTCTGTCGCATCGGGCGGGTTCTTATGTGCGAGACATCAAGAAGAAGGGGCAGTTCGACTTTCTGAACGTTTGGCCAAACTTCTCTATTTGATGAGCAAACATGAACTGTCGGAATTTCGGAACGTACCACTATCGGATGAGTCAAGACTATTATTGCGACAGCTCTTCGATGCGTATATGGAATCATATAGCGGCCTGCGACTGAAGACGAAGCGTGTACTCGATCAAATGATTCGACTTCATATGAATGAGGATTGACTTTTTATATTGAATTCGATACGATGATTTACGATTAGACAAATGAATTAGCGTGCGCGATGAAGGAAAAAAGTAACTCTTCCTGTCATGATGAAAGCGAGTTCGGGATGGTGTGAGCCGAATATCATGTGAAGTGTGAATGGCGATTCCAGAGTGCCCACATCTTTTTAAGAGTGGCCCTAATTTTAAGGGCAAGTAGGGTGGAACCGCGGGAATCAATCCCGTCCCTATGTGCTAGGCACATAGGGGCGTTTTTTGTCGTTTCAATTTTATTGGAGGTGTCATTTATGAAACATATGACCATGCAAGAAATCATTCTCACACTGCAAAACTTTTGGGCATCAAAAGGTTGCTTGACGATGCAGGCGTACGATGTGGAAAAAGGAGCAGGAACGTTAAATCCGATGACGACGTTGAGAACATTAGGACCAGAGCCGTGGAACGTTTGTTACACAGAACCATCACGTCGTCCAGCCGACGGGCGTTACGGAGAGAACCCGAACCGTTTGTATCAACACCATCAATTCCAAGTGATCATGAAGCCGTCACCGAACAATATTCAAGAGCTATACTTAGAGAGCCTTGAATTAATCGGAGTCAATCCTCTTGAACACGATATCCGTTTCGTCGAGGACAACTGGGAAAACCCGACGTTTGGAGCGGCGGGACTCGGTTGGGAAGTTTGGCTCAACGGAATGGAGATCACGCAGTTCACCTACTTCCAGCAAGTCGGAGGTATCGAATGTGACCCGATTGCCGTGGAAATCACATACGGGCTCGAGCGTCTCGCATCATATATCCAAGAAGTAGAGAGTGTGTTCGACCTCGTATGGACAGATGGATTCAAGTATGGTGACATCTTCTATCAACCCGAGTTTGAGCATTCAAAATATACGTTCGAACTATCGGACGTCGATATGTTATTCTCGCTCTTCGATACGTATGAAAAAGAAGCGAAGCGCGCCCTCGAAGAAAATCTTGTCTTCCCGGCTTACGATTACATCTTGAAATGTTCGCACACGTTCAACTTGTTGGACGCGAAGGGCGCCATTTCGGTGACGGAACGTACAGGCTTCATCCAGCGTGTACGTAACATGTCCCGTGCATGCGCGGCTAAATTTATCGAAGAACGGGAACGTCTCGGTTTCCCACTTTTGAAACAAGAGAAAGCAGGTGACTTGGATGCGTGATCTTTTACTAGAGATTGGATTAGAAGAACTTCCGGCCCAATACGTCTTACGTTCAGAGGCGCAGTTGGCAGAACGCGTCGATGTATTTTTAAAAGAAGCGCGTGTTGATTTTGGCTCAATCGAGGTGTACTCCACACCGCGTCGTTTGGCTGTCATCGTTCGTGATGTGGCGGAGACGCAACAAGATTTGACAGAAACGCTTCGCGGACCTGCGAAAAAGATTGCGCAAGACGCTGAAGGGAACTGGTCCAAGGCGGCCCAGGGATTTGCTCGCGGGCGCGGATTGACGGTAGAGGACCTTTATTTTGCAGAAGAAAAAGGAGTCGAATATGTCTTTGCAGAGCGTCATGAAAAAGGTAAAGAAACGACTTCGTTATTGAGTGGTCTTGAAGACGTCATTCGGAGCCTGACGTTCCCGAAAAACATGAAGTGGGGCACGAGCAGTTTACGATATATGCGACCAATCCGTTGGCTGATCGCGCTTTTCGGTCGAGACATCATCGATTTCACAATCGAGGGCGTGAAGACCGGGAATGTGACGCGTGGTCATCGTTTCCTCAGTAAGGGAGACGTGGTCATCGAATCGCCTAGCGAGTATGTACAGACGTTAACATCTGCTTTCGTACTGGCGAACTATGAGGCGCGTAAAGCTGAAATCGAGCGTCAAATTCAAACACTCGCTTCAAACCAGGGGTGGAAAATCCCGCTCGATGCTCGTTTACTGGAAGAAGTGACGAATTTGGTCGAATGGCCGACTGCCCTCTTCGGTGAATTTGATGAAACGTATCTCGATTTACCTGAAGAAGTGCTCATCACAACGATGAAAGAGCATCAGCGCTATTTCCCAGTCTATATCGATGGCACGTTGAAAAACTATTTTGTCACTGTACGAAACGGGGACGCGAACCATCTTGAAAATGTAGCGAGAGGAAATGAAAAAGTCATCCGAGCACGTCTCGCAGATGCCGTCTTCTTCTATGAAGAGGACAAAAAAACCAAAATCGATGATCAAGTAGTTCGCCTTGACCGCATCGTCTTCCATGAAAAACTCGGGACGACCGGAGCGAAGTCACGTCGCGTAACGGAAATCGCAGAGACACTTGCACCTTTATTTGAGGCAGACCTCGATAAAGTAAAACGTGCCGGCGCGATTCATAAGTTCGACCTCGTGAGCCAAATGGTATACGAATTCACAGAACTTCAAGGGATCATGGGTGAGAAGTATGCGCTTCAACAAGGTGAGGACAAGGAAGTGGCAACAGCGATTCGTGAACACTACATGCCTCGCTTCGCAGGGGATGCCTCTCCAGAGACGGCGACTGGTGCTGTGCTCGCCCTTGCCGATAAACTCGACTCGATTGCTGCGTTCTTCGGCATTGGTATGATTCCGAGTGGTTCACAAGACCCGTTCGCCCTTCGTCGTCAGGCCCAAGGTGTCGTTCAAATTCTTGGCGACTGGAAAATCGATCTCTCAATCGAAGAGCTCCTCTCAAAAGTTGTCGAATTACAACTTGAAGCAGGACTCTATGAAGCCGATAAAGAACAAGTCAAGACTCAACTTTTTGAGTTTTTCAAACTCCGTTTGAAGTATCGCTTGCAAGAACAACATATTCGTTACGATGTAATCGACGCTGTGCTGACGACGTCATTGACGGTAGGCCGCCTCGACGCACGGGCGAAAGCGATTCAAGACTTTGTATCGACGGATGCGAAGGCGTTAATCGAACAGTTATCGCGTGTCGTCAATATCTCGAAAAAAGGTGAGCCTGGTGTTGTCGACCCGGCATTGTTTGAAAATGAATATGAGGCTGCATTGCACGAAGCGATTGAAAAAATCGAGCCTGAAACGATGGACGCTGTGCAGTCGGGAGACTATACGAGAGCGTTACACCTGTTAAGCACGCTTGAATCACCGATCATGATGTACTTTGAACATACAATGGTTATGAGTGAGGATGAGACGGTGCGCCATAACCGTCTCCATGAAATGAGCCGACTTGCTACGACGATTCATCATGTCGCAGACTTTAATGCGCTCGTACTCTGAACAAACTAGAGGGGGTTGGCTATGCAACTGAATGAACGCCAACAAAAAATTGTTGAGATCGTGAAGGAGAACGGACCGATCACTGGAGAGCAAATCGCGCAAGAGTTGTCATTGACACGAGCGACGCTGCGCCCCGACCTTGCGATTTTAACGATGACTGGAATACTTGAAGCTAGACCGCGTGTCGGCTACACGTTCGTTGGCAAACGGAACTCGTCGATTCTCCGAGAAAAGTTGGACTCTTTGACCGTCGGAGACTTCATGTCCTCTGCGAAAGTCGTTCGAGATGAGATGACGGTATATGATGCGATCGTTACCTTGTTTTTAGAAGATGTCGGCTCGTTGTTCGTAGTCGGACGTGATCGGGAGTTAGTCGGAGTGTTATCTCGAAAAGACCTCCTTCGTGCCGCGATCGGGAATCAAGATTTAGACCAGTTACCGGTCAACGTCATCATGACACGCATGCCGAACATCACCGTATGTGAGAAAAGTGAGACGTTGATTCGGGCAGGCATGAAATTGATTGAAAAACAAATTGATGCCATGCCTGTCGTGGAAGAAAAGGATGGGAAGTTGATTGTGCTCGGTCGTATGACGAAGACCAATATGACGAAAGTGCTCATTGCGTTAGCGAACGATGAGTCAATCTGAGGAGGAAACTGATTTGACTACGAAGCAACTTGTGTTCGTTGTAAGCGACTCTGTCGGGGAGACGTGTGAACTCGTCGTCCGGGCAGCGAGTATCCAGTTTCACGAAAATGCGATTGAAACACTGCGTATCCCGTTCGTAGAGGATGAACAGACCATTCTCGACGTCGTCACCCAAGCGAAAGCTCAACAGGCCATCATCGCCTTCACACTTGTCAATGAAGAACATCGGGCCCTGCTCATGAGACTAGGGGAAACGCATCAAATCAAGACGGTCGACTTGCTCGGCAACTTGCTTGACGTTTTGTCAACTCAATTGAAAGAGGCACCACGTGAGAAACCTGGTCTCATCTATCGATTAGATGATGATTACTTTCGAAAAATCGAAGCGATGGAATTCGCTGTCAAATACGATGATGGCCGGGACCCGCGCGGACTGAAAAAAGCTGATATCGTGCTAGTTGGGGTCTCGCGGACATCAAAAACCCCATTGTCTCAATATTTGGCACTCAAACGATATAAAGTCGCAAACGTGCCTCTCGTCCCGGAATCACGACCACCTGAAGAATTGTTTGACCTGCCTGCGGAACGATGTGTCGGGTTGATCATTTCTCCTGAAAAGTTGATTTCAATCCGAATGGAACGTCTCAAATCACTTGGATTGAAACCGGAAGCGGATTATGCACAACTCGAACGAATCAATCGCGAACTTGAGTATGCGCGAGGGATTTATGAACGTATCGGGTGCGATGTCATTGATGTGACAAACAAGGCTGTCGAAGAGACGGCAGGGATTATTTTGCGTCATCTCGAACACTCAAAAGACGATTGATTCAAATAAGCGTTTCGATTAGTAATCGTTGCCTTAAGAAGGTATAATAGAGTATTGACAGTACAGTGAAACGGAACGTGTTGCGCGTTCCGTTTCGTTGCGAGATTGGAAACAGGGAGTGGTCAACATGCCACGTATACCAGATGAAGTCATCGCAGAAGTGAAACAAGCGACCGATATTGTGGATTTAATTGGCGAACGCGTCGAGTTGAAGAAACAGGGGCATCGCCTTGTCGGGTTATGTCCGTTCCATTCTGAAAACACTCCTTCCTTCTCTGTTTCACCTGAGAAGGGAATGTATCACTGTTTCGGCTGTGGTGCCGGAGGGAATGTATTCACATTCGTGATGGAGACCGAAGGCTTGTCGTTTCCTGAAACGGTAGAACGTTTGGCGACGCGAGCAAATATTTCAGTGGATGGCATTCAAGGGGACGAGGAACTGACGCGTGAGCAAGTATGGCGCAAACAGATGCGAGATGCGCATCGACTCGTCGCCGATTTGTATCATGAAGTGTTGATGAAAACGGAAGCTGGCGAAGAAGGGCTTTCGTATTTAAAGAATCGCCACTTAAGCGAAGATACAATCGAGCAGTACAAGATTGGTTTTGCTCCGGACCAACGGCGCTTTACTGTCGAGTTGTTGGAGCGGCGAGGTTTTGACCTAGAAGTGATGGTTGAAGCAGGTTTGATTTCAAAGTCGAAGGCCGGTGAATATTATGACCGGTTTGAAGGACGGGTCGTCTTTCCGATTGCGGATCGAGACGGTACCATCGTCGGCTTTAGTGGACGGGCGATCGATGACCGACAACCAAAGTATGTGAATACGTCTGAAACACCGCTATTCAATAAAAGTGAACTTTTATTCGGTTTCCCTCAAGCGCGGGCATTGATGCGAAAGAAAAAACGTGTCTTCCTCGTCGAGGGGAATGTTGACGTCCTGCAAGTCGCACAAGCAGGTACGCAAGAAGTCGTCGCATCACTCGGAACCGCATTTTCCCAACAACACGCAAGGGCATTGTCCCGAATCGTGGAAGAAGTCATTATCTGTTATGACGGGGACCGTGCAGGCCAAGAAGCGACACAAAAAGTCATTCGCCAACTCGAGGCGTCTCCACTCGACGTACAAGTTTTACCGCTACCTGAAAAGACGGACCCGGATGATTACATTCGTCAACATGGTGCGTCGCGCTGGCAACAGTTTATTGAAACTGAACAGTTGAGTGTTCTCGATTTTATGAATCGTATGCTCCGGCAAGGAAAAAACTTGAACCGAGAAGGAGAACGGATTCGCTTTATTGAATCTATGCTTGAAGAGATTGGAAAGACGAATGATTCGATCCGAAGAGATTTATATGTGAAAAAATTGTCAGATGAGTTTGATGTTCCGCTAGAGACGCTCCGCTCGAGAATTCCTCGTCCGACGTCAAGCGAATCAACTCCCGCACGCACGATGGAGCGAGTCGAGCCGGTAAAAAAACGTTCCACTAAAACGAGTGAACCACGCTGGATGAAAGCTGAAAAATATTTGTTGCGTGCGATGTTGACCGGTCCTGAGCAGGTCCGATTCGTCCGTGATCGCTTAGGTTTGCGCTATCAAGATGAGACCCATCGTATGCTAGGCACTGCCCTATACGAGGTTGTCTCCGAAACGATGACGCAAGATGAATTTGATCAAGTCACGCTCCCCTTTATGGAACGTTACTGTGATCAACGACCCGATTATGCGACGCGTTTTGCAGAGATTCGGCTCATGGCTGGTCCGGATGAACTGTCTGAAGAGGTTTTAGACGAATACATTCGGGTCATAAACAGTTATGAGGAGCAACGTCAAATCGAGCGTGCAAAAAGGGAAATCGCTCAAGACGCTTTAAGTATGCAAGACCAGGCGTCCAAGCTACAAGAATTGATTGCCCGTAGTCGTCGTCTTCGAGAACGATGATCGTGGATGAAGTTTGGAAGGAGTTGAACTGCTAAATGGCAGAGAAGAAGAAAGAGGATTTATTTAACGCCATAGATGAGCTTGAAAAGTTAGGAAAGAAAAAAGGCGTTGTCTCAATGCAAGCGATTCAAGACCGCCTCAGTCATTTTGAGGTGGATTCGGATTTTATCGATAACTTCATCGAAGATTTAGAAGCGAAGGACATCCGCGTCACAGAGGATGCGGCAGATGCAGAAGAAACACCTGCCAAGAAAGAAGATGAAGAAGTCGATTTAAACGACTTATCCGTACCACCCGGAATTAAAATCAATGACCCGGTTCGTATGTATTTGAAAGAAATCGGTCGAGTCGATCTCCTTAGTGCCAAAGATGAGACGGAGCTTGCGAAGCGAATCGAGCAAGGGGACGAAGAAGCGAAGAAACGACTCGCAGAAGCAAACCTTCGTCTCGTCGTATCGATTGCGAAACGTTACGTAGGGCGTGGGATGCTCTTCCTGGATTTGATTCAAGAAGGGAACATGGGACTCATCAAAGCGGTCGAAAAATTCGACTACATGAAAGGGTTCAAGTTTTCGACGTATGCCACATGGTGGATTCGTCAAGCAATCACGCGTGCGATCGCGGACCAGGCCCGCACGATTCGTATCCCGGTACACATGGTTGAAACAATTAACAAGTTGATTCGCGTCCAACGTCAATTGCTTCAAGACCTCGGTCGTGAACCGTCTCCTGAAGAGATTGCCAAAGAGATGGAACTCACACCTGAAAAAGTGCGTGAAATCTTGAAAATCGCCCAAGAGCCAGTCTCACTTGAGACGCCGATTGGTGAAGAGGACGATTCACATCTCGGAGACTTCATTGAAGACCAGGATGCGATGGCACCACAAGATGCAGCGGCTTATGAGTTGTTGAAAGAGCAATTAGAGGACGTGCTCGATACGTTGACAGACCGTGAAGAGAATGTACTTCGCCTTCGTTTCGGTTTAGATGATGGTCGTACACGCACACTTGAGGAAGTCGGTAAAGTGTTCGGTGTTACGCGGGAACGGATTCGTCAAATCGAGGCGAAAGCACTGCGGAAATTACGTCACCCAAGTCGTTCCAAGCGATTGAAAGACTTCCTCGATTAATTTCATATTTGAATAAAGTGTGAAGTTTTAGAAGAGAGGGAGGAAAATAAGTGATTTTCCTTCCTTCTTTATTATTTTTTGAGTAAAATAGTGTTGGATAGAAATTTGGAATGAACATGAGGGGGAACTACAATGCGTAATCCATTGTTACCGTTTGCGGCCATCGCGATCGTCGCAATTATCGCCATGGTATCATTATCGTATTTTGGTGTGAATCAGGCGCAGCAAGCGGCTGAAGGTCCGGCAGTCACTGAAATGAACCCAGAAGAATTGTATGCAGCGAAGGGTTGCACAGGTTGCCACGGTGGAAATCTTGAAGGGGGCGTTGGTCCAGCGCTTACTGGTGTCGGGGATCGTCTTTCACCTGAAGAAATCGTAGACATCATCGTCAACGGACAAGGCACGATGCCAGCAGGTCTTGCATCGGCTGAAGAGGCTGAAGTGCTTGCCAATTGGTTGGTTGAACAATAAGATGTGACGCACTCCGTAACGGGGTGCGTTTTTTGTTGTCGAAGTGTGAAGATTTCGATACGCTAAGGAAGAAGTAGAATAAAGGAGTTGTCTAGTATGCAAGAACGTGTCGTTTTAGATCGTCGGTTGAAGCAAGTCGTCGACTATATCCCAAAAGAAAGCGTGCTCGCCGATATCGGGTCAGATCATGCCTTCGTCCCGTGTTATGCCTTTCAGCAAGGCATCATTTCAAAAGGAATTGCAGGAGAAGTGAATATCGGTCCAATGGAGGCTGCAAAAGCACAGGTGAACTTGATTGGAGCACAAGATGTGATCGATGTGCGTCTAGGAGACGGACTCGCCGTTTTACATGAAAATGAAGCGACATGTATCTCGATTTGTGGAATGGGAGGCAGTTTGATTCGCTCTATTCTCGAAGCGGGTCAAGATAAGCTCGGTGCGGTCGAACGGCTCGTCCTTCAACCGAATGTGGATGGGCAACATGTTCGGAGTTGGCTACTTGAAAATGGCTATGTCCTTGTCGAAGAAGCGATTGTGGAAGAGAATGATAAGGTCTACGAAATCCTGGTTGGAGAAAAAGGTACTGAGTCCATTTATAGTGACGAGTCGGACGAGCGCATGTGGCAGTTGTTATTCGGTCCGTTTCTCATTCAGGAACGACCAGAACCATTCAAGCTCAAATGGAGCCGTGAAGCCGATAAGTTAGAATATGTGCTCGGACAAATGGCGGACGGCATTCAGTCGGAAGCGTTGGTTCAAAAACAAATCGAGTTTAAACGGATGCGCGACAAGATGAGAGAGGTGAGTGAGTAATGGCGAACGGTAATCAAGTGATTCAACTGTTTGAAGAGTTTGCGCCAAAACATTTGGCAGTCGAAGGCGATAAGATCGGCTTGCAAATCGGGTCGCTCAACAAAGAGGTCAAACGGGTCATGGTGACGCTCGATGTGCTCGAATCGGTTGTAGATGAAGCGATTGAGAACGAAATCGATTTGATTATTGCACACCATCCCCCAATTTTTAGCCCGTTAGCTCAAGTCAATGACCGCTCCACGGCAGGTAACATTACGATGAAGTGCATCCAGCATAATATTGCGGTTTACGTCGCGCATACGAACTTAGACGTGTGTGTCGGTGGTGTCAATGATTGGATGAGTGAGGCGATCGGATTACGTGACACGAAAGTACTCGTTCCAACGTATGAGGAGCCCGTGTACAAGTTATCCGTATTCGTTCCAGAAACGCATGCACAAGACGTCTCGAACGCAATAGGGAAAGCGGGTGCGGGACAGATCGGTAACTATGCGGACTGTCAGTTCCGGGTCTCTGGAACCGGACAGTTCACTCCGCTCGAAGGTACGGACCCGTTCATCGGTCGACCACATGAGACAGAGCAAGTAGAAGAAGTGAGAATCGAGACGGTCGTTCGCGAAAGCCAAAAAAAGCGCGTATTAAAAGCGATGAGAGATGCTCACCCATACGAAGAAGTGGCGTATGACCTCATGCGTGATGAAATCGAGGGGCACGTGTATGGGCTAGGCAGAATCGGTCGACTTGAACAGGCGTTGACGCTCGAGCAGTTCGCCGCACATGTGAAGACGAGCTTCGGTGTTGAAGGTGTGCGGGTCGTCGGGGACCCGGCTCGATTGATTGAGAAAGTGGCTGTCCTTGGTGGGGACGGGAACAAGTACGTCTCTGCTGCGCATTTTAAGGGAGCAGATGCTTATGTCACGGGCGATTTATATTTCCACGTTGCCCACGAGGCGATGGCACTAGGACTTTCGGTCGTCGATCCAGGACACCATGTCGAGAGTGTCATGAAACAAGGCGTGATTGACGTGCTCCGCAAAAAGTTTGAAAAAGCGAAGGTAGATGTCGACTTGATTCGATCTGTTGCGAACACGAACCCGTTTCAGTTCAGATAAAACATGAAAATCCCCCGTCCTCCTTAGAGAATGGGGGATTCCTTCACTTTCGCAATGCCTTTACTTTCGGTAAGATGCTTCGAAGTTCAAGAAATGGTGTTTTATCGTGTGTACTCAAATCTGTAGGGTCATATTGTGTCAAGAAGTCGATGACTTTTTTAGTGATTGGTGTCGGTGTAGAAGCCCCGGATGTCACAGCGACCGTCTCTACGCCTTCGAGCCAATTTAAATCAAGTTCACTCAAGTCGCCGATGCGATAGGCATTCGTTCCGGCAATCTCTTTTGATACTTGGGCCAATCGGTTCGAGTTGTTGGATTTAGGGTCACCGACGACGATTAATAATTCACAGTCTCCGGCTTGTTCAGCGACTGCCTCTTGACGAACTTGCGTCGCGTTACAGATTTCATTATGCACTTCAACATGTGGGTATCGAGCCTGTATTTGTTCGATGAGTGTCGAGACGTCCCATTGACTCATTGTCGTCTGGTTCGTCACAAGAATCTTGCGATCAAAGAGCCGACTTGGTAATTGATCGATTTCATGTTCATATTGTATCAAATGGACGAAATCCGGTGCGACCCCGATGGCGCCCTCCGGTTCCGGGTGCCCGTGTTTTCCAATATAGATGACATCATAGCCGTCTGCCGTTTTTTCACGAATCAAATCGTGCGTGACGAGCACATCCGGACATGAGGCGTCAACAATCGTCAATCCTTTTTCAATGGCACGTTTACGAACGAGCGGAGAAATTCCGTGTGCTGTAAAGACGACTGTGCCTCGATCGATTGTTTCGAGTGCCTGCATGCGGTCTTCACCATCCACCGTTTTGACACCAAGATCTTCAAACGCCTGTGTGACGTGACGATTGTGGACGATCATTCCGAGTATATGAATCGGGCGTGGCAAATCTGGATTTGCGACCGCCTCATTTGCAAGTTTCATGGCATCGACGACACCGTAGCAATATCCGCGTGGACTAATTTTTTTAACTTTCATATGAAGACGAAGGCTCCTTTCGAAGTGCTTTCATACGTATTAGTCTAACATTGTTTCGAAAATACGAAAAGATTTGCGTGTATTCATGCTATAATTTTTAGGTTAGAAAGGAGGGACGCCGTGAATCGTATGAAACAATGGGGAGAACTTAAGAAATCATACTTTTTTCAAATCACGTTTATTATCATCATCATACTAGCACTTGTCATTTCTTCACTTGCTTTTTCTGCTGACCGAGTCACGGTGTCTCGGGCCGAAGAGCTTGCAAAAGAGCAGTTTGATTATGCGATTGATGACAGTATTGAGAACGTCGAATCCCGTTTAGGAAAACTGTATGAAGATTTAGTTTATCTTGGAGCATATGCCGGGAATGAACCGTGGATTGAAGAGCGGATCCGTACGGGGTATTTGAATCAGCGGACGAGCTTTACATCTATCTTTTATTATGATGTCAGGCAAAATTCCTTTAAATGGTATTCTGAACGACGAGTTGCATCATCTGATATAAAGCGCGACCCCAAGTTCACGGAAGTGCTGACTGCCAGTGGAAAAGAACTGTATATGAGTGAACCGATCATGATTAGCGGAGATGTAGGGACGTATTTATACGTACCTGTGATCGAGGAGAATCGACCGATTGGGATTTTTGGGGGAAGCATTAGTGTATTGAACTCTGACCTGTACCGTCGTTCGTTAGAATCATCAAATGACGATATGATCTTGTATTTGCTTGATGAACAAGGTGAAGTGCTAACGACCTCCTTCAACCTCGTCACGGATGCGGAACGCCGTGTATCGCGTGAAGTCATCGACGAAGCGTTAAAGCGTAATACACGGACTATACTGAGTACCGATGAAGATACGTTGATGTACGAACCGGATGCCCGTGTCAGTGGATGGAGTATGCTTGCGAAACATCGGAACGACTCGGTGTATGAAACGGTCTATGATACGCGTTGGCAATACTTGTTGATCGCACTCGTCACATTTTTCTTGAGCATCCTTGTCGGATTGTTGCTCTCCCGCACGTTGACGAACCCGTTAGTCGAGCTGGTCAATCATATTAAAAGGCAACAATCTCTTGGGACGATCGCATTAGAACGTACCGGTTCAAAGGAAGTGGAGACGCTACTCGATACGTACAACGATTATGCACAACGTATGGAAACGTCGCGTCGTGAACAGTTAAGTCAACAACAGTTAATTTTACATCAAGAAAAGCTAGCCTCACTCGGTCAATTGGCTGCTGGTATCGCCCATGAGATACGCAATCCGTTGACGCCTGTACACATCACGTTACAGATGGTGCGAGAAGGTCAGAGTGACCGTGACATGGTAGATGTGGCCATCAAAGAGTTAGAGCGGGCAAATGACTTGATTTCGACGATGTTAACGCTCGCTCGACCCGACCAGGCCGGAAAAAATGAAGAGTGGATCGATATGTTATACTTTGCGAAACGACTTGAGTTCTTAATGGACGCTGAATGTTATAAGCGGCCAACCAAATGGGAACTACTCGTACCGAACGACATGCCTTCATTCTATGCATCTTTTGATATGCTCGTCCAAATCATATACAACCTCTTTAAAAACGCGGTCGAAGCCGTCGAATCGAAAGGTGCAGAGGGCAGTGTCGTCGTCACCGTTCTCTTTACGGAACAGGAATATCGCTTCTTGATTGAAGACAATGGGATCGGCATGAGTGAGGAACAACTTAAACTGGTCGGCTCTGCTTTTCATACAACGAAAGAAACAGGGAACGGTCTCGGTATTTATATGATTCAGGAATATTTGAAGAGTGTAAACGGGACGATGGAGATCGACAGTACAGTCGGACAAGGGACAGCTATGCTAATCAAAATTCCAAGGAGACAACCGTCATGAAGGGGCTCAGACACTATTGGATTTGGTTGCCGATCGTTTGGGCTATGACGATCCTTCTTATTACCTCAATCCAACTTCCGGAAGAAAAGACAAGTGACAAAGAAGTGGGATTCGTATTTGTGAGTGACAAACATGAGCATGCGAATAAACTGTTGGACTCGTTCGTTCATACAGCCAATCAAAAAGGGTTCGTCCCAATCCCGACGACGAGTGAAGATTCCCGCGTCCTCGAAAAAGAGAAACTAGATTCTTTGATTGACCGGGACGTCGAGGCCATTTTTTTGACAACATTAGATGACACATTCATTCAATCTTCATTAGAACGTGCAAACCGCAAACAAATCCCGATTATTGCAATTGACCGTATGATTGATCATTCGAGTGTCCTCACTTCGGTCGTATCTGACAATGTCGATATCGGTCGGATGGCAGCAGAGCAGATTGCTGCAAAATATAGTGACCTTGATCGCCCGATTCGTGTAGTCGAGGTGAGGGGAACTCCAAAAGTTCGTTCCACGATGGACCGTAGCCTTGGAATTCGTGAATACGAGAAACAACATGAAGATCAATTTCAAATCATTGCGTCAATCACCGGCAACTATGACACGTTCCAAGCAGAGATTGAAATGTCGCGTTGGTTGACGGGAGAGATTCCGTTCGATGCTGTCTTTTCACATAACGATGACAATACGTTCGGTGTCGTCAGGGCTTTAGAGAGCCATGGTCTAACAGACAAAACGATCGTGTCGGTGGATGGGGTCTCTGACATTTACCCCCTCATCCAAAACGGGAAAGTCAATGCGACCGTCGTACAGTCCCCGAATGAAATGATGGAAGTCGGCTTTAAGGCGCTCGAGCAACATTTAAATGGAAAGAAAATTGCCAAACATTATTATTCTTCAAGCTATTTATATGAAGGTGTGGCAAAAGATTGATTGACAAATCATTTGATTCCGCTATGCTAGGAAAAGTGGAAAGAAACAGGAGGTGTATCGATTGAACAGCTTCCAACAGTTCAAATTGCTACCGTTTATGGTTGATGCGTTAACAGAAAAACGCATTACGAAACCGACCGATATACAAGCCCGGATTATTCCGGCTGCCTTGAATGGTCGAGATATTATTGGAAAATCACAGACAGGAACGGGTAAAACGCTTGCGTTCTTGTTACCGATCGTCGAAGCGATCAATCCAGAAGAAGCTTCGGTCCAGGCAATCGTTGTCGCACCGACACGCGAGCTCGCTTGGCAAATTCACGAGGAATTGAAATCGATTCTAGTGAAAAACCCGGATTACATCAAATCTAGTCTGATTGTCGGTGGGACAGACCGCGAACGTCAAATCGATAAGATGAAAAACCCACCACAACTCATCATCGGGACACCAGGACGTATCCTTGATTTGATGAAGGCACAGGCATTGTTCCCACACAAAGTGACACACTTTGTCGTCGATGAAGCCGATCAAATGCTCGATATGGGATTCTTGCCAGAAGTCGACCGCATTGCGCAGTCGCTTCCTGAAAAACTGCAGACGATGGTCTTCTCGGCTACGATTCCAGAGAACCTTGAGCCGTTCCTGAAGAAGTATCTTCACGATCCACGCTTTGCAGAAGCGAGTCCTGAGCATCGCGTCGCACCTAAAATCAAACACCATGTCATCCCGGTGCGTCACCGTGACCGGAAGGAACTGACTGTCGAGGTTGCGAAGGCGATCAATCCGTTCGTTTGTCTCGTGTTCACGAACACGAAACAAGAGGCAGATGAACTAGAGGCGTCGTTCCGTGAGGCGGGGTTAAATGTCGGCACACTACATGGTGATATGCAGGCACGTCGTCGCAAGCAAGCCATCAAAGATATTAACGGAGCGAAATATCAATACGTGATCGCTACGGATTTGGCAGCTCGTGGAATCGATATTTCCGGCGTATCTCACGTCATCAATCACGGCATCCCGAAAGATCTTGATTTCTATACGCACCGTGTCGGTCGTACCGGTCGTGCGGGCGCTTCAGGTGAGGCATATACGCTATACGAGGACCATGAAAACGGACCGATCAATCGTCTCGAAGAGCGTGGGTTCGAATTTACACACGTTGACCTTAGAAACGGTTCGATCCAACCGATCAAGACTCGTCGCCGTCGCCAAACAGACCGCAAAATGAAGGTCTCGCATACGGCACATAGCCGTATGGCCGGTGAGATTAAAAAGGCTAAGAAAAAAGTGAAGCCTGGCTATAAGAAGAAGTTCAAGTATAAGTTGAAAGAGACTGCTTCACGTGAGCATATGCAACAACAGCGCTCGGATCGCCGGGCCGCACGTAAGAAGAACAAACGTTAAATCTGAAAGAATCGACTTCTTGGAGTCGGTTCTTCTTTTTGTGTAAACTAAAGAAAGAAGCATATGAAGGGAAGATGATGATGTTAAAAATAGGTTCACACGTTTCGGTATCAGGTAAAAAAATGTTATTAGCGGGTAGTGAAGAAGCCGTTTCATACGGAGCGAATACGATGATGGTATATACCGGTGCACCCCAAAATACACGACGTAAGCCAATTGAAGATTTGAATATTGAGGCGGCACTCCAGCATATGGCTGCACACGATATCGAGGAGATTGTCGTTCATGCCCCGTATATTATTAACCTCGGAAACACGACGAAGCCGGAGACGTTTGAACTCGCCGTTTCCTTTTTGACGCAGGAACTTGAACGGGCAGAAGCGCTCCAAGTGGCACGCCATGTCGTCCTTCACCCAGGCGCTCATGTCGGTGCGGGAGAAGAGGTTGGTCTCGCTCGAATCATCGAAGGACTCAATGAAGTATTGACGGGCAATGAACAAGTCAAGATTGCACTTGAGACGATGGCTGGGAAAGGAAGCGAACTCGGTAAGACGTTTGAAGAACTGGCGACCATCATTGACGGGGTGACGCACAATGAGCGTTTGTCTGTCTGTTTTGATACGTGTCACGTTCACGACGCCGGGTACGATTTAGTCGGTGATTTAGATGGTGTCATCGAACAATTCGATCGCATCGTCGGACTCGACCGTCTCGGTGTCATTCACGTGAACGACTCGAAGAATGTACGTGGGGCGAAAAAGGACCGTCATGAAAACATTGGCTACGGAGAGATTGGTTTCGATACGTTAAATCGAATCATTCACCACGAAGCATTTGCACATCTTCCAAAAATATTAGAGACACCGTATATCCCAATCAGCGAAAAAACAAAAGTGGCACCATACAAGCAAGAAATTGAGATGTTCCGCGCTAATCAATTTGATTCGGAGTGGCGTGAACGCTTCACGCTGTCTCATCAGTAAACGATGGCAATCCTTCAGATTGACCCAAAGCTCTACGATGTCTGGAACGCGTTCCCGACCTACTTCCTTGAACAGAGTCCACTTTATGTGAAAGGGGCGGTGACGACACCGACCGTATTCATCGAAGTGCTCGGGCATGGGATTGTGGCGGAGGCAGAAGTGTTGTTAGAGGAAAAGATTGAGCGACCTGACGATCCATATTGGCTCGGAGAAGAGGAAGAAGGAGAGACCACGTATAGCCTGGTCGATTTACTCCAACTTCACTTCCATCATCCTCTTTTAAAAAGTGGGATGTATGAGGAAGGTGAATCGTACGAGTCGATTCAAAAAAAGTGGAGGGACGGCTATCACGTACCATCGTCGAAATGGACGAAAGAGACATATGAAGCGCATTTGTTTCAGGAGAAACATGTCTTATATGCTCCGGTGACAACATGCTCTGTTTGTGACATCGACCTTTTCGAGCGTTACGGGAACGATGCATTGAAACTGATGGAGTATCATTTGCAGGACGGCCGAGGAATTTGGGTTTGCCCTACCTGTCATAAGGCGCTTCATGTACTAGACTAAAAAACGATGCCCGAGAAGAGGGCATCGTTTTTTAGAATGGCCAGTTCGCCACGGCGAACTGGTAAACTTTCATTCCGAGGAAGACCCCGAAAATACCGACAACCCCTGGAAGTACTGGTGGGGCCGGGAGCGGTAATTTGAGCGCTGTAAAAATCGCACCACAAATCAAACCGGCAAGTAATGATAATAAAATTTCCTGCATGTATAATTCCTCCGTCTCTTAATCATGAAAGCGTTTTATAAAGAGTTGACCGAATTCATTATACAATGACTTTGTGCATTTGAGAAGTCTAACATCAGTCATCTGTCATTTTCTCATTCTCTGCTCGAAGACGAAGCACTTCACGTTCTGCCCAATTTGAAGGCTCCCGCTCGAATACGCTCGGAATATTGTTCCATCGCCCTCCCGTGTATTGATGAATGATGATTTGAGACTGGATTTCGTCTTCTTTGTTTCCGCGTTTCACATACGTATACCGACCGTCGGAACGTTGTCTTCTCGCCTTGACGTTATCAACCAGTTGAAGCGCCATCATATCTTTGATATATGTCTTATGCGATGGATCGAGGATGGGGAAGAGGATCTCGATTCGTTTCTTCATATTCCTCGTCATCCAGTCTGCTGAAGAACAATACAAGTCTTCATTCCCATTTTGATAAAAATAGAAGATTCTCGAATGTTCGAGATAGCGGTCGATGATCGAGACGACTTGAATGTTCTCGGATACTCCTTTGATTCCTGGTCTCAAACAACAGATGCCTCGTACAATCAAGTCAATCTTCACCCCGGCCGAGGAGGCATCATACAATTTCGTGATGATGGCCCGATCTGTAATCGAGTTCATTTTTGCGACAATCCGACCATTTCCATACTTTTCATGCAATTTAATCTCATCTTCGATTTTTTGAATGAAGAAATGTTTCATATCGTCAGGGGACGTCTCGAACTGATGCCAAGAAGGTCTCTCTCCGTATCCTGATAACCAGTTAAAAAAGTTTGTCGCATCTTCTGCGAGTTCCTCGTTCGTAGTGAGAAGCCCGATATCCGTATACAGTTTGGCGGTCGTATCATTATAGTTTCCGGTCCCTAGATGAACGAAACGTTGGAGCACGCCACCCTCTAATATTCGAACGACGAGCGTGATCTTTGAATGAGTTTTGAGTTCTTTATAACCATAAATCACGTGAGCACCAGCTTTTTCAAGTTGCTTCGCCCATTGAATATTTTTTTCTTCATCAAAGCGTGCTTTCAGTTCAACGAGCACGGTCACTTGTTTACCGCTCTCGGCCGCATCGGTCAATGCCTTGATAATAGGGGAGTCCCCTGAGACGCGATAGAGTGTCTGTTTAATGGCAAGTACATTCGGGTCCTTGGCGGCTTGTGCGATGAATCGGACAACTGGGTCGAACGAGTGGTACGGGTGATGGAGCAAGTAATCCTGTTTGGCGATACTTTGGAATAAATCTTTACCGGACTCGAGTCCCTCCGGAATGAATGGAATCAACGTCTCATTGATCATGTCGTCATACTCTATGCCAATCTGACTATATATTCCAAATAAGAATGTCAGGTCAATCGGACCATCGACGATGAAAATGTCACGGTCTTGCAAATCGAGGACATCTTGGAGCATGAACAACAGCTCTTTTCGTAATGAGCGTTGTTGCACTTCGAGGCGGATGCCCACCCCATAACGTCGTTTTTTTAGTTCTTTCTCGATTTGTTTCAAAACGTCGCGACTGTCCTCCTCGTGGAAAGGCATATCCGCGTTACGAGTGATTCGGAACGGCATCGTCGATTCGACGACAAACCCTTTAAAGAGCGAATCGATGAACTGGATAATCAAGTCCTCGAGCAAGATTAAATCCGTATGTTCCTCTTCATCCGTAGGCAGTTCAAGATAACGGGGGAGGACGGATGGTACTTGGACGAGGGCGAGTCGTTTTTTACCTTCGCCATTTGAAGCAATTTCAACTGCGATATTCAATGACTTTGATAAGAGCATGGGAAACGGACGATATGCATCGACCGCTATCGGAGTTAGAACCGGAAATACATGTGTCCGGAAATACTCTTTCACGAAATCTAGTTGCGTGTGATTTAAATGCTTCGTTCGTAAAAAACGAACGTTTTGATTCGACAGTTGTTTCGTGATTTTTTTATATGTTGCATATTGGATCTCGACGAGTTCTTGAGCCCGCATTGAAATGGCTTTAATTTGTTGTTTCGGTGTGAGTCCGGTCTTGTCCTCTGGACGGTTGAATCCGGCGAGCACTTCATCTTTCAACCCACCGACACGCACCATATAAAACTCATCAAGGTTCGAACTGAAAATCGCCAAAAACTTCAATCGTTCCATCAATGGGGTCCGGTCATCCATAGCTTCTTGAAGAACGCGTTCATTGAAATCGAGCCAACTTAGTTCACGATTATTAAAGTGCTCATATAAATAATCGGTCATCGTTATTCCTCCTTGCTGAAGATGATGTCAATCGATTGATCGATCGCACGCTCCAAATGTTTTTTATGTCGTGTGCTTCGCTGTAACTCAAAACGAGCAGGTCCATTCGTATCGAGTGAGATTGTAAGTCCATCTTTCGAACGAGACACGTGAACATCTGTAACGATTTGGCGCTCTGTCAAATCGAGGGCGTCAACGAGTTTGACGATGGAACCGAGCAATTCAAGACTTCTCAACAGTTTTTGGTCAAACCACTTTGGAAAAGCCTCGATATGTTGTTCTAACACGCGTTTTGACTTGAATGATGTGACGAGTGCAAGGGCGAGTCGGTCTTCATTGTTTAATCCCTTGAAGTCATTGGTGGTGATTAAATGAAAAGTGTGGTCACTTTTATTGTTATGGTCAATATATTCACCTACGTAGGCGAGGCGGCAAGCCCCTTCGAGGAGACCGGGTTCGAACGGTCTTGGTTTGATTGCCTTCTCTTCGATCAGCCCGGTATATAGTTGACGGGCAAGCCGAATCAAGTGTTGGTGTCGGACTGGATTGACGTCATATTGTTTTTCAAAATGCCGAAAACTTTCTTCTTTGACATCGGCAAAGCGAATTTTATCGTGCTCATGCAAATAATTCTCATAGAACAATCCTTCTCGAAGTCCGTTGTTACTCATCGTGAACTCAGGAACTTTTAAATATTTGGCGAGTTCCCCGATTGCCGTGACGGCCGGTGCGATGATGTCGACACGGTCTTTTGAGAGGCCGTCCAGGCGACCGAGTTGTTTAGACGACATACCGACGAGCTCATCGACGACCTCCTCTAATTGCTCGGCAGAGATCGTGTATTGATGGATTCCCTCGAGCGGGAAGCTCGACATGGTCTGCTCGACGCGCACTAAGTTACGGGCCGTCCCACCGACACCGACAAGGGGGACACCATGTGGCTCTAGCCATTCAATTTCTTTGAACGCCTTCTTTAAGTAAGAGATCAAAGCCTTCCTTTCGTCTTTCGTCATCGTTTCATCTTTCATGAACTCCTTCGTCAACGTCACGGCACCGAATGGAAAACTGTGATAGAAGACAAGTTCTCGATTTTGAAAGTATGTGACCTCCATTGACCCACCACCAATATCGACCGAATATCCATCTTCGATATATGTGGAATTGACGATGGCGGAGTATCCATAAAATGCTTCCTCGTAATCGCTTAACAATCGGATGGTCATTCCTGTCGACTGCTTGACGTTCTTCAAAATCTCCTCTGAATTGTTCGCATTACGAATGGCTGCCGTCGCAACGGGAAGAACATCCGTAACGGCATGATGGTCATTCAACTCTTTGAAGTGACGTAACGTCTCGATAAGTGAAGCAATCCCTTCCTCGGTCATTTCGTTCGAATCACTAATATGACTGGACAAGCGAGCGACTTCCTTCACATTTAAACGTTCAAAATATTGTCCCTGTCCATTCACTTCAAAGATGACATTTCGAATCGAGTTCGACCCGATATCAATAACCGCAAGTTTCTTTGTCA
The DNA here is from genome assembly GCF_018617855.1 of Exiguobacterium qingdaonense. Lineage (GTDB taxonomy): Bacteria > Bacillota > Bacilli > Exiguobacteriales > Exiguobacteriaceae > Exiguobacterium > Exiguobacterium qingdaonense. Next base: position 202,398 of record NZ_JACSKY010000002.1, read on the forward strand.
TAATACCATCCCTTTCATAATTCTAGTGTAATCGACAAAGTTTTGAACGAACATATGATTTACGTGATTTTTAATATTTGATTCGATGAAAAAGGTCTCACTTGAAGGTATACTAGTTATTCTGTATAATACAGACGCCTAGAAAGTAGAAATGATTACGATTTATTAAATGAGAGAAGGGATAATACATGATGTCATCCGTCGTGAAACTAAATGATGTATCTTATTCATATGATGGGACAGCAGCGTTAACAGACGTATCGATTGATATTCGACGAGGTGAGTTTGTTGCGATCGTTGGCGATAACGGTTCGGGAAAATCAACCATGACCCGTCTCATTCTTGGGTTATTAAAACCGAAGCATGGGACAGTCGAGCTGTTCGGGAAACCGATCTCACAGTTTAAAGATAAGTCTCGTATCAGTTACGTTTCCCAAAAAGCAGCGTCATTTAACTCGGGCTTTCCCGTCACAGTAGAAGAAGTAGTGGCGATGGGAAGGTATGGACGTCTCGGTTTGTTCAAACGATTGAAAACTGAAGATCGGTCTGCGATTAGACGAGCACTCGAAACGGTGAATATGTGGGACTTCCGACATCGGAAAATTGGTGATCTATCCGGTGGTCAGCAACAACGTGTCTTCATTGCAAGGGCGATGGTCAATCAACCCGACTTATTGATTTTGGATGAACCGACTGTAGGGGTTGACCAAAAGCACCTTAAAGATTTTTATGACGTGTTACATTTACTGAGAGAGCAAACGTCGTGCACATTCATTCTTGTCACGCATGATTTAAACGTTGTGACGAACCTCGTCACGAAAGTGATTCATCTCGACCGTGGTAGTCTAGCCTGTGATTGCGGGTTAAAAGAATATAGCGAAATTGACCAACTCGCTCCGTCCATCAGACCTTACCCGGTGAAGGTGCTCATTCATGAGGAGACGACATGATTGTTGATTTATGGAACTATAGTTTTTTACGTTATGCGTTTATTGCAGCAATCGTCATCGGATTCACCGCTCCTTTAATCGGTTCATTTGTTGTTGTGAGACGAATGAGCTTGATTGCCGACGCCCTGTCACACGTAACGCTTGCCGGTATATCATTCAGTTTATTTCTTGGGCAATACGTTGCCTTGTTCGCTGATTTAAACCCGCTTTATATGGGTACGTTTATTTCAGTGCTCGCTGCGCTCAGCCTCAATTGGTTACGCGGGAAATATATTCACTTCCAAGAGTTGTCCATCCCGATCATGATGTCTGCGGGAATGGGGCTTAGTGCAATCTTCATATCACTCTCAAGAGGGTTTTCTATCGATTTATCGTCACTGTTATTTGGATCGATCTCTGCGGTGAGCCAATCCGATATCATGTTGATTGTCGGTGTGGCACTTGTCACCGTGATTGTCATACTCATCTTTTACAAACAGTTGTTATTTTTGTCATTCGATGAGGAGCAGGCAAAAGTATCTGGATTACCGAGCACGATGCTCCACATCTTGTTTATGTTCATCGTGTCGCTTGTCATTGCTGTCAGCATGCGGATTGTTGGGACGCTTCTCGTATCGAGCTTGATTACGTTACCGGTCGCTGCCGCGTTACGGTTCACTTCGAGCTTCAAGCAGACGATTCTTTGGGCCGTCATCTTTGGGGAAGTCGCAACGATCGGAGGGCTTCTTTTCGCATATGAACTTGATGTTGCGCCAGGCGGGGTGATCGTGTTGATCGCTGTTGGAATTTTAGCAACTGTTATGACGTTTGAAAGAATGATAAGCTTTAGAAAAAAGGAGGTATAACATGAATGAGACAGAACAACTGAACCGTCTTCGGGCGTCGTCTTTGAAAGTCACCCCGAAACGTCTTGAAATGTATGCCTTTCTCTCTGAAGAAGACCGTTACATTAGTGCGAAAGAAGTACTCGATTACATGCGGGCGAAGCATCCGACGATGAGTTTTGACACGGTCTACCGTAACCTCAAGTCGTTTGCCGAGGAAGGATTGCTCGAAGCGACAGAACTCGATGGAGAGAAAGCGTTTCGAGTCACATGTGGCACCTCGCACCACCATCATCATCTGATTTGTCGTAGCTGCGGAAAAACAAGACTTCTCGACTTATGTCCAATGAGTTACGTGAAAACGATTGATCCTGAGTTTGAAGTCGTCGATCATAAGTTTGAGGTATATGGATATTGTAAGTCTTGTATGTAAAAGGATTGAATGAATTCAATCCTTTTTGTATTGAAAGGGGAGATCTGATGATTTATACAGCTGAAGAAATCAAACAGATTGATCAAAAAGCTATGCAACAAGGCATGCCGGGAGCGGTATTGATGGAACGAGCCGCATCGGCAATCGTACCTCATATAAAGATAGCGCCTTCAACGGTCTTAGTTGTTTGTGGTACGGGTAACAATGGTGGTGACGGCTGGGTCATCGCAAGAGAGCTTGCTATGCAAGGCCATCAAGTGAGCGTCTGGTCGCCGCTCGGGGAAAGCAAGTCTGAATCAGCCGCAACTCACTCGGCCTATGCTTCGTCGTTTGTTCAAAGCGTCGAGCAGCCGATCAAGTCGGACGTCATCATCGATGCGTTGTTTGGAGTCGGATTGACAGGACCGGTGACAGGTAAAGCAAGAGATGTGATTGAATGGATGAATCGACAGGTGAGTCCCGTCATCTCGATAGATGTCCCTTCAGGAATGCCGAGTGATCATGCTCGTGAGTTTGACGGACTCGCTGTCGAGGCCACAACGACCTATTCATTACATGGATATAAACGTACGGCCTTTTTGAATCGTACAGCGCCGTACTATGGAAAAGTTGAGCGGATAGACATCGGCCTTCCGCATACGTCAGATTGGAACGTCCTGACCGAATCTGACTTTGACCGCTCCCTTTTAGAGCGGGACCGATTCAGTCACAAGACAGATTATGGTCATGGCATCCTCATCGGCGGGAGTCGTCATTTACTCGGTGCACCTTTTTTAGCGGCCCGTGCGGCACTGCGTTCAGGAGTCGGACTGTTGCACGTATCCATCCCTCACGAAGCGAGCCCGCTCATGGCGACATTACCTGAAGCCATGTATTCTCGCCATACCGACGTTTTGGAGCAATCGTTTGATGCGATTGCCATCGGACCGGGAATGGTGGACGGTGAGGAGATGAAATCGATTTGGCAACAAGTGAGTCGTCAGTCGTGTCCGGTCATTGCAGACGCCGGAGCAATTTCGTTGAGACGTCTTGAGACGAGGGGACCGCTCACACTCACGCCGCATCCTGGTGAGTTCTCTAGATTGAGCGGTAAATCGGTCGAAGAAATCGAAGCAGACCGTTTCACAATTGCTTCCGAGTTCGCGCAACAGCACCGCATCCATTTAGTGCTGAAAGGAACTTATACACTCATCGTCAAGCCGGATGGAACGGGTGCCGTCAATACGGTTGAAGCCTCTGCTTTGGCGAAAGGTGGGAGTGGCGATGTATTGACCGGGATCATCCTTGCACTTTGGGCAAGAAGAAAGCGAGTACAATCACCGAATGAACAAGCTGTCTTATGGCATGCGCTCGCTGCCAAATCAATCGGTCACAACATACATCATGCGAGCGTACTCGCCAGCGATGTAATTGAAGAACTCGGACGTATATGAAAAGGCAACCCCGATTTGCATCGGGATTGCCTTTTAGCGTTGTTGTAGAACGATTTGGTTCTCCATTTGCGCGACATGATGATGCGCCTCACGCCATGTTGATATACGGGTCACCCCTTCAGGTAGTGTCTTGCGATTATAAGGGGCATCGAACAAAAGGACCGGGATCGATGTTTCTTCATGAATCGAAATCGCATTCTCATATCGATCTTCCATGAACAGCTCGAGTGCCAAGTCCTTGACGACGCTGATTTTATCGTGGGAACCGGTCATGACCAATGAATCAAGGGGAAGGCGGTGATGCTTGATCCATTCTTCCGTAACCGGTCGAACCGCTTCGCTTCGGGCGGTCACATAATGAAGGTGGTGCTGCCGTTTCAACTCCCATAACACATCGAATACATCGGAGTGCGGAAGGGAGCGGCGGTAAATGGCTTCCTCGTGTCCCTTTTCAATCATGAACTTCCAAAATTCATGCTGCTCCATCGTCGTGTACGTGTGCAACTCGTACTCGGTCGCACGATGATAGTCAATCGAATAGCCGAGTGATTCATTCATATATAGAAAACAACTTTTAGGGTCTGTAACCGTTCCGTCCAAATCAATGCCGATTCGCATCTCGTCACTCCTCCTCACATGCCCTCTATTCTACCAAAAACCCGTACGGTTGCAACCGTACGGGAGTGAGACTCATTAATTTGATTGATTTGCGAGTTCCTGCTCTTCGCGCTCACGTTCAGCCATTTTTTCGGCAGCGATTGCGTCGATTTCTTTTTTCAGTTCCTCGACCATCGTCGCTTCCGGGACCTTCCGGATAATTTTACCGTGACGGAAGAGAAGACCTTCATTGCGGGCACCGGCGATTCCGATGTCGGCTTCACGAGCCTCACCAGGTCCGTTTACCGCACAACCGAGAACAGCGACTTTAATGTTGACGTTAATATTTTGGATATAGTCCTCTACTTCTTTTGCAATCGAAATCAAGTCGATTTCGATTCGCCCACATGTCGGGCAAGAAATGAGTGTCGCAGCATTCGCTGCGAGTCCGAACGACTTGAGCACCTCTTTAGCAACTTTCACTTCTTCGACCGGGTCGTCTGAGAGCGAGACACGAACCGTTGAACCGATCCCAAGCGATAGGATTGCACCGAGTCCGGCCGCGGATTTAAGTGAACCGGAGAAGAGTGGACCCGATTCTGTGATTCCGACATGAAGTGGGTAGTCGAACGTTTTCGCAGCGAGCGTGTACGCTTCAAGGGCAAGGTTCACGTCTGAAGCTTTGAGGGAGATGATCGTGTTATAGAAACCGAGGTCCTCGAGAATCTTCACGTGGTGCATCGCACTCTCGACCATACCTTGTGCGGTCGGATAGCCATACTTTTCAAGGAATTGTTTTTCGAGTGATCCGGCGTTGACACCGATTCGAATCGGGATTCCTTTTGCTTTCGCCGCGTTGACGACGGCCTCTACCTTTTCACGACGCCCGATGTTACCCGGATTGATTCGAATCTTATCGACACCACTCTCAATGGCTTTTAAAGCGAGCTTGTAGTCGAAGTGAATGTCGACAACGAGCGGGATATTGATGCGGCTCTTGATTTCTGCTAGTGCGTCAGCTGCACGTTCGTCTGGACATGCCACGCGAACGACTTGGCAACCAGCCTCCTCAAGACGTTTGATTTCGGCGACTGTCGCCTCAACGTCATGAGTTTTAGTTGTTGTCATAGATTGAATAACGACTTCATCTGATCCCCCGATAATCAAGTTACCGACACGAATCGGACGAGTTAATGAACGATGCAAAATTTCTGACATATACGTAATCTCCTTCTTTTGGAAAGAATCCAATCGATTTAAGATGATGCGGTTTCTTCATTATCATAACGAAAAGAATGTGAAAAAGCATCTAGGATGCGTAGGCGATGTGTTCTCTTTACAAACTATAACGTTATCTTAACATCTACTTCATAATTTTCCACCGTCTCAAGACCGATATAGAGGCGAGATTAAAAAAGAGGTGATGTATAGTGAAGTGGAACTTCAAACGAAATCACGACAAAAAAGAAAAACAGCAAGGCAAACACTACAAAATGGCGCATCGTCTTCAATGGACACTCATGCCGCTGATCTTGCTCGTCTTTTCACTCACATTCGGTTGGTTCGCAATCAAGTCTGAACAATTGTTAGTAGCAGAGATTGAAGAACGTCTTAAAAGAGAGGTCACGGTAATGAGGGAATCGATCAAAACCTCTTACAGTGCCTATGTTGCAAACGAGAAACAACTCAATCGTTCGTTAAAATCATCATACATGCAACAAGCTTCAATTTTATCGGGGGATGAGATTGAGGCCGCCCAATTCCTTGTGAATGAACAGTCAGTCGAGCAGTTGACAGGGAAACAAGGTATGAAAGTAGAGCGTTTGATGGAAGACGTGTCTGGCGGCTCAGCGTTACAAATGAAGGAAACAGAACAGTTATTGATTGCGTCGATACCAATACCTGAACTAAAGGCTGATTACGTTCTCGTCGTCACGAAAGAATCTGTTCTCGGACCGATGAGTGAGTTGAGGAAGTATACTGTTTATATCTTACTGATTGCCATGATTGGAATGACCTTACTGTTTACACGTTTGATTCACCGTGAAGTCAAACCGCTGAGCATTTTGGCCGATTCGTTACGTCGCGCCGTCGAATCACGTCGTTTCGACGATGTGGCGCTCAAGGCAAGGTCGAAGGAAATACATATGTTAGAAAAAGAGTTTAATTCCTTCATTCTACTATGGAATCAATCCATGGCGATGATGGGAAAAACCGCAACTGCGTTTAATGACAGCTTGCCTGTCTTCAAACAAGAACTGGTAAACAGTCATCAGCAAGTAGCACAGTTCCGTGAAGTGGCGGCGACCGTCGAACAGACGAGTCAATCGTATCAATCATTTACGACAGGGTCCGCGTCCAAGATGAAAGAGGTCACTACGCAAATCCACATGCTCGAGAATCAAATCGTAAGTGTGGAAGAGCGAGGCGACCGTTTGAAATCGATTTTGTATGAAGAGCTACAATCTTTCTCATCAGTCAAAGAAGTAAGTGACTATGTCGAGCGTCAAATCGAGTCTATTCAACAGAAGTTGATGGAGAGTGAGAAAAATTCAACGAAAGCAGACACGGCACTAAAGCATATTCTATCTGTTTCCGCCTCCACGAAAATGTTGTCGTTAAACGCCTCGATCGAAGCTGCTCGTGCAGGTGAACACGGAAAAGGTTTTGCAGTCGTGGCCCACGAAGTCGGGAACTTAGCGAAAATGACGAATGAAGCAACCCTTCTTGCTGTCTCAGCGATTGAAGCATTACATTCCGAGCGAACGGAGTTATTGTTCGAGGTGAACGATTTCGTAAATGAAATTCATCGTCTGAAAGAGACGGTTCATCGGGTAGAAGACGGGATCGAGACAATCGACCACGAAATAAAGGTTCAGTTAGACGAGTTTCAGACAATTACAAATCATACATCGGATACAGGTAGACAGCTTGTGGACATGATGGAATCAAATGAACAGTTACGAGAAATCAGTTCTTTATTAGAGAGAAAATTACTTGAACTGAATGACGGAGTTGATCGCTGGTCAGTCGCTCAACTTTCTCTTCAGTCAGCTGGAACGCACTTAGGAGACCAAAGCGAGGAATTGAATCGGACGCTACGTGATTTATCACCAAAATAAAATCAACGCCGAACGGTCATACCGACGTTCGGCGTTGATTTTTTTTAGGGATAAGCATAAGAGGATAGGTCACATAAACGAACCCGATCATGAATCCGATTATCCAGAGGGAAGCGTTCACGTGATAGATGGTGATCGATAGGAGAGTCGGTACAAATGTCATGGACACGGTGTATGGCCATGCTTGACGATAAGCCCACATTTTCATTGTGTAGAGTTTTGTAAAGAGCTGAACATATAACGAAACAATGGCGACCAATAGTAAATAAAAAAAGAAGATGGCAAACCCGTGTAAAAGCAACCACATCGGAATGAAGAAATCAGGTTGTATTACGAAAAAGTCTAAAGCAGTGACAAGCAACGTCAATACGATCGTCGCACCCATATATGCATGAAGTGGGGCGAGCCGCAGACGTAAAACACCTTTAGTCGGAAAAAGACTTGTTCGAAGAAATGTGATAACGCTGGATAACATCATGAAAACCCCAATCTGTTCTAGTACAAAATTGATAAAAGAATTAAAAATAGTACAGTACTTTAATAAAACTTTTACATAAAACGTGTTTACATGGACATACCGATGAAGGCATAATGAGTAAGGCATTAAAAACCAAGCAAATCCAACCAATTCTTAATTAAAAGGAGTACAAAAATCGTGGAATACAATTTGCAAGAAATGTTATTCATGTTTTTTGGAGGTCTAGGGATCTTCCTATTCGGTATCAAATCAATGGGAGACGGGCTCCAAAAGTCTGCAGGTAATCGTCTGCGAGACATCCTTGATAAGTATACAACGAATCCATTCCTCGGTGTACTCGCCGGGATTATCGTTACAATTTTGATTCAATCATCTTCAGGTACGACCGTAATCACAGTCGGGCTAGTCAGCGCTGGTTTCATGACACTCCGTCAAGCGATCGGAGTCATCATGGGGGCGAACATCGGTACAACGGTAACGGCATTCATCATCGGGTTCGATGTCGGTGAGTATTCACTCCCGATGATCGCAGTCGGTGCGGTCTTACTTTTCTTCTTTAAAAAAGAACGTTATCAACATCTTGGACAAGTCGTCTTCGGGCTTGGTGCATTGTTCTATGGACTAGAATTGATGGGAGACGGGATGCGCCCGCTTCGTTCAAGTGAGTATTTCATCGACTTGACACAATCAATGAGTGACAATCCGTTCCTCGGTGTCATTGTAGGTACAGTCTTTACAGTCATCGTCCAATCATCATCCGCAACAATCGGAATCCTGCAAGAACTTTATGCAGGAGGTTCAATCGAGTTGGGTGCCGCTTTGCCGGTATTGTTCGGAGACAACATCGGTACGACAATCACGGCCATTTTAGCTTCAATCGGTGCATCGGTCGCCGCACGTCGGGCAGCAGCAGCTCACGTCATCTTCAACTTGATCGGGACGACGATTTTCTTACTATTGTTAATTCCGTTCACGAATTATATTTATTGGGTTACAGAACTGTTGTCAATCGAAGATAAGATGCAAATCGCATTCGCACACGGAACGTTCAACATCGTCAACACATTCATTCAGTTTTGGTTCATCGGGACGATTGCTTGGATTGTGACGAAGTTGGTACCGGGTGAAGATTCAATCGTTGACACGAAAGCACAACACTTGGATCCAATCTTCATTCAACAGTCACCATCGATTGCAGTGGAGCAGGCGAAATATGAAGTCATCCGCATGGGTGATTTTGCAAAACTCGGCCTTGATGAAGCACGTAACTATTTAACATCAGGTGACAAGAAACACTCAGAGAAATCAGCGCACATTGAAGAGGCGTTGAACTCATTAAACGCAAAAATTACAGATTATCTCGTGAAATTGGCTGCAGTTGATTTGACAGAGCAAGAGTCTCAAGAGCACAAGACGCTCATGCATGCCATCAACGATATCGAACGAATCGGTGACCACGTTGAAAACATCATCGAGTTGATTGATTATAAGACAGCTACGAAAGTGTCTCTTTCACCGGAAGCTCAAAAAGAATTGACTGAAATGTACGACCTTACACGTGAAACGCTTGAGAAATCACTTCAAACGTTAGCGAGCGGCGATATGGTCGAAGCGCGTAAAGTCATTGAGATGGAAGCGAAGCTTGACATGCTAGAGCGTCAATTCCGTAAAAACCACGTCGTTCGTCTAAACACTGGTGCATGTGATGGACAAGCAGGCATGTTCTTCGTCGATATGCTCTCGAACCTTGAGCGAATCGGTGATCATGCGATGAATATCACAGAAATTACGCTTGAAGATGCAAACGAAATGACAGTATAAAATTTAGTTCTTTCATTGTTAACGAACCAGGTCGCATCACGGGACCTGGTTCGTCTTTTTATCCAGTTGATTCTTCACAATTATAATTGAGGGAATACCCTACGCTAACTGACTTGTCGTGACGCATACGTATGGCTCAACGAGTTCAATGATCATCCTTGACACACTTGAGTATATTCAGTATATTATTACTGTATAACAACGAGGCGGTGTAGCTCAGCTGGCTAGAGCGTACGGTTCATACCCGTGAGGTCGTGGGTTCGACTCCCTCCGCCGCTATTTATAAGGACCCTTAGCTCAGCTGGTTAGAGCAGACGGCTCATAACCGTCCGGTCGTAGGTTCAAGTCCTACAGGGTCCATTTCATGGCGACTTCACTTTGTGAAAGTCGCTTTTTTGTTTTCAATAATTCCATCATGGGTAAATAGTCGTTAGCATTTTATTTTTTGAAAAATATGAAATGAGGCGAACGAGATGGAACGAAATCACACCATGATGCAGTTTTTTGAATGGCACGTCGAAGCAGATCATAAACATTGGAAGCGTCTGAAAGAGAGAGCAGATGATTTGAATAAGGCAGGAATCACCGCCCTTTGGCTACCACCGGTGACGAAAGGATTGAGCGGCGATGATACCGGCTATGGGGTTTATGACCTATATGATTTAGGCGAGTTCGACCAGAAAGGTTCAATCGCTACGAAATATGGGACGAAGGAAGAGCTGCTCGAAGCGACATCCTACTGCCAACAAGAACTCGGGATGCAAATTTATATGGATGTGGTTTTGAATCATAAAGCCGGGGCAGATGCGACGGAGACGTTCGACGTTTTGGAGGTGGACCCGAATGACCGAACGAACGTACTGTCCGAAGAGCCGTTTGAAATTGAGGGATGGACAAAGTTTGATTTTGACGCACGGAAAGGAAAATACTCTTCATTTAAATGGGATTTTACCCACTTCAATGGAACGGATTACGATGCGGCGACTGATCGTTCCGCCATATTCTTTATCCTTGGGGAAGATAAGCGATGGAATGACAATGTGGATGATGAGTTCGGTGTATATGATTATTTAATGTTTGCTAACATCGATTACCATCATCCAGATGTGCGTGAGGAAGTATTGAATTGGGGAAAATGGTTCATCGAGGAGACGAAATGTGACGGCTTTCGATTGGATGCGATTAAACATATCAATTATGACTTTGTAAAAGAGTTCAGCCAATCGATGCAAGAAGAGAAAGGAGATCATTTTTATTTTGTCGGTGAATTTTGGAAATCCGACCTTGATGCGTGTCGGGAGTTTCTTGACAACATCGACTATCACGTCGATTTGTTTGATGTGCCACTTCATTACAACCTACATCGTGCGTCTCAAGAGGGAGCCTCATTTGATATGCGAACGATCTTTGATGACACCCTTGTCCAGTCCCACCCACTTCATGCAGTCACATTCGTGGACAATCACGACTCACAGCCAGAGGAAGCACTAGAGTCATGGGTAGACGACTGGTTCAAACAAATTGCATACGGGCTCGTCTTATTACGTAAAGATGGATACCCATGTGTCTTTTATGGAGATTATTACGGAATCGATGGACCGCATCCGACAGACGGGATGAAACTTGCGATTGACACACTTCTTTATGCCCGTCGAGAGAAAGCGTACGGGGAGCAGGATGACTACTTTGATGATGCAAACATCATTGGGTGGGTACGAAAAGGAGTGGAAGAAGTTGAACGTTCTGGGTGTGCCGTTTTGATTTCAACTTCTGATGAGGCTGAGAAGAAGATGTTCGTCGGAGAAGACCGTGCCGGAGAAGCGTGGGTAGATTTGACGAATACACTAGATGAAAAGATTATGATTGACGAAGAAGGATTTGGGGTATTTAAAGTGGCGGCAGGGTCGATTGCAGTGTGGGCATTGCCAGAAGAGGATGTCGAGTAAAGCATTACAATTGAGTCGACCTTCACAAATCTGTTACATTTAAGACGAACGTTGTTCAAAACAATCTTAAGGGGGATTTTAGTAATGGCTAAATTTGAATTACCACAACTTGATTACGCATACGATGCACTCGAACCACACATTGATGCACGCACGATGGAAATCCACCACACGAAACATCACAACACGTATGTGACGAACGTGAACAATGCACTCGAAGGGAAAGATGTGGAGTACTCTTCACTCGAAGACCTGCTTCAAAAAATCGATTCACTTCCTGCTGACATTCAAACGGCAGTCCGTAACAACGGTGGAGGCCACTGGAACCATTCATTCTTCTGGAAACTCTTGAAGAAAAACGAGAATGGCACACCATCTGGCGATCTCGCCACTGCAATCGATGAGGCGTTCGGTAGCTTCGATGCGTTCAAAGACGAGTTCACAAAAGCTGCGACAACTCGTTTCGGTTCTGGATGGGCGTGGCTCGTCGTGAAGAACGGAAAACTTGAAGTGACGTCTACACCAAACCAAGATTCACCGATCATGGAGGGTGTAACGCCGATTCTCGGACTTGACGTTTGGGAGCACGCTTATTACTTGAACTACCAAAACCGTCGCCCGGATTACATTAGCGCCTTCTTCCATGTGATCGATTGGGATTATGTGGCGAAGCTGTACGCTGACGCGAAGTAAGGTGTCACGACCCGAGACTCGAGATGAGTCTCGGGTTTTTTCGTGCTTTTCATTATTTTGTAAACAAATTATGATATAGTGAAAAACAGACAAAATGACAGGCTTTCCCCTGTCCTCTATATAATGAAAGAATTGAAAGTGGAAGGAGTCAACAGACTTGCCTAAAAATCGAGTAAACGTGCCAAAAAAACGGAGAAATCACTTGCCGTTACGTTTGAATTTGCTATTCTTCATCGTGTTCATTTTATTTGCGACACTTATTTTTCGGTTAGGTGTCGTTCAAATCGTCAATGGTGAGTTGATTGCTCGAGAAGTTCAAAAGACGGAGTCGAGTAAAATTAAATATGAAGTACCACGGGGAAAGATATATGATCGGAACGGTCAAGTGCTTGCGGATACCATCTCGAATTACTCGGTCATGTATCGTCGCTCACAGGTGACGAAAGCCGATGAACGCTTGGACGTTGCAAAAAAACTAGCAGAAATTATCGATCTCCCGAAAGAAGACCGTAAAATGACGGAGCGTGACCGAAAAGATTATTGGATTGCGACGAATGAAGAGATGGCCAAAGAGCGGCTTCAATCACTATTGGATGAGTTGCCAGATGATGAGCGGGCCGCGTTATCAAATCAAGAAGTGGACCGTCTATTGCTCGACTCGATTACAGAAGAAGAGATCACGTTTGATGATGCGACTGAAGAGATTGTCGCCATTAAACATAATATGGAGAGCGGTTATGCACTCGACCCGCAAGTCATTAAAATCGGGGCTAGCCCAAAAGAGATGGCGGTCATTGAAGAAAATTTAGAACTGTTACCTGGTGTAAGTGTTGAACCTTACTATCAGCGGGATTATCCGTATGATGAGACGTTCAAGAGTTTCTTAGGTAGTTATCGCCAAATCCCGGCTGAACAACGAGCATCCTACCAAGCAAAAGGATATGGGTTGAACGACCGGGTCGGTACGTCCTATCTAGAACAACAGTATGAAGATGTTCTTCGTGGTACCCCAGCGTATGATGTATTCACAACATATAAAGGGGAACCGGTCGGTGAACCGACGCGAGTGAGTGGGAACCCAGGAAAAGACATCGTCCTATCGACAGATATTGAGTTTCAAAAAGAGGTTGATGAGATTCTGAAAAAAGCCATTCGGGCAGGACGGTCTGGGAGTCCTCATTTTGATCGAGCGTTTGTCGTCGTGATGAATCCAAAAACGGGTGAGCTTCTCGCGCTTTCGGGACAGGAACTTGATTTAGAAACGAACGAGTTTAAAGATGTTTCGACCGGTACGGTGCTTCGCGCCAGCCAAATCGGATCGACCATCAAAGGGGCGACCGTCGCCTATGGATTTGAAGAAGGCGTCGTCAAACCTGGGGAAATCATTTATGATGCCCCGATTCGGATCGGGTCTTCCGTTAAAGCATCGTACCGCAACATGGGCAACATCAATGACCTAGACGCGCTCGCGATGTCATCAAACATTTATATGTTCCAAATCGCGTTGCGCCTAGCCGACTATTACTCGACCGGTCAAATTGTCGGGGAAAATGTCACGCAAGCGTTCGAGACGATGGAACACTACTATAAACAGTTCGGTCTCGGAATCGAGACGGGAATCGACTTGCCGTTTGAGTCTACCGGATTCCGAAGCGTTCCTGATCGTGTCACGCTCCTTATGGATATGTCGATCGGACAGTATATCTCGTATACGCCGATCCAACTGGCACAATATACGTCTGCACTGGCAAACGGAGGGTATCGTGTGCAACCGCACTTGCTAAAAGAAATCATTGAGCCAGGTTCGCTCGATGAGAACAATAAGCAAGTCGTCAGCACGTTCCAACCGAATGCGTTGAATAAAGTCGATATTCAGGACGAGTATATCGAGCGGGTTCGTGAAGGCTATCGTCAAGGGGTTGAATCGTCGTCTGGTTCATCTCGGATCTTGCAACAGACCGGGATGACGGCTGCAGGTAAAACCGGGACGGCCCAAGCAATCGCTGAAGGTGCTGACGGTCAGGCGAAACGAAACGCAAGTGGAGAACCGATTAAAACGCTCAACTCGAACCACGTCGGTTGGGCACCGTACGACGATCCTGAAATCGCATGGGCCATCATCATGCCAGGACTTGAGGCTGAAGGGGTCAACACACGTGTCGCCCATGATATCATGAAAGCTTATTTTGACTTAGAGGACGTAAATGCAATGCTTCAATGAGAGGAGTCACTTCGGTGACTTCTTTTTTTGTCTTTACAATTCTTTTACGTTCCGTTTATTTCTCGTTAATAGAAGTTCATTAGGATATTAATTGTAGGACAGAACAACAGATCCACAACAAAAATCAAAGCAAACTCAAGGAGGACGTCACAAATGTCTTGGATGAAAAAATCAGCTTTACTCGCTTCAATCACTTCGGTCGCACTCGTAGGTGCTGCGTGTGGAAATAATGAAGAAGGTGGCGCTGCTGAAGGCGATGCACTCTCAGGTAAAGTCGTCATGGACGGATCGTCTACTGTATTCCCAATCATGGAAGCAGTCGCAGAAGAATATTCAGCTGAGCAACCAGAAGTTGAAGTGACGGTCGGTGTCTCTGGTACGGGTGGCGGCTTCAAACGCTTCGTAACAGGAGAGACAGACTTCTCGAACGCATCACGTGAAATTAAAGAAGAAGAGGCAGCGGAAGCTGAAGAAAATGGTGTGGAATTCACACAACTCTCAGTCGCACTTGATGGTCTCTCACTTGTAGTCAACCCAGCGAACGATTGGGCACAAGACATCACGATTGAAGAATTAAATAAAATGTGGACAGATACGAACGTGAAAACGTGGAAAGATGTTCGTTCAGACTGGCCAGATGAAGAGATCTCATTCTTCTCGCCTGGTAAAGACTCAGGAACATTCGACTTCTTCAATGAAGCCGTTCTCGACGACACGGACATTCGTGAAGACGCGCAATTGTCAGAAGATGACAACGTCCTCGTAACGGGTGTAGCAGGAACAGAAGGCGCAATCGGATTCTTCGGATACGCATACTATATCGAGAACCAAGACACGCTTCGTGCCGTGGCGGTCGAAGGTGTAGAACCGACAACTGAAACGATCAACGACCTTTCGTACCCGCTCTCACGTGAAATCTTCACGTACGTTAACAACGCTTCGTTGAAAGACAAAGAGCAAGTAGCTGACTTCGCACGCTTCATGAACGAAAACGCAGCCGCGCTTTCTGAAGAAGTTGGATATGTCGGTATGGAACAAGCACGTTACGATGAAAACATGAAGATGATTGATGAGCTCGCAGGAGAATAATATTGATGGATGGCAGAAGGTGAGACAAGTTCTCGCCTTCTCGCCATGCTTTCTAGTATGAAGAGGTAGGGAGCGATACACGAGATGAATGATCAAAAAAAAGAGCTCTCGATTCGAGAGATGATTCAACAAAATAAGCAAAAAACATATAGCACGACGAATGTATTCGATAAAGTTATGCCGTTCTTATTATTCTTGAGCGCATTCGTATCGGTCGTAACGACAATCGGTATTGCGTTCACGCTTGGCTTTGAGCTGTTCAAGTTCTTTGAACGAGTCCCCGTCTCTGAATTTTTAGGGACGACAGAGTGGTATCCGCTTAGTGCGGATCAACGCTTCGGTGTCTGGGCGCTCGTTATGGGAACACTCCAAATCGCTGTAATTGCGATGATTGTTGCCGTACCACTTGGTTTGGCGTCCGCCATTTATTTGAGTGAGTACGCCTCTGAACGAGCTCGTCGCATACTGAAGCCGATCTTAGAAGTGTTGGCAGGTGTGCCGACGATCGTCTTTGGTTTCTTCGCGCTCTCTTTCATCACGCCGATTTTACAAGCACTCGTACCAGGACTCCAAATTTACAATGCACTCAGTCCAGGTATCGTCGTCGGAATTATGATCATTCCGATGATTGCATCGATTTCTGAAGATGCGATGAGTGCGGTTCCGAAAAAAATTCGTGATGGGGCACTCGGTCTTGGTGCGACACGTCTTGAGGTGGCGACAAAAGTTGTCATGCCGGCAGCTACGTCTGGAATCATTGCATCGATTGTACTTGCAATGAGTCGTGCTGTTGGAGAGACGATGATTGTGACGATCGCAGGTGGTTCACAACCAAACTTTGAGTTCAATCCGCTCAATGCGATTCAGACGATGACGGCTTATATCGTTCAAATCGCTAAAGGTGATGCGGGTTACGGAACAATCGAATATTACAGTATCTATGCGGTCGGTGCGTTATTGTTCGTCTTCACATTATTGATGAACCTATTCGCAAACTGGGTGACGCGCCGCTTCAGAGAGGAGTACTAATATGGCTTTACCGAACAGTGAGTTCAAGAATAGGAAGAACTTGATGAATCGTGAGACGGTGTCTCAACAGATTAAACGCCGCTTACGACTCAATGAATTTTTTAAATATGTGTTTTTGGCGGGACTGGTTTTTGCGTTACTCGTCCTCTCTACACTGATCTATGATGTGATTTCGAAAGGTGGAGGATGGGTCGACCTCGATTTCTTGCGTAACTTCCCATCGCGTCGTCCTGAAGATGCCGGGCTATATCCTGCCTTGATCGGATCACTTTGGTTAATGCTTCTAATCGTGCCGATGGTATTCATCATCGGGGTAGGGGCAGCGATTTACCTGGAAGAGTACGCACCGAAAAATCGAATGACTTCTTTCATTGAAGTGAATATTTCGAACTTGGCTGGTGTTCCTTCAATCGTATTCGGTTTGCTCGGGCTAACTATTTTTGTTCGAGTCATGGAACTAGGGAACTCGATCATGGCTGGTGCGCTTACACTCGGGCTCATGAGTTTACCAATCGTCATCGTGGCCTCGCAAGAGTCGTTACGAGCGGTGAAAATGGAACTACGACATGCCTCGTTGGCATTAGGTGCATCCAAATGGCAGACGACATTCAACGTTGTATTGCCATCGGCATTGCCAGGGATCATTACAGGAATCATCCTCGCCGTTTCTCGTGCAATCGGTGAGACGGCACCACTGATCATGGTCGGAGCGGCGACGTTCATTTCGACGACACCGAGCAGTGTGTTATCTGACTTTACGGCACTTCCGATTCAGATTTATAACTGGACGAGCCGACCGCAAGCAGAGTTCCAAAACTTGGCGGCAGCGGGAATCATCGTACTCATGACAATGCTCATCACGATGAACTCGGTTGCCATCTATATTCGAAACAAATACACGAACAGACATTAAGTCGTCTTTGCAGATGAATGAGGAGGAAGCTCGAGATGATGAAGCAACAAGAGCTCAACAAAGGAGACAATAACGTGAATACAACTACGACAGAACCGACAGCTACTGAGATGAAAAAAGATAGTGCCTATGTCGTCAATAATTTGAACTTATGGTACGGCGAAGATCAAGCTTTGATTGACGTCAACCTCGATATTAAAAAAAATGAGGTCACAGCCATCATCGGACCATCTGGATGTGGGAAGTCGACGTTCATTAAAACGTTGAACCGAATGGTAGAACTCGTTCCATCGGTTCGGACGAACGGGGAAATCTTATATCATGGTCGCAATATCTTCGATCGTGGATACCGTGTAGAAGATTTACGTACATCGGTCGGGATGGTATTCCAACAACCGAACCCGTTCCCGAAATCTGTATACGATAACGTCGCATATGGTCCCCGGACACACGGGATTAAAAATAAGAAAGTGCTCGATGAGATTGTCGAACGCTCACTTCGCGGCGCAGCGATTTGGGACGAAGTTAAGGATCGTTTGAACGAGAACGCGTATGGTCTATCAGGTGGACAACAACAGCGTCTCTGTATCGCCCGTACATTGGCGATTGAGCCTGATGTCATCTTGATGGACGAGCCGACGTCTGCGCTTGACCCGATCTCAACATTGAAAGTGGAAGAGTTGGTTCAAGAATTAAAAGAGCAGTACTCGATTATCATCGTGACGCACAACATGCAACAAGCTGCCCGTGTTTCGGATAAAACGGCCTTCTTCTTGAATGGAGAAGTTGTCGAGTTCGATGTAACAGATAAGATTTTCTCGAATCCATCTGACAAACGGACGGAAGACTATATTTCTGGCCGTTTCGGTTAAGGAGGAGACTAGATTGATGGCACAAAATCGCACATTTTTTGATACGAAGTTAACTGAATTAGAAGATAAGGTAGTTCATTTGGCGAATTTGACGATGCGTCAAACGGCAACAGCAATTGAAGTGTTAGAAAAACACGACCTAGAATTGGCAAAGACAGTCATTGATAACGATAACGAGTTGGATGATTTAGAGTTGGCAATCAATGATGAAGCGATTCTATTGATCGCTAAACAACAGCCCGTTGCGACTGACTTACGTCGGTTGATTGTCACGATGAAATCGGCGACGGACCTTGAACGCATCGCAGACTATGCGACGAATATCGCAAAAGCGGTGACGCGAATCGAACACGTCCCATACGTACACGATATCCAACCGCTCAAACGGATGGCTGAACAGTTGATTGACATGCTCGAGCTTGCGACGCACGCCTATCGAAAAGGTGAAGTGAGTCGCGTTCGTGAGCTTAATGAGATGGACCGTGTAATTGACGACATCAATTTAACGGTGATCAAACAATATATCGGTTCCCTTCCATCGATGACGGTCGGAACGAACGATGTGTACGAGTTCTCAAACATCGCTCGTTACCTCGAACGGATGGGTGATCACGTGACAAACTTCGGAGAACACTTGATTTTCCTCGAAAAAGGAAAACATTATGATTTGAATCAATAAGATTAGTGGTAAAGAACAACATGACCGTTGTTCTTTATTTTTTTTGGCAGGAAAACATACGTCAGGAACGAATAATAGTCTACATGGATTTTTACAGTGAAGGGAGCCATATAGAGATGGAAGAGAAAATCGTATCCTTGAAACAACAAGGTCTTACGTTAAAACAGATTGCGGCAGAACTAGACGTCCCGATTGGCAAAGTCCAATATGCATGGCGAAAATGGAGAAATCGACAACAACAAGTGGAGGACGTTACCGCTGTGAATAAAAAGAGTGGTAAGAAGGAAAAGACGACGATAGCTGAATCACAGAAGCAAGTAGCATCTGCGAGAGAGGTGAACGAAGTGTCGGCTTCACCACTCCTTGAAACAGGTCCTGAAGGCTACTGGAAGTTGCCGGACCGATATAATGTGGATTTTTTACATGCAGTCGTACAATCCCCGAACTCGGTTTATGTTTGCTGGGAAGTGTCTGATCTCGTAAAAGAAACGTTAGAGCTTCAGTTTATGAGAAAGTGGGAGGAGTTGCCGAAGGCGTTCCGCATTTTGGATGTGACGTTGCTTGATTACGCCAGCGGCCATACAAATCGCTCTTATACGTTCGACCTTCCGGAGATGACGAACAGCTGGTTCGTTCGCCCTCTCGACCCGAATACGACGTATGTGTTCGAGTTTGGAATTCGTACGATGGAAGGTGAGTTCTTACCGATTGTGGCATCTGAACCGCTCGATACGCCGCGAGCAGAGCCGGGTGGAGCTGGACGCTTCGCTGAACCGGTAAGACGTTGGCAATACGGGGAAGTCGATTCCCCAGAACTACTCGATACGTTACCAAAATATGCAGCATACCGACTCGTGCGTTAAGGGGGACTATAAATATGAAACCAGGCTACTTTTCACTCGTCCTTCATGCTCATCTACCGTACGTTAGGCATGAAGAGAAACATCGTTTAGAAGAAAGATGGGTTTATGAGGCCATCTCTGAGACTTACATCCCGATTTTATGGCAAGTTGATCGCTTGAAGCGTCCGTTGAACTGGACGGTCAGCATTTCACCGCCTGTAGTGGAGATGCTCGCCGATCCGCTCATCCAAGATCGCTACGTTGAGCACTTAGATGACATGCTTGAACTGATCTCACTCGAGCTGTCCGAGGGCAGGTCGGATGAAGAAACGGCGACACTACATTTTTATCGTCAACGTTATCAGGATTTGAAAAACACGTTCCTTCATTGGAACAAAAACTTGAATGTGGCGTTCCGTACATATCGTGAGGCGGGCTACATCGACATGGTGACATGTACGGCAACCCACGGCTTTAATCCACACCTCTTCACCGAACAAGCGGCTCGTGCCGAGATTCGGACCGGGCTCAACTGCTTTGAACGCCATTTCGGTTTCCGTCCGACAGGGGTCTGGTTACCGGAGTGTGCCTACACGCCAGGTGTCGATCGAATTTTGTATGAAGAAGGCATTCGTTACACGTTCGTCGATGAACATGCACTGCTCGATGCAGACCCGACGCCAGAGAAAGGAATCGGTGCGCCGGTCTATTCACCACATGGTGTCGCGTTGTTCCCGCGCGACCAAATCATCTCGGGTAAGATTTGGAGCTCGATGATCGGATATCCAGGTCATCCTGACTATCGTGAATTTTATCGTGATTTGGCATATGACCGGGATTGGGACTACATTCAATCATTCATGCACCCTGAAGGCATCCGCTTTGACACAGGGTTGAAAATGCATCGCATTACAGGAGACACGGATCAGAAAGATTTTTACATGCGCGAGTGGGCCGAGCATCAAATCGAAAATCATGCGACAGATTTCGCCAAAACATTGGAATCACATCTTGAAGCGCATGGAGGTCAAACGTTTCCACCATTTTTAGTCACTGCCCCGTTCGATGCGGAGCTTTTTGGTCACTGGTGGTTCGAGGGACCCGAATTTCTCGGAAAAGTAGCAGAACGATTAGAGGAGTTTGGTATTGAGACGATCACGCCGGCCCTCTTCCTCGAGCGTCATTTCAAAGACTTACAGACGGTTCATGTTTCGATGAATACGTGGGGTCGCAAAGGGTACGGTGAAGTATGGATCAATGAACGAAACGAATGGATGTTACGTCACCTTCACGTGATGGAGATGCAGCTCGTGAAAGATGTGGCGGACTACCGGGATCGATCTGACTTGACGAATCGTGCGTTGAAGCAATTGATTCGCCATTATGTTTTGGCTGTATCGAGTGACTGGGCATTTATTTTAGATGGACAGACGACGGCGCAATATGCGGCCGAACGTTTCCGTGAACATACGCGACTCTTTGCAGAACTTGAAACGGCCCTTTATCATGACGAACTATCAGAACAGTTGCTAGATCAGCACTATGCGGCCTATCCGTTCCTTCAAGACACAGATCTCGATATCGATACGTTCCTCTCGCCTCACGATTACTATGTGACGACAGAGCGTGAAGATGAGAAACCGGCCATCCTCATCCTCACACCTGAATATCATGGTCATATCGTCGGTGGACTTGGCAGACGCGTGATCGATGAGATCGATAAGAGAGCGAATGAAGGTGAGACCGTCTATGTATTGACGCCATATCAAAACGAGTTGCCTGAATATGAGCGACATGGAAACGTACATGTGTACCGAGTCCGACCGACTAGCCTGTTCTTAGAACATGTGATGAATCAAGTGGCAACACAAAACATCGCCTATGTAAAATTAGTGCATGAGCTGTCGAAACGTGTCTCCTTCAAAGTGGTCCATCATTTTGATTGGATGACCGTGCCTGCAGCGAGAGAACTTGCGAAATCGTTAGCGCTTCCGTTATACTCAACTATGTTGTCCTTTGAAGCGACACGCAATCCCCATGGACACGGTGGTCTGTTCGATGCGATCCATCGTATCGAAAACAGTGTGTTCGCCGAATCGGAGCGCGTCTACGTCGGTGAAGAGATCTCGATTGACGACCTGAAGCGATGGTATAAAGTAAGCGAGAATGTCAACACATGCCTGCCTCTTGAGGCCTTTCCGTACGGACGGGGATGAATGAAAAAGAACGTGAAATAACCTTGCTTTTTCACAAGAAACTTGGTAGGATAATTGAGTATGCTTAGACTGTAAAGCAAAAGCACTTGATACAACATCATTCAGATAGGAGTGAAAGAAATGCGCGTTAAAATTACATTAGCTTGCACAGAAACAGGCGATCGCACGTACATCACGAAGAAAAACAAACGTAACAACCCTGAGCGCCTCGAGTTGCGCAAATACAACCCACGTCTCCGTCGTCACACGCTTTACCGCGAAGTGAAGTAATGAGGGACCGGCCGTCACATATGTGGCGGCTTTTTTTGTAAGGAGGAATGCGTCGTGGAAGAGAAAGCAGCGCTCAGGCGCACCGTTCATGAATACATCAAGCAAATGTCGGATCGTCCTCATCTCGATCGATTGATACATAAGCGGCTGTTTGACACTGATTTATGGAAAGAAAGCCAGATCATTGCGGTGACATCATCACTGCCGCTCGAAATCGATACGTCCCCGATTATTCATGAAGCATTTTTAGAAGGAAAAACAATCTGCGTCCCGAAAGTAAAGGGGCAGGGGCTTACGTTTCACATCATCCATTCAGTCGAGGATCTCGAAACGAGCGTCATGAATATTTTAGAGCCGACCACGCCACCTATGAACGAACCGATTGATCTTTGTCTCGTACCAGGGCGAGTGTTTGACCGAGCTGGATACCGTATCGGTTGGGGTGGGGGATATTACGATCGTTTCCTTGAGACATTTAGCGGAACAACGATTGCTTTGGCTTACAACACACAACTTGTGAGCCACGTACCGACTGAACCGCATGATCTCCCCGTTCAATGGATTGTGACAGAAAAGGAGATGATTCAGTGCTCGCCATATTCGCTGTAACTTGTGTCGTCGCCTATCTGGGATACCGATTTCATTCTTTGACGCCTACCGGTGCATTGTTAACGGTAGTGACTGGGACGCTGATCGGGTATGCTTTTGGGTGGTTCGGACTTTACCTACTCGGTGTGTTCTTCTCAACATCATCGCTCGCCTCGAAATATCGGTCACGTGACAAAAAGGAAGTGGATGAGATTGTTGAAAAGACCGGGGCACGTGATGCGGTGCAAGTGCTGGCAAATGGTGGGGTGGGCATTCTGTGTGCGCTCGGATATATGATTTCCGGTGACCATGTATATATGTACATGTACATCGTCTCCATTGCTGCAGCGACGAGCGACACGTGGGGGTCAGAGTTTGGTGTCCTCTCGAATCGTAAACCGAGATTCATGTTCACGTTCAAGCGAGTCGAACCAGGGACGAGCGGTGCAGTTTCGACGTTCGGCACAGTCATGTCCATGTTCGGTGCACTTCTGATTGTCTCGTCGACTCTTCTCTTTATCGAGTTAGACGTGGCATTGTTTTTCGCCTTATGTGGAATCGGACTAAGTGGGAGTGTCATCGATACGTTACTCGGAGCGACTGTGCAACGGAAGTTCCGCTGTACGGTTTGCGGCAAACTAACCGAGAAAAAAATCCATCATCGCGTTCCGACCACGTACGTCTCGGGATGGCGTTTTCTAGGGAATGATGCGGTGAACTTTATATCAGTGTTCGGAGCTACAGTCATTTGTTTTTTCGTGTTCAGATAAGGGTAGTACAGAAAATGAAGATGTTCCGACTGAATGTGAACATTGTCACAATATTGCCAAAGTGAAAACGGTTTCCACTGTATTTAGTATTTGTGAATGATGTTACAATCTTGATGTAACAGAGATAACAAAAACATGAAACAGATTGTTCGAAGGGTGGAGAATCAATATGGAAACATTAAATCATGCTAAAGTAACACGTGTCGCACTCGTTGGGGCAGGTGCGGTTGGTGCGAGCTTCGCTTATCAATTGACAACAGCAAGTCTATGCGAAGAACTCGTCATCATTGATATCAATAAAGCAAAGGCAGAAGGGGAAGCGATGGACTTGAACCACGGTGTCTCTTTCGCCTCGTCACCGATGCGTGTCTGGGCAGGGGATTACACGGATTGTGGGGTCGCTGATATCGTCGTCATCACTGCAGGTGCACCGCAACGTCCGGGTGAGACTCGTCTTGACCTCGTAGAAAAAAATGCGAAGATCATGAAGTCGATGATTTCAGAAATCATGGATTCTGGTTTTGACGGAATCATCATCATCGCATCAAACCCGGTTGATATCATGACCCATCTCGCTTGGAAATACTCTGGTCTCCCGAAACATCGCGTCTTCGGTTCAGGGACGGTGTTAGATACGTCTCGCTTGCGCTATATGCTTGGAGATTACTTCAATGTCGACCCGCGTAACTGTCATGCCTACATCATGGGCGAACATGGGGATACGGAGTTTGCCGCATGGAGCAATGCTCGTATTTACGGAAAATCGGTTGAACAGTTGCTTGAAGAGCATGATGAATATAACTGGGAAGACCTCGAAGATATTTATGTGAACGTCCGTGACGCGGCGTATCACATCATCGAACGTAAAGGTGCGACTTACTATGCGATCGGACTCGGGTTGCTTCGTTTAGTCAAGGCGGTCCTCCGAAATGAGAACACGTTGTTGACGGTCGGCGCTCATCTTGACGGTGAATACGGCTTACACAATATTCATATCGGTGTACCGGCCATCATCAACCGCCAAGGTGTTCGTGAAGTCGTTGAAATCGAGTTGTCACAAGAAGAACATCAAAAAATGCAACATTCTGCGAACGTACTCTTAAAAACGATGGAGCCTGTATTATAATCTCCACCTCATGACTACCCGTAGCCTTATCGGTTACGGGTTTTTGCATGGATTTAACGAGTCGAGATTTTGTCGAGTGAGGCTACGTGATTTACAATAGAAGGAGAGGAGGGGTTATGTTGGCGACGACTTGTTTTTGGCAAGACATCTATCAAGCGGTTGAGAATGGTGGGCGCATTGAAGGAATATTAGAGCCTTCGCGTGCGCTCATCTTGTTCGACACGAAAGCAGGTGATCGCTATGACCTGTATGTTCAAACTGAAAAAGCATGGGCGAATCATGTCGCTACCGACATACATGCTATCCTGAGCGCCTTTCGCTTATCTCGAATCGGACGAAAACGGTTGACGATTCATATATACGGGGAGCGTCTCGTAGACGAGGAGCGCATCGATACACTGACGTTCGATATCCCGGCCAAAGTGACGTTGTCTAGAGCGATTTGCTCACCGACAACCGAAGAAGAGAGGTTTCGGATGTTGGCGATTGCGTTGGACCGAAAAAAGAAAGGCGAACTGAAGAAACGATTCTCATTCGGAAAACCGCAAGTCGTATACGGTCTCTTGTTCGTCACATTTTTAGTCATGTGGTTAGCGGAATCGGTCGGTTCGACCCTTGACCCAAACACGTTGATTGCATTCGGTGCAAAAGTGAACCCGCTCATCGAGCAAGGAGAATGGTGGCGTTTGATCACGCCGATGTTTCTTCATATCGGGTGGTTTCATTTTTCAATCAACATGTTCGCCTTATTCTCTCTCGGACCACTTGTTGAGCGAATGTACGGGTCGGCTCGATTTTTGATGATATACGTAATCGGAGGGATATTGGCGACGACGGCATCGTATGCGTTCAGTGAGTCCATTTCAGCCGGTGCTTCGGGAGCGCTATTCGGACTGGTCGGCGCGTTATTATATTTTGGATTGCGTGACCGTTCGCTCTTTATGAAGACGCTCGGCCCTCCGCTCTTTATTATGTTAGGATTAAATGTAGGTCTTGCGTTTGTGTTAGGCGCGAGTTTAGATCACTTTGCGCACGTGGGCGGTCTAGTCGGTGGATTCGTCGTCTCTGGGGTCGTCGGATTGCCTGATGAAGACAATCGAACACAACGAATTTTATTTTCCGTGCTCACGATTATATTGTTTGGTTTCTTATATGGGTACGGATCTTGGTAAGGGGAGAATATGATGATTGAAACATTAAAAACGTTAGTGAACATTCCTAGCCCGTCTGGAATGACGGAACAGGCGGTCAATTTCGCAGAACAAGAGCTACAAGCACTCGGTGTCAATACGTCTCGTCTACATAAAGGGGCATTGTTGGCAACGTTCCCGGGACGTTCAAGCGAGTCACGACTTTTGACGGCACACGTGGATACGCTTGGTGCGATGGTCAAAGACATCTTGCCGAGCGGTCGCCTTCGTTTGACGCAAGTCGGCGGCTACGCATGGACGGCAATCGAAGGAGAAAATTGTCTCGTCCATCGGGAAGAGGGGGATGCGATTGAAGGGACGATTCTCATCCATCAGTCGAGCGTCCATGTATATAAGGATACGAATTCTGCGGAACGCTCTGCGTCCAACATTGAAGTACGACTAGATGAAAAGGTTCATTCGCGAGAAGACGTGACCGCGCTCGGTATTGAAATCGGCGACTTTGTCTCGTTCGATCCACGCTTCAAGGTGACGACATCAGGCTATGTGAAATCACGACATTTAGATGATAAGGCGTCTGTCGCCATATTATTGGATCTTGCCAAAGACTTGATTCGTCTAGATTTGCCGCATACCGTACATTTCCTCATTTCAAACTAT
The DNA here is from genome assembly GCF_018617855.1 of Exiguobacterium qingdaonense. GTDB lineage: Bacteria > Bacillota > Bacilli > Exiguobacteriales > Exiguobacteriaceae > Exiguobacterium > Exiguobacterium qingdaonense. The sequence goes on from NZ_JACSKY010000002.1 coordinate 229,121, forward strand.
GAAGAAGTCGGGTTTGGTGGCAACGCAGGGATCCCGGAAGACGTGGTGGAATATACTGCTGTCGATATGGGGGCGCTCGGGGACGGGCAACATTCAGATGAGTATACTGTCTCGATTTGTGCGAAAGATTCTTCTGGACCGTATGACCTTGGATTGCGACGTAAGTTTACGTCTCTCTGTAAGACTCATCAGATCGATTATAAAGTGGATATATATCCTTATTATGGATCCGACGCGTCAGCTGCAATTCGTGCCGGCTACGACATGCGTCATGCGTTGATTGGTCCGGGAATCGAGTCGAGTCATAGTTACGAGCGGACGCATACGTCATCAATGGAAGCGACGAGAGAACTTTTATATCGTTACGTATTGTCAAACATGGAGGAAGAAGCATGAAAAACTTTTATGATGTCCAACAGTTTTTGAAATCGTTCGGTACCATCATCTATATCGGGGAACGGGATGCTGAAATCTCGCTCATGATGATGGAGCTTGACGAGTTACACGAAGGGGGCATCATCGAGCAGCGTGTGTACGATACGGCTAAAATCATTTTGACCCATGAATTAAAAAATTCAACAGATTGACAGAAATCCCCTTAGTGCAAAGGGTTGCACTAAGGGGATAATAGTGTACACTAATCAATGAAAGCGATTTAGTTGAGATGAGGAGTGAACGGTATGAAATGGTTATTAGGTATCGACATCGGTGGAACGACGGTGAAGATGGCTGTTTTAGACATGAACGGCATCATTTCTGACAAATGGGAAGTTAAAACGGATATTCGAGAGAATGGTGTACATATTCCAAAAGACATCGCAGCCTCTTTTGAAACATATTTGGAGACGTCCGGTAAGAAAAAAGAGGATTTCGCAGGTGCGGGAATCGGCGCACCGGGATTCATCAATTTTTCAGAAGGCATCGTCGAATATTCTCCGAACATCGGCTGGAAAGATTTTGCCCTCGTCAGCGAGTTTGAACAGGCAGTCGGTCTACCGGCCGTACTAGAAAATGATGCGAACGCGGCAGCTTTAGGTGAGATGTGGAAAGGCGCAGGGGAAGGTGCCTCTGAACTGTTGGCAATCACGCTCGGTACCGGTGTCGGCGGCGGTGTCATCACGAACGGCAATATCGTGCATGGTACAGCCGGTATGGCAGGAGAAATCGGACATATCACGGTAGAGCGGGATGAGGCGAAAGCCGTGAGATGTGGATGTGGTCGTCTAGGATGTATTGAAACGATTGCTTCGGCGACGGGAATTGCACGTCTCGCCCTGCAGAAGCGAAAGAATCGGGAAACTTCATTGAACGATTTGAAAGAAGTGACGGCGCGCGACGTCTTCGATGCGTATAAGGCGGGCGACTCGATTGCTGCCGAAGTGATTGATGAGATGACGGAATATCTTGGGTTGACCATCTCGAACATTGCGAATACGCTCAATCCGAAAATGATTGTCATCGGCGGCGGCGTCTCGAAGGCTGGTGAGGCACTTCTTAAACCGTTAGATGTCCAGTTCAAACGATTCGCACTCGAACGCGTTTATGAGTCGACGACGTTCAAGATCGCCGAACTTGAAAATGACGCGGGTGTCATTGGATGCGCTTGGTTAGCACGCAAACATTTCCTCCCGACACGCGTATAACTGATCACGTCTGCACATTGCAGGCGTGTTTTCTTTTGGGAAAGGGTATGGGATATTGTAAAATTTGTAACGACACAGTTGATTTTTTATTAAAAAAGGGGTAAGATTTGGACTTGATACTAGACATGTACTGTTTAATCCGAATTGTACAATGTGTGAACAAATAAAAATATATTGGCTAAAAAAACACGCCGAAAACTGAAAAGAGGAGGAGACCGTCAGATGAATTCATCTCAACGCTTCTCGAAGTTATCAACGAGACTGAATGATACGGTCCGCGCTTCGTTTCAAGAATATCGTCTATTTTGGATTTTTACGTTATTGCTTTGGACGAAGACGTATATCGTCTATCAATTTTTCTTTGACATTCCGATTGAAAATACCGCACAGGCCTTTATCCTACTGATTAGCCCGATCAGTTCGACATTGTTCCTATTCGCTTTCCATTTCTTCTTTAAAGGGAACAAGCAAAAGTGGGTGCTTTACACGCTCTACGCGATCGCATCTTTCATCCTATTCGCAGATGCCGTGTATTATCGGGAATTCACGGACTATTTGACGATGCCGGTCATTATGCAACCTTCGAATATGGAGACGTTATCGACGTCATTCACTTCACTTCTTGAGTGGAAAGATTTAATTATTTTGGGTGATGTGTTCGTCTTGCCGTTTATCTTATGGCGGATGAACATGAGAGAGAACGCCGCGTCGCACCGACGTGCCCTCGTGACATTCGTTGCAGCTGTTTCGGTGTTCTTGTTCAACCTTTCATTGGCCGAAACAGAACGTCCTGAACTGTTGACGCGCTCGTTCGACCGTGAATTGTTAGTGAAAAACATTGGAACATTTAACTTCCACGTGTACGATGCAATGCTTCAAACAAAAACGTCTGCTCAAAAGGCGATGGCTGATGAATCTGAGCTTGCTACGATTGAGCAGTTTTCTCGACAGAACTATGCCGCACCGAATCCTGATTTGTTCGGTAAGTACAAAGGGAAAAACGTGATTGCGATTTCATTCGAATCCGCCCAAAACTTTACGCACAACATGAAGGCACCGAATGGAGAGTATATTACCCCAAACTTGAACAAACTGATTGAAGAGTCTCACTACTGGCCGAACTATTACCATACAGTCGGTCAAGGGAAGACATCGGATGCGGAGTTTGCGCTCGATAACGCACTATACGGACTGCCTCGTGGTGCCGTATACTTCACAAATGCGGACAATGAGTATCAAGCGCTCCCTGAAATCATCAAGGAAGACAACTATTACTCTGCCGTGTTCCATGCAAACAACAAGTCATTCTGGAATCGCGATCAAATGTATAAAAATGTTGGGGTCGACAAATTCTTTGACGAGAAGAGTTATGACCTCGGAAATCCAGAGGATATGACGGAGTGGGGACTACTCGATGACAGCTTCTTCGAGCAATCGATTCCGATGCTTCAAGAGTTACCAGAACCTTATTTTGCAAAATTCATCACGTTGACGAACCACTTCCCGTACACGATGCCGAGTGAAGACTATGAGCTCGTACCAAAATTCGAGACAAGTTCGACGACGTTGAATAATTTCCCTCAGGCGCTAGCCTATCAAGATTATGCCCTCGGACTGTTCATTGAACAGTTGAAAGAGAACGACATGTGGGACGATACCATTTTCATTGTTTACGGCGATCACTATGGTATTTCAACGAACCACAACAACGCGATGGCAGAGTTGCTCGGGAAAGAAGAATTGACACCTTTCGATGTGGCGAAATTGCAACAAGTTCCATTTGCGATTCATTTGCCAGGTCAAGAAAAAGGGGAAGTTCATGAAACGATTGGTAGCCATATCGACATGAAACCGACAATCTTGCATTTGCTCGGGATCGATACATCGGATACAATCGGCTTCGGAAATGATTTATTCTCTGAAAACCGAAATAGTCGTGCGATCTTCCGTGATGGCACGGTCGTGACGGATGAATATGTTTGGACACAATCGACATGTTATAATGCGACTTCCGGTGAGGTTGTAGAAGATACATCGTTATGTGGTCCGATCACAGAGGAAGCGGAAAATATCTTGCAAATGAACGATGACTTGATTTACTCCGATTTGCTCCGTTTCAAAGAACAAACTGAAGAATAAAGAGTACGGACCAAATCATCAATTGATTCGGTCCGTTTTTGTGTGGCACAAGACATGGATATGAAGACATAGAAAAAGCGACCGAAGTCGCTTGATGATTGCGTGATGCAAATCCTTAACCTGGAATTCCGCCATAAATCAATGTGGCAATCCCGAAAAATCCGAAAACGAGTACAGTTAGACCTGCAAAGACGAGCGGAAAGAATTGGCGTTTTTGGAATGAACGAATCATTCCCCACACTGCCACAATCGCGACGATGACGGAAATCCATCCGAACGGTTCATACAAATGCATGACGAGTTCCCCCTTTAATTATACGTCATGAAATTCATAAAAATTTCACTGAAATATCATTATTATTTTATCCGATTATTGAGGCGCTGTCGAGCATAGGTTGACATCGATACAATTTTGCCACAATATTGTTTTGAACGAGGAGGGATGGAGTATATGCAATTAAAGAAGATTACGTCAGGCTTGGCTCAAGAAAATGGATATGTGCTTGAAAAGGACGGGACTGTCGTCGTGATTGACCCGGGTACGGATGATGCGAGGTTTTTCGAAGTCATCGACCGTTTCGGTGCACCCTCTGCCATCCTGTTGACCCATGCGCATTTTGATCACATCGGAGGAATCGATGCACTCCGCGAGCGCTACCAAATACCGGTATACGTACATCGTCTTGAAGCCGATTGGTTGACGGATGGTGAAAAAAACGGGGCTGCTGCATTCCAATTACCGTTGTCCGCCATGAAACCGGCAGAAAAAACATATGAGGGCGATACGTTGGAAATTGGGCAGATCACGTTCAAACTGCATCACACGCCCGGACATTCTCCAGGTAGTGTCGTCTTGTACATGCCGGATGATGAGATTGCGTTTTGTGGTGATTTGATTTTTAAACGATCTGTCGGAAGAACTGATTTATACGGTGGAGACCAACCGACGCTGATGGGGTCAATCGACCGAATGAAACAGATCCTCCCGGATTCAACGGTTCTTTACTCAGGTCATGGTCCGGAGACGACGTTAAAAGATGAGAAGCTAGAAAATCCGTTCTTTCGGTAATAAAAAAGATTGTCTCGCGTGAGACAATCTTTTTTACATTTGAAAATTGCTCCAATACGTAAAGACGACGAAGAATACTGTCAAATACGCACCGAAAACATATACATACGTTTTTTCTGTAAGCTTTAAGTAACCAAGAGCAACGAAGAAAATCGTTTGTGCCAAGAAGACAAGCCCCATAACGATGAAGTCGCCGGTATGCTCACTACTACTTTGGTCGCCACCCAGTGCGCCTACGAAAGCAAGTGCCGCCACTAGCCCGGTCCAAAAGCCTAGGACACGAAACATTCTTGCCATGTTAATCCCCCCATACGTGCATTATTCCATTCTCATTCACTATTTTACCAACACAATCGAAAAAATGCTATGAAAACGTGAGAATTGAGCAAAATAATCGTGAAAAATATGTGAAATTACCGTAAATCATAAAGTTGTACAATTTTTATAAAAAAGTTGCACAAAAGTTGTACATTATGGGTATAGAGATGTATAATCAACTTATACAAATGGAACGAGATAAGAGTTGACCATAAGGGAGGAACATAACATGTCATCAGAATTAATGTTTTACACGTATCCAAGCTGTACTTCTTGCCGTAAGACGAAAGCTTTTTTGCAGGAACAAGAACTACAGGTGAGTGAGCGTCACATTTTTCGGGATGCGCCTACTGTCGACGAACTATTGAAATTGCTCGCAATTAGTGAGGAAGGCGTAGATTCCTTGCTTGCGACGAGAAGCCAGGCTTTTAAACAGCTCGATGTCGATGTCGAAGATTTGAAATTAAGCGAACTGCTCAAATTGATGAGTGAAAATCCAAAACTTTTGAAACGTCCGATCATAACAGATGGAAAAGAAGTGATTGTCGGATATGACAAGGTCTCAATCGAGACGTATGCACGCCGCCACAAAACAGTTTCGGTTCAAGTTTCATAAAACAAGTCCACTTTTAACGTAGTGGGCTTTTTTTTATGCTTGTGTCGAGGTGATCAAGGTGAAGGAACTCATTGAAGAACTGATCGGCATGGCACGTCAACTCGTTGCGAGTGATCTTCATTTCATACCCGACGCGCATCGGGTGAAAGTTCAAGTTCGATCTGCAACGAGATTGATTGAGCTTCAGTCGTTGGAGTTAAATCAATATGAACGGCTCACGTTTCATATGCGATACTGGTGTTCTTTACCTGAAACGAATCAACGCGTCCCCCAGTCCGGTGTTTATGAGTTAAACCAAGACGTCATTCGAGTCACCTTTCTCCCTTCCTTTTCACAGACGTTGATGTCTTGGCGCATCCCTCATGAGACGTTTGAACTGCATCATCTGTTACGGCCACACGATGTAGAGCGCATTCGTGATGTGACTTCGAGCCGTCAAGGTCTTTTCTTTATCGGTGGTTCGACCGGGGCGGGTAAGACGACAGTGCTGTACGCTTTGTTGAACCAGTTGAAGCATGAACGTATCGTGACGATTGAAAATCCTCCTGAACAAATGATTGATGGGGTGATTCAATTGGAAGTGAATGCAAAGGCCGGACTAAGTCATCGGCATTTATTGAAAGAAACATTGCGTGCGGACCCCGATATCATCGTGATTGGGGAAGTTCGGACGGATGAAGAGCTGACAGTCGCATACGATGCCGCACTGAGCGGTCATTTGACAATCACCACATTTCATACGGGGTCCGTACAAGATGGAGAAAAACGATTAGAAAAATTGCTTGGAAGGTCATCCGTGGCAAGGCATTGGTGTGTGCTGACTCGAGGCGAGGAGGTGACTTGCGAGTGGTCAACAGTCCTGTGAATACGTCGATTCGACTGATCCATCGCTTTCTTCGCCTACAGTCTAGAGGCGTCTCGTTAAAAGCGACGATGGGAACGCTTGAGTTTCACGAGAAAGGGAAGCTGAAAGACAGTGTCCGACGCATGACGGCATTACTCGAGGCAGGCACAAGTCTCCCTAGCGTATTTTCTGTCATCGTCACGAATCGTCACATGCAAGAGGTTTTACATACAGCTGATCGAAGCGGGCGATTTATGGACGGGTTGACTCAAGTCGTTTTAGTGCTAGAGATGCGTCAGCGCTTAAAAGAGGAACTGACGCGTCTCGTTCGTTATCCATTAATCATATTTTTCTTTCTCCTTTTGTTAGGGATGATTTATGCTCTATACATTTTTCCGAAACTGATGGGGATGGTCGATGTTTACTCGGGTGAAGGAGTGACATCAATCCTGTTATCCCCTTGGTTCTTTCCGTCACTGTTTTGCTTAGTCGTCATGTTTGTCATGCTTCTATATTGGTTTCATCGTCGAGGAGGCGAGCTTCCCTTTTATATATGGAAGAGAGGGAAGAGGCTATACATGACTTACTTCTTTGTAAGTGAGCTCTCGTTACTTCAAAAGACAGAAACGAACATTAGGCAAATCATCAGCCGTTTAGCAGAGGAAGAGGGGGAGATGGCCGAGATGGCAAAACGGATACACCAACGTATGTCCGATGGGGAAGGAATCGAGACAGCGACGAGATGCGAGCCGTTCATCGATCATGAGGTCGTCAGTCTATTAGGTGTCGGGGCGATGAGTGGTGAACTAGGGGAGTTGATGTCTCTTCACCGAGAACTTGTGTTTGAAGAGATGGAACAGTACAGTCGAGATTTGATTGAAAAGGTAGAACCGATGTTATACGGATTCCTTAGTGTGATGATTGCGCTTTTATTTTACACGTTGTATTTACCGGTCCAACTCATTATGAATCAATTGTGAAAGGGGATAATGAAATGAAAGAAGAAGGATTCACTCTCGTTGAGATGGCTGCGGTTCTATTGATTATATCGGTCCTTCTATTGTTGCTTGTCCCGTCTTTGACGGACGGAAAATCTCGGGCGGACCAGGTGAGTTGTGAAGGCAGTGTACGCATCGTCGAATCAGAAATCAATTTACACTATGCGGAACATAAAGCCTATCCGACTACGTTAGAGGCAATCAATCGTGCCTCTCTTTCAGACCCTCTCGTATATAGCTGCCAATCTTCATCCTATACATACTCACCGATTGATGGATCATTAAAAAAACGATGAGGGGGTACACAATCATTGAAATGACATGGGTCCTTGTCATTTTATCGTTTTTGATTTTGATTTGTGCGCCACTCGTAAAGCCGTTCGAACGATTAGAACTATACGATTTCACGGATTCACTAGTCTCGAACATTCAGGAAGCGGGACAATATCCTTACATTTCAGAAGATGGGGGCTGTGTCCCTAAATTGATTTGGGTCTCCAAACAGCAGACGTATTTGATCGTATGTGGGAGAGACGTGATTCGAGAGGTTGACGTCCCGAAAGGTATCAAGGTATATCTTCCGACATATAACACGTTGACGTTCTCACAAACGACCGCATCCTACGCAGGGCAATGGAAGTTTGAAAGCGGGAAAGTTTCAGTTACGCTCAAGTTTCGAATCGGCACGTACGAACCGGAGGTGATCGTTCGTGAAAACGGATGAAACGGGCTATTCTTTATGGGAACTGAGTGTCAGTATGGCAGTCGTGATGGGGTGGATTTTCATTTTGACATCGTTTGTCGTTCAAGGGAACGAACGGATGGACCGTATGAGGGAAACGCTGTTCATCTATGAACGATTACAAGGAGAGGTGCTGCTTGAAGCGGATCAACCGACTGGTCAGGAACAAGTGTGTGACCGGGGATTCTGTTTGCCGACGTTGTGACCCGGGATTCACGATGGTCGAAATGACGGTAGTATTACTCATCCTGCCACTGTTTCTGTTGTTATTAGCTGAACTGCTTACGCTCGGTCAACTTCTTTATGAACAACCGAAGCAAAATCATCATACGACACCCCAATTGATTGTGCGACGTTTGATGAACAGTGAGAATTGTCGGGTAGAAGATGGACGTTTACGAGGAGACTTTATCAAATCTGAAGGAGAGAGATGGTCGTGGACGATTAAACAGTTGAATGGAAATTTGGTCATGGTTGGGGACGAGGGAGGGAACTTATTATTTTTAAGAGGAATCGACCAGTATCGTGTCGAAACGGTCGGAAAGGGGTTCAAGATCTCATGGGCCGACCCAACGTTCAAAAGAGAGCGACACGTCACTTGTATGAGCGTGGCTTCTTCCTCGTCGTCACCTTGATGATTGTCGTTTGGTTACTTGGTGCCGCGTTATTTTGGTATACTGATATGGAACGAACGATAAGGCGGATCTCGGAAGAAGTTTTAGCCATTCGTTTTGAAGCCCATTTGTTACTTGCGAAAGAGCGCTGTAGCGATCGGCCGTTGACGCTAAATAAGCCAACTGGTACGGTGACGTGTCGACCGATTGCACCGAATCGCACTGAAGTAGAGACGGTGTTAACGACTGGTGAACGACATAAAGAGGTGATTGCTTATGAATGACAACTCGTTTTACATCGTGGGATTTATGGGTACAGGTAAGTCTACCTTGTTTTCTTTCCTAAAAGAATCTGGTGAAGTAGTCGATCTTGATGCCGTGATCGAATCTATGACGAGGATGGATATCGCTACATATTTCGACCGTTATGGAGAAACGGCATTTCGAGACGCTGAAACAGAGGCGTTACAACAAGTTTCCGCTGACTACATCCTGACAGGGGGCGGGATCGTCGAACGTTGTGAGAATATACGTTGGATGCGTGAACATGGAACGGTAATTCATTTGAATCTACCGTTTGACGAGTGTTGGGAACGCATCAGGGACTCTGCCCGACCGCTCGTGAAAAAAGGGCGGGCGGAAGTTCGGACGTTGTTTGAACGACGCGACAGGTTGTACCGGGAAGCGGACGTGTCCATCGACGCTTCTAGAACGCCTCAAGACATTGCTTCGCACATCATCCGTTTAAAGGAGGGGAGAGCATGATTTGGATTAATCTCGCAATCATCGTATTGGCATTGATCGGTCTCGGGGTATACGGCTTTCTTTTGTTTAAGAATCAGCTGAAGCCGGAATTTGGTCGATTGAATCGTTTGGTAGAACGGTTTAACATTCGGGCAGACGTGATCGGTCAACAGGTAAATGAGATCAAAGGACACGTGGACGCGGTCAATCGCTCGGTTACTCAAATTAAAGAGTTTGGGGTCAACGTGAAGAATGAATCAGTCGAGTTGAAACAGGCCGCCGTAGACTTGACGCACGAAATCAAACGGACGGCTGGAATCGAACGTTCTGACGTTTCCACTAAGTAAAAAATATGAAATAATGAGGATGAAAACGTTTTCGTTTTTCATCCTCTTTCTTTTTCATTTTTTTACTAGGCAGAAGGTTCAAAAATTGTTAAAGTTGAATGGAAAACGAAAGATTTCAAAAATAGAAGTGAACTACGTTCGGGATTGGGGGATATTATGGAAAAGGTTAGTTTGAAACGTACGCCTTTATTTGAATTGATTGATCCGAAGGCGAAGATGGTTGATTTTGCGGGGTTCGAAATGCCGATCATGTTCTCGTCAATTAAAGAAGAACATCTGGCTGTACGTCATAACGTGGGGATGTTTGATGTATCTCACATGGGAGAAATACGAGTCGAAGGACCAGATGCGCTTGGACAAGTTCAGCGTCTCGTGACGAATGACGTCTCTAAAGTTAAAGTCGGTCAAGCACAGTACAACCTTCTCTGTTTAGAAAACGGTGGCGTGGTCGATGACTTACTCGTCTACCGCTTAGATGAGGACGCCTATTGGCTCGTCGTCAATGCCTCGAACATTGAAAAGGATGAAGCGCATATTCGCCGTAACGTCGAAGGTGATGTCACCGTGACGAATGAATCTGATGAGTATGGACAAATTGCGATTCAAGGACCGAAGGCGGAAGCTGTTCTTCAGACGGTCACGAACGTGGCGCTTGAGGACATCGGGTTCTTCAAGTTCATGAACGGCGACGTGGCGGGTGTGCCATCTATCATCTCACGGAGTGGATATACAGGTGAGGATGGGTTCGAGATTTATGCCCGGGCAGAAGGGATATCTGCGATTTGGAAGGCGCTTGAAGGAGCGGGTGTCACTCCGTGTGGCCTAGGGGCTCGCGATACGCTTCGTTTTGAGGCATGCTTGCCGCTTTATGGTCATGAGTTAGATGAATCGGTCACACCGTTTGAGGCGAACCTCAATTTCGCAGTCAAGCTAGATACGGACTTCATTGGAAAGGATGCACTCGTCTCTCAAAAAGAGGACATCCCGAATCGATTGATTGGATTGAGATTGCTCGGTCGTGGGATCGCCCGTCAAGGAGCCGAAGTGGAGATCGATGGAAATGTGGTCGGTGTCGTCACGACCGGTACGATGCCTCCGACGGTGAATGAATCGATTGCTTGGGCGCGTGTCGATGCGCGCTACAAAGATGAAGAACGATTCGTCGTCGACATCCGTGGGAAAAAAATTGAAGCAGAACGCGTACCGACACCTTTCTATAAACGAGCGAAATGAAACAGGGGGATTCAGAATGAACAGAATGGAATTTCGTTATTTACCGATGACTGAACAAGACGAACGAGACATGCTGCATACAATCGGCGTCGATTCGATTGAGGCGCTACTCGCCGATATTCCAGAGACACTTCGCGAAAAGGCATCACTTGCGGCAATCGGGGCACCGCTGCCTGAAGTAGATCTCATTCGTCACATGACGAAATTGGCTGACCAAAATAAGCATACAAAATCATACCCTAGCTTCCTAGGAGCCGGAATGTACGACCACCTCTCACCTAGCGTGATGAACCACATGTTGTTGCGTTCTGAGTTTTATACAGCGTATACACCGTATCAACCTGAGATTTCGCAAGGTGAGCTTCAAGCGATGTTTGAGTTTCAGACGATGATTTGTGAACTGACAGGGATGGACGTCGCGAACTCATCGATGTATGACGGGATCACGGCCCTTGCTGAAGCGACATATCTGGCAAGTGCCCAAACGAAAAAGAAGCGTGTCGTCGTCTCTGGTGCGGTGCATCCTGAAGCGAAAGACGTCATCCGTACGTACGCAGATGGTCCTGGTCTATCGGTTGAGTATACTGAAGTGGTGAACGGAGTCACGGATATGTCTAAGGTCGATTTAACGGACGCATCTTGTCTCGTCGTCCAATATCCGAACTTCTACGGACGAATCGAGGATTTAGAGAAATTGGCGGTACAGGCCCATGAAGCAGGTGCGCTCTTCGTCGTATCAAGCAATCCGCTCGCGCTCGGTATTTTAGAGTCACCAGGTAATCTCGGTGCGGATATCACCGTCGGAGACGCACAGCCATTCGGCATTCCACAAAGTTTTGGTGGACCATCATGTGGTTATTTCGCTGTCAAAAAGTCATTGATGCGTAAGCTGCCTGGGCGTCTCGTCGGTCAAACGGTCGATGAGGACGGAAAACGCGGGTTCGTCTTGACTCTCCAAGCACGTGAACAACACATTCGTCGTGACAAGGCGACGTCGAATATTTGCTCGAATCAAGCGCTCAATGCATTGGCCGCATCAATTACAATGTCCGCCCTCGGAAAAAACGGGATGCGTGACATGGCCGTGCGAAACATTCAAACTGCCCATTACATGAAAGAGGCATTGAAGACGGCAGGTTTTTCAATCGTGGATGAAGGCCCGATGTTCAATGAGTTTGTTGTGGATTTTTCACGAGATGCAGAAGAGGTATCACGTCACTTACTCAAGCATGGGATGATCGGTGGACTACCGCTTGGCACATATGAGACAGAGCGTCAGAACCAGATGCTCGTGTGTGCGACAGAGTTACGTACGAAAGAAGAGATTGATCGGTTTGTCGAAGTGGTTGGGGGGATGAAATGATGCAACACGAGCAAACGCTTATTTTTGAAGTATCACGTGAAGGACGGACAGGGTATAACTTGCCGACACCGACTGTCCCTGAAGTTGACTTGGAAAAATTGTTACCGGCTACGATGATTCGAAAAGAGGCAGCGGAGCTTCCTGAAGTATCTGAACTCGATGTCGTCCGTCACTATACAGCGCTTTCGACTCGAAACCATGGTGTGGACTCAGGTTTCTATCCACTCGGTTCGTGTACGATGAAATATAATCCGAAAGTGAACGAAGACATGGCCCGCCTTCCTGGATTTGCACACATTCACCCGTTGCAACCACTGGAGACGGTTCAAGGTGCTCTCGAACTCATGGTGGACTTACAAGAACAACTTGCAGAAATCACAGGTATGGACGAAGTCACGTTGCAACCTGCTGCCGGGGCACATGGCGAATGGACGGGTCTCATGTTGATTAAAGCGTTCCATGAACGAAACGGGGATGCGGCTCGCACAAAAGTTCTCGTCCCGGATTCAGCGCACGGAACTAACCCTGCCTCTGCGGTCGTCGCTGGATTTGAGACGGTTACCGTCAAGTCAGACGAGCGAGGTCTTGTTGATTTAGACGATTTGAAAGCGAAAGTCGGAGCAGACACGGCTGCCCTCATGCTCACGAACCCGAACACGCTTGGACTGTTCGAGGCAGATATCCTTGAGATCTCGAAAGTGGTCCATGAAGCGGGCGGGAAACTATATTATGACGGTGCAAACTCGAATGCCATCCTCGGAATAGCACGTCCGGGAGACATGGGCTTTGACGTAGTTCACTTGAATCTTCACAAAACATTCACCGGACCTCACGGTGGTGGTGGACCAGGTTCAGGTCCGGTAGGGGTAAAACGTGATTTGATGCCATTCTTGCCGACACCGATCGTGGCGAGGACCGATAACGGTTATGGGCTCGATTATGATCGGCCACACTCAATCGGTCGAATCAAGCCGTTCTATGGAAACTTTGGCATCAATGTTCGTGCATACAGCTACATTAAGACGATGGGTGCGGAAGGATTGACGCGAGTGTCGCGCGAGGCTGTACTCAACGCCAACTATATGTTCGCTAGATTGAAAGATGCGTTCGACGTACCGTACGATACGTATTGCAAACATGAGTTCGTATTGTCAGGGAAACGACAAAAAGCACTCGGTGTCCGCACGCTCGATATCGCGAAACGTCTCCTTGATTTCGGATATCATCCCCCGACAATCTATTTCCCATTAAATGTCGAGGAATGCATCATGGTCGAACCGACTGAAACCGAATCAAAAGAGACGCTCGATGCGTTCTGCGACGCGATGCTCCAAATTGCGAGAGAGGCGGAGGAGAATCCGGAAATCGTTCAGACGGCCCCGCATACGACGGTCGTCAAACGGATGGACGAGACACTCGCTGCCCGGAAACCGATCTTAAAATATGAAAATCGTGAAGCATCATCAGTGAACTAAAAAACGGGCGGGTCGATTGATCGACCCGCCTACATGTTATCCTTTTTTAATCTTGCCTTTCCAGTTCTTGAAGCCGCCCTCGAGCATATAGATATTGTCATATCCGTTCTTCATCAAAAGCTTCGCCGCTTGGTTCGAACGTGATCTCCCTTGACAATAAATTAGGATTGGCTGATCCTTGCGCAACTCTTTCATGCGCATTTTCATCTGTCCGACCGGAATGTTTCGTGCGCCGACGATATGTCCGGCTTTGTACTCATTCTGTTCACGTACGTCAATCAACTGACCTTTGCGAAGTGAGGCACGGAATTCTTCCTGCTTCATTTTTTTTAACCCACGAGCTGGCAGGAAACGCCATACGATGTAGGCAATCAAGGCACCCCAGATGAGGATGACGAGAATTGTTTCGAGTCCCATAGATGTTCTTCCTTTCTCTTTCGAAGTTACCATATCTCATTATAATGAATTTAAGGTCATGAGACAATGATTGACTCAATCAATCGGGACTTTCCCTTTCGATTTCGTTCCAGTTAGGATAAAATAAAGAATGGAAACCGGAACATTAGGGGAGGTCGTGCCCATGCCGACACCGAGTATGGAAGATTATTTAGAGCGTATTTATTTATTGATGTCAGAGAAAGGATATGCGCGTGTATCTGATATTGCAGAACATTTAGGGGTGCATCCGTCCTCAGTAACCAAAATGGTCCAAAAACTAGACCGTGAGGAATATCTCATTTATGAAAAGTACCGTGGTCTCATGCTTACGAAAAAAGGACAAAAAGTAGGAAAACGGTTGGTCGAGCGTCATGCGATGCTCGAATCTTTTTTACGTCTCATCGGAGTAGACGAGGCAGATGTGTATGAAGACGTCGAAGGGATTGAACACCATCTCAGCTCAAACACGCTAGACTGCATGACGCAGTTTGTAGAATTTTTTGAGGATAAGCCAGAGCTTATGGACCAGTTTAAAGACTTCCGAGAGCAGGAACGAGCTTCTGAAGAATAATGCAAAAAAAGTCAATCTTCATCGGTTGACTTTTTTATTTGTTATTTTAGGCTCTAAACACGAACGAAATAGTCGTAAATCAACTTGAACGTATATATTTGAACCGAGTTTATGCTATGATAAGTATCGGATTCATACTATAGGGGGTGACGGCGTACATTCGCCGAGGTCATGGAGATTCAAATCAAAGGAAAATTGTTCGATGAGCAGCAGATTCGAAATCGCGTAAAAGAATTGGCGGAAGAGATTGAGCGGGATGCGAACGGGACGCCGATTGTCATCGTTGCCGTTTTAAAAGGCTCGATGGTCTTTGCAGCAGATTTGATGCGCTATATGAAAGGAAGTGTACAACTGGACACCGTTGCGACGTCTTCGTACGGCAAGAAAACGGTCTCGAGCGGCAGTGTACAACTTCGTAAAGATCTTGATTTAGATGTAGAGGGGAAATATGTGGTCATCATCGAGGACATTATCGACACGGGGCAAACGTTGAAGTTTTTATGTAAACATATGGAACTGCATCAACCGAAACAGTTGAAAATCTGTACGCTCTTAGACAAGCCGGCACGCCGTCTCGTTCAATTGGATGCAGACTATGTAGGTTTTGAGATTCCGGATGAGTTTGTGATTGGCTATGGCATTGACTATGCAGAGCAATATCGGAACTTGCCGTACATCGGTTATGTAGAGACCACATGAAAAGGAGCGCCGCGGCGCTCCTTTCACATGTTCGCTTTCTTTTTCTTCTTGCCTTTCTTTCCTTCAATCACCGTTAAATGTGGAGGATTGCTTCGATGTACGTTCGGACGCTTCGACAACTTTGTAACGTTTGAACCTGGTTTTTTATTTTTTTTGATTTTCGCAGATGCGGAAGGTTTGACTTGGGGGTTGCCGTTACGTTGCATGCGCTTTTTAGAGGCTTGTGCAGTTTTCCGATAGCGCATATCCTCTGGGGACATGCGTCGTCTGATAAAGAAACGATAGATCGCATAAAAGATTAACCCGAAAATCCCGATGAACAACAATTGTCTAAACAGGCGACCAGGGTCGGTGGCGAGCATATGTCCGACCCCGATGAATCCAAGGATAAACACGATGGTTGCTGCGGTCGAACCAATTCTTTGTCTGATCATGGTGCTTCCTCCTCTTATCCCTCTCTTTGAACGACTGATTCTCCTAATTCTCTACGTTCCCACGTCTCGAATGCTTCAATTGCGACTTGAATCTGTTCATCACTCGGTTCTCGCGTCGTCAACAATTGAAGCGAAAGACCTGGTTTTCCGATAAACGACAATACCCGGTGGTCGCGGAACCGGTTAGTGAACTGAAGGACCTCAAACGAAATGCCGATCACGACCGGCAAAAGCGCGATCCGGCTGACGAGACGCAACCAAAGCGGGTCAATTGGCACAACCATATAGACGCCGATTCCTACAAAGACGGTGAAAAGAATAAAACTTGATCCACAACGATAATGGAGACGTGAACTTTGACGGACGTGTTCAACCGTGAGCGGATGACCTGCCTCGTAGCAATTGATTACCTTGTGTTCAGCCCCATGATATTGAAAGACACGCTTAATAAGTGGGGTCAATGAAATCAAATAGAGATAACTAAGTAGCAATACTAATTTTATTCCCCCTTCGAGGAGGTTTTGAATCACGTGACCGGAAAATACAGGCACGTCCTGAAACATAGAGGCGAGAAGAGCCGGCGTCACGTTGAAAATCAACTTACCGAAAATATAAGACAGAACACCGACGACGGCGATGAAGGCAATCATCCATATGCTCTGTTTTTGTTGATGGTTGTCGTCCACTTCCTCACCCGGGTCGACGTCATATCGGTCGCTCGCGAAGTTCATATGGGCAGACCCATTCTTCAGTGATTCGTATAGGGCGACGATTCCTCTAAGGAACGGGATTTTTTTTAGGGACTGGACCCATGGGACGAGGATGCGTGCCTGCTCGAACGTTTCGATGGTGCCGTTCTTTCGACGAATGGCAGATGCGCTCTCAGAACGTCCTTGAAACATGACCCCCTCTACGAGAGCCTGTCCTCCGACGGGGATGCTTGGTTTAGAATTCATTCACTTTCCTCGATTCTTCAAATGTTGTACTTGAATTATAACGTGATTCATAAAAAAAACGAAAGGGCAGAAGGCTCGATTCACGTTCTTTCGATAAATTTGTTACAATAAACAAGACTTGACGAACGAGGGGGAAGAAGATTGCGGATTTTAGTATTGAATGGGCCAAATTTAAACTTGTTAGGGCGTCGTGAGCCGGACGTGTACGGGCACGTCTCGTTGAAAGGTTTGGCGACCGACATGATGCTCGCCAAGCCAGAAGGCGTCGAAATCTCGTTCAAACAATCGAATCACGAGGGGGAAATCATTGACGCCCTTCACGATGCCTATGATTATGAAGGGGTCATCTTGAATGCGGGTGCGTATACCCATACATCGATTGCGATTCGAGATGCCATATCCGCGATCGCTGCCCCGGTCGTTGAAGTACATATCTCGAACGTGCATGCCCGCGAAGTGTTTCGTCACGAGTCAAAACTTGCTGGCGTCTGCCTAGGTGTCATCACCGGTTTCGGACTTAATAGCTATACGTTAGCGATGCATGCATTAATCGAACATTGGAGGAATCGACATGATTGAACGCGTAAACAAACTGCAAGCACATTTAGAGGCAAGTGAACTGGATGCATTGCTCGTCACAAAACGTGAAAACATCCGCTACTTATCTGGCTTCACCGGGTCGAGCGGTGTCATCGTCATCACGTCGAAATCTGCAAGTTTTATCACGGACTTCCGTTATACAGAACAAGCGAATGATCAAGTGAACGGGTTTGACATCATTGAACTGGATACGTCACTCATTAAGTCCGTCGCTGACGTCGTGTCACGGGAATCCGTCTCACGTCTTGGAATCGAACAGGACGCCATGACGGTCGGTCAATACCGTCTTTATGAAAAAGAAGTCGATGCAAATCTCGTTGAAACGACTGGAGTCGTAGAAAAACTGCGCTTGATTAAGGATGAATCAGAGATTAAGATTATGAAGGAAGCTGCGGCAATCGCTGATGCGGCGTATGCACATATCCAAACGTTCATTCGCCCTGGTCGTACCGAAAAAGAGGTTGCGAACGAACTCGAAATGTTCATGCGTTCAAAAGGGGCAGACTCGTCATCATTCGATATGATTGTCGCTTCTGGTCTTCGTTCGGCACTGCCTCACGGGGTGGCGAGTGATAAAGTCATCGAATCAGGTGAACTCGTCACGCTCGACTTCGGGGCATACTATAAAGGGTACTGCTCGGATATCACGCGTACGCTCGCGGTCGGACCGATCTCGGATGAGTTGCGTCAAATCTACGACACGGTTCTTCGCGCGCAGCTCGCTGGTGTGGAAGGTACTCGAGCCGGCATCACAGGTATTGAAGCGGATGCGTTGACACGAGACATCATCAAAGAAGCTGGATATGGCGAATACTTCGGACACTCGACTGGACATGGTCTCGGCATGGAAGTGCACGAGGCGCCTGGTCTTTCATTCCGTTCAGAAACGGTACTCGAGCCAGGGATGGTCGTGACGATTGAACCGGGTATTTACATCAATGGCGTCGGTGGTTGCCGAATTGAGGACGATGTCGTCATCACAGAAGACGGTTGTTACCGTCTGACGCAGTCGCCAAAAGAGTTAATCACGATTGAGGCATGAGTCTCGTCTGAAATTAGGAGGAAATCAACATGGTATCAGTTAACGATTTAAAAACAGGATTGACAGTCAAAACGTCTGACGGTTCAATTTGGCAAGTCATCGAGTTTCAGCACGTAAAACCGGGTAAAGGTGCAGCGTTCGTGCGTACAAAAATGCGCAACTTACGAAACGGTGCGATTCAAGAGACGACGTTCCGTGGCGGCGAGAAAATCGAACGTGCACATATCGAACGGAAGCGTATGCAATACCTCTACCCAATGGGGGACACGTACGTCTTCATGGACAACGAGTCATACGAACAGCTTGAATTGACGAGCGATCAAGTGAAAGCGGCGCTCCCTTACTTGCTTGAAAATATGGAAGTCAGCATCGCGGATTATGAAGGGGAGATTCTCGGAATCGAGCTTCCAACGAGCGTTGTGTTGACAATCATCGAAGCAGATCCTGGCGTCAAAGGTGACACGGCTTCGAACGTGAAGAAAAATGCGACAGTGGAAACAGGACATGTGATTCAAGTGCCACTATTCATCGAACCAGGTGAAAAAGTGACGGTCGATACACGTACTGGAGAGTTCATGGGTCGTTATAACGGTTAATCTTGCAGAGTGTCCATTCAAATGGGCACTCTTTTTTTCTCGTTGCATTCATTGGTCTGACCAGTTATAGTGAGAGTGAGATTAGTACCAGGTATAAACAGGGGGTAAGAAAGATGCAAATCGATCAAATCAAAGAGCTCATTCAGTTATTGGACCAATCTTCTGTCCATGAAATGGAGCTTGAAACATCTGATTTCAAACTGTCACTAAAGAAAGAATCGCAACAAGTAACGAGCACGCCGGTCGTGCAGACACAAGCATTCGCACCACCCTCGCCTGCTTCGCAAGTAGTCGAGAAGGAAGAAGCCGCAGAAGGAAATGTAGCATATCGGACAATCACCTCTCCGATGGTCGGAACGTTCTACTCGCGACCGGCGCCAGATAAAGAGGCATTCGTCAATATCGGAGACCGGGTGGAATCCGGGCAGGTCGTCTGTATTTTAGAGGCGATGAAGTTGTTTAACGATGTCGAGGCGGAATTGAGTGGCGAGATCGTAGAAGTGTTAGTCACAGATGGCGATCTCGTTGAATATGGTCAACCGCTCTTTAGCGTGAAGTGAGGTCATGATGAAACTACTAATCGCCAACCGCGGAGAAATCGCGGTTCGAATCATACGTGCAGCAAAAGAATTGAACATACCGACGGTTGCCGTCTTTTCGGAGGCAGATCGCGAGGCGTTACATGTCCGTTTGGCCGATGAGGCGTACTGTATCGGGCCGAACCCGTCGAAAGACTCCTATTTGAATATCCCAAATATCTTATCTGTCGCATGTGCCGTCGATGCGACGATGGTGCATCCAGGGTATGGTTTTTTGGCTGAAAATGCCGAGTTCGCCGAGATGTGTGAGGCGTGTGGGATTCAGTTCGTCGGCCCGAGCAGCTATGCGATTCGCAAAATGGGGATCAAAGACGAGGCGAAGCGAACGATGATCGAGTCAGGTGTTCCTGTCGTTCCGGGGTCGAGCGGCGTCGTTACCGACGAGGAGGCCATGGAGCTCGCGCACGAGATGGGGTACCCGGTCATCATCAAAGCGACGGCCGGGGGCGGTGGTCGTGGTATTCGTGTCGCGCGTGACAAGGACGAGCTCGTGAAAGGATTGGTTGCGACGCGTAAAGAAGCGAAGCAGGCGTTCGGAAATGGTGACGTCTATCTCGAGAAGTTCATCGAGTCGTTCCGCCACGTCGAAGTGCAAGTGCTCGCTGATCAGTTCGGGAATGTCATCCACTTAGGTGAGCGCGACTGTACGATTCAGCGACGCATGCAAAAACTAGTCGAAGAGGCGCCATCACCTGCGATCGACGAAGCGACGCGTCAACTGATGGGCGACGCCGCCGTCAAAGCAGCGAAGGCCATCCAGTATTCGGGAGCGGGAACGATTGAGTTCATCTATGTTCCGGAATCAAACGAGTTTTATTTCATGGAGATGAACACTCGGATTCAAGTCGAGCATCCCGTCACAGAGATGATCACAGGATTTGACCTCGTTCAGGCGCAACTTGAAGTGGCGCTCGGGCATCCGCTCGCCATCTCACAAGAAGATATCACATTCTCAGGACATTCGATCGAATGCCGAATCAACGCGGAGGACCCATTCATGGACTTCCGTCCGATGGCGGGAAAAATCGACCAATACATTGTTCCCGGTGGCATGGGGGTCCGTGTCGACAGCGGTTTATACGCGGGGGCGATGATTCCGCCGTTTTACGACTCGATGGTCGCCAAGTTGATTGTGCATGCGCCGACACGTGACGAGGCCATCATGAAGATGTTGCGTGCCTTAGATGAGTTCAAGGTTTCCGGTATTCAAACGACGATTCCGTTCCACGAACAAGTCATGGCACATGAACAGTTCCGCATCGGCACGTTCGACACAAAATTTGTTGAAAAAGAAATGTCACTAGCAAAATAACAACAACCAGGAAGCCCGAACATTATTTCGGATTCCTGGTTTTTTGTACTGAATTTATGAGTGCTTTATGCTAAACTATCACAATGAAAGCATGTAAAAGGAGAGTAACTGAATGAAACGTCATGAAGCACGAGAGAAAGCGATTCAAACGCTTTTTCAAATCGAAGTATCTAAATTAGAGGTGGACGAAGCAATCGAGTTCGCATTGGACGGAGAAGAGTCGGACCCGTTTTACGAACAACTCGTCACAGGGACGCTCGAGCATATCGAGGACATCGACGGACTGCTCGTTGAGAACTTAAAAAACTGGCGTTTGGACCGCCTAGGCAACGTCGAGCGTACGATTCTCCGGATGGCGACATTCGAACTGTTGTATGTCGAAACGATTCCAGAGAACGTCACCATCAACGAGGCGGTCGAACTCGCGAAATCGTTCGCGGACGAAGAGGCCGGAAAACTTGTGAATGGCGTACTCGGTAACATTATTAAGGAAGACTAAAAAATAGAGATAAGACACCACACCAACTACAGAAAAACCTAAAGACAACGGGGGATGAGAGAGATGGCAGTAGTGATCGACGGAAAGCAAGTGGCAGCATCATATCGAGAGTCGTTGAAAGAGCGTGTGACTCAACTGCGGGCTCGCGGGATCGTACCGAAACTGAAAGTAGTATTGATTGGGGACGACCCGGCAAGTCATAGCTATGTCCGCGGGAAAGAACGGGCGGCAGAGGAAATCGGAATCGATTCACAAGTCCTCCGCTTTGATGAGGCGATTCGTGAAAAGGAACTACTCGACTTGATTGACTTGATGAATGAGGATGAGGAAGTTCACGGCATTCTCGTACAACTTCCATTGCCGAAACACATCGATGAGTCACGAGTCATCATGCGCATCTCCCCTGAGAAGGACGTAGATGGTTTTCATCCAGAAAACGTCGGGAAGATGATGCTCGGTCTTGAGACGCTCCTTCCATGCACACCGCACGGCATCCTGCATCTTGCGAAGACCCAGACCGAGATCGTCGGAAAGCACGTCGTCGTCGTCGGTCGCAGTCAAATCGTCGGGAAGCCGGTCGGGATGTTGTTCTTGAACGAATCCGCGACGGTCACGTATTGCCATTCAAAAACGCCTGACCTCGGTGCAATGACCCGACAGGCCGATATATTGATTGTCGCGGTCGGACGCGCCGGCCTCGTCACAGCAGACATGGTCAAGCCCGGCGCCGTCGTCATCGATGTCGGTGTCAACCGTGTAGAAGGGCGCCTCGTTGGTGATGTGGATTATGAGGGCGTGAAAGAGAAGGCGAGTGCGATCACACCTGTACCAGGTGGCGTCGGCCCGATGACCATCACGATGCTCATGCATAATACGGTCGAGGTTGCATCACGTGGCTAATCCACTTCCGGTTTCTGAAGTTGTTCGATATGTGAAGCGACAACTCGATGATGATGTATTGCTTCGGCAAGTCGCGGTCATCGGCGAAATCTCAAACTTCAAACGGTATTCGTCGGGACACTGTTATTTTACGTTGAAGGATGATTCGTCTCGAATGAAGGCCGTCATGTTTTCTCGCGATGCGAAACAACTTCAATTCGAGCCAACTGATGGAATGAAGGTCATCGCCGTCTCGCGTGTGACGATGTATGAGGCGACGGGAGATGTTCAACTGTATGTCGAGTTGATGCGTCAAGACGGAATCGGGCTGTTGTTTGAACGTTATGAGGCGAGAAGACGCGAACTTGAGGAGATGGGCTGGTTCGATTCGGAAAGGAAGCAATCACTTCCCACATTTCCGGAACGAATCGGAATCGTGACATCTCCAAAAGGTGCAGCGCTACATGATATCGCGACAACCTTGCGACGTCGTGCGCCACACGTTGCCATCACGTTCGCCCCTGTCGCCGTACAGGGTGAGCTGTCGGCCCCACAGGTTGCAACTGCCATTCGCTGGATGAATGAACGAACCGATTGTGATGTGCTCATTATCGGGCGAGGTGGCGGTTCAATCGAAGAGCTTTGGGCATTCAATGAAGATGTCGTGGTGGAGGCGATTTATGCATCTACGATTCCGGTCATCTCAGCTGTCGGTCATGAGACGGACTATACGCTCTCTGATTTCGTCGCGGATGTTCGAGCGGCGACACCGACGGCTGCGGCCGAACTTGCGACAGCGATGATCGATGCGCAACGGAAAGATGTTGAACGTCTAGATGTACATCTTCACAGAGTCCTAAGAAATCAACTCGAAGATTCTCGGACCCGGCTAGAGCGGATGATCAACAGCTATGGACTAAAATCACCACGGTATACGATTTCCCAAAAACGGGAACGATTTGCCCAGTCTGAAATCCGCCTCGAACAAGGGATGAAACGACATCTCACGCAAGCCACTCATCAGCTTCGACAGCTGACACAACAGCTAGATGTAAAACGATTCTCAAAAACGTTGTCTAAGCAAAGTGACCAGGTCGACCAAATGGTCAGTCGACTCCATCGGACAACCCCTTTAGAGCAGTCCAAGCAACAGTTCGCCCAACAGGTCGGACGCTTACATGCAGTCAGCCCGCTCGCGGTCCTCTCGCGTGGCTATACGTTCATCGAGCAGGATGGGGCTTATGTGCAAAATGTGCAACAATTACGCGACGGGGACATCTCGATCCGTTTTCGGGACGGTCATGCGGTCGCTGAAGTGAAGGAGAGGATTGTTGGTGACGAAAAAAGAACAGACATTTGAATCTGCGCTTGAGCGACTCGAACAAATCGTCGCTCAACTTGAGAGCGGGGATGTGCCTTTGGAGGAAGCGATGACCCTATATGAAGAAGGTGTCCGCTTGTCGGCCTTGTGCCAGACAAAGCTTTCAGCTGCCGAGAAGAAGATGGATGAAATTTTAGAACTCGATGGCACCCTTCGTGAAAAAGGAGGGTCCGCATGAACCGCACCGATGAGTTGAACAAATGGAAACAGACCGTCGAAGAGGCGATGCAGGCACTCATCGAGTCAATCGAGATGCCGGAACGTCTACGGGATGCGATGTCGTATTCGTTGAAGGCGGGGGGGAAACGCATTCGACCCGCCCTCATCTATGCCGTCCTTGAAACGTATGACGTCCCACTCGAGCGAGGACGGGAAGCGGCGGCGAGCCTTGAGATGGTTCATACATACTCACTCATACACGACGATTTGCCGGCGATGGATGATGACGACCTTCGGCGCGGCCGCCCGACGAACCATCGTCAGTTTGATGAAGCGACCGCCATTTTGGCGGGGGACGCATTGTTGACAGACGCGTTTCGTATCCTTTCAGAAGCGTCGCTCCCACCCGAAACGATCATGAAAGTAATCCGTGCCTTCGGAGTGGCGGCTGGTAGCTCAGGCATGGTCGGCGGACAGTTGGACGATATGCTCGCTGAAAAACGAAACGACGTGACGCTCCAAGAACTCCAATCGATTCATGAACGGAAGACGGGTGCGCTACTCGTCTATGCACTTGAAGCAGGTGGTATTATAGCGGGAGTGTCCGAGGATGATAGGAATCAATTGAAACAGTTCGGTCGTCATCTCGGCATCGCCTTTCAGATTCAAGACGACATATTAGATGTCGTCGGTGACGAACGTGCCATCGGAAAGCGTGTCGGCTCGGATGAAATGAATGAAAAGACGACATATCCGAAACTGCTCGGTTTAGATGGCGCGAAACGTGCGCTCGAGATGGAAGTGGATGCAGCAACTGACGCAATTGAATCCCTTTCGATCCATGCACCGTTACTTCTTGACTTGTTGACGTTTGTAGTGAAACGAAATCATTGACCCGGTGACACGATGAGCACATCGTGTCACCTTTGTTTTGGGGAATGTGTGGCATCTACCGTCACATTCTTGTAAAATGTAAGGTACGAATCAGTAAAATGTGAGGAGAAAGGATGGTCATTATGGACTTGACATCCATTCAAGACCCGTCGTTCCTAAAACGGATGTCTGTATCAGAACTCGAAGCACTCGGATCAGACATTAGACGATTCTTGATTGAAAAACTGGCAGTGACGGGAGGGCATTTGGCGCCAAACTTAGGAGTTGTGGAGTTGACGCTTGCCTTGCACCGTGTATTTAACAGTCCGAAAGACCAACTTGTATGGGACGTCGGTCATCAGGCATACGTTCATAAAATTTTGACAGGACGTACGCATCAGTTTGATACGCTAAGGCAGTACAATGGATTGTGCGGTTTCCCGAAGCGTTGTGAAAGTGAGCATGATGTGTGGGAAACGGGTCATAGCTCGACGTCACTCTCGGCAGCGATGGGAATCGCGATTGCGAACGAGCTGAAAGGGCGCTCGAATGACCGTGCCATTGCCATCATTGGGGACGGGGCATTGACAGGAGGGATGGCTCTCGAAGCGCTCAACCACATTGGGGCCGAGAAGCAAAATGTGATTGCGATTCTAAACGATAACGAAATGTCGATTGCACCGAATGTCGGGGCGATGCACAATATGCTTGGTCGTATTCGTGCTTCGCGTAAACTGAAGCATGCCCGGGAAGAGATGGAATCGATCATCAAGCATATTCCGCTCGTCGGTAGCTCACTCGAACGAAGCGGGGAGCGCGTGAAAGACTTATTGAAGTCTGCCCTCATACCGGGAACTTTCTTTGAAGAGCTTGGATTCACTTACTTTGGACCTACAGACGGTCACGATTTGAAGGACTTGCTCGAAACGCTTGAGTATGCGAAGAAAATCGACGGTCCTGTACTCGTCCATGTCATCACGAAAAAAGGGAAAGGGTATCGTCCGGCAGAACTAGACGGTGTCGGTACTTGGCACGGTCTTGGACCGTACAAAATCGAGTCGGGCGAAGTCATCAAAGGAAAGCCGAAAGGTCCGAGTTACTCGAAAGTCGTTGCGGAGACGATTACGAAAGTGGCGGAATCTGATGATCGGGTGACGTTGATCACACCGGCAATGAGTGTCGGTTCGAAGCTAGACTGCTTTACGAAAAAATTCCCAGAACGCATGTTTGATGTCGGGATTGCGGAACAACACGCGGTCACGCTCGCTGGTGGACAAGCGACACAAGGATTGAAACCGGTCGTCTCAATTTACTCGACGTTCTTCCAACGTGCTTACGACCAACTCGTCCACGATATTTGCCGTCAAAACTTGAACGTCGTGTTCACGATTGACCGATCTGGACTCGTCGGGGCGGATGGAGAGACCCACCAAGGTGTGTTTGATATCGCCTTCATGCGACACGTGCCAAACATTCGAATCTTAATGGCGAAAGACGAAGAAGAGTTACAACAACTCGTCTACTCTGCGCTCCGTTACGATGGGGGCCCGATTGCGATTCGCTTCCCACGTGGTGAAGGAATCGGTGTTCCGATGAGCGATACGCTTCAAGAAATTTCACTTGATGACTGGGAAGTCGAGGCAGAAGGGACGGACGTCGCCGTCTTGACGTTCGGTCCACAAGTGCAAGACGCCCTCGAAGTCCGAGCGCTACTAGAAGGCAAGCTAAGCGTACGCGTCATCAATTGTCGTACGATCAAGCCACTCGATGACACCATGCTTGCCTCGTTATATGCAGAAGGCATTCCGCTCGTGACACTTGAAGAAGCAGCTCTTGCCGGGGGCTTCGGAAGTAGCGTGTTAGAGCATGCGAACGATGCCGGGGCATTCCCGCGGATCCAACGTCTCGGTATTCCAGACCGGTATATCGAGCATGGTGGTGTCAACCAGCTCCTAGAGGAGATTGGACTTCGACCTGCTCAAATGGCGG
Source organism: Exiguobacterium qingdaonense (assembly GCF_018617855.1). Taxonomy (GTDB): domain Bacteria; phylum Bacillota; class Bacilli; order Exiguobacteriales; family Exiguobacteriaceae; genus Exiguobacterium; species Exiguobacterium qingdaonense. The sequence goes on from NZ_JACSKY010000002.1 coordinate 256,293, forward strand.
AATCGATTGAGCGGTTCGTCATGGAGACAAATCGACAGAATGTGTGAGGGATTATGGAAAAAAGAACGAAAACTAGATTAGATGTATTGCTCGTCGAACGCGGCCTCGCCGAAACACGAGAAAAAGCGAAACGGTCTGTCATGGCCGGGCTCGTTTACAGTGGGACGGAACGTCTGGATAAGGCGGGCGATAAAGTGTTTGACGATATCCCTCTTGAAGTGAAGGGGCAAGTTCTCCCTTATGTCGGACGTGGAGGCTTGAAACTTGAAAAAGCGCTCGAGGTGTTCCCGCTTGATGTCTTTGGACGTGTCGGAATCGACATCGGCTCTTCGACAGGAGGATTTACAGACTGTGCGCTTCAAAACGGTGCGACCCAAATGTATGCGGTCGATGTCGGGTACAACCAGCTCGCCTGGAAACTCCGGAGTGATGACCGTGTCGTCGTCATGGAGCGGATGAACTTCCGTCATGCAACGGCCGATCAGTTCCCGGTCAAGCCGGACTTCGCAACGATTGATGTCTCGTTTATCTCACTTCGTCTTATGGTGCCGCCGCTCAAGCATATATTGAAGCGAGACGGTGTCGTCATGGCACTGGTCAAACCTCAGTTTGAAGCGGGAAAATCCGATGTCGGGAAAAAAGGGATTGTTCGTGACCGAGGCATCCACGAACGCGTGGCGAGCGATTTGGTTCGGTACTTCGCATCGGAAGGATTCTTTGTCGAAGGACTGGATTACTCTCCAATCACCGGAGGGGATGGAAATATTGAGTTTCTTCTATTCGCCCGATTTACAGGAGTAGGCGGTGTCGCCCCTTCGATTCAGGTCGAAGGCGTTGTGGACGCGGCCCATGCCGAACTGAAGGGATAAGATTTTGCTACAGACCTCATCGTCTGTAGCTTTTTTTCATACAATCAATAGTTGGGGAATGGTGGAAATCCCACCTGGAATGCTAGACCTTTTTTCGACAATACTTTAGAATGATAATGTATATGTGAAACGAAGAATGAGGTGTCAGCGCTTATGAACAAAGGACAGCGGTTGATCAAAATTCGAGACATCGTGACGAATCGTGAGATTGAGACGCAAGACGAACTGGTGGATGAGTTACGTCGTTCGGGATATCCGGTCACACAGGCGACCGTGTCTCGAGATATTAAAGAATTGCACTTGGTGAAAGTGCCATTGAACGATGGGCGGTATAAGTATAGTTTGCCTGCCGACCAGCGCTTTAATCCATATGGGAAGATGAAACGAATCCTCAGCGATAGCTTCGTCTCGGTCGATTCAGCACAAAACCTGGTCGTCATGAAAGTACTACCGGGAAACGCTGATGCGATTGGCGTTTTAATAGACCACCTATCATGGGACGAATTGATTGGAACGGTTTGTGGAGACGATACAATTTTAATGATTGCACGCGATGAAAACAAGGCGAAGCAAATCATCGATCGACTACTCGGAATGTTATGAGGTGAAAGTACGTATGTTAGCAGAACTATCAATCAAACAGTTTGCGATTATCGACGAATTGACCATTCCGTTCAATCGGGGTATGACCGTCCTCACAGGTGAGACGGGTGCCGGTAAATCAATTTTGTTAGATGCGATTGGGTTGCTTGTTGGAGGGCGTGGGTCGAGTGATTTCGTCCGATACGGTCAAGATAAAGCCGAGATCGAAGGGTTATTCATGGTTGAATCAGATCATCCGGTCATTCAGGCAGCCGAGCAGTATGGGATTGATGTCGATGACGGGACGGTCATCTTACGCCGTGACTTACATAGTAGCGGAAAAAGTGTTTGTCGGGTGAACGGGAAGATGATGCCGCTCTCTACGTTACGGGAATTTGGACGGCTTCTCGTCGATATTCACGGCCAGCATGAGCATCAACATTTAATGGACCCAGAATTTCACTTAGGGATTCTCGATCATTTCGCTGAGAAGGAGATCGGTCCGTTGATTGATGAATATCAAACAGCGTACGCCGCATGGAAGCGAGTTGCCGATGAACTGAAGCGTCTTAGTCAAAGTGAGCAAGAACTTGCACAGCGGATGGACCTATTGTCTTTCCAAACGAAAGAGATTGATTCTGCTGAGTTAAAGGTGGGGGAAGAAGAGGCGTTGACCGAGGAACGTGACGAGTTGGCTAATTTCGAGCGCATTCACCAACACATCCGACTCTCCTATGAGGCGGTTGCCGAAGAGTCGAACGGGCTCGACAAAATCGGGGTCGCGATGCGTGAGATGGATGAGGCATCACAGCTTTCTTCATCGTTATCTTCTGTATCGGAGACGATATCGAATGCTTATTATTTGTTGGAAGATGCAAAGTTTCAATTGCGTGACCAGTTGGATTCACTCGAATTCGATCCAATCCGTTTGGATGAAATCGAGTCCAGGTTGGCGCTTTTCCAGCAATTAAAGCGAAAGTACGGGACGACGATTGAAGAGGTCATCGCATATGGAGAGCAAGTGTCCAATGAACTGAAGTCGATGACGAATCGAGAAGAACATTTACAGACGCTATCGGACGAACTTGTTCGATTAGAAAAAGATGCGAAAGAGGTCGGGACGAGACTTTCAATGGCACGAAAGGCTGCCGCAGAGTCGTTACAACATGCAATTCATCGAGAGTTGAAAGAGCTCTACATGGAGAAAACGTCGTTTGAAGTTCGTTTCAAAACAACATCGCTTAAACAAGATGGACTCGATGATGTCGAGTTTTACATGATGACGAACGTCGGAGAGCCGTTCAAACCGCTCGCGAAAGTCGCATCAGGTGGTGAACTCTCCCGTGTCATGCTCGCGCTCAAATCCATTTTCTCAAGAACGGTCGGTGTCGCATCGATTATTTTTGACGAAGTCGATACGGGTGTTTCCGGACGTGTCGCTCAAGCGATGGGCGAAAAAATATTCCGTCTTTCTGTCGGTTCACAAGTGCTATGTATCACCCATTTGGCACAGGTCGCCGCGATGGCAGACCAGCATCTCTACATTACGAAAACCGAAACGAACGAGCGAACTAAAACGAACGTCGCGTCTCTTGACCGTGAGAGTCGGATTGACGAGTTGGGTCGCATGATTGCTGGTGCTCAAATGACGGATTTGACGAAGCAACACGTTGAAGAGTTACTCGAGATGTCACAGCATGTAAAACAGAAGTTCATCAAAGGAGTGTCATAAGTGATTACATTATGTATTGCGGACGACAATCGAGAAATCGTCGATTTGTTGAGCCGCCAACTAGAATCTGAGCCTGACCTTCATGTCGTAGGTACTGCGCATGATGGTGAAGCGTGCTTAGATGTCGTCAAGGCACACCAACCGGATGTACTCTTACTCGATATTATCATGCCGCATTTGGACGGGATTGGAGTATTGCAACGCCTGAATGAAGAGCTCGGCAACGAAAGACCGGAAGTGATCATGCTCAGTGCGTTTGGAAAAGATGAAGTGACGAAACAAGCGGTCCAACTCGGTGCCTCTTATTTTCTCGTCAAACCGTTCAATATTCAGCAATTGTTAACGAAAATCCGAGAACTGTCAGAAGGGACGAATCGAGAGTTCGACGGGATGACCCCTGAAGAGCTTGAAATTTCTCTGTTACTTCAACAACTCGGAATCTCACCGCGAATTAAAGGGTTCAAATACATTCGTCAAGCAGTCATCTATGTGAGAGAGCGTCAAGACTTGCTCGGACTGATTACGAAAGAGTTGTATCCGATGGTAGCGAAAGAACATGAGACGACATCATCCCGTGTGGAACGGGCGATGCGTCACGCGATCAAGACGGCATGGGATAACGGAATGCGAGAACACGAAATGTTTGAGGGGCGCCCAGAACGTGACCGGAGCCCTAAAAACTCAGAGTTCATCTCGTATTTCGTCACATACTTGTCATTTAAGAGCAATTGAATCGATTAAAAGACTAAGTCTTGATGAGACTTAGTCTTTTAATATAGAATGAGTAGTAAAAAATTATTCACTTTAAGAAAGAAAGCGCTTGCAAAACGGTGTTCCTTTGTTATAATGAAGATGTACCAAGTTACTTGGACAAGCGTTAGATGAGCGCTTTTCAAACTTGTTCCGGAGCTTGTTTGAAGAACCAATATCATCTCGGTTCGCTATCCGATTATAGCTCAGAGGTGCGAACGACACCTCATATCGTTCATGTCCCGACGCGAAGTCGCGACAGTCGCTCATTTGCGAAACGATCCGAACATCAACTCGAAGCTAGGGGTTGATTTAGGTAAATCAAATCGTTCAGTTAACCAAAAGGAGTGTTGTCAATCGTTGAACAGTTTATGGCAAGCGTTCGACTTCACGATGGATGGTTGGACATGACCCGATCATAAAAAGTTAGTAACTCGAATGGAAAGTTCCGTTCACGCAAGACGGCAGTTACTAAAGTTCTTTCATACTTCTTCATTAAGAAGACGTTGGAGCTCATGTCAGAGTAAGCGAAGTAGTTAGAAAGGAGATCATCCGTAGTGATCACAATTCAATATGAATAAAAGGTTCCGCACTTGAAATGAAGTCAAGTTAGGGAACCTTTTTTTGTGCTTATGAGTCGAGTCGTTGAACTTTTCCTGTTTTCTTGTCGCGGTTGAAAATATAGCCGGCTACAAATCCAATCCCGCCCATGGCGAGCAGAAGTCCAAAGGTTCCCTGCAGCATAGAGGCGGCAGCGAGTGAATCAATCCATGTGAACGGTGCGCTCGTCTTCAAAAAGAAGCTGTCGCGTAGCAATTTGATACCATAAACACCTAATAAACCAGGGATGATCAAGATTAGAAGCGCGATAAAACGCATGCAATCTCCTCCTTTACCATACATTATTTTAACAGAAATCGATTCGTTCCACACTGACTATTTTTGGGCGGCTTGCGAATCAAGTCAGGATTCAGTAGCATGAGATAGAGAAGAGAGATGATGGGGGGAAACGCATGAATAAACGATTGATGATTGTCGGGGCCGGAAAAGGGGGAACCGAGGTCTTAAATATGTTGATGGACTCACCGCTCGCGACCATTGTTGCCGTCGTGGATTCGGATCCATCGACCGAAGGCATCGCGCTTGCCAAAAGTTATGGCATTGCAGTGACCGAGGACTGGATACGCTACGCTGATGCGAAACTGGACTTTGTCATCGAAACGACCGGGAGTCACGAGACGTTTGATCAATTGAAAGATCATTTTGTCGATGCCGTCGTATTACCTGGGGAATTTATTCGAATCGTCGTCGAACGCTTGAAGCAGAATGAGCAAATGCTCGAGGCGATTATCGAATGTACGAGTGAGGCAATCTCGGTCGCCGATCATCATGGAAACACAATTATGATCAACCCGTCCTATACGAGGTTGACTGGATTCAAAAAAGAGGATGTGGTCGATAAGCCGGCAACGGCGGACATCGGGATGCAGGAGAGTGTACATTTAAAAGTATTATCGACAGGTCAGGGCGTCCGAGATATCCGAATGCAAATCGGGGCGACCCGACGTGACATTCTTGTGAATGCCGAACCGATTATCGTCGACGGCAAGTTGCGTGGTTCTGTCGGAGTCATCCGTGACGTCTCGCAAATCCGAGCCCTTCGTGATGAATTGCAGGAGGCGAAAACCCGTATCCGCAACCTCGAGGCGAAATACCAATTCGCCGATATCATCGCAACGAGTGACGCGATGCGATTCGTCATCGAACAAGCAAAACTCGCTGCCGTGACCCCGGTGACGGTATTGATTCGTGGAGAATCGGGAACAGGAAAAGAACTGTTCGCGCATGCCATTCATGGGGAGTCCCAACGGAAATATAAAAAATTTATCCGCGTGAACTGTGCGGCCATTTCGCCAACACTTCTCGAGAGTGAGCTCTTCGGCTACGAGGATGGCGCGTTCAGTGGAGCCAAACGAGGCGGCAAGACCGGATATTTCGAGGAGGCGGACGGTGGTTCGCTCTTTTTGGACGAAATCGGCGAACTGCCGCTTGATGTTCAAGTAAAGCTATTACGTGTCCTCCAAGAAAATGAAATTGTGCGGGTAGGTGGGACGACAGCGATTCCAATCGACGTCCGGATCATTGCCGCGACGAATGCCGACCTCGAACAAAAAGTGACGGAAGGATCGTTCCGTGAGGACTTATATTATCGAATTAATCGAATGCCCATCCACATCCCACCACTTCGAGAACGCTTAAATGAACTCGAAGCGCTCTGTGAACGTATCATTCGGAAATTGAATCAAGAATACGGGCGTAGTGTTCAGGGGGTGGACGAAGATGCGTTGAATCTATTGAAGAGTCAGCACTGGAAAGGGAACGTCCGAGAACTTGAGAACGTGATTGGGCGGGCGATGATCTATATGGCGAATACGGAACAACGGATTGGCCCGCACCATCTACAGTTGTCCAACCGTTCCACGAGCCAAAAAGTAGTCGAGTCCGGAACGCTTCATGAGGCCGTGGCGAAATACGAGCGCGACTTGATTGAACGGACGATTGAAGACGCTGGGGGAAACAAATCAGAGGCCGCGCGACAGTTAAAGATCTCAATTCGAACGTTATATAATAAATTAAACTATACGCAATAATTTGCAGGCAATTTATTGCGCACCAAGTAAAAAAATGCACGGTTATTTGCATTATAAAGCGCTTACAATTTAGGAAACAAACTTGCTTATGGTATAGTGAAGAGAGCAAGGGGGGACAAAAATGAATTTTGAACGGATGCTGACGAACGCGAAACAGCTTAAAGGCTGTACGGTATCCATTGCGGGGGCCGCTGATGAAGAAGTGATCCGAGCCGTGAAACTTGCTACTGATCATGGATTGTCGCGCTTCATTTTGTTTGGTGAGGCCCGAGAGATTCGGAAGTTATGTGAGCAGTATGAAATCGATGAATCAGCTGTCGACATTTTGCATGCAAAAGGAGACGCGGAGATTGCAAGACGTGCCACACTCGCCGTGAAAAATAAAGAAGCGGATGTGCTCATGAAGGGGATGGTGTCGACATCGACATTCATGAAAGCCGTCCTCAACCGTGAAGCCGGTCTCCGTACGAAACGAACACTTAGCCATGTCGCTTTATTCCAGATTCCAAATCGGGAGAAACTGATCGGTGTGACGGATGCTGCGATCCACATCGCACCAACGCTCGATGAAAAAGTTGAGATCATTCATAATGCGGTGGAGGCGATGCATGACATTGGTTACGCCTCCCCGAAAGTCGCGGCAATCGGAGCGGTCGAGGTTGTCAATCCACAGATGAATGCGACGCTCGATGCTGCACTACTTAGTCAAATGAACCGTCGAGGACAGATCAAAGGCTGTGTCGTGGACGGACCGCTCGCACTCGATAACGCCGTCGATATGGTCGCTGCGAAACAAAAAGGAATCAATAGTGAAGTGGCCGGACAAGCCGACTTATTAGTCGTGCCATACATAGAGGTCGGGAACGTCCTTTATAAGTCAATCATGTATTTCGCAGAGGCGAGCGTAGCGGCGATTGTCGTCGGCGCATCTGCCCCTGTCGTATTGACGAGTCGTGCCGATACTGCCGAAGCGAAGCTATACTCGCTCGCATTTGCTTTGTTACATGCCAAAAATTAACCGTATTTACAGGAGGAATTGATCATGATGGAAACAAACACAGAACCACGCTTCCGTATTTTTGATGTCTTACATTCTGAGGACTACGAGCAGATCGTGTTTTGTCAAGACCAGGCGTCAGGGCTAAAAGCGATCATTGCCATTCACGACACGACACTCGGACCAGCACTCGGTGGACTACGGATGTGGAACTATGAATCAGAACAGGAAGCGCTTACAGATGTATTGCGCCTCGCGAAAGGGATGACATATAAGAATGCCGCTGCCGGTCTCAATCTCGGTGGAGGTAAGGCAGTCATCATCGGAAATGCGAAAACGGACAAGTCAGAAGCGCTCTTCCGTGCGTTCGGACGATACGTTCAGTCACTCAGTGGGCGTTACATCACAGCTGAAGATGTCAACACGACGGTCTCAGATATGGACTTCATTCATATGGAGACAGATTACGTAACAGGAGTCAGCCCAGCGTTCGGTTCGAGCGGTAACCCTTCACCAGTGACTGCTTACGGCGTCTATCGTGGAATGAAGGCAGCGGCGAAATGGAAGTTCGGGACAGATTCGCTCGCTGGAAAGACGGTTGCTGTACAAGGTGTCGGGAACGTCGCTTACAACTTGTGCCGCCACCTCCACGAAGAAGGTGCACATTTGATTGTGACGGATATTAACGAGGAAGCACTCAAGCGTGCAGAAGCGGACTTTGGTGCGACTGTCGTCAAACCGGATGAGATTTACGCGGTCGAATGTGACATTTTCGCCCCGTGTGCACTCGGTGCGGTCATCAACGACCAAACGATTCCACAATTGAAAGCTCAAATCGTCGCAGGTGCTGCGAACAATCAGTTGGCGGAAGACCGTCACGGCGATGTGCTTGACGAGAACGGTATTCTCTATGCACCTGACTTTGTCATCAACGCAGGTGGTGTCATCAACGTCGCGGACGAACTCGAAGGGTACAACCGTGAACGGGCGATGAAGAAAGTCGAACTCATCTATGACAACATGATGCGCGTCTTTGAAATCGCAGAACGTGACGGTGTACCGACACACGTGGCGGCCGATAAGATGGCGGAGGAGCGCATTCATATGATGTCCCGTTCGCGCAGTCAGTTCCTTAAAGTCGAAAAAAGTCTTCTAGGGAGACGCTGACATGACGAAACGGCTAATTCTTGCGATCAATCCAGGGTCGACTTCCACAAAGGTTGGATTGTTTGACGGGAAGAAAGAAGTGATGACCCGAACGGTGCGTCATGCAATTGACGTGACCGGACTCACGCTTCCGGAACAGTTGCCTCATCGTGAGCAGGAAGTACGTGCCTTATTAGAAGAGACGGACATTGCGGTCAACGACTTGACCGCGATTGTCGGTCGCGGTGGATTGCTCGCGCCGATGACGTCAGGGACATACACCGTCAATGAACTCATGCGTGAGGATTTGACGAGCGGACGTTTCGGGATGCATGCATCGAACCTCGGTGGATTGATTGCTTCGAAAATCGGAGGGGCAGAAGGTGTCCCAAGTTTCATCGTCGATCCGGTCGTCGTCGATGAGATGGACGATTTGGCCCGCAAGACCGGCATGCCTGAAATCGAACGTCGCAGCATCTTCCATGCCCTCAACCAAAAGGCAGTTGCGAAGCGATTCGCATCTGAAAATGGAAGCGATTACAATGAGCTGAATCTCATTGTCGCGCATCTCGGTGGCGGAATCACGGTCGGCGCCCACGCATGCGGTCGGGTCATCGATGTGAACAACGGGCTCGACGGGGACGGTCCGCTTGCTCCAGAGCGCGCCGGCTCAATTCCTGTTGGACAGGTAGTGGAACTATGTTATAGTACCAGGTATAAAGAATCGGAAATGAAGAAGAAAATTGTCGGTCAGGGCGGTCTATTCGCACACCTTGGCACATTCGACGCAATTGAGATTGAGCAACGGATGACGTCTGGAGACGATGAAGCAAAGCTCCTATATGAGACGATGGCGTTTCGTGTCGCCCAAGAAATCTCTAAACATGGTGCGACGCTCAAGGGACAAGTGGATGCCATCTTGTTGACAGGTGGAATCGCCTATTCTGAATGGCTGACAGACAAAATAAAAGAGCGTGTCACTTATCTCGCGCCGGTACACGTCTATCCGGGTGAAGATGAACTGAAAGCGTTGGCTGAAGGTGCGCTTCGCGTCATCGAGAAAGAAGAGACCGCACGAGTTTATGAGGGGGATACACATGGCACGAGAATTTGATGTTGTCGTCATCGGTGGAGGACCAGGAGGTTATGTGGCCGCAATTAAAGCGGCGCAGGCCGGCAAGTCTGTCGCAATCGTCGAGGCAAAAAAATTAGGCGGCACCTGCTTACATAGAGGGTGCATTCCGACAAAGGCACTGTTAAAGGCGGCACATGTCTATCAAACGGCGAAACACGGTGCGACGTATGGTGTGGAAACAGGGGATGTGACGTTCAACATGGAACGCGCGCAAACGTATAAGCGCGACCTCGTCGCCGGCCTTGAAAAGGGAATCGAGCACTTGATGAAGCAAGGAAAGATAGAAGTGTTTCGTGGGAAGGCCTCAATCCTCGGACCAAGTATCTTCTCGCCACAACCGGGGACCGTATCGGTTGAAGATGAAAGCGGTGAGTCGGAGCTCATTTTACCGAACCAATTGATTATCGCGACGGGATCGATCCCACGCGAACTTCCTGGGTTACCGTTCGATCACGAGCGAATCTTGAACTCGGACGACCTCCTCAACTTCGAGACACTTCCGGAATCGATTGCGATTGTCGGCGGTGGTGTCATCGGAGTCGAATGGGCATCAATGCTCGTCGATTTGGATGTGGACGTGACCTTGATTGAAGTAGGAGATCGTCTACTCCCGCTCGAGGACAAGGCGGTCTCTCGTGAAGTGGAGCGGCTACTGAAGAAGCGTGGCGTCCGGGTGAAGAAAAGCGTGACGGTCGATTCGGAGCGGACATCGATTCATGAAGATGCGGTGGAACTCGCCGTTGGGGAAGAGATGTTGAAAGTAGACTGCGTCCTCGTCTCGGTTGGTCGGGTCGCGAATACAGAAGACCTGGGGCTTCAAAATACGTCAATCGTCGTAGAGAACGGCGTGATTCAGGTCGATAGCCAATATCGGACGAAGGAACGTCACATCTTTGCAATCGGTGACTGTATCGGGAAGTTACAACTCGCCCATGTCGCGTCTGCGGAAGGGGTAAAAGCAGTCGAGACGATTCTTGGACTTGAACCGACGCCTCTTGATTACATGCTCATCCCACGTTGCGTATACAGTGTCCCTGAAGTCGCCTCGGTCGGTTTGACAGAAGAAGCGGCAAAAGAAGCAGGTCATGACGTCAAGACAGGGACGTATCGCTTCAACGGTCTCGGGAAAGCTCGGATTGAGGGGCAAGCAGATGGATTCGTCAAACTCGTATCCGATCAAGAGACAGATGACCTGCTCGGTGTCCACATCGTCGGACCGAAAGCGACTGAACTCATCACAGAAGGCGGGCTCGCGCTCGTCTTGAACGCGACGGCTTGGGAGATGGGGCAACTCGTTCACCCCCACCCTGCACTAAGTGAGGCTTTCCAAGAGGCGGCGCTCGCCGTAGACGGATTACCGATTCACGCCTAAGGAGGAACAAGGATGGAACAGATGACTGTAAACTCATATGAAGAGCTCGGCTTAACAAAACAAGATTTATTGGCGATGTACGAAACGATGGTCCGTGCCCGAAAAATCGATGAACGGATGTGGAAACTAAACCGCGCCGGGAAAATCCCGTTCGTCGTCTCATGTCAAGGACAAGAAGCGGCCCAGGTCGGTGCGGCATTCGCGCTCGAGAAAGGGATCGACTACGTCCTCCCTTACTATCGTGACGTGGCGGTCGTCCTTCACTTCGGTCAAACTTCAAGAGACTTGATGCTGTCGGCGTTCGCGAAAGCGGAAGACCCGAACTCGGGTGGTCGTCAAATGCCTGGACACTTCGGCTCGAAAGAGCATCGCATCGTAACGGGTTCATCACCGGTTACGACACAAGTCCCTCATGCAGTCGGGATCGCACTCGCGGCGAAGATGAAAAAAGAAGAGCTCGTCACGTTCGTTTCGTTCGGCGAAGGGTCTTCTAACCAAGGAGACTTCCACGAAGGTGCGAACTTTGCAGGTGTCCACAAGCTTCCGGTCATCCTGTTCTGTGAGAACAACAAATATGCGATCTCGGTACCGCTCACGAAGCAGTTGGCATGTGAGCACGTATCAGACCGGGCGAAAGGTTATGGCATGCCAGGTGTGACGGTCGACGGGACCGATCCGATTGCTGTCTATGCAGTCGTGAAAGAGGCGCGTGAACGTGCGCTACGCGGAGAGGGACCGACACTCATCGAAGCAGAAGTGGAACGTCTCGTTCCTCACTCATCAGACGATGACGATAAGGCGTACCGTTCGGCAGAAGAGTTGGCCGGATTAAAAGAGCGCGATGGGATTCAACTGTTCCGTCAACGCCTCATTAACGACGAGGTCGCTACGAGCGATGTGCTCTCAGAAATCGACGAGAAGATTGATGTAGAAGTGAACGAAGCGACGACGTATGCGGACAAGGCACCGTATGCCGCGCCTGAATCTGCTATGGATTACGTCTACGAGGAGGAAAAATGATGAAAACGTTTATCGAAGCGATCAATGAAGCGATTCATGAGGAAATGGAGCGCGACGAAAACGTCTTTGTCGTCGGAGAAGACGTCGGCGTTCGCGGTGGGGTGTTTCGTGCCACACAAGGGTTGATTGAGAAGTACGGGGAAGATCGTGTCATCGATGCGCCGCTCGCTGAAAGCGCGATCGCGGGTGTCGGCGTCGGGGCAGCGATGTATGGGATGCGACCGATTGCAGAAATGCAGTTTGCCGACTTCATCATGCCAGCGGTCAATCAGATCGTATCAGAAGCGGCGAAAATTCGTTACCGTTCGAACAACGATTGGACATGCCCGATGGTCATCCGGGCGCCTTTCGGTGGCGGGATCCACGGCGCTCTCTATCATTCACAATCGGTCGAGGCGATGTTCAGCTCGACACCAGGTCTAAAAGTCGTCATTCCATCAGACCCGGTCGATGCGAAAGGATTATTGAAAGAGGCGATTCGTTCAAACGACCCGGTCCTCTTCTTTGAACATAAGCGTGCCTATCGTCTTTTGAAGGCAGACTTGCCGACGGACGAATATACGGTCGAAATCGGTAAAGCGGCAGTCAAACGTGAAGGCGATGACATCACAATCATCACATACGGTCTCTGTGTACACATGGCACAAGAGGCTGCGAAGACCCTTGAAGAAGAAGGGATCAGCACGCATATACTCGATCTTCGTACCGTTTACCCACTTGACCAAGAGTCAATCATCGAAAGCGTGAAGAAAACGGGGAAAGTGCTACTTGTGACAGAGGACAATAAAGAAGGAAGCATCATCGGAGAAGTGGCGGCGATCATCGCAGAGAAAGCGCTCTTTGAACTCGATGCGCCGATTGAACGCCTAGCAGGTCCGGATGTTCCGGCCATGCCTTACGCACCACCGATGGAAAAATTCTTTATCGTATCCCCAGAAAAAATTGCCGAGCGGGCACGTCAGCTCGCCGCGTTTTAAGGAGGCGGCTCCATGGAACAAACGATTAAAATGCCCCAACTCGGGGAGAGTGTGACAGAAGGAACGATCACGACCTATCTCGTCAAACCGGGCGACCGGGTGGAAGAGTATGAGCCACTCGCCGAGGTCATGACAGATAAGGTCACGGCCGAGATTCCAGCAACAAGTGCAGGAATCGTCAAAGAGTTCCTCATTCCAGAAGGGGAGACGGTCAGCGTCGGGACACCGGTATTGACGATGGAAGTCGAGAATGCAGAGGAAGCTGTGAATGAGACGAAAACAGAACCGGTCGCAGAAACGACCCCTGCAGAGCCCGTGGCGAAGCAAGCGGTCGCCACTGCACCGAAAAAACAGAGTGGAAACGGTCGATACTCTCCTGCCGTCATCCGACTCGCCAATGAGAACGACATTGACTTGAATGACTTAAGTGGGAGCGGTCTAGGCGGTCGCATCACACGGAAAGATATTCTTCGTTACTTATCAGAAGGACGTCCGGCATCGACTTCTGAAAAGGCAACACAAGCACCTGTCCAAGAGACGATGGTACAAACGAAGATGGACGTCCCGACTGAAGCACCACATCCTGTCGTCGAGCCATCGCAACCGGTCGCATCGACATCTGTTCCTTCAGGTCGTTATGAATCGATTCCGACAGCCGGTGTACGTCAAGCGATTGCGAACAATATGGTCCGCTCAAAACAGGAGGCCCCGCACGCATGGCTCATGATTGAAGTGGACGTGACGAATCTCGTCGAGGCACGAGCAAAACTGAAAGACGAGTTTATGAAACGAGAAGGCGTCAAATTGACGTTCATGCCGTTCTTCATGAAAGCGGCGATCGAGGCATTGAAGAAGTATCCGATGATGAACTCGGAATGGGCAGGAGACCACATCAAAGTTCATCAAGACATCCATCTGTCAGTGGCTGTCGCGGCAAACGATGCCCTTTATGTACCGGTCATTCGCCAAGCGGACGAAAAGAACATCAAAGGACTCGCCGTGGCGCTTCAAGATGTGGCGTCACGTGCACGTGAGAACCGTTTGAAGGCAGAAGAGATGCGTGGCGGTACGTTCACCATCAACAACACGGGTGCGTTCGGTTCGATTCAATCGGCACCGATCTTGAATTACCCACAAGCGGCCATTCTCTCGGTCGAGTCGATTGTGAAGCGTCCGGTCTGGATGAACGGGATGTTCGCGGCACGCGACATGGTCAACCTTTGCATGTCGGTCGACCATCGCGTCCTCGACGGTCTCGTCGCAGGACAGTTCTTGCAGGCGATCAAGCAGTCGCTCGAGTCGATTGACCCAAACACGTATACCGTATATTGATTACAAAATGGAGGCGCTCCCAGTGGGGTGCCTCCATTTTTATGCGTTATAGCCGAAGAATAGCGTGAAGATAAAACTCGCGGTCGAGACAAGTAAAAGGAAAAGTGAGAATGACATGCCGATCGAGACGAGCCATTTAGACAGTCGTTGTTTGGATTTGTAGAGCGCATACGCAAACGAGAGACTGAATACGCCAAGCGTCATGAATAATGCGAGCGGGATTGCTCGGTCGTAAAGAAGGTAAAGTACATCCAATGTTGAATCATCCTTTCTAGTCATGCACTTTCTCAAATCGACGTTGATGGACACGATACATCGATGTGTTGATTACAACATACACGAGAAGGAACATCCAATATACAAAGAAATAGTCTAAAGCAAACGCGGGAATCCCATCATGTCTGACTGAAGAAATCCAAAGCAAAAGGAGTGAGGCCGGGATATGAATCAACAGCACATGATAGGGCAGGAACTTCATGAAGGATAGGGCGTTTGTCGACGGACTGCGCATGAGACCCATGGCAATCAAACCAATCAGCACTTCGAGCCCACCAAGCGTGAAGAAAGCGAGTGAATCAGAGAAACTGTTCTCTAGAATCGGTAAGGCAAGCGTTGCAAGACCGAAACTCCCAATCATTATGAAAGCTAACAAGATGTAGTCACCTCCAGAAAACGGTTGATTCCATACGTCCATTGTAAAATAATGGATTCTCAAATTCAATACCTCAGAAAAACACGCCATTCATAGAAATGGCGTGTCGGTGAGTTCCTCAAATCGATTGTTCGATCATCGTTTCGATGTCGCGACGGACTTCAGCTACAGACAAACGAGCGATGTCATAGCGTACACGATGAGTCGATTCGTCTGAACCCGTCAAGTCGGCAAAGAGACTGCCGAGGTCATGGACACTGCGGTCGACTTGAATGAGGAGTTCAATCGTGTCCTCGTCTTGTAACATTACGACTTCTACCTCGTCTAACTGGCGACCAAAACGTGAACCGTTCGCTGAATACTCGAGTTCTTGTGCAATCGGAAGACGTCCTGAACGGTGACGTGCCGGAAGCATCTCCGTGTCGGCTTTCTTCAAGCGGAATCCGAGCTCGTCCATCGCATTTAAGATGACTTGCTGGGCGGCGTTCGGTTGCACGGTGATCGCGTCTTCGTCTTTCGGGTCGACGGCTTGTGCGATATCGAGCCCCGTCTCGATCCACGATTTCGATTGACTGACAGAGATTGGTGTGTTGAATGGGACGTTGACGGTGAACGGGATCTCTTTTACTTCTCCGGACCCAATCATGAACGGGGCCTCGTTCAACAAAATCTTTTCGATTGTAAAGGTCGAGTAGGTCGTTTTATCGTTTACTTCATGCTTGTATAACGTATTAAAAAAGAGATAGATGCGGTCAACCGATTGTTCGACAGAACCGCCTTCGATATGAACGACCCCATGGAGTTCGCCACCTGGTGTGCAGTGGCTCTCGGTTAGGCGTGTATCGACTTTTGCGGCACCGATTCCGATTGATGATAAAATCTTTTTAAACATATGTGTTTCCTCCTTTGACGTAACGTCGTCTTCGTGTAATAGTATGTACGGACAGGTGAAACGAAATGTTTCAAAATTTCTAAAAAAGGATTGAATCCATTGGAATATACAGCGTTACAAGAACGTCTCACAGACGTGATCCAATCAAATCATCTCGTGTCAGCGACCATCAGTCAACCCCGTCAAAAATCAAGTGATCTTAGACGGGTGAAACTGAAACCGGTCATGCTTCGGGATACGTATCATATCCAGTTCGAGTATCAGTATGAACGGGTGATGAACCATAAAAATTTGACACCGGATGAGGCCGTCACAGAAGTGAATGAGCTTCTCGAGACGTTCCGACAAGGACAGTTTCAGTTAAAAGATTCCGACCTCCAGTTCCAATTATCGAAAAAGTTCAAAGTGACATTCAAAGAAAAGCAGACGGCTCAAAAAGAAGTTCAACTGAGCCATAATCGTGAGAAGCAGTACGTGCTCCCGCTCGACGAGCCAGTTCCGTTTCTCATACGACTCGGTATTCAGTCAGCGGACGGGAAAGTAAAACGACAAAAGTACGACAAGTTCAAACAAATCAACCGTTTTCTCGAGTTCATCGAAGACTCGCTCAAACATTTACCGACAGAGCGTACCGTCCGCATCCTCGACTTCGGGTCTGGAAAATCGTATTTGACGTTCGCCCTGTATCATTTCCTACATGAGATGAAAGGATATGACGTGCATATCACAGGACTCGATTTGAAGAAAGAGGTCATCGAAGAGTGTGCATCGATTGCAAAAGATCTTGGGTATGAACGACTCGAGTTTTTAGTCGGAGATATCAATGAATATGAAGGGGAGACGGCCGTTGATATGGTCGTGACGCTCCATGCATGTGACGTGGCGACCGATATGGCATTGGCACGTGCTGTCCGTTGGGGCGCGAAAGTCATCTTAAGCGTCCCGTGTTGTCAAAAGGAATTGAATCGTCAAATTCAAGCACCGAATCTGGACGTGATGCTTCAGCACGGATTGATCAAAGAACGGTTCGCGTCACTCGCGACGGATTCGATTCGGGCTGAACTTCTTGGTCTTGTCGGGTATGATGCCCAGTTGCTCGAGTTCATCGACCTCGAGCATACCCCGAAAAATATTATGATCCGTGCCTACTTGACGAATCGTGTGGCGTCCGCCGAAACGAAATCACGTTACCTCGCCTTCAAGCAGATGTTAGGGGCCGATCCGTTCTTAGAACGAGAATTGAGCGATAGACTTGTCCTCGAGGTGGAACAAGACGTAAAATAAGAGAGTACAGACGAATGTCGAAAGGGGAAACAATATGGATTTTCAATTATATTTTCAAGATGTAGTCGAACAAGCGCGTAATGAGGTACGCGCTGCGGGATACACAGAGCTGACGACACCAGAAGAGGTAGACGGGGCGCTCAAGCAAGAAGGAAAGACGCTCGTCCTCGTCAACTCGGTATGTGGATGCGCAGGCGGGATCGCCCGTCCGGCCGCAGCATATGTGAATAAGATGGAAGGCGTGAAGCCTGACCATTTCGTGACCGTGTTTGCCGGTCAAGACCGGGAAGCGACAGATCGCGCACGTGAGTATTTTGAGGGATATGCACCATCTTCTCCTTCAATCGCACTCCTTGAAGATGGGAATATCGTGACGATGGTAGAGCGGAGCGAGATTGAGTCATCGACCGCTGAAGAACTCGTCGACCAGTTGCAAACATTGTTCGACATCTACTACTCATAATCATGCATTGGCGCAAAGGCACTGCCTTTGCGTTTTTGTAAAAAGGGGCAATGCATATGGAACCAGTCATCAAAATCATGACGGAGGCAGAATATATGATTGCCTTGTCACGCGGTGAAATCAATGAACCGTCACTTCAATCTGAAGGGGCGATCAAGTGTTGTACACCCCAGCAAATCGGTCAAGTCGTCAAAACGTCTTATCCGGGACAGTCGGTCGTGCTCGTCTCACTACACGTCAACCGACTAGGAGAGCTATTACATTACGAATTGGATGAAGATGGGGAACGCTATCCGCACGTCTATAGCGCCATCCCGCTGTCTTCTGTCAAACAAGTACAACCGTATGGGTCTCGCGACAATGGAACGGTCACATATTTCGCTTTCGAGCGGATGTGACCGTTCTTTTTTGAATAAAATGCATGAATATACTTTACAACTAATAATTATGTGTATATAGTGGTTAAAGGAACAAGTCGGACAACTGATGTGTCCTAGAACAGTTGAGCTGTGGCTCTTAATGTGTCATAATTTTTCTAAAGTTCTGATAATTTTACTTAACCAGGAAAGGGAGATGAAGATGAAAAAAGGTTTTCTAGCATTATGTTTAGCAGGACTGGCCGCATTCTCGGTCGCATGTGGAGCAGACGAGAACGAAGGAGGATCGACATCGACCGATGGTGGGGATGACAAAGTGATCGTCATGGGGACGAGCGCTGATTATTTCCCGTATGAGTTCGTCGATACGGCGAACGGAGACGAAATCGTCGGATTTGATATCGACATCGCCAAAAAAGTGGCAGAAAATATGGGTTATGAATTGAAAATTGAAGATATGGACTTCGGCAGTTTGCTCGGAGCGCTCAATGCAGGTCGTGTCGACTTCGTCATGGCCGGGATGACACCGACAGAAGAACGCAAAGAGAATGCTGATTTCTCAGATATTTATTTCACGGCGGTGAACTTGATCTTATCAAAAGATGACTCGCTTCAATCGCTTGAAGATTTGAAAGGGAAAAAAGTCGGGGTTCAGCTCGGATCGATCCAAGAAGGAATCGCTCAAGACCAGATTCAAGATGCTGAAATCGTATCATTGAACAAGATCCCTGAAATTATTCAAGAAATCAAGACGGGTCGTATTGACGCGATGGTCATCGAAGATACAGTCGCAAAGAAATACCTTGAACAAGACAGTGAATTGACGACATTCGAAATCGCGGATGAAGAGGAAGCTGGATCAGCCGCTGCTTTCCGTAAAGACGATGAACTCCGTGATCAATTCAACGAAGAGTTGAACAAGATGATCGACAATGGAGAAATCGATGAACTAGCTCAAAAATGGTTTGAAGAAGAGGCTGCACCAGCCGAATAATGAATTGTGGGCTGACTGAAGATGAATCGGTCAGCCTTTTTCTAGGAGGAACTTACAATGGATTTTAGTCGGATTTATGATTCAATCCCATACATACTTGAGGGGATCCCGGTCATGTTCCAAGTGGTCATCGTCTCGGCATTGATCGGGATTTCACTTGGGATTGTCGTTGCTACGCTGAAGATTGTACCGAATCGTCTAGTCAACTTCATCGGTCATGCCTACACGGCCGTGTTCCGTGGGACGCCACTCATCTTGCAACTCGCCATCATTCACTTCGGATTGCCGCAACTGACCGGATATATTACGACACCGTATCAGTCGGCGGTCATTGCCTTCTCACTTAACTCGGGGGCGTATATTTCGGAAATCATCCGTGCTGGTATCCAAGCGGTCGATAAAGGTCAGTGGGAAGCGTCTGATGCTCTCGGTGTGCCTTATGTGAAACAGTTACGTTCCATCATCTTGCCACAGGCGTTCAAGAACATCTTGCCTGCCCTCGTGAACGAGATGATCACGTTGACAAAGGAATCTGCCCTCGTCTCGACGGTCGGGGTGCTTGACATCATGCGCCGTGCGCAAATCGTCGGTGGGCAGAAGGCGATCTACTTCGAACCGCTTCTCTTTGCCGGTGTGATATACTTTACGATAGTGATGATCTTGACGTATCTTGGACAACGTCTAGAAAAACGGTTAAGAAAGAGTGATGGAAGATGATCGAAGTAAAAGACCTACACAAACAATTTGGTGACTTAGAAGTGTTAAAAGGAATCACGACGACGATCGAGCGTGGTGAAGTGGTCGCCGTCATCGGACCGTCCGGGTCTGGTAAATCGACATTTTTACGCTGCTTGAACATGCTTGAGATTCCGACGAGCGGGACGGTCAATGTCGACGGATTCGAGCTCACGAAAAAAGGAGCGAACGTCGCAAAAGCGCGTCAAAACATCGGTATGGTATTCCAGCAGTTCAACTTGTTCCCGCACATGAGCGTCTTGGACAATTTGACGTATGCCCCGGTCAACGTCTTGAAGGTGAGTAAGACGGAAGCACTCGAACGTGCGCAAAAATTACTCGAACGTGTCGGGTTATCTGAAAAAATCGACGCCTATCCGAGTCAACTTTCGGGTGGACAAAAACAGCGTGTCGCCATCGCGCGTGCCTTGGCGATGGAACCGAACATCATGTTGTTCGATGAACCGACATCTGCACTCGACCCGGAGATGGTCAATGAAGTACTCGACGTCATGAAAGGATTGGCTGAGACGGGAATGACGATGGTCGTCGTCACGCACGAAATGGGCTTTGCCCGTGAAGTGGCAGACCGGGTCCTTTTCCTTGACGAAGGGATTCTCATGGAGGAAGGCAAACCGGCCGACTTGTTGTTGAACCCGCAAACAGACCGGGCGAAACGATTCTTAGAGAAAGTGTTGTAATCTGAATTCACGAAGGAAGGAAGAATGCACATGAATATCACATATTTCGGACATGCGACGGTTGGACTTGAAATTGACGGGATGCGGGTCTTGATTGACCCGTTTTTGACAAGTAATCCTCATACCGACGTAGACCCATCTACACTGCGTCCCGATTATCTGTTGCTCACCCATGCTCATTTCGATCATATCGAGGATGTCGAGTTGATCGCCAAAGAGACGGGCGCGACGATTGTGGCGACACATGAGCTCGCGACTTACTATGAGAAGAAAGGTTTCTCTGTACATGGCATGAATATCGGGGGAGGATATGCCTTCCCGTTCGGTCGCGTCACGATGACGCAGGCGTTTCACAGTTCGAGTTTGGACATGGGAGACACACCGGTCTATATGGGAATGCCAGCCGGATTCATCATCGAGACGAATGAGTTGACGCTCTATCATGCAGGGGATACGGCTCTATTCTCAGATATGAAAATGTACGGTGAGCGTTTCGACATCGATGTCGCCTTCCTTCCGATCGGAGACAATTTCACGATGGGACCTACAGATGCTCTAGATGCAGCCCAGTGGCTACAAGCGAAACGTGTCGTCCCAATCCACTTTGATACGTTCCCGCCAATCAGACAGGATGCACAGGCCTTTTGTGACCAGTTACATCGTCGTGGTCTATTGATTGAACCGAACACGACGATCGAGATTTGACCATGGACGTCATACGTGCGACGAGAGAGTTCGTCGAAACGATTCATGCAGACGATTCTTCCGGCCACGATATGGCCCATGTCGAGCGTGTCGTTCGACTCGTAGAGCGACTGATGGATGGTGAGTCGGTCGATCGAGCAGTGCTCCTCCTCTCGGCATATTTACATGACGTGGAAGACCACAAGCTCGGTCGTCCGAAAGGTCTCGTCACCCAACATTTGGCTTCACTCGACCTCACTGAAGCACAAGCGAGCTTGGTGAGGGCCGTAATCGATGAGGTTTCTTTCTCGAAAGGAACGTCGCCGACGACTCGTGAAAGTGAAATTTTGCAAGATGCCGACCGTCTCGATGCTATTGGAGCAATCGGAATTGCGAGGACATTCCAATATGCAGGTTCTCGCGGTACGCCGCTTGATCGATCAGAAACGAGTGCCATTCAACATTTTCAAGATAAACTGTTGAAACTGGCATCTAAAATGCATACGGCAAAAGCGAGACAACTGGCGATGTCACGGCATGTATTCATGCAACACTTTTTAAACCGGTTTCATGAAGAGTGGGACGGGAAGGATACATGAAAGGACGACCGAGCAATAATGGTCGTTAGATTGATAATAGACGTGATTAGACGTGATTCCGCATTCAGGAAAAGCGTCTTTTCTTAATGAACGGGTATGATCACTGCTAGTCTAAGCTTTCTTCAATTGAAGTGTATTTTGATAGCTGTTCAAATAACACCTCAAAGACGGACCATGAGAAATTGAAGTGAACAGCATCCACGTGGGGGTGAGTAAGGTGGGGGATTTTGCAAATAGAATAGCTGGGTTGGATATCGCAAGATCGTTAGCGCTTTTTGGAATGGTAATCGTGAACTATAAACTATCAATGAGCGCTGAAGAGAATGGTCCGGAGTGGTTGATCATTTACACAGGACTGTTTGAAGGTAGAGCTTCAGCGATATTTGTCATTTTAGCCGGTATTGGAATATCCTTGATGACGAGAAAAGCGAGATATACTATGGATTCGGGTACCATCACGCGGTTGAGGCGGACGATTTGGAAACGGTCATTTTTTCTATTCGTGTTGGGACTTGGACTGTTTTTGTTAGGATGGGATGCTGATATTCTTCATTATTACGCATTTTATATGTTTATCGCATCATTTTTTATCGTTGTTTCGAGTAAAAAGTTGTTAGGCTCTGCGGTGTTTATTTTACTTACTTCCCAAGTGTTTCAAATCATATTTGACTATACGAGAGGATGGGATTCAACTTTTTACTTTTATGAGGATTTTTGGACAGTTGAAGGATTTTTACGAAACTTGCTCTTCAACGGATATCACCCTATCTTTCCGTGGGTTTGCTTTTTCTTATTTGGAATGTGGTTAGGCAGGTTGAATTTTAAGGATAAGAAACTACGAGATACTATGTTGATTATTTCATTCCTTTTATCAATCGCAATAGAAGTGTCTTCATTTGTCCTCATCCATTTGACAAGTGAGTTAGTTGGAATTGAAATTGCGCAATACTTCTTTTCGACTAAACCAATGCCACCTAATGTGTTGTACATGTTAGCTAGTTCTAGCACAGCCTTAGTCGTGATTTTATTATGTATTTACCTTTCAGATATATTTCGAAATCACATCATGACGATTGCATTAATCTCTACCGGACAATTGGCCTTAACTCATTATGTCGGTCATTTCATCGTATTAGTTTTCTTAGACATGTTCGGCTTGCTAAACAATCAAACTCTATTGTTCGCGACTACAAGCTCCTTACTCTTCTTTGTTACAGCGATGATTTTTTCTTATTTTTGGAGAAAGGTATATGAGAGAGGACCAATTGAACTGATGATGCGGAAAATCAGTGGATAATGAAATGATATCAAATAAGATTACAAGCAATAGACGAATGATCGCCAACTTTGGCGACCATTCGTGTGACTCACTAGCGTCTCTTTGACCTCGGGATTGCCTTAACTAAGGAGAGAAATGGCTAGGGTGAGCCTGATCATTTTGTATGTCAGCAATATCCCTGCGTTTAGAACGGATGTTTATTGAGCCAATGACCGCCGTCAAGAGAGATACAATCCCCGTTCAGATAACGCATCTCGTCTGATGCCATCCAATAGGCCAGGTCCGCGATCTCTTCTGGTGTTCCAAATCGTCCAAGAGGAACGTTGCGGCGAATTCGTTCCACTTCTTTCACGTGAGAGACGAGCTTTTCAGCGCCACCTGTCCGTTCAATCGGTCCCGGACTGATCGCGTTGACGCGGGCCCCGAACTGATAGCCCCATTCGACCGCGAGCGTTCGTGTCAAGTTCAAGACCCCGGCTTTCGCCGCCGCACTCGGTGCGACACCAGGTCCGGCTTGCCATGCATACGACGCGACCATATTGATAATGGAGCCGCCGCGTATTTCTTCTGCCTCCCAATGTTTCCCGAGAACATGGGTGCAGTTGAACGTTCCATTTAAGACGATATCGATCACGCTCGCCCAACCGTTTGGAGACAAATCGAGTGTCGGGCAGACGAAGTTGCCGGCAGCGTTGTTAACGAGCGCGTGGACTGGACCGTATGCGGACACGATGTCAGCGAGTGCTTGTGCGCACCCTTCATAATCACGAACATCGTGTTGAACACTCATCGCCTGACCCGCGTCGATGGCGCTCAGCTCGTTCATCGCCTCTTGGAGTCGCTCCTCGTTTCGACCGCTAATGGCCACGCTCCACCCTTCTTGTTTAAATTTCAATGCCATGGCTTTCCCCATACCGGACGATCCCCCGGTAATCCAAATCGTTTTCATCCTGTTTCCCCCTCAAAAATGAATGGTCGTTCATTACTATATATTCGTCTCGTATTTCAAAAGTCCTTTGGAAAGTTATCGTTTGTCATGAATCATTTACTCAAAAAAATACGTATATGTAATATGCTACACTTGAACTAGAAAACGATTTCGAAAATTTATTTGGGAGTTGACGTGCATGAAGCGAATGTATGGAATGTTGGTGTTCGGCATTCTGATTGTCGGATCACTTGTATATGTGATGCTGTTCGATTCAGATCGTTCACCTTCTTCGTATGAAAAAACGACGATTTCTCAATTGGAAATGAAGGTTCATCCAGAGTCGACGGTCGAAGAACTGAAAGATATGCTTGCAAAGTACGATCGCGATGTGGCTCCGCAAATCAATAACGAGTTCGAACGGAAGTTGGCAGAACGGATGTACGTGGAGAAAAAGATGTATGAGGAAGCTGTCGATGTGGAGCAACTTCTAATCCGTGCTAAAAAGCAAGCAAGTTTTGATCGTGCTTGGTTAGCTCATGCGAAAGGTGAGTATGGCATTGTCGTAACGGATGAGGCAATCGATGAATGGATTGAAAAAGGGCCGGATTCAGAGGTGATTGAGTCACAAAGTCGATATGCCGAGGCGAAAGAGATGAGCGTTTATGAGCTCAATCACGATTATTACCGCGATCAATATGTGAAATGGGTCGTATGGGAAGCGTTGATTCCACTCGTCACGAAACGATACGAAGCGTCAAGTGAGCAAGTGCTCGACAACAATCGACTCATCGAACTGTACGAGCAAGAGGTGGAAAACTCGTTATAGTCCAATGAACAGTAGCCCGACTCATATGAGCCGGGCTACTGTTCATTGGATACGCTTCAACTGTTTCAAACCGAGCTCGCGGTCAATCGAATACATCGTGCCGGCGACCTTCTCGCCCCAATACGGATCGGACGCGTAGAAGATGTTGATTCCTTCCTGTTTGTTTCCAGGGTAATCTCCGCGCGCGTATGGACCTTTTACATATTTCGTGGCGAACAAGGTTGCCGCTGCTTGAATGCTCTCCTTGTACGTCTCAAACGTTGTCGCATTCCCACTAGGGTCATCATCTGTCGCCCGGAATCCGAACAGGTTTCGCTTTTCCTTTGCAATGTCCGACGTTCCGTACCTCGACTCATGCCCGGCCACCGCAAGTAAGAACAGCGCATTGATCCCAAACGTGTCTTCTGCCTGTTTGAAGGATTTCCCTTCCCCGGCGAGCGGCGAGTCGATAGACCGCAAATAGCGATCTAACTCTTTCGCAGAATAAGGAGACGGATTACGAATCGATGCGAACTGATATGGGGAATCGAAAACATCTTGGACACGTTCTGTATAGTAACGCTTGTCAGAATCTCTCTTCGACGGTCCGACGAGGAACGTGCCGGCGAGATTGGCGTTCGCTTCGACCGTATGATAGACATCACCGTCTCGAATCTCATAATATCCACGTCTTTCCACGACCGCTTCCGGGAATAATGCCATCTGATCCGGTTTGACATAGACGTCCGCCCCCGAGATGCGAACGAACAGATGTCCGTCTCCTCGTTCAATCAACTGAAGTCTCGTGCCGCCGGCGACATAAGATTGACGCTTTTTAAATGCCTCATCTTCATATAAGTTTGTGATCGCATCACTTGGTGTGACGACGACCCCGGTACCCGTGAAGTCGAGAACTTCACCGGAAGGAGAGAACAGTGTGCGGTTTTTGCCGGCCGTCATATATCGTTTTGCTTCGGCGAGAGATTCGAACGAGCGCGTGACGCGGTCACCGTTCGTCACGGTTTCGACGGTATACATGTCTTCATGTCCGGATTGGACCCATAAGAATGTGGCGATTGCGAGAGCGAGTGTCGCGACCATCGACCAGATTGTACGTTTTTTCTTTCGTTTCAAATCGATCACTTCCAAACTTTTGAATTGCCAAACGGGTAGATTTAGTCAACAATTTGATGGAGAAGGGGGAAAACGGTATGAAAATTGGAACGCGGACGCTGAAGACCGCGGTCGCAGCAGGTATCGCGATGCTCATTTCAGAAACGGTTCATCTTGATTATTTTGTATTCGCAGCCATTATTGCCATCTTGAGTATTCAAGAGACGCGAAAGAAATCGATTCGAGCCTCCTACGAGCGTGTCATGGCGAGTTTACTTGCCATCGGGTTAGGCGCGGCGATGTTCACGCTACTTGGCTATTCACCGGTGACGCTCACACTTTATTTTGTCATCTTCATCCCACTCGTACAACAATTGAAACTGCAAGACGGCTTCATTACGAGCGTCGTCATCTTGACACATCTCTATACCGAGGCACAGTTTTCATTAGAATTGTTCATCAATGAACTCTTGCTCATTGCCATCGGAGTCGGTGTCGGACTCGTCGTCAACATGTACATGCCGACGCTCGATCGTGAGATCGAACGCATCAAGGATAGTATCGACCGTTCGCTCGCAGTGCTGTTCTACGACGTGGCGGCTTGTGTCGAGACCGGTGTCTACAACAATCATTCGATGATGCTCATCAAGACGCGGGACTATCTGAAGGAAGGGAAAGACCTCGCCTTGCGTCGTATGGGCAACTCGATTGGGAAGCGGAATGAAGACATGGACTACTTATACTTCCGGATGCGCGAACGGCAGTACGATATTTTGAAGCGGGTCGCCGATAATGCCAGAGAAATCACGATGGTCGTCAATGAAGCGAAACCGGTCGCGACGTTTTTACGTCGGGTCGGGGACCACGTGAACGAGCAGGCCGACGCTTCCGTCTTTTTGCAGGAGCTCGAAGAGATGATTGAGCACTATCGAAAAAACGTACCTCTCCCCACGACACGTGAGGAATTCGAGGTACGCTCGTCCTTGTTAAATATTTTATCTGATGTGAACAGTTACTTGATCTTGAAAGAGCGATACATCGTGCTCTTAAAAGAACATGGTCATGCTCGAGAGAAACGTGCTGATCAAAAAGATTGAGACGATGACGACGACGCCGATTTGAATGATGCGTTGTCGTCTTTTCTGTTTTTTCTTCATAGCTTGCCTCCGTATACGTGTTTGTCATCATTGTACAGAATGGAAAAGATTCGTGCAATCCAGGGGAGTTTGTTATAATGGTCGAGAAATGTTTGGATGGAGGGATGTTGTTTATGGTAAACGAGACACGCGTGCTCGACACTTTCTTAGGATTGGTCGGTATCGATTCAGAAACGAAGGAAGAGGCAGTCATCTGTGAGCACTTGAAAGCTGTATTCACAGAGCTAGGTTGTGACGTCTATGAGGACGACGCCTCAACGAAGACGGCACACTCTGGTAACAATTTGATCATCACGTTGCCTGCAACGAAAAAAGATGTCGATCCGATTTACTTCACGGCTCACATGGATACGGTCACTCCAGGTAAAGGAATCAAGACGAGCATCAAAGACGGCTATGTTGTCACGGATGGCACGACGATTCTTGGAGCGGATGATAAGACAGGGCTCACTGCCATGATCGAACTCGTTCGTGTGTTGAAAGAAAAACAGATTCCACACGGTCAAATCCAGTTTGTGATCACGGTCGGAGAAGAGTCAGGTCTCGTCGGGGCGAAAGTATTGGATTTGTCGAAAATCGATGCGAAATTCGGCTTTGCGCTTGATTCGGATGGGCCTGTTGGAGACATCATCGTCGCCGCTCCGACACAAGCAAAAGTGAACGCGAAGATTTACGGCAAGACGGCCCACGCGGGTGTCGCACCGGAAAAAGGGGTCTCGGCGATTCAAATCGCAGCGAAAGCGATTGCGAAAATGCCGCTCGGTCGCATCGACGAAGAAACGACTGCGAATATCGGACGCTTCGAAGGGGGCCGCGCGACGAACATCGTATGTGACTACGTCGAAGTACTCGCAGAGGCCCGCTCGCTCATCCATGAGAAGATGGAGAAGCAGGCGGAAACGATGAAGCAAGCATATATTGAGGTCGCGGAATCATTCGGTGGTCGTGCTGAAGTCGACATCGATATCATGTACCCGGGATTCAAATTTGAAGAAGGTGACGAAGTCGTTGAAGTCGCGAAACGTGCGGCTCAGACAATCGGACGTCCGACACGAATCCTTCATTCAGGGGGCGGGTCAGACGCCAACGTCATCGCGGGTGGCGGAATCCCGACAGTCAACTTGGCGGTCGGCTATGAAGAGATTCATACGACGAACGAACGTATGCCACTTGAAGAGTTGTATAAGCTCGTTGAGTATGTCGTGACAATCGTCGAGGAAGTCGCATCAACCGAGCAATAAAAAAGAGCCGACGATTCGTCGGCTCTTCGTATGTGTTCGTACTCGTTATGCTGCGAACTCCAGTGATTCTAAAATCAACTCGTCTGTGCAATGAAGTTCGATCGCTATGTCGTGAATGCGGATCGAGGTGCCTTGTTCCTGTTGGTGCAAGCGATTCATCAAAGCTGCACGATCTCGAATCGACTCGTAGATCGACTCGGGTTGTTCTGCCTTGGTCATCACAAATCACATCCTTTTCAGCGATTATGTCAAGTATAGCATGGAACGACTTGAAGAAAGGACAAATTATTTATGAAGTTACAGTTTTTAGGTACTGGGTCGGGGATGCCTTCCAAGCAACGTAATGTGTCAGGGCTCGCTCTCGACCTTCCGAAAGCTACCTGGTTGATTGATTGTGGTGAAGGCACACAACATCAAATGCTCTACACGAAGATCAAACCGAGAAAAGTGACGGCGGTATGGGTGACCCACCTCCACGGGGACCATGTTTTCGGATTGCCTGGATTTTTATCGACCCGTTCTGCCTTAGACGGGACGGACGCCTTGACCGTCTATGGTCCGAAAGGGATGAAAAAATGGCTTGAAGGCACGTTTCGTGTGACCGGGTCACATCTTGGCTATGAACTGTCCGTCATCGAATATTCGGACGGTGACACATTTGAGCAAGACGGTCACCACGTCACTGTGCGAAAATTAGAGCATCGTTTTCCATCATACGGCTTTCGCATCAACGGTCCAGAAAAACGTGGAACGTTACGCGTTGACAAGGTGAGGGAGCTTGGGATCCCGAGCGGACCCATCTATAAAACAATCAAGGAAGAAGAACGATTTGAATTTGAAGGAAAATGGTATGACTCTAAAGAATACGTTACAGAACCGACTCCCGGGAAAGTCGTGGCAATTCTTGGAGACACGACCCCTTGTGATCAGGCGCAGTTGCTTGCGCAAGGCGCAGACCTTCTCGTCCACGAGGCGACGTTCATGGAGAATGAACGATCACTCGCTAGGAAGTATGGTCACTCGACGACACGAGAAGCGACATCGCTCGCGAAAGCGTGTTCCGTCGGCAAGCTGATCGTCACGCATATCTCGGCTCGCTATGTCGGACGAGAAGAAGAGTTTGAACGAGAAGTCGTATCGGATTTTCCATCGAGTCTCGTCGCGACTGACTTTTTAGAATATACAGTGGGGGATTGATGTGACCATTCAACTCTATGTATGGGCCGCGTTTTTAACAATCAGCATCCTGTTAGGGATTCGATTGAATCAATTAAAAGAGCCAGAAGCCAACTTCTTTCCGAAGTTCTTGTTTTATTCGTTACTTGGAATCGTCTCTTTTCCAATCGGTGGTTTTCACATCCCGATCGGATTTTTATTGTCCTTTTTATTCTTTCCAAAACAGAACAGTCGCTATAAGTGGTATGGGGCACTGCTCGGATTTTTCTTCTTTATCGTCTTGCTCTTCGTCCCACTGTTTGACCAATCTGGATTTCGGGCCGAATCCCAACAAATCGGTGCGGTCTCCGTCACAGATGAAACGTTTGACGAGATGACAGAGAAGTTGTTGCAACGGATTAACAGCGAATCGATTAAACTGGACCGGGGCAAGCTTCAAATCGACCGAAGCGGAAATGTCCAGTCCGTTGAATATTTACTCATGGTGGAGCGAACCGAGTCGTTCCAACAAATTCGTGTGACGTATGGGTCAGGACAACTTTCCTACGAGCAAATCGACGAACTGCGAAAAGAGTCGGGCCAGGCATTCTTTGAAAAACTCGTCGAGTTCGACCATATGCTGTCGACCTTGCAGGGACCGTCCTGGAATGAGTATACCGATGCCGTCGCTGCACCCATTTTGCAACTCTCTTATGACGGACTGTACGATATGTACACGTTCGAAAACGAGTCGATGCTCATGATCAATCGGGACGACGAGCTCGTCAAGTTTTGGCTCCAACGTGAACCAGTCCTCGCCAACAGCATTCAGCTTGTCGGACTGACACGAGAAGGACGAAGTTCCGGGGAGCGTTATGCGATCCTATATAACTATTCGATACATCAACGAGAGGATTTGACTGAACAATGAAAAACATCTTATCTATTGCGTTACTCTCAACTGCACTACTTGCCGGGTGTGGCGGGGAAGAGGCACAGCGAGAAGCGTGTGACGTAAGTCCGACCATTTCGGTTTACAATGCCGCGACCGAAGAGACGCTCTATCAAGAAAAGAGCGTCTGTCTTGAAGAGGACGCGACCGTGCTCGATGCGTTGAAGGCGACAGAACTCGACCTTGAAGTGACAGGAAGCGGTGACATGTCCTATGTGACGGCGATTGAAGGAATCGAAGAAAAGTCAGAAGGACAATCGTCAGGGTGGGTGTTCGCATTTAACGGCGCTCCCGGAGATGAAGGGGCCGGTGCGAAAGAAGTAGAATCGACCGATGTCATTCAGTGGCGGTTCGAAGAAGATGCGATGGCTTTCTTCGAATGAGGCAGATTGGGAGCGGCGACATCCTGTCACGCTCCTTTTCTTTCTCATTGCTCACCTTTTCGTACTGACGAATGTTGAAGACGTCTCGACCTTCGTCATCGGACTTGTCGCCTTGCTCCTTTTTGAACGGCGCTTCCCCTGGGCGATGTTATCGGTCCTGATTGCATTCGGAGTCGTCTCGGTCTTCCCTGCATTGTTCGGGTGGGACCTTTCCGCATCTTACATATGGCGTCAACTATTGAAGTTGGCCGCCTTCTTATTAGGCATGTCGTGGGTGTCGCGTCTTGTTCGACTAGAGCTCCTGCTCCCGCTCTTATCAAGATGGCCCCGCTCATCGTCACTCTTGTATGGGGCGTGGGCCTTGATCCCGTCGATGGAACGGGCGGTGCGTCAGTCAATGAGAAGTCACCCGAAAACAGCGTGGCAAGAAGCTGTCGAGATTGGGATCGCGAGCCAGCAACGTGAACCGAGATTCGCGATTGACCCGATGCGTCGATTCCGAGTCGACGATGGGATACAGCTGATTGTGATTGGTGTGATTTGTTACGTGTCTCTCCAATGGGCGGTCGCGCTTTGGCTCATCTATCCGTACGTGACGAAAGGAGGTATTCGTGATGCAGTGGCTTTCTACCGTTGACGGGTCGTTCGAGAAATATGTTGAACGATACCGCCCCCGCATCATCGAGATGAATCAACCGTTCTCTGGAAAAGTCGGACGCTTGTTGTCGAGCGTTGACCCGTTTCGAGGGGCAGAGCTCGCTACCCTCTTACAAATCGATGCGCTCTTTCCGAAACGGTTTGACACCTGCTCGAGCGGTGAACAACAGATCGTCCGGGTCGCCCATGCGTTAGTGGACCGACCAGATTCGATCGTTCTGATCGAACCGTTTCGACATCTCGATCAGTTTCGTAGAGAACACTTACAGATGTTGCTCCGGAGGATTTCCGGACTCGGTGTTCGAATCGGCTATACTGAAAGGGCGCACGAGCAGTCGGGCGACGTGACGTTCACATTCACCGAATCACATTTAAAACCGACCATCGAGGCGAAAGACATATCGTACCGTCACCCGTTTCAAGCAGTCTATGCGATTGAGGATGTGACCATTCAGATGAACGAGCCAGGACTCACGGTATGTGTCGGGACGAACGGGAGTGGGAAGTCGACCTTGCTCGAGTTGTTGGCTAAAAGCAGACGCCCGCTCAAAGGGCGGGTGAAGCGAGGCGAACGAGCCGTCTATCTCCCTGCCGAACCGGAATACGGACCTTTCCCGAAAGAAGAAAGGCGACGGGTCGCGCAACTGCAAGCCGTGCTTCGTGATCCATCGAGCGTCCTTTTGCTCGACGAACCGACTGTAGACTTAACGAGCAGGGAACGTAAGGCGTTCGTTGAAACGGTGCGACAGAAAGCCGAGACGGCAAGGGTGGTTTGTGCGACGCATGATATGGAGTTGATTGAGCGAGCGACGGACGTTCTTTATCTTGCGAGCGGTCGGGTCGTCTTCGAAGGGGAACGCTCACTCTTTCAAGAACGGAGTACGTTATGGTCACATACGTCCTCGCTATCTTGATTGCCATCCCCGTCCTGTATCGATTTGAGAAGTCCACCTTACCGGTTCAACCGTTCGTTCAACTTTTGGCGCTTGCGGTGATCGGTCGTTGGCTCTTCATGACGATTCCAAACGTTCAACCGACGACCGCCATCCTGATGTTGACTGCCCTTTTCATCAGTTTGAACGGAGCAGCCACCCTCGCCCTTTTCGTACCAATCTTGTCCGGTCTGTTGCTCGGAATCGGACCGTTCGTCATCTATCAATTTTTAGGATGGCTCCTTGTCGTATCGCTCGTCCGCTTGTTGCGACCACTCTTATTGAAGTCGACTGTCCTCTTCCTCGGCTTCGGATTTTTCTCTGGCTTTTTATACGGATGGACGACGAACGTGGCGTTTCTCGAGGTGATTGGTGTCGATTTTTTGAAGCTCCTTCTGCTCAGCTTTCCATTTGATTTGGCCCATGGGATCTCAAACGTCCTCTTTCTCTTATTGATCCGACCATTATTTAAACGCATATTCCTTCACCAACTCGGGTAAATATACAATATTCCTATTATATTGAGTGAGGTGAACGACGGATGGATGCATATTTTAATGTGACGGAAGTCGGCATGTTTCTACTCGTAGGGCTATTGTTTATCCTGTTAAACCTTGTTCTTTTAGTGAAGCGCTATACGAGAGCCCGTTTTGCGATGCTAAGTATCCTTGCGGCGAGTGTTTGGCCGGCGCTCATGATTGTTCTTTCAGTAGAGCAATTGAGTGTATTGGACCAATTGACGTCTGGCGAGTTCACGTTGGATGCCGTGCTTGCGTTTGGCGTCGTCCTCTCGACAGTACTCATGACGATGATTCCAGCAGGTGTCTTTCTTCATCGGCTCGTGACGGTATCTCGATTGCATTCAGAATAATAAAAGGAGCGACCCGTCTAGGTCGCTCTCAGGCTGTTGACTAACATGAATCATATCGCTCGCCTTTCCGGCGCCCACGCTTTCCGCAGGCAATCCCGGAGCCGCATCGCGACCTAG
>NZ_JACSKY010000011.1 GCF_018617855.1 Exiguobacterium qingdaonense
TTAGATTGACGAAGCTTGCGCTTCATTCAAAAATTGTAAAACTTATTTTTGCCTCATCGTTCAGTTTTCAAAGTTCGTCTGCCGCTCTTAGCGACTCATTTATAATAGCACCTGAAATTATATCCGTCAACTATGAAATGAAAGTTTTTTAATAAAGAATAAATAAAGACGATTCCGTTCGAATCTGTTGAATGGAATCGCCAATCTCTTCTTATATGAAAGCTACGATTCTCACTTCATCCATATGCGATAAATCGTAGTTTGTTTCACCTGCATCTTCAAGGACAATAGGCTGTTCGACACGGTTCGTATATGCGTGGATCGAACCGCGTACCCCATTGCTCAATAAAACCCGACGACCGATTTCATAAAACCCGAGTAATGATGCGAGCAAGGACAAGGCTTCCTCGTCATAGGCTTTGTTTTGCCACATATAGAAATATGCCTCTTCAGGAGAGAGCGGCTTTCGGAACGTCCTAGGTACGGTTAACTGACAAAAACGATCCGCTACAATAAATAGAGGAGATGCAGGATTCAATTCACGTTCAGTCAGCCGTTTTGGAAATCCGGATCCATCCAAACGTTCATGATGCTCCGTGATCAATTGATACACACGCCCTCGCAACGTTTGGGTGCTCGGAAGCATCGATGCCGAGATAAGCGGATGTTGATACAATAGCTCCCGTTCCATTTTTGTGAAATAACGCATATGAGACCATTTTCGAATTTTGGCATAACTCGCATCGGCAAAATAAGAAGCAATTCCATAATCAAATTGAAGCTGATGCTCATCACCACGATATTTCGATAAGGTTCGGGCAACGAGTGCCCGATAGATTGCGTGGTAAATGACATGATTTTTTCGTAACGGTTGACGCGTAAAAAAATGAACGACTGCTGAAAGTGGGATTTCCTGATGAAATAACTGATGAATGAACTCTAACGCTTCGTAAGGATTAGGTGCGATACGCTCTTCCCATTGACTGTAGTGTTTTTCGTATTGAAGCACCTGACCAAAAAAATGTCGTTCTTCTATTGAAGTGAACACCGTTCGTTCGACGGGTGCAACATCAATCTCTTTGATTTTTAAAAAATGTAGCAATCGCAAATGTTCGTTCGTCAAGGAAATTCCAGCTTCTAAGGAAGAAACGGGTGTCAATAACGTCATACCGACATGCACAGTGGATAAATTCAAACGCACTCGAATCCCTCCTAAATATACAAAAAAGATCGAACGGAAACACCGTTCGACCTCTCGTCTTATTCAGTCACATCAGACGATTCGTCGGTTTCAGGTGCTTCATCCCCAAACCCATTCTCCAAATCGACTGCTGATTCCTCTTCCAACTCATCTTTTTTCAGTTTTGCGATGGTCGCTAAGCGATCGCCCTCTTCGATGTTCATTACTTTCACACCGCGAGTGCTCCGGCCCATCTGGGAAATGGTTTGCGAATCGATTCGAATCGCGACCCCATGTTCGGTCATCAACATGATATCATCGTCTTCATCCACGATACGCATCCCGACAACCGTTCCCCGATCTGTCTTGATCCCAATGATTCCAGAACCGCCACGACCTTGTGTGCGGAATTGCTCCATGGCCGTACGTTTTCCGTATCCTTTTTCTGTGATGATCAAGACGTCTTGTGTCGTGCGAACGATCTCCATTGAAACGACCAAGTCATCGTCTTTCTTCAATCGAATCGCGCGAACGCCTCGTGCGGTTCGTCCCATTGAACGCACTTCGCCTTCAAGTGGGAAACGAATCGACATCCCTTGTCGTGTGACAATTAACATTTCATCGTCACTCTTCGCAAGACGGACCGTAACAAGCTCATCTGTCTCGTTCAAGCTGATGGCACGTAGACCGTTTTTGTTGATTCGAGCGTATGCCGAGAGTGGCGAACGTTTGACCAATCCCTCTTTTGTGATAAACACGAGAGACAACTGCTCATCTGCCACTTCTTCAGATTCATCCTCTGTCTCTTCAGCGACCGCTTGGTTAGCCAAATAACTATTGAAATCGACCGGAATCATTGTTTCAACTTTCTCCCCTTTGTCGATTTGAAGCAAGTTAATGATTGGCATCCCTTTTGCGGTACGACTCATCTCTGGAATTTCGTATCCTTTGAGACGGAAGACGCGTCCAAAGTTCGTGAAGAACAGGATAGTGTCATGGGTCGACGCTGAAAGCAAACGCAAGACAAAGTCTGCATCGTTCGTCCCCATTCCTTGTTTTCCACGTCCACCACGACGCTGCGTTCGGTACGAATCTGATGGAATCGCTTTGATATAGCCTTCACTCGTGAGCGTGATCATCATGTCACGAACCGGAATCAAATCCTCATCCTCAAGTTCGACGATGTCCGTGCGAATCACTGTACGTCGTGCGTCACCATACCGTTCTTTGATTTCAGTCAACTCGTTGCGAATGATGTCGAGGAGTAATTCTTCGTCACCTAGAATCGCACGTAGTTCATCGATCAACGCTTTCACTTCACCGTATTCGCCTTCGATTTTTTCACGCTCTAGACCAGTCAGTCGTTGAAGACGCATATCTAAAATCGCTTGTGTCTGCTCAGTCGAAAGTCCGAAGCGGGCAATCAATTTTTCGCGCGCCTCGTCACCTGTTCGCGTACTGCGGATGATGGCGATGACTTCATCTAAGTGATCTAGGGCGACACGAAGGCCTTCTAGTATGTGGGCACGCGCTTCAGCTTTATCCAAATCAAATTGTGTACGACGACGTACGACTTCTTTTTGATGTTCGATATAGTAATAAATCGCTTGTTTGATGTTCAGCGTTTTCGGACGGCCACCTACAAGGGCAAGCATGTTGACCCCGAACGTCGTTTGCATCGGTGTTTGCTTATACAAGTTGTTCAAGATGACACTTGCATTCGCGTCCCGACGCACTTCGATGACGATACGCATCCCGTTACGATCTGATTCGTCTCGTAAATCTGTGATGCCCTCGATTTTCTTGTCGCGAACCAAGTCGGCAATTTTCTCAACGAGACGCGCTTTATTGACCTGGTAAGGAATTTCGTGCACGAGAATTCGTTCGCGGCCATTTTTCAAGACCTCGATTTCAGCTTTCGCGCGCATTGTAATTGAACCGCGCCCAGTCTCATATGCCCGACGAATCCCGCTACGTCCCAAAATCTCTCCGGCCGTCGGGAAGTCAGGACCCGGGATATGTTGCATCAACTCCGCGATCGTGATGTCCGGATTGTGGGAAAGCGCCAATACCCCGTCGATGACCTCGTTCAAGTTATGAGGCGGAACGTTCGTCGCCATCCCGACCGCAATCCCACTCGTTCCGTTCACAAGGAAGTTCGGGAAGCGGGCCGGTAGAACGACTGGTTCTTTTTCCTCACCATCAAAGTTCGGTTGATAATCAATCGTGTTTTTACCGATATCTCGTACGAGTTCCATCGCAATTTTGGACATGCGCGCTTCGGTATAACGCATCGCAGCGGCCGAGTCACCATCGACTGAACCGAAGTTCCCGTGACCGTCAACTAGTTCATAGCGATAGCTGAAGTCTTGAGCCATGCGGACCATCGTCTCGTATACGGCTGAGTCACCGTGTGGGTGGTACTTACCGATGACGTCCCCGACGACACGCGCCGACTTCTTATGTGGCTTGTCCGCGCGAATACCTAGTTCGTTCATCGCATATAAAATACGACGGTGAACCGGCTTCAATCCATCTCGCACGTCCGGAAGGGCACGTGATACGATAACGCTCATCGCATAGTCCATGAACGACGTACGCATCTCTTGGCTTATATTGATATCTTTAATATTTTCTTGTTCTGCCATTCGTTATTGCCTACCCTTCTTATTAAATATCGAGGTTCTTCACGTAATGGGCGTGAGATTGAATAAAGTCACGGCGTGGTTCAACGTTATCACCCATGAGCGTTTCAAAGATCTCATCCGCTTCGATTGCATCTTGAAGATCGACACGAAGCATCGAACGCGTTTCCGGGTTCATCGTCGTATTCCATAACTGCTCAGGATCCATCTCTCCGAGACCCTTGTAACGTTGAACGCTATAACGTGCATTTTCAGGAAGTTGTGCAATCGCCGCCTGCAACTCTCGCTCGTTTTGGACATAGACCGTTTCTTTACCATGCTTCACTCCATAGAGCGGTGGTTGCGCGATATAGACATATCCACTTTCAACGAGCGGACGCATGTAACGATAGAAGAATGTGAGCAGCAATGTTCGAATGTGCGCACCGTCGACATCGGCATCGGTCATGATGATCAGTTTATGGTAACGCGCTTTTGATAAGTCAAACTCGTCGGCAATCCCTGTTCCGAGAGCCGTAATGATGGTCCGGACTTCTTGGTTAGCCAAAATCTTATCGAGACGTGCCTTCTCAACGTTGATGATTTTCCCTCGGATCGGCAGGATCGCTTGGAAATGACGATCACGACCTGATTTCGCAGAACCACCGGCCGAGTCACCCTCAACGATGTACAATTCAGATTTTGATGCATCTTTGGAAGAACAGTCAGCCAATTTCCCTGGCAATGAACTGACTTCAAGTATTCCTTTGCGACGTGTCATCTCGCGTGCACGTTTCGCGGCGAGACGCGCGCGTGCCGCCATCAACCCTTTGTCGACAATGAGACGGCCGACCGATGGGTTCTCGAGCAGGAATTGTTCGAACGTATCGCTGAATAGCGTGTCTGTCGCCGTCCGGGCATCCGCATTGCCAAGTTTCGTCTTCGTCTGGCCCTCGAACTGTGGAGAAGGGTGTTTGACCGAGACGATCGCTGTCAATCCTTCACGGACGTCGTCCCCTGAAAGGCTACCATCGGCTTCTTTCATCAACCCGAAGCGTTTTGCATAATCGTTGATGGAACGTGTGAGCGCTGTTTTGAATCCAGTCTCATGTGTTCCCCCTTCATGCGTCGGGATATTGTTCGTGAAGGAGTAGATGTTACTTGCGAAACCTTCGTTGTATTGAAGCGCAATCTCGACTTCGATTCCGTCTTTCGTTCCATGAACATAGACGGGATCTTCGTGGATTGATGCTTTTGAACGGTTCAAGTGCTCGACGTAAGACTTGATCCCACCCTCATAGTGATAGTTTCGTTCAATCGTCTCGTCATTACGGTCGTCTTTTGCGATGATCCGCAGTCCTTTATTTAGGAAGGCAAGCTCCCGTAGACGCGTCGCTAACAAATCGAAATCATATTCGAGTGTCTCTTGGAAGATGTCACCGTCCGGGAAGAAGCGGACCGTCGTTCCGGTCGTATCTGTCGTCCCAACGATTTCAAGTTCTCCCTGTGGAATACCACGTTTGAACGATTGGTAATAGACGTTTCCGTCGCGGCGTACGAACACTTCGAGTTTAGTCGACAAAGCGTTAACAACCGACGCTCCGACACCGTGAAGACCACCTGACACTTTGTATCCACCACCGCCGAACTTACCGCCCGCGTGTAACACTGTGAAAATAACTTCAACGGCAGGTCGACCTGTTTTCTTTTGAACGTCGACCGGAATCCCACGTCCGTTGTCTTCGACAACAATCGAGTTACCTGGCTCGACAGTCACAGTGATCGTGTCACAATAACCCGCAAGCGCCTCATCGATCGAGTTATCGACAATCTCCCATACTAAATGGTGGAGACCACGAGAGCTTGTGGAACCGATATACATCCCTGGACGTTTACGGACAGCCTCTAAGCCTTCAAGGACTTGAATCTGATCGGCGCCGTACGCTTGCAATTCTTTTTCATTTTCATTACTCATCGGTTATTTTCACCTACTATACATGATTTGGTGTTCCTACTTACCACGACTACACGGATTCTGTGTCAACTGCACCTTGTTTCACGTGAAACACTTTAGCTTGTTGAATAGTCTCATGTGCAATCCCGTCAATATTTGTTGTCGTCAAAATCGTTTGTACTTTCTGTCCCATCGTGTCGAGGAGATGGGTTTGGCGATGATCGTCAAGCTCAGATAACACATCGTCTAATAACAACAGAGGATACTCGCCTACTTCTTCATGAATCAATTCAATTTCAGCTAGCTTCAATGACAAGGCCGCCGTTCGTTGCTGACCTTGTGAACCGAACGTTTGAACGTTTCGATTGTTGACATACAACTCAAAATCGTCACGATGCGGACCAAACAAGGTCACACCTCTTCGTCGTTCGTTCTCTCTTATTTTATCAAACTTTTGACGATACGTTTCAAACATCTGTTCTTTTGAGAACCGTTCTTTTTGGAACGTGTCCGAAACGTATTGAATCGTCAATGTTTCGAGTTCTCGTGTGATCCCGGAGTGAATCGGATTTGCCCACTTTTCGAGCTGGTCAATGAAGTGATATCGTCTCATCACGATTTTCACGGCGAGTTCAATCAATTGATCTGTCAACACCTCGAGAAACGTCTCGTCTCCACCTTTTGTGGATAACTGCTTCAATAGAGCGTTCCGTTGCTTCAACGTCTTCAAATACTGATTGAGCTCGTGTAAGTACACCGGGCTGACCTGTCCGATTTCCATATCTAAAAATCGTCGCCTCCCTTGCGGACTGCCCTTTACGATGGCTAAGTCTTCAGGGGCGAACAAGACGACGTTGAATGCGCCGACATAGTCACTGAGACGACGTTGTTCCAAATGATTGAGTTTTGCCTTTTTTCCTTTAGGAGAAAAAGAGAGGCTCTGTACCGATTCGCCCGTCCGTTTATGAATCCGTCCCTCGATACTCGCAGCATCAGCTTCCCAACCGATTAACTCACGGTCTTGTGTCGTCCGATGCGATTTCGCGAGCGCAAGTACGTAAATCGATTCGAGAAGATTCGTTTTTCCTTGGGCGTTCTCACCAATCAGAACATTCGTCTGTTCTGAAAAATCTAGCTCGAGGGTTTCGTAGTTGCGATAGTTTTGCAATCGGATCGACTTTAAATGCACGTTAGTTTCCCTCGATTTGATATTCCCCGAAGCCTTCGACTTCGATTGTATCTCCATCTCTTAATTTACGACCACGGCGCTGGTCCTGCTCGCCGTTCACTTTAATCATGACATCCTCTAAAAAGAACTTTGCCTGTCCCCCGCTTGAGATGATATCTGCTAATTTTAAAAATTGTCCGAGTGTCACATACTCGGTTGTAATCGACACTTTTTCCATGTCGTCACTTCCTTTCTCACATGCTGATCTGAAAAAATCGCCATACATATTAGTTTATCGAAAATCGTCGAATAAGGCAAAAAGAGGGATGACAAGGCAAGACACCTCATCATCCCTATCCGCAACTTACGATGTGCGGACTGGCAAAATCAGTTGAAGAACACTATCTTGTTCAACCGGTCGTAAAATGAACGGTCGCATCGAACCCGTGAACTGGATTTCGATTTCAGATGCATCGAGTGCGCGGAGCGCGTCCATCACAAATTTTGAGTTGAAGGAAATTTTCAGTTCCTCCCCTTCAAGTGACAGGATGCTGACCCGTTCCGATACTTTCCCGACCTCGGGTGAGTGCGAAGACACTTCGACTGCTGTCGTATCCTCCGCCACGAATTTAATGACGTTGTTGCGATCGGCACGTGCGAGAAGCGATGCACGGTCGATGGCTTGTAAGAATTCTTTCGCATTCATTCGTACCGCTGTACGATATTCTTCCGGAATGAGACGTGACGTGTCTGGATACGCCCCGTCTAACAAACGAGAGAAGAACGAGATGTTCTTCATGCGGAACAGAATTTGTTGATCCGTTAAAACAATTTCAATCGGTAACTCTTCACGGTCGA
The DNA here is from genome assembly GCF_018617855.1 of Exiguobacterium qingdaonense. Taxonomy (GTDB): domain Bacteria; phylum Bacillota; class Bacilli; order Exiguobacteriales; family Exiguobacteriaceae; genus Exiguobacterium; species Exiguobacterium qingdaonense. The sequence continues at coordinate 7,785 of NZ_JACSKY010000011.1, forward strand.
GCAATTTAGCCAATTCGTTGAGCGAACGGCCAGGAACGACGACATTTTGGAATGTCAAATCGTTATCCGTTTCAAAGCGGGCACGGCGAAGCGCCAAACGGTGGCTGTCCGTTGCGACACATGTGAGGAAACCTTTCTCTGCTGAGAAGTTGACCCCCGTCAATACCGGGCGCGTCTCTTGAGAAGAAACGGCGAAGCTCGTCTGACGGATGATTGTCTTCAACAGATCGGCTGGTAAATAGAAACGACGGTCACTCGCGAGTTCAGGTAGACGCGGATATTCGTCTGGGTCGAGCCCGTTCAAATGGAACTCTGCCTGTCCAGATTCGATTCGAGTCATGAAGTTCGGCGAGACTTCGAGTGTGACTTCGTTCGTCGGTAACTTCTTCACGATTTCTCCTAAGAAGCGGGCGTTCAACACGACGCTTCCGGCACGTTGAATCTGAATGAGTTCGATTCCACCTTCTTCGATTGGAATCAAACGTTCAATCGAAATCTCAGTATCACTTCCTGTCAGTGTTAAACCGTCCGCATGTGCTTCTAGCTTTAAGCCTGTCAAAATCGGAATGGTTGTGCGTGAAGCCACAGCTTTTGATACGTCTTGTACGGCTTGCATGAATACATCTCGTTGAATCGTTAAATGCATGTGGATAATTCCTCCTAAGGTGAAATGAGTTCATTTCCTAATGATAATAATAGTATGAATTAAGTCATAATAGTAATAGGGGCTGTGGATACTGGGGATAAGTCCCCTTAAGCCTACGTATAAAGCGATTTCCCTTGTGAATAACTTGTGGATAACTAGGGTGGTTTATCCACAGGATATCCACAGTGAATCTTTCGTTAGTTTGAAAGTGTCTTTTTCAGCGTTTGAATCGTCTCCTGCATTTCCACATCGTTTTTTAAAAGCGTGCTAATCTTCTCGTGCGCATGAATCACGGTCGTATGATCACGCCCCCCGAACTCTTCCCCGATTTTAGGTAGGGAGCTCTCTGTCATCTCCCGAGACAGATACATGGCGATTTGACGCGGGAATGCTAACGTTTTCGTCCGTTTTTTGGAGTTCAATTCTTCTACTTGAATGTTGAAGTGTTGACCGACGACTTCTTGAATGTCACGAATGACAATCTTCTTTGCTTCCTGGACAGGCATGATGTTATGAAGCGCTTCGGCTGCCACATCCGGGTCGATTGGTCGCCCGACGAGTTTTGCGTAAGCAACGACTCGTGTCAGCGCCCCTTCTAGCTCCCGAATGTTTGTATCGATTTGATTCGCAATATACAGCATGACTTCATTCGAGATATCGAGTCCTTCAGCGGTCGCTTTTTTACGGAGAATCGCGATTCGTGTCTCGAGGTCGGGCGGCGTGATGTCTGTAATGAGTCCCCATTCGAATCGTGAACGTAGTCGATCTTCTAACGTCGGGATTTCTTTTGGTGGTCGGTCACTTGAGATCACGATTTGTTTCTGATCGTTGTGCAACGCATTGAACGTGTGGAAAAACTCTTCCTGTGTCTGCTCTTTCCCTGCTAAGAACTGAATATCATCAATCAACAACACGTCGATGTTGCGATAACGGTTACGGAACTCACCGGTCTTGTTATCCCGAATCGAGTTGATGAATTCATTCGTGAATTTTTCAGAGGAAACATATGCAATCCTAGCCCCTGGTTTTTGAGCTTTTACATAGTGACCGATCGCATGCATCAAATGCGTCTTGCCGAGTCCGACACCCCCGTAAATGAATAACGGATTATACGCACGTGCCGGTGCTTCCGCGACGGCGAGCGATGCTGCATGGGCAAATCGGTTCCCCGATCCGATGACAAACGTCTCAAAAATGTACTTGTCATTCAGTTGTCCAAGATCCCCTTCCTCTTTTGAAGGTAATGACATGGGCTGTTCTTTCGTTTCCGTCACAGCGATAGATTCATTTGATCCATCTGCTGGAGCATACTTGTGTGCTTGAGATTCTTCGATGAAATGAATTTCAAGCTTGTTGTTTGTAATTTCTTCAACCGTATCCTGTAGCAGAGACAAGTATTGTCGCTCTAACCACGTAACGATAAAACTGGCGGGTGCCGACACGACGAGCGTCGTTCCCATCAATGATATCCCCTCGGTTGATTTCAACCACATATCAAAACTAGCTTTTGGAGTTCGTTCCTCTTCTTCGATAATCGATAAGACATTTCTCCAAATTTCGCGAGCATTCTTCAATGAAAGACCTCCTTTACTCACATTTTGGTAAAACTTATTCACACGATATACACATACACTATTCTATAGTAGAAACTAGGGTTATCCCCAAAGAACAAAAACTGTGGATAAAGTTATCCACATGGTGTTCATTATGGGGATAACACTTATCCACAGCCTGTGTATATCTCGGAATCACGAATTGTTCATCCACAAGTTTGTGCACATTCAGTTTAGCAAAATAAAATAGACGTGGCAATGCTTTTCGGTATTTATCCACAGTTAAAGAAAAGTATCCACACCCACTTATCCACATGCTGTGTGTTTTGTGGATAACCTGTGGATATGTTGTGGATAATGACAGGATAATCGATTTGATGATAAAAAAGTTATACACAAAAGAGGAGGAAGTGAAACAGAAGATTGTTTTTGTAAAAGAAGAAAACGAGAAATAAGGAATTTGAATATGAAAAAAGAAGAGTTATTCACATATAAGTGTGGATAACTTCGAGTTTTTGTGGATAAAATGGCTCAACATGGCTATTTATAGAGACCGTTTATAAAATACGTAAAGGTTGTGTATAATTTCATCCTCCTCATCCCTTCCACGCATACGATCGAATCCATGTGGAAAACCACTTTCGAAGCGACTCACTCATTGAATTCGAAAACCGTCCGAAAATACATTGACAATTATTGATTCGATTTATATAATCTTAAAGACTGCCTTAAATGAAACTATAACTTGCTAATAGAGCGTTAATCTTGAGGAGGTGCTGTAACCATGAAACCAACTTTCAACCCTAACAACCGTAAGCGTAAGAAAGTCCACGGATTCCGTGCACGCATGGCGACTAAAAACGGTCGCAACATTCTTGCTGCTCGTCGCCGTAAAGGCCGTAAAGCCTTGACTGTATAATGTCGAATAAAGATTGCCCGGGGATCAATCCTCGGGCAATTTTTAGTTTGTCACAGAAACGTAGCATTTCATGGATTCTCCCTCGTTCAAATGATGAGGATATGATATGATGTTAGTTGACGATTTTTGAAGCGAAGGATGGAGTGAGAATTTTGAAAAAAGAATACCGCCTGCAGAAGAATGAAGAGTTCCAAGCGGTGTTTCGTGAAGGACGCTCCGTGGCCAATCGTCAGTTTGTCGTCTACACGCTCAAAGCGGATCAAGCGCATTTCAGAGTGGGTCTTTCTGTCAGCAAAAAGCTTGGAAATGCTGTGGAACGGAACCGTATGAAACGATTGATGCGTGAGTCGCTTCGCCTGCTCGAACCGAACGTTGCCCCGAATGATTATGTGATCATTGCTCGGAAACCTGCGACCGCACTGACGCAGTCGGAAGTGACCGAGAGTTTGAAACACGTATTTAAACGGTCCAAAGTTTGGCGAAAGCAAGACCGGTGACCATGACAATCTGAATTTGTTCTCTCATATAATTAGAGTCTGATAAGATTGCCCGATCGACGTGTGCGTTAAGAAGAATTGATAAAGAAATTGTAGGAGGAACTATGAGCAAAAAGCTAAAATTAGGATTACTCGCTGCCATGACCGCGGTCATCATGCTGATGGCAGGCTGTGTGGATCCGTCTACCATCCAAGCCGAACCAGTTACGGCTGACTCAGAAGGTTTTTGGGCGAAATATTTCGTATGGCCACTCGCATGGCTTTTGAAGGAAGTTGCTTACTTAGTCGGTGGCCCGTGGCAATACGGGATTTCAATCATCATCGCGACGATTATCGTCCGGTTGTTGATTCTTCCGCTCATGATCAAGCAGACGAAGAGTATGGGCGCTATGCAAGTGTTGCAACCAGAAATGCTGAAGCTTCGTGAAAAGTACAGCTCGAAAGACCAGGAAACACAACGTAAACTTCAAGAAGAGATGATGAAACTTTATCAAGAGTACCAAATCAACCCTCTCGCAGGATGTTTGCCAATCTTGATTCAAATGCCGATCCTCTTCGCGTTCTATGATGCGATTCGTCGTACGCCTGAGATTTTCGAAGCGAACTTCCTATGGTTCGACCTCGGTGCTCCGGACCCGACGTTCATCTTGCCGTTTTTAGCGGCAATCTTGACATATGCTCAGCAGAAAATTTCGATGGCTGGCCAAGAGCAGAACCCGCAATTGAAGATGATGTTATATATCTTCCCGGTCATGATTTTCATCATGTCGATTAACCTTCCAGCTGCCCTCTCCTTGTACTGGGTAGTCGGTTACATCATCTCGATCATCGTCACGATGGCAATCATGCTCCCGATGCGTGAGAAGATGAAGGTTGCGGCTGAAGCGAAAATTGCTGCGAAAGAAGCAGAACGTGCAGCGCTTGCCGAAGAAGAAAAGAAAAACAAAAAGAAAAAACGTAAATAATCACTAAGCTGAGTGTCTCCTGACGCTCAGCTTTTTTTTGTGGATTGCGTGTCGAAGAGACGGGAATAGTAAAAGAAACGAGTAAACGGAGGTGTGGGAAAATGGAGGCATTCATTCATCGTCTGGAACGTTCGACGTTATGGCAAGCAATCCTTTACTTTGTACTCGGTGTTCTCATTCTGTTGTATCCTCGATTTTTCTTTGATGTCATGGTATACGTCATCGCCGGTTATTTGGCCATCATGGGAGGTTGGATGATTTTCCAAGGGATGCGCAGGCGTCAGGGAGGATTGCCACCTGCTTTCTTTATGGGGATCATTCACTTGATTTTGGCAGCGGTCGTCTTTTTCTTCGCTGAGACGTTAGCGAGTCTTCTGCCGATTTTAATCGGAGCCCTGTTTTTGATGGGTGGAATCATCCGTCTGATTCAGGCGCTCGGATATCGTCAATCGATGGCGAGACGATGGCTTTGGTTTTTGATTGGAAGCATATTGTGGATTGCTGTCGGCATTCTCATGTTGACGAATCCGTTCAGTAGTCTGCTCGTCTTATTTCAACTGTTCGGTGGAGTCCTCATTGCGATTGCGGTACTAGAGCTGTTCCTCTACTTCACGATTCGCTCGACGAAGCGGCAAGTCCGACCTTGAAAACAAGCCAAGCCGTCCTAAAATGAGGGACGGCTTGTTTCTCGTTGAAGCAACTGTTCCATGAACGGTCCGAAAACATTGAAGTCGGAAAGGGAAGCGAAAAAAGATTGCTCTTCCTTGAGTCGCTCCATATAGATGTGGGCGGCTTTTTCGTGCGAGCCGGGCGTCAATTGGTCATAAAACGGATGTAAATCGATTGTACGTTGCTTTGTCACATCCTTTAATCCGAGGGAAGCCCGCTCTGGTGTATGATGGGCGGCTAACACATATGCGAAATGATTCATCCCTTGCCGAAGCATTTCAGTTGCCCATATGTCATTGCCCCGATTTCGAGATTTCGTATATTGAAAAAAGAACCAAATGGCATCGAACGCATGCTCATTTATCGCTCTCTCATCCAGTTGCAATGAAGTGGCATGCATAGCGAGCCGCTGCTGTGGGTCGTAGAGTACATGAATCGAGTCTTGATGATTCAATGAATCTTCTGTGACCGTGAACAGATCGAGATGTAAGAAATCATCAAAGACGGCGATGAGTTGTGGTGCGACGATATGAATCTCGTCTTTCAGTAAGGTTGGACGATAGGCGTGTAGGTGCTCGAGGCGCCTCGATTGAAAGGAGACTTCCTCATCGGGATGAACCATGACGTAAAGGTCGATGTCGGAGTGTTCATCCGCCTCCCCACGACCGAACGAACCTTTCATGAAGATGGCTTGGACGGCCTCATCTTGTTTCAATCGTTCCGTGATGACGTGAATCGCGTTTTGCTGGTTCATGTGAATCCCCTCTTTCTTATGTAAATATATTCCTTTATTGTACGAAAATAAAGATAGGATCTGCAATGACTTCACCGATAGGCCGACTCTTTCGTTCAAGTCGAATATCGTGTATAGTAGGTTCGTTATGCATATGATAGAAGAAGATGTTTAGGTTTGGAGGGAGAAAGATGCTAGAGTTTGACACGATTACAGCGATTTCGACGCCGATGGGTGAAGGTGCCATCGGGATTGTCCGGTTATCGGGCGATTTGGCGGTCGAAACGGTGAACAATGTGTTTTCTGGAAAAGACTTAACAACAGTCGATTCACATACGATTCATTATGGAACGTTGAAACGTCCTGATACGGGCGAAGTGGTAGATGAAGTCATGGTCAGTATTATGCGCGCACCGAAGACGTTCACGCGAGAAGATGTCGTCGAGATCAATTGTCATGGAGGCGTCGTGGCGGTCAATCGTGTCCTAGAGCTCATTCTCGACCAACGAGACATCCGTCTAGCAGAACCGGGCGAGTTCACGAAACGTGCCTTTTTGAATGGACGCATCGACTTGTCTCAGGCGGAAGCCGTCATGGACCTGATTCGAGCGAAGACCGATCGGGCGATGAACGTCGCGATGGCGCAAATGGAAGGACGTTTGTCACGTCTCGTCCGCGAGTTACGTCAGCAATTACTCGAGACGATTGCGGCAGTCGAGGTCAACATCGACTATCCAGAGTATGATGCGGAAGAGATGACACAGGCCATCGTCGAAGAGAAAGCGGGTGAGGTCAAACGTATCCTCGAGCAGTTACTCGAAACGGCGAAACAAGGCAAGATCTTACGCGAAGGTTTAGGAACGGCGATTATCGGTCGACCAAACGTCGGAAAATCTTCCTTGATGAATACGCTCGTTCAAGAGACGAAGGCGATTGTCACAGAAATCGCCGGTACGACGCGTGATACGATTGAAGAATACGTCAATGTGAAAGGTGTTCCGCTCAAACTGATTGATACTGCAGGGATTCGGGAGACGGAAGACATTGTGGAACGGATCGGTGTGGAAAAATCGAGGAAGGCGTTAGAAGCGGCAGACTTGGTTCTTCTCGTCCTGAACGGTCATGAAGGATTGACCGTCGAGGATGAGGCATTGTTTGAGGCCGTCAAAGGGATGAACGCCATCATCATCATCAACAAGACGGACTTGCCACAAAACATGGATTCTTCTAAGCTAGAGAAACTAGCGGCAGGACGTCCGATCGTGGCGACGTCGCTCTTACTAGATGAGGGAATCGATGCTCTAGAAGCGGCCATCGCGAACCTCTTCTTCGCAAAAGGCGTCGAGTCACAAGATATGACGTATATTTCGAACGCTCGACACATTCAGTTAATTAAACGGACGATTGGACAAATCGATGAGGCGCTCGGGAGTGCTGTCATGAATATGCCAATCGACATGGTCCAAATCGATTTACGTCGTGCGTGGGACACGCTCGGTGAAATCAATGGAGATACCGTACAGGAGAGCTTGATTGATCAGCTCTTTTCACAGTTTTGTCTTGGGAAATAATAAGGAGGAACGAATATGGCTTATACGGCAGGCGAGTTTGACGTTATCGTCATCGGGGCCGGGCACGCAGGGATAGAAGCGGCACTCGCATCGGCTCGAATGGGTGTGAAAACAGCGATGCTCACCATGAACCCCGATATGGTTGGATTCATGTATTGCAACCCGTCAATCGGTGGACCAGCGAAAGGAATCGTCGTACGTGAAATCGATGCTCTCGGCGGGGAGATGGGTCGTGCAATTGACGCGACATATATTCAGATGAAGATGCTCAACACATCGAAAGGTCCCGCAGTACGTGCGCTTCGTGCACAGGCGGACAAATTCCAATATCAAAATCATATGAAGAAAGTGCTTGAAGACGAGCCGAACCTGTTGCTCCGTCAGGCATTGGTTGAACGTTTATTGATTGAAGATGGAGAAGTACGTGGCGTGGTAACGAACACGGGTTCAGAATATCGCGCGAAGGCCGTCATCGTCACGACAGGAACGTTCATGCGTGGTCAAATCATCATCGGTGAACTGGCATACGAAAGTGGTCCGAACAATCAGATGCCATCGGTCGAGCTATCGAAGCATCTAGAAGAACTCGGTCTTGAATTGGTTCGGTTCAAAACGGGCACACCGCCACGAATCGACGGGAAGACAATCGATTATTCGAAGACGGAGATTCAGCCAGGAGACGAGAATCCATCGTTCTTCTCATACACGTCGACGGATTTGAATCCAATCGAACAAATCCCATGCTGGCTCACGTATACGAGTGAGCGCACGCACCAATTGATTGATGAGAACTTGCATCGCTCACCGATGTACTCGGGTGCAATCAAAGGTACGGGACCACGTTATTGCCCATCGATTGAAGATAAGGTCGTTCGATTCAATGACAAACCGCGTCACCAAATCTTCTTAGAGCCAGAAGGACGCGACACAGAAGAAATCTATGTCCAAGGCTTCTCGACGAGTATGCCGGAAGACGTGCAACATCAAATGCTTCGGACAATCCCGGGGCTTGAACATTCAGAGATGATGCGTCCCGGTTATGCGATTGAGTACGATGCGGTCGTACCGACACAACTGTGGCCGACGCTCGAAACAAAGGCAGTCCCAGGACTTTTCACAGCTGGACAAATCAACGGGACGAGCGGCTATGAAGAAGCGGCCGGACAAGGGATCATGGCTGGAATCAATGCCGCATGCAAAGTGCTCGGTAAAGATTCGGTCATCTTGGACCGTTCCCAGGCATATATCGGTGTCTTGATCGATGACCTCGTGACGAAAGGGACGAACGAACCGTATCGCCTTCTCACATCTCGTGCCGAATATCGTCTCTTGTTGCGCCATGACAACGCAGACCTACGACTCAGCGACATCGGACATGAGATCGGCTTACTTTCAGAAGAACGACATGCACATCTAAACGGGAAGCGTGAAGCGATTGAAAAAGAAGTGAAGCGTCTCTCGTCGCTAGTCGTCAAACCGACACCTGAAGTCAATGCGATGCTCGAATCGGTCGGTGCACATCCGCTCAAAGAAGCGACACATGCCAATATCCTGTTGAAGCGTCCAGAAGTGTCGTATGAAGCGCTTATGACGGTCGTCCCATCAACAGACGAGTTGGCGTTTGAAGTGAAAGAACAAGTCGAGATTCAAGTGAAGTACGAAGGCTATATTTCAAAACAGCTCGAACAAGTCGAGAAGATGCGTCGTATGGAAGAAAAACGAATCCCAGAAAACTTGGACTACGATGCAATCGGTGGTCTCGCGACAGAAGCGAAACAAAAACTAAAACAAGTTCGTCCCCTTTCGATCGGACAAGCGTCACGTATCTCAGGCGTAAACCCGGCAGACGTGTCAATCTTGCTCGTCTATATCGAACAAGGACAATATGCGACGGTGGAGTGAAACGATGAACGAATCTCAATTTGTTGAAGCGTTACGAGCTGAAGGGTTTGAGCTGAGTGAGACGCAACTCACTCAGTTCAAACGTTACTTTGAAATGCTCGTCGAATGGAATGAAAAAATGAATTTAACGGCCATCACGGACCGAGAAGAAGTGTATTTGAAACATTTTTATGATTCGCTTAGCGCAGCGTTTCATTTCGATTTCACGAAAGTCGAAACGTTGTGCGACGTAGGAGCTGGGGCAGGTTTCCCGAGTCTCCCTCTAAAGATTTTATTCCCACACTTACACGTCACGATCATCGACTCATTGAACAAGCGCATCACGTTCTTGAACGAGTTGGCCCTCGCCCTCGGATTAGAAGGAGTCGCGTTCCACCATGGTCGTGCCGAGGAGTTCGGGAAAAATAAAAAGTTCCGTGAGCAGTTTGATGTCGTCACCGCACGTGCGGTCGCCCGCATGACCGTGTTGGCGGAATACTGTTTACCGCTTGCGAAAGTGGGCGGGAATTTCGTTGCGCTCAAAGCAGCTAAAGTAGCAGACGAGATGACAGATGCAAAAAATGCATTGGCTGTTTTAGGCGGGAAAGAAAAAGCGACACACCAGTTCCTATTGCCAGGAGAGATGAGTGAGCGTAATATCGTAGTTGTAGATAAACTACGAAAAACGCCTGGGAAATATCCGCGTAAAGCGGGGACACCGGCAAAAGAGCCACTTATCTGATGATGTCGTTTCACGTGAAACAAAAGCAGATTCCAGTGGTGGAGTCTGCTTATTTTTTTTACATAAAGGGGTGCCCAACGTTGAAGAATAGATTTGCGAAATTGTTCGGTGTGAACCGAAAAGACGAAGTTGCCGTGACGCAGATCGCGGAAGTTCGAGCGGATGATACGGTGCAAGAGCTGTCACTGTCACGATTGCGTCCGAACCGTTACCAGCCGCGTAAAGTATTCGAACCGGCTAAAATTGAGGAACTGGCAACGACGATTTCGGAACATGGACTCCTTCAACCGATTGTGGTTCGAAAGGCAGACGGGGACTGCTATGAAATCATTGCCGGTGAGCGTCGCTTCCGAGCGGTGAAATCACTCGGATGGTCGGCCATTCCGGCCATCGTTCGCGATATGGACGATGATACGACTGCCGCTCTTGCCTTAATTGAAAACTTGCAACGTGAGCAGTTAAGCCCGATCGAAGAGGCGGAAGCATATGATCGTTTACTTGCCTTGAACGGCTTGACCCAAGACGCGCTCGCAAAAAGTCTAGGAAAGAGCCAATCAACGATTGCCAACAAGTTGCGCTTGTTAAAATTGCCGGAAGATGTCAAACAGTCGCTTCGCGATCGACGAATCAATGAACGGCACGCCCGTGCACTCTTACCGTTGAAAGAAGAAGGATTGCAACTTCAGGTGCTTGCAGAAGTGTTGGAACAAGACTTCAACGTCAAAGAGACAGAAGAGCGTGTCGCCTTTTTGACAACACCGATCGAAGAAGAGAAACGGAAACCGAAAAAACAACGTCGTCGGACGAAGAGCTTTGCGCGCGACACCCGAATCGCCATCAACACGATTCGTGACTCAATCGATTTGATTGGTAAAACAGGGATTGATGTCCAAACTGAAGAAGTAGACGAAGAGGAATTTGTTGAAATTCGAATTCGCATCCCGAAAGCGCGGCCTCAAAAATGAGTCCGTGTTTTTTCATACGATGAAGGAGGTTCATAGATGGAACGACTAGCCCTGAAATTTATTCGCCCGAATCCGAATCAGCCCCGAAAACAATTCGAGGTTGAAAAACTAGAAGAGTTGAAGCAATCGATTGAACGATACGGTGTGTTACAACCGATTGTGGTCCGGAAAGCGACGGGGTACTACGAAATCATTGCCGGTGAACGACGTTTCCAGGCGGCAAAACTCGCCGGGAAGGAAGACATTCCTGCTTTAGTCGTCACGGCGGATTCCGATCGCGTCATGGAGTTGGCGTTGATTGAAAACATTCAGCGTGCCGACTTGAACGCCATCGAAGAAGCGGTCGCTTACGAACAACTGATGCAAACACTCGGTCTGACGCAACAACAATTGGCTGACCGCGTCGGAAAGAGTCGGAGTCATGTGACGAATAGCCTTCGTCTCCTTCGTTTGCCGAGTTCAGTACAACATGCGGTCATGGTCGGAGAACTGACGATGGGTCATGCTCGGGCCATTACGGGCATGAAGTCGGAGCAGGCGATGGAGCAGATTGCAAAACGGGTCATCGCCGAACACTGGACGGTTCGACGACTCGAACGACACTTACAAAAAGAGCGCACAGCAAAAAAGACGCCGAAGCAATCGAACGCAAATATCGAGGCGGTCGAAGCGGTGCTTGCCGAGCGTCTTCAAATGGATGTGTCGATTCGTCCGCGCCGAAAAGGCGGTGTCCTCGAGCTAAAATATTTTTCACAAGACGACTTGGAACAGTTGTTGACGCTATTATCGCCTCAAGACTTTGATTCGTCTCGTGACTGACGTAGACGTGTGATGGCGGCTTCCTCGTGATGGAGGCGACCGATTCGTGCGTCAAAATCAACGAACCCTTCAGTGATGAAGCGGGCGAGTTCGTATACGAGATGGAGACGAGTATTTTGTAAAATCATCATTTCCATGAACCCACTCACATTGACAACGGCTTTAATGTTGTAAGCGCCGACTGCGGGTAGTTCTTTTTGGACACCTGCACCGGGCGCAAGAGGCCCTTCTGAGAAGAAGACGTATCCGACACTCGACAAACGTCCGAGGCAGGCGTCGATGGCAATGATGAGCGGCTGATGAAAGCGAGTCTGAATTTCATGTAGCGTCTCTACCAAATTGAGCGCATGTACAGGTTTCGTCAACGTACCATATACATGTACATTCCGAATGTGACGCTCTTCCAAAAACGTTCCGACGAGGGGGCCGAGCGAATCACCTGTCGAGCGGTCTGAACCGATGCACACAAGCACGATGGGACGATGGGTTTCATCGACAAGTTGTTCGTAGAGTTGGTCCGCAAGCAATCTCGATCCACTCCGTTCAGTGTGTTCAATGAAGAAGGAGTATGGTTTATGAGGTTTTAAGCGAAACGGCATGAATCTCATCCTCTCTTCTAAGCTGCCTATTCGTAGTTGCAGTTGGGGGATTGATCTCGTATTAAACCATTCCCAAAAGTGGAAAACTTCTAAACTTCCGAATGCAGGGTTTGAGAAAAGTCATGAAATGTGTTTGAATGATTGAGAATCTATGACTTTTGAGGTGAAAAGATGGCTTCGCAAAATACAGAAAAAGATTTAAATACGGTTGCGGATGAAACGATTGATAGTGTGAATCGATTCGTGGAATATTTCAAAGATACGGACATGTGGATTGGACTTGGGATTAAACTCGCCGGTGTGGCGCTCATTATCCTCGGTTTATATATCGCGACAAGAATTTTGACCACGATGGTGGAACGCGTGTTTACGCTTCGAAAAATAAAAGAAAATGACATTGTCGCACAACGACAGAACGAAACGTTATTGAAACTGGCACAAAATACGATTCGTTATGTCATTGGATTGATCATGGTGCTGACGGTGCTTGGGCAATTCGGCGTAAATATTGCCGGGTTGATCGCTTCAGCCGGGGTGGCAGGTCTCGCTATTTCGTTTGGTGCCCAAAGTTTGGTGAAGGACGTCATCACCGGTGCGTTCATCATTTTCGAAAACCAGTATAAAAATGGGGATTACGTCAGCTTGAACCAAGAAGTTGAAGGGATTGTCATCGAGGTCGGTATTCGAACGACGAAACTAAAAGGATTGAACGGACAAGTATCCATCATTCCGAACGGACAGATCATGCAAGTGACGAACTACTCACTTGAAAACAGTGTGGCGGTCGTCGATGTCGGTGTCGCTTACGAAGAAGATATGGAACGCGTCGAATCAGCAATCAAAGAGATTGCAAAAGAAGTCGAGGCAAAATATCATGACCTCTTCATCGAACCGATTACTCTCGCTGGAGTGCAGTCGCTTGGTGCTTCAGAAGTCGTCTATCGCTTGATGGCAGAAGTACCACCGACCCAGCATTTCGCGGCCGGACGAATTTTGCATAAAGAATTGAAGGCTGGATTCGACCAACGTGACATTGAAATTCCGTACCCACGAACAGTCATGCTTCCACCTAACCCGACTCCTAAAGGAGGAGAAGCAGAAAATGCACAGTAAAGCTTATGCGTTGAATGATATCGTGGAAATGAAAAAGCCACATGCCTGCAAGACGAATCGCTGGCAAATCACACGTGTAGGGATGGACATTCGTATCAAGTGCCAAGGCTGCGGGGCGAGCGTGCTCATGCAGCGTCGAGACTTTGATAAACGATTCAAGAAGGTGCTTGAACAAGGGAACGCCGCCGAATAAGCGGCGTTTTTCTTTAGGTTATGAACGTGAGTTGCGGTTTAATTGTAGACTATCTATAATTGTGAAGGATGTGACGGTGTGGTGTACTAGAGGTGCCCACTCCACAGACGGCTTAACATTTCCCGGGAAACACCGGATGAGGAGGAACTATTAGTGGGATTAACAGCAGGAATTGTCGGATTGCCAAACGTCGGGAAGTCGACGTTGTTCAATGCGATTACACAAGCAGGAGTCGAAGCGGCCAACTATCCGTTTGCGACAATCGACCCGAACGTCGGGGTCGTCGAAGTACCGGATGCACGTCTTGATCGATTGACTGAACTCGTCAACCCGAAGAAGACGGTGCCAACAGCGTTTGAATTTACAGATATCGCCGGGATTGTAAAAGGCGCATCAAAAGGTGAAGGACTCGGTAACAAGTTTTTGGCGAACATTCGTGAAGTCGATGCGATTTGCCAAGTCGTTCGTTGTTTTGAAGATGAGAACATCACACACGTCGCTGGTCGTGTTTCACCAATTGACGACATTACGACAATCAATCTTGAATTGATTTTAGCAGACCTCGAGCAAGTCGAAAAACGCATTTCACGTGTTCAAAAGATGGTGAAGGCGAAAGATAAAGGGGCCGTGCAAGAACTTGAAGCTCTTGAAGTCGTGAAAGAGGTGCTTGAATCAGAGCGCCCAGCACGTGTAGCTGAGTTGTCAGAAGACCAGCTTGCAATCGTCAAACACTTCCAATTGCTCACGATGAAGCCGATGCTTTATGTGGCAAACGTGAGTGAGGACGAAGTGGCAGATGCAGACGCGAACGAATTCGTACAAGCCGTCCGTGAGCACGCGGCGACGGAAGGGTCGAAAGTCATTGTTATCTGCGCGCGAATCGAAGAAGAGATTTCAGAGCTCGAACCGGAAGAGCGCCTTGAGTTCTTACAAGATCTCGGTATCGAGGAATCAGGACTCGATCAATTGATCCGAGCAGCGTATTCGACGCTTGGTCTCGCCACATATTTCACAGCTGGCGAGAAAGAAGTTCGTGCTTGGACGTTCAAACAAGGGATGAAGGCACCACAATGCGCGGGCGTCATCCATTCTGACTTTGAGCGTGGCTTCATTCGTGCCGAAGTCGTCGCATATGAGGATCTGTCAGCAGCAGGAAACATGACGACGGTGAAAGAACAAGGGAAACTTCGTTCAGAAGGAAAAGAGTACGTCTTCCAAGATGGCGACGTTGTCACATTCCGCTTCAACGTATAAGTTGATTTACGGAAACGTATTGTAAAAGTAAAAGAAGTTTGATAGTATATTATGACGTGAGTAAAACAATTGTTTGCTCCTTGCTCCTACAACCGGTAGGGGCCGTTAGTCCAAGAGGAGGTGAAAGATAATGCGTAAATACGAACTTCTTTACATTATCCGTCCATCAGTTGATGAGGAAGCGAAGAAAGCTTTGATCGAACGCTTCAACAACGTCATCACTGAAAACGGCGGTACTGTTGAAAAAACAACAGACATGGGTAAACGTCGTCTCGCTTATGAAATCAACAAGATGCGTGAAGGACACTACGTTCTTCTTAACATCGTTGCTGAACCTAAAGCGATCCAAGAAACAGAGCGTCTCATGAAGATCTCTGACGACGTTGTCCGTCAAATGACAACAAAAGACGAGCGTTAATCCTTAACGTTTCGTATCGTGAAAGGGGAGCTTGGAGATGATTAACCGAGTTGTGTTAGTTGGTCGATTGACTCGCGATCCAGAAATGCGTTATACGCAGAGCGGAATCGCCGTAACACGCATTACTCTCGCTTGCGATCGTCCATTCGCTGGACAAGATGGGAAGCGTGAGACGGACTTTATTGATTGTGTCGTTTGGCGCAAACAAGCAGAGAACGTAGCGCAATACTTGAAAAAAGGCAGCATGGCCGGCGTTGACGGTCGCCTTCAGATCAGTAGTTACGAAGGACAAGATGGCCAACGTCGTTACCGGGCAGAAGTAGTCGCCGATAGCGTACGCTTCCTAGAACCACGCGGTGCCTCAGCGCAACGTGAGCAAGCACCATCTGGAGATGTCTTCAGTGGTGGTGAATCAAGTGGATCAGGATGGGGCGCAGGAGCCTCTTCGGCTTCATCCCAATCCTCAAATAAAGGTTTTGACGCGGATCCGTTCTCGGGTGGCGGTAAAATCGACTTGTCAGATGATGACTTGCCATTCTAAGCATCATTGACAATTAAAACTAACCTATAAAGGAGGTCTTCACATGGCACGTCGTCCAGGAGGTCGTCGTCGTCGTAAAGTATGTTTCTTTACGTCGAACAACATCACTCATATCGATTATAAAGACGTAGAATTGCTCAAACGCTTCGTTTCGGAGCGTGGTAAAATTCTTCCACGTCGTGTGACTGGTACTTCAGCGAAATACCAACGTCCACTTACTGTCGCTATCAAGCGTTCACGTCAAATGGCTTTGCTTCCATACGTTGCAGAGTAATGTTTGACGAACGGCTTATCCTTTTGGATAAGTCGTTTTTTTGTATTTCATCTTGTCTGTAAGTGTGTAAGTGAAACCGACGAATATGGTATGATAGAGCAGAAACCTTTACGATTCCATGGGTGAACATTACTCATTTTAGGAGGCATACATGCACAGTGGTGAAGTAAAAACATCCGTCAAGAACCAATACACGCGACACATGACGCCATATGTGATTGGATTCTTTGTTTCGTTAGGATTGGCGTTATACAGCATTGTAGCGGCAGTCCCCCTGTTTATGGGTACGCTGATTTTTTTCATTTATCAGCAAGTGACGATGCGACGAGAGCGTAAAATTTGGGAACAGTATGTCCTCTCTCTATCTCATCAGATTAAAGATGTCGGAGAAGAAGCGTTGACGACGATGCCGATTGGAATTTTAGTGTTCGATCAGGAAAGACGCATCAGTTGGTACAATGAACAGTCCCGGCTAATCTTTGAACTCGATATGGCAATCGGTATACCGCTCGACGCGCTCCATCGTTCATTCGAGGAACTGATTGAAGAGGAAGAGGACGAGGCTACGATTGAGGTGGGTGACCGTGTTTACCGCGTCTTCTACAATCAAGCACATCGTACGCTTTATTTGTTTGATATGACAGAAGAGGCAGAGATTGAGCAAAAATATGTGCAATCGCAAACGGTAATCGGTATTTTGTATTTGGATAACTATGATGAGATGTCGACTGCGGTGGACGAACAGGTACGGAGTGAGGTCAATCGTCGTGTGACGATCCTTCTCAACCAATGGGCGCAACAACATCATGTATACATGCGCCGTACGGCAGCGGATCGCTTTTTCCTCGTCATGAATGAGCGGACGTTATCCGAACTGGAGAACAACCGATTCTCGATTTTAGACGAAGTGCGTGAATCGACGAAAGAGCAAAAGATTCCGTTGACGTTATCGATTGGGATCGGGTGTGGCGAGACGACATTGACTGAGCTCGGCAATTTGTCTCAATCTAGTCTTGACCTCGGACTAGGTCGCGGTGGTGACCAGGCGGTCGTCAAGCGCCATAACGGAAAGGTACGTTTCTTCGGAGGGAAGACGAATCCGACAGAGAAACGAACGCGCGTCCGGGCACGTGTCATCTCGAACTCCATGCGTGACTTGATTCGAGAATCAAGTCGTGTCCTTGTGATGGGACACAAAAATCCAGACATGGATTCGATTGGGGCGTCCATCGGGGTAATGAAATTAGCCGAGTTTGTCGGACGTGAGGCGTACGTCGTCATCCCTTCCGGTGAGACGAGTATCGGGATTCAGCGTCTTGTTCAAGAAGTAGAGAATGATGATACGCTATATAGCCAGTTTTTGACTGAATATGAGGCGCAACCACTTATTGATGAACAGACACTTCTCGTCATCGTCGATACACACCGTCCATCACTTGTCATTTCGCAGGACATTTTACATCGGTCGGAGCGGGTCGTCGTAATCGACCATCATCGTCGCGGTGAAGAGTTTATCGAGGACCCGGTTCTCGTCTATATGGAACCTTATGCTTCGTCGACGTGTGAACTCGTTACGGAGTTGATTGAGTATCAAGTCGGAAGTCGCAAACTCTCAATTCTCGAGGCGACGTCACTTCTTGCGGGAATCATGGTCGACACGAAAGGGTTCACGCTCCGTACTGGCTCGCGTACATTTGATGCGGCATCCTTCTTACGGATTCAAGGGGCCGATACGGTTCTCGTACAGCACTTTATGCGCCAAGACCTTGATGCGTATATCGAGCAGTCGCAAATATTAAAAAATACCGAAATTTATGCGGACGGTATGGCGATTGCGGTCGCTTCTGATGACGAAGCGCATCATCAAGTGTTGATTGCCCAGTCGGCAGACCAACTGCTGAATATGGAAGGCGTCAAAGCATCATTCGTCATCGCCATCTTGCCGGACGGGCGGACAGGAATCAGTGCAAGGTCGCTCGGTGACGTCAACGTCCAAGTCATCATGGAAATGCTCGATGGCGGTGGACATTTGACGAATGCGGCGACACAACTTGAGATGAGTTGTGAACAAGCGAACGTCTTGTTGAAAGAAGCAATTGATCATTATTTGACAGATGAAACCGAAGGAGAGGAATTAGAATGAAAGTCATTTTGAAAGTAGATGTAAAAGGACAAGGGAAAGCCGGAGAAGTGAAGAACGTGGCAGATGCTTACGCAAAAAACGTCTTATTCAAGAAAAATTTGGCGGTTGAAGCGACGCCAGGTAATTTAAAAGCGTTCGCAGCGAAAGAGCGTCGGGCCGAAGAAGCTGCGGCAGAAGAGTTGCAAGAAGCGAAACAACTCAAAGAAAAGCTTGAAAAAGAAACGATTGTCGTCACAACGAAAGCCGGAGAAGGCGGTCGCGTGTTCGGTTCGGTCACGAGCAAGCAAATCGGAGATGCCCTCAAATCAATGGGCTATAAAATTGATAAGCGTAAAATCGAACTCGATCATCCGATCAAGGCGCTCGGTTTCACGAAAGTGCCAGTGAAGTTGCACCACGACGTCGTCGCGACGTTGAACGTACATGTACAAGAAGCTTGAAGGTGAGGTAGAGACGGATGAGTGATGCGATTCAAGTCAATACACCACCGCATAGCGTGGAAGCGGAGCAAGCCGTCTTAGGGGCGATCATCCTCGATTCAGACCGATTGATCACGGCCTCTGAACGTGTCGACCCGGACGACTTTTATCGTGTCAGCCACCAGCGCATCTTTGAAGCGATGTTGAAAATCAACGATCGGGGTGAGCTCGTCGATTTGGTCACGCTCAGTTCCGAACTGCAGGCGCAAGGGATTATAGACGAGATCGGAGGCCTCAACTATTTAGCAGAGGTCGCTGAATCCGTCCCGGCCATCGGGAATATCGGCTATTACTTGAACGTTGTCGACCAAAAAGCGGCGCTCCGTCGCCTAATTCGGACGGCGACCAACATCGTCTCGGACGGGTATGAGCGTCAAGATGAAGTCGATTCCGTGCTGTCAGATGCCGAGCGGAATATTTTAAAAGTATCGCAACGAAAGGGACAGTCGAGCTTCCACCCGATTGGTTCTGTCTTATCCGATGCGTATTCGACGATTGAAAAGTTGCATCAGTCGAGCGGAGAGATCACCGGGATTGCGACGGGGTTCACCGATTTAGATAAGATGACAGCCGGTTTCCAGCGAAACGACCTGATTATCGTGGCCGCTCGTCCATCTGTCGGGAAGACGGCGTTCGCCTTGAACATCTCGCAAAACGTCGCGGTCCGTACGGGCGAGAACGTCGCCATCTTCAGTTTGGAGATGGGTGCCGAGCAGCTCGTCATGCGTATGTTGTGTGCGGAAGGGAACATCGATGCCCAACGCCTCCGGACCGGCCGCCTTGAAGCGGAAGATTGGGGACGCCTATCACTCGCAATGTCGTCACTTTCTCAGGCAGGCATCTATATCGACGATACACCGGGTCTTCGGGTCAACGAGATTCGAGCGAAATGTCGCCGTTTGAAGCAAGAGCACGGTCTCGGGATGATCATGATTGACTACTTGCAGCTCATCGTCGGGAACGGAAAACCGGGAGAGAACCGCCAACAGGAAGTATCGGAAATCTCGCGTACGCTCAAAGCGATTGCACGGGAACTTCAAGTACCGGTCATCGCCTTGTCCCAGCTCTCGCGTGGGGTTGAGAGTCGTCAAGACAAGCGACCGATGATGTCGGATATCCGGGAATCAGGGGCGATCGAGCAGGATGCCGATATCGTCGCCTTCCTCTATCGTGATGATTATTACGATAAAGAGAGTGAAGACGCCAATACGATTGAAATCATCATTGCAAAACAGCGTAACGGTCCGACCGGCACGGTCAAGCTCTCTTTCCGAAAAGAGTACAACAAGTTCGTCAATATGGAGACACAAGCCTTCGCACCACCGATGTAACGTCGGTGGTGTCTTTTTTTTACTAGGTAAATAACAAAATAACGAACGAATAATTACATCTTATATAAAACGTTCGGTATTCAATTGACTTTATCGCTTTTCAAGTGTACACTTACGGATGGTTTGAACAGAACGTTGATCAATAAGGAGGATTCATTATGTCATCAGTAGTCGTAGTGGGAACGCAGTGGGGCGATGAAGGGAAAGGGAAAATCACCGATTTCTTATCGAAACAAGCCGAAGTCGTCGCGCGTTATCAAGGGGGAGACAACGCTGGTCATACGATCGTCTTCAATGATACGAAATATAAACTTCATCTCATTCCATCCGGGATCTTCTATTCGGATAAGACGTGTGTCATCGGGAACGGGATGGTCGTCAACCCGAAATCACTCGTGACAGAACTTGCTTACTTACATGAGCGCGGTGTGAGCACGGATAACCTCCGGATCTCAAACCGGGCGCATATCATCTTGCCGTATCATCAGCTTCAAGACCGTCTCGAGGAAGACGCGAAAGGTGACGCAAAAGTCGGCACGACACTTAAAGGAATCGGTCCGGCATACATGGATAAGGCGGCGCGTATCGGGATTCGTATCGCTGACCTTCTCGACAAGGAAGTGTTTGCGGAGAAATTGAAGACCGTGCTCGAGTTGAAAAACCGTATGTTCGTAAAAATGTACGAGGTGGACCCGGTCGAGTTCGACGACATCTTTGAAGAGTACTACGCGTACGGTCAACAGTTCGCAAAACACGTGTGTGACACATCGGTCGTCTTAAACGATGCACTCGACGACGAGAAGAAAGTCCTCTTTGAAGGGGCCCAAGGTGTTCTTCTCGATATCGACCATGGAACGTACCCGTTCGTCACGTCATCGAATGCTGCGTCGGGCGGTGTATCAAGCGGTGCTGGAATCGGACCATCAAAGATTCATCATGTGGTCGGTGTCTGTAAAGCGTACACGTCGCGCGTCGGCGACGGTCCGTTCCCGACACAACTCGATGATGAAATCGGACATACGATCCGTGAAGTCGGGAAGGAATATGGAACGACGACAGGTCGTCCGCGTCGCGTCGGCTGGTTCGACTCGGTCGTCGTCCGTCACTCACGCCGTGTCAGCGGGATCACCGATCTTTGCCTTAACTCAATCGACGTATTGACAGGTCTTGAGACACTCAAAATTTGTACATCGTACGAGTATGAAGGAAAGCATCTTGACGAGTATCCGCCAAATTTCCGTGTCCTCGAGAAATGTGTACCGGTGTATGAGGAACTTCCAGGCTGGACAGAAGACATCACGGGTGTCCGTCACTTCGACGATCTCCCTGAGAATGCGAAGCGCTACGTGCGTCGCATCGAGGAATTGACAGGAATCGAGTTGTTGACGTTCTCGGTCGGACCGGCTCGTGAGCAAACGGTCATCTTGCGTGATATTTACGAATCATAAGAAAGGGAGCCAATGGGCTCTCTTTTTCATTTCCACGGAAATGGACCACGCTTTCTAAGCTGTATAAAAAGAGTTACAATGTAGGCATGTACGTTTAATGACAAGAGGAGGACTCACTGAATGGATCGTACGATTTTAGTGGTAGATGACGAACAACCAATCGCAGATATATTGAAGTTTAAACTTGAAAAAGAAGGTTATCAGGTGCATGTCGCCTATGACGGTGAAGAAGCGCTCGTCAAGGTAGAAGAGGTTCAACCGGACCTCATCTTGCTCGACATCATGCTTCCACTTAAAGACGGCATGGAAGTATGTCGCGAGGTGCGGAAAAAGTATGATATGCCAATCATCATGCTGACGGCGAAAGACTCCGAAATCGACAAAGTACTCGGATTAGAGCTCGGGGCGGACGACTACGTCACAAAACCGTTCAGCTCACGCGAGTTGCTGGCACGTGTCAAAGCGAACATGCGACGTCACGCAACGGCGCCGGCACCGGAGACGAAAGGAGCCAACGCAAACGATATCGTGCTCGGCGACTTGACGATTCACCCGGATTCGTACATGGTGACGAAACGGGATGAGAAAATCGAATTGACGCATCGCGAATTTGAATTGATTCATTATCTTGCGCAAAACATTGGCCAAGTAATGACGCGGGAGCATTTGCTCCAAACGGTATGGGGCTATGACTACTTCGGTGACGTGCGTACCGTCGATGTCACGGTGCGACGACTTCGTGAGAAAGTAGAAGACAGCCCATCGACACCGACGTATATCATTACGCGTCGCGGCGTCGGGTATTATTTAAAGGCAGGGGAAGAAGATTAAACGATGAAACGGACGAACTTCTTTAAATCGATCCAGTGGAAGCTCGTCGTCATCTATGCGCTGCTCATTCTCGTTGCGATGCAAGTCATCGGCGTGTACTTTGTACGTTCTCTAGAACGACAATACATCAACAACTTCTCGCAGTCACTCGTCGACCGAGCGAACCTACTGAGCTATAACGTCAGTGAAGGGATCGCCGCGAACGAGAGTGACTCGACCACGGACCAGCAGTTGAACCAGTTACTGGATCAGCTGCTGTCTGAATTTACAGAGAGCACGACGCTAGCTGACGACATTCGGGAAGTCCAAATCATCGACACGAATAGTGTCGTCCGGGCGACCTCGAATCAAAATAACCAAAGTCTCGTCGGACAACGCACCGCGAGCACGTTCATCCAAAAGTCATTCGCGACAGGCGGGGCGCAAGAGACGCTCGTCTACGAAGATTCGAATGACCGGATGCGTGTCGTCGCCGTCCCGATTCAATCGGAAGTAGATGGAACGACGACCGGGATGATCTATATCGAGGCATCGATGCAGTCCATCTACAATCAGATGGAACAAGTGACTCGCATTTTAGCGACGGGAACATTGATCGCGCTCATCATCACCTCGTTCCTCGGAATCTTGTTGTCGCGAACGATCACGCGACCGATTGCCGATATGCGGAGGCAGGCTGTCGAGATGCGAAAAGGGAATTTCTCGCGGAAAGTAAAAGTGTACTCAGATGACGAAGTCGGTCAACTCGCATATGCATTTAACGAATTGACGGATGAATTGATGGAGGCGAACGCGACGACGGAAGCGGAACGTCGCCGATTGACGAGTGTCCTTGAGAATATGTCGGACGGTGTGGTCGCAACGGACCGTTCGTTGCGCGTCATTTTGATGAATGATCAGGCGCGCGACATGATCGGAGTCGCTGAAGAAGAGGCGATGGGGGCAAACTTACAAAGCCTCCTCGCGTTCGAAGACGAAATCATCATCCCTGAAGACGGAACGATGCCGACGAAGCTGATCGACCTCAGTACGGACGAAGAATTGTTCCTCGTTCGTGCCTATTTCTCACCGATTCAAAAGCATAGTGGACCAATCACAGGTCTCATCGTCGTCTTGCATGACGTCACGGAACAAGAGCAGGTCGAGCAGGACCGTCGTGAGTTCGTCGCGAACGTCAGTCACGAGTTGCGGACGCCACTCACGACGATGCGCAGTTATTTGGAAGTCCTCGCAGAAGGGGCTTATCAGGATGATGAGTTGGCACCGCGGTTCTTAGAGACGACGCAAAACGAGACGGAGCGGATGATTCGCCTCGTCAACGATCTGTTGCAACTCTCGAAGATGGACAGTAAGGAATACAAGATGCAGAAAATGAAGTTCGACTTCGTGCAATTCTTTAACGACATCATCGACCGTCATGAGATGACGAAAGGAGAAGCGATTCAATTCCGTCGCAAACTGATGAAGCGTCGCGTGTATGTGCATGCCGATCAAGATAAGATGACCCAGGTCATCGACAACATCATCACGAACGCCATCAAGTTCTCACCAGAAGGCGGGACGATCACGTTCCGTACGATGCTCCGGGCGAAACGCCTCGTCATTGGAATCAAAGACGAGGGAGTCGGGATCCCGAAATCGAACTTGAAGAAAATTTTTGAGCGTTTCTATCGTGTCGACAAGGCACGGGCGCGCAATATCGGTGGAACCGGACTCGGTCTATCGATTGCGAAAGAAGTCGTTTCCGCTCACGGTGGAGACATTTGGGCAGAGAGTGAGTTTGGTCGCGGCACGACGATTTACTTCACCATCCCGTTCGATACGATTGTGGAGGTGAATGATTGATGAAGCGATTTACGATTGCAAAGCCAGAACTGTGGAAGTCGTTCCTTTTGCTCACGTTAATCGTCACGTCGATCGTTCAAACGATCATTCTATGGGATTATCATCCTACCTATCAGGCGGTCCAATCGGAAACACAACTGACGACGGTGGACGAGTCCTTGCAGCGCAGGGCGAATCAGGTCATCATTCCTGTTCAAACGGTCGTCCACGACAACAATGCCGTCTTTGCGTCGAAAAATACACCGAAGCAACTGATGCGTGTCATTCGGGACTCGTTTGAGGCAAGTGAATTCAAGCCGCTCGCCGCGAAAAACGTACCGAACTTCTATACGGATATAAACGAGGGGCTCGAATTGATTTTGCCTGAAGCCTACTATGCAGACACGCTTAGCTATATGCTACCGGGAACGTATAGTCTATCTGGGAAAATCCCTCAGCGGATCCTCATCTATATGGATAACAGTGCGTTCAACATCCGCGCCATCATGAGCGACCAATCGATTTGGGAAGGCAAGTTGACAAAAGTCGGAAACGGTGACGTGAACAGCCTTTTCTTGAAAAATTCGAGTCGAACGATGAAACGTGTCACATACACTGATGAACGTGTGAATTATATCCCGGTCGTCGGTCCAGAAATGAATGAGTTGTTCGCGTATGATGTCTCGTCCATTCAATTGGATGCTCGCCTCGACTGGATGAGAGAAACGTTCTTCCCAGGCGATCCGAACGTTCAAGAGGTCGACCCGGCGAGTTCGGTCGGCGCATTGACGAATGGTGTCAGCGTTGTCGAATATGACGCGACATTGAATGCGAGTCGTTACCGAAACTTGTCTCGGAACAGTACAGAACGTGACGTGGCACTTGGACTGGATTCAATCGTGGAGTTCGTGAACTTCCACGGCGGATGGGTCGATGATTCTTCGGAAGGGCAAGGGCTCTCTCTTCGCTTCGATGCCATCACACCAGCAAATAAAGGCTTTGAAACGAGCGTGTTTCGTTTTCATGTGAGAGGATATCCGGTCTTTAGTCAACGTGAGGCGTTCATCAACAATGATGCCATCGACTTATCCACACTACGTGTCGAGAACGATGGGGCACAGGTACGTTCGATCACGCGTCACCATCTAGAAATCGATCGCTTGATCACGGTCGGTACGACACAATTGGCCGATGCGAACGAAGTGCTCGGCACACTCATCAATTCGGGACGATTTGAGAATGTGACCGAGATTCGAATCGGGTATGAGATTGAATACAACGAGGATACGAGTCGGTTTGTGACGTTCTCGCCGAACTGGTTCGTGCGCGAGGCGGGACGTTGGGTACCATACAACCAAGCAGAAGGCTGGACAGAAAGGATGATGTATCGTGGATTGGAGTAAAGCGAAAACGATTTTAATCTTCGCCTTCCTCGCCTTGAACATCTATCTGTTGTTCCAGTTGCTGACCGAAACGTGGGCGACCGAGGTCGTGACGAGTGATAACACGTCGATTGCACAAATTTTAGATCAGCGGAATGTCGATCCGGCGAAATTGCCGCGAATGGGTCGGGACATCGGATACTTGACGGGCTCGTCTGAAGAGATGTCGGCTTCGATGATTACGAAAAATCGTGATGCGCAACTGGCGACGACACTCGACAACATGCAGCTCGAGGTCGAACTGAAACAACCGGTCCCACTTGATGCGAAGGAATTGCGGACGACCGCTTCGACGTTTGTAGCGGAATATGTTCCATTCGGAGATGAATATGCCTATTGGCGTTACGATGAAAAAACGAGACAGATTGCTTTCGTCCAAACGTTCGAGGACAATAAAATCTTTTCGACACCCGAGGTCGAAGGGGACACGGAAGTGTATATCGGTCCCTCCCTCATCTTGATTCAACTGAACGAGGCGTTTGAAGTGACGGATTACAAACAGCGCCACTTAAAAAACCTCTCATCGAAAACCCAAGACGATCTCGTTTTGACAGCTAGTGAAGCGATTTCCCAACTCGCATCACGGAAATATTTTCAACCGAACCAAGACATGAGGGCCATCAACACAGGATTTTATAGCTTACCACTCGACAGTTCAGGCAATTTGATCATCATGCCACCACTTTGGTCGATTGCGATTGATGACGATGTCTACTTCGTCAATGCGATTGATGGTACGGTTGAACGTGTCGAGTTTGAAACGGCAGAATGAAAGGAGTGATCGCGTGACTTTACAGTATAGTGTGTTAGCGAGCGGGTCGACCGGAAACGCCCTCTATATCGAGACGGAACGGACGAAATTGCTCGTCGATGCCGGACTGACCGGTAAAGCGATGCAACAGCGCATCGAAGCCATCGGTCGGTCGTTTGATGGGATTGACGCACTGCTCGTCACCCATGAGCACTCCGACCATATTAAAGGTGTCGGGATATTAGCCCGGAAATATAACTTACCGATTTATGCGAATGCGAAGACATGGGCGGCGATGGAAGCGAACATCGGCAAGATTGATCCCACCTTGAAGTTTCAAATCGAAGTCGGAGATGTGAAACAGTTCGGTGATATCGAAATCGAGACGTTCAACGTGAGCCATGATGCGGCGGACCCGATGTTTTATCAGTTTGCTCATGACGGGAAACGTCTGGCCCATATTACCGATACGGGTTATGTCTCGGATCGGATGAAAGGAATCATCCGTGGAGCGGACGACTTCATCTTTGAGTCGAATCACGACGTCTCGATGTTACAGATGGGACGTTATCCTTGGAGCGTCAAGCGACGAATCCTCGGCGACTATGGCCACGTCTCGAACGAGGATGCGGCCATCGCGATGAGTGAGGTCATCGGCGACCGGACAAAACGGATCTACTTGGCGCACTTGAGCAAAGACAACAACATGAAGGAGCTCGCACAAATGAGCGTCGCACAAACACTCGGTATGCGCGATGTCGACTTAGGTCGAATTAAATTGTGCGATACGGACCCGACAATCCCGACTTCACTCGTTTCTTTATAAAGAAACTTGGGAAAAGACAGGTATCACACTGTCTTGAAAGGGGGACGCGTCGTGAATGAAGAGAGACACCATGAGTATGAACCTCAAGACGTCGAACCTGAAGCGCACGAAGTAGAAGTGAAAGAAGAGAACTCGACGTACCCGTCTCGGAGCGAATGGCGTCCGAAGCAAGAGGAGCACGTACGCCACAAGCCGAGACCCAACATAAAACCTTTGTTACTCGGAGGGGTTGGTGGATTCTTAGGAGCGGCTTTATTTTTTGTTACCGTGATGCTCTGGGATTCGCCAACCTCTCGTTTTGTGACAAATGAGTTGACTCGAACAGAGCAAGCCGTCACCGTCACCGAATCCGACGTCACAAACGCAGTGCTTGGGGCGAAGACGTCCGTCGTCAGCATCACCAACATTCAGCGCGCCTTCACCTCTGATTCGCAATGGGAAGCGGGTGCCGGTTCCGGAGTCATCTATAAAGTGGAAGGTGACACCGCGTACATCGTCACGAATTTCCACGTCATCGAAGAAGCGGACGAGGTCAATATCGCTTTCTCCGACGGTCAAATCGCATCGGCGACGATTTTAGGCGAAGACCCGCTCAACGATTTGGCGGTCGCCGAAGTCGAACTGCCAGAAAATATCGAGGCGAAACCGATCGTCCTTGGCGACTCCACCGTCCTTCAAGCCGGTGAGACGGTCATGGCCATCGGAAATCCGCTCGGTGTCTTCTCAAACTCGGTCACCCGTGGTATCGTCAGTGGTGTCGAGCGGACGGTGCCGGTCGATACGAACAGCGACGGCTTGATGGATTATAACGCGGAAGTCATCCAGACGGATGCGGCCATCAATCCGGGTAATTCGGGCGGTGCCCTCATCAACGTTCGCGGGGAGCTCGTCGGAATCAATTCGATGAAAATCGCCGAGGCGAGCGTAGAAGGGGTCGGATTCTCGATTCCGGTCAACGTGGCGCTGCCGGTCATTGACATGTTAGAACGCGATGGCCAGGTGACGCGGGCACAGCTTGGGGTCACGATCCAGGAAGTCATCGCCGTACCAGGGAACGTCCGGGAAGAGTATGGGATCTCATTCGACCAGGAAGACGGTGTCTTCGTCGAAGAGGTCACCTCGGGGAGTCCCGCTGAAGAGTCTGGACTTCGCATCGGAGACGTGATCATAAAAATCGGTGACCGCGAGATTAAACGATACGTCGATTTACGCGATGCGTTGTATCGCGATGCGACGGTCGGTGATACGATTACGATTGAGTATTTACGTCGCGGGGAAGCAAGAGAAACCGAGGCGACCTTAACTGAAGCAACATAAAGAAGCGGCGACGCTTCTTTTTTAAGGAGGAAAAACTGTGGAAAAAAAAGTATGCAAGGAACATGTTGAACTCGCTTTAGACATCATTGTGGATGAGACGGGGGAGTACCCGTTACTAGAGGAATTATCCACAAGTGGACAAGTGACATGTGAGTTCTGTGATGCCGATGCAACATATGTTGTGTCAAGCAAAAACTAATTATCAACATGTGGATTTGTGGATAACTCTGTGGATAACCCTATGGATAACTCCTAAAAAACTGTGGAAAAAGGAAGAATTGGATGAATATTTCAATTATCACGGTCGGCAAACTGAAAGAAAAATATTTAAAACAAGGAATTGCCGAGTATACAAAGCGGCTTTCCGCCTACGCAAAAGTGCAGGAAATCGAGGTGTCAGACGAAAAAGCACCCGAGCATTTGAGTGAGGCAGATATGTTACTAGTAAAACAAAAGGAAGGCGAGCGCATTTTGGCGAAAATATCCCCAGACACGCACGTCATCGCCTTGGCCATTCAAGGAAAGCAGCGGACGAGTGAAGAGTTCGCCCGTGAACTCGATCAACTCGCAACGTACGGAAAAAGTAAAATCGCCTTCGTCATCGGGGGCTCGCTCGGTCTGTCGGACGATGTGATGAAGCGGGCGAACGATACGATCTCGTTCTCGAAGATGACGTTCCCCCATCAACTCATGAAGCTGGTGTTGTGTGAGCAGATATATCGGGCGTATCGTATTAATCGGAATGAACCGTACCATAAATGAGTGAGATTTCTGAAGCACGAGCACTAACAAACGCTTTGTTCTCTTCATGAAATGAATAAAGCTGACAACAGCGAGAAAAGTTGCGATTTCAATTCAAATCATCTAAGTTGGACCTCAAATTTATGTTGCTACTGGCTATTAATACAAAATTTGAGGTCATGGATGATATACGAATCACAAAAGTTTGGTTGTGCACTGTAGATTAAACTGAAATACGCTTCGCTACTTTATCTAAAAATCTTTTTCTTTGATGATCTTTCCCACTACTCGTAAATGAACTATTCAACCACTTCACGTTTTTAAGTCCAATTCCTTTGAATGTTCTACGAATAAGAGTCCCTTCAATCGGATTCCCGGCCAAAAATTTTAAATACCACGTGGGCACTTCCGAAGTGGAAATGACAGTGGCTTTTTTAATATGGGTGAGTAATCCTTTCAATCCAGTAGATTCCTCTACATAGGCAAAGTTTTTCAACATAACCTTGTCAAAAAATCCTTTTAAAATAGCGGGTACGTCAAACCACCAAACAGGGAAAATAAATACCAATTCATCACTATCGCTTAGCATCTTCTGATATTGATTCACTAACGGATCTCGGGATTGACCTTTCGAATAAAGAGATAAATCCGATTCACTTAAGACAGGATTGAATTGATCCTTATTTAAGTCAATGATTTGATAATCTTTTTTCTTACGTACTAACTGTTCAATTGTTGTATCCATGATGGATTTATTGAAACTACCATGCCATGGATGAGCAAGAATAATCGTTGTTTTCATAGGTGGTCCTCCTAGTGAGATTAGATTCTGGACAAATTTAAAATTGAACATATGTCATAATTTGAACAATTGCTCAATTTATATATCTGCAATATAATGTTCGTGTGGACAATACGTCAATAAGTATAGAGGTATTCATACAAAACTCTCATTTTGTACAAATTAAGGAGTACTTATGCTAAAACAAAAACCAATAAATACGAATTCTAAGAGATCAATCAATATTTTAGTGGATACTATGTTGGAATTAATGCGTCGAACGAACTTTACGAGTATCACCATATCAGAACTTACTAAAACTGCGGGATTGGCGCGAAATACATTTTATGCTCATTTTGATACGAAAGAGGATGTACTAACCTATCATATGTATCAAATATTTCGGGAGAGAATCCAACTTGCATCAACAGAAGCAAAACAAGAGCAACTTGATTTCGATACGTTGTATTTTGAGATATGGAGTGACAATCTTGAATTTTTGAATCTTCTAAAAGAAAATGATTTACTTCCGATTTTGAATCGCTTTGAGGAGCATTTCGATTTACTCTGTACAGATTTTCAAATTTATGAGAATTGTAATGTATCTGAAAAAGCGGAAGCATATGCGAATGCGGTATACGCGGATTCATTGGCAAGCATCATGAAAAGGTGGATGAAGACCGGCATGAAAGAAACTCCACAAGAGTTAAGTGAGATTTTTAAAGAGTTTATTCGGTGAACGTTGTTTAAAGTTTGCTCGGAATCAACGCAGGATTCACATATTCAGTTTCACAAATAACGAATCAAAACATAGGAGCGCTTTATGAACCACACCATCAATCTTCTTACAAAAAGAATAAATCAAGACTTTCTAAACACCTTCGAACGTTTCCAGGAAACGCATCGCATCTATGCCGTGGATTCGAGCGGCGAACTTTATCAAAAAGACGAGCAATACATTGATGAATGGGACGATGCGAGGAAACAACAGGTCATTGAGATTCTCAACTACTACATCGATCGTGGCGGAGTGGTTGTGGCAATCCAAAAAGGCGAGGCGCTACTCGGTTTTGCCGGACTGAACGGACAACCGCTCGGAAAAGAGGGACAGTATCTGAACCTCGGTTTCATTCATGTGAGTCGTCCTAATCGCGGACATGGGCTTGGGAAAGTACTGTTTGAACAAGTTTGCCAGGCAGCGGTTGAACGAGGCGCGAAAAAGTTATACATCGGTGCGAATCCGGCTATTGATACGTATCATTTTTATAAAGCGATGGGATGCACATTAGCCGAGGAGATTGTGTCAGAAGTGTACGAAGAAGAACCACTCGACTTACAACTCGAATATGTTTTACCGTCTCCTGAGACCGCATCGTAACGATGTGGTCTTTTTCTTGTCAAAAGCGCGCAACTCCAAGCGTTATCCCATAAAGTGAATTGACTGATTTCGAAAAATTGTGATAGAATCACAAGGCAAATGATTATCATTATCAGTCAATAGGAATAGATGAAATCGAATCGTTGGAGTGAACGTGAAAGGATGAATACAATGAGCACGCTTGAGACATATAACATGGCATTTAAAAACGGATTGGAATTAGAGGACGATGTGATCCTCGAAGAGATGAAACTCGGGGAATCCACAGAATGGGATTCTATCGGGCACATGACGCTCATCGCAGAGATTGAGGATGCGTTTGACGTCTATATCGACTCGGATGAGATGACAGAGTTCCATTCGTACAAGTCTGGTATCGCGTTGTTGCAGCGTCTCGGTGTGGACATCAAATCATGACGCTTTTTCAAACACTCGAGCAGTATGCGAATAGTGAGGCGGTCTATGCGGACCGCTCTTATTCATACAGAGAGATGCTTGAAGTCGGGGATTCGATTTGTGAGGAAGTCGGCGAACGGTCGCTCGTCTTCTGTTTATGTGCGAACCGGATCGAGTCGCTCTTCGGATATATCGGCTTTCTCCGTGGGCAGGTCGTCCCGGTCTTACTCGATGCGGAAATTCCGGCAGAACAGCTGCAGAAGCTGATGGAACGTTATGAGCCGACCCACGTCTGGGCTCCTGAATCGAGAGAGGACCTGGCACATTCGTTAGAGTCTTTCTATCGATACGGTGACTATGTTCTGTTCGAAACAGGGACAGCCGTTCACCATCAACTCCACGAAGAATTGGCCCTTCTGTTGACGACCTCGGGTAGTACCGGGAGTCCGAAATTCGTCCGTCTCACGTATAACAATCTATCAGCTAACGCCACATCGATCATCGACTATCTCGACATCGATCATACGGACAAGCCGATCACAACCCTCCCGATGAATTACTCGTATGGACTCTCCATCATCAATAGCCATCTGTTGAAAGGGGCGACGATTATTCTGACAGACCGCTCCATCGTTCAAAAAGAGTTTTGGGAGCTGTGTCGTGCCGAGCAGGCGACGACGTTTGGTGGGGTCCCGTTTCATTATGAGATGTTGAAGCGGTTAAAGTTTGAGACGTATGACCTTCCGAGTCTGAAAAAACTGACGCAAGCGGGTGGAAAGTTGGATCCGGCGCTCGCGCAGCACTTTGCGACGGTATGTGAAGAAAAAGGGATTCAGTTTTTCATCATGTACGGTCAGACGGAGGCGACGGCCCGGATGTCGTATTTACCGGACCGGATGCATGCGGAAAAAGCAGGAAGCATCGGAATCGCCATCCCTGGTGGAACGCTCATGCTGCGAGATGAGGCCGGAAATGACATCAATGAGGCGAACGTGACGGGCGAACTAGTATATCAAGGTGACAACGTATCGTTCGGTTACGCGACCTCGTTAGCGGATCTTGCGAAAGGTGACGACAATCAAGGTGTGTTGCGTACAGGTGATATGGCGTATCAGGATGAGGAACGTTACTTCTTCATTGTCGGTCGTATCAAACGCATGATTAAACTACATGGGAGTCGAATCAGCCTAGACGAAGTCGAGGCGCTTCTTCGTGAGCATGGACATGAGTGCGTTTGTGCCGGGGAAGATGACCGACTATACGTGTATACGTTACAGGACGACGTTACGCACATAAAAAAAATCATGAAAGAACAAATCAAGGTGAAAGGTGTTCGGGTGATGCAGATTGACGAGATTCCGCGCAATGCGTTCGGAAAGATTCGTTATGCCGCGTTACCGAAGCGAGAACTTGTGACCACCTGATTGTCAGGAATCGGTACATCATCAAGTTTCATAGCATCAGGTGGTAAATATGACTTTTATTTCGATTGAATTCCTCTTATTTTTAACACTCATCGTCTTAACCTACTATGTAGTACCACATCGATTTAGATGGGTGCTCCTTATATTGGCGAGTTATGTCTTTTACGCCACATTGAGCGTTCAATTCATCCCGTTACTGTTGATCAGCACCGCCTTCACCTACGTGATTGGGATATTGATTGAGAAACAGGAAAAGAAAGAACAGAAGAAACGGCTCATGTGGGTCGGTATCTCGGGGCTCGTCTTCTGCCTCGGCTGGTTCAAATATTTTAATTTCGTCAATGACTCGCTTCGTTCGTTCGCTGTATGGAGCGGGTTTGATTATGATGTCCCGTATAAAGAAATCGTCTTACCATTGGCGATTTCGTTCTATACGTTTCAGGCGATTAGCTATGTCGTGGACGTCTCGCGCGGGAAGCAAAAGGCGGAGCGTCATTACGGCTATTTCTCGGTCTATTTCGCCTTCTTCCCGCAACTCGTGGCGGGTCCGATTGAGCGGGCGAAAAAGTTGCTTCCGCAACTGAAGACGGAACAACATCTCGACTACGACAACATCAGCTATGGCATCCAGCGCATCATCTGGGGATTCTTCAAAAAGACGTTGATTGCCGATCGGTTGGCCCCGATTGTTGCAAGTGTGTTCAACAGTCCAGATCCGACCGGTTCGGAGATTGTGCTCGCGACGATGTTGTTCTCGATTCAACTGTTCGCCGACTTCTCGGCGTGCAGTGACATCGCGATCGGCTGTGCACGCTTACTCGGGATTCGCTTATCGGAAAACTTCAAGCAGCCACACTTCGCCGTATCGATCGCTGACTTTTGGAACCGCTGGCACATCACGCTTTCGATGTGGCTACGTGATTATATCTTCATGCCGCTCGCCAAAGGAAAGAAGAAACGTGAACAGATTTACGGAGCTATCCTCGCGACGTTTTTAGTGAGCGGGATTTGGCACGGTGCCGCATGGAACTTTGTACTCTGGGGACTCATTCACGGAATCTATCGCGTGTTCGGAGACCATACGAAACAGCAGCGTGAAAAAATGGCGTCATGGGCAGGATTTGACCGCGTGCCGACATTGCATCGATGGTGGAAAATCGCCATCACGTTCCAGCTCGTCTGTTTCTCACGTGTCTTCTTTCAGTCTCACTCCATGGCGGAGGCGTTCTCACACGCCAAGCTATACGTGACGCCTTCTTCATGGGCACCGTCAGGCATGATGCAGGCGATTCAAATCTTCTCGTTACTCGATTTAATCATCTTCCTCGTCGTCTTTGTCGTCGTGCATCTATTCCAACATATCGAGCGGACGAAGGGCTCGGCTTGGGACTGGAT
Organism: Exiguobacterium qingdaonense; assembly: GCF_018617855.1. Classification (GTDB taxonomy): domain Bacteria; phylum Bacillota; class Bacilli; order Exiguobacteriales; family Exiguobacteriaceae; genus Exiguobacterium; species Exiguobacterium qingdaonense. The sequence continues at coordinate 42,644 of NZ_JACSKY010000011.1, forward strand.
GGCACGTCAGTCTGCGATGACGAGCGTGGCCATCAACTTATTCTTGATTGTCTCGGCGTTCTTGTTCGGTGTGTCGAGCCAAGGATTCGTATACGGTGGGTTTTAAGGTGAATGGAAAGGAATTAGCATGAAGCGTTTAGGAATTAAAATAGTCGTCGTATTACTCGTCATCATCGCCATCTTTATTCCAGTCAATGATTTCGTGAAAGAATCGTGGGAATACAATAACAACCGGTCCATCCTTGCCTTCAAGGAAGACCCTCAACCTGTCGATATCCTCAATCTCGGGACATCTCATGCGATGTACGGATATTCGTTTAAGTCACTCGGGGTGTCCCATCTCGATTTAGCGTTACCGAGTCAACCGATTGCATACGATTTAAAGTTGTTGCAAGCATACGATGAACATTTAAAACCAGGTGGGGTCGTCATCGTGTCGCTATCTCAAATCACCTTCAGCAACTCGTACGTCGGACGGAAGGAAATCTACTACCGTGTATTGGAACGGGAAGATATCGAGTCGGCCAGTCTGTTTCAATATTATACGCATGAACGCTTCCCGGCGCTGAACAGCGGCAGTGTCTACGCCGCCATTTCCCGGGAAATCCGAGATTTTCGCTTTGATGCGCATAAGCCATGGGAGAACGGTGGGCTGAATTATTCTGAGCGTAAGTTTGAGGAAGTCACCGCGCAATACGAGAATGCCGTGAACAATCACGAGATTGAAGAGAATATGGCACATTTACAAGACATCATCGACTACTGCAAACAGCAAGGATATCGCGTCGTCTTGGCGATGGAACCGGTCCATGCATCGTATCATGCGTATTTCGACGAAGGGGTCATGGAACGTCTCGTATTTCAACATGTAGAGAAACTGGATTTAGATGTGCCCTTCCTCAATTACATGGGGGATGAACGTTTCATTCATGAGCAGTCGTTCTTCCATAATCCGGACCATTTGAACGGAAAAGGGCGAAAGCTGTTGTCTTCGCTCGTCTATGAAGATTTGAAGCGATTGGGGTATATTGAAGGAGAATGACGCGAGATTCAAATAGACGGGGAGTGATTCGAATCGAAACGATCTATTTAGCAGGAGGATGCCTATGGGGTGTCGAGGCATTTGTGAAGACGTTACCTGGCGTTCTCATCACCGAAGCGGGACGTGCGAACGGAATGACGGACACGTTGGATGGGGAATATGACGGGTACGCCGAATGTGTCAAAACGACGTTCGATCCGGATGTGGTGACGGTCAAGAATTTGATGCACTACTTGTTCGAAATCATTGATCCATATAGTCTCAATCAACAAGGAAATGATGTCGGGGAGAAGTATCGGACAGGCGTATATAGTGAAGACGCTCGACATTTGTCTGAGGCGCAGGCATTCATTGATTTACGCTCGGATGCGGAACAGATCGCTGTTGAAGTCAAGCCGCTCACGAACTATGTCCGAAGTGCGGACGAGCATCAAGACCGTTTGACGCGTTGCCCGGATGATTATTGTCATATTCCGAAAGACGTGTTAACGAAATATCAAACTGTGCCATCATCAAAGCGTCTCTTCTGAGATGCTTTTTTGTAAGAACTGATACGGAAGGTGTTGATATGAGCAACAACAAAACTAGCCATGGTTCATAAGAATGGGAAAATATGTTATCTTCATTATGTTCTAATTCAGAAAAATGAAGAAGAGGTACACATATGTTCACATTCGGAATTGTTGGAGGAGCGAGTCTTCTCTTGGTCGCGTTCATCTTTGGTCTGACGTACCTTGTCGTGCGCTCCATTTTAAAAATGATGAAAAAGTAAAAGAAGGAGTCTGTCACTCAAATCGAGTGATGGCCTCCTTCCTGTTTATGTTCGTTCAAGCACATTCACAAGCATTTGATGGATGACGTCGTGATCGTTTAGGTCATGGAGCTGATAGGGACTCCCGGGGAGCGTATAGACATCCTTTGCCCCGACGTACGTAATCTGGAGTGTCACAGAACCATCTTCCTGACACGCCGTCGTCAATTCCAACTCGCCGCTGATGACACCGACTTCTTCAGTCATGACACCGTGAGTTGCCTTAAACGTTGAAGTGATCTTATTCATACATAACTCCTTTTCTGACTCAATAAATACAAGCGTTGATTGCTGTCGTGAGTGCTGATTTCTCGGAGGACTGGAGGCTCAAGCCCCAACGACTCTTCGTCTCGACCCACATTTTCGCATACGCACAACGCGCACCGCTTCGTGGGGGTTGCCATGTCGATGGGTCTTGGTCTCCTTTTGAGCGGTTCGATGAAGAGGACACCGCAATCAATTGGGGACCGTTCAAGTCGTTTGCGAAACTTTGACGTTTCGTCGTTGACCAGCTGCTTGCGCCAGAACGCCATGCTTCAGCGAGCGGGACGACGTGGTCGACGTCGAGGTCAGATGCTGACGTGAACGTCAAGCCGTCATAATAACTGTACCATGAACCGGTCGAGACCGGACATTCATCGACGACCGAGTCAGCGTCCCGTTTCAAGACGATGTGACGCGTGTTACAACCACTTCCTTGACTCGACCAATGAGGAAAGAGGTCACGACTGTATCCTGTCATCGACCCTTCATTCTGGACCGTGAGTGCGTTCAGTTTCGTGAGCGCGTCTGCTTTCGACGGGATATTCGGTGGGAAAGCTGAGACCGGTGTAGCGTCAAAGGACGCGGCCACCCAAACGAGCAATGTGACCAGTGTGACAGACATGAGTTTCTTCAACATATAAAGCCTCCTACTATGTATTTGGAATGAACACTTGCGAGGCAAGTGGGCAACCTTTCATCAACCAACAAATGAGACAAATATCACTCAATCAAGTCAACTTGATCATACACAGGATGATTTTGAAAAAGTGTAAAAATCGATAAAAATGATTACAAAGACTATCGCAAATCCGTCTCTGGCATGAGTGAACGTTACGGTGTCATTTCTTTAGAACTAGTGAATGATCAGGACTGGTATAATGGATGACATGGATGGAGAGAAAAGAAGAGGTGGATGGAATGAACAAGAAAGAGATTGCGGCGATTCGCCGGCAGTTCAAAGTGAATGCGACCAAACTTAAGATTGCTGATCTATATACGATTTACATCCGACAGGAAACGAATGAGATTTATTACGAAGAGTTGCGTCCGTTCCCGTTCCTCGAAGAAGAGCAACAGGAACTGTTTTTGACGAACTTTAAAAAGGTGCTCGGTGGGAAACTCGATGAAAAGTTATTCGAAGTAAAGTTCCAGTATCCGGAGGAAGGTCAAGTCGACCATACGCAAGGGTTGCTGTATGAAGGACTTCGTACGGAAGAGACCGACGTCTGGACGGACTATATGCAACGCATCGCGTTGAAGATGGTGAAAGACACGCCGTTTGAGAAAGATATGGTGGTGACGTTCATCCGGGGGAATTACAATAAGCCGACGAACCGACATTCGGAAGAGTCTGAGATTCACGCAAACGATGAAGTGTATACGACGAAATTCATCCTCGGCAGCATCAGCCCGACAGAACTTCCGAAAAAATCACTCGTCTTCGACTTCGTCGAACGGGAGTTCAAAGCCAGCCTGATTATGAATCCGATCATCAAACTCGAGGCACCGATTGGCGGCTTCTTATTCCCGTGTTTCACGGATAACGCGGCCGATGTGAACCACGTCCTTTACTCGGCCCATAAAGCGCATCAACCGGATATGACGTTCATTGAGAACGTGTTGAACGGTTCGGAGATTGTCACGGCAGTGGAGGAAAAGGCGGTCTTTGAAGAAGTCATCAAAACGGTCATCGGCGAAGAAGTCAATTCTCGGACGCTCGCGACCGTCTACGATGAGATCAATCAGATTATCGTCTCCGAGGAAGAGAACGAACAGGAAGAAGAGAGAGTGGCGATGCTCGACTCCCGTGCGGTCGAAGTCGTCTTACGAGCGAGTGGTGTGGAAGATGTGACGACGGAGAAGGTCGAGCAGGCGTTCAAGCAAGTCGTCGACGACACAAAATATGAGATGAAAGCGACGAGTGTCGTTCCGAAATATACGTCGAAATCAATCAAGATCAACACAAAGGTCGCCAATATCTCGGTCAGCCCACAAGATTTGAAATACGTGAAGCAAGTGAACTATAAGGGGAAACCGTGCTTGTTGATTGAAGTAGAAGAAGAGACGGAGATTGAAGGGTTCAAACTCATCTCTGAAGAGTCGCTAGACTGATTGGAGGAAAATCGATGCATCCGATCGAGTTGATGGAACATGTTGCGTTTTTCATCCTAGTTGCCATCCCACTATTACTTGCGCTAGCATTGCGTGGGAAATGGAGACTCGGTATGGTTGGTGTTGCATTGCTGATTGTTGTGACGTACGGTACGTTCTATTTTTCACGCCCTGTCCTTATCGCAGAGCGGGTGGCGGAAGATAAGCGCCTCGTTGACATGTATCTCGCTGAGCGGTATCCGGACGAAACATACAGCATAAGAACAATCCCATTTCGCGCGGAGGGTTTCGAACACACGAATCCGTATACCATCTACGTCACATTTACAAATGAACCGAACGCAGAATACTACTATCGGGTCGATGAGAAAAATCATGTGTATATCTCGGGATTCACGGGGAACGTTCAAGATTTTCGATTCAAGTGAGGGGTCCAAGGCATAAACCTTGGACTCTTTTTTGACAATTGAGTGAGGAAGGTTGAACAAATCATACGATACGGGTATGATGCAGATGAAAACGTTTTCGGAAGAACTTATTTTTTTGCTCATTTTCGAAAGCGCTTTCGAGAATTGTGGAACAATAAAAAAACCTCAAAGATGAACAGCATCTTCGAGGCTAGGTAGGCATTACTTACGGGCTTTGCTCACTTTTAACTTTTTCCCTTTGACCGGTGTCGTCTCCATCGCTTGAAGGACAATCGATCCTTTTCCGTTGAGGATATCGACGTACGTCATTTGATCGGTGATCGTGATGATCCCGATGTCGTCAGCAGATACGCCAGGAATTTTGGCAATCGTTCCGACGAAGTCGACGGCACGAAGTTTTTTCTTCTTCCCGCCACTAAAGTGAAGTTTCATGATGTCCTGGTTAATGCGAGCCGTCTTGTTGTTTCGAACGACGCGTCGTCCGCTCAACTTTTGCTCGAAGGCATCTTGGTTCGCCGCGACTTCCGCTTCTGTCGGCGCATCGATCATCGGAATCTCGAATTGAACGTAAGACTCAATCGCGTTAATGAGACGTTCTTCCTGACGGGTCATGAGCGTGATGGCCGTACCTTGTTTGCCGGCACGTCCGGTACGACCTGTCCGGTGCACGTAACTTTCCTTCTCGACAGGAACGTCATAGTTGATGACGAGCTCGACGTTGTCGACATCGATCCCGCGCGCGGCCACGTCTGTCGCCACGAGGTAGCGGAAGTTACCCATCTTGAAGCCGTTCATGACGGCGAAACGGTCCTCTTGCTCGAGTCCACCGTGGAGACGTTCAGCGGAGTAACCGGCTTTGTCGAGCTCGGCGTACACCGTGTCGACGTTCTCTTTCGTTCGACAGAAAATCATACAGCTGTCCGGGTTCTCGACGACCGTGATGTCTTGAAGCACAGCCAGTTTCTCATTCCGATGAACCGGGAGTAAACGGTGCTCGATTGTCGAAGCGGTCATGCCGGTCGACTCAATCGCGACACGTGTCGGGACATTCATATGTTTCTGACAGAGACGTTCGATGTCTTGTGGGAACGTTGCTGAGAAGACCATCGTCACACGCTCGCTTGGTAGTTGCTGAAGGATTTTCTCGACGTCAGCGAGGAAGCCGCGATTGAGCATCTCGTCCGCTTCATCGATGATCAAGTATTCGATGCGGTCGAGTGAGAGGGTCTCGCGCTCGATATGGTCCATGACGCGACCTGGCGTACCGACAACGATATGCGTCTTCTGTTTCAACTCTTCACGCTGTTTCGAGAACGGTTCTTTCCCGTAGACGGCAGTCGCTTTGATTCGCTTGAAACGCCCGATGTTTGTCATGTCTTCTCGGACTTGGACGGCGAGTTCGCGTGTCGGTGTCAAAACAAGAACTTGTGGTTTGTTTTCGGCCCAGTCGATGAGCTCGATGACCGGAATCCCGAAAGCGGCTGTCTTTCCGCTCCCGGTCTGTGCTTTGACGATCAAGTCTTCGCGCTCGAGTGCACGGGGGATGACCTGTTGTTGTACCTCGGTCGGTGATTCGTATTTCATAATGCCTAATGCGCGCGTAATCTCGTCGCTCAGGCGATAATCAGTAAATTGCTGTTTGTTCATGGGTAACCTCATTCTTTCGTGAAAACTTCTGCTTCAGAAAATTTCAATGTCTATTTGCAATACAGTCCATTATAGACCGAAAGTCAGTAGGAAAGCGAATGAGAATCGATTATCCAAAGTCAGGCAACGTCGGATCGGGTTGAATCACGTAAAAAATAAACTGGTCATGAACATCTTCTAACTGTTCGATTAGCTCTTCAGTTTGTTGTTGATACGCTTCTAGCAATTGAGGGCATATGTAATGAACCGTTCCATCTTCGCGAGCCAGGCTAGCGGTTTCTTCCTGATCAAATTGTAAAACTAACGGTTGTTGGCATGCTGTGCAGCAACCAATCTCCATCTTGTGAAAACCGATTTTGGCTCCCTCAATGAAACAAGAATCACAATAATGTTTGATTGGATCACCAAAGTGACCAAGTTCATCTGTATGGATGATTTCATGTTCTGTTAATTGTCTGTTACAGCTAACGCAGTTGTACATCAATAACACTCCTTTAGTGATCTGTTTCAACAACGTATCATGCGATGAGTCGATGTACAAATTTATCCAGTAACATTATTTTAATAGGTTCAGAAACATCAGAAGAAAGGGGCTTACATAATGGAATCCGATTATAAATATCTCGTTCGACACTTTCAACAAAGCCAATATCGAACGCACTTGTCATGAACAAATTGGGAGACTATCCACAGGCAGAAGATTGTATGAATGAAATCGCAAAAGGACTAAAGGAGCTGACGAAATGAAACAGTATACATTGGATTGGAAACGTTATGAGGAATTGGCACGTCAAGCGGTCGCAGAAGGAGTCGTATTAGTCAAAAACGAACAGAAGACCCTGCCGTTACAGCCTGAAACAAAGCTTGCCGTATTTGGTCGTAGCCAGTTCCATTACTATAAGAGCGGTACCGGTTCAGGTGGGATGGTGAACATCGGGCACGTCACGACACCGCTCGAGGCACTACACGAGCGCCCAGACATTCACATCAATGAATCGCTCTATGCGACGTATGAGGAATGGGTGAAAGAGAATCCGTTCGACCAAGGTGTCGGCTGGGCAGGCGAACCGTGGTCGCAACAGGAGATGGACGTATCGGACGAGCTCGTCGAACAGGCGGCACAAGAATCGGATGTTGCCCTCATCATGATCGGACGCACGGCAGGGGAAGACCGTGACAACACGGCCGACCCAGGCAGTTACTTATTGACGGATATCGAACACGCGATGATCGAGCGCGTGACGAAACGCTTCAACAAGACGGTCGTCGTGTTGAACGTCGGGAACATTATCGACATGAAGTGGGCGAAGGAGCCAAGTGCCATCCTCTATGCATGGCAAGGGGGAATGGAAGGCGGAAAAGGACTCGTCGACGTGCTCGTCGGCGATGTGAGTCCTTCCGGGAAACTGACGGATACGATTGCCCGTTCCATCGAGGATTATCCGTCGACAAAGAACTTTGGTCATGCGGATAAAGGAATTTATCAGGAAGACATCTATGTCGGTTACCGCTACTTTGAAACGTTCGCAAAGGATGATGTCTTATATCCGTTCGGATTCGGATTGTCTTATACGACGTTCAATACGAAAGTGAAGAATACGGAAGAAGTCGATGGCGTCCTGACGGTTGAGGTGGAAGTGACGAACACAGGTGACCGTGACGGGAAAGAAGTTGTTCAACTCTATGTCGAGAAGCCGCAAGGGAAGCTCGGGAATCCGCTTCGCTCCTTAGTGGCATTCGAGAAAACATTGCTTCTTGAACCAGGTGAGCGCCAAACCCTTTCGTTCAATGTTCACATGACTGACTTTGCGAGCTACGACGACTCCGGTGCGACGGGTCATGAATCGAGCTTCGTTTTAGAGGCGGGGACGTATCGGTTATATGTCGGAACGGATGTGCGTGCGGCTACACTCGCTTTTGAAGTCGAACAACGTGAGCAGCGTGTCCTTGAGACGTTGAGCGAGAATATGGCCCCCGTCCTCCCGTTCGAACGGATGAAACCGATTCAAAATGAACAGGGATTTGAAGTGGATTACGAGTCGACACCGCTTCGCGCCGTTGACGTCGAGACGCGTTATTTGGAAGAGCGTCCGGAAACGCGATTGTACACTGGTGACCGAGGCATCAAATTGAGTGATGTGTATAACGGGAAGGCATCGCTTGAGGCGTTCTTGGATCAATTGTCGGATGAGGACTTGGTGACCATCGTCCGTGGGCAGGGAATGAACTCGCCGCGTGTCACACCGGGGACGGCCGCGGCGTTTGGTGGCGTGTCCGACCGGTTGAATGAACTCGGGATCCCAGCGGCGTGTTGTGCCGATGGTCCGTCAGGCATTCGCATGGATATCGGGACGAAGGCGTTCGCGCTTCCGAACGGGACACTGTTGGCTTCCACGTTCAATGTCCACCTCGTCGAAGACTTGTTTGAGATGACTGGGCTTGAGATGCGGAAAAATCGGGTCGACACGTTGCTCGGACCAGGGATGAATATTCACCGCAACCCGTTGAACGGACGGAACTTCGAGTACTTCTCGGAAGACCCACATGTGACTGGGAAGATGGCAATCGCTCAATTGAACGGGATGCATCGCGTCGGTGTGACAGGCACGCTCAAGCACTTCAGCGCCAATAATCAAGAGGCACATCGTCACGATATCGATTCGGTCGTCTCGGAGCGGGCGTTACGCGAGATTTATTTGAAAGGGTTCGAGATGGCGGTAAAAGAAGGACGCGCATCGTCCATCATGACGACCTACGGTGCGGTCAACGGCATCTGGACAGCAGGCCTCTATGATCAAAACACGCGTATCTTACGTGACGAGTGGGGCTTTGAAGGTATCGTCATGACAGACTGGTGGGCAAAAGTGAACTTCCGTGAGGATGAGTCGGCCAACCGTCAAAATACGGCAGCGATGGTTCGCTCGCAAAACGACTTGTACATGGTCGTCGACCGCCCGGACCTCAACTCATTCGAGGACAACACGATGACTTCGCTCGAAGAAGGCGTGGTGACACGAGGCGAGTTGTTGCGGAGTGCGCACAACATTTGTTCATTTGTCTTGAAATCACCAGCAATGGAGCGTCTTCTTGGGATTCATGACGGTTCCGTCGAGGTGCTCGGCTTTGAGGATGAGACGAACCAACAGGATGCATTTGAGTTGGACTATCAACATCTCGAAAACGGGGAACACGTCGATTTGTCAGGAATCGACACCTCGACCGGGAATACACATGTCTTCGCCATTTCGGTCGATCAAACGGGGACGTATGACATCACGTTGACGGCCCGTTCGAACGCAGGCGAGTTGGCACAGATGCCGGTGACGTTGTTTGCGAACAATATCCCAGGTGCGACGTTCACGTTTAATGGGACAGACGGAGAATGGGTGACGCAGACGAAGCAGGTCTTCTTCTTGAACCAGCATAACTACCTCCAACTCTATTTCGCGTTAAGCGGCCTAGAAGTGAAAGACGTGTCCTTCACGCTCGCGGATGAATTCAGTATGAAGAACGGATGATTGTTCAAGGACGTCTCAATGAGGCGTCCTTTACCTGTAACTGATGGATTATTCCTCATGGTAGAAGGAAGACAAATCGACCAGGCCGGACATACGGATGACAATGTACCAGTATACGTCTTCGGACCACAAGAAGAGAAGTTCGTCGATATGAGCGACAACACCCGATCAAGCGCAACGTATCTTCAACTTGTTGAAAAATAATGGGGAGACTAAATAAGTAAATGGATATGCAAAGACTGCGCGGGAATTCCTGCGTAGTCTTATTATTGTTAATACGCTTCTAGTGATTTGATTGCATGCCTAAGTACATCGACTTCTTCGTTTTCCCAGCCCAATCGATTTACTGCATTGATAAACTGTCGTGTTGCTTTAATAAGAGCAACTTTCAGTTCTCCAATTGAAACGATACCGATTTCCGTCTTCATTTGACTATCTTTCATAAATGATAGCTCAAGCTCGGACAATGATATTTTTTTGGCTGATATAGAAAGGGGACCATCCATAAATGAAAACGAATGAATAGATTTAAGTGGAGCATGTAAAATCGCACGACAGCTGTCAATCCACCATTTTAAAAGGACAGCAACGAAATCAGACCAACCGACTCCCGGGAAATAATCATATGTATCAATCACGAAGTTAATCTCACCAACAATTTGATCAGAGTACGTTAATGAATCAAGATTAATCTCAATGGAAATTTGATGGCACATCCATTTTCACCTCGTCAGTTTTGAAGATTCCTGTTAAGAACATCTTACTTGAGCTGTAGGGAGTATGAAACAAAGAAGCTGATTACATCTTAAATCACTTGTCAAAAGTGCTCGATATCGTTTCAAAAGAGACGAATTTTCCATAAATGAATCGATTTCGAAGTTGGACTCGTACGTAAAGAACTACACAAAATCGGAGGGATTCTCATGCGCACGCTCTATATGAAAGAAAAAGTGTTCAGTTTACGCGGTCGTTTCACCATCAAGGATGCGGACGGACATGATCAATACTTTATCGAAGGTAGCTTTATGAAGTTTCCAAAGTCGTTTGAGATTAAAGACGTGAATGGCCAAACAGTCACGACCATTACGAAAAAAACGTTCAGCTTTTTGCCAAAGTTTTTTGTGGAAGTGGATGGCACAGATATGATGACCATCTCAAAAGAGTTTTCTTTCTTCAAACCGAAATATTCAATCGATGCGGCCGGGATCGATGTCCAAGGAGACTGGTGGGATATGGATTTTGACGTGATGAAGAACGGACAGTCCATCGGAAGTGTGCAAAAGAAATGGTTCTCGTGGGGCGATAGTTATGAGATTCGTGTCGAAGAACCCGAAATGGAGCACCTTCTCATCGCCATCGTCGTAGCCATCGATTGCGCGAAAGCCGATCAAGCAGCGGCATCTAGCGCGGCAACGTAAAAGGGAGTGCTTTATGGAAATGTGGGACATCTATACGGTCGACCGAGAAAAAACCGGTCATATGTGTCAACGCGGAAGTCGATTGCTAGAGGGCGAGTATCACCTCGTCATTCACGTGTGCATCTTTAACCAGAAGGGCGAGATGTTGATTCAGCAGCGTCAACCGTTCAAGGAGGGTTGGGCGAACATGTGGGATATCACGGTCGGAGGGAGTGCGACGGTGGGGGACACGAGCCAGCAAGCCGCCATGCGGGAGCTCGAAGAGGAGATTGGGCTCAAGCTTGATTTATCTCAGACACGACCGCATCTGACAGTCAATTTTGACGAAGGATTTGACGATATTTATTTGGTCGAAATGGAAGTAGATTTGAATGAGCTGACGCTTCAGGAATCTGAGGTACAGGCCGTGAAGTGGGCGGATGAAGCGACGATTTTGCAGATGATTCAACAGCATGAATTCATACCGTATCACACGCCGATGATACCGTTACTTTTTGCGATGCGAGGGCAATGGGGAGGGATCAATCAACATGCATTCAAGCAAATGGATCAATGAACCAAAGACGATTAGCGGGCTGGATCCGTTGACTTTTCATACGCTACCAGATACAGATTTTTGGCGAAACACGCACTACGGATTCAATCGCATGACGGCGCATGCACGACTGACAGACGTCAAAGCTAGACGTTTTACATGTCGGGCGACAATCCAGATGGAACCGAGCCATATGTATGATCAGGCCGGAATCGTCTTGTATGTGAACGATGACCATTGGATCAAGACGTCTGTCGAATATATTCCAGATGGACCGTCACATCTTGGCGCAGTCGTCACCTCGTTTGGCTATTCGGATTGGTCGACACGTGATTTTTCAAATGACATGGTTCGAAATCCATTGACGTTTGAAATCGTGTATACCGACGGGGATGTGGAGATTTTCTTTGAATATGGTGACGGAATGCGTGAACAGCTTCGCATCGCTCACCTTCATGATGTGTCGACGTTACGCGTCGGTCCTTATGCCTGTAGTCCGGATGTGAATGCGACAGGGTTTGACGTGACATTTTCCGAGTGGGGATTGAGTGAATCCTCGATGTAATTCAAAAACAGGAACCTCTTGCCATAAGAGGTTCCTTTAACGTTTCCGACTAATCAATCGCGCTGTCCGTAAAATCGAAGGCAACAATTTACGACGTTGCCGAAATGCGAGATACCGACCTTCCCACGACGGTTTGAATTTTTGCTTGAACTGTCTCAATCCACTGAACGGATAGATATAACTGATATTCTCAAAGATATCAGCGGCGACGCGCTCCGGCCAATGCGAGAACGTCTGCCCTCCGACGGCGGCAAGTGGTGCCACGCCGAGTCCGACCTGTTCATAACCTTCCGTTCGCGCCCAGTCGATGATGTGAAGAATCAATACTTCAATCGCTCCGGAGGGCGCATCACTCTTCGAACGCATCAAGTCGATTGAAATCGTCCCGTCCCCTCGAAGTAACGAAATGAAAGCCACGACAACGCCGTCCGCATCTCGCAACAAGGCAATCGGGTAACGGGTCAACGTTTCGTAGTCGAAGAAACCGAGGGAGAACCCTTTTTCATTCCGATTCCCAATCCATTCGTCCGAGATGTCTTTTAACTCCTGTAACAGCAAAAGACCCGGTTCGCGAACGATATCAAACGTAATCCCTTTCTTCTCGAATTGATTAAAGAGTGAGCGCATATTGGCCCGCTTTTTTCCTGACAACGAAAATGTCTGCACGTCAACCGTCGCCTCTTCCCCAAGTTTGAAGAACGTGAAGCCGGCATCATGGAGGCGTGGCATCCAATTCGGTGTGATTTGATAAAATAAAGGAATATACCCGATCCGGTCCGCATCTTCAATGAAACGCGTCAAAAGTTCAGTCGCGGCCTGTTTCTCACCTTGGATATCTCCAAGAACAATCGCATGGTTCCGCGCTGTCGCAAATAAGAGACACGCGTTTCCAGTCTCGTTCATATAGAAACGCTTATCTGCCATATGGACCAAATCAAAGCTACTCGATGTCTGTTGTGTTGCTTGAAACTGTCTGATTCGCCTTTCATCATATGATTCTCCAAGTACCGGACGTTTCCAACGGTCAAACAAGAGAAGAAGTACGCTTGTTACAAGTGATGTGATGAGAAGTAGGAACACGGTCAACCAACCTGCCTGATGCGATGTGAAGAACAAGGCATCGGTACCAGCGAACGACTGCAACAAGAGGGCATGGGAGCCGACATAAAACAGTACATAAATCAAGTTTCGGATGAGGCGTCCGGTCGTTAAAATCGAACGATATCGGATGTGTCGTTTACGCGTCAACCAGACGAACGTCGCGAACCCGATCACGACGAATGTTTCAAACAGGTTCAAGCCGCGAGCGATCACACCGATGGTCGCCGAAATGAACGCTGTATTGAGTAACCAGAGCGTTCGTTTCGTTCGCACAAACATACCATATACAGACAAGAACATAAGAAGTCCAGCACTTGATAAGAATAGCGTCCCAATCCATTCGAACCAGCGATTCACCTCATAGAGCGGTGTCACGCTCGGAAGAAGGGTTTGGAACCAAATCAACAAGCTACTCATGAGTGCGATGAGGCTGCCTGCCAATCGTCCGATTTTTGCGAGTGTTCGAGAAACGATTCGCCACACGACAGTACCAATCTCATAAGAAGACCCGATGATTGGCCGATATTCGATTTGTTTGACGACCTGGTCCCCGAACGAAATCGCTGCGAGAAAGAGTCCAATCAAAAAAGGGACAACGAAATAGACGAACCGGTAGATGATCAGTGACGAGAGGACGATGTCTTGGTGAATCCCAAGCTGTGTCATCCCGACGAGATATAGTAAGTCGAACGTGCCGGCACCCCCGGGAACGAGTGAGACGACACCGACGACCGTCGCCACGATAAATACTCCGAAGAGTTGCGCGAATGAGGCCGACCCGTCGAGTAACGATAAGGCATAGAGGGCAACGAGTCCTGCAGTGACCCATTCCGCAAGCGAGGTCATCGTGTATCCAATCAGAGTGGCCCACCCAACGTTTGATCGGCGTGAGGTGACGAATAAATAAAACGGGAGCATCGCGCTCACCACGAGTAGCACCGGCCAAATCCAAGGTTTTGTTCCGACGAGGGCACCTGCGGGGAACATCCCGAGGAGCACACCGATGGAGAGGATAGAGAGACCGCTGATCAGTGTCGGGGTCATCCAACCGATCGCACGAAGCAGACGTTTCGTATCCGTATAGGGACGATAGAGCGAGGTACGAAGGGCAATCCCGATTACGCCGCCGAATCCAAGCATCCCATTCATCGAGTTCGTGATCCACGCCGTCTGAACGATTTTTCGTCTCGGCAACTCAATATGTAAAGAACGAAGTAGGAAATAGTCATATCCCGTCATCGTCAAGACGGCGAATCCACCGAGTACAATGAGTGTGAACTGTTCCCATCCGCTTAACTGCTTTAAAGTTGTGAAGGCAGTCGCAAGCGAGAGGTCTCTTAGCTCCTGTCCACTTTGAATTAAAATCAAACTGATCAACGCGATAGGAACGAGCCATTTCAATTGTTTCCATGAAAAACGAGTACGCATGAGGTTTTCTCCTTATCTGTCATATGACGGACAGCATTATCTGACTAAATCGTACTACAGGATACGATTGAAATCTGTAAAACGTTTCAGAATGAAAGGATGATAAGCGCAAGAAAAAGGACGATATGTCCGTTGCACGTCCGTTACAATAAAGAGAGGAAGGGGTGTGGAGATGCTGACATTTGAAGAAAAGTGGGCAAAAATACTCGCTTGTGATGCGACATATGACGGATTGTTCTATACGGCCGTGAAAACGACAAAAATCTATTGTCGTCCCTCATGCCGGTCTCGTAAGCCAAAAAAAGAGAATGTCGACTTTTATGAGACGAGACAAGAGGCGGAAGAGCGTGGATTTCGACCATGCAAGCGATGTCAACCAGATGTCGAGCACGCCCCATGGGACATACTCGTTCAAAAAATTACAGCTTTTTTGGTGCAACATTATAAACAACCGATTCGCCTCGAACACATTGCCGAGTACACAAAACTCAGTCTTTTCCACTTAGAACGGACATTCACAGAAGCGGCAGGCGAGACGCCGAGACAACGATTAGAGCGGATACGAATTGATAAGGCGTCATATCTATTGCGAGCAACCGCCATGAGTAATCTGTCGGTTTGCTATGAGGTCGGGTTTCAAACACCGTCGAACTTTTACCGCGTCTTCAAACGAATCAAAGGTTGCACACCGAATATGTATCGAAAAGGAGAAGACGTATGACAGAGATGCTACTCGCTGTACAGCAGCCGTTTGATTTTCATGAGTGTCTCGTCTTTTTGAGTCGGTCCGAACAAGAAGTGCTCCATGTCACGACGGACAAGGTAGTTCAAAAGCTGATGCGAATCGGGGAACGCCTCATCCTAGTCGAGCTTCAAGAAAAGGGATATTACATTCGTGTACGGTTCCCAGGCGATGACGTCTCGGATGCGGAGACAGAAAGCATTGAACGTGAAGTCCGTGACTGGTTAGACCTTGATCGTGACCTGACGCCGTTTGAAACGATGGGTGCGAAAGATGAATTGCTGGCACCTTTGATTGAAACACATCGTGGATTACGGATGATCGGCTTCCCAGATTTGTTTGAAGCGCTCGCCTGGGCCATCATCGGACAACAGATCACACTTTCATTTGCCTATACGATTAAACGACGCTTCGTCGAACGATACGGGGATCATCGAGTCGTCGCGGGTAACGCGTATTGGACATTCCCACGGGCGGAACGCATCGCCCTGCTCGAACCAGAAGAGTTACGTGAGCTACAGTTCAGTCGAAGAAAAGCTGAGTATATCATTGATATTGCACGGGAAATAACGGATGGAAATCTATCGAAATCGACTTTACAATCACTCTCCTCAGCTGATATCCGTCAACGGTTACTCGCAATCCGAGGTGTCGGAGAATGGACGGCAGACTATGTCTTGATGAAGTGTTTTCAGGACGCATCAGCCTTTCCTGTCGCAGATGTCGGATTGCATCAAGCGATTCAGCATCGGTTAGGGACATCGAAAAAACCAACGATTGAGGAAGTGAAACGCTACGGTGAATCGTGGCAAGGGTGGGAAGGATACGCGACATTTTACCTTTGGAGGTCATTGTATGGAAACGTATAAATTGGACATGAACACACCGATCGGTATCCTTGAAATTAGTGGAACCGAGGATGTCATTCAATCGATTTTATTCGTCGAACGAGAGGCAACCTTCCTTGAACAAGATGTACCTGACGTATTGCGACAATGCCGAGATGAACTAAACGCCTACTTTCGCGGCGAGCGTATGACGTTCACGTTTCCGACTGAACAAATCGGCACCGATTTTCAACGAGAGGTATGGTCTGCGTTACAGACGATTCGCTTTTCGAAGACGGCTTCTTACCGAGAACTCGCCGAACGAGTGAAGCGACCTGCGGCTGTCCGGGCGGTCGGAGCGACGAACGGACGTAACAGATTGAGCATCGTTGTGCCTTGTCATCGAGTCATCGGATCGAACGGGAAACTGACGGGATATGCTGGTGGATTATGGCGAAAAGAGTGGCTCTTACGTCATGAGCAACGAATCGCACATCCAACCCAGTAAAAAAACACTTCCCCCTTCAAATCTGCTACACTAGAGATGGTCCTATCGTGACGTCAGAATCGACGAAGTTATAGGATGATTCCCGTCACTTATGGAGAAGGTTTTGGAGGAATGTATGATTAAATTACTAGCAGATTCAACGTGTGACTTATCAGATGAAGTACTCGAACAGTACAACATCGGGGTCGCGCCGTTGATCATTACGATGAACAATATGTCTTATCAGGACCGGGTGGATATCCAGCCGGATGAATTTTACGGAATGTTGGAAGCGCTGCCGGAATTCCCGACAACGGCGATGCCGAGCCCGGCGACGTTCTTAACCTTGATGGAAGATGCGGTCGCAGCCGGTCATGAAGAGATTTTATGCATCTGCATGTCGAGTGGGACGAGCGGGTCTTACCAATCGGCGGTCATCGGGAAAGAATACTTCGAAGAAGCACACCCTGAATCGACCGTGAAGATTCATGTCGTCGACTCCCGTTCGATGAGTCACGGTAGCGGTTGGTTGTTACTGAAGAGTGCGCAGATGCGTGAAGCCGGTGCTACGTTCGAGGAACTCGTTGACTTTAATGAGACGTATAAGACGAAAGTAAAACACTTTTTATCGGTAGATGACTTAGACCACTTGATCAAGAGTGGGCGTATTTCGAACGCGAGTGCCATCATCGGAAAGTTGCTTATGGTAAAACCTATCATGAGCATGAAGAACGGAAAAGGTGCCATTGTTGCCAAGGAACGGGGCACCCGTAAAGTGCTGAAGCATTATACGGATGAGTTCGTGAAACGCGTCAACCCGGACATCACGAATTTCGTAATCATCGGATACACATCCGATCAGCGGATTGCTGAAAACTTAAAAGCGAAGCTTGAAACAGAAACTGACTTCACCGGCGAGATTTATCTCATGCAGATGGGGGTCTCGGTCGGGACGCACGTCGGTCTCGGTGCCATTTCCATGTTCTTCGTGGAGAAGTAACAAAAGCCGTCTCCTTGCGAGGCGGCTTATTTATGTGGCTGGACTCATATATTGGTGCAATTTTTTCGGCGACATAAAAGAAGGAAAATTGCAGTTTCCTTGACAATGTGATGTACGAAGTTTTATAAATGGTAATGATTACGATTAAAAATCTAGGAGTGTTCATATGATTACCATTATCGGAGCCGGACCATCAGGTGTCGGGATGTCCATTTTATTAAAAAAACTAGCCGTTCCCTTCGTTTTGGTCGATCGAGAAGAGGTAGGTGCCAGTTTAGCGAAGTGGCCTAAAGAAACAACGTTTTTAACGCCTTCTTTTACGGCGCATGGGTTTGGCGCGCTGGATTTAAATGCGGTTGCCCCAAATACGTCGCCAGCATACTCCCTTCATGGAGAGCGATTCACAGGACTCGAGTATCAACGTTACTTAAAAAGCCTCGTTCAATTTTATGAACTTCCGTATAAACAACAAGACATACAGCATATCGAAAAACAAGGAGATCAGTTCCTTTTAACTCATTCGGACGGAACGAGTGTCAGTGACTTTGTCGTATTGGCGACAGGTGAATATGGTGCACCTGTTCAGCCATTTGAAGCCGGAAAACATGTTTCGGACGTGACTTCGTACGAAGTGGAGCCAGCGAGTGTCATTATCGGCGGTGGCGAGTCTGCGGCAGACGCAGCGATCCATTTGTCGAAAGAGCGTGATGTCCTCGTACTAATGAGAGAACAATGGGGGGCGCAACACCACGACCCATCGATGACATTGGCACCATACACGAAACAACGTCTTTTCCCGTTAATTGCAGAAGGTCGTGTCCAAATGCGCGTTGCGAACGTTCACGAAGTCACGGAGAAGGAGGGGATGTATTCCATCAAGACGGACACCGGGACAATCCAGACAGATTATGCTCCGATTGTGGCCACCGGATACAAACCGAACCTTGGTCCATTCCGTGATTGGTTCGAATGGGATGAATCGGGCATGCCGATTTTGAATGACCGCGACGGTTCGACGATTGATGAGAATCTGTTTTTGATTGGACCGAGTGTGCGCCAACGAAACGTCATCTTCTGTTTCCTTTATAAATATCGCCAACGTTTTGCGGTCGTCGCAGAGACGATTCTCAATATGACAGGTGAATCGGTGACGGACGAGCAGGGCGCAGTGTTCAATGATTATATTGACAACGATATGTTTTTACACGATTTGTCTTGCTGTGACGCAGGATGTGATTGCTAATGCAAGTCGCATTGATTGGTCTCGAATCGTCAGGGAAATCGAGCCTTTTATATCGACTGAGCGAATATAAAACGGCTCGTGGCATGAACCAGCGTGGGTCGACGACCGACATCGTATCTTTTGAAACAGAGGGTTTGACGTTTCATGATATGCCAGGACTACGACATGACTCGGATGTTGAACGCTATCGACAGGTGACAGACGAGGCCGCTGTTCACGTTATTTTCGCAAGAGCGCATCAACTGATTCGGGAGTGGAAACGACTCGAGCGAGTCATGCTGTCAGGGAAACGAATCTTACTTGTCATCTCGCATATCGATCGATTGGATGTAGACTCGCTTCGTCGCGTCGAGCACCAGTTGAAGAAACGGAAGATCCCTCACGTCCTGTTGCAAACGTCAGATCGTACGTGGAAGACTAAATTATTCTTTAAAGAACTTCAAGAGGCAAGGGAATTATCAAATGAAGACGTTTCGGCGTTGACGAGTCTATATATTAAACAGACTGACCCGATGAACATCTTTTTAAGACATCCGGTCGGCGGGATTGTGATGGCAGCACTCACAATTTTACTTTTGTACGGGTTACCGGTCGTTCTCGCCTATCAAGTGGCGAGTCGGCTTGAGCCGTTTGTAGACCGATTCGTTGAAATCGGGTCGACATTTGTGACGGGTAACTTCTTATCGACGATGTTGTTCGGAGACTTCGGTCTATTGTCACTTGGTTTATATTCGTTCGTCTGGGCGTTCCCGGTCGTTGTCTTGTTAGGTGTGACGGTCGGTGTGACAGATGATACAGGACTAAAGGATAAACTCGCTGACGCGCTCGATCCAATCATGCGAAAGATCGGTTTGAGTGGTCAAGATTTGATTCCGTTCCTCGGTGGTTTCGGCTGTAATGTGACAGCGCTCGATCAAACGAAAGGATGTCATGCGTGCACGCAGAAAAATTGTGCTTCGCTCATCTCCATCGGCTCGGCGTGTAGCTATCAGATGGGAGCGACGCTGTCCGTATTCGGTGCAATTGGGAAGCCGATGCTCGTATTCCCCTATGTGTTCAGTCTTCTCGTCATTTCGCTGATTCATTTAAAATTATTTGCGCGTAAAGATGTCCCGATTTTTTGGCGTCATGAAACGTTTTTACAATTACCACAGGCATCAAACGTGCTCCGTCACGTCCGTGATGTCGTAGCGCAGTTCATGATCCAGGCGATGCCACTTTTCCTCCTCATCTGTCTCGTAGCAGGATTGCTCGATTGGAGTGGGTGGATTGAAACGCTCGAAACGGTGATGGATCCAATATTATCTATTCTTCAACTTCCCGCAATCGGTGCGACGGCATTGTTTGCGAGTATCATCCGCAAAGATGGGATTTTATTGTTGAACGAATCGGCCGCTACGATGACGACTGTCGATGTGTTCTTGCTCGTCTTGTTCGCTTCACTCGCCACTTCATGTCTCGTTACGATGTCAAAAATGGTGCAACTGTTCGGATGGCGTCACGCAATGAAGACGATTGCTTTACAGTTCATGACGGCATTTGTCGCCATTTTTCTCTTGTCGAATATTTTGTAAGGAAACGATTGAATCAGTAGTCGAGGGATGTTTTCATACACCCTCGGCTTTTTTGAATGAATCGACTAGCGAGTGGGCATGTGGATACTCTTTTTCAAAATGCATAATTACCAGCAAGATAAGCGCGTCCTCGAATCCATGCCAAGAAGCATTTTCATAAAAAGTTTCAGCACAAAAAATCATACATAACCCTTATCATTCATTACAAAAGAGTTATAATCGGTATAACGATTATAAAATATACGATTGAGGAATGGGGATTCTTCGATCGTATGAAAAAAATTCAGGGGATAAGGATGGGGTTTTCATGAGCAGTACGCAAACGAGAACAGACGTCATTTTGATTGGGGCAGGCATTATGAGCGCGACGCTCGGTTCACTCTTTAAAGAGCTCGTACCGGAGTGGAACATCAAAGTGTTCGAAAAGCTTGATGCAGCAGGGGAAGAAAGTTCAAACGAATGGAATAACGCAGGTACGGGGCACGCCGCGCTTTGCGAATTAAACTATACAACAGAGAACGCAGATGGAACGATTGATATTTCAAAAGCGGTCAACGTCAACGAGCAATTCCAAATCTCTCGTCAGTTTTGGACGCATCTCGTCAATCGGGGATTGATTGAAAACCCAAGCGCCTTCATTCGATCGATTCCACATATGAGCATGGTCCAAGGAGAGGCAAATGTCGATTTTTTGAAACGTCGTTTGGAAGCGCTCACAAATAATCCTCTGTTTGAAGAAATGATTTTTTCAGACGACCCGAGTCAATTAGAGGAATGGTTCCCACTCATCATGGACGGACGGACATCGGATGAACCAATTGCCGCGACGAAAATCGATTCAGGGACGGATGTGAACTTCGGCGCGTTGACACGCATGTTGTTTGATCATCTCACTTCGAACGAGGTCGAAGTCAATTACGGTCATAGCGTCGAGGACGTGAAGCGTCTCGACAACGGGCATTGGGAAGTGAAAGTGAAAGACGTGTCTCGGAACACGATCGAAACACATACGGCACCGTTTCTCTTCATCGGAGGGGGTGGCGGAAGTTTGTCACTCTTGCAAAAGACAGGGATTCCGGAATCGAAACAAATCGGTGGGTTCCCGGTCAGCGGACTTTTTCTCGTTTGTAAAAATCGTGAGGTCATCGAAAAACATCATGCCAAAGTGTACGGTAAGGCGAAGGTCGGGGCGCCACCGATGTCGGTCCCGCATCTCGACACACGCTTTATCGATGGACGCAAAGAGCTACTGTTTGGACCGTTCGCCGGCTTCACGCCGAAGTTTTTGAAAACAGGATCGAACTTGGATTTGATTCGCTCAGTCAAGCCGAACAATGTCATCACAATGCTTGCGGCAGGAGCGAAAGAGATGCCACTCACGAAATATTTGATCGAGCAGGTGCTCTTGTCACACGACAAGCGAATGGACGAGTTACGTGAATTTATCCCGAACGCCAAGAACGAGGATTGGGAGATTGTCGTGGCCGGGCAACGGGTTCAAGTCATTAAAGATACACCGCAAGGAAAAGGGACACTTCAATTTGGGACAGAAGTTGTCAGTGCCGAGGATGGATCGGTCGCGGCGCTTCTCGGTGCTTCTCCGGGCGCATCGACTGCCGTTCACGTCATGTTAAAAGTGCTTGAGCAGTGCTTCCCACAACAAATGCCGGAGTGGGAAGGGAAAATCAAAGAGATGGTTCCGTCGTATGGATTGAAGCTGTCGGATCATCCAGATTTGTTCAAATCGATTCACGAATCGACTGCGGTCACGCTCGGTTTAGAAGAAAAGGACATGGTCCACAATTAATTGATTCAAAGCGAGTATACAATCGTATGCTCGTTTTTCATTATCTAGCCCGTACGGTTTCCATCAGATAAAGTGAAAGAATTGAATGACTTCACAATTAGAGCGATAAAATGAACTAGAATGTACAAAAACCGTTCACCTGAAGCAAGACACATCGTCTTCGCTCCTGAATGAACGGTTTTCAGCATTATACCATCCGTAAAAACGTCTTCGCCTGCTGTTCGAGTGTAGCAGCTGATTCCGCTAGTTTTTCGAACTCCCGGACCGTCTGTTCGAGTTGTCCCGAACTGTCTTTCACTTTAGGGGAAATCCGTCCAATGCTTGTCGATACGTCATCGATCCGTTTGACGATTCCTTCGATGTTATCATTTACTTCTGTGATGGAGAGGGATACTTTGTTTGAGAGATTGCGCACTTCTGTTGCCACGACATTGAATCCCCGACCGTGTTCACCAGCTCGAGCCGCCTCGATTGCTGCGTTGAGTGCGAGTAGGTTCGTTTGGGCAGCGATTTCGCGAATCGTTCGGACGATGTCTGTGATTGTCTTCGCCTCCTGTTGGAGAGCATGCAAATGCTCCAGGTTTTGGGCGGATTCCTGTTCAATCAGCTTGACGTTCTTGAGCACGTGCTCCCCATCCTGTTTCCCGACTTGCGACTGGGCGGATAAGTATTCAGACGTTTCTTGAAGATCATTTGCCATATGAAGCACGTCTTGTTGTCGCGAGGTGATATCGGCCGCGATTTTAGAGACGCCGATGACGTGTTGGTTGGTGTCATCGAAAATCGGCATGTAAGTGGCTTCTAACCAAACCCTCCGACCATCGGCGGCGCGACGTTCAATTTTGTCATGATAACTGACCCCTTGCATGAGTTTGCGCCAAAACACCTCATACTGAGGGCTGTTTGCGAATTCTGGCAAGCAGAGGTCATGATGGGGACGTCCAATCAAATCGTTTACTTGATATCCCATCGTTTTTGCAAAAATTTCGTTAACATAAGCGACACGTCGATGTTCATCGAATCGAATGATTGCTAAATTGTTCTCAATGGCTCGAATGACATGCGTGTCTGTGACATGGGTCGCCCTAGAGTGCGATTGCATCCTAACATCCTCCCTATATCATTTAGTTTGTTTGTATTAGGATACCCTATAATTGTAAAAATAAGTGTATTATTGTATAAAAGTAAAAAGACCGCTTCCATGGAAGGGGTCAAGGTGTGAGTGTCGTCATGTTTTCATGTAAGTACTCGCCGATTGTACGTTCGATATCACTCTCTGAACGATTTAGCGCGAGCGAGAGTTCTTTGATGAGAATGGTTTTCGCATTCTCTAAAATTTTACGATCTTGCTCATATAACTTTTTATTCGCTTGAAGTGCCTCGATTTGTCGCCGGCTCAGCGTATTCACGACTTGAGCGATGTCGTGACGGTTTCCGGAATGGACGACATTTAAAAATTCGCGATTGCGATTGTTAGAATGCGGATTCCATTCGACACCAGGGGATCGGAACGACTCTAAAATCTCTAATGCCTCGTCAGCTTCGAGCAAGGTCAACATCATCACGTTGTCATTATCGACAGGGATGCTGATTTGTAACTTCTGCGCATTATTGATCGGGTGAAGCGTATAATACGATTTCGTCTCTCCTGCGACCGTTTTATCCGAGATGTCGTCGATGCGACATACGCCGTGGGTCGAGTAGATGATTAAGTCTCCAGTTTTAAACAAGTCGATCACCTCTTCCTTACCTATAAGCATAGTCATTCAGAAGCTGAAATGTCAACTAGGTTGACGTTTTAGGTGATGTGTGCATACAAAAAAACCGTGTCGATTCTTTTGACACGGCTACAGTTTCCAATCCAATCGTAGAATGGTCTTCAGTTGGTCGAAAGCCTCTTGCCCGATGCCTTCTTGAATACGTTGTTCAAGCTGGGCTTTGAGTGTCTCGTTTTGCTCATAGCAAGTGTGACCGAGCGTGGTCAATTCGATACATTTGTCTTTTCGACTCTGTGGATGGTCTGTCACGAGAATGAGTGCTTTGCTTTCTAAATTCTTAATCAGTTTATGAATGGCTTGCCGAGAGATGTGGACGTTTCGCGTGACTTCTGCAATGGTTGTTTTCGATTGATATAGTGTGGCGAGAATGTACCATTCCGAGTTTGAGAGTTGGATGTCGCTCTGCTCGTTCCAGGACTGTTCACTTATTCGTCGAACTTGATCGTTTCGTTCTGTCAGCAGATCAAGTAGACGGGTTGACGTTGATGGAGTCAAGTCAAGTCACTCCTCTTTCATTTCCGGCTTTTAGACGTTCCTAACTATACAAAAGCAAACATCCCCCGTCAACGTCAAAACAGAACAAAACGAGGCATGCGACCTCGTTTTGTTACTCGGAATCTCAATTTTTAAAGTCGATGACCATACGTCCTTGAATTTTTCCTTGTTCCATCTCCTCGAACACATCTTGAACTTCGTGAAGATGACGTTTATGGACGACCGGTACAACGAGTCCCTCAGCGCCGAACTGGAACGCCTCCTCTAGGTCTTTGCGTGTACCGACAAGCGAGCCGACGACTTCAATGCCATCGAGAACGAGACGAGGGATGTTCAAGTCCATCGTTTCGGAAGGAAGTCCGACCGCCACCACTTTACCACAAGCACGAACCGCATTGACCGCTGAATTGAAAGCGACTTTTGAGACGGCCGTGACGACGGTGGCATGTGCTCCCCCAAACTTCTCTTGAATGATGTCGGCCGCGTCTCCCTCGGACGATGGGTTGATTGTTAAGTCTGCGCCGCTCTCCTTGGCGAGTTCAAGTTTGTCATCGTTCAAATCTACGGCGATGACATGTGCATTGAAGACGTGCTTCGCATACTGAATCGCCAAGTTACCGAGCCCACCACAGCCATAGATGACGACTATCTCACCCGGCTTGACGTTTGCGACTTTGATTGCTTTATATGTCGTGACGCCGGCACACGTGATACTCGAAGCCTGTGCCGGGTCCAATCCTTCCGGCACTTTGACAGCATAGTCCGCCACGACAATCGATTGTTCAGCCATCCCACCGTCTACGCTAAAACCAGCGTTTTGAACATTTCGGCAGAACGTCTCACGTCCTGTCGTACAGTATTCACAACGTCCACATGCGTGGTACATCCAGGCGATGCTGACCCGATCCCCGACTTTTAAACTCGTGACATCGTCTGCGATTTGAGAGACGACCCCGATTCCTTCATGGCCGAGCACGCGCCCTTGTACATCTCCAAAGTCACCGGCTGCGACGTGAAGGTCCGTATGACATACCCCACAGTACTCGACATCGACGAGCGCTTCACCAGACTGTAAGGAACGTAAATCCTTCTCAATGACTTCGACATTCGCCTTGCTTGATGAATTGACAACGACTGCTTTCATGTTTGAACACACTCCTTTTTGAGATGGTGACCAATCTGACGTTATCCTTATTCCCACAGTCAGAATAACACAAAACCCTTTGTGAAAACGCTTTATTTTTAGATAGCTTTCGTTCAGTTAGTGATTTTTTTCACATAAAGATTTATGGGAATATGAAGAGGAAGAGTTAAAGAAAGGAGTGTCATTCCTATGACGCGAACAGAGTTATACCACACATATAAATCAAAAATCTTACAGTTGTCTGATTTAGAAGAGGGTACGTTGAAAAGTGAATCATTTTTATTGGATCGTGATGAGAAGAAGCAACTCGACATTTATTATGCCCCGTTCGAATACGTCAATCCCGAGGCGAAGGTCGTCATCGCGGGAATCAGCCCAGGCTTGTATCAAATGCGTCAGTCGTTCGAGGCGATTCGTGACTTGAAGGATGCCACCGACGAAGAGGCATTGCAAGCCGTCAAACAACGCGGGAGCTTCTCCGGACCGATTCGAAAGAATTTGGTGACGATGCTAGACGAGTTAGAACTACATCACCATCTGGGAATCGAGTCTTCCCTCGACTTATTTGGGTCGGCGAACCATCTCGTTCAAAATACGGCGGTTCTGCCATATCCGGTTTTCTATAAAGGCAAGAACTATAACGGGTCCAGTCCAGACCTGCTTCGGACGGATTTGTTTCGACCGTACGTGGAAGGTGTATTCGCAGAAGAGATGGCGCAGCTTCAGCATGCCCTCATTTTACCGATGGGTGTGAACGTGGGCCGAGCCATACAACAGTTGATTGAGCGAGGAATTTTGAATCAGGAACGAGTCGTGAACGGTTTTCCTCACCCATCCGGTGGGAACGGTCATCGTCACCGCATCTTCGCCGAAAATCGAGATACGATGAAACAAAAAATTGCTGAATATTTCAATCATTATCCATTGTAATTCGGCATATTTGGTGAGCACATGAACTGACATCGATTCTTTACTCCGCTAAAATCATAAATGGTTGACTTACTTACAGAGAATGAGAAAGGATGTCCGCCATGATTACGTTGTCGTCCGTCCATAAACGGTATGGACAAGAGATGGCCGTTCGTGATGTATCGCTTCATATTCGAAAAGGAGAGATTTACGGCATTATCGGCGCAAGCGGTGCCGGGAAGTCGACGCTTCTTCGATTGATGAATTTGTTGGAGGAACCGGATGCCGGGAGCGTCACGGTCGATGGCGACCAGTTGACCGAGCTCTCTAATCGGGAACTCCGCAAGAAGCGATATCGGATCGGTATGATTTTTCAACAATTCAATCTCGTCGCCAATAAGACCGTCTTTGATAACGTCCTCGATTCCTTGAAGCTCGCCAAACGACCGAAAGCGACATGGGAAGCGCGTGTGATGGAATGTCTTCAGTTCGTCGGACTCGATTCGTATCGCGATAAATATCCGGCACAGTTGAGTGGGGGACAGAAACAGCGTGTCGCCATCGCACGGGCGCTCGCGAGCGAACCGAGCGTGCTTCTATGCGATGAACCGACCTCCTCCCTTGACCCGAACACGACAGCTGAAGTGCTACGTGTCCTTCAGTCGGTCAATGAACAACTTGGTGTCACCGTCGTCCTCGTCACGCATGAAATGGATGTCATCCGTCAAATCTGTCATCGCGTCACCGTCATGGCAGAAGGGGCCGTTCATGAGACGATTGAACGGGAACCGACGGGTGTGGTCGCTATCGATCAAAATCCAAGGTGGTTCGTCGAACAGTTGCGAGAGGAGGAATCGAATGCCTGACATCTTGTTACGCTATCAGTCAGAGATTTGGCAGTCCATCGCTGAGACGTTCATCATGGTCGGGGTGTCTATCCTTGCCGCAGTTCTAGTCGGCCTCCCGCTAGGCACGTGGCTCTACCTTTCGCGAAAGGGGCAACTGTTGGAGAATCAGATTGTCTTCTCCGTCCTTAATCTAGTTGTGAACATTGTCCGGTCGTTTCCATTCCTATTACTCGTCGTGTTTTTGATTCCATTTACACGGCTCATCATCGGGACGGCCATCGGAACGGCAGCCGCAACCGTGCCACTCTCGATCATCGCAATCGCGCATTACGCGCGCCTCGTCGAACAGTCATTGATTGATGTCCCACGCGGGGTCATTGAAGCGGCACTCTCGATGGGGGCGTCGGTGAAAGACATCATCTTTAAGTTTCTTTATGTCGAGGCAAGGTCTGGTCTCGTCCTTGGCTTGACCACATCCATCATCAGCTTTATCTCGTACTCTACGATCATGGGGGTCGTCGGGGGAGGTGGCATCGGTGACTTCGCCATCCGTTACGGATATCAGCAGTTCCAGACCGAACTCATGCTCTATATGATTCTGATCATGCTCGTCTTCGTCCAATTGATTCAGTTCACTGGCACGACCGTGGCACGCATCATCGACAAACGCTAACCAGAAAGTAGGAAATGAATATGAAAAAATTAATGGCACTTCTTGCCTCACTCACACTCGTCCTCGCCGCATGCGGGAACGACACGGAAACACAAACAGAAAAGAACGAACCACAGACACTAAAAGTCGCGTCACTCATCCCACCGATGACAGACATGCTTGAAATCGCGAAAGAACAGCTTGCGGAAGACAACATCGAACTCGAGATCGTCGTCCTCGGCGATAACGTCCAACCGAACTCGGCACTTGCGGCGAAAGAAGTCGATGCGAACTTCTTCCAGCACGTCCCATACATGGAGGAGTTCAACCGAAACAACGATGCGAATCTCGTTCCAATCGAACCGATTTATTTTGCGAACTACGGTGTATATGCGAAAAACTATGACAACATGGAAGACCTCCCGAAAGGCGCGACAATCGCCATCGCCAACGATGTATCGAACATTGACCGTTCGCTCTCCCTTCTCGCACAGCATGACGTGATCGAACTCGGCGAGAAAGAAGGCACGTACTATACACAAGCCGATATCACATCGAACCCGAAAAACTTCAAGTTTGAAGAAGTCGACTTGTTGATGCTCGCTCGTGCGTACGATGATGTCGATGCGGTCTTGATGACACCGGCCTATGCGGCACCGCTCGGTTTGACACCGAAGAGTGACGCGCTTCTAACAGAGGGTGTCGAGAATGATTTCGCGATTACGTTCGTCGCACGTGAAGATAATCAAGATGAAGAAGCGATCAAAAAACTTGGCGATGCGCTCACAAGTGACGAAGTTCGTACGTTCTTGGAAGAAAACTATGACGAGACGGCCATCCCGGCGTTTTAATTAATTCCGTAGTCAACGTAAGATATCTTGTTCAAACGAAGCAATGACTTGTTGCACCACGCGTAGATAGTCTTGGTCAGATTGAGCTGACTCGTAAAAGAACCAAATACCGTCTTCATCTGAAGAATGACTGCCCAGCCTTCGTCGTGCGTCGACGTCGATATCATGGGCGGTCATTTTTTGTGGGCTAATTTGTTCTCCCCAATATGTTTGAAAGCCAGTGGGCGGAGCTTGAGCCAATTCGACGATGAACGAGCCACCATGCCGATTGAATTGAAAGGTGACTAAATCAATTCGGTCAGATTGCATGCACCGAAAGTGAGGAAACGATCCTTGGAATTGATGTGACTGCAAATAAGGAACGACTTCCCGTTTCAAGAAGGCAATCATGTCTTTTCGTTGTTGGGATAGCATGAGAATCTCCTTTAAGTAGTTTAGTTAGAATATATATAAAAATCGGATTGAGCGCATGCTCAACCCGATTTACAGGCTGTTGACTAACATGAATCATATCGCTCGCCTTTCCGGCGCCCACGCTTTCCGCAGGCAATCCCGGAGCCGCATCGCGACCTAG
>NZ_JACSKY010000012.1 GCF_018617855.1 Exiguobacterium qingdaonense
CAGGGCAGGGACTGCCCGACGAGCTTGGTCCATAACCGTGGCTGGTAAGAGCACGGTCTTCCCAAGAAGCTCCCCCTTCAATTTGCGAAACAAATAAGTGGTGAGTAGTTCACAAGTTAAGACAATAGGATAACGGGAAAATCATGACATCTCCATTTCCCATGCTAATCGTCAAAAGGCGGTCCTCACATGAGCACCGCCTTCCCCACTATTTCGTTTTGAGATATGAGATCCCGAGCGATCCGGAACCGGTATGGGCACCTAAAAGTGGCGCGAGCGTATCAATTCGAATCGGAACCGTGTCACCGAGCTTCGTTTTCCACTCTTCAGCAAGCTCTGGTACGTTCCCGTGGAAGATTGAGACGTCCTGACACTCTCCTGACTCAATCGCTGTCCGCAACACTTCAAACAGCTCGGCCTGTGCTTTTTTATACGTCCGAACAGTTTGATGAGGGACAATCAAACCGTCCTCAAATCGAAGTACCGGCTTCAATTGAAGCATATTCCCGATGAGCGCTTTCGATTTTGAGATTCGTCCTCCTTTTTGCATTTGCGTCAAATTTTGAAGGATCAAATCGATTCGGACGTCCTCGACCCGTTCCTTCATGTATGCTTCCACATCCTCAAGCGCATCCCCGCGCTCGATCCGCGCAATCATCTCCTCGAACAGTTTCCCCATCGTATAAATGCCTGCCCGTGAATCGATGGCGAGGAGCTTGAATTCGGCAATCTCAGCACCTTGTACGGATGCCGAATACGTCCCGCTCAACTCCGAGGACAGGTGAATCGCAATCCCCATGTCATACTCTTCTTTCAACTTCTCGTAAAGTTCAACGAAGTCCCCGATTGCCGGCTGGCTCGTCGATACGCGTTCCCCCGCGTCAATCCATTCATAAACCGTTTTCGCATCGACTTCGATTCCGTCTTTATAGGGCTGTTCTCCTTTGACGACATAGAGTGGCACGATGTGAATATCAGGGTGTCCGACCAAAGCATCTGGTAACACAATCGTGCTATCCGTAATATAGGCAATCTTCATAAAAATTTCTCCTTTAAAAAAGTTTTTTAGTACCTGGTTATATTATTTTATCACAGGTGCTCCGGTTTCACTATTTTTTCAAAACGTTTTGCCCACATTGTGTCGCATCATTCACTCGGCAGGGTACACTATACATAACGAATAAAGGAGGCATGAAACGTATGATTCAATTACAGAACGTCAATAAGATATACAAATCCGGCGATGTGGAGACGGCCGCTTTGAAAGACATCGACCTTACCATTCAGGATGGTGCGTTCGTCGTCATCCTCGGACCGAGCGGAAGTGGCAAAAGTACATTACTGAATGTCATCAGCGGGCTCGATACCGTCACCTCCGGCAAGATCACATTCAAGGACACGGTGCTCACCGACCTCTCCCCTGAACAAATGACGACTTTTCGACGAGATCATCTCGGCTTCATTTTCCAACAATACAACCTGCTCCAAAATTTGACCGTCTATGAAAACGTCCAAATCGGTTCCGACTTGACGAAAGACCCGCTGTCGATTGACGAACTACTCGAACAAGTAGGACTCGCGGCCGCACGTGACAAATATCCATATCAATTGTCTGGCGGGGAACAACAACGCGTCTCTGTCGCGAGAAGCCTTGCCAAAAATCCAGACATCGTCTTTTGTGACGAACCAACAGGATCGCTTGACGAGGAAAGTTCGAAGAAAGTGCTCGAGCTGTTGGAACGTTTGAGCGAGACGTATGAAAAGACGATTGTCGTCATCACGCATAACAATGGAATCAGTGAGATGGCGGATGATGTCATCAAGATGAACTCCGGTCGCATCACGGAAGTGACCCATCATGACACCCGGGTCGCGGCACGCGACATTCATTGGGGATAAGGAGGTGCGACATGCTGTTTAAAAACGTGTGGAAAACTCTCGGTAAGAAGTGGATGCAACTGCTTGCCATCGCCGTCATCATCGTCATGAGTTCACTCACGTACACGATGATGTTCTACGGCATCAGCGGAATCGAGGTCCCGACCGAGGAATATTTAGAAGGGGCGAATCAGGAAGACTTTGCGGTCGAGATGCTCAACCGGGTGACCGAAGAAGAAATGCGTGACCCCGATGTCGCCGCTTTAGCCGGTTCAGGAATATTCACCTTGGCCGACATCAAACCGGCCGATGAAAGTGTGTTTGACCGTTTGATTGCTTCGCGTATCGAAGCGGTCGAAGAAGAGATGCCAGACGCAACGATCGAACTCCGCGACCTGAAGGCTATCACCTATACATTAGGGGATGCCGAACATCGTGGACTGCTCGTCAAAGAATCGGACACGATCAATCGCTCCTACCTTGAAGCAGGAGCAAGACCGAGTACGGACGAAGAGGTCGCCCTCAACAAAACGTACGCTGAAGAAAACGGGATTGAAATCGGCGACACGATCGATCTCGGTCAACCGTTCACGGTGAGCGGGTTCGTTCTCTTCCCTGACTACACCTTGCCGCTCTTTGACGACAACTTGTTCAATCTCGATCCCGGTTCCCAAACTCTCATGCTCATGACGGACGAATCGTTCGAATCGACGATCGGACAGGAGTCGTTCCGCTTAGCCGGAACATCGGACTCAACGATTCAGACCGACCTCGATCTACCGTTTGTCGTATCGGTCATGGAAACCGAGAACATCATTCGCAGTGGCGCCGTCTATAGTGAAATTTCTTCTGGTAAGGCGATGGCACTCGGGCTTAGCCTCTTTATCGTCTCAATCGCCGTCATCATCGTCGGTATTTTGATTTCAAACATGCTCGAGGCAGAACGAGGACAAATCGGACTTTTAAAAGCGATCGGCTACAGTCGGCGTCAAATCGCTGCGCCCTATTTGGTGCTCATCTTAATTTTCGCTTTCTTCATGCTCATCGCCGGTTATTTCCTAGGACTTTATTTTGCCAATCCATTGAAAGAGTTATATCTTGAGTTTTATCTCTTGCCGTCCATCACGATCGCCCAAAGTCCGCTCGTCTTCTTGACCGCTGTGTTTGCCCCGCTTCTTTTCTTCGCTCTCGTCGCGGGTGCGGTCATCTATAAATTGATGGGTGAGAGTGCCCTCTCCCTCTTATCACCGCGGGACAACGTCTCATTGAATCGACTCAGTCGTCTCGTCAGCCGACTGTTGAAGCGGGCGAACGGCAAGACGAAATTCAAATACTTGTATGCCGTCAAGAGTACGGGAAGCTTCCTCATTTTCTTCTTCGGTATTTTGTTCTCGACGATTCTCATCGTTTTCGCTCTCATGATGAACGGCGCCGTCGACCGGATGACCGTGGGGGGATTGAACGACGCGGAGTATGAATACGAGGCGTATACGGACGGGGCACCACCTATTGAGGAAGGTCAAGAACCGTTCCTCACCTATCCGTTCGCCTTCATCGACGACCAACTCATCACCTTGAAAGGGTTGAGTGACGACAATACGCTATTCCGACTTCAAAACGAGTCAGGCGACGAGCTGGTCCCAGAAACCGACGGACTGATCATCTCCTCATCGCTCGCTCTAAAACTCGGAATCGAGGTCGGACAGGATGTCGATATCGAGCTCGATGAAGACACCTTGACGTATCCGATCATCGGGATCGCGGACGATTTTTCCGGGGACTTCGCCTATCTGCCTCGGGCAACATTAAGTGAATTGTTGAGCGACGGAACGACGGACGAATTGTTCAACGGCGTCTATGCGCTAGAGAGACCGAACGAATCGGACTACACGACCATCTTGTCTCGCCAAGGGTTGATTGAACAGTCACAGTCCATCAATCAATATATGAACTTGATGATGAACGTCTTGATCGGCGGCGCATCATTGATTGCGTTCAGCATCCTGTTCGTCTTGACGGCGCTGACGGTCGAGAAAAATTATTACGTGATTTCCTTACTCAAAGTAATGGGGTATCAGAAACGAGAGGTTCGTTCGATGATTTTGAACAGCTACTTCGTGTATGCGCTCGGCTCCGCTCTCGTAAGTATTCCGATCGCCCTATTGACGCTTCGAATGGTCGTCGTCGTTTTTGCAGAAGACTACGGGATCGTGCTCCCGCTCGAGTTCGAGTGGTTCTATATCGTCTTTACGCTCGGCGCGGTCGTTCTCATCTTCTTCCTAAGCACGTTCATCAGCCGAAGAAAAATCGATCACATCCCGCTTCAAGAAGTATTAAAAACATATCAAGAATAATTTATGCTGAAATAGGGCATAATAAGAGATAGACTAGGCCTCTCCCGGGGAGGGGCCTAACTTTTGCAGAAAAGGATGATTGACATGAATCGTACACAAGTTATGCTCGCCATTCCAGGGAATTGGTCTTCCGCAGAGAATGTCAGCGAACAAATCAGCTTACATAGTGAAGGCTACACGATGGCCGGTCTGTTGTTGCTCGAAGATGAAACGGGTAAAGCGTTCACCGTAGAGGCCGTGGAACGGGACCCTGCCCTTGCCGAGGCCATGATTCACGCCAGTTCTGGCGGATTTACACCAAAAGTCGCGAAAGGACTCGCACGCCACACGCACATCGTCTATTTAATTGTCGATGTCAACGATTTGACGGACGTCGCTGCCGCACGTCGCGCCGCGAACGCGGTATTGAACGCAGGCGGGCTCGGTGTCATGGTCGAATCGGCCGGCGTCGCCTATTCGAAAGAGGAATGGCAAGAGTCAAAAGAGGAAGACCTTGCGCTCGACTACTCGCTGTTGACGGCGATCACGGAAGAAGAGAACGCCTATATGTCTTGGGGGATGAAAGCGTTCGGGCATGCGGATGTGGCCGTACCGATGACACTCGACATCGAAGATGCCATCCACATCATCCACTCGTTCAACTTCCACCTCATTTCAGGGGGGACGATGTTCGGAGATGGTGACCGTTTCGCGTTCGAAGACGGGCGTGCCTTTACGGTCGAGATGGGCGAAGACGAACGGACGACCATCGACAATTTGCTTCACAACCCGTTCGGTTTAATCTACCTCGTGCCACAAGCAGCTGAATAAGTAAAAATGGAGCGCCGCTGAGCGCTCCATTTTTTTACTCATTCCTTTAGTTTTAGCGGGATGAAGAAATGGTCATGTGTCGCCCAGTCCATTTCTCCCATCAAAATCTCAAATGACGTGGACAAAAATTCTTGCACTTGTCCGCTCGTCTGTTCATGAAGCGGCAAGAAAAACTCACTCTTCTCCGCGTCATAGTAAGCGGTGCTCGGTTTCAGCGTCTCCGTCGGAATCGGTCTGAACAGGAACGGGTACGGTAACACGAAATAGCTCGGTCGCTCCGTCATCTCATCTCCAATCCAAAATCCGAATTCAACCAACTGCTCGTCGAAAGCGACGCGCTCGATCACCTTGTCTTCCGGGAACGGTTGTTCAATCGGGTAGATGACGAGCGACGACACGTCAAACGTGCCCCAAAAGAGTGCTGGTTTAATCTTCCGGCACCGTAGCTTGGATAAGTACGTCAGTTGTTCATGTGCCGCCCGTTGAAACAGTCTCAACCCTTGCCGAGCATAGGCCGCTTCATAGGCGAGCGGTGTCTCGTCCGTATCGAGAAGTCCTTGGAAGGTCATCTCCTGCGGCTTTGGATTGATGCGAACCTCTACCCCATGCATCCGCAATCGAGCAAACAGATCATCATGATACGACTTAATCGTTTTCCCTGCTTCAATCGGGATGGCGTCCGTCTGATCTTCGACATGGACGACCAGGCAAGACGTCAACAAGTCCACATCAATCTGGAGTGCCCGCTCCCCTTCAAACAACAGCCCTGTCGTAAACCCATGTACCGTGAGTGGCAATGAGACATGTCCCCATTGCGGCTCGGGCGGGGCCAATTGAAGCTTGATCTTTCCAAGTAACTGCGAAATCAAATGTAAGGTCAATTTCGTATCGTGCCATTCTGAATGCAGTGGAATGTGCATCATCCATCACCCTCTCATCCTTCTCTCAGCATGCGATGTCTGGGGTTATCGGGTCACGCTCTTGATCATATCGTTCCCCCGAGGCGACTCGCCCCTTCAGTCGGGTATTTACCCGATAATCCGTGGAAAAAACCCTTCATCCGATGAAAGGATGAAGGGCTACATTCAAATTTGTCTCATTTGTTGCATGCGTTCGAGTTGATGCGTCAACTCTCCGATCGGGACGAATCGTGCCCGGCGAAGCATCTCTTTCCCGTTGATGAAAAAGAGGACGACCGGGACGGTGAAGATGGAGAATGTCCCTGCAACTTCAGGGACTTCGTCCGAATCCACTGCGACCGCCTCGATTGTTGGAAATTGTTGAAGCATTTCTTCGATTTGAGGTTTCAGCGCATGACAGACACTGCATCCCGGATGTGACACGTATACAAGCAGTTGTTCCGTGCTCATAATCCGGTCATTCAATCCAGTCAAGGTTGTCATTGCTTCCATCTTGCATTCCTCCTAATGATTAAGCGTCAAGCCACAAGACACCGACCGTCTCAAATCCGGCATGTACCGCGATGGATGGGCAGAACCTTGTCCGTACCACTTCGAGGTCCGGCAGTTTCGACTCGATGAGCGCGACAAAGTCATCTTGCATCTTTGGTGCGCGTGCCGTCTGCACGAAGACACGATTGTCCTTCACACCATTTTCCGCATGACGGCGTTCGAGTTCACCGACCATCTCCGCATAGGCCTTCTTCAACGAACGGGCCTTTTTGAACGGGATGACTTTCCCCGTCTCATCGAGCGTGATAATCGGCTTGATGTTCAAGATGTTCGCGAGGAACAGCTCACCCGAAGAAACGCGGCCACCGCGGCGCATCGTCTCCATGTTTCCGATAATCATGAAGAAGTTTTTCTTGTCGCGCCACGCCTCGAGCAGTGCGACGATTTCCTCGACCGACTTTCCTTCTTGTTCAGCGGCCTTGCCGATTCGGACGAGCTCCTGTTGCGCTTCGAGGGCGGCGTGCGAGTCGATCGCATATACTTTGAAGTCAGCCGCCTCTGCCGCTGCTTTTGAGTTCTTCACCGTGCTGCTCAATCCGTTCGAGCAGTGGACGGCGATGGCGCAGTCATATCCTTCCTCTTTCAAGCGCTCATAGCGTGCGATAAAGTCCCCGAAAATCGGTTGTGACGTCTTCGCTTCTTTCTTTTGGTCAATCATATACCGATGCAAGTCTTCAAGCGAGAGATTTGTTTCATTATAGCCGTTGCCGTCCACAATCAACTGAATCGGAACGATGTCTACCCCGAGACGTTCTGCCTCTTCTTGAGAGAAGTTGGCCATACTGTCGGTAATCCATGCGATTTTTGTCATAACTAAAGATCCTCCAATGGTCGTTCATTTTTGTCCAATCCCATTATACCTTATTTCCTTCCGCGATTCCTACCCGACGAACGAGACGTAAAAACAGGACGACACCGTCGTCCTGCCTCTCCTCACTTCGTCGAAATCAACTTCGTCTGGGCGAACTCATCGTGCGGCAACTCGAGATCTTTGTTCGACTTCATCTGTTGAAGCGCTCGAATGAGCGGGATCCCGAGTGTCGCCGGGTACACGACATCCTTGTAGAGCGTCCGTTTCATCGCTTGTTCAAAGGAGAGTGGGCGACCGTCCGCACTCACGACTTTAATTCCGACGACCCGGTCACCCAACGTCTGACCGTTTTGATACAGCATACAGTAGACTTCTCCGGCCATCGTCACAACAGTGGGCAAGTAATATCGTTTCACTTCCTTGTCCGGCCAAACCTTTTTTCGAATTGCCTTTTCAATGAGTTTGGCCGGTGTCTGAAAGACGACTTGGTCGATTTGACCGGCGACGGCTCGTTTCCAAAGTGGGACTGCCACGGCAATCATCCTTTCTCTCGGTTCTAGCCTTTCAATTCCTCTTTTATCGGCTGATGAAACCCTGAGAACGGACACCCGCTTCTCGCGGATAACTTCGGCGTCTTGATGATGTCATTATAATGCTCATGGAAGACGTGCGTCGTCGCAGGCGATAATGGCGGGATGAGCCAACTCCATTGACCGGTGACGTCACGTCCCGCTTCCCGTTCGTTCTTCTCAAACCGTTTGAACTGTTTGGCGGCGGTATGATGGTCGACAATCGTGACGCCCGCCCGTTCGAACGATTGAAGGACAGCGATGTTCAACTCGACGAGGGCACGGTCACGCCAAAGCGAGCGTTCTCTCGTCGTATCGAGCCCGAGCGATTGACCGACGAGCGGCAATAAGTTATAGCGGTCGGAGTCTGCGAGGTTACGGGCACCGATCTCCGTCTCCATATACCATCCGTTGAACGGTACCGAGGTAAAGCGGAGGCCTCCGATCTCAAGCTCCATATCGGCAATCGCGGGAACCGCATGCCATTTGATCGCTCGGCCGTCGAACAAATCGACTTCTTCATGTTCGATGTCCACCTCGAGCACTGCCTCACTCGGCAATTCATAGAGACGGACGTCTCGTCCGTCCGTAATCATGAGTGGAAGGACATCGAACGGCGTGCCCGCCCCGACCCATCCGAGACGTGCTGCCTGTTTCGTCATCGTGACAGACAACGGGTCGCCGATGATTCCGTCCGGTGTCTCATAACCTGCGTATCGAATCAGCTGTGTATTGAGCAACTTGAACTCGTTTGGCAGGACCGTCATCGTCGAACGGATTTTCCCACCGTTCGTGGCGATCTGAAGATGATCGACCAGTCGAGCGTAGACGTCGTCAAACGTCTCGGCATCCCGTGCGTCGATCACGTGGAGCGTCTGCCAAAACAAACGTCCGATGCAGCGGTTCGAGTTTCGCCAAGCCATCTTGGCCCCTTCACATAGCTCCTCGGTCGTCAACGTGTAAGTGCCCGTGCGCTCGATTTCATCTTTTATTTGTCGTAAGCGCTCGGAAGGGGCATCATGCCATTGCAAAAGCCAGTCGCTCGCTTGGTCGTATAGGTTCATCTCATATGTCTCCTCACTCATTCTCTCTTTTTCATTTTAGAGAAAAAGAGACCTCGGTTTCAACCATCTATCCTTGCACTCGACAGTCTCAATCGCCATGACCGCTGTTTTCGTTCACATTATGAAACCTCCCTCATCTCATGCCGCCCCCTTTGTGACCTTCTTTATTCAAAAACCCCACTTCGTCATGAAGTGGGGCCAACATTTAGTTGCGTTCTAAAACGAACGTTTTATAGGCAGGGACACGAATCTTCCCTGACACGCGCTTGAGCGTTTTCGTTCCGGCACGGTTGCCATCGACAATCACGTTCCACTTCCCTTTCGGAAGGGTGATTCGGACATTTGTCGGGTTGGCGTTATGTGTGATGAACAAATCGTTCTTTTGACCAGGCGCATCCTCGTCAATCGTGTACGTGATGACGTTCGCTTCGGCTTTATGGAACGTCAAG
Source organism: Exiguobacterium qingdaonense (assembly GCF_018617855.1). Taxonomy (GTDB): domain Bacteria; phylum Bacillota; class Bacilli; order Exiguobacteriales; family Exiguobacteriaceae; genus Exiguobacterium; species Exiguobacterium qingdaonense. The sequence goes on from NZ_JACSKY010000012.1 coordinate 9,408, forward strand.
AACCGTTTCACGTCGCTCGCTTTCGTCATCCGGAGACCAGGGTTCGCCTTGCGCATCTCAATCAAGCCTTTCATGTATTGTACGTCCGCCTTGCGGTCGGCCGCACGTTTCCAGTCGAGCTGGTTGATCGAGTCCGGTGACTTGTACGAGTTATGGTCGCCTTCCTTCGTGCGCATGAACTCCTGTCCGGCATGAAGGAACGTCGTCCCCTGACTCGTCAATACGATACTCGAGGCGAGGCGGTGCATCTTCGTTTTATTGTATTCAGAAGCGATCGGGTTCGTCAGCTCCAATTTATCCCAAAGAGTGTGATTATCATGGGCTTCGACGTATGTGATCGCTTGCGTCGGTTCTTTCGTGAATCCTTTGATCGTGTCGCTATAGGCGATCTCACCGACGATTCCCGTCTTCACGCGATTCTCCATGCCCTCTTTTCCGTTGACGAATCCTTTGTCGTCATCGAAGAAGACGCTTCCTTTCAGTCCGTCACGAATGTTGTCGTTGAAGTGGGCGATGCCCGGCATGTCGTAAGCGTTCTTTTGGTTCGCCTTTAACTCGGCAGCGAGTGGCGTACCAAGATCCCATCCTTCTCCGAAGACGAGAATCGACTTGTCTACTTCGTTCAACGCCGCGCGCACCTTGTTCATCGTCTCGACATCATGGATGCCCATCAAGTCGAAACGGAACCCGTCCCAATGATACTCTTTCGCCCAGTAGACGATTGAGTCGACGATGAGTTTTTGCATCATCGCCCGTTCGGATGCCGTATCGTTCCCGACACCTGTGCCATTGGCGAAATCACCACCAGCCGTGTAACGGTAATAGTAGCCAGGTACAATTTTATGCAAGTTTGACGCCTGCGCATCGAACATGTGATTATACACAACGTCCATGACCGCACGTAGGTTGTTGTCATGTAAACCTTGAATCATCTGCTTCATTTCCATGATGCGTACTTTGGCGTCGTAAGGATCGGTTGAATACGATCCTTCTGGCGCATTATAGTTTTTCGGGTCATATCCCCAATTGTATGTCGCCATCGGGTTCGTCTCATCGACCGATGCCGTGTTGAAGTCATAGACCGGGATGAACTGTACGTGTGTGACGCCGAGGTCTTTCATGTGATCGAGTCCGGTTTTCGTCGCTGTTTTCTTCCCATTGATGAGAAGGCGCGTTCCCGGCTCGATAACACCGAGATATTTGCCTTTGTTTTTAATTCCTGAGTCATACTTGTCGGTCTTCACATCAAAGATCGAGAGGTCACGGACATGTGTCTCGTAGATGATCGCATCCGTCGATTGCTTCAACTTCGGCTTCATCGAGTTCCACCGTTTCGGGTCCGTCTCTTTCAGATCGACGACCACTCCTTGATCACCGTTCACACCGACAGCCGTCGCGTATGGGTCGACCGCACGGACCTTCCCGGTCGCATGTGTCACCTGATACGTGTAACCGATACCGTCGAGGTCGCCACGCACTTCGGTCACCCATGTGCCGCGCTCTCCACGTTTCATTTTAATGGCTTTTTTCATATCCTTTTCGTTCGTCGGTCGATTTGTCGGCATATTCCAAAGCTCGAGCTCGACTTGTTGAGCCGTCGGTGCCCAAAGAACAAACTTCGTCTTCGACTTTTCGTACGAGATCCCGAGTTTACCGTCGTATGCATATTTTGCGTCAAACTCTGGCGACCGGAGCACGGTACCGGCTTGGAGCGTCTGTTCGCCAAACTCCGGGTGCGAGGCTTTAATGACTTTCGCTAAATCGATGTCTGCTTTGAATTGAATCGTCACCGACTTGTCGCTAGCCTTTTCAATCGATTCCACCGTCGCCCCGTCTACGCTCAACTCATCGATGAACGCATCCGTGATGACACGGTTCGTCGCGAGTGTCGCTTCGCGGAACGTGTCCGCCGAGAATGAAACGAGTTTCGGAGAACGATCGATTTGTGGCTCTGAATAGTAGATTGTCGAATCCCCTTCGACGAGCCAAATTTCGTTCGCTGTACTGAGAGCGAATCGGTCTTCTCCGTCTTTCTCTGACCATTCTCCTTTTTTCGTAATCAAGCCCATGAGTTTTTTCGATTCTGGGTTGGCGAGTTTCACGCTCGTGACACCACCGAAATCATCCGTTTCATCGAATGTGATACTCTGACCGTCCCCACCGTCCGGCCAAGCCCATAGACCCCAGTCCGTATATGTATTATCGTAACGGAAATAGTGAACTGTTATATCGATTTCCGTCGAAGCCGTCTCCCCGTCCGGGTTTGACGTATAAATCGTCGGGTCGCCTGACTTGATCCACACTTCTGCGACACCGTCTTGAATCATGTCGCTCGTGATGAAGCGGTCGTTCTCTGACCCTTTATCTTTGTCCCAGTTGTCCGTTCGGACGATGAGACCGATCTTTTCAGGTGAGTCGACCGGGAATTCGTAAGCCGCCACCTTTCCAAACGTATCTTCCCCATTGAAGGCAAATCCTTTATTCGGGAAGTAATCCGGGCCATTCGCCCAAAGCCATAAGTTCCAATCCTTCTCGTTATCCGGCGCCTCTTGATAATGGACGACGACTAACGTCGACTCCCCTTTGTCCAAAGCGGACGTCGGCATCGGAAACATCGAAACAATTAGTGCAAACGTTAGCACAATTGCCCATACGGGTTTCCACTGATTTTTGACCATGAAGGTCCCTCCTTGTAGCACTGTTTTAGGAAAACGCTTACACAAAAATTGTAAACGGTTTCCTATTGCGGTGCAACGTTATTTTAGAAAAGAGTCAATTGGCATCATTCCCTTACAAATCGTCTAAGGACAAGGAACTAAAAAGACGGATGCCGCTCATCTTGGCGCAATCCGTCAAAATTTCTTCTATGGTTAATCTTTTGAATCCATCCCCATTATCGATATTTTCTAATGTCGTGTTCAGGACGTCCTGTACTTAGAAGACGAGACTTCAGCTCATTGTATACCTCATTATCTGAACGAGGACCTGCAATGAGCAGTAAGAAATGGTCAATGCTTTCCTCGACATAAGGATAGTAAATAACTCGTAGCCCGGTCTTTCTGTTCTTAATTTTGCCGTACATGTGATCTGGTGCATCCAAGTGATTGGCCGTACCGGATGGTGGAGGATACATCCCTGAAATGATGCGACCTTCAATCTCATCCGCCACCTCAAAATGACGCCTCTTTGAATAATAGTCTTTGAGGTCGCGTTTGGACTGGGCTGTGACCCTGAAATTCACAGAATGCTCTTCCATCATTTGGTCGGCAAAATCCTGCCAGAAATGATCGCTCTTCATACTCACTCAGAGAACACCCGCCTTTTGGCGTTTGCTACGTGGGATATAACGTTCTTCTTCCGAGAGTTCGGTCGTTGGATCTGGCTCAAAGTCAACTGGTTCAAATCCCAAGGCTTTGCGTTCCTCAAACTCTTGAAGAATTTGAGCATCGATCGATTGGTCTAACATCTCCTCAAGTTGAAGGAGATGTTCTGCACGTTCAACAGACATGATGGCCATCTCTTCATCAGAGCGAGAACTTCTGACGACAAAGATTTCTGCCGCATTTTTCTTGATGCTGGCGATAACTTTGGAAATCCCACCTTTTGATAGTTCGGTTGGGGTGTAAATGTTACGATGATCGATTTTCATTGCATGACCCCCTTTAAAGTCGTCTCTTAAAGTATATTTAAAGTATATCTTTAAAGTTGATATTTGTAAACGAAAATTAAAGAAATCGGTCACGTACTCCCGATTCATCGATGATCAACTGGTTGTAAAGTTGATGTGCCTCGTCTTTGTGCTTGTATTTCATCCCGCGTCTCGCATTGTCATCAATCTCCCACTGATGGTCTTTTCTCTTTCTCCGTGAAGGTTGTCTCGAGTATGTTTGAATCATTAATCGTTACGCATAACAAAAAACGACGCCCGCAATGGACGTCGTCTTGTTCAGTTCCCGTATTTTTTGAACAACTGATAGTTCTTGTTCCCGCCTGACAAGTTGTACACGTCGGTGAAACCGAGGTTACGGAGCACGTTTTGTGCCGCGTTCCCCGTCACCCCGCCGTTACAATAGACGACGGTCGGCTTGTCCTTGTCCATGTCTTTCGCCGCTTCGCGGAGGTTACCTAGCGGGACGTTGACCGCACAATCGACACACGCCTTCTCGAACTGTGAAGCTTTCCGTGTATCGATGATTTGCATGTCTTCCCCGGCATCGATTCGTGACTGCAGCTCGGCCGGTGTGATGAGTCGTGCCGCCTTGTCGATACTGTTCGACAGGACCATCCCTGTATACATGACCGGGTCTTTCGTTGTCGAGAACGGCGGCGCGTACGCGAGGTCGAGGTGGAACAGGTCGTCCACTTTCGCTTTGAGCGTGATGGCCGTGACGAAGACGTCGATTCGTTTGTCGACTCCTTCGAAGCCGACGATTTGGACACCGAGCAGTTGACGCGTCGCACGATCCGCGACCGCCTTGATCGTCATATCCTTCCCGCCCATGTAGGCTGGTTTGTCTGGCTTTGTATTATGAAGCACCTCGATATCATATCCGAGTTCACGTGCTTCTTTTTCGGCAAGTCCGGTCTGTGCCACGGCGAGCCCGAACACTTTGAAAATACCCGTCCCGAGAATCCCACGATGTTCGAGATGACCACCCGTGATGACGTCGCCGGCGGTCCGCCCCATCTTGTTCGCTGTCGAACCGAGCGGGCGCCAGATCGGCTTTCCTGTCACGATCAAGAAGCTCTCCGCGACGTCTCCTGCCGCATACACGTCTGGGACGTTCGTCTCCATCCGCTCATTGACGGCAATCGCACCCGTCTCGCCTAACTCAACACCCATCGCCATGGCAAGCTCGACGTTCGGACGAACCCCGACCGACAAGATGACGAGATCGGTCTCGATCGTCTTCCCGCTCTCCGTGACGACCCGTTCCACATGTCCGTCACCGACAAGTTCCGTCACGGTCTCACCGAGCATGAGCTCGATTCCATTCTTCTCGAGATGCTCCTCGGCGCGGCACGCCATGTCCTTGTCGAGTGGTGGCATCACTTGCGGCACGCGCTCGATGATGGTGACGTCGACGCCACGTAGCTTCAACTGTTCTGCCATCTCAAGACCGATGAAGCCTGCCCCGATGATCGTCGCATGTTTCGGGTCTGTCGAATCGACGAATGAACGCGTCGCCTCCGCATGTTGAATGTTTCGAATCGGGAAAACATTGTCTGACTTCACGCCCGGGAGCGGTGGGATGATGCTCGTCGCACCGGTCGCGAGGACGAGGACATCATAGGAGTCTGTGAACGTGTCACCTGTCTCTAAGTTTTCCACTGTCACTGTCTTCTCATCCTTGTCGACCCCAGTCACGTTATGGCGTGTCAAGACGTCGATATTGTAGCGTTTCTTGAAGAACGCCGCGTCACGTGGTGTCAAATCGTCACGCGATTCAACTTCCCCGCCGACATAATACGGAATGCCGCAACCTGAATACGAGATATCGTAATCTCGGTCATAAATCGTAATCTGAGCGTCCTCGTTATTCCGACGCGCTTTTGCCGCGACCGATGTCCCGGCAGCAACTGATCCAATGATGACTAATTTCATATATTCCACTCCTCAATAAAGTAATAAGCTGATATATAGGCCGAGCAACGTGATGGCGAGTGTCGGAATCGTCAAGATGATCCCGATTTTGAAATATTCCCCCCAACCGATCTTAAGACCTTTCGTGCGGAGCACGTGGAGCCAAAGAAGCGTCGCGAGTGACCCGATCGGGGTGATCTTCGGTCCAAGGTCGGACCCGATGACGTTCGCATAGATTAACGCTTCCCGAATCTGACCGGTCGTACGCGTCAAGTCGATGGCGAGCGCGTCAATCATGACGGTCGGCATGTTGTTCATGACCGATGACAAGATGGCAGCCAAGAAGCCCATCCCGAACGTGGCACTGAACGTGTTCACCGCGAACCAGTCGATGAAGTTGGCGAGCACTTGTGTGAGACCCGCGTTTTGTAATCCGTAGACGACGATATACATCCCGAGCGAGAAGAAGACGATCGCCCACGGTGCGCCTTTGACGACTTGTGCCGTCTCTACCGCAGACGAGCGGTTCGCCATCACGAGGAAGAACAGGGCGATGACACCTGCGACGAGGGAGACCGGAACTCCGATCACATCGCTCGTGAAGTAACCGATGACCAGTAACCCGAGCACGACCCATGATAAACGGAACATCGTATGGTCTTTGATGACGGACGCCGGCTCAGCCAGCTGTGATGCGTCATATCGTTTCGGGATATCCTTTTTGAAATACAGATACAAGACGAGCAGGCTACCTGCGACAGCGAACACGTTGACGAATACCATTCGTGCCGCATATTCGGCGAATCCGATGCCAAAGAAATCAGCTGAGACGATATTGACGAGGTTCGAGACGATGAACGGGAGACTCGCCGTATCGGCGATGAATCCGGAAGCCATGACGTATGCCAACACGACCGCGTCCGGCAGTTTGAGCGCCCGGACCATGGCGAGGACGATCGGCGTCAAGATGAGCGCCGCCCCGTCGTTCGCAAACAATGCCGCGACGAGCGCACCGAGTAGCGTGATGTATACGAAGAGCTTCACTCCTCCACCTTTGGCGATTCGAGCCATATGTAGAGCGGCCCATTCGAAAAATCCGATCTCATCCAAAATGAGCGAGATGATGATCACCGCGATGAACGTGAACGTCGCGTTCCAGATAATCCCCCATACCGTGCCGACGTCATCCAAATTGACGACGCCCGAGATGAGGGCGATGACAGCCATCCCCATCGCCGAGTAACCGATACCAAGTCCTTTCGGTTGCTTGATGATGAGAAAAAGTGTCACGAGAAAAATAAGACTAGCAATCCACTGCACAATGAGTTCCTCCAATATAATCTATTTGTCTGTTTAGCAAGATGGTTGCAATCCGTGCAAGACGAGCGTAAGACCGTCTTCCGTCGACTCGACGTCGAGCGTGACGTTTTCTGAAAGTGATCGCGCGTCGTTCGCGACGGCAAACGTGAGTCCGTCGAACTCGCTGACCTCGTCCGTCTCTTCCGGTGTTGCGACCGCTAGACCGAGCGTCGGGCCACAGCAGCCCGCCTCTGTCACGATTCGGATAGATTGTGTCTGTTCTTCTTCAAGTGCCGTCTTTAGAAAGGCGACCGCTTCGTTTGTGATTTTCATTTCATTTCCTCCTTTATTAATTGAGACAAAGACGCATATCCGACCGGCAGTCGCTCCTGCCATGCGAGAAGTGTCGGACGCGGATACGTGTTCACTCGCTCGAGCCATGGGACTTCACTTGCAACTTTCGCAGTCAATAGCTTGCTCGTGACGTCAAGCGGTGTGAACGATTGATTGACGACCCAGGCGAACGGCTGAATCGAGGCCCGGGCCAAATCGGCCGCGAGACGTTCCGCCTCATACACCGGTGTCGCTTCGGGGAGCGTTGTAATGATGACATGCGTCTGTTTCGGGTCGCGCAGTTTCGGTAGTAACGTGCGGACCGATTCCGGGACGATTCCGGTCGAGCGCTCGAGTTCCCGATGATAGCTTTCGGTCGCATCTAACAGAAGTAGCGTGTGACCGGTCGGTGCCGTATCGATGACGACAAAGCGATCCGTTGATTTGGCGACTTGTGCAGCGAAGGCACGGAATACAGCAATCTCTTCCGTACAAGGCGACCTAAGGTCCTCTTCGAGCATCGCACGTTGCTCATCGGTCACTTCCCCTGCCTGGAGAAATACGTCCTGTCGATACGTCTCGACTTCGACGATCGGGTCAATCGAGTCGACGGTGAACGTCTCCGGTTTGTCTGCACCGATCGAGAGTGCGACATGTGCGGCCGGGTCAGTCGTCGTCAAGTGGACGTGATGCCCTCGTTCGTGAAGAGCGACGGCAATGAGTGAGGCGAGCGTTGTCTTGCCGACACCGCCTTTCCCCATCGTCATGACGACACTTGGTCCGTCTTTCTCAATCGCATCGACAAGTTGATCGACCTCATCGTATGCCCCCGTTTCGTACGAGTCATGCGTGACATCAACATCCTCCCCGCTTACCCAGCGTCGAAGTGCCGGGATCCCGACCAAGTTTTCGTAGGCATAAGGTAGCGTGAACGTCGGAAGCGAGACGAGTTCCTTTGGGATTGAACGAAACGTGGCTTGTTGTCGTTCGATGACCGCTCTCGAGAAGCGGTCCGTCGCTTCATTCGACGGGATGACACCGTTGATGACGAGTTGCATCCGCTCGATGCCGATCGCCTTCAGTTCGATAGCGGCACGTTCCGCCTCAAGGAGTGTCGACAAATCCGGTCTTGCGACGAGAAGAAGTGTCGTCTCACTCCCGTTAGCTAACGTATCGACCGCTTGTTTGTATTGTTGTTGCTTCTCCGAGAGGCCGGCGAGCGGACCGAGGCATGACACACCGGTCGTGTTCGTCTCCAAAAACTCGTTCCATGCGCTCGGTAACGTCAACAACCGAAGCGTGTGTCCGGTCGGTGCCGTGTCGAAGACGACATGATCGTATTGCTCGCGGGCCGTCCCCGACGTTAACAGCTCGGTGAACTGATCGAACGCCGCAATTTCGACCGTACAGGCACCGGATAGTTGCTCTTCCATCGATTGGATGGCCACGTCCGGCAACACGCCACGATAAGGTCCGACCATACGTTCCATATATTGTTTCGCTGCCTGTTCCGGGTCAAAGTTGGCAATCGAGAGTGTCGTACTCGATATGAGACGGGGCGTCTCGTCAAGTTCCGTTTCAAATACGTCCTGTAAGTTACTCGCCGGGTCGGTCGAGACGAGCAGGACGCGTTTGCCGCGATCGGCGAGAGTCAATGCAAGACTCGATGCCGTTGATGTCTTCCCGACGCCGCCTTTCCCGGTCAAGAAGACGTAACGGGTCGGTTCAATCGTCTGAAAATTAAATGGCTTCACTGTGAGCAGCTCCTTATTTTTTGAGTGAGATTCGAACTTTTGGTTTTTCTCCACCCTGTTTGGCAAACGAGGCGATCGGTAACCCCGTCAATTCTGCCATCTCCTCATTTGTCAAATAGGCCCCACGCTTCTTGACTTCGCCGTCAACTAGCGTCAACGGGAGCGAATCGAGTCCGTTTGTGATTTCAGCTTTAACGACATCATTCTCGACGAAGCGATTCGGCTCAGACGTAAGGTTATAGCGTGACACATCAAACCCACGTTGTTGTAACACATAGTGAATGGTCGCCACTCGTGTCAATTCTGGGTCAATCGACGGTCCGCACAACCCCGTCGGACAGCACATCGCTCCTTCAAACACTTCAAGTTTCATCTTTTTCTCTCCTTATATGGCACAGTTTGGTTCGCAGTCACAGCTCGGTTCGTCTGTTTCTAGGTTCGCCACCAAATCAATGACGAGTGGATAGAACGGACTCGTGTCGTTCAGTCGATAATGAATCCACTGTTTATCCCGGCGCTCCAATAACAGTCCGGCTTGACGCAACATCTTCAAGTGACGACTGATTGCAGGTTGCGAGATGTCAAAGCAATCGACGAAGCTACAGGCGCACTGTTCGCCCGCTTCCATCTGTTTCAACATCGTCAATCGTGTCGGATCACCGAGCACCTTGAGCACTTGACTCAATTCATTTACAGCGTACATATTCAATCCCCTCCACATAATATAACTACTACGTTATATAACATTTACGTTATGAAAATAACATAGTTTTTCTCTCGAAGCAATTGTCATTTTGGATTGAATTCGGTATGATGGAACACGTTGAAAATGAACGGAGTTTTTCTTTTTGGTTTTCGTGAGACTCGAAAATCAAATCATTCACTATGGAAAGGTGTGTTCTTTTGGAAAGATTGGATACGTTAAAACACGAATGGCTCGGTAATATCCGAGCCGATATTTTGGCCGGAATCGTCGTCGCCTTGGCGCTCATCCCGGAAGCCATCGCCTTCTCCCTCATCGCGGGAGTCAACCCGATGGTAGGACTTTATGCTTCATTCATCATCGCGATGGTCATCTCGATTGCCGGAGGACGCCCTGCGATGATTTCGGCTGCGACCGGCGCGATGGCGCTCGTCGTCGTCTCGCTCGTCGCCGATCACGGTCTACAGTACTTGCTGGCCGCCGGGATTTTGACGGGGATCATTCAAATCGTGCTCGGCTATCTCGGAATCGCACGGTTGATGAAGTTCATCCCACGTGCCGTCATGGTCGGTTTCGTCAACGCGCTCGCCATTTTGATTTTCCAAGCGCAGTTGTCAAGTTTTGAGGGCGAGAGCTGGATCATTTGGGCGATCGTCGCCGCTTCACTCGCCATCATCTTCTTGTTCCCTCGTGTCACGAAAGCCATCCCGGCTCCACTCGTCGCCATCGTCGTCATGACGATTCTCGCGATCACGTTAGGACTCGAGACGAAAAATATCGGTGACATGGGAACGATTTCCGCGACGCTTCCGGACTTCTTGTTCCCGGATGTACCGTTCACGCTTGAGACACTTATGATTATTTTGCCGTACTCGATTTCGCTCGCTTTTGTCGGATTGATTGAATCTCTCTTGACGGCCCAAATCGTCGATGACATGACCGGTACGGACTCAAACAAAAACCGTGAATCTCGCGGTCAAGGGATTTCGAACATCATCGCCGGATTCTTCGGCGGGATGCCTGGTTGCGCGATGATCGGTCAATCGGTCATCAACGTCTCGTCCGGTGCTCGCGGTCGTCTCTCGACGTTCACGGCCGGACTCGCCTTGTTCATCATGATCATGACGGTCAGCGACGTGCTCATGCTCATCCCGGTCGGCGCGCTCGTCGGCGTCATGTTCTTCGTCTCGTATGCGACGTTTGACTGGGGCTCACTCAAAGCGATGCGTACCGCTCAAAAGTCGGATACGGTCGTCATGCTCGTCACGGTCCTCGTCACCGTCTTCACGCATGACTTGTCCCTCGGGGTGCTCGGTGGAATTTTGACGGCTGCTATTTTGTTCGCCGCCAAGATCTCAAAAGTCGACCTTGGCCGTCACGTCTCGTCGGATCGCGTCGACTACACGGTCAACGGGCAACTCTTCTTCGCCTCGACGTCTGAATTTGTCAATCAGTTCGATGTGACAGAAGACGTCGACGCAGGAGTCAACACAGTCACAATCGATTTCGCGAACACGCACCTTTGGGACGATTCGGCCATCGGCGCAATCGATAAGGTCGTCTTTAAATATCGTGAAGTCGGAATCGAGCCGGAACTTCTCAACTTGAACAAAGACTCTGAAAAACTGCTCAACACGCTCGCGCTTCACTTGAAGCAACAGGATGCGAACGCGGGACACTGATTCATCATTTCCCCGATTCGTCAAATCGCCTATACTAAAAGTAGAACGTGCGAAAGAGGAGGAGTTTTCATGGGAAAGGTATTTTTAGCGGCAGACGGTTCTGCCCATTCAAAACGTGCGCTTGAAAAAGCGATTCAACTCGCGAAGGCGTCGAAAGCGTCGATTGATATCGTGCACGTCATCAGTGCGAAAGAATCAAAAGAGGCCGCCCTCAATTCGACAGGTAAAATCGACTTGGAGACGAAGCGAAAACAGATGCTCAAACCGTTATTCGATTTGGCAGAGGCAGAAGAGGTCGCTTACGAGTACATCGAACTACGCGGTGAACCAGACGTCGAACTTGTCAAATATGCGAACCATGAGCCGTATGACTATGTCGTCGTCGGGTCGCGCGGATTGAACACGTTCCAAGAGTTCGTTCTCGGCAGCGTAAGCCATAAACTCGCCAAACGCGCACTCGCTCCTGTCATCATCGTCAAATGATTCATCTCCCCCATCTCGAATGTGAGATGGGGATTTTTTGTGTCACATACAGGGGTCGTGCCACTATTGTAGAATGTGTATAAAGTAATCTATTCCGTGATAGGAGGTTCTCACTATGGAGATCGCAAACGACCCGAACACACTCTTCCTCATTTTATTGCCTATCTTGGTGTTGCAACTCGTCCTGCTCGTCGTCGCCTTGATTGACTTGTTTAAACGCGACGTGACGAACGGACCGAAATGGGTATGGCTCCTCGTCATCGTCTTCATCAACATTCTCGGACCGATTATTTACTTCTTGTGGGGGCGGACACCGCGATGAACGTCACACAACTCACGAAGCGATTCGGAACCTTCACCGCACTCGACGATGTCAGTTTCGACTTACGCCCAGGATGCACGTCCCTCCTTGGGGAAAACGGGGCCGGTAAGACGACGCTCTTGAACCTGCTCGCCCGTGTCACAGAACCGACGACCGGCGAGATGCGTGGGCATGAGAGGATTCGGATCGGCTATTTGCCGCAACGCCCGGCCCTCTATCCTTCTTTGACCCCTGTCGAGACGATTCAATACGCAGCCGAGTTGACCGGCACGAAACACGTCGACCCGATTCAGCTACTCAAACGTGTCGGTCTCGAACCGATCGATCGCCCTGCCTCGAATTTATCCGGCGGAATGCGACAACGTCTCGGGATCGCGCAAGCACTCGTTCATGACCCGGAATTATTGTTACTCGATGAACCGGTCTCTGCGCTCGACCCTAGAGGACGCAGGGAGGTGCTCGATTTACTGAGCGATCTGAAGCGAGAGCGGATGATTCTTTATTCGACACATGTCCTCCCGGATGCCGAAGAGGCGAGCGATTGGGTGCTCTTGCTACGGAAAGGTAAACTGCTCATGCAAGGAACCGTGACCGACCTGCTCGGTTCGAAGTCGACCCTCGAATTGCGGCTTTTTGATGACGAGACGAACGAGTCGGACTGGGCCCAGTTAGAAGGTGTGACCCGAGCGACCAAGCTCGGGGCGACGTGGACGTTTGAATCATCAGACCGGGACCTTGCCGAACGGGCGATTTTGCGACGTGTCCTTGAGCTGAACGTCACCATCCAATCGCTACACGTCGGGCATCCATCGCTTGAATCATTATTTTTGGAGGTGAACGGCTAATGCGTACCGCAATCTTCAAACAGGAATGGCGCGAGTCGTGGTCGAACAAACGGCTCATCTGGATCCCGGTCGCCCTCATGCTCCTCGCCTCGATGCAGCCGCTCACGCTCTATTTCTTACCGGACATCCTCGCTTCTGGCGGGAACTTGCCGGACGGTGCCGTCATCGAGATTCCGACGCCGACGCCACAGGAAGTGTTGGTCTCCGTCAGTGAACAGCTCCGGCAAATCGGACAACTCATCATCTTGCTGTCGGCGATGCACACATTTAGTCACGAGCGGACGAACGGGACGCTCGTCTGGCTCAAATCGTTACAGATTCCAACGTCACGGATCGTCATCAGCAAATGGGGGCATTATGCCTTGCTGACGGTCGGTGGTCTCTTGCTTGCACAAGGGGCAGCCGCGTACTACACGGTGATTCTGTTTGATTCATTTGACTGGTTCGATTTTCTCATGTCGACAGCGTTACTCATGTGTCATTTCATCGTGCAGCTATCGATCTTCTTTTTCATCGCAGCACTTCTTGAGAGCGGCGTCGTCGCGGTCGTGTTGACGCTCGGGCTCCACTTCGTCATATCGCTCGTGATCGGTTGGGTCGATCTCGACTGGATGCCATGGATGCTCGGTCCTTTGTCAGGAGACGTGCTACTCACAGACGTACACCTCGTCTGGCCAATCGTGACCGGACTCATCGTCGTCATCACATCGTTATATTTCGCATCGAAGCATCTTCGATTCATGAGCTATTCGGCATAAACGTCTGACCTTTCAAATGATTCATTTGCCATAGGCTAACATTGGATAAATATGGGTATCTCTTCTGTATGTATTCAAAGGAGGTCCAAAACATGGCATGGAACAGAACTGTCTACGTCGGACTGGTGATCGGTACAATGTGGGTCGGTCCACAAGTCGTTTCTGTTGAAGGGTCTTTTCAACAGACGGCCGATGGGATTGTCTACACATCAAGTGACGGGACGACATTGATCGGTTGGCAAGAAATTGAAGGGAACCTGTATTATTTGAACGAGGATGGGACGCCCCTCACCGGTTGGCAAGAAATTGAAGGCGCTACATATTATTTTGAAGCGGACGGTCGACTCGTCACCGGTCTTTATACAATCGACGGCACGACATACACGTTTGATGAGAACGGAAAACTGTTTAGCGGATGGCAGGAACGAGACGGGCTCGTCTATTATTTCGACGAAACTGGCCAGCCCCTCACCGGTTTCCAGACGATTGCTGGAAAGCGCTACTACTTCAACGAGGACGGGGTCCGTCTCTCCGGTTGGCAACAGCTCGGGGACGAAAAACATTATTTCTTCCCTGACGGCACCATCCGTACGGGCATGTATACGATTGACGGGAACAAGTACTATTTGATGGCGCAAGGGAAGATGGCGACCGGTTGGAAGACGGTCGGCACGCGCCGCTATTACTTCGGGGATGACGGGGTACGTCGACAAGGGCTCGCCCGGGTCGGCGAAACAATGTATGGCTTCCATCCGTATTATGGATATCGCCTCGAGGGGCTCTATCGTATCAACAACCGTCACTATCTGTTCGGAAAATACGGCGACCGCAAATACGGTCTCCAACGCATCGACGGGGTCATGTACGGTTTTCACCCGACCTACGGCTATCGTCTTGAAGGAATCCATAAACTGAACTCACGTTATTATTCGTTTGACTACTACGGTCGTCGCGAGTATGGTTTTCAAATGATTGACGGAAAGAAGGTCGGATTCCATCCGACCTACGGTTATCGGCTTCAAGGGAAGCATCGGTTGAATGGAAAGACGTATCATTTCCATTCGACCGGCGTCCCTGAAAAAGGCTGGAAATACACGACGCAGTACGAGTATTTCGCTCCGGTCCTGACGAAGAAGACGGACTGGCAAGCAATCGGTGGGAAATGGTACTACTTTGACCAAAACGGAAAGATGTATCAAAACCGCCACGTCGGGAACGCCTCGTTCGATGCGCGAGGAGCCTACTCTCAATCCCTTTCCGTCTATAAGATGAGCGTGCCGCTCTATCGGCAGTTCCCGATGGGGTATCCGTCCGGCTGCGAGTTCTTTTCGCTCAAAATGGCGCTCGAAGAGAAGGGACGTGCCGTCAGTGCCTCGACACTTTATCGCGAGATGCCAAAGAGCATGTGGAACGCACGCTACGAAAATCGTTCGTATCGTTGGGTCGACCCGAACGTCATGTTCACCGGTGACCCGAAACGGACGCTCGGCAAATATAAGAATTATGGGATTTATCCGAAAGGGATGATCGGATTCGCCAGCAAGTATCGTCCGGTGAAGGATTTGTCCAACCAGGGACTCGGCTCGATTGAACGGGAACTGTCGATGGGTAACCCGGTCATCGTCTGGGCGAGCGTCGACTTCAATAAACCGTACGGCTATTTCAACTGGTACACCGCCTCGAACAAGAAGTTCACCGGCTACGTCAACTATCACGTCATGTTGGCGACCGGCTATGACAAGTCGAATTTGTACATTAACGACCCGTATCGCGGTCGCTTGGTCATCCCGAAATCAAAAGTGAGTGCCGTCATGGGCGCGACGGGATGGAAGGCGCTTGCGGTCAGATAGAGGGTGGGCTGATCAACAGTCCTCTTTTTTGTAATGAAATGGTAAAACCAAAAATCGACCAGCTAATATAGAATAAAGGGAGCCTCAAAAAAGGAGTCGATCCATTTGAAAAAAAACCTATCTTTCCTGCTCACGATCATTCTCACCCTAGGCATCATCAGTTCACCCTTCTCTGTGAATCGTGTCCATGCTTATTATGAGACGTCGGTCAACACGACGGGGTACGTGACAAAGATCAGTCAACTCAACGTACGGCAATCCCCCTCAATGAGCGCGAAACGACTTGCGCTCATCCCTAGAGACGGCTCGATGCGCGTCCGGACATCGTTCCAGTTGGACGGGATGCGTTGGTATAAAATCCAGTGGGGCAACGGTTATGCTTATTTGCCGGCCAAATATGTCCGACTTTCAACCGCTGAGGTGAAGTTCACGAAAACGACGTACGTCAAACCGTCGAGCGTCTATTTGAAATCACGTCCACTGACGACGTCATCAGGTGTCAAGTTCGTCCGTCAAGGCGCGGTACTCGATACGATTTCATATCGATACACCGGCACGACGCGCTGGTATAAAGTCCGCTACGGGACGCATACCGGGTACATCCTTGCCAAGCACGTCCGTTTCACATCGCCGGTCAACGTGTTGACCGAGACGAATGTGGAGCGAAAAGCAGTCGGGTTATCCCTACTCGACGCTTCTAGTGAGGCGAATCGCGTCGCCCAAGTCCGGGCGGATGAGATGGCACGCACCGGCCAATTCTCGCACACGCTCAAAGAAAACGGCACCCCGGGTGATACGTTGGACGCTTACGGCGTGTCATATCGTGGTTGGGGTGAAAACATCTATAAGGGATCAAGCGACCCGGTACGGGCAGTCGATGCGTGGATGAACAGTAGTGGTCATCGCGCGAACATCTTGAAGGCGCATTACACCCATCTAGGGATCGGCAAGGCGACCGACAAAAAAGGTTCGACCATCCACGTCCAAATCTTTTTGACGAAATGACCGAGGAAAGAACAGTCACATTGTGGCTGTTTTTTCGTTCCAAACTAAAAAGAACGGATTCGCATCCGCCCCTTGTGTGAATATATTATATTTCATGTTCTTTCACGAGCACACGGAAACGCGGCCGAACGGTCAATTCAATCGACGTCACGGTCCGCTTCCTGTCTTCTCCGAGCACGATCAATAACTCCGCATGATCCCGTCGGTCTTCTAACACCTCGACTTTCGTGACGGTCCGAAGCAATTGATAATACACGAGCTCCCCGTCCTCGTTTTTCACGTTAATCTCAAATTCGTGATAGCTCGGTGATATTTTAAAGTAAAACGTCTCCCCTTGTTTATTCTTAAAACGGAAAACCGATTCATCGTAGTAAAACGGTAATGTTGAATCCATCCGTTTCGGCTCGACCGTACAAAATGCGGAGAGCACGATTTCGTCTGGGAACAACGCCCCTTCTTGCTTATTGAACTTCCACCCTTTCATCCAAATCCCTCATTTCGACACAAATAATTATCTGAATAATTAGATTATTACATAATTTCATCTGTCTGGACAGGGATATTCATGACAATACTCGAACACCTTTGTGTAAAAGAATGTGATTTTCATATGAGAAAGGGGCACACCTATGTCGATCATCTCGCTCGAACATGTCACGAAGCGTTTCGGGGACACCATCGCCTTGAACGACCTCAGCCTGAACGTCGAGGAAGGCGAACTGTTCGGTCTACTCGGTCCGAACGGTGCCGGCAAGACGACCGCCATCTCGGTCATGTTGAACTTGTACGAAGCGGATGCCGGATCGATCCGTATTTTTGGACAATCGATGCCAAAAGACGAGCTACCGATTAAACGTCGCGTCGGGATCGTACCGCAACACGTCTCTGTCTATGACCAGCTGACTGTCTATGAAAACATCCAATTCTTTGCCGAACTGTACGGGTTCAGTCCGAAGGAAGCGAAACAAAAGACCGAGGCCGCCGTTGCCTTCGTCGAACTCGATGCTCACCAAAAGAAACGCCCACCTGAACTTTCCGGTGGCCTTCTCCGTCGACTAAATATCGCCTGTGGCATCGTGCATGAGCCCGAGCTCATCTTTATGGACGAACCGACCGTCGCCATCGACCCACAGTCGCGTAACACCATTCTCGAGAACATCCGTGAACTGAACCGTCGTGGTGCCACGATTATCTATACGTCACATTACATGGAGGAAGTCGAGCTCCTATGCGACCGAATCGCCATCGTCGATGAGGGGAAGATCATCGCCGAAGGGACCCAGGATGAACTAAAGGACCGCGTCATGACGCTCGAGACGGCCCGGATCAAAGTCGACACCCTTCCCCCACATGCGCTCGAACGACTCGAAGCACTCGAGCACGTCCAAAAAGTGGAGTATGAGGAACCGTATATCGAGGTGTCGTTGAATAAAAACACACCGCTCGCCCCACTTCTTGAGACGCTACATCAGGAACATGTTCATTTCACATCCATCACGGTCGACCGTCCTTCCCTCAATACCGTCTTTTTGGCATTGACCGGGAAGACGCTCCGGGAATAGGGGGTACTTTCATGTGGACCTTCATCAAATATGATGTGAAGCAACGGCTTCGTGACCGCGCCACCATCTTTTGGATGCTAATTTTCCCACTCATCCTCATTTTCGGTCTCGGAACGATGCTGTCGGCCGTCTTCAGTGACACGTTCAAACTGCCGGTCACGAATGTTGCCTACGTCGAATCCTCGACCGACCAGTACCGTGAGCCGCTCGAGACCTTTTTGGACGACGAAGACATTCAAGCGTTCATCCGACTGATACCGTATGAAGACATCGCATCCGCCGAGGCCGGCGTGAATGACGGTGATGCGGACGTCATCTTACAGCTCGATGACAGTATGATCACGCTCTTATATGAAGAACCGACGACCGTCGAGTTCGATGTCCTCGAATCCATCCTCACCCAATACACGGCGATTGCCAATCAACAAATCATGCTCACAGAGGCAGGCGAATCGGCCCCATATGAGAATGAGGAATGGCTTGATACGGAAAGTGTCGACTTGGCGGGCCGCACCCCGACCTCGCTCGAATATTTTACCGTCACCATCTCGATCATGACCGCCCTCTTCGGTTCGTTTTACATCACTTCGATGGCACGAGAGGAACAACCGAATGTCGGGAGCTATCTACGTATTCAAGCAGCCCCTGTCAGGACGATCCAATATCGGATCGCGCGGACGTTCAGTCGGTACGTCATCATCTTGCTTCAAATCATCTTACTCTTTTGGTTCAGTCATTTCGTCTATCGGACATTTGATTTGTCGAACGTTCAGTTTGGTCATTTGATTTTATCTTGGCTTGCCTTGACCGCTTATGGGGTCGCGGTCGGCTTCGTCATCGTCCAATTGCCGAAGTTGAGCATGACGACGAAAGATGCAATCGTCAACGGATTCGTCGCCATTCTCATGATCTTATCTGGAGGCTACGTGCCCGGCTTTGACGAAGTGACACTATACTATGCACCGTGGGCGGCCTATGTGTTCATGCCGATCTTTATGCGGGACGGCATGCTTGCCGTCATGCTCCGCGAAGGCGACATGAGTCTGTATTGGCAAAGTCTCGGATTGCTCGGGATTCATCTACTCATCTTGATCGCATTCAGCTACATTCTCTCGAAAGGGGTGAAGCGTCATGGTACTCATTAGACACGTGGCCAAACGGATGCTCAGAAAGAAAGGGCTATGGGTGTTCACGTTCGTTTCGTTGTTCGGGTTCGCGCTCATCCTGTCATTCGTCGGAGGAACGTCTAGCTTGAGCGCGTCGGTCGGAGTCGTCGACCGGGACGGCGGAATTCTCGCCGAACGCTTGATTGAGGAGGCCGATCGTTTCGGCCGTGTCACTCTGCTTGAAGCAAGTGATGAAGAGGTCTTGTTAGAGGGGGAGGACATCATCCTTGTCATTCCTGAAAATTTCACGGCACAAGCGTTCACGGGAGATATGCCTCGCCTCTCCTTCTCCGCGATTGCCGGAAGTGACGCCTCCTTGATTGAACAGGCGTTGAACGGACATTTATCCCGGGAGCGTCAACTCCTTGAGGCGAGCGGATACGATGAAGCCGCCTTCGAACGACTTGCGTCTGAAGAGGCGATGAATGGCTATACGCTCTCAAGTGAGCCGTTTCAAGAAAGTGTCGCCACGACCGCACGTACACAAGCCTTTTTCGGTCTGTTGTCGTTCATCATGATGTCGACGTTCCTCCAGTTCATCCCGATGTTCGTCGCAGACGACCGGGACGAGAAGATTTATGCACGCCTGTTCGCCTCACCGGTTACTCCAAGACGTTATTTCGCTTCTCTCTTATTTGCTTTTTATCTCGTCGGATTCATTTACGTGGTCTTGTTGATTGGTGTGAGTCTCGTTCTTCACGGTCAAGACGTCTGGGCGTACCTTCCGACCGTATTCGCCTTGTTCTCCTCCTATCTGCTCGTCTGCCTTGCGCTCGGTGGTCTCATCGCCGTCGCCGCGACGAATCGGGAAAAGGCGAACATCTTTCAAATATCGGTCACGATGGCTTCTGCCATAACAGGTGGCGCCTTCATCAGTCTCTTATGGCTGCCAGATTCATTAAAATTCGTCGGCCGCTTCTTACCGACTTATTGGTTGAACGATGGAGTCATCACGATGTACGAGGGACAGTTCCCACTCTTCTCAATTTTGATGATGGGAATCATGACCGCCATCGTCTTCTTATTGACCGTCTTCGTCGTAAAAAGACGACCGCTCACCATCTAAAAAGCGAGTCCTCCTATGTCGTGGGGGACTCGCTTCTTTCATTGTTGTAACGTTGGGACGACTTTTTCAAAGAAGACGTCCACGAGCGATGGATCGAACTGTTTTCCTGCTTCTTGCTTGATGATAGCGAGCGCTTCATCAATCGTCTTCGCCTGACGATACGGTCTCCCTGTCACCATGACATCAAACGTATCGGCAATCGAGATGATGCGGGAAGCGAGCGGGATGTCGTATTCACTGATTCCTTTCGGATACCCTTGCCCGTCCCATCGTTCATGGTGTGCCAACACGATTTCGGACAAGGCAACGTATTCAGGGACCGTGCTCAAAATATTGTAACTGACCTCGGGATGCCGCTTGATTTCTCGCCATTCGGATTCAGTCAACGCACCCGGTTTGTCTAAAATATCGTTACTGATCGCCACTTTTCCGATATCGTGCAAAATGGCGGCCGTCCGAATTTCATTCACTTCGGCACTCGTGAAGCCCATCGCTTCCGCGAGTTGACCGGACAAGTTGGCGACACGGTGAGAATGTTCCTCTTCACGTGGGATTTTCTCATAAAGCGTGCGCATGATCAATTGAATCGAATGATGGCGGCGACTCTGTTTCTCGGACACCTTATGGTGATACATCCGGTCTTCCGCCAAGTTGAACACATCGGTCAAATCGACTGTCGTATCATGTTTGACGGCCTCACCGAACGATGCGGAAATCGGTAAGCCCTCCACTGTCTTCTCGAGGAAGAGCCGGCTCAGACGTTCCGACAGTTGCTTCGCCTCATCGAGCGTCGTGTTCGGGGAGATGACGACGAATTCGTCCCCACCGACACGCGCCACTTCATCTTTCGCGCGCAATTCATTTCGTAAAATATTTGCCGCCTCGACGAGCAGCTGATCCCCGACCAAGTGACCGAACGCATCGTTCGTCAGTTTGAGACCATTGATGTCGATGACGAGGAGCGTTAGTGGATAGTAGCTCTCCTCATCAAAACGTGTCAACGCCTCCTCAAAATATCGCCGATTCTTGGCGCCGGTCAGCTGGTCGTGATAACTCAAATATTCAATCTCTTTCTCGTACTTTTTCTTCTCGGTGACATCGCCGATATAACCGTGCCACAGCACATGACCTTCCGCAATCTTTTCTGGTCGTGAAGAACCTAGTATCCAAATGGTTCGTCCGTCCTCGGTCAACACACGAAACTCTGCGTCCCAAATCGTCAAATTCCGATACGATTCATCGATCGACTGCATGACGTGAGGATAGTCATCGGGATGCATCCGCTTGAAGACGAGCGTTGCATCTCGTTGAACATCTTCAGATGAAATCCCAAGGATCTCTTCGAACCCCCGACTAAAGAACGGAAAATTGAAACTACCATCAGGGAACAGTTCGAACTGATAGATGGCACCCGGTACCTGATCCGACAATTTTGTCAAAAGACGGTCTCGTTCGGCCAGTTTTTCCTCCAACTGCACCCGGTCCGTCACATCTTTAGCGACCGCATAAATATAGTTCCCTTGCAGCTTACAATGCCATTCAATCGAGCGATACGTGTCATCGATCGTTCGGAAGCGATTGACGAAACGGAACAGCTCCCCTCGCTCTTCAAGTTCTGCGAAGGCAGACTCTGTAATCGTCTCGTCATCTGGGTGAATCAGGCTGAGGAAGTCGATGTTCTCTAAATCCTCTAGTGAATACCCTAAAACACGCTCCCACGTATCGTTCAAATGCAGCACTTGTCTCGTGCCGAATGCCATGATGCATTCCAAGTCGAGTGTCGCAAACCCATCGAACATCGATTTTTTCGTCTCACCTACCTGATGATCGGCTTTCATCAACTGCTCGAGTATGTGGACGAGATACAATTCTACAAGCCCTAGACGGTTCGCCGCCTGGCCCTCTTGCATCACAATCGTCAAATCCCCGTATAGCACGCCGTCTTTCTCGATTTTGAAAAGGACGACTTCTCCGAGTGAAAAAATACGTAGTAAGTTTTTGACGAGCCGTTTCGGCAGTGCGCCGTCAATCAAGGGGATGATCCCATCAAACACAATCGGATTCGGTCGGCTGAACAGGTCACGTCGCTGGTCGGTCATCGCCCATTTTTTCCCGACTGGGTGGAACCCCAATACGTCGAGACTTCTTTCTAACATGTCGTCCATTCCGGACAAGGCGACCGTCGTGTACGACTCTCCGTCACTCTCCATCAAATTGAGGGCGACCGCCTTCGCACCGGTAAAATCTCGAATTTGGTCGAGAAATTGTTGATTGATCAGTAAATCACTCCCGGATGAGACGAATCGATGGGAGACGTTGACGAGTTGGTTGAGGGCATTATTCTCTTGAATGTGTCGAGTGATGTCATGAAACATCGTCGTGACGAATCCAGGTCGTTCGCTGAACACGGACATCTCGAACCATGATTTATTTCGACGTGAAAAGTGCTCGAATGTCACCGTCCCGCCTTCACTGACGACACGCGCCACTTGAATCATCCATTCACGATCACTGTATTCAAACCCTTTTAAAATAGTCGTGACGCGTTCTCCGATAAAATGTTTACGTTTCCCTTTCATCATTCTCTCGAAAGCGGGATTCACTTCAAAGAATTCATAGTCAATCGGCTCCGAAGCGTCGTCGTAAATCACCTTGAATTCGACGTAACCTTGGGGCATATGGCGCAACAATGTATCGTTTGAAGATTGGGATGGTTTTGTCACGTCACTTCCTCCTCAGTAATGAAATTATTACTTAGTTTACCTCATTTATGATAGATTCCCTATTTTTTCCGAACTCATTCCCATCTAGTCCATAATAAGTTTTTGTAAACTGTATCCTTGTCCCTTGTGTCCTCCTCACTCGTTTGGTAGACTGATTTCGAAACTCGATATCGGATTTCGATAACAAGGAGATGACACGTATGGAAGACCGCGTCTTGCGGAAGTTATTTCTCGGTTTCATCCATATCCACATTTTACACCATGCTGCGGAGCACCCTGTATACGGGGCATGGATGGTCGATGAACTACGGGAGCATGGCTATGAAATCAGTGCCGGAACACTCTATCCGATCCTACATGGGATGGAAAAGGACGGTCTGCTCGTTCGCCATAATGAGACGGTCGATGGGCATGTCCGTAAAAATTACGTAACGACGGAGAAAGGGCTCTCCGTACTTAAGGAAGCCCGCCAAAAAGCATACGAGTTATTCAAAGAAATCAAGGAGTGAAGATATGTTCACACAACGCGTGACGTTCAAGACGTTACTAGAGATCTTATTCGTTTCAACGAGGCTCGGCCTCACCTCGTTCGGTGGGCCGGTCGCCCACCTCGGTTACTTCCACGAGGAGTATGTGAGACGACGCAAATGGATGGATGAGAAAGCATATGCCGACCTCGTCGCGCTATGCCAATTCTTGCCCGGCCCGGCAAGTTCACAAGTCGGCATCGGCATCGGCATCGTCCGGGGCGGCATCTTAGGTGGGATCACTTCCTTTATCGGATTCACGACCCCGTCGGTCATCGCCCTCATCCTGTTCGCTTTGTTGTTGTCGGGACTTGACGTCTCGGACGCGGGCTGGCTATACGGATTGAAAGTCGTCGCCGTCGCCATCGTCGCCCATGCCATTTTAGGGATGGCGAGTAAACTCACGCCCAATACGAAGACGCGGACGATCGCCTTTTTCGCTTTGGCCGGCGTCCTGCTTTGGCAGACGACGTTCAGTCAGGTACTCGTCATTCTCGTCGCGGCGCTCGCAGGTTTCCTATTGTTCAAACCGGACCGCCTCGAGGAAAAATCGAGTGCCTTTCCCATCTCAAAACGACTCGGGGCCGTCTTGTTGTCAGTCTTCGGCGCACTTCTCGTCATCTTACCGATTTTACGGGAGACGTTTGAGAGTCAGGCGATTGCTTTATTCGACAGTTTCTACCGGGCCGGTGCCCTCGTCTTCGGCGGCGGACATGTCGTCTTGCCACTACTTGAACGAGAGCTCGTACCCGCCGGCTTCTTGAGTGAAGAGGCTTTCCTTGCAGGATATGGTGCCGCCCAGGCCGTCCCTGGACCGCTATTTACGTTCGCTTCGTATCTAGGGACAGCCATCGATGGTGTACCGGGCGGATTGCTCGCGACGGTCGCCATCTTCTTGCCGGCATTCTTACTCATCCTCGGGGCACTCCCGTATTGGGACGCCCTACGCCACAACCCAAAAGTTGCCGGCGCCCTCATCGGCGTCAATGCGGCCGTTGTCGGGATTTTGATCGCGGCATTCTACAGCCCGATCTTCACGAGCACCGTCAACGATGCGGTCGATTTCGTGTTCGCCGCCTTCCTGTTCGTGATGATTGCCTATTGGAAACTGCCCCCATGGGCACTCGTCATCGCCGGGGTGATTGGCGGGACGTTGATTAATATGATGTAACTAGAAAGAAGCGACCTGTCCATAAGACGACAGGTCGCTTCTTTCATGATGAGGAGATGGGGGACATCCGTGTCACCCGAATCTGATTGAGCATGTCTTCAAGATGTGCACAATTGATACTTCCCGTGCCTTCTTCAAGGGCATTGAGCGTGCCGGTCGCACTACCGAGACGAAGCGCCTCTTCTACGGATTGTCGTCTCACCATTCCGACGGCGAGACCAGCAATCATCGCATCGCCAGACCCGACGGCGTTCACGGCCGCCACGTTCGGTACGTCGATGACATAGCGTTGTCCATGAACGATTGCATCCGCCCCTCGCTTCCCTTTTGAATGAACGACCCAGTCACTCATATATCCGATCCGGTTGAGCGTGTGCTCGATTGGAGCGACGGGATCCAAACTGTTCAATTCTTCTTCATTCGGTTTCACTAACAAAGGATGAGCCGACAACCCTTCACGAAGAGCCTCTCCGCTTGTATCGAGGATTACTTTCTTCCCATATTGCCCTGCTAGCTCGATCAATTCGCGATAGGCACTCACCGGCACACCTTTCGGCAAACTACCGGACGCCACGATGAGTGAGACTTCAGGCAAGAGCGTAGCCACATGTTGCTTGAACCCTTCCCATTCTTCTGTCGAGATGGTCGGTCCATTTTCAAGTACTTCGGTTTGATTTCCATCGTGTAAAAAAGCCAAACACGTTCGTGTGTTACCAGACACCTGATAAAACTCATGGCGAATTCCTTGATCGGTGAGCGTAGTGGTGACCCACTCTCCCGACTCACCCCCGACTATTCCAGTAGCAACAACCGATTCTTTTAATTGATGGATGACTCGGGTAACATTCAGTCCTTTCCCTCCCGCGGTACGGTGAGGGGCATCCGTTCGATTTGTTCCTTTCAACTGAAACTGCGACATGTCATAACGGACATCGATTGCAGGATTTAACGTGATGGTCAAAATCATACCCGAACCTCAATAACGTCCATCACTCATGCACATTCGAATCTTCTCTTCTACGACCGTCTTCATCGCAGCTTTGGCCGGTCCGAAATATTTGCGCGGATCGCTCTCTTCCTGATTTTCGGTCAAGACGCTTCGAAGTGTCGCGGCGAATGGCATTTTTAACTCTGTGGCGATGTTGACCTTACAGCAACCTCGACGAATACATTCGCGCACCGTATCAAACGGTACACCAGATGCGCCATGGAGAACGAGAGGAATGTCGACGACTGCTCGGATTTCAGACAACCGCTCCAAATCAAGTTTCGGTTCTGCTTTATATAAGCCATGGGCCGTTCCGATCGCGACGGCAAGCGAGTCGATTCCTGTTCTCTCGACAAATTCTGCTGCCGCGGAAGGATCGGTGTAGAAGGAGTCGGCCTCATCCACCACAAGGTCATCTTCTTGCCCACCTAAGCGACCAAGCTCGGCTTCAACCGATGCACCGTATTCATGAGCCATCGCGACGACTTGACGCACTGTCTCAACGTTCTCTTCGAATGCATGGTGTGAAGCATCGATCATGACCGATTTTGTACCAAGTTCAAGCGAGTCGCGAATGTCTTCAATCGTCTCATGATGATCCAAATGAAGCGCAATCGGGATGTCATAGCGGCGTGCAGCTGTATCCGCAATCGCTTGAATGTAATCACGCCCAGCGTATGTGAACGTTCCAGGGGTCGCAGCCAAAATGACTGGAGACCGAAGTTCCGCTGCCGTGTCCACCACGACTTGTGCCGTCTCCAAGTTATGAATGTTAAAGGCTGGGACAGCATATCCGTTCATTTGTGCATCGCGTAGCATCTCTTTCGTATTGATGACACCTGTTTTTGTCATTTCCATGTTCATTCACCTCATTAGATTATTTGTCAATCGACGTAACAGCCCGTTTCCCACTTCTCTAAAAATTCATCGAATATCTCGTCGCCATCTAGTCCCCGACTCGTTGACGCCAACGCATCGACCGAGGCGATGAGTTGTTTCGATTCGTCTGTTTCGACAAATGGCGTATTCAAAAAGACATCTACAATCTCTTGCATCAAACCGAGACCGGTAATTCGTCCCCCGATTCCAATCACATTCGCATCGAGTTGCTCCCGTGCCATCCTAGCAGTGGTCACATCTCGCACGAGTGGCGCACGCACACCTTGAACTTTATTGGCCGACGTCGTGATCCCTACTCCCGTACCACAAATGACAACCCCACGTTCCGCTTCATTCGTGACGACTTGTTCCGCGACACGACGCCCATAGATCGGGTAATGCGTTCGTTCAAGATCGTATGTCCCACAATCAATGACTTCATGGCCTTGCGCTTCAAGGTATCGCACCATCTCATCTTTAATATCTGTCACAATATGGTCGCAGCCGATTGCAATCTTCATTTTTTCGTCCTCCTTAAGCCAATTTGTTCAGCATGTCTACACGGATTTGATGACGCCCACCTGAGTACTCCGCCCCAAGGAATGCGCTTACAATTTCACGAGCTAACGTGTCTCCGATGACTTCTGTCCCCATCGCAATAATCGTCGAGTTGTTATGGTCCCTTGTCATTTTCGCAGAATGTTCATCTGATACTTGTGCGCAAACAATCCCTGATTGCTTTGCAGCGACCATGTATGACAATGACCCAAATGAATCGAGCAAGATGCCACGTGCCACCTCTTCATCACGAACCGCATTCGTCACTCGAACAATTGCAGCCACGATATCATCACCCGAATAATCTACGATTTCATGTCCTAGCCCCTTCACGTGGTCAATGATCACTTGTTTACGCCCTTCACTTGCTTTGTCTGCCGAAAGTGCTACTTTCACAATAATCCCTTCTTCCCTTTTGTTCTTTTTTGTTCGTTATTTACACTTTTATAATAGCACATGTTCGTTTAATTTCAATCATTTTCGAACATTTATTGTTTGTTTATTATCAAAAAAAAGCCTGAATCGTCACATTTCGTAACAATTCAGACTTTTATTTAATCTGTCATACAAGTTGTTGTTCATTTTTTCCTACAATGATTTCCGTATAAGAAGAATAATGATGCAATGTCGCTTCGTCAACATTCTCATCAGTAATCAAACCATCTACGTGATCTAATCCATAAAAGTCGAATAGGTCGGCGCGACCGA
Source organism: Exiguobacterium qingdaonense (assembly GCF_018617855.1). GTDB lineage: Bacteria > Bacillota > Bacilli > Exiguobacteriales > Exiguobacteriaceae > Exiguobacterium > Exiguobacterium qingdaonense. The sequence continues at coordinate 37,374 of NZ_JACSKY010000012.1, forward strand.
TTTTGCTTGAATCGCACAAAATATATTTCATCTGTGCATTATCTAGGACGATTTTTTGACAAGCGCCCTCTTCTTCGTTCGCCGTCGTAATCCGTTCGTTGTGTACCCCGTTCGTACCGATAAAAGCGAGGGAAACGTTGATACGAGACATGATATCATTCGTAAAGCTCCCCACAAAAGCACCCGTCCGTTCACGATAGCGCCCACCGATCAGCATGAGTTCAAATCGCGTATCGTTTTTAAAGCGTTCGAACACTTGAAAAGAGTTTGTAAAAATACGTGCATTCACATCGATGTATTCATAAATGAGTTCATTGGTCGTCCCGGGACCGATGAACACGGTCGCATTTTCTTCAATGAGTTCCGCCGCCTTCCTCGCGATACTCCGCTTCTCTTCCGAACGAAGTTGTTTCTTCTCGACATGAGACAGTTCTTCGTATGACAGGGGACGGTCCATGTTCAAAGACTTCGCACCACCGTGAATACGTTCAAGACGCCCCAACTCTTCAAGCATCTGCAAATCACGACGTGCTGTCATCGGTGTGACGCCAAGCAATTCTGTCACTTCCGTCGTTTTGACGACCCCTTTCGTGTCCACCAGTTCCAAGATGCGATCCCATCGCTGCTCTTTCAACATTTTTCCGATCACCCTCCTTCTTTCTATCAGTATACTCAACTTGAACACCCCTTGACTATCATTTTAGAACATAAACAAACAAAAGCCGGTTCAAAAGAACCGACTTTTTGTTCATTTTACAGTTTCTGATTGAATGACTTGACGTCGGCTCGCCACTTCTCTCATCCAACGTGCACTTTTTTTCGGTAATCGTTCCTGCGTCTCGAAATCCACATAGAACAACCCGTATCGTTTGTTGAATCCGTTCGTCCAAGACAAGACATCCATGAGAGACCAAAGGAAGTAACCACGAACCGACACACCCTGTTCAATCGCATCTAGAATAGCATTCAAGTGTTGGGCGATGTAGTCAATCCGAGGAGTGTCATCGATAGAACCGTCGATGAGATCGTCTTTGTACCCCATTCCATTCTCCGTCACGTAAATCGCGTTGTAATTCGGATATTGCTGATGAACTCGAACGAGCATGTCCGTCAACCCGGCAGGATAAATCGGCCAGTCCCAGTCCGTCGTGGGCACATCCGGATTGGACACACGTTTTCCGACTCCTTTTAAGCCAAACACGCTCGTCCCCTTCTCTCCCGTTCCATTATGATGAATCCCGCTTTCTCCATCATGAGCAGCAAGGAAGTGACTCGCATAGTAATTGACTCCGAGAAAATCGTTCTCTGCGCTCGCGCGCTCCAACCATTCCATGTCCCCTTCTTCAATCACAAGCGTCGTTTGTTGAATCGACATCAATCGTTCGATAACAGTCAACGTTTCCGTTGTATAACGTCCTTTCAAACAGGCGTCCAACATGAACTGGTTTGCCAAAACATCTTCCACATACGCCGCTTCCCGGTCTTCTTTTGAATCTGTGATCGGATACTTCGATTCGAGAATGTGGATGATCCCAACCTCTCCGTCTAGCCCCATTCGTTTATAGGCGTCCACGACTTTCGCATGGGCGACCATCATATGATGCATGGCTTGAATCGCCTTGGCGACATCATAACGAATGTTGGGAGGGAAATGACCGATGATGTACTGTCCTGCGACGACAGACCAAGGTTCATTAATGGAAACCCACTTCTTCACACGGTCCCCGAAGCGCTTGAAACATACTTCTGCAAATCGGACGAAGTGATCGATGTTATCACGATTCAACCAGTCCCCTTGATGGAATAGTGGGAGGGGCGTGTCGAAATGATGGAGCGTGACGACAGGTTCTACACCGTTCGCCAAACATTCATCGATTAACCGATCGTAAAATGCGAGCCCGTCCTCATTCACCTTCCCGGTCCCATCCGGAATGACGCGGCTCCAGGCAATTGAGATACGGATCCCGTTCAACCCGTACTCATTGGATAATTTCAAGTCAGTCGGATACTGATGATAAAAATCACTAGCTATATCTCCATTGAAACGGCTCTCGGGGCGATGCAAAAACTCATCCCAGTAACACGGACCGCGTCCCCCTTCGTTCACAGCACCTTCTGCTTGATAAGCTGCTGTTGCCGCACCAAAAATAAACTCTTCCGGAAATTGTCTCATTTCGATTCCACCTCTTTGTCTAGATTGAAAAGATTAGAGGGGCTGAGAATTGCCAGCCCCTTCCTTTAAATATGCTTCATCGCAAAGGCGAGCGCGCCTTTTGGATCACGACAAAGTGCTACATATTCCCCTCCCGATGTCGAGACGGCTTTCGTGTCACTCGATGCTGAATCTTTTTCCAACTCCCCAAGCATCGATGCCATTTGTGGAGCGAGAATAATCAAATCGAACTCTGAAATGACAGCCTTATGTTGACCGTACGCCATCGCAGTGGATTCAAGTTGTAACCCTTCTTCTTTCGCGCCTTTGGCGATCGCATTGGCAAGCATGCCGCTCGTTGCACCGTTCGCACAAAGGACGAGGACGTTATACGTTTTTGATGCATCTACCGGCTTCACGACACGTGCCTCTGTCGCGCTTGTCGCGATCTCAGCACCTGTGTCTGGGGTTTGTTCTTCTTCAAGTACGGCCAAACGCTCTTGTTCGACCAACTGTTTGTCGTACACTTTGAAGAACGGATAGTAAATTAACAAATCGATAATGATCAACGTCGGTGCGAGGATGAAGGCGAGCGGTGCGAATCCAGTACCGAGAATCAAACCGATTGGTCCAGGCGTCGTCCAAGGTAAGTTGTAGATGAACCCGTTCATTCCACCGATATCGATGAACGCCTTTAACAACCAAACGTTGACGATTGGTGCCGCGATAAACGGAATAAAGAAGACCGGGTTCAAGACGATCGGTGCACCGAATAGGATCGGCTCGTTAATTCCAAAGAGAACCGGAACAGAAGAAGCGCGACCGACCGACTTCAGCTGTTTTGATTTCGCCATGAATGCCATCATGAACGTGATGACGAGCGTGGCTCCGGTACCACCTAATGTGGCGATGAAGTATTGAGACCCCTGCGAGAGGACGTTCGTCGCCTGTTCCCCCGCTTGGAACAACTGTAAGTTTTGTTCGACGTTCGTGATATAAATCGCTGACACGGCTGGTTCCACAATCGATGGTCCGTGAATTCCGACGAACCAGAAGAAGGCCATCGCACCGAAGATTAAAGCAAGTCCCGGATAGCCGTCCGCTGCTGAGAAGAGGGGTTGGAAAATATCGATAATCCAAGCACTAAATCCCTCTGACGCAAAGCTTCGGAATACCATATCAAACACCCAGAAGAAGATGATTGACGTGGCAAGCGGAATCAAGTCAGCAAATGTTTGCGCGATGTTCCCTGGCACTTCTTTTGGCATCTTGATTGTAATATTACGCTTCACACAGAACTTATAGATGTTCGGAACGATAAAGGCGACCACAAAAGCTGTCAATAGCCCTTTCGTACCCATGAAACCGTTCGATAGACCTCCCTCGATTTGATCGACCCCAATCAACGCGAAGCCGATGATTGACACGACCATCGTCGAAACAGGGTTAATCTGTCTCGTCTTAGGAAGTTGACCATTGAACGTCTCTGTCAACGACTTTGCAATCGTCGCCGACATGAGAAGTCCGACTAACCCCATTGAGTATCCGTATGCTTTCATGAGTCGGTTGACCCATTCCTCACTTAAGTACACACCAAAAATGTTTGGGACAAATGCGATTAATAGGAAAATACTTGAGAATAAAATGACTGGAATCAAACTGATAAACCCGTCACGAATTGCCCGTAAGTATGGGTTATTCGAGATTTTTTCAAACGCTGGTTTCATTTTTTCAATGTTAGCGATTAAACCGTTCATGCCATTTCCTCCTTTACCGGTGAATGATCAAAGGGTCACTCGACCCATTCGTCTAAAATTAGTTTGATCGGCGGTATAGCTCGATCATATGTTGCATCATGTCTCTTAAAAGCATCGTCGTCATCAAGTGATCCTGACCATGGACCATGATGAAACCAAATTCAGCACCTTCGCCACGAGCTTCCGCCTGAATCATGCCCGTCTGTGTCGCATGCGCTTGCGAAATGGACTCGTCTGCTTGATTCACAAGCATTTCAGCTCGGTCATAGTCCCCTTCCTTCGCCGCCTCAAGCGCACGCATTAAATTCGATCGTGCGTCTCCTGCGTGAGCGACAATTTCCAAACCTACCAATGCTGACTCTTCTTTCGTCATGTTAAACTCTCCTTTTTGTTTGTTTTTTTTCGATATGTCATATCCACATCCATATAGTAGCACCACAAAGAACTCCTGTAAACGTTTTCAACCAAAATAATTATTATTTTTTATCTTTTTTGTTTTAAAATGTTCTATTTTATTTTTTTGGATTCTTTTCCTCTTCAAATACTCTCTTAATAAGTTATTCTGCCTTGGCGGACTGTTAATCTTTTGAAACCATTGCCCCGCTTTCCCTCGTTATACTGAAGAATGGATTCTAAAAAAAGGGAAATGTCCGCTTTAATTCAGAAAGGAAGTGGGGACATGCAACCACTCAAACGTACGACGTATATGCCCGGTCTTGACGGCTTACGCACGTTCGCTGTTTTGGCTGTGATGTTATATCATTTGAACGCACCTTACATATCCGGAGGATTCCTCGGGGTCGATGTCTTTTTCGTCCTGTCTGGCTATCTGATTACCGGAATTTTGATTCGTGAATGGACGAAGACCGGCACGATCAACTTGAAATCATTTTATTTGGCACGCTTCCGCCGGTTGTTGCCGGCCCTTCTGTTGATGTTGTCGCTCGTGATGACGTACGTCACGCTCTTTGATCGTTCCTTGCTCGATACGGTACGACAAGATTCGTTGGCCGCTCTCGCTTATGTGAACAACTGGTGGTACATCTTCCATGACGTCTCATATTTCGAAAGTTTCGGGAAGCCGTCACCGCTCCAAAACTTATGGTCGCTCTCCATCGAGGAACAATTCTATGCAGTGTGGCCTCTGATTTTACTCGCTGGACTCGCGTTCCGGAAACGGTTGCTTCAATTGGTTGCCGCGCTCCTCCTCGCCTCAGCTGCGTGGATGGCGTTCCGATATGTTCCGGAAGCCGACCCGAGCCGCGTCTACTACGGGACGGATACGCGCTTGTTCGGTCTGCTCATGGGAGCCCTTCTCGCGTTCGGCTGGCGCCCGGACACGTTCAAAGAAGCGATTCCCCGTATCGGCCGTCATATCTTGAATGGAACGGGCGCCATCGCGCTCGTTGCCGTGGTCGGAATCATCGTCAACGTGAACGCTTACGACACGTTCCTCTATTACGGGGGGTTCTTGCTCGTCGCCTTCTTGTCCGCCCTACTGATTGCCGCGGTGGCCCATCCAGCAACCGTTTGGTCACGTCTTTTTGGAAGCGCTTGGCTTCGTGTGATCGGCACGCGTACGTACGGCATTTATTTATGGCACTATCCCGTGATTATCTTGTCCACCCCGCTCGAGCGACTCGGCACGTTTTCACCACCACTCGCCGTCGGACAAGTCGCACTCACACTCGTCATTGCCGAATTGTCGTACCGCTTCATCGAGACACCGATTCGGCGGAATGGATTCACACAAGCGTTCCGTCAACTCGTATCGACGCCGACGCATCCGAGTGCACGCATTATGGCAACAGCTTGTGCGACCGCGCTCTCACTTGTACTTGTCGGGAATTTGACCATCCTGGCGTTCTCTGAATCAAAACAAGTACAAGAGGAGATTCCGGTCGTAAAAGTGCCGGGACCAAAAGATGAGTCCGACTCTTCGAAAGAACCGGAATCCGAAGAGACGGAAGAAGCCGAGACATCGACTGAAGGGAACACCGTCCCACCTGAAGAACCGAACATCCAAACGTGTCCACCCGCCCTCGCAATCGGTGACTCGGTCATGCTCGGATTGAACGAATATTTGGCAGATGCTTTCCCAAATCTGAAAATCGATGCCGAAATCGGACGTCAAGTCCGTGATGCGATCCCGGTCGCATCCGAGTATCAATCGTATAACGCCCCCGGTCACGTCGTGTTCCTTCATCTCGGGACGAACGGGGCATTCAAAATGGAGCAACTTGAGACATTGCTCAAGCAGTTCGAACGAGCAGATGAGATCTATTTGATCAACACACGTGTCCCCCGTCCTTGGGAGAGTGAGGTCAATGAAAAACTCGCACGGGCAAGTGAACTTCACGAGAACGTGTCCCTCATCGATTGGCATAAGCAATCAATCGGAAAGGAAGCATATTTCGAAAGTGATGGCGTCCATTTGAACGTGGAAGGAGCCGAGGCGTTCGGTCTCGTGATGAACGAAGAAATCGGCTGTCAACTAAACTAGGCTCTTGCGGGTGCAAGAGCCTAGTTTTTTAGATACATCGCCAGTAGTTTCACATACGCCAACACTTCACGAATCATGTACTTCCCTTTCGCAAGTGGCGGGGTCGGTGCATATAAGGCATCACTCTCGAGCTGAAAGTAAAGTTTTGCGATCAGACGGGCGCGCGGCACATGAAAATCGTTCGTCACGATCGTCACGCCTCGTTCTCCGTGCCAATAGGAACGACTCTGTTGAAAGTTTTCGATTGTCGACGTTGACGTCTCCTCAACATGTATGCGTGTAGCGTCAATCCCTTGCGCCATCAGTTCTCGTTTGATGACGCGTGCCTCTGCCATCCCCTCATCCGGTCCTTGTCCACCTGTTGCGATCAACTCGACGTGAGGATGCGCTTTCGCATACGAGGCGGCCACGTCAATTCGATGTTGGAGGGCTCGGGACGGACGGATCCCGTTCACCTTCGCCCCGAGGATCAAGACGAATCGGTATGTTCCAGTCGCATTCGTTCTCAATGAAGTCACCCCATACAAATATAATCTCCTTCAACGATACGTTAAGAAAGCAAGAAATGCACGAGTCCGTTCTTTTTCCAAATTAAAGTCATTATTTTGTCATATATATGAAAAAGTCATATCAAATAGCCAAATAATGTTTTATGATAAGAGAGGCAAGATTTCCTCAAGGAGGACTGGTGACCTATGAACGATTCAGATAAATGGTTATCCACCCGCTTCTTGTATACACGCGATGCCCGACTGTTTGCAGAGATTGAAGTCATCGAGCTCGACCCGTTCCACTATAAGTTCGTGATCCATCCGACGCCTCTCGGTGCCGGGGAATCTCCTTATATGCGACAAGGTCCCCTCGACTCAGATCATCTTCCCTCTGCATTTGCCGATGTGAGCCGTGTCTATACGAGACAGCTCGATTGTTTACGTGCCGCGACACGTCTCGTCTCGTCGATTGGACCGGCTCGCTTCACAACCCATTAATCTAAAAGAACGGAGTCGCATGAATAGCGACTCCGTTCTTTTTATCTTGCAGATAGTTTGACGATGATATACAAAAAGAGAACTTCAAAAAAAGAAGTTCTCTTTGAACACGTCATGATTCCGTTTCGTCCGATAGTCGCTGAATTTCGATTCGTAACCTGTTGATTTCAGCGGATTGTTTCTCATGCGTCTCTCGAAAGTGATTGAGCCGTTGCTTCGTCGTCTCCAGTTCGTCACGAATCTGTTCTAGCCGTCGTTCACGGTCTGCTAACTTCCAACTACAGATCCGATTCGAACGGCGAGAATGGAGTTGATCGTAACGAATGAATGGATAGCGGTCAGCCAAATCCATCTCTGACATGCCCTCTTCCACCACTTGTTCGAGCACGTCGAGAAGACGTCGTTGCGACTGTTCGTCCCGAAAATGTTCATCGACGAGCGCGGCCGAGAACCGAGCGAGGTCTTGTCTCGTCGCCTCATCCATCAGCTCGAGAATCGCATCCCCGATTTGTCCCGATGTATACCCGTCATATTTCGTCCCGATCCCGCCAAAGTTTGTGCTCGCAATATCTTGCCACGTCGAAGGCGTGACCAGACCTTGATAGCTTTTGCTCCCGACAGCGATGGTCGGTTTGCCGACCGCCATCCCTTCCAGCGCAGAACGCCCCGGGGCGATGACGAAGTCAGCATGATGCATCGCCTCGGGAAGGTCGCCTTGGCCTAGCCAACCGAGCCACTTGATTGTCTGACCCGTCCCTTCGAGCGCTTCGTGATATCGCGATTCATATTTTTCTCGTTGCGTCCCGTCTCCGACAATGAGCCAATCGATTGGTAAACGTTGAACTCGCCCGTCTTCCAGCGCGTCAAGAAACACATCTAGGATAAACAATTTGTCGGCATCCAGTCGCGAGGTGAACAAGCCCGTGACACGTTCTGACGAAGGACGCGTCGCAGTCGGTACGAACGCGGCATCGACACCGTTCGGAATGACGAGGAGTTTTGACTCGAGTGCCGGACAATGGTCAGTGAGATGGGTCGCGATCCGTTCCGAGACGGCAATCACACGTGTGACGCTCGGATGGTACTGCTCAATCTCATCATGATACATCCCGTGGATGACGAGGACGAACGGGATTCCGTTCGCCTCCGCAACCGCGATGCCGAGTTGACGCGAATCGAACGGGTGCGCATACACGACATCGAACGCTTGCGTCCGCACCTCAGCAATCACACGGTTGACGTCCTCATTTGAATAATCTGTATGGATGACCTGACCGCCAAGCGCCTCTACTTCCTCTGCAAACGGACCGGGCTTACTGACGACGGCCACCTCATGTCCCTCGCGAATGAGCGTCTTCACAGAAGATAAGACGTGTCGATGAAGCCCACCCATCGCGGAATGAAAAAATACCGGTAACAATATGTTCACTACGAGCACCTGCCTTTTCTAAAGGTCGGTTCTATCATAGACCTTCTTGATACATCGAACCGAGCCCTGTGATTCGGTCGTTGTGTAGGAACAGAACCGCATCGACCTCGTTCTCTCTCGCGTATTCGGCGATGCTCACATCGTAGTCATCAAAATAGCGGACATCGAGTGCCGATACCGTTCCGAATGACTCACCGAGATAGCCGAGCAGCGGGTTCGCGTAAGAATCTTTCAACACGAGAAGATGATCGTCATTCTCGGGACTCTCTTGCGTGATTTTCGCAAGGGCATAGTTGTCACCCATAAACAAGTTGTAGTAGTTCGTGAAGTCGTCTGTGTTTGTTAAGACGTCTTTGTCGAGGACGCCATGTCCACAGTCGTCCCCGTTCCGGCAGACCGTTGTCGTGAACCCGTCTTTCGGTTCAAGATACGTGAACGTGTCCGCCGATTCGACGTACGGCATCGAGATTTCACGGGCATGTGACCCATAAAACGTCCCATCGACCGTTTTCACGTCCATGTCTTCAGCCGTCAACACCGGTGCGTCCGGGAACTGTTCGCCTAAACGGTTCATAATTTGACCGTATGCGAGAAATGCCCCTTCCGCTCGCCAGTGGTGATCGGTTTTGAAGTAGACGTCCTCTTTCGGCTCGTCCCCGAGCGTGTCCTCTAGGTCGATGAGTGGAATGCCGTTCTCCTCCACACGGGCGTGTAACTCGTCACGATTCTCCGCATCCGCCGACTCGACATAATCCGGGAAGACATGCTGCCGCTCCGCATAGACCGGTTTACTCGGTGCCGATGCAAAATAGGACGGGATTCCCGCGTCATCCATCTCTTGCTTGAACTCCTTGAAGAATGCGCCGAGTGAAGAATATTGACTTTCATTCGCATCCGGTGCATATAAAAATTCATCGATGCTGATGACACCGTTATTCATCTGTTGTTGCAAGACGTTCCGTTGAACCCATGCTTGCGTCTCAATCCACAAGTTCCGCTCGAACACTTGATCGTTCGCCGCGGTCTCGAACTCTTCCATATACGACCCGTCTAATACCGTTTCGACAGACGGCTCGGGACGTTGTGCCAACATCCGTCCCTCACTGTCAGAGCGTTCCTGCTCCGTTCCGAAGGCGTAGACGGTGAGCCCATAAAACAGGGTGCCGAGGAAGCCGAGCAAGAGGATGCTGTTGACCACCCAAGAGATGCGCCGTCCTTTCGACCGGACCTGTTCGCTTTTCGTTTGATGTTCCATCGTCAGCCCTCCTTAGAACCGGAAATAAATAAACGGGTTGAACGTGCTCGACACGACATATGAAATCGAGATCCCGAAAATGAGCAAGATATAGGCTGCTCGTGCAAGACCCGCACTCGCGGCAAGAATCGGGCGTTCCGTGTTCACCTCGTGACGCAAGAAATGAGCGACCACTCGTTTCGGAAGCGGTGTCGCAGCAATCACTGCCAACAACAGCACCGTTCCATACTGCACGAGATAGAAGTATGCCGTTTGGTCGAACAGTTCGCCACCGTGTAAACCGAACATGACTTGGAGATAGGCAATCGCGTATGGGAAATCATCGGCACGGAAGAATACCCAACCGATGACGACGACGAAAAGTGTGAACGCATGCGCGAGCCATGCCGGCCACGATGCAATCCATTTCCCGAGAAATGCCCGCTCAAACATGATGAAGACCCCATAATAGAGACCCCAAGCGATGAACGTCCAGCTCGCACCGTGCCATACCCCGGTCAACAGCCAGACGATCGTCAAGTTGCGATACGTCTTCCACGGCCCTTGACGGTTTCCGCCGAGCGGGATGTACACGTAGTCGCGGAACCAGCTACCGAGCGAGATGTGCCAGCGACGCCAAAACTCAGACACCGACTTCGAAATGTACGGATAATTGAAGTTCTCGAGGAAATGGAACCCAAACATCCGTCCGAGACCGATGGCCATGTCCGAATAACCGGAGAAGTCGAAGTAGATTTGTAACGAGTAGGCGATGATCCCGATCCAGGCGAGTGTCGTCGACAGGTCCCCGGCCGATTGACTGAACACTTGGTCGGCCACGTACCCGCAACTGTTCGCCAAAATCATCTTCTTCCCTAAACCGATGACGAATCGTTGGATTCCCGAGACGAAGTCATCGACCGTCTCACGGCGGTCCACGATTTCATCCGCGACCGTCTGATAGCGGACGATCGGTCCGGCAATGAGTTGTGGGAAGAACGAAACGTAGAGCGCCAAGTCGAATAAGTTCTTTTGGAGCCGTCCGTCGTTCCGATACACGTCGATGACGTAACTCATCGCCTGGAACGTGAAGAATGAGATCCCAAGCGGAAGCGGGATGTCCGGGTCGTTCAGCGAGAAGCCGAACACCGAATTGACATTCTCGACGAAGAAGCTTGCATACTTGAAGACGCCGAGCATCCCGAGGTTCCCGAGAAGCATGAGCGTCATCGTCCATTTAATTTTCTTTGCGTCATTCCGATACTTATCGACCATAAAGCCGAACGTATAGTTCATGACGATGGACGCGAGCATGATGAGGACGAAACGCGGTTCGCCCCATGCGTAGAAGAATAAACTCGCGATGAGTAAGATCGTATTCTTCAGCCAGCGCGGTGATACGAAATACAGCAACAATACAGCCGGCAAGAAATAAAATAGAAATACCGTGGAACTAAATAACATACCGAATGGTCCCTTTCTCCCTTAAGACTTGCTTCCTTAGCGGAACGTCACATAGAGGTCATCGAAGCGTACCGTGGTCGGTTCGAGCGTCTCGACGATGTATTTGTAAGACATCTTGAAATACGTGGCCCCTTCCATCTGCTTCACGACTTCTTCAATCGGATTGTTCCCCGGATTCAACGTGAGTGCGAAACGCTTGTTCGACAGGCGTTCCTCTTCTGAATACTGCATGACGTATAGTTCGAATCGAACGCTGCGATCACCCTCGACATAAACCGATGTCTTCACTTCCATCGTCTCCCCTTCATCCATCTTGGCATCGGCCAAGAAAATTTTAGACGGTGGAATTTCAAACTTTAAATCAAACAATTGGACATAGATGGAGTCCGTCAGCGCTTCTGGTGAAAACGTGACCTCTGTCTTAAATTCTTCTTCGCGCATCGTCAAATGATTCTTATGCGTCCCGCGTGGATAATAGTGATAGATTGCGGGACGGATTCGCTTCGTTGACATACAAGCACCTCCGAGTAAATAGGATGATGGTATAGAAAAGAGTTGCTGTGCCGGGCACAAAACAACTCTATTCGCTTTCATTTAGTTGGCAAGGATGGCATCGACGATTCGACGTGACGCCTCACCATCACCGTATGGGTTCGATGCTTGTGACATCGCTTTATAAGCTGTTTCGTCAGACAAGAGCTCATCAGCAAGCGAGAAGATGTTCTCTTCTTCGATTCCTGCGAGTTTGAGCGTTCCTGCCGCCACACCTTCCGGACGTTCTGTCGTGTCACGAAGGACGAGGACCGGCACTCCGAGAGACGGTGCCTCTTCTTGTACGCCGCCTGAATCCGTTAAGATCAAGTGTGACGTCGCCGCATAGTTGTGGAAGTCGAAGACATCGAGTGGTTCGATCAAGTGGACACGATCGACATCGTGAAGGATCTCGTTCGCGAGTTCACGGACGACCGGGTTCATATGGACCGGATACACGACTTCAATGTCGTCATACTTCTCGATCAAACGACGGACCGCGCGGAACATGTTACGCATCGGCTCGCCAAGGTTTTCACGACGGTGCGCCGTCAACATGACGAGACGACGGCCTTGCGAACGGATGCTGTCGAGCAACTCGCTCGCATAGTCGTCACGGACCGTCGTCTTGAGCGCATCGATGGCCGTGTTCCCTGTGACGAAGATCATCTCTTCATTCTTGCCTTCGCGAAGGAGGTTGTCACGCGATGTGTCCGTCGGTGCGAAGTGAAGGTCAGCCATGACACCCGTCAACTGGCGGTTCATCTCTTCTGGGAATGGTGAATATTTGTTATGTGTGCGCAGGCCAGCCTCAACGTGACCGACCGCGACTTGATTGTAAAAGGCTGCAAGTGATGCCGCGAACGTCGTCGTCGTGTCCCCATGGACCAAGACGATGTCTGGCTTCGTTTCGGCGATGACTTCGCCCATTCCTTTCAATACGCGTGACGTGACATCGTAAAGCGTCTGCTTGTCTTTCATGATGTCGAGGTCGTAGTCCGGTTTGATCTCGAACAGCTCGAGCACTTGGTCAAGCATTTGACGGTGCTGCGCTGTCACAACGACAATCGGTTCTACCCCTTCACGTTTTTTCAACTCAAGTACGAGTGGTGCCATCTTGATGGCTTCTGGTCGCGTCCCAAAGACGGTCATGACTTTTTTCATAGGTCGTTTCGCACGGTCTGACTTCGCCGTGCTTCCTCCTCCCGATTGCTCACGCCTCGCTCGATACAGCGACCGACGAGTGACGTGTTTGTAGTTGTTCTTCTGTCAGCGGTGGCAAGATGTACGTCTCCCCGAGCTCCGTCGCGTCGACGACCGTCGTACGACGTTTGAGCTTATCGGTTTTGAACGCGTCTTGTTGCTCTTTTGACAAGTTGCGGAACCATTTCAAAAACTTGTTGTACTCCCGGACGACTTCATCGACCGGTCCATACTCGCGCACTTCTCCGAACTCGAGCCAAAGACCGAGCGTACAGAATTGACGGACTTGTGAGACCGAGTGACTGATGAAGAAGATCGTCTTACCTTGATCTTTGAATTCGTTCATCTTGGCGAGACATCTGTCGGTGAACGTCTGGTCTCCGACAGATAGCGCTTCGTCGATGACGAGGATGTCCGGGTCGACATTGATTGAGATGGCGAATCCGAGACGGGACTTCATCCCACTCGAATACGTTTTGACCGGCTGATGGATAAAGTCGCCGATATCAGCGAACTCGATGATCGCAGGAGTCAAATCGATGATCTCCTGTTTCGTCATCCCGAGCATCAAGCCTTTGAGCTCGATGTTCTCCAGTCCCGTCAAGTTGCCGTTCAACCCGGAAGAAATCGCGATCAACGCCGTCTTCCCGTGGAGTTCAATCTTTCCGTGGGTCGGTGGCATCACGTCAGCCAACAAGTTCGACATCGTCGACTTCCCTGACCCGTTGATCCCGATGATCCCGACCACTTCCCCGGGCGGAACTTCAAACGAGACGTTCCGGAGTGCGTAAAACTGTTTGCCGCCTGCTTTACTGAAGAAGATTTCCTTCAGTTTGTCAGATGGCTTGTTGTAGAGCGTATATCGTTTCGATACGTTTTCAAATTTAACCTGATACATATGGTCCTCCTCAAATGTAGTCGATGAAGTGTCGACGGAAACGCAAATGAATCATCGACCCGGCGAAGAAGAGAACGAAGACGATGGCCCAGTAATAGAGACCGTACGCCCAGTTAGTCGCCAACCAGTCGCTTCCGAGGAACATCGACCGATACCCTTCGACTAAATAATAGAGCGGATTGATTTGTAGGATACTCGCGAGATTCGCCGGCGGTACCCAAAAAATTGGTGTCAAGTACATCAACATCCGCATCATCGATTGAAGAAGGTTTTGAATATCGCGCACGATCGTCGTGAGCGCGGACGTAATCAAGGCGAGCGAATAAAGTAGCGCAAGTGCGCTGAACGCCAAGTAGATAAACCAAAGAGAATGCAGCCCCATCGGGAATCCGAATGCCCACATTAAGATGAACGATACACCGACTAACGCCACGTGGCGATAGAAGAGTGCGAGCAAGACGTATGCCGGAATCGTCGAGATTGGGAAGCTCATTTTGGAGACCATGCCGATTTTTGAATAGACGGACCGGGCCGTCGAGGTGATTGCCGAGGCGATAAAGAACCAGACGACGATCCCTGCGACCAACCATGGCAGAAACGGCACGCCATCAATCGGCCTGCCGCTTCGAATACCAAATCCAAATACGAACCAGTAAACTCCAATCTGCAATAACGGTGTCACGAACTCCCATAAAAATCCGAGGTACTGCATCGAGTTGTTGCTTCGCGTCTCATATGTCGCGAGACGGAAAATCAAGTACAAGCTCGATTTTAGCTCTGAAAGAATAGCTTTCGCGGATTTAAACATGTTCATTCACCTGAATCAAAGAACGAGATTCGTTTCCTTTGTATATTTATAGAGGTTGCCGTAGTTGACGACCGCTACGTCATCACCTTCTGCCTTCACGATGTTACGTGTGTCGAAGATCATCGGGCGGCGCATCGATGCGTTGAGTTCTGCGAAGTCGAGAACTTTAAACTCGTTGTGGTCAACCAATACGAGGACGAGGTCCGCGTCTTTAAGTGCTTCTTCTTTTGAGACGAGCTCGAAACGGCTCGATGTTGATTTTTCAACGTGTGAATCGTGAACCGAGATGTTCACGCCACGGTCGAGCAACAATTCAGCGATCTCAACCGCCGGGCTCTCACGCATGTCGTCGACGTTCCCTTTGTATGTCACACCAAAGACAGCGACTTTCGCGTCTTCGATTCCAGCGATCAACTTTTGAACGTTGTCTGCGACGTAGTGTGGCATCGAGACGTTCGTCTCACGTGACAAGTTGATGATTTTCGCAAGGTCAGGTGACTTCGCGACGATGAAGTACGGGTCGACCGCGAGACAATGTCCGCCGACGCCAGGACCTGGGCTGTGCAAGTTGACGCGTGGGTGCTTGTTCGCCATCTCGATGACGTCAAGGACGTTGATGTCCAAGTCGTTACATACTTTCGCGAGTTCGTTCGCGAGGGCGATGTTGACGTCACGGAACGTGTTTTCCATGAGTTTCGACATCTCTGCCGTCTTCGCATCCGTCTTCACGATTTCACCTTCAACGAACGTACCGTAGACGCGTGCGCCCGCTTCTGCACATTCTGTCGTGATTCCACCGACGATGCGGTTGTTGTACACGAGTTCATGAAGGATTTGTCCAGGCAAGACACGCTCTGGGCAGTGTACGAGGTAGATGTCTTCACCGACAGTGAATCCAGCCTCTTCGACGAGCGGCTTCACGAAGTCGTCCATCGTACGTGGCGCGATCGTAGACTCGACGATGATGACGTTGCCTTTTTCAACGAATGGCAACACTTTGCGTGTCGCATCCAAGACGTACGTCAAATCGCACGATTTGTGCTCGTCGTCGTTGTTTGGTGTCGGGACCGCGATGATGAAGGCATCCGCTTTCTCTGGTGAGAGTGATGCACGGAACTTCCCTTTTGCCACGACATCTGCGACCATTTCGCCGAGACCTGGCTCTTCAATGTGGATCTCTCCACGGTTCAATTTATCAACAACGTGTTGTGAAATATCGACTCCGACGACGTCGATGCCATAGTTTGCAAAGACAGCCGATGTCGGTAATCCGATATATCCAAGACCTACTGTACATACTTTCATTGTGTCGTAACCTCCAAATGTTTTCATGCGCTTTTTTGACAGCACATTGTCCATCATTTTATTTCACATTCGATAATAAAACAATACTCATTATACTCTTGAACAATTCTTTGGTGCAATTACATTTTCATGACAATGTCGTCGCAAATTGTTCGTGCGTTTTACCTGAAATGATTTGTTCCATCTCTCGATAGAGACGATCGAGCGCAAAATGTTTACGGGCGTATGCCTGATAGGCTTTTGCGTCCGTCATCAGCTTCTCGGTCTCTTCTTTATAAGACAAGATCGTATCGACAAATGTTGTCGTGTCCGTGACGAGCAGCTCGTCCGGGTAAATCGTCTCCGCTCCCGTCCAGTGGCGAATGAGCGGGTATGAGCCTGCTGCCATCGCCTCGGCCGGAGCGAGGTGGAAACTCTCTAGATCGCTCGTCGAGAAGACGAAGCCGATCGATTGGAGCCATGTGTCGACGTCACTCCCGTGTCCGTCGAAGTGGACGTGGTCGCGAAGACCCGACTCGTCGATCCGTTTCAATAACGCCTCGTAGTACGCACTCTCTTCTTCCCGTTTGCCAATCCAATAGACGTCTTTAGGGTGATGCCCTTTGAAATGGAGCTCGTACCGTTTATCCGTCTTCAATAGCTCTTCAAGGACATCGAGCGCGAGGTCCGGACGCTTCAGTTTCGGGTTCATCCCGATCATACCGAGACGGAACGTCAAGTCGTCCGCTCGTTTCGGCTTGTCGAGCTTGTCCGCATCGACGGCGTTGTAGATGACCGTCATCTGATGACGCGGGATACTGAAGAGACGATGCATCTCTTCTAACATATACGGCGAGACGAGGATGATGCGGTCGATGTTGTCGAGCGCATATTCCCGTGGAAATGGTGTCTCTTTTTCCTGACGATGGATCCGGACGATGAGACGCTGATGCGGCAGTTTATGTTGCGAGTACCAGACGGCGTTGCCGAGGCCCCACTCACAGAAAATGACGTCTGCCTGCGCGAGACATGCCTTACTGTGATTCACATCATGAATCTTGTGTCCGTCCCACTCGTCGACAAGGATCCGATAGTTCGGGTCGGCCTCGAAACGCTCCATGAACATGCGGATGAATTTCAAGTCGTGACCGGCGAAGAGGATCGTCGTCTTCTGCATCTCCCAAATCGCGTCGCGGAGACGCTCGAACGTGCTGGCGAACGTATAGTTCTTCGCCATGCTGTAAAGGCGTTCCGCCGCATCCTTATAGATGGCCGGATGGGTGAAGGCGAGCTCGACTTTCTCGATGAACTCGTCTTCCGAGTTGACGAAGAGCGGGTAGCTCGACCCGAGCAACATCTCGTGCATCTTGTTGCGGTTGAGGAGGACCGGCTTGCCGAGCGCCCCATATTCGAGAAGTTTCGTCGACAATTCGAGGCTGTCGTCAAGGTCCGGGTGGCGCCACGAGATACCGATATCGCTCTCTTCGATGAGCGTCTCGACGTCCGCACGCGGAATCCCTTTCAACCAGTGCACCCCCGCATCCTTCTGGAGGCGATGGGTCACTTCTTTACGGAAGTCCGGGTTGTTCGGGTCTTGGTTGAACTTGTCCCCCGCCACTTTCAATTCGACGTCCGGCATCCGGACTCGTACCTTCTCGAGCGCGTCGAGAATCTCGGCCGAGTACCAGAGCGGCGCGAATTTACCCGTATAGACGAGACGTTTCGCCTGACGTTTGAGCGTCGGTGTCGTCTCGCGCATGTTCGGGATCATCGGGTTCAAGATGAGGAACGGCTTCGGCGTCTGTAAAAACGTCTCGAAGTACGCCTTCATCTCCGCTGTCTGACAGAGCATGCGAGCCGAGCGGTCCGCAATCTTCTTCAGACGCGCCAACTCTTCTTGTGACGCGGCCGACGAGTCGTGCGTGAAGTCCGTGAGGTATGTCCACGTCTTTTTCATCGTATGCTCATATTCAGAGAGCGCATAGGCGAGCTGGAACCCACGGATGAACGTCATGTCATACTGTTTCGTCTCGACGAGCTCGTGGATGAGTTGGGCCGCCTCTTCCGGCTGGAGCACCTTCTTCTCATAGTACGGCTCGTCTTTCTTTGTCGAGTCTTCCGTGAAGACGTCGATGAAGCGGACGCGGTCGAGCTGTTTGATCGACGCCGTCACTTCCGGTTTCACGATCGAGCGCTTCAAGAGCACGTCGACCTCGATGTTCGGGTCCTGGTTCAACATATGCACGACCGACGTGAGCCAGATGGCCGAGCCGTCGATCAAGTTCAAATTGACGTCCCCGTATACGAGGATCCGTAGCGGCTTTTTCGTCATAACGTTACCTCCTGACGGTCCGCTTCATCCATGGCGGCACCGGCTTTCACATATTGATACGGGTCGACACTGAAGATGCGCTTCCCGGAGCGGGCGAGTTCGTTCAAGCTCTCGTCCGCTTCAAAGATGTGAAGCGCCTCCTCGACTGTATAGAAGCGGAGTGCCGACGGCTGCACGATCGAGCGGGACGGTGTCGCGTCAAACACATAACGATACGACTCGTCATGGTCCTGTTTGACGAGCTTGCCGTCGTACGCATAGTAATCCTCTTTCGTGAGGACATCCGCTTCCGCATAGCGTGCCGCGAGCAGATAATCGCTCAAGTAGTTCGGACCGTAATAATCGTCCGACTTCAAGTGGGCGACCCAATCGTACGACTCGACCATCTCGGTGAACGACGTGTAGTGCGTCAAGTAGCTGCGCATATACGTCGAGATCGACGGCGTGTTGTACGTGTTGTATACGTCGATGTGATCCTCGAACTTATCGAGGAACATCATGAGGTGTTTATGCTCGTAGTTCTGTGCCTCGAACTGACTGACGACACGCTCCGCTTCTTCGCGTGACTTGATGAAGGCGACGACGGCAATCTTCTCGTGGTCGACGCGGTATGGGATGCCGATGTCTTGGACGATTTTCGCCAGACGCTGCGTATACGTGTGGTATGTCAATACGTGACGCATCCCGCGCATCGCGATATCCTCATAGAACGAATCATCCGTCATCAAGCGACGGAATGTCTCGTCTAGGTCAGACTCACCGTCGTCGAGGAAGACGTAATCGCCGAGCATGGCGTCGACACCGACAGAGCGTGTGCTGACGACCGGGGTCGCACAGGCGAGCCCCTCGAAGACGCGACGTGAGAACATCGTCGGAGAGTCGTTGACCGAGTTGACGTTCAACATCACTTTATACCCTTTATACGCCTTGGCAATCTGGTTATATTTCAAACTGCCGCGAATCGAGTGACGGAACTGTTCCGGGAACTGGAGCTGGTCGCTCTCTCCGCGTTGGTTGATCGCATAGTTGCGGTCGTAAATCGCCAGACCGTACTTGTCCGCCGCCGCGAACAGGCGGTCCATGTCGGCTTTTCGTGACTCGTGGCGGTTCGCGTAATACGAACCGGCGAAACAAGCGTACGGCTCGCGCGTCCCCGGTAGGCGGATCGGGTTATGTTCTTTCGGCTGGGCCGCGAACGGTAACGCGTCGACGCGATCATGACCACAGTCCTCTTTATAGTCCGGGACACGGTTCATGTCGGTCGTATACACATAGTCGAACCGCTTCGCCGTCTCGATAAAACGGTCGTAGTGGATCGGGTCCTCTTTGTTCCAGAAGACGGTCGGGATGTTGTGATAACGGCACCAGGCGAGGAGCGCGTCGAGCTCTTCCCACGTGTTCGTGCCGTATTTGACGATTTTCTTCTCCCACGCGCCGGCATTCCCTTTCCACGCCGACTCGACGACGAGAAGGTCCGGTTGCTCATCGAGGAGCACCGTCTTCCAGTTGTCCGGTGTGAACGTGATGAGTTGACATTCCGGCTTGTAGGACGCCATCGTGAACTCATCGAAGATGGCCGCGACCTTCAGTTCATGAAGCTCACGCGGGGTAGGTGCGAAGAAGCGTGCCTCGCGCACGTCCATCCACGTCGGGTTTTCCGTACCGTCGCTGACGAGCTCCTCGGCGACACGGATGCGGTCGACACGTGCCTCACCGACACCGTCGACGCGAAGGGCGAAGCGGAGGAAACGGATGCCACGGTCGAAATAGAACACTTTCTCGCTCCCGATTTGAACTTGTTGCATGATCTGACGCTCCGTCGCCGAGTAGGCGATGATGTAAAGGACGACGTTCGCCCCTTCATCGGCCACGCCGTCGAGCGTGACGCGGTAGCGACTGTTCGCCTTCACTTCATACGGGAATTCCGTCGGGAGCAACTTGAAGCTGTTGTTCATCTCGGCATACGAGATGTAACGGCGTTGGTCGTCCTCACCTTTCAACTGGACGACAAGCTGGTCATCCCGGCTCTTCAACTTGATGAGGTCCGGTGCCGGGATCGTCCACATGTCCGGCTTGAGCGACAAGACGTCCTCGCGACGGACGCTCTTCTCGCGAATCATCCCGATATTTAAGTTCTCAAGTTGCCCGGACCCGTTCACACGTACGAAGTAACGGATAGAACGGTGTGACGGCGCGATGCGGACGATACCACTTAGTCCGAGCGGCACTTCGATCAGACGGTCCTGCCCGGACACCGTATACGTCGCGATGAAGAGCGACGCGTCCGCTGTTCCCGTACGGTCCCCTTTCAAATAGAAACGATATAAGTCGTCGTCCATGTCACCCGTCTCAAAGTCGATGCCACGTCCCGTATCCATGTGTGGAAGCGCGACCTCGTCGACGCCGTAATGCGTGTATTGGTTCCCTTCGGCACGCACGACGAGCGTGTCCCCGTCGAAGTGTGCGATCTCACTCTGTGGTTTGAGGGAGCGGAGTGACGTCGCCGTGAGCGGATAACGGAAGTCGAAAGCGTCGAGCGATACGTTCGCCGCCGTCCCCTCGACCATCCAGAGCGAGCGCTTGCCGAGCATGAGCTCGACGAGGCTGAACGCCCCCGCCCCGTTCACTTCAAGATGGGCCCGGACGATCTGTTCGCCCATACCGAGCGTCACATCGACCTGGTCACCGTCCTGAACCGTGACGTAACGGGTACGTCCGCCTTTACGGACGACCTCTAACGTCAACGTCGGCATCAATCCCTCACGTGATTTGACGCGCATCGTCGTTGTGAACGTCTTTTGCCCCGACTCGACCACGTCGTTCACCGAGATGATGTCTGAACTCGCGTCCGGTCGGTACGTCAAGGTGACCGGTTCGTCGCCGGAGAAGACGAGGTCCGTCCCTTCCACATGTACGTATGGTGAACGTGTATACCAGTTCGGTACGACTTCTCGTAGTTGATGCGATTTGTTCGGTCGCTTCAACACTTTACGACCGAGTCGCTTCGACCGTTGTACCCCAAGGTAAGCGGCGCGACGTGCTTTTTTCTGCCAATCCATCCTCATATCCTCCAAATCATCGGTTCTCTCGAATCCGATTCTTTATTTGCGAATGCGTCGTGCGACAGCTTGTGCCTTCAAAATGGCTTTACCAGCTTTTGATTGCACAAGGCGACGATACTTCTTGTTCAACACATCGTATTTACGTTTCACGTCCGTGAGCGCTTGCTCTTTCTTTTCAAGCGCCTGGACGGTCCATTCGAACGTATAGAGCAGGTCGCCATACTTTTGAACGAGGCGACGATGTTTTTGCCGTAGCACCCGCTCGTCGTGCTTCAAATGACGAATCTCTTGTTCCTGAAGTTTGATTCGCTGCTTCAACAATCCGATTTCTTTTTCAAGTTCATTGCCCATGGTCTCACCTCACAAGTATGCGTCAAAATAGAGACGCTTCAATTCTTCTGTTTGTCCTGATTCATATAAGTCGACGAACTGTTTCACGATCGGCGTCTCTAGTTCCATCGGACGATACTGTTCGATGATTTCATAAAGCATCCCGGCGTTGTCGAAGAACTCTTCCGGCTTGCTGCGACGTAAGAAGACGAGGTACCACATCGAGAAGAACCGTTCGAATCGAGTCGAGCGGTATTGGTCGAGCACGCTTTCACGAGCGAACGCTTTCGCCCGTGCCGTCTCCCGGATGACACACTTCATAAAGTATTTCTTCGTGATCGTATTGACCGTCGAACCGGCGACGGCCGCGTAATAGTCGTGAATCGTCAAGTCGAGCAGGGCGACCCGTCCCGCGCTGAGGAACATCTCTTGGAAGAAGAGCGAATCTTGCCCGACGGCACCGATGACCTGTTTCAAATCGTGTTTCTGGATGAAATCTTTTTTGATGACCATCGTCTGGATGCTCTGCACTTTGAAGTTGTGTTCGAGCAAGTACGCCCGTGGGTCCTCGATGACGCGAACGCCATCTTTCTCGAGGTCTTCTAACTCGATCATCGCTTCACGGTTCGCAAGCTTCAACATGCTGCCGACAGAAAGGTCGAGCGCGTCATCCTCTTGCATGACACGGAACAGTGCCGCATAGCCGTCGTTGACCGCTTCGTTGTCCGGGTCAAGGAAAGCGATGTATGGCGTCGTCGCGAGCTCCACTCCTTTGTTCCGTGGACGCGAGGCACTGCCGCTGCCGCCATCGTTGAACGAATACGTGTAGACGTTCGGATATTTCCGGACGAGACGTTCGATATAGCCGATCGTCTCCTGGTCCGTCGAACCGTCGTCGACGAGCCAGATTTCCATGTCTTCAAACATCGAACTGCGACGAAGGCTTGAGAAGCATTTGTTGTATAGGTAGCGACCGTTGTTGTAAATCGGGACGATCATCGACAGTTTGTAATCACCCGGTTCGTTCGGAACGAGCACATCGTCTGCCGCGAGCAGTTCGAAACGGTCGATGGCATAACCTTGTCCTTCGATGCGGCGGTTTTCTTGGATCATCTCAAGCGACACGTCACCTGCTGCGAACATCGTCAAGGCCACGTCGGTGTAGTCCTCCACGAACTCATGGACGATGTCCTGCCCTTTCGTCACGAATGAGACGTCCGTGTATTTGAAGGCGTTGACCATGTCCTCCACATAGTAGTCGAGGTAGTGATGACGGTCGTCGAACACCGTCACGAAGTCGGCAGTGCGTAGGTCGACCTCTTGTAAGTCCGCTTCGGCGACGAAGCGTTTATGCGGATACGACTGACGCTCGAACTGTTCGCGTGTCATCGTCACGTCTCCACGACCGATGACGAGGACGTCACGACGAATCTCATGATGGAGGCCGAGAATGAACATCATCTCGCTGAAACGGTCGTACATCGTATGATTCGAGAAGATTGTGCGGACACCGGACAACTGATGCTCCAGACGCTCTTCGGCTGTCTTGAACATTTCTAAAATCCCCTGGGCGTCCAAGGCACTCGTCGCGATGAACACGTTCGGGAAGTCGTTGTTGACGGCGACGTTATAATTCGTCAAGACGAGCTGTCCCCGTGCCTGCGCCTCATAGATCGCTTGCGCGCTCATCGTCGGGCTATGCTTCACTTCATTAACGTGAAGCGCCCAGCTCGACGTCTCTTTCAGCTTCTCCGTGTCCTCCTTGTCCCCATGGACGAGGACGTCGTGTAGCGACTTCGGAGCGCGTGTCGCTTTGGACTCATCCGTCTCACGAATCACATAGAGATCTTTGTTCGCATCGCGGACACCTTGTGCGAGCGTCTCCAAATCTTTAGAGAAACGCTGGACCGGGAATCGGTTCGTGACGACGACACGGTCCGTCCTGCCTCGCGTCATGCCGATCGGATTGAAACGGAGCGGGTCGATGCCCGGACGGATGACGAAGACGCGTTCGTGTCCGGCTTCTTCCATATAATCCGTCACCCGTTCCTCGTTTGCCGTGAAGATGTAGTCACATTGTGTGGCAAGTGAAGAGAAGCGGTCGAAGTGATTCGTATCGAGCGTCGTCTCGAAGACGACACGGATGTCCTTTTGCTTCGCCTTGCGAATCAAATTTCCGAGCCAGTGACGAGAGTGCGAGCGTGGCGTCCCCATGTGATGGAATGCCGTCGTCTCTTCTTCCGTGAGCGCTGCCGAGATGAGCAGGAAGTCGATCTTTTCTGCTTCGAGCAAC
Organism: Exiguobacterium qingdaonense; assembly: GCF_018617855.1. Lineage (GTDB taxonomy): Bacteria > Bacillota > Bacilli > Exiguobacteriales > Exiguobacteriaceae > Exiguobacterium > Exiguobacterium qingdaonense. The sequence goes on from NZ_JACSKY010000012.1 coordinate 61,643, forward strand.
TCTAAAAAACCTGTCACGTTCTCGAATAGATGGGTGTGACAAAGACGTTCGAGCTCCTGGGCCCGCTTCACCGGTCCGACGAACGCGACATGTACGTTCGCCTTCTCATAAAAACTGCTCCCGTTCGACTCGACGCGTGTCGCATCCAGTTCAGGGAGGCGCTTCCGGGCAGCTTCTAATTCTGCCTGCAATGCGGTTTGTTGTTCCTCGAACAGTTTGTCATCTAGACGTGGGCGTTGCGCCTGTCTCGACAAAGAAGGGAGCTCATCTAAAGTAATCAAGTCATCCCCGTCCAAAGCCTCTTTTCGGTTGACCCGTTCTTTTTCTTCTTTTAACCACGCGATGTGCGCCTGCACGTCGCGTAGCGTCGCTTTTACATCCATACGTCCGCTCCACCTTTTTTAAGTAATCAGTATTTCTTCATCTTATCGTATCTTAACAGAGTTGTATGTCGGTCGCAATTTGATGACAACTGTACGAATCGGCGTTTTTCATTAAAAAAAGACGGACCCATAGGTGGATCCGTCCCGAAAACAATTATTCACTTACTCTGCTGCGTTGACGTCGACAATCCGTCCTTCAACAGCTGGTGTGACTTCTTCACCGAGGCTGATCAAGTGATTGCGGAAGTTTTCCCAGTCGATGAGACCGAGGTCATTGACGCGGCCTTCATCAAATGCCTTCTTGAACTCAACGTAGTTGTCCCCGCCTTGCGCTGTGAAGAAGTTCGTCGCGACTTTGTAGCTTGTCGCATCTTCGACATCCACGTACTCTGTTCCGTTGTCATACTGCAAGCTGACGATGCGCTCGCCGGCTGGTTTCGAGCTGTCGAACAACACCTTGAATCCAGACACATGGAGGAAGCCGCCATTTTCGATTGGATAGACACCTACGCTACGCTCGAAGGCCGCCTTCAATTCGCTACCTTTCAAGTCCATGATAGCGAGCGTGTTTCCGAACGGTAACGTCGTCAACACTTCACCTGTCGTGATCGGACCTGCATCGATTGCCTCACGGATTCCTCCACCGTTTTGAACGGCACCGATGACGCCTGCGTCAAACTCTTTCGCTTTCGCGAGCATGCCGTCTGTGATCAAGTTACCGAGTGGCGTCTCGTTCTTACGAACACTCGGAGCCGTCACGTCGCCTTTGTCACGTGGATTCTCAAGGGCTGCCGTAAGAGACACGCCGATTGGGTCTTCACTGATCGCATCCACGACTTCTTTGAACGGTGCGAGAAGCGACACCGCATACGGATCCGGTTGAAGGTCGCGGACGTCAATCAAGCTACCTGCATGCGTGACGATTTTTCCGTCTCGGTCGAACTCGACATCAAGCGTCCCGAGGAATTGACTGTATTGGTCCGCTTGGACGATCAACGTCGGCTCCGTCTTGCCTTCTGTGATCTTGACAGGTTCAGTCAAACGCGTGTGCGTATGACCACCGATGATGATGTCGATGCCATCCACGTTTTCAGCAAGCAACAAGTCGTTGTCGAATGCCGGGTTGTCGTTGTAACCAAGGTGTGACACGGCAACGATTTGGTCGACACCCATCGCCTCGAACGCATCGACCGCTTTTTGTGCTTCGACGATATAATTTTGGAACTCGATCGGTCCCGGGCTTGCGATTGACGCCGTCTCTTCCGTCGTCAAGCCGAAGAATCCGACCTTCTCCCCGTCGACGACTTTGATGACGCCTTCGTATAAACGACCGTTATACGCTTTGTCCGTCGTTTCGTCGCGGTAAAGGCTCTTCATGTATTGGTCTTTTGAATAGTCCACGTTCGAGCTGACGAACGGGAAGTTCGCATAGCGGACGAAGTCGGCAAGTTCTTTATGCCCGTCTTCCGTCCCGAGATCGAACTCGTGGTTACCTGGCACCATCAAATCGTATTTCATGTAGTTCATGAGCTTGAGGTCGGCTTGACCTTTGAACTCGTTGAAGTAGAGCGATCCTGAGAAGACGTCCCCTGCGTCGATCAAGAGGCTATCCGGCTTCTCGGCACGGACTTGCTTGATTGCCGTCGCACGGTTCGGAGCGTATTTGAGCGCCGCATGCGTATCGTTCGTGTGCATGATTGAGAGCTTGTATCCCTCTACTTTATAAGGCACTTCAAGTGTGATCGTTTTTCCACGGTTTTTATATGTAGCCGTCGCGACAAATTCGCCGACTTCATCTGTGCTGATCCCGCTCCAACGAACCGGTTTTTCGTACGTGCCGCTCGCGAATCGTACATCTTGCTTCAAGATGCCGACCGCCGCCTTGCCTTGTTTGAACACGAGTGGTTCAGACGGTGGGAGAATTTCAATCGGATGGTCGAGGACGCGGACGCGCTTCTCGATATACATCCCTTTGCCAAGGACGATCCCACGTGCAGTTTGGAATGTTCCGAGCTTCTCAAGGTCGACACTTGATTTGTACCAGTGAACTCGCGCCCCTTTATATGTAGCATCGAGTGCCGCATCCAAATCTCCCTTGTATACATATGCCGACTTCGCTTTCACGACCGGTACTTTCGGTGCAGCTTCAGTGACGACCGCCGGTGTGAGCGATGCCGTCGATACGGCTGCTACAGCAAGTGCTGTATACAGTTTACGTGATGATTTTTTTGCCATGTCCAATTCCCCTTTCGGATTTGCAAACAGGACACACGAAGGAAAGCGCTTACATACTTCGACTTATATGTAAATCCATTGCCCCGAAGTCGCCCGTTTTTTCCCCGTATGTACAATTCGCTCTAGTTCTAACGTAACGGATATGGACCTAATAAACAATCACAAATTGAAGATTTTAAAGGTTTTTACAATTTCCACAAAAACGATTTCCTCATTATGACAAAGCGATGAGAAGAGTCAAAACCATTTGGGATATAATTACTGTTAGATTGAAGGAGGCATAGATATGTATAAAAAATTGTTAGGTTTTAGTCTATTATTGGTCGTCCTATTCGGAATGCAATCCGTCGAAGCAGCATCACCGACGTATAAGACGGTCCAATCCACTCAACTAAAGGCATCGAAGCAAAAAGGTGCCAAGACATTAATGACGGTGAAGGCGAACACGAAAGTCGATCTCCTCAGCAAAACGAACTCATGGGCCCACGTCCAAATCGGTAAGACGAAGGGCTATCTCTCCATGCGGTCCGTCATGCCGCTCGAGACACCAATCGCTTCATACGATATGAACGAAGTCATGAGCTATAAGGGCACGGACATTGTCAGCATCTCCGGCGTCAGCTATAAGATCGATTCGGCGCTCAAGCCGTTCTTTCAGAAAAATGGTACCGCGCTAAAAAGTATGATTGTTGTTCCAAAAACGTCAGGACGCACCCTCACCGGATGGAAACAGCTCAGTTTCTTCCCGCTCGGTCAACCTGCCAGTTCGCTCGTCATCGACAAAGCGGCAGCGAGTCGGATCGACAGTTTACATATTCCATCTACGAACTTCACGTTGACGACGGCAGGACCACTTCGCCAAGTCGTCAAGGACACATATGCGCATTATCCACCGCTTGATGATGATAAACAAACGCTCACCTTGAACGGACAGATCGAGCAACTCCATACGGCAGGGGAAGTCAAGATTGCCGGAAAAGGAACGATTGAACGGTGGGACATCTCAAAAGATACGAAATATTCATATGAGATCCCCGTTCGGTATACAGGAGAGGTCGGCTTCTTGAACATCCGCAACACAGATGTCGTCGTACGTGGGACAAATACGCTCAAAGTCCGTACCGTCGCGGCACCGACGAAGACACATGTCCTCGGCGGAAAGAACGGCGTCATCGGTTCAATCAAGCCATCGAAGACGATTCGCGGGAAGAAGATGGGGAAAGCCGAGCTCGCCATCGACAAGATGTTCTCGAACGTGAACGAGGCATCTGTCACAAACGCACTCGACACATTGAACATCTCCTACACGACAGCGCGTGTCGGCGACTATGTGACGGCACTTCGCCAAAATGAGGCGGCTGGACCGAACAAACGCCTCGTCAACTCCGTCACCGACCTGAAAGACATCGTCCGTCTCGTCGATGCGGTCATGACGACAAAACAGACGACGCAAGCCTATGTGCATACGTCAGATCGTCAACTGACGGTCCAGATGTCCCATGACCATGTCGACAACGCTTCTTATCATAATCAATATGCACGCGCCGTCACCGCGATGGTCACGGATGGCACGTTGCAGACAATCCGTTTCAAACGTCCACTCATCGAGAAGAAAGAGTGGTATGTCAGCCAAGAGAAGGACCAGGCATTTCTTTACGATTTCCCTGTCGGATCGAGCCGTCTCGTCACGATCGACGGCAACACGACGCGTAGCCTTATGATGGAGACGAAAGAAGTCGAGCGTCCGAACTACTCAGAACCTCGGATCGAACTCGTCTCGATCAATGACAAACCGCTTTCTGCCTATCAACAAGAGCCGCCCGCCTTTGAGGCGAAAGTGATTGAATCCGAGGGTCGGACGTACGTCGCCATCCGTTCGAGTGACAGGGAATGGTTACGAAACACTCATTTCTTCAACGTCGACGTGAATGCGAATTACCGTACTGGGGGACCGGTCTCAACGGACAAGATCAACCTTGGTAGCTGGAAGTCGTCTGAAACCGTCATTTTCGAGATGCACGGAGCGAAGCGATTGAACAATCTCACGATTCAATCATTCGGCTACAAAGACGCCGTCTACAAGTAAAGCCTACAAAAAAATGACATCCTCGGCTGAGGATGTCATTGTCCGTTCGGCTGGCTGATGATCGTCAACCAGACGTTTGAGTATACGCCCGCCACAATGGCGTAATCGTTCGGGTTCGCCAAGTTGAGCAGGCGCCCGTCCTTATAGAAATATAGGTTCGTGATGACTCCACCTCCTGATGAACCGATGGTGATCCCACGGGCCGTGAGCGTCTCGTCCGGGTCGGTGATGATCGAGACGACCGAGTCGAAGCGGTCCCGCTTGACCGTCAAGTAACCGCGGTTTTGATCGATATACACCTCTTTGAACCCACGTGGGAAATGGGAAGCATTCCCATGGATATAAGGCCCTCGTTTCGGGTCGAGGCGTAGCGCCATCCCGCTGAACGTCAACTGTTCGCCGGTCGTTGACGGGAGAATGAAGTCATTCGCTTCCGCATCGTCCGTCTCGCGTGCCCAAAACATCCCCGCCACCAGCAACAATGCGACAAGCGTCACCTGAAGCCCGCTCATCACTCTCTTTTTCATCCGTCTTTCCTTGCGACTCATTAGGTCCTCCTCCATGCGCTCTGCCTAGAACTAGTTCAAAAGAATGTATGACTTTATCCCTATCATCATCCAAACATTTTCGCATATGTAAATGATATACATGCATCTTATACAATTATTGTAATATCATTGGCAAAAATCATCAAGGAAAAACTCAAAATCGTCATATTATTTTATAATCGAGTCAATAGGGAATCCGGATGACGTGTTTCGTCCCGCTCTCAAGCCAATACGAGACGATGTACCTATCCCCTGTTTCTTCCACTTGCGTCTTGACGATGCGTGAGTTCGTCCGGTCGAGACGGATGAGCGTCAAGAAGCGGACGTCCGTGCCGCATTCGATGGAGACGACTTGCGGACGGCTCACCCATTCGAAATCACGAGCCGACACGTGACTTTCTTCGATCGTCATATATGATTCGACCCCCGCCATGAGTTGGACGATCTGCATCGCACGATTCGACGCATCCATGAACCGGATGTCCTGGGTTTCCGGTGACCCTTCGACGAGGTCAAGACCCGGTGCCACATGAAAGCGTTGGACGAACAGATCGGGCTCGGGTGACGTGATGCGGTCGTAGACGACGAGCGTCCGCGCCCGGTCGTAGACGACCTTCCGAGTGTGAAAGGCACCTTTTCCGATAAGACGGCTCACGCCAGTCGCCACCACCTGCTTCCCGATTGGTTCGACGGATACGATGCCGCTCTCTCCGACCCGACCGACCGACAAGTCGAGCTCGTCCCCGAGACGATGGACGGTGCTGTGTGACGTGACGCGCATCGCCTCCGAACGTTCCTCGCAGTCCGCATACCCGTATCGGCCCGTCTCGACGATGAAGTCGCGACCGAGCCCGTACAGCTCGAGACTCAAATCGTCCGCATGTTTGTGGGCCGGACCGTGATAGCCGGCCGTCATCAAGAGATGTGTCGCATCACTGAACGGTCGCTTCGGATGCGTCCAATATTCACGCATGACGGCATAGTTCGAGCCGAGGTTCACCATCCGTTCAGACGGACAAACCCCTTCCCGCCCCCCACTCAATGCGTAATCGAGTGACGGATACGAGTCGACACGCGGAATCAGATCCTGTCCCCGAATCTGACCGCCCGTGTCCCCGACCATCGGCAACGTCCGATTCGGTTTGACCAGATGGACGAGACGGTCCGGCATCCTGTCGATGACGTCAAACCGGTCCGACAACAAGAACCCGTTCACGTTCGCCCAGTCCACGAAGCGGCTCAACATATGATAGACGTACACGTGATAACCCGGCGAATGCTCGAGATGCGTCCCGTCCGCCGCGAGACTCGCGTCGAGCTGGGCCTCGAGACGCGCACGGGCGATGCGTTCCCATTCCGGGCTCCGGTCGAACTCCGGGAAACAGGAGGCGACCGCGAAGAGCGCCATGTCCTGGAACATCCCGTGATTGTGGCGTGGACGATAAAACGTCGGCGTCGCCAACAGGACGGCATGGTCGTACAACATCTTCAATAGCTTCTCTGTCATGGACGGGTCACACTCGATGTCGGCGCATCGGTACGCCTCAAAGAACTCGAGCAGATGGAACACCCGGATTGCCGTGCCGTGCTCATGGTACGCCTCACGCTTCCGGGTGACCGTGAAGGCCGGATGGCGCGCGTGCCAGCTGTCAACGACGCGGGAAGCGTGTTCCAAGTAGATCGTCTCCCCCGTCACCTCGAAGGCACGGGTCAACTGATGGACCGTCGTCAAATAATGGAGCTGGAGGCGGAAGGAGTTGTTGTCCACCCGCGGCACCATCTGATCCCAATCGAACGCATCGACGTCTGGGACACGTAACGCATCGGGCGCTGCCGGGATGTACCATCGTCCCTGCAGGACACCGTCCGCGAAACGAACGGCCTGGTCGTCCGTCAGCCGCTCATATCGATACGGGGCGATTGGACGCTTGTCCCGTATATACTGATGCACGAGCAGGCGGTCCATCCGGTCGGACAGCCTCGCCTTCGTGAGCGGGCGCGTCATGACGAGCATCACGTCGGACGCTTGGACGAGCGACGGTTTCCCGTTCAGGCGCACGACATGATACTCCCCATACGGACGGATGAGCCGTCCGGTCCCGGTCGTCTCGAGTCGCACATCCGGCACGACCTGCCTTCCTTTCCATTGATACAGCATCGTCCCCGCCGAAATGGTGACGTCCCACCCGTGGCTCCCCCGTGCCGCGAGCGAGCCGCCGAACTGGGCGACGAGCCTTGCGATTGAATGTTCCATTCGTTTCCTCACTTGTCAGTTGTTATACTTGAAAATTCTACCTTAGCAAATGGTGGGATTCAAGAGTTACCGAATCGTTCACACAAAAAAGCCCAGCTTTCGCCGGGCCAGAATCATTTCGGAACATCGATCGTATTTGTCGTACCGTTCGAGAGCGTATACGTGACGACGTAGTGCTCCGGTTGTTCGGCTAACGAGGCGTCGACAATCGACGTGCTCGTCCGGTCGATCCGGATGAGCGTGAGGTAACGGACGTCATCCCCGTACTCGATCGAGACGACTTGTTCGCGCGGCTTCCATTCGAAATCGCGGACGGACAAGTGGCTCGGTTGAATCGACATGTACGACTCCTCGTCCGTCTCGAGTTGCATCAGCTGGATCGTCCGGCGCTTGTCGTCCCGGAACGTCACGTTCTGATCGTCCGTCGAGCCGGCGTATGGCTTCAACCCGTCCCCGAGATGGAACCGCTGCACGAACATGTCCGGTGCCGGCGAAGTGATCTTGTCGTAGACGACGAGCGTCTTCGCCTTGTCATAGACGAGCGTCCGGCGATGGGTCGCGCCTTTCCCGACGAGGTCGCTCTCCCCGATGGCGATACTCGTCTCACCCTCGTCCTCGACCGATACGACTCGGCTCTTGCCGACCATACTCGCGCTCAAATCAAGACCGTCCCCGTAGCGGTGCACGGTGTTGTGCGCCTCGACTTTGAAGACCTCGCGACGTTGCGGATGTTTCGAGTAGCCGTAACGCCCCGTCTCGACGATGAAGTCGCGTGCGAGCCCGTACAGGTCGATGCTCAAATCGTCGGCGTGCTTATGGGCAGTTCCGTGATAACCTGCCGTCATCATCAGCTGCGTCGCACCCGAGAAGGATTCCGGTGGGCGTGACCAATATTCGCGCATGAAGCTGTATTGGTCACCGAGCCGCTTCGTCAAGAGCGTCGGTGCCGTCCCCTCCGCCCCGCCGCTGACGGCGTAGGCGAGCTCCGGATAGTTCGCGGTGTTCGGAATGACGTTCATCCCCTGCAGATGCCCTGTCGTATCCCCGAAAATCGGGAGCGTCCGGTTCGGCTTCACCATATAGGTGAGCTGATCCGGCATCTTCTCGATATAGCCCGACCGTGACGGGAGGACGAACGCGTTGGCGTCGGCCCATTCGATGAAACGGGAGAGCACGTGATATACGTAGACATGGTATCGCGGCGAGTGTTCGAGATGAATCCCGTCCGGCGAGATGCTGTGGGCGATCTGTCCCTGAAGACGTGTGCTCGCGACGGATTGCCACGACTTGCTCTTGTCGAACTCTGGGAACGTCTGCGCAATCGCCGTGAGCGCCATGTCCTGGAAGATGCCGTGATTGTGCTCTTGTTTTTGAACTACCCCCACCTACGCTTCGCTTAGAGGTGGGGGATTCCTGAGTTATCCGACCTGACAGTCGGAACCTGATCAGGCTAGCCCCG
>NZ_JACSKY010000013.1 GCF_018617855.1 Exiguobacterium qingdaonense
CGTCCTGAGCCAGGATCAAACTCTCCAAAGAATTTGATATAGCTCTTAGATTGACGAAGCTTGCGCTTCATTCAAAAATTGTAAAACTTTTTTTGCCTCATCGTTCAGTTTTCAAAGACCAATCGTTGTCGTGTTAGCGACTTTTTAATAATAGCGATTTGACTTATGAAAGTCAACCACTTTTTATTATTTTTTTCACTTTCTGATTATTGTTTCGTGAACAACATCAGCGACGTTTATTAATATATCAGCATCCTAAAAAACCGTCAACTGTTTTTCTAAAAAAACTTTATTTTTTCTTGGATTAGTACATAAGATCAAAAACCGGCTGTGTGATTCTTTTACGATTCACACAGCCGGTTGCACATTATGATGATTTAGTAGACGACATTTGTTTCTTAGATTTTTTCTGCACCTCTTCGGATGGAGCAGACTCAACGACTCGTCCTGTCTGTTGAAAACGATGGAGCATCAATACTTGGTAGGCATTTGCAAACACGAGCGTTGCAAGGGCCGGCCAAAGTAATGGTACTTCGTCTGTTGTTTGAAGAGCCGGAATCCATTCAATTAACGTAATGACAGTCATTAGAAAAAGTGTCGGGATGAAAGCACTCTTGTTCGTTTGTTTCACCTTACTCGCGGCAACGACCCAAGCGACAATGAGTAACACGAGCATCTCACCGATATAACGCCACATGTGATCATTCCCAAATGCGAGCATCCGTAAATAGACAGCGTCAAAGATCGCAAAGGCGATTAGTAACACTTGGACGCGATTCCATAGGCGTGGCCCTCTGAATAAATCGAGTCCGACCCGATGGACAATCAAATAAGCGAAAAAGCCCATCATACTGATTCCGGTCCATGTGCTCGAGTAACTAAGTGCTGTGACAATGGCCTCCCAGGACTGACTGACCAAATAACCCGGGTTCGCCAATAAATTCATCAGGAACCCGAACAACGTCCCGAACACGAGCGTTGTCCAAAACAAACGTAAAAAACCTTGTACTTTCATCTCTCACCGATTCACCCTTCTATTTGTTGAATGACTGCTTGCGCTAACTCATCATACGTATGCTCGAACGGATGCCCATCCCGATAGACAGAAGGTGCAAAATCTTCTTCATTGTCATACGGTTGGCCAAGCGGGATTTGAGCAAGTAACTTACTCTTCAGTGCTTCTGACAGTTTTTCTCCACCACCATAGCCGAATACGTATTCCTTTTCACCCGTCAGCTTACTTTCGAAATAAGCCATGTTTTCAATGATGCCTAATAGTTTATGGTTCGTTTTGATTGCCATCGCTCCGGCACGGGCGGCAACGAAAGCCGCTGTCGCGTGAGGTGTCGTCACAATCAATTCCTGACATGATGGGAGCATCGAATGGATATCGAGCGCGACATCCCCCGTTCCTGGTGGTAAGTCGAGTAATAGATAGTCCAAGTCTCCCCACTCGACGTCATTGAAGAAATTATTGAGCATCTTCCCAAGCATCGGTCCACGCCAGATGACCGGTGCATTGTCTTCAACGAAGAATCCCATCGAAATGACTTTCACACCAAAACGCTCGACTGGAATGATCTTCTCACCGCGAACAACCGGTCGCTCTTCAATCCCAAGCATATCTGGAACACTGAAGCCGTAAATATCCGCATCGATCAATCCGACCTTCTTGCCCGCTCGCGCAAGCGCAACGGCTAAGTTGACGGATACCGTCGATTTTCCTACGCCGCCTTTCCCAGAAGCAATCGCAATAAACGTCGTCCCTGAATTCTCACGAAGGATCGCCGGCTTTGTCGCTTCCTTTAAACTTTCGTCGTTCAATGCTTCAAAGCGAAGTCCGACCGTCTTAAAACCTTTCCCCTTGAGCAACGTGACGATTTCTTGCTGTAACTGAAGCTGTTCCCCGCTCCCTGTCTGTCCGAGTGCGACTTTCACACTGACATAGTCTTCTTTAATACGGATGTCCTTTACCCCTGCTGTATCTCCAAGCGTTCGGTTGATCGTCGGATCAACGAGCCCCGCCAACTCTTCGCGTACTTGCTCTACTGTAAGCATATCGCTTCCCCCTTCTACCTGTTTCGATATCAGTATATCAAAAAAAGCGTTTTCTTGACGGATTCGGAATCGACTATTTCGAACAAAAAAACTCTCCACCCAAAAGGATGGAGAGTTCGAACCACATCGCGAAGATTAACGCTTCGAGAATTGTGGTGCGCGACGTGCTGCTTTAAGACCGTATTTTTTACGTTCTTTCATACGAGCGTCACGAGTTAAGAAGCCTTTTTCTTTGAGGCTTGGACGGAATTCTGGGTCCGCTTGAAGAAGCGCACGTGATACACCGTGGCGAATCGCTCCAGCTTGTCCAGTATATCCACCACCGTTAACGTTAACGATTACATCGTATTTACCTTCTGTTTCAGTCAATACGAGTGGTGATTTAGCCATCATGATCAAAGTCTCATGACCGAAGTATTCTGAGATATCGCGGCCATTTACAACAACTTTACCGTCACCTGCAACGAGGTGAACGCGAGCCACCGAGTGTTTGCGGCGGCCTGTTCCGTAGTAACGTACATCTGCCATCGTTTAGTTCCTCCCTGTGTCTCGATTAACCGCGAAGTTCGTAAACTTCTGGTTTTTGTGCTTCGTGCTTGTGTTCAGCTCCAGCGTAAACGTGGAGTTTGTTGAATTGTTGACGACCGAGTGATCCTTTTGGAAGCATCCCTTTGATCGCGAGTTCAAGCATACGCTCTGGACGTTTTGCGAGAAGCTCTTTTGCAGTTTGTGATTTCAAGCCGCCTGGGTGACCTGAATGACGGTAGTAGATCTTGTCATTCAATTTGTTACCAGTCAATTTGATTTTCTCAGCGTTGATGATGATGACGTGGTCTCCGCAATCAACGTGTGGTGTGAATGTCGGCTTGTGCTTACCGCGAAGAAGTGAAGCTACTTCACTAGTCAAACGACCAAGTGTTTTGCCTTCTGCGTCGATAAGGAGCCATTTGCGTTCTACTTCAGATGCTTTAGCCATGAATGTTGTGCGCATGTGGAATACCTCCTAGAAATGTCTGTTCACTTAATTTTTTGATGCTTTATCATAATCCTAGTTTACGGGGCTAAGATTGTGGTTCATCTCTAAATTTGAAAATGAAATGCCAATGAATATAATACGATTTTATAGAAGGAATGTCAATCTACTTTTTCATAATTCACATTCCACAAATACAAACCGTGTGGAGGGGCGGTAATCCCCGCCACACGGCGATCCTTCGCCTCCAACATTTGTGTAATATCTGCGGGCTCATATTTCCCTCTTCCGACCTCGATGACCGTCCCTACCATGATGCGGACTTGGTTATATAAAAAGCCCGACCCGACGAACCGGAATATGATCTCATCCCCCAACTCGAACACTTCTGCTTCATAGATGGTACGGACTCGATCTTCGACTTCCGCTTTTGTCACAGAGAACGACGTAAAGTCGTGGGTCCCAATCAATCGCTCCATCGCCTCCCGCATCGCCTCGAGGCTCAGCGTATACGTCACGGTCGCAGCATAGTGCCGACGAAACGGATCCTCTGTCTGCCGGATATGATAGCGATACTCTTTTCGCTTCGCACCGTAACGTGCGTGGAACGTATCATCCGTTTCTTCCGCCTGTTTGACAAGGATGTCATCCGGTAGCATGGCGTTCAGTGCTTTTACGAACCGCTCGGCAGGCATCTCTAGCGAGGTGTCAAAGTGAATCACTTGCCCTAAGGCATGAACACGGGCGTCTGTGCGACCGGAGGCGACGATTTTCACCGGATGACGATGCATACGTGCCAAGACGGATTCAATCTCTGCTTGAACGGTATTGCCATTCGGCTGTACCTGATATCCCGCATAGTGTGTCCCGTCATAGGCGACAATCAGTTTGATTCGTCTCATCCAATCCCTCTCAATCCAAACAAAGTGAGTGTCAACGCAACAAAAATGAGCAATACGGCTGTGTCTCGCGTTTGCCACTCCATCTCACGCAACCTCGTCCGCCCTTCTCCCCCACGGTAACCGCGGGCCTCCATGGCCGTAGCAAGGTCTTCAGCACGCTTAAACGCGGAGATGAACAATGGAATCAAGAGGGGGATGACCCCTTTTAACCGAGATTTCCAAGGCCCGCTCATCAAATCGACGCCTCGAGCCTGCTGGGCTTTCATGATCCGGTCCGTCTCGTCCGCAAGCGTCGGTAGGAAACGAAGTGAAATCGAGAGCATCAACGCAATCTCGTGGGCCGGGACACGAATGCGTTCGAACGGTCGTAGCCCCGCTTCAATCGAATCGGTCAATTCCATCGGTGTCGTCGTCAACGTCACGAGTGTCGTCAACATGACGAGATAAAAGAATCGAAGGGAAACAATCAGTCCCATCCGTACTCCTTCCGAATAAATCGCAATCGGTCCTAATTCAAATAGAAGTGTGCCGTCTCGATTGAATAACAGTTGTAAGACCAGCGTGAAGACAATCAAAAATAAGATCATGCGTAAGCCGTTCCATAAATAACGCCATGACAACTGTGACAGCTTGACCACGAACAGCGTAAACGCTAGTAAAAACAAGTTCGTCCATACGTTATCTGCTAAAAACACGACCGGGATGAATCCTAAAATAAAGAGCGTCTTCGCACGCGCATCGAGCGAGTGGAGCCACGAATGTCCCGGTATATATTGACCGATAATCATGTCGCTCCCCCTTTCAACCGTTCCGCCACCCAATCCGCCAGTTCGCTCTCGGTGCGGACGAGTGGCATTACAGTTTCTCCAAAAGCCGGCGCCAAATCACGGGCGAATCGTAAAACGTGCGGGATGTCGAGCTGGAGACGTCGCACGAGCGTCTCGTCTTGGAACAGGTCAAACGGATCTCCGTCAAACGCCACCTCGCCGCGCTCCATCACGATGACGCGTTCCGCATAGGCGAGTACGTCATCCATGTCGTGCGAGACGAGAATCAAGGTGAGGTGTAACTCTTCCCGTAAGCGTTTGAATAAGGCGAGCATATCCCGTCTTCCGATTGGGTCGAGTCCTGCCGTCGGTTCATCGACGATGAGCACATCAGGTCGGCTCGCTAAGACACCGGCAATCGCAACACGGCGCATTTGCCCACCGGAGAGTTCAAACGGAGAGCGATCCCAAAGCGATTCATCCAATCCGACGAGACGAAGGGCCTCATGGGCGCGCTCTTTCGCTTCGGCATCTGTCGCGCCAAAATTGCGCGGACCGAACATGACGTCGCGTTCGACCGTCTCTTCAAACAACTGGTGCTCAGGATACTGAAAGACGAGCCCAACGCGACGCCGAAGCGGTAAGAGATTCTGTTTTTTATCACGACGCGAACGAATCGGGGTGACGGTGATGTCATCGACCACCACACGCCCGTCAGTCGGACGTAACAAGCCGTTCATGTGTTGAACGAGTGTTGATTTTCCCGAACCAGTATGCCCAAGAAACGCAACAAGCGCTCCCGACGGAATGGTCACATTCACATCGCGCAGCGCGGTTCGTTCAAACGGAGTATTCATTTGATATTGATACGTTACTTCTTCAATGCGTATCGGCATAGATGGTTCACCAACTCCGAATGTTGTAGCATCAGACGATCGAGTGGAATGCCACGCGCCTTCAGTTCGAGTTGCATCCGGACGACAAACGGGACATCTAATTGTATGTCGCGAAGCTGATCTGGATGTTGAAACACGTCCTCAGGTGTACCGGTCATCGCAATCTTGCCTTTCGACATTGCAATGATACGGTCGGCAAACAACACTTCGTCGAGCTCGTGTGTAATGGCGACAACGGTCATCCCTTCTGAGACGAGTTGTTGTACCGTTTGTAATACCTCTTGTCGCCCAATCGGGTCGAGCATCGAGGTCGCTTCATCGAGCACGAGGACACGCGGGCGCATTGCGAGAGCCGCAGCTATCGCAACGCGCTGCTTTTGTCCACCGGATAACTGATGCGGTTCACGGTCCGCAAGTTCCGATAATCCAACGCGCGCTAGACTGTCATCAATTCGACGAACCATTTCTTGACGTGGAAGTCCCATGTTTTCGAGAGAAAATGCCACATCATCGCGCACGGTCGCCCCGACAAATTGATTGTCAGGATTTTGAAAGACGACCCCAATCCGCGTTCGAACATCCCACACGTCTGTGGCGTTCGACGGATCGAGTGTCTCGACGCGGACTTCCCCCTGTTCAGGAATGAGAAGTCCGTTCCACAACTTCGTCAGTGTCGACTTGCCAGAACCATTATGGCCGACAATCGCAAGCCATTCCCCTTTATATACATCGAGCGACAGGCTGTTAAGCGCCGGCTCAGATTGTCCAGGGTAATGAAATACGACATCTCGTACCATAATTTGTGATTCCATGGGTCGACTCCTTTCTGATGTGGAAACAGGGCAATACGTCACCGCATGCCCTGTTGACTGCCTAATGAATTAGACGAGTTCGATGATTACAACTTCTGCACCATCACCGCGGCGTGGGCCGACTTTCATGATGCGCGTGTATCCACCTTGACGTTCAGCGTAGCGTGGTGCCACGTCTTCGAACAATTTTTGGATTGCGTCTTTTTCTCCAGCGTTCTCCTTACGAACGAATGAAGCTACTTGACGACGGGCATGAAGATCGCCACGTTTCCCAAGAGTGATCAATTTTTCAACGACTGGGCGAAGTTCTTTCGCTTTTTGTTCAGTTGTTTGAATGCGCTCGTTGATGATTAGGTCAGTTGCAAGATCACGCAAAAGCGCCTTGCGTTGCGAGCTTGTACGGCCAAGTTTCGAATAAGCCATTACATTTCCCTCCTTCGGTTGAACTTAGTCTTCTTTACGCAAGCCCAAACCGAGTTCGTCCAACTTGTGTTGAACTTCTTCGAGTGATTTACGTCCGAGGTTACGAACCTTCATCATCTCTTCCTCTGATTTGTTTGCGAGTTCTTGAACAGTGTTGATGCCAGCGCGCTTCAAGCAGTTGTACGAACGAACTGAGAGATCGAGTTCTTCAATCGTCATTTCGAGTACTTTTTCTTTTTGGTCTTCTTCTTTCTCGACCATGATTTCTGCATTGAGAGCCTCGTCTGTCAAACCAACGAAGATGTTCAAGTGTTCAGTCAAAATTTTAGCCCCTAACGATACAGCTTCTTCCGGACGAATTGAACCATCTGTCCACACGTCTAACAAAAGCTTATCAAAGCTAGCGTCTTGACCGACACGTGTTTTATCTACTTCGTAGTTCACGCGTTGAATCGGTGTATAGATCGAATCGATTGGAATGACCCCAATCGGCATATCATCACGTTTGTTATCTTCTGCCTGGACGTAACCACGACCACGGCGAGCAGTCAAACGCATGCGAAGCGTCGCATTGTCAGCGAGAGTCGCGATGTGGAGCTCAGGATTCAAGATTTCAACGTCGCTATCATGGGTAATGTCTGCCGCAGTGACAGCACCGGCACTTGAAACGTTAATCTCAAGCGTTTTCTCTTCTTCCGAGTACACTTTGAGCGCTAACTTCTTGAGGTTTAACACGATTTGAGTAACGTCTTCGACGACACCGTCAATCGTAGAGAACTCGTGAAGCACGCCATCGATTTGAACCGCTGTTACCGCTGCACCTGGGAGCGATGACAATAGAATTCGACGTAGTGAGTTACCGAGAGTAGTGCCATATCCACGTTCAAGCGGTTCTACTACGAATTTACCAAACGTAGCGTCCTCGCTGATTTCGACCGTTTCGATCTTTGGTTTTTCAATCTCGATCATCTGAACCCCTCCTTGAGTGTATCCTGCCGTGCAGTTTGAACTGCTAAAGTATAAGCTGTCGTGCTAGGTAAGCCCCTCACACGCTCAAGCGATTATACGCGGCGACGTTTTGGAGGGCGGCAACCGTTGTGCGGAACTGGAGTTACGTCACGGATTGCAGTAACTTCGAGACCAGTTGCTTGAAGTGCACGGATAGCCGCTTCACGTCCAGCACCAGGACCTTTAACGTTAACTTCTACTGTACGCATACCGTTGTCCATTGCAACTTTTGCTGCAGTTTCAGCAGCCATTTGTGCTGCGAACGGAGTCGATTTACGTGATCCTTTAAATCCAAGGTTACCAGAAGTAGCCCATGAGATCGCGTTACCTTGCGTGTCAGTGATTGTGATGATTGTGTTGTTGAATGTAGAACGGATGTGTACCACACCGACTTCAACATGTTTTTTAACTTTACGTTTAGAACGTACGTTTTGCTTACGTTTCGCCATTGTTCAATTCCCTCCTTTACTTCTTCTTGTTCGCTACTGTACGGCGTGGGCCTTTACGAGTACGCGAGTTGTTCTTCGTGTTTTGACCGCGAACAGGGAGACTACGGCGATGACGGATACCGCGGTATGCGCCGATCTCGATCAAACGTTTGATGTTAAGTGAAACTTCACGACGAAGGTCACCTTCAACTTTGATTCCGTCAATTGCCTCACGGATACGGTTGAGTTCATCTTCAGTAAGGTCGCGTGTGCGTGTCTCTTCAGATACGTTAGCAGCCTTCAAAATTTCTTGTGCTTTTGTTTTACCAATACCATAGATGTATGTGAGCGAAATAACGATACGTTTTTCGCGTGGAATATCTACACCAGCAATACGTGCCATGTGTGCACCTCCTCTGAAATTAACCTTGTTTTTGTTTGTGTTTCGGGTTTTCGCAAATTACCATTACTTTACCCTTACGGCGAATAACTTTACATTTTTCGCAAATCGGTTTTACCGACGGTCTTACTTTCATGAGTATACCCTCCTCCTGGAAAAATCGGAGTTACTTATAACGGTACGTAATCCGCCCGCGAGTCAAGTCGTATGGAGACAACTCAACAGTTACGCGGTCACCTGGAAGGATCCGAATGTAGTGCATCCGAATTTTCCCTGAGACGTGCGCGAGCACCGTGTGGCCGTTTTCTAACTCCACTTTAAACATTGCGTTCGGAAGTGGTTCGACAACAGTGCCTTCCACTTCAATGACATCTTGTTTCGCCATCATTTATTCCCCTTTCTATATAAAAATCTTTAGGAGCACAGACGATCTATTGCCATCTACTGTGAGAGAAGGACCCAAAATGGATCAGTATGAAACAATAGAGCCTCATTCACCGGAATCGAGTTTCGTCAGAATCTCGTATCCATCGTCTGTGATGGCGATGGTGTGCTCAAAGTGGGCGCACATGCTACCGTCCACGGTGACAACTGTCCAGTTATCAGCCAGTGTTCGAACATAGCGTTGACCAGCATTAACCATTGGTTCAATGGCTAACGTCATCCCAGTCTTCAGGCGCGGCCCTTTCCCCGGTGGACCATAGTGTGGAATTTGCGGTTCTTCATGCAAATTTTGACCAACACCATGACCGACATATTCGCGGACGACAGAGAAGTCATGTGATTCAACATATGCTTGAATCGCATGCGAAATATCTGTCAATCGCCCTAAAGCCTTGGCGTGCTCCAATCCTTTATACAGACTTTCTTCGGTTACGTCAAGTAGCCGTTTTGTCTCTTCTGAGATTGTTCCCACTGGATAAGTCCAAGCGGAATCTCCATGGTATCCATTGTAATGGGCACCGATGTCGATCGAGATAATATCTCCATCTTTCAATACCCGTTTCCCTGGAATGCCATGAACAAGCTCTTCGTTCACCGAAGCGCAAACACTACCGGTAAAACCGTTATAGCCTTTGAACGATGGCGTCGCACCTTGGCTGCGAATATAATCTTCCGCAATCCGGTCGAGCTCAAGCGTCGTGATTCCTGGTTTAATGTGCTGTTTGAGCACCTGGTGCGTTCGAGCAACAATTTGCCCTGCCTCACGCATAATCGCAATTTCACGAGGCGTCTTCGTGATGATCATTCAGTATCACCGAGTAATGCTTTGACATCGGCATATACGACATCGATTGGACGATCTCCATCCAATGTACGAAGATACCCTTTTTCAGCGTAAAAGTCAATGAGTGGTTTCGATTGCTCGATGTTGACGTCAAGGCGACGGCGAACCGTTTCCTCTTTATCATCTTCACGTTGCATAAGAGCCGACCCATCCACATCACAGATGCCTTCCACTTTTGGTGGGTTGAAGATCACATGATATGTCGCACCACACGTTGGGCAGATCCAACGACCTGTCAAGCGTGGGACGAGAATTTCCGCATCCACATCGATGTTTACGACGTGGTCAATCTGTTTCCCCAAATCTTTAAGCAAACTTTCGAGTGCCTCTGCCTGAGCAACAGTACGCGGGAATCCATCAAGTAAGAAACCTTTTTCTGTATCATCTTGGCTAAGACGTTCACGTACGATTCCGATTGTTACCTCATCCGGTACGAGTTCACCTTTATCCATGAATGACTTGGCTTCTTTCCCGAGTGGCGTTCCGCCTTTGATTGCCGCACGAAACATGTCGCCTGTCGAAATGTGAGGGATTTGGTACTCTTCAACGATTTTAGCCGCTTGAGTCCCTTTCCCAGCACCCGGTAAGCCCATGAGTACTAGATTCATCTCGGTTAGCCTCCAGTTTTGATTTTCACGAAGGGCTTGTAAACACGACAGGAAGGAAGGGTCAACCCTTCCTTCCGCTTTAACGAATAAAGCCTTTGTAGTGTCGTTTTACAAGTTGACTCTCGATTTGTTTCATCGTTTCGAGGGCTACCCCGATGACGATCAATAAACTTGTTCCTCCGATTTGAACGGAAGTTGGAAGACCGGCAAGCTTAATAAAGATTGTCGGCATGATCGCCACGAGCGACAAGAAGATCGCTCCGAAGAAAGTTAATCGATAGAGCAGCTTCGTGATGTACTGTTCTGTTTGCGCCCCAGGACGAATCCCAGGAATATAACCACCTTGCTTCTGCAGGTTTTCTGCCATCTGCTCCGGGTTGACCTGAACAAATGTATAGAAGTAAGAGAACGCAATAATTAACGCGACATAAATCGACATTCCGATCGGTGCCGTTGTGTCAAAGTACGTCTGTAGTTTTTGCGTTGTCTCTGGAGAAGCAATGAAGCTTGCAACAGTTGGTGGTGTTACCATAAAGGAAATCGCAAAGATGACCGGGATAACACCTGCTGCGTTTAGCTTGATTGGCAAATGCGTCGACTGGCCGCCCACTGGAGTACGGTTCGCCGTGCGTTTTGCGTATTGGATTGGAATTTTGCGTGCCGCTTGCTGAACGTAAATGATCCCAACCGTCACAGCTAAAATGACAAGTGCCAATACAACCAAGTAAACGATATTGATGAACAATGCATCTCCAGCGTTTTGGAGTTTTGTTTCATAAATCTGCGTGAAGATTCTTGGGAACCCGGCGATGATACCAGCAAAGATAATGATGGAAATACCATTCCCAACACCTTTTTCTGTCGTCATTTCACCGAGGAACATCAAGAACGCCGTACCCGCAGTGAGTACAATCGCGATCACAAAGTACGTTGCCGTTCCCCACGTCTCGTTGACGAGACCTGGATAAAGGCGGTTAAATCCAAACGACAATGAAGTCGCTTGGACAAAGCCTAAGATGATCGTCCCATAGCGCGTGACCGTCGCTAACTTTTTACGGCCCGCCTCTCCTTGTTTAGCCCATTCGGCAAACTTTGGAACGACGTCCATTTGTAAAAGTTGCACAACGATCGATGCCGTAATGTACGGCATGATCCCCATTGCGAACAAGGAGAAGTTCTGTAAAGCATTTCCTCCAAACAAGTTCAAGAAGTCAAGAAGACCTCCTGAGTCAAAACGCAACACATCCGTATTCACCATCGGCACCGGGATATGAGCCCCGATGCGGAAAATGATGATGATTGCGAGTGTGAAGAGAATACGCTGTCGAATATCTTTCACGCGCCACATATTGGAGATCGTCTGAAACATCAGATCACCTCAACTGTACCGCCAGCTGCTTCGATTGCTTCTTTCGCTGCACCCGAGAACTTGTTGGCTTTTACAGTCAATTTAGTTTCAAGCTTGCCGTTAGCAAGGACCTTGATTCCGTCTTTAGCAGAGCTGACAACACCAGTCTCGATTAAGAGTTCTGGAGTAACTTCAGTACCTGCTTCGAAACGGTTAAGCGTGTCTAGGGAAACAACCGCATACTCTTTACGAGTTGGGTTGTTGAAACCGCGTTTTGGAAGACGACGGTAAAGTGGGTTTTGTCCACCTTCAAATCCTGGACGAACGCCACCGCCCGAACGAGCTTTTTGACCTTTATGTCCACGACCAGAAGTTTTACCGTTACCAGTCGCCATACCGCGACCGACACGGTTACGTTCGTGACGTGAACCTGGAGTTGGCTTCAATTCATGGAGTTTCATAGTGGCACCTCCTTATTTATTAAAATCTTTATTATTCGTTGATTTCTTTTACAGTCACAAGGTGCGACACTTTGTTGATCATACCGCGCATCGCGACGTTGTCTGGGACAACGACCGTTTGATGCATTTTGCGAAGACCGAGTGTACGTACAGTAACACGCTGACCTTCTGGACGACCAATTGTGCTGCGTGTGAGGGTGATTGCGAGTTTCGCCATGTCTAGTTCCCTCCCTTAGTTAAGAAGTTCTTCTACGCTTTTACCACGTAGTTTAGCAACTTCCTCTGCTTTTTTGAGCTCAGTCAAGCCCTGAACCGTCGCACGGACGATGTTGATCGGTGTGTTTGAACCTAACGATTTCGAAAGGATGTCACCTACACCTGCAAGTTCGAGCACCGCACGAACTGGACCACCAGCGATAACCCCAGTACCTTCAGAAGCTGGTTTCATGAATACACGACCTGCTCCGAATACTCCTGTGATTTCGTGTGGAATTGTTGTACCAACCATAGGTACTTGTACCATGTTTTTCTTAGCGGCTTCAATAGCCTTGCGAATCGCTTCTGGCACCTCTTGTGCCTTACCTGTACCGAAACCGACGTGACCATTTTTGTCACCTACGACTACGAGAGCAGCAAAACGGAAGCGGCGGCCACCTTTTACGACTTTCGCGACGCGGTTTACGGTAACAACGCGTTCTTCAAGTTGTTCCATGTTAACGTCTAACTGGCGCATCGAGTGTCCCCTCCTTTTTATTAGAATTTAAGACCTGCTTCACGAGCTGCTTCTGCAACAGCTTTGACGCGGCCATGATAGAGGTATCCACCACGGTCGAACACAACTGTGTCGATACCTTTCTCGAGTGCACGTTCTGCAGCAAGTTTTCCAACAGCTGTCGCTGCTTCAACGTTACCGCCATTTGTAAGATCGAGAGCTTTATCTTTCGAAGATGCAGACACAAGCGTTGTTTGTGCCGCGTCATCGATAAGTTGAACGTAAATGTGCTTGCTCGAACGGAATACGTTCAAACGTGGACGAGCTGCCGTCCCCGTGATCGTACGACGTACGCGAGCATGACGCTTTTTACGAACTGCATTTTTATCTGCCTTTGTGATCATTTATGCCACTCCTTTCCGTTCATTTCGTGACGAATTACTTACCAGTCTTACCTTCTTTACGGCGAATACGTTCATCAGAGTAACGAACACCTTTACCTTTGTAAGGTTCTGGAGCACGGTACGAGCGGATTT
Organism: Exiguobacterium qingdaonense; assembly: GCF_018617855.1. Lineage (GTDB taxonomy): Bacteria > Bacillota > Bacilli > Exiguobacteriales > Exiguobacteriaceae > Exiguobacterium > Exiguobacterium qingdaonense. The sequence continues at coordinate 13,621 of NZ_JACSKY010000013.1, forward strand.
GAGCAGCAACGTGACCGACGCGCTCTTTGTTAATCCCTTTTACGATGATTTGCGTGTTTGAAGGAACTTCGATTTCGATTCCTTCCTCAGCAACGTACTCGATTGGGTGCGAGTAACCGAGGTTGAGGACGAGTTTGTTACCTTGCTTTGTAGCACGGTAACCAACCCCCGAAATCTCAAGCGTTTTTTGGAATCCGTTCGACACACCTTGTACCATGTTGGCAATAAGGGCACGTGTCGTACCGTGAATTGTGCGGCTTTCTTTCGATTCGTCTGGACGAACAACCGTCAATTCGTTCTCTTCAATTTTGATTTCCAATGCCGGGTTAGCTGAAAGCGAAAGTTCACCTTTAGCACCTTTTACTGTGACCGTGTTGTCATTAGCAACTGTTACAGTAACGCCAGCAGGAATCGTAACTGGTTTTTTACCAATACGTGACATTGATTACACCTCCGTTCTTGTTAGAAAAGTGACTTACCAGATGTAGGCGAGCACTTCGCCGCCGACTTGTTGTTGGCGAGCTTCTTTATCAGTCATAAGACCTTTAGATGTCGAAAGAACTGCGATCCCGAGTCCTCCGAGTACTTTTGGTACTTCATCAGCTTTTGCGTATACGCGAAGACCTGGTTTCGAAATACGTTTGAGACCAGTGATAACACGTTCGTTGCTTGCTCCATATTTAAGGAAAAGACGAAGTGTACCTTGTTTAGCGTCCTCGATATATTCAACATCGCGAATGAAACCTTCACGCTTAAGGATTTCAGCGATCTCACGTTTAATGTTCGAAGCTGGAAGCTCCATTTTTTCATGGCGAACCATGTTAGCGTTACGGATACGTGTAAGCATATCTGCAATAGGGTCTGTCATTACCATGCGATGTACCTCCTTTCACACTGTTAGTGGATTACCAGCTTGCTTTTTTAACACCAGGGATTTGACCTTTGTATGCAAGATCACGGAACTTGATACGGCTGATCCCGAATTTACCCATGTAACCATGCGGACGACCTGTGATGCTGCAACGGTTGTGCAAGCGTACAGGTGACGAGTTACGTGGCAATTTGCTGAGTCCGATATAATCGCCTTCAGCTTTCAACTTCGCACGCTTTTCAGCGTACTGGGCAACGAGTTTCTCGCGTTTAAGTTCGCGATTCACCATTGACTTTTTAGCCATGTTGTCGACCTCCCTCTAGATTATTTTTGGAATGGCATACCGAGAAGTGTGAGCAATTCACGTGCTTCTTCGTCTGTGTTTGCTGTTGTAACAACAACGATGTCCATACCGCGTACTTTAGATACTTTATCGTAATCGATCTCAGGGAAAATAAGTTGCTCTTTCACGCCAAGCGTGTAGTTACCGCGTCCGTCGAATGCTTTCTTCGATACACCGCGGAAGTCACGTACACGTGGGAGTGAAACAGTTACCAATTTGTCGAGGAAATCGTACATACGCTCGCCACGAAGTGTAACCTTCGCACCGATTGGCATCCCTTCACGAAGCTTGAAACCAGCGATTGATTTCTTCGCTTTCGTTACGAGTGGTTTTTGACCAGAAAGAATTGTTAATTCTTCAACTGCCATGTCAAGTGCTTTCGAGTTCGAAACAGCATCACCTACACCCATGTTGATGACGATCTTTTCGATTTTCGGTACTTGCATGACCGAGTCATAGTTGAATTTATCCATCATCGCTTTCACGATGTCGCTTTTATACTTCTCTTGCAAACGGTTCATAGTCGAATGGACCTCCTTTCGTCACGTTCTTCTTATTTATCGAGTGATTCGCCCGATTTCGCGACACGAACTTTTTTACCATCGACTACTTTGAAACCAACACGAGTTGGTTTGCCAGTTTTAGGGTCGAGTGGCATGACGTTCGAGACGTGAATTGGTGCTTCGATCTCAAGGATACCGCCTTGTGGATTCGCTTGTGATGGTTTCGCGTGCTTTTTCATCACGTTTACACCTTCAACCACTACGCGGTTCTTGCTTGGCATAGCTTTAAGGATAACTCCTTGCTTGCCTTTATCTTTACCAGACATTACCTGGACTGTATCGCCTTTTTTAACATGCATCGTTTGCGCACCTCCTTATAGGATTGAAATTGGAAATTAAAGTACTTCCGGTGCCAACGAAACGATCTTCATGAATTCTTTTTCACGAAGTTCACGTGCAACTGGCCCGAAGATCCGTGTGCCGCGTGGGCTCTTGTCATCTTTAATAATGACTGCTGCGTTCTCATCGAAACGGATGTACGAACCATCTTTACGACGAGCGCCGCGTTTTGTACGAACGACAACTGCTCTGACAACGTCACCTTTTTTAACAACGCCACCTGGTGTTGCTTGTTTTACCGTAGCGACGATGATGTCACCGATGTTTGCAGTCTTACGACCAGAACCACCGAGGACTTTAATTGTCAACAGTTCACGCGCGCCAGAGTTGTCTGCTACTTTCAAGCGAGATTCTTGTTGAATCATGCGAGTGTACCTCCCTCCGGATGTTTAATAAATCCGAACTGTTATTAGATGATTACTGATTCTTCTACTACTGTTACGAGACGGAAACGTTTGTCTTTAGAAAGAGGACGTGTTTCCGCGATGCGAACGATATCGCCCACTTTAGCGACGTTGTTCTCATCGTGTGCTTTATATTTCTTCGTGTAGTTTACACGTTTGCCATAAAGTTTATGACGAACCTTTGTTTCTACTGCGACGACGATCGTTTTGTCCATTTTGTCAGACACGACGCGACCAGTGAACACTTTACGGTTGTTGCGTTCCATGAGTGTTACCTCCTCTCAAGAATCCGATGTAATTAGCCGTTGTTGATGCCGAGTTCGCGTTCACGAAGAATCGTTTTAGCACGCGCAATCGACTTGCGTACTTCACGGATACGAGCAGGATTCTCAAGCTGACCTGTAGCAAGTTGGAAGCGAAGGTTAAAGAGTTCTTCTTTCCACTCGCCCACTTTACCGTTGAGCTCTTCAGTTGTTGATTGACGGAGATCAGTTGCTTTCATTCGTATCACCACCATTTTCTTCACGTTTCACGAACTTACATTTTACTGGAAGTTTGTGCGATGCAAGACGAAGTGCCTCACGTGCCACTTCCTCAGATACACCTGCGATTTCGAACATTACTTTGCCAGGCTTAACTACAGCTACCCAGCCTTCTGGAGCACCTTTACCCGAACCCATTCGGACTTCGAGAGGCTTTTTAGTGTAAGGCTTGTGTGGGAAGATCTTGATCCACACTTTACCACCACGTTTCATATAACGTGTCATTGCAATACGTGCTGATTCGATTTGACGGTTTGTAATCCAGCTCGCTTCGAGAGCTTGGAGACCGAACTCACCGAAGTGTACAGTTGTGCCGCGTTTAGCGTTCCCGCGCATTTTACCACGGTGTACACGACGATATTTCACGCGTTTAGGTAACAACATAGTGTGTTGCCTCCTTCCTGAAAGAGTGTTTATTATTCAGCGTTTTTCGCTGTGTTGTTTTTTGTTGGAAGAACTTCACCGTGGTATAACCAAACTTTTACGCCGATTTTACCGTAAGTTGTGTCAGCTTCAGCTGTTCCGTAGTCGATGTCGGCACGGAGTGTGTGAAGTGGAACTGTTCCTTCCGAGTATTTCTCTGAACGAGCGATATCAGCGCCACCAAGACGACCAGAAACTTCTGTTTTGATCCCTTTGATGCCAGTACGCATCGAACGTTGAATTGATTGTTTCATTGCACGACGGAATGATACACGACCTTCCAATTGACGAGCAATGTTTTCTGCTACAAGCTTCGCAACAGCGTCAGCGTTTTTCACTTCAACAACGTTGATGTGAACGCGTTTTCCGTCAGCGATTTTTGTAATGTGTTTACGGAGTGATTCGATTTCAGAACCACCTTTACCGATTACCATACCTGGCTTCGCAGTGTGAAGCGAAATGTTCACGCGGTTTGCAGCGCGTTCGATTTCTACTTTAGAAACACTAGCATCCTTCATTTTGTTTTCGATGTATTCACGAATAACGAAGTCTTCATGAAGGAGATCAGCGTAGTCTTTCTCAGCGTACCAACGCGAATCCCAGTCTTTGATAACACCAACGCGAAGACCGTGCGGATTTACCTTTTGACCCACTACATATCCCTCCTTATTTCTCAGTTACCACGATGTGGATGTGGCTTGTGCGTTTGTTAATACGGCTTGCGCGACCCATCGCACGTGGGCGGAAGCGTTTGAGTGTTGGACCTTCGTTTACGTAAGCTTCTGTTACGACGAGGTTCTCAATGTTCATATCGTAGTTGTGCTCTGCGTTTGCAATCGCTGATTTCAATACTTTCTCAACGACTGGCGATGCTGCCTTGTTTGTGAAAGCAAGGACAGAGAGCGCTTCTCCGACTTGTTTCCCGCGAATCAAGTCTACAACGAGACGTGCTTTGCGAGGAGCAAGACGGACCATATTAGCTGATGCTTTAGCTTGCATGGATTTAACCTCCCCTCAAATTACCGTTTCGTTTTCTTGTCTGATCCGTGACCTTTGTAAGTGCGTGTTGGAGCGAATTCACCAAGTTTGTGACCGACCATATCTTCTGTCACGAATACTGGTACGTGTTTACGACCATCGTGTACGCCGAACGTGTGACCCATGAATTCTGGGAAGATTGTCGAGCGACGTGACCAAGTTTTGATGACTTGCTTCTCACCAGATTCGTTGAGTTTGTCAACTTTAGCGAGTAAGTGGTGATCTGCGAATGGACCTTTTTTCAAGCTGCGACCCATGTTAGAACCTCCCTTTGGAATGATTCGGGAACGGCCCTTTCGAACCGCCCGAGAATCATGTAGTAATTATTTCTTACGGCGACGAAGGATGTACATGTCGCTCGATTTGTTTTTCTTACGAGTCTTAAGACCAAGAGCTGGTTTACCCCAAGGAGTAAGTGGGCCCGAACGACCGATTGGCGCACGACCTTCACCACCACCGTGTGGGTGATCAACCGGGTTCATAACAGAACCACGTACTGTTGGGCGCTTGCCTAACCAACGTGAACGTCCTGCTTTACCGATGTTTACGAGTTCGTGTTCTTCGTTACCAACTGAACCGATTGTCGCGCGGCAAGTGCCGAGGAACAAGCGTGATTCACCTGATTGAAGACGAACGATGACGTACTTGCCGTCACGTCCTTGGATTTGTGCCGATGCACCAGCCGCACGAACTAGCTGACCGCCTTTACCAGGCTTAAGCTCGATGTTGTGGATTGTTGTACCGACAGGGATGTTTACGAGTGGAAGAGCGTTCCCCACTTTGATATCCGCTTCAGGACCAGACATGATTTCCATGCCTACTTTGATGCCCTTAGGAGCGAGGATGTAACGTTTCTCACCATCTACATAGTTGATGAGTGCGATGTTTGCTGAACGGTTTGGATCGTATTCGATCGTTGCTACGCGTCCTGCAACGCCATCTTTGTTACGTTTGAAATCGATGATACGGTATTTACGCTTGTGACCGCCACCTTGGTGACGAACAGTCAAGCGACCTTGGTTGTTACGTCCGCCTTTTTTCGAAAGCTTTTCAGTTAACGATTTTTCAGGGCGATTCGTTGTGATCTCTGCAAAGTCGAGAGATGTCATGTTACGACGACCGTTAGTGGTCGGCTTAAACTTTTTGATTGCCATCGAGGATTCCCTCCTTTTCTTCTAAGGTAGTTAATTAACCGAGGAAGTCGATTGTGTTGCCTTCAGCAAGAGTTACAATCGCTTTTTTACGGCGAGCTGTGTAACCAGAGTGACGACCGACACGTTTCGCTTTCGGTTTGTAGTTCATTGTGTTTACCGAAGCAACTTTCACGTTGAAGATTGTTTCGATAGCGTGTTTCACTTGCGATTTAGTCGCTTTTACGTCGATTTCGAAAACGTATTTGTTAGCTTCCATGAGGCTAACTGAACGCTCAGTGATGATCGGACGTTTGATGATATCGTATGCTTGAGCCATTATGCAAGCACCTCCTCTACCTTCGCAACCGCATCTTTAGTGAAGATGACTTTGTCGTTAGCAACGAGGTCAAGAACGTTTACGCCTGCTGCGTCGATCACAGTCACTCCTGGGATGTTACGAGCTGCGAGAGCGATAGTCTCATTGTAGTCCGCTGTGACTACGAGAGCCTTACGTTCTACTGATAAGCTGTTGAGTACAGCAGCCATATCTTTTGTTTTTGGTGCATCGAAAGCAAGGCCTTCGAGGACGATGATTTCGTTGTTTTGTACTTTCGACGAAAGAGCCGAGAGAAGTGCTAAACGACGAACCTTCTTAGGAAGTTTGTAAGAGTATGAACGTGGTGTTGGACCGAAGACTGTACCACCACCAACCCATTGTGGTGAGCGGATAGAACCTTGGCGCGCACGACCAGTTCCCTTTTGTTTCCATGGTTTACGGCCGCCACCGCGTACTTCCGAGCGACCTTTCGTATCGTGAGTACCTTGACGGCGTGATGCTTGTTGCATGACGATTGCGTCGTAAAGTACTGATTCGTTTGGCTCGATTCCGAAGATGGCTTCTGCCAATTCGATTTCGCCAACTTGTGAACCTGTTTGGTTAAGCAAAGCTACTTTAGGCATTCGTAATTCCTCCTTTCCGTGCAGTTAATTAGTTACCTTTGACCGCTGATTTGATGATGACGTTCGATTTACGAGCGCCTGGGATAGCACCTTTCACGAGGAGAAGGCCACGTTCCACATCAACTTTAACGACTTCAAGGTTTTGAATTGTTTTACGCTCTCCACCCATTTGACCAGGAAGAAGCTTCCCTTTGAATACGCGGTTAGGAGCAACAGGACCCATCGAACCAGGACGACGGTGGTAGCGCGAACCGTGAGCCATTGGTCCACGTGATTGTCCGTGACGCTTGATCGCACCTTGGAATCCTTTACCTTTCGATGTACCTGTAACGTCTACTAATTCACCTGCAGCGAAAATGTCTGCCTTAATCTCTTGACCGATTTCGTATCCTTCTACTGAAGTACGAACTTCTTTGATGAAGCGCTTAGGTGTCGCGTTTGCTTTCGCAGCGTGACCTTTTGATGGTTTGTTTTGACGTGATTCTTTGATGTCTCCGAAACCAAGTTGAACTGCTTCGTAACCGTCTGTATCAACTGTTTTAAGTTGAAGAACGACGTTTCCTTCTACAGCAACTACTGTTACCGGTACAACTTCGCCTGCTTCGTTGAAGATTTGAGTCATACCAAGTTTTGTTCCTAAGATTCCTTTAGCCATGAGATACACCTCCTGTTAATAATTAATTGTCTCTTCTGGCTAGTATCTACTATATGAAGAATTAAAGTTTGATTTCGATGTCTACACCTGATGGTAACTCAAGACGCATAAGCGAATCGACTGTTTTCGGTGTTGGGTTTACGATGTCGATCAAGCGCTTGTGTGTGCGCATTTCGAACTGCTCACGAGCATCTTTGTACTTGTGAACCGCACGAAGGATCGTGTAAACCGATTTTTCAGTTGGGAGCGGGATTGGACCCGATACCTTTGCACCTGAACGCTTCGCAGTGTCAACGATCTTCTCAGCTGATTGATCGAGAACGCGATGGTCATATGCTTTTAAACGAATACGAATTTTTTCATTTGCCATGTTTGTTTCCCTCCTTTGTCGCCTACTTTTAAAAATAGACAATTCTCCGCGGAAATTTCCACACCGGCCATGGCAATGCTGCCTGGCGTGTCATAACCTCCCGCTTCAACGCAGCGTGCTTGTGTCAGCAGAGGCATCCGATCATTGCAAATCAACGATTGGACCCATTTTCTGCTGTAAAGTCTCTCACCACTCGCACAAACACTTAATCATTATATCTAATCTATACACGGAATGCAAGATTAGATTTTTGAAGTCGCTGGTTGTCTGATGAGTTGCTCAACGTTCCCTAATGTAACAAGATTCGTGAGGATTTGCAAGAAAAAAATCATTCTTTTATTGAACTATTTTTCAAGAGAACTCCCATGTCAACTCGCCCTAGCGTTTCATAACCTCTCCAAACCGCTCTGTGACGCCTTCTATGACCGAATGGGGTGCTCGCTTCAAACAGGCATGCACAATTCCTTCATTAATAGAGTGTGTTTCAAAATATTGTGCTAACGACCTCAGTTTATCCTCCCGCCCAATCACGGTATATAGGACAACCCATTCCTCGAGGTGCATCCAATGAGCGTCCGGCTCGATGTAAGGATGTGTATAAATCCCATCCGTACACTTCATCCGAAAACTAGACATGACATCCACATCTGTCCCTTCGAATACATATTCTCCAAAGTACGTCGTCAAGTATGTTTCATGCGGAGCGGAAACTTGTTTTTCTCCAGCACGACTCAGCATACGGTCGACTTTCTCAAACTGATCGGGCTCGACGAATAGATCGATGTCGTTGGCTGTGTCAACAATTCCGTGATGCTTCAATAGCTGTGAACCACCGAACCGATAGTCAATCCCATTCAAACGACAAATCGTCTCCACTTGCTTCAACATGACACCACCCCTTTCTCGTATTCTTCATCTTACCACGTCATCATGAAAACACAAAAAAGCAGCCCGCATAATTGCGGACTGCTTGAAGTTGTTCAGTTGAATCGATCGATTACTCGATGATTTCTGTTACTGAACCAGCACCTACAGTACGGCCACCCTCACGGATAGAGAAACGTGTACCGTCTTCGATCGCGATTGTAGAAATCAATTCGACCGTCAACTCGATGTTGTCTCCTGGCATTACCATTTCAGTACCTTCTGGAAGGTGAACGATACCTGTTACGTCAGTTGTACGGAAGTAGAACTGCGGGCGGTAGTTCGCGAAGAATGGCGTGTGACGGCCACCTTCTTCTTTAGAAAGAACGTAGATTGATGCTTTGAATTTTGAGTGTGGTGTGATTGAACCTGGCTTAGCAAGTACTTGTCCACGCTCGATGTCGTCACGTGATACACCACGGAGAAGTGCACCGATGTTGTCGCCAGCTTCAGCATAGTCAAGAAGCTTACGGAACATCTCTACACCTGTACATACAGTTTTCTTCGTTTCTTCTGTAAGACCAACGATTTCGATCTCGTCGTTGACGCGGAGAACACCACGCTCAACACGACCAGTCGCTACAGTACCACGACCAGTGATTGAGAATACGTCCTCAACAGGCATCATGAAGTCTTTGTCTGTGTCACGAACTGGTTCTGGGATGTACTCATCAACAGCGTTCATGAGTTCCATAACTTTTTCTTCCCACTGAGCTTCACCGTTAAGTGCGCCAAGTGCAGAACCTTTGATTACAGGGAGGTCATCGCCTGGGAAGTCGTATTCAGAAAGAAGTTCACGGATTTCCATTTCAACGAGTTCGAGGAGCTCTTCGTCGTCTACCATGTCAACTTTGTTCATGAAGACTACGATGTAAGGAACACCTACTTGACGTGAAAGAAGGATGTGCTCACGTGTTTGTGGCATTGGGCCATCTGTTGCAGAAACAACGAGGATTGCGCCGTCCATTTGAGCAGCACCAGTGATCATGTTTTTAACATAGTCAGCGTGTCCTGGGCAGTCAACGTGTGCGTAGTGACGCTTTTCAGTTTCGTACTCGATGTGAGCTGTTGCGATTGTGATACCGCGCTCGCGCTCTTCTGGAGCACCATCGATTTGGTCAAACTTAGTAGCTGTTTTCCCTTGTGCACGTGAAAGTACAGCAGAGATTGCTGCAGTCAAAGTTGTTTTACCGTGGTCAACGTGGCCAATTGTACCAATGTTAACGTGCGGCTTAGAACGGTCGAATTTTTCTTTACCCATTCTAGATTCCTCCTCTATTAAACGATTAGTTTTATTTAACTAGGAAGACGTAGGCTACTTTTAACATACGTCCTCCTTAGCTTACAACAATCAATCTAGCGATACAACCGTTATTAGCCGTTCGCTTTTTTGACGATTTCTTCAGCGATTGATTTCGGTACTTCTTCGTAGTGATCGAAGTGCATCGAGTACGTTCCGCGTCCTTGCGTACGTGAACGAAGTGATGTTGCGTAACCGAACATTTCTGAAAGTGGGATCATCGCTTTAACGACTTGTGCGTTACCGCGAGCTTCCATACCTTCTACGCGTCCACGGCGTGACGTGACGTCACCCATGATGTCACCCATGTATTCTTCAGGGATAACAACTTCAACACGCATCATCGGCTCAAGGATGACAGCTTTCGCTTGGTCCTTAAGTTGTTTAACCGCCATCGAAGCAGCAACTTTAAACGCCATCTCGTTCGAGTCGACATCGTGGTACGATCCGAATACGAGACGAGCTTTAACGTCTACTACTGGGTAACCAGCAAGGATACCGTTTTCGAGAGCTTCTTCAATCCCGTTTTGAACAGCTGGGACGTATTCACGTGGTACAACACCACCGACGATCTTGTTCTCGAACTCAAATCCAGCGCCTTCTTCGTTCGGCTCGAATTCTACGACAACGTGACCGTACTGACCGCGTCCACCCGACTGACGAACGAATTTCGAATCGATCTTCGCAGCGCCACGGATTGTTTCACGGTAAGCAACTTGTGGTGCACCAACGTTTGCTTCTACTTTGAATTCGCGACGCATACGGTCAACGAGGATATCAAGGTGAAGCTCACCCATACCAGAGATGATCGTTTGACCAGTCTCAGGGTTTGTTTCAGTGCGGAATGTTGGATCTTCTTCTGCGAGTTTCGCAAGAGCTTGACCCATCTTATCTTGGTCTGCTTTCGATTTAGGCTCGATTGCAACCGAGATAACTGGTTCTGGGAACGTCATTGATTCGAGAACGATATTATCTTTCTCTGTACAGAGCGTGTCACCAGTAGTCGTGTCTTTGAAACCAACAGCTGCGGCGATGTCACCAGCATATACCATTGGAATCTCTTCACGGCTGTTTGCGTGCATTTGAAGGATACGACCGAGACGCTCGCGCTTCCCTTTAGTCGAGTTCTTCACGTATGATCCTGCTTCAGCTGTACCAGAGTACACGCGGAAGAACGTCAATTTACCGACGTAAGGGTCAGTCATAACTTTGAACGCAAGAGCAGAGAATGGAGCTTCATCAGAAGGCTCACGTGTGATTTCTTCTTCTGTATCGAGGTTGATCCCTTTGATTGACTCAACATCAACTGGTGATGGGAGGTAATCGACAACGGCGTTAAGCATGAGCTGAACACCTTTGTTCTTGAAGGCAGAACCGACGAGTACAGGGTAGAATTCAACGCTAAGTGTCGCTTGACGGATCGCAGCTTTCAATTCTTCGATTGAAATCTCTTCCCCTTCAAGGTACTTCATCATCAATTCTTCGTTGAAGTCAGCAACACCCTCGATCAATTGACCGCGAAGCTCTTCAGCTTGGTCAGCCATGTCAGCTGGGAAGCCGTCGATGATCTCGATGTCTGTACCGAGGTCGTTGTTGTACATGTAAGTCTTCATCTCGACGAGGTCGATGATTCCTTTGAATTCGTCCTCTGCTCCGATTGGGAGTTGGATCGCGTAAGCGTTCGCTTGGAGGCGCTCATGAAGCGTCTTCACAGAGTACAAGAAGTCTGCACCGATCTTATCCATCTTGTTGACGAATACGACACGTGGTACACCATATGTCGTCGCTTGACGCCATACAGTTTCTGTTTGTGGTTCTACACCTGACTGAGCGTCAAGTACAGCAACAGCACCATCAAGTACGCGAAGTGAACGTTCAACTTCTACTGTGAAGTCTACGTGTCCAGGTGTATCGATGATGTTTACACGGTGGTTGTTCCACTGTGCAGTTGTCGCAGCTGAAGTGATCGTGATTCCACGCTCTTGCTCCTGCTCCATCCAGTCCATTTGTGAAGCACCTTCGTGCGTTTCACCAATTTTATGGATACGACCTGTGTAATAAAGAATACGTTCAGTTGTTGTCGTTTTACCGGCATCGATGTGAGCCATGATCCCGATGTTACGAGTATTCTTTAGGGAGAATTCTCTTGCCATACTGGGTATTCTCCTTCCGCATGTTTGATTTTCGTGTGCTGGCACACGATATGATTATACCCGAAAGCCACTCCGTTAAGCCATGCTTGGCGGAGTGGACTTTACGATTAAATTACCAACGATAGTGAGCAAACGCTTTGTTTGCTTCTGCCATCTTATGCATGTCTTCGCGTCTCTTAACAGATGCACCAGTGTTGTTGGCTGCATCCATGATTTCGTTCGCGATACGTTGCTCCATCGTCTTTTCGTTGCGGAGACGAGCGTAGTTTACGAGGTAACGAAGGCCAAGTGTTGTACGGCGCTCAGGGCGAACTTCAACAGGAACTTGGTAGTTAGCTCCACCTACACGGCGTGCCTTAACTTCAAGAACAGGCATGATGTTGTTCATTGCTTCTTCGAATACTTCCATAGGCTCTTTACCTGAACGTTCAGCAATGATGCCAAATGCGTTGTAAATGATTGTTTGGGCTGTACCTTTTTTACCGTCTAACATGACACGGTTGATGAGGCGAGTTACCAATTTCGAGTTGTAGATCGGATCTGCGATAACGTCACGACGTTCTGCACGATTTTTACGCATCCGAGTACCCTCCTTTCAAAGTTTCAATTGTATTTTAGATAGCGAGAATTACTTCTTCGCAGCTTTCGGACGTTTCGTACCGTATTTAGAACGGCCTTGCATACGTCCATCAACACCTGCAGTGTCAAGCGCACCACGAACGATGTGGTAACGTACCCCTGGTAAGTCTTTTACACGTCCTCCACGGATAAGAACAACGCTGTGCTCTTGAAGGTTGTGGCCAATACCTGGGATGTACGCAGTCACTTCGATTTGGTTAGTCAAACGAACACGAGCATACTTACGAAGCGCCGAGTTCGGTTTCTTCGGAGTCATTGTACCAACACGTGTACAAACACCACGTTTTTGTGGTGAGCTCACGTTTGTTTGTGACTTGATGAAACTGTTGTAACCTTTGTTAAGTGCTGGAGAGTCAGATTTCACGACTTTCGATTTACGTCCTTTACGGACTAACTGGTTAATAGTAGGCATCTTTGAAGATCCTCCCTTCCTGAATGTTGCTATTTTCTAGTCCCACCGACCCGGGTGGTTCATTTAAGGTCATAACGAAACGTTTTTACGAGGCGTAGGCATTCCATGACCTCGCAAAAACGTGAGTTATACCTTGAAAGTGGCAATTGTAGCAGCCAAACCTTCCCGTAGAAAGTTCGGATGGACGTCCAAGTAGCTTGCCGACTGCTGGACATCGTTGTCGTCGACAACAACCGATTGGCGGCACTAAATCATAGTAGCACCGCCAAACTGTGCTGTCAAGACGTATTTTATTCGACGGTAGTATCTTCGAGCGCAACCGGTGCCTCATCTTCTTCGAGTTCCACATCACGGTACACGGCCATTCCAGTACCAGCCGGAACGAGCTTACCGATGATGACGTTCTCTTTGAGTCCGAGGAGATAGTCGCGTTTCCCTTTGATTGCCGCATCTGTCAAGACGCGAGTCGTTTCCTGGAACGAAGCCGCTGAGAGGAACGAATCTGTCTCAAGTGAGGCTTTCGTGATCCCGAGAAGGACTGGTTTCGCAGTCGCAGGATGCTTCCCATCACGAATCGCATCTTTGCACGCCTCTTTGAAGACGCTGATGTCAACGAGTGATCCAGGGAGAAGCGGAGTGTCTCCTGATTCGATGACTTTGACACGACGAAGCATTTGGCGAACCATGACCTCAACGTGTTTATCACCGATTTCTACCCCTTGCATCCGGTATACTTTTTGAACTTCTTGGAGAAGATAGTTCTGAACACCAGACACACCACGGACGGCGAGCAATTCTTTCGGATCGATCGAACCTTCCGTGAAGACTTCACCGGCTTCTACTGTGTCACCGATTTGAACGCGGAGACGCGCTCCGAATGGAATCGTGTATGAACGAGTCTCACTGAATCCTTCGACCGTGAGTTCACGCTTGTCACGCGATTCTGTGAAGTCGATGACCGTACCAGAGATTTCCGAGATGACCGCTTGACCTTTCGGGTTACGGGCTTCGAATACCTCTTGGATACGTGGAAGACCTTGTGTGATATCGTCTCCGGCAACCCCACCTGTGTGGAAGGTACGCATCGTAAGCTGCGTTCCTGGCTCACCGATTGATTGTGCGGCGATGATACCGACGGCTTCTCCGACTTCAACGTTCGACCCAGTCGCCAAGTTGCGGCCGTAACATTTCTTACATACGCCGTGTGACGTGTTACATGTAAAGGCTGTACGGATTTCAACTTGCTCGACACCCGCATCGACGATGATGCGTGCGATGTCTTCTGTGATCAATTCGTTCTTATCGATCAACACTTCGCCCGTTTCAGGGTGTGTGACCGTTTCAAACGATGTACGCCCGACGAGACGGTCGTACAAGCTTTCGATTTCTTCCGTACCTTCGCGGAGTGCAGAAACGCGGATTCCGCGGTCCGTTCCACAATCTTCCTCACGAATGATGACATCTTGCGCGACGTCGACGAGACGACGTGTCAAGTAACCTGAATCGGCTGTCTTCAAGGCTGTATCGGCAAGACCTTTACGCGCCCCGTGAGTCGAGATGAAGTACTCTTGAACCGTCAGACCTTCACGGAACGACGATTTGATTGGAAGTTCGATGATGCGACCAGATGGAGCGGCCATCAAACCACGCATACCCGCGAGCTGCGTAAAGTTCGATGCGTTACCACGGGCACCAGAGTCAGACATCATGAAAATCGGGTTCAAGCGGTTGAGGGATCTCATCAATCGAGATTGAATTTCATCCTTCGCTTCGTTCCAAGCACGAACAACGCGCTCATAACGTTCATCTTCTGTGATGAGACCACGACGGAACGACTTCATGATTTGGTCGACTTGTTTTTGCGCCTCATCAAGAATCTCTTGTTTGTCCGGAAGTACGATGATATCAGCAATACCAACCGTCACACCGGCCTTCGTCGAATGCTTGAAGCCGAGGTCTTTCATTCGGTCAAGCATGCGGCTTGTTTCAGTCGTTTCAAACTTCTGGAACACTTCCGCGATGACTTTTCCAAGGAATCCTTTTTTGAACGGGTCGATGATTGAGCGTGATGCGATTTCTTCCGCAACGTTCGCTCCTTTATCGATGAAGTACTTGTCAGGTGTTGCCTCTTGCAAGTTTTCCATCGTCGGCTCGTTCAAGTATGGGAACGTGTTTGGCAAGATTTCGTTGAAGATCATCTTACCAACAGTCGTAATGAGCAATTTCTCGTTTTGTTCGTCTGTGAACGTCGGGTTGTTGAGTGTGCGTGCCGGAAGTGCCACACGCGAGTGCAAGTGGACATAACCGTTTTGGTACGCAATCAACGCTTCGTTTACGTTCGAGAACACTTTTCCTTGACCGATTGCATCTTCACGTTCGAGTGAGATGTAGTAGTTACCGAGGACCATATCCTGCGATGGCGTAACGACTGGTTTTCCGTCTTTCGGGTTCAAGATGTTCTGTGCAGCGAGCATGAGAAGGCGTGCTTCCGCTTGTGCTTCTGCAGAGAGCGGAACGTGGACGGCCATTTGGTCACCATCGAAGTCGGCGTTATAAGCCGTACATACGAGTGGGTGCAGACGAATCGCACGACCTTCAACAAGAATCGGTTCGAATGCTTGAATACCAAGGCGGTGAAGCGTCGGGGCACGGTTCAAGAGAACCGGATGCTCACGAATGACTTCTTCAAGGACGCCCCAGATTTCAGGTTGCATCTTCTCGATTTTGCGTTTAGCGTTCTTGATGTTTGAAGCGATGCCACGACCGACAAGCTCTTTCATCACGAACGGTTTGAAGAGTTCAAGTGCCATCTCTTTTGGAAGACCACACTGATACATCTTCAAGTTCGGACCTACGACGATAACCGAACGTCCTGAATAGTCGACCCGTTTACCGAGAAGGTTTTGACGGAAACGACCTTGTTTCCCTTTCAACATGTGTGAAAGCGATTTGAGCGGACGGTTACCAGGACCTGTTACCGGACGACCACGACGACCGTTGTCGATGAGGGCGTCAACCGCTTCTTGAAGCATACGCTTCTCGTTTTGCACGATGATGTTCGGCGCGCCGAGGTCGAGCAAACGTTTGAGGCGGTTGTTCCGGTTGATGACTCGACGATACAAGTCGTTCAAGTCAGATGTCGCAAAGCGTCCACCGTCGAGCTGTACCATCGGGCGAAGCTCTGGTGGGATGACAGGAAGTACTTCAAGGATCATCCAGTCAGGATTGTTTCCTGAAGTGAAGAATGCATCGAGAACTTCCAGGCGCTTGATCGCACGTGTACGACGTTGACCTTGGACTGTTTTCAACTCTTCACGAAGCTCGCTCACTTCTTTTTCAAGATTGACGTCTTGGAGAAGTGTGCGGATGGCTTCAGCACCCATGTCTGCTTTGAAGTCGCTACCGTATTTCTCACGATAGAGACGGAATTCTTTTTCCGAGAGAAGTTGTTTCTTCTCAAGCGGAGTATCACCTGGCTCCGTTACCACGTAAGATGCGAAGTAAATGACTTCTTCAAGTGCACGTGGTGACATGTCGAGAACAAGCCCCATGCGGCTTGGAATCCCTTTGAAGTACCAGATGTGCGAAACTGGTGCCGCGAGCTCGATATGGCCCATTCGCTCGCGACGCACTTTCGCTTTCGTCACTTCAACGCCACAGCGGTCACAAATGACTCCTTTATAACGGATTCGTTTGTATTTCCCACAGTAACATTCCCAGTCTTTCGTAGGACCGAAGATTCGTTCACAGAACAATCCGTCCTTCTCTGGTTTAAGTGTACGATAGTTGATCGTTTCCGGCTTTTTAACTTCACCGTAAGACCACGAACGGATCTTCTCTGATGAAGCCAAGCCGATTTTCATATATTCAAATCGATTAACATCTACCAAGGGGCCGACCTCCCTTTTCGCCTTATTCCTCTTCCGTAACAGTCGGTTGAACGACTTGTTCTAACGCCGATGTTGCGTTCGGGATGTTGTCGTCATCTTCATCTTTCATTTCGACTTCTTCATCATCCGCTGACATCATCTTGACTTCCATACCGAGCGCTTGAAGCTCTTTGATCAAGACGCGGAATGATTCAGGAACGCCCGCTTTCGGAACGCTCTCGCCTTTCACGATGGCCTCATATGCTTTCACACGACCAACCGTGTCATCCGACTTGATTGTCAAGATTTCTTGGAGCGTGTAGGCTGCACCATACGCTTCAAGAGCCCAAACTTCCATTTCCCCGAAGCGCTGACCACCGAACTGTGCTTTACCACCGAGCGGTTGTTGCGTAACGAGTGAGTATGGTCCTGTCGAACGAGCGTGAAGTTTGTCATCAACCATGTGCGCGAGTTTGATCATATACATGACACCGACAGAGACACGGTTATCGAACGGTTCACCCGTACGACCGTCATAGAGACGCGTTTTCGCATCTTTATCCATACCAGCCTCTTCAATCGTTGCCCATACGTCTTCCTCACGCGCTCCATCGAATACAGGTGTTGCCACTTTGACGCCGAGTTTCTTCGCCGCCATACCGAGGTGGAGTTCAAGTACCTGACCGATGTTCATACGAGATGGTACCCCAAGCGGGTTGAGCATGATGTCAACCGGTGTACCGTCTGGCATGTATGGCATGTCTTCTTCAGGGAGGATCCGCGAGATAACACCTTTGTTACCGTGACGTCCCGCCATCTTGTCCCCTTCGTGAATCTTACGTTTTTGAACGATATAGACACGTACCATTTGGTTGACGCCTGGAGACAACTCGTCGCCGTTTTCACGGTCGAACACTTTGACGTCCAAGATAATTCCATCTCCACCGTTTGGTACACGAAGTGACGTATCACGTACTTCACGTGCCTTCTCACCGAAGATTGCGTGCAAGAGACGCTCTTCCGCCGTCAATTCTGTAACGCCCTTAGGTGTTACTTTACCGACGAGGATATCGCCATCCTTGACTTCAGCTCCGATGCGGATGATCCCACGATCGTCCAAGTTGCGAAGTGCGTCATCTCCGACGTTCGGAATATCACGTGTGATTTCCTCTGGTCCGAGCTTCGTGTCACGTGACTCCGACTCGTACTCTTCGATATGAATCGACGTGTACACATCATCTTTCACGAGACGCTCACTCATAATGATTGCATCCTCATAGTTGTAACCATCCCATGTCATGAAGGCAACGACGACGTTACGGCCGAGCGCAAGCTCACCCATATCCATCGACGGACCGTCTGCAAGGATTTCTCCTTTTTCGACACGGTCACCAGCTGCGATGATTGGTTTTTGGTTGTAGCATGTCCCTTGGTTTGAGCGGACATATTTTTGAAGTTTGTAACGGTCTAAATCACCTGAAACCTCTGACCCGTTCACGTCAGACGTACGACGGACTAGGATTTCACGTGCTGTGACGCGTTCGACGACACCTGGGTATTTCGCAACGATTGCTGCTCCAGAGTCTTTTGCAGATACATACTCCATTCCAGTACCGACAATCGGTGAGTCCGGTTGAAGAAGCGGTACTGCTTGACGTTGCATGTTCGCTCCCATGAGGGCACGGTTCGAGTCATCGTTCTCTAAGAACGGGATACACGCCGTTGCGGCAGAAACAACCTGTTTCGGCGAAACGTCCATGTAATCGACTCGGTTTGGCTCGACTGACAAGTTTTGTCCGCGGAAGCGGCAAAGGACTTGCTCGTCTGCAAAGTGACCATCTTCTGTAAGCGGCATGTTCGCCTGTGCGACAACATAGAGGTCTTCCTCGTCAGCCGTCATATATTGAATATCGCCCGTGACAAGACCTGTTTCCGGGTCCACACGACGATATGGTGCTTCGATGAAACCGTACTCGTTTACTTTCGCGTAAGACGAGAGCGAGTTGATGAGTCCGATGTTCGGTCCCTCCGGTGTTTCGATTGGACACATCCGACCGTAGTGCGAATAGTGAACGTCTCGAACTTCGAAACCGGCACGCTCACGTGTCAAACCACCCGGTCCAAGTGCAGAGAGACGACGCTTATGCGTGAGCTCTGCGAGCGGGTTCGTTTGGTCCATGAACTGTGACAATTGCGAGCTACCGAAGAACTCTTTAAGCGATGCGATAACCGGGCGGATGTTGATGAGCGCCTGTGGTGTAATCGCGTTTTGATCTTGAATCGACATACGTTCTTTTACGACACGTTCCATACGAGAAAGCCCGATCCGGAATTGGTTTTGGAGAAGTTCTCCGACTGAACGAAGACGACGGTTTCCTAAATGGTCGATGTCATCTGTTGTTCCGACTTCGTGAAGTAAGTTAAAGAAGTAGTTGATTGAAGCGATAATATCAGCCGGCGTAACATGTTTCACGCTACGGTCGATATTGCCATTTCCGATGATGTTCAAGATACGCTCTCCATCTGGGTCATCCGGTGAGATGACTTTGATTGATTGGAGACCGAACGGCTCACCCTCTGCGACACCACCAGTTGGTTCCGCATCGACATAACCGAGGCCACTCTCCAAGTGTGGGAGAATACGATCTAAGTTACGACGGTCAAGAACGGTCCCAGCTTCAGCGAGTACTTCGCCTGTTTCTGGATCCACGAGCGTTTCCGCCAATTTTTGACCGAATAGACGGTTCTTAAGATGAAGCTTCTTGTTCATCTTATAGCGACCGACGTTCGCTAAGTCATAACGTTTCGGGTCGAAGAAACGTGATACGAGAAGTGATTTCGCATTTTCTACCGTTGGTGGTTCACCAGGACGGAGACGCTCGTAAATTTCGATCAACGCTTTTTCTGTAGACTCAGTGTTATCTTTTTCAAGGGTGTTACGAAGATATTCATCATCCCCGAGAAGGTCGATAATTTCTTGGTCCGTACCGAATCCGAGGGCACGCAACAACACCGTTACCGGAATTTTACGGGTACGGTCGATACGAACATAAACGATATCTTTGGCGTCTGTCTCGAGTTCGAGCCAAGCACCACGGTTCGGGATGACGGTTGCGCCAAATCCACGTTTACCGTTTTTATCGAGTTTAGCGTTATAATACACGCTCGGTGAACGGACAAGCTGGGAAACGATGACGCGTTCAGCACCATTAATGATAAACGTTCCCGATTCTGTCATGAGCGGGAAATCCCCCATGAACACTTCTTGTTCTTTGAGCTCACCTGTCTCTTTGTTTTGGAGACGTACTTTTACGCGAAGTGGCGCAGAATAAGTAACGTCGCGCTCCTTCGATTCATCGATTGAATACTTCGGCTCGCTGAGCGAGTAATCGATGAACTCCAATACGAGGTTTCCTGTGAAGTCGGAAATCGGTGAAATGTCCGTGAACATTTCCTTTAATCCTTCACGCAAGAACCACTCATAAGAAGCAGTTTGAATTTCAATCAAATTCGGAAGCTCTAGAACCTCACTGATACGGGCATAGCTTCTTCTCTGACGGTGACGACCGTACTGAACAAGTTGACCAGTCAACTGATTCACCTCTCAGACCCCCAATTCTTTAGCGAATTTTTCGGGCGTAATAATCGAACATTGTCATTGAATGTCGCTCGTTTTCCGTCTCTAAAAAGCAGCAGACACGGCAGTTCCAAGCGAATTCCATTCCAATGGCATTTTATAATGTTAGCATATACGTTATAGCGAGTCAATAAGACTTCGCCGTTTGTCAAGACCGAATTGCCCGAAAAATAAAGTAACCTTTGTCTTTCGCGATTGTTTCGACTTGACCAAACACCTCTTCTAACAATTTCTTAGCAGAAGGTGCTCCTTGTTTCTTTTGAATGACGACATAGATTGCTCCTCCAACGACCAAATGCGCATGAGCTTCACGCAAGATCGTATGGACGACTTGTTTCCCCGCACGAATCGGCGGATTGGTGACAATGGCGGCAAACCGTTCTCCCCCCACCGCGTCATACGCGTGAGAAAGCCGTGTTTCGACCGTCACTCCATTACGGGCGGCGTTTTGCTCAGAGAGCGCCAGCGCACGCTCATTCACATCAATGAGCAAGGCCTCACGCCCAGAGGCATCGGCAAGCGAGATCCCCATCGGACCATAGCCACAGCCTACATCTAAAATACGTCCTGAGACATCAGGCACTTCAAACGACTCAATTAAAAGACGTGACCCAAAATCGACCGATCCTTTCGAGAACACACCGCGGTCCGAAGTGAAATGATACTCTTTCCCTCGCAACTCATACGTCCATGTCTCCGGGGCACTTTCCGAACGTGGATCGTTCGTATAGTAATGATCTCCCATGCGTTGAACCTCCTAACCCATTCTTCAAGGAAATAAAAGAAGCTCGCCGTGGCGAGCTTCTATAGATTGTGAAGTTGAATTACTTAACTTCAACAGATGCGCCAGCTTCTTCAAGCTTAGCTTTGATTGACTCAGCGTCTTCTTTAGAAACGCCTTCTTTGACTGGAGCCGGAGTTCCGTCAACGAGTGCTTTTGCTTCTTTGAGGCCAAGACCTGTGATTTCACGAACCGCTTTGATGACGTTGATTTTACCAGCGCCTGCGTTTGTGAGGACTACGTCGAATTCAGTTTGCTCTTCAGCTGCTGCGCCTGCGCCAGCACCTGCAACTGCTACTGGAGCTGCTGCTGATACGCCGAATTCTTCTTCGATTGTTTTTACGAGTTCGTTAAGTTCGAGAACCGTCATTGATTTGAGGTCTTCGATGAATTGCTCTTTGTTGAAAGCCATTATGGTTTTCCTCCTTTGATGTTGTGAAAAAGTTTTTTGTTACGCTACGCGACAAAAATTAAGCAGACTGCTCTTCTTTTTGTTCTGCGATTGCATTTGTTGCGACTGCGAGCCCACGGATTGGAGCTTGAAGTACGCTGAGAAGCATCGAGAGAAGACCATCGCGTGATGGAAGTTCTGCAAGGGCTTTGATTTCTTCGAGTGAAGTCACTTTGCCTTCGATGATTCCGCCTTTAAGTTCGAGCGCTTTGTGCTCTTTCGAGAAGTCGTTCAAGATCTTCGCTGGAGCAACAACTTCTTCGTTAGAGAAGGCGATTGCTGTAGGACCAGTGAAGACTTCGTCAAGACCTTCGAAGTTCGACTGAGTAGCCGCGCGGCGAAGAAGACCGTTCTTGTAAACTTTGAACTCGATTCCAGCTTCACGGAGTGATTTACGGAGTGTAGTCACTTCTTCAACTGTAAGTCCACGGTAGTCAACAACAACTGTTCCAACGCTCGCTTGCATTTTCTCAGCGATTTCATCGACGAGTGCCGATTTCTGAGCTACGATTTTTTCGTTTGCCATGTGTTTGCACCTCCTAGTCAATTCTTATACCGGACGAGAGGCTGCTCTCCAAAAGAAATCCCTCGTATGAAGACATACGAGGGCGTAATTGTTTGAAAGTAAACCTGTGACAACAGGCTCAAGTTCGAGCAAAGACACCTCGGAAGGGTTTACGGACCGATGTCCACCTTCTGTCTACGGTAATCCAACATATTCGGTTGAACGTGTATTACTTTATCAGCGGTGTCACACGTTGTCAACAATTTATTTCAACAAGATTACTTAAGGAAATCTGCAGTCGCTACACGGATCCCAGGACCCATTGTAGATGAAAGCGAGATGTTTTTAAGGTAAGTTCCTTTTGCAGTAGCAGGCTTCACTTTCATGAGTGTTTCGAGAATTGTCTCGATGTTCTCAGAGAGTTTAGATGCTTCAAATGATTTCTTACCAACTGGAACGTGGATGTTACCAGCTTTATCAACACGGTATTCAACTTTACCAGCTTTGATGTCCGCGATTGCTTTTTCTACGTCGAAAGTAACTGTTCCTGTTTTCGGGTTAGGCATGAGGCCTTTAGGTCCGAGAACACGACCGAGTTTACCAACTTCACCCATCATGTCAGGTGTCGCAACGATTACATCGAAGTCGAACCATCCTTGTTGGATTTTGTTGATGTACTCAGCGTCACCAACGTAATCTGCTCCAGCAGCTTCCGCTTCTTTCACTTTCTCACCTTTAGCGAAGACGAGAACTTTTTGTGTTTTACCAGTACCGTGTGGAAGTACAACGGCACCACGGATTTGTTGGTCTGCTTTCTTCGGATCTACGCCGAGACGTACAGCAACTTCGATTGTTTCATCGAATTTAGCAGTAGCTGTTTTTTGAACGAGCTCGACAGCTTCAGCGAGGTCGTATGACTTCGTGCGGTCAACAAGCTTAGCTGCTTCTTGGTGTTTTTTACCCATGATCTTTTCCTCCTTGTGGTTAGCGGAATTTCCTCCCACATAATGAAGGGATTGAAGGTGAGCAGTATTCACCGACAACCCCAGAGACTAACAATTAGTCTTCGATTACAATACCCATACTACGTGCAGTACCTTCAACCATAAGCATCGCTGTTTCTACAGATGATGCGTTAAGGTCAGGCATTTTAAGTTCAGCGATTTCGCGAACTTTGTCACGCTTAACCGTTGCTACTTTCTTACGGTTTGGTTCACCAGAACCACTCTCGATACCAGCAGCTTTCTTCAAGAGAACTGCAGCTGGTGGAGTTTTCGTAATGAATGTAAACGAACGATCTTCGTATACCGTGATGACTACAGGAATAATCAATCCGGCTTGGTCTTGTGTACGAGCGTTGAACTCTTTACAGAATCCCATGATGTTTACACCTGCTTGACCAAGTGCTGGTCCTACTGGTGGTGCTGGGTTAGCTTTACCAGCTGGGATTTGAAGTTTAACGAGTTTAGAAACTTTTTTCGCCACGAGACACACCTCCTTAAGTCTAAAATGTGGTTTCTTGGACGTTGTGCGCCCTCCCACTCAATCTATTAGGTCGAGTTTGTACCGAAATAAAGCACAACATCAAACATTTTCGATTGTACCATCCGTTTTACGGATTAGCAAGTGGGTTTAGTTAATTTTCTGAACTTGTTCGAAATCAAGCTCAATTTTTGTTTCACGACCGAACATGTCGACCACAACTTTGAGCTTCTCTTTATCGGCTTCAATCTCGTCGATTGTCCCCTCAAAGTTCTCGAACGCGCCTTCTTTCACGCGGACAAGATCACCAATTTCGTAGTTGTAACGATCTTTCTTCTCGATGAGTCCCATCTGCGACAAGACGTTCGTCACTTCGTCCGGTTGAAGCGGGATTGGTTTTGCCCCGCCCCCTGTTGAACCGAGGAACCCTGTAACGTTTGGCGTGTTGCGGACAACATACCATGAATCGTCGGTCATGACCATCTCTACGAATACATAGCCTGGGAAGCTTTTGACTTCACGCTCTTTAATTTTCTTCTCGCCACTTTTTAATGTGACTTCTTCTTGCGTCGTTTCAGTCGGGACGAGGACGCGGAAAATCTTATCTTCCATGTTCATCGAACCGATTCGACGTTCTAGGTTTTCTTTGACGTTGTTCTCAAAACCTGAGTACGTCTGAACAACAAACCATTGCTTCTCCACGGCTTTCACCTCTTCCTTAGTTAATCAATAAATTGACGAGATAGCTGACTCCACTATCTACGCCGAACACGAACAGGCCAATCACGACAACGGTCGCGATGACGGTAATGGTATATTTTGTGAGTTCTTTACGAGTCGGCCAACTCGTTTTCTTCAACTCTTTCCATACGTCGCGCAAAAAGTTCATGGTAGCTTCCTCCTACATTGAATGCCAATATACGTTACTTTGATTCTCGATGCATCGTGTGTGCGTTACAGCGGCGACAAAACTTTTTCATTTCAAGTCGTGTCGACACACCGTCTTTTTTAGTCGTCGAGTATTCTCGAGACCCACATTCCGAGCAAGCGAGACTGACTTTCTTTGCCATTCATAAGCGCCCCTTTCGGCTACTCTTCTTGAAAAAAGAGCGAAAAAAAAACGCCTCCTGTAAATGGCGTCTACGGACAAGGCGCTGTTTTAAAAGTATCATATAGGAGGCATATGGTCAATGATTGGTTAGCTCGTGAGCATTCGGACGTCAACGTGACGTTCAAATTTCTTCTTCACACGTTGTAGCGCATTGTCAATCGATTTAACGTGACGATCGAGGTCATCTGAAATCTCCTGATACGAACGTCCATCTAAATACAAACGCAATACTTTCCGTTCGAGGTCACTTAAAATTTCATCCATCTTCGCTTCCATAAACGTCTGTTCTTCTTGCGTCACAATCAATTCTTGCGGATCCGTCGGATGCGGCGGCAAGATGACATCGAGCAACGTCCGATCAGACTCTTCGTCAAAGATCGGCTTGTCGAGTGACACATATGAATTGAGCGGAATATGCTTTTGACGGGTCGCCGTCTTGATGGCTGTGATCATCTGACGGGTGATACACATTTCTGCAAAGCTTTTGAATGACGCGAGTCGTTCGTCCCTATAGTCACGAACGCCTTTGTATAGACCAATCATTCCTTCTTGGACGATATCCTCATGATCTGCGCCAATCAAAAAATATGAGCGCGCCTTCGCTCGCACGAAATACCGGTATCGTTCAATCAAAAACTCGAGCGCGTCGCTATCCCCTTCGTTGCGCGCTAGTAAGACCAACTCTTCGTCTGACATTTTTTCAAACTGTTCGTACGGCCATCCGTTCATGCTCGTTACCCCCCGGCGATTGATCCTGAACTATGTAAGGTTGTGTCCCATTATAGGACTCCCTACTTCCACGCGTCAAACAAATTTCTAAAAATTCCGTCAATTAGATGCTGTGTAACTCATATATGTAATAGTATACAACATTCCTTTGCAAAAAAATGTCAAAATCGAAACAAAGACGAGTCCATTTCATGAACTCGCCCGTGATTTCAATCACCTTTTGATTTACGACGTCGCATTTCTTCGAATCTCGCTTGAATGTGAGGTGGAATGTCGATCGTCTTACGGTTCGACTGTTCCTTCTCTAACGACAATCGTTGCTGCTCAATCAGTGTTTTCGCATGCTTCCAGTCTTTCAACAGTTCGGTCGCAGGAACGCGTAACGCCCCTTGTCCAAAAATGACCCATTGCTCCGTGAAATCGTTCGTCGCGACAAATAATGTGATGAGGCGATCATCCACTAAATCGTGGGCGCGTCGCTCAATCCATTCGTCCGCTGTCTCATTTTCTTTCGTATAGACAACCTCGACCCGACTTCGCTTCTCTTTTGATTCACGACCATACCGCATATGGGCGTCAAACACGATGGTGACCTCTTTGCCGGACACGGCCTGATATTCTGCCATCGCCTCAATCAACAGATTGCGCGCCTGTTCAAAATCCACGTCGCGTAGACTTCTTAAGTGGGGCCACGCCCCGATGATATTATATCCGTCGACAAGAAGGAGCTCACGCTTCAAGATACTCATGCCAATGGATGACGGGAGCGGTGTACTTCATATAGAAGAAGCGCTGCTGCAACGGATGCATTGAGTGACGTGACGTGACCGACCATTGGTAAGTGGACGAGGAAGTCGCACGATTCACGTACAAGCCGGCTCATTCCTTTTCCTTCGCTTCCAATCACCACAACGAGTGGCATATTGCCATCTAATCGACGATAGTCCTGACTTTCTTTCGCATCGGTCCCGACGACCCATAATCCCTTTTCTTTCAACCCTTCAAGTGTACGCGTCAAATTCGTCACGCGTGCAACCGGAATATGTTCGATCGCCCCGGTCGAAGCTTTGGCAACGGTTTGGGTCAAACCGACCGAACGGCGTTTTGGAATAATGACACCATGTGCGCCAACGGCATCGGCAGTCCGTAAAATCGAACCGAGGTTATGTGGGTCTTCGAGCTCGTCTAGCAAAATAAAGAGCGGTGTCTCCTCTTTTGAAGCCGCAAGAGCAAACATCTCTTCAATCGTTTTATATTCATATGCCGCTACTGCTGCCACGACACCTTGGTGATGCTCACTGCCAGCCATCTTCTCGAGTTTCGTTTTCGGTACGAACGACACTTGGACCGAGGCTTCATTCGCCATCGCGATGATTTGAGCGAGCGGGCCTTTTTGTTGCCCTTCCATAATGAATACTTTATTCATGTCACGCCCACTTCGAAGTGCCTCGAGTACCGGGTTTCGACCGTAAAGGAAGTCAATTCCCTCCTCCATCACATCGACTTCCTTATAGTCCGGGCGTTCTGCCTTTTGGCGACGCGCGCGTTCTGGTCGTTCCCCACGAGGGCGGTCAAACGTTCGTTTCTCCGTCCCCCGTTTTCCGTCATGTCGTTTCGGTCGACTCGGCTTCGAGTCGTTCGAACGCTTGTTTGATGAGTTCTTCAAGACGATCCCTTCTTTCTGTCAAATAAATGTATCCAATCAGTGCCTCGAACGCCGTCGAATAACGATACGTATGCACATCGACCCGCTTCGGAATCGATCCTGATTTCGCATTCTTGCCACGTCTGACCACGGCTTGTTCTTCTTCCGTCAAGGCATCCGTCTCTAACCAGAATGTCACGACGCTCGCCTGTGCCCGAGCATTGACGTAATGGACGGCGCCCCGATGCAAATCGTTCGGACGCGTCAAACCTCGTTCGAGTAGCCGTTTACGTACGGCCATCTCATATACCACGTCTCCCATATAGGCGAGCGCAAGGGCATTCATTTGTTTCGGTTGCATCATAACCGCTTCCACCGAACCCCTTGGGCCGTGTCTTCGAGTTGAATGTTTTGTTCTTTTAGTAAATCACGAATCTCGTCAGCCCGGGCGAAATTTCGTGCCGCCCGTGCGTCGTTTCGCTCTTGAATCAATTGATCGATTTCGGCGTCCAATAGTTCTTTTTCTTCAGACAACGTCAATCCGAGCACACTTGTCAATTCATCGAATAACGACAGGATTTGTTCGAGCGTCGCTTTTGCCACGTGATCTGCTTTTGCGTAAATATTCGCCTCACGCGCCAAGTCAAAGAGAACGGTCACGGCGTTTGCCGTATTGATGTCATCATCCATCGATTTGATGAACGACGTGTTGATCGCTTCCAATTTCCGCTCTAACGACTCGCTCGGTTCCTCGAGTCCGGCCGTTACCGATAAACGGTACTCAATGTTTTGATACGCTTCCTTGATTCGACTCCATCCGTTCGCCGCTTGTTCAATGAGTTCACGGCTGTAGTTGATCGGATGACGGTAGTGGACTGACAACATGAAGAAACGGAGTACCATCGGGTCAACTTCCTTCAATGCCTCGTGAACGAGGAGAAAATTTCCGAGCGATTTGGACATCTTCTCGTTTTCAATATTGATGAATCCGTTATGCAACCAGTAGTTGGCGAACTTCGCATGATTACATGCCTCCGATTGGGCAATCTCGTTCTCGTGGTGCGGGAATTTTAAATCGTGCCCGCCCGCATGAATATCAATCGTTGTACCGAGGTGTTTTTTCGCCATCGCCGAACATTCGATATGCCACCCCGGACGACCCTTGCCCCATGGACTATCCCAAGCTGGTTCATCCGGCTTCGCCGCTTTCCATAATACGAAGTCAAGCGGATCTTCTTTCTTTTCACCGACATCGACGCGTGATCCGGCCCGCAAATCTTCGATGGATTGTTGACTCAGCTTCCCGTACGTCTCAAACTTTTTCGTTCGGAAATATACGTCACCCTCTGCTTCATAAGCGAATCCTTCCGTCTCTAACTGCCGAATGAACTCGATGATTTCTTCCATCGTATCGGTAACCCGTGGGTGAACGTCCGCAGGTTGTACGTTGAGGGCTCCCGTATCCGCTAAATACGCTTCAATATAACGGTTCGTCAACGTCTCGGTATCTTCCCCTAGTTCGTTCGCCGTGCGAATGATTTTGTCGTCCACGTCCGTGAAGTTCAAGACGTATTTCACTTCGTACCCACGATACGTCAAATAGCGACGGACCGTATCGAAGACGATCGCCGGACGGGCGTTTCCGACATGGATATAGTTATAAACGGTCGGTCCACACACGTACATCGATACTTTCCCTGGGACAATCGGGACAAACGGTTCTTTTTTATTCGTGAGACTGTTGTACAGCTGAATCATGTGCTTTCTCCTCCATCCGCTTTTCAAGCGTCGCTAATTTTTGTTGTAGTTCGTCCACTGCCGCTTCTAAGCGTTCTTGGCACTCGCGGTCCGGGTCCGGGAAACGATGATCTAAATCATGTTGCTTCACACGCTTCCCATTTCGAATGACGACACGCCCTGGAATGCCGACCACGGTTGAATCAGACGGCACATCGTTTAATACGACAGAGCTCGCCCCGATTTTGACGCAATCGCCAACCGTAATATTTCCAAGTACTTTTGCCCCAGCTGAAATGAGTACGTCACTCCCGATCGTCGGGTGACGCTTCCCTTTTTCTTTCCCGGTTCCGCCGAGGGTGACGCCTTGATAAATCGTCACATCATTACCGATAATCGCCGTCTCTCCGATGACGACACCGAAGCCATGATCGATAAATACACGATCGCCAAGAACTGCTCCGGGATGAATTTCAATCCCGGTCAACCAGCGACTGAACTGGGCTAATAGTTTGGCCACAAGTTTCACATTACGCTTCCATAATCCGTGCGCGATGCGATGTGCCCATATGGCATGTAAGCCTGGATAAGTCAGCGCCACTTCCACTTTTGAGCGAGCGGCAGGGTCAAGTTCCAGGATTGTCCGCAAATCTTCGCGTACACTGCTCCAAAATCCCATAATCGATATCTCCTTTACCTATACAAAAACAAAGACGCCCCTGTGCCAAGGCACAGAGACGCCATAAGCGCGGTTCCACTCTGTTTGGGAAAATTGCTCCCCACTCAATCCTCGTTAACGCCGAGTCACGGCCTCGACTACGTATCGCCGAGACGGCTCCGAGGTGCACTTCTTCGGGGGACACATCTAGAACTCCCAGCCTAGGTTCTAGTCTCTGCAACGTGCCATACCGCTTACTTTCCTCATCGATGCCTTTACGCTAATAAAGTTGTCAGACGCTTCAATACACGCTCTTTTCCGATTAATGAAATGGCGTTCGGGAGCTCTGGTCCATGTGTTTGTCCTGTCGTGGCGACACGGATTGGCATGAACAAGTTCTTCCCTTTTTGACCAGTTGCTTTTTGCGTCGCTTTCGTCGCCGCTTTAATCGCCTCTGGTGTGAAATCTTCAATTCCTTCGAGTTGCTGTTTGAACTCTGCGAGTACGACCGGTACGGTCTCACCTGAGAGGACAGCATTTGCTTCCTCGTCATACTCGATTTCATCTTTAAAGAACAAGTCTGTCAACGCAACAATTTCTGCTCCGTGCGTCATTTGTTCTTTATACAATGCGATCAAGTTCGTCGCCCAATCCGCTTCCTCGACAGATACCGCCTCGGGTAATCGTCCTGCTTCTTGTAAGAATGGTAAACTGAGTGCCACCACTTCGTCAAGCGTGGCCTTCTTCATGTATACGCTGTTAATCCAAGAAAGCTTTTGTTGATCAAAGACAGCCGGACTCTTCGACAAACGGTTCGCATCAAACATTTGAATGAACTCTTCTTTCGAGAAGATTTCCTCTTCCCCGACTGGTGACCAACCAAGAAGAGAAATGAAGTTGAAGAGCGCTGCCGGCAAGTAGCCAAGATCCGCATATTGCTCGATGAACTGAATGATGGATTCGTCACGTTTTGACAACTTCTTATGTTGATCGTTATAAATGAGCGTCATGTGACCGAACTCCGGATATGCCCAACCTAATGCGTCATATACCATCATCTGTTTTGGTGTGTTCGCAATATGGTCGTCTCCGCGCAACACGTGACTGATTTTCATCAAATGGTCGTCCACGACGACAGCGAAGTTGTATGTTGGGATTCCGTCCTGTTTGACGATCACCCAATCCCCGAAGTCTTTCGACTCGAATGAGACATCGCCTTTGACGACATCTGCCCACTTATACGTCACGCCTTCTGGTACACGGATTCGAATGGAAGGCTTGCGGCCTTCTGCTTCGAACGCTTCACGCTCTTCGACAGTCAAGTTGCGGTGCGCTCCAGAATAACGTGGTGCCTCTCCGCGTGCAATCTGCGCTTCACGCTCTGCTTCAAGCTCTTCTGATGTCATGTAGCACTTGTAAGCGAGACCTTTCGTCATCAATTCGTTGACGTATTTCTCATAAAGGGAAAGACGCTCCATCTGATAATATGGACCGTAATCTCCGTCACGACCCGGGCCCTCGTCCCAATCAATGCCGAGCCACTCTAAATATTTCATCTGACTTTCGACACCGTTCAACACATTCCGCTTCTGGTCCGTGTCTTCGATTCGGAGAATCATCTTTCCGCCCGCGTGGCGAGCAAATAAGTAGTTAAACAACGCAGTCCGCGCATTCCCGATGTGGAGATGCCCCGTCGGACTAGGCGCATAGCGTACACGCACTTCACTCATATTAGTTCCACCTTTCTTCTCTTCTGCCCAAATAGTATACCATTTCTGTCAAGCTCGGTTCAGTAAGATGACCGCCTGTGCCGCGATTCCTTCTTCACGTCCCGTGAAGCCCAGTTTCTCCGTCGTCGTCGCCTTCACATTCACCTGCTCGATGTCCGCTTCGAGAAGGTCGGCAATGACTGCTCGCATCTCATCAATATAAGGACGGAGTTTTGGACGTTGAGCCATCACAGTCGCATCCACATTGCCAAGGACGTATCCTTGATTTTTCACAAGTTGCCATACGTGACGAAGCAGTACTTTCGAATCCGCATCTTTAAATTCAGGATCCGTATCTGGGAAATGCTTCCCGATGTCACCTGCCGCAATCGCCCCAAGTGCTGCATCGGCAATCGTATGGAGCAACACGTCCGCATCAGAATGACCGAGTAAACCACGTTCGTGTGGGATTTCGATCCCCCCTAGTATTAATGGACGTCCCTCTGCAAATGCATGTACATCAAACCCTTGACCAATTCTCACTGTAAGTCCTCCTTCGCCAAAATCGCATCACCGAATAATAAATCTTCCGGTGTCGTCATCTTGATATTATGATAGTCTCCGAGAACGACTTGTACCGACTCACCGAGCCATTCAAACAAACTCGCATCGTCCGTTCCCATGATCTTTTGTTCGGCCGCTCGTTCGTGCGCGTTCAATATCGCTTGCGCCTGAAAAGCTTGTGGTGTTTGAGCTAGCCACAACTTTTCACGGGGGACGGTCCGTTCAATGTGGTGATGTTCGACTTGTTTGACCGTGTCTTTGACAGGAACCGCTAAGATGGCACCACCATGTAACGCCGCTTCTGCCACTCGATGAAGTTGTTCGTGAGTGACGAACGGTCGGGCCCCATCATGAATCATTACAATCGTGTCATGCGCTACGACTTTCAACCCTTCATATACACTTTGTTGCCGTTCTTCCCCTCCTGACACATATGTAACCGACGTCTTCATATGCGCAGTCATCGCTTCAAACCAGTCTCGTTCCTCTGGACGAATCGAAAGGATCATCCGCTCACACCACGGGTCGGTATCGAACACCTCTAGCGTCCATGTGACAATCGGCTTACCTCGTAACGACAACATGAGTTTATTCTCATCCGCCCCCATTCGCTTTCCTCTTCCCGCAGCAGGGATGACGACTGTATAAGATACCATCCAAAACACCTCTTTTCGTGAAAAAAGAGAGCGCTCGCGCGTCTCTTTTTTACACGTTATTCTGGACGAGCAAAAATCATTCGGCCTGCAGACGTCTGTAAGACACTCGTCACGACGACAGGTAGTGTCTTCGAGATCAACTTACGACCACCTTCAACGACGACCATCGTCCCATCTTCGAGATAGGCGACGCCTTGATTTTGCTCTTTTCCTTCTTTAATAACGGTCACGACCATCTCTTCACCGGGAATGACGATCTGTTTGACGGCATTCGCCAAATCATTGATGTTCAATACCGGCACATTCCGAACTTCACAAACTTTATTTAAGTTATAATCGTTCGTTACGACAATCCCATTTTTCAGTTCAGCCAACTTAATCAATTTGATGTCGACTTCCGGTACGTCTTCAAAGTCTCCGTCATAAATTTCAACTTGGATCCGCTTGTTCTCTTGAAGTTCTTTTAAAATATCGAGTCCACGGCGACCGCGATTTCGCTTCAACGTATCCGAGGAATCTGCGATATATTGTAGTTCTCCGATGACGAACTGGGGAACGATCAAGGTGCCTTCGACAAATCCGGTCGTTGCAATATCTGAAATCCGGCCGTCGATGATCACGCTCGTATCCAAGATTTTGTCATTCGAACGTTGAACCGGCTCAGCCGACGGTTTCTCCCGTTCGCTCTTCACAAATAGTTTAATCCATTCGTTTCGCTTCCGATAACCGACCGCGAAACCGAAGTAACCAAACAGCGCCGTAACAAAAATCGGGACGATTTTACTCAACAAGAAAATATTCGTGACTTCAAGCGATACGCTAATCAAAAAGGCGATCAAGAGCCCGATAATGAGTCCGATTGAACCGAATAAAATATCCCCTACCGGCAAACGAACGAGCCGTTCTTCGACAAAACGAATAAATGCAACCACACCATCTGTTAAGAATAAACTAAGAATGAAGAAGATAAGTCCACCAATCAAACTTGCAACGTATGGAATCGTCAACCACTCCGGCACATTCATGCCTAGGTCTCCTAATAAAAGTGTCGCCTCGATGATTCCGAACCACCCTACGACGAGTCCAATTAAAATAAAACCAATTCGTACAGCAATCTTCACTCATTCCACCTCCTTCTATATGAAATAAAATTTCAAAAATAACACTTACATTGTAACACGATTTTTTTAAACACGTTCGTTACAAAGCGTTAAAAATCACCAGTGGCGACCCGTCAAAACGGAATCGCCAACTGGAGTGCCTCATCTACCGTTCCGACACCGACTACTTCAATGCCTGTCGGGGCAGTCCATCCCCCCATATTGTTTTTAGGGATAATCGCTCGTGTAAAGCCTAACTTCGCCGCCTCGGCGACGCGCTGTTCGATGCGTGATACCCGCCGTACTTCCCCGGTCAACCCAACTTCGCCGATGCACACATCCGTCGGGCGGGTTGGACGGTCGCGGAAACTCGAGGCGATTGAAACACAAATCGCCAGGTCGATCGCCGGTTCATCCAGTTTGACTCCACCGGCTGCCTTCAAGTAAGCATCCTGTGTTTGTAGCAAGAGACCGGAACGTTTCTCGAGAACGGCCATGAGAAGTGCGACCCGGTTTTGGTCAATTCCTGTCGCCATGCGTCTCGGGTTCCCGAACGATGTCGGGGAGATGAGTGCTTGCAGTTCGACGAGCACCGTCCGTGTCCCTTCCATCGAAGCGACGACGGTTGAACCGGATACGCCTGCGGTCCGTTCCTCCAAAAATATTTCAGACGGATTGAGCACTTCCTCTAGCCCGCTCTCTTTCATCTCAAAGATCCCAATTTCATTCGTCGAACCGAAGCGGTTTTTCACCGCTCGTAAAATACGGAACGTATGATGACGTTCCCCTTCAAAATAAAGAACCGCATCCACCATGTGTTCGAGTAAGCGCGGACCGGCAATCGAACCTTGTTTCGTCACGTGTCCGACGATAAAGACCGCAATCCCTCGCGTCTTTGCGATTTTCATGAGGGCGGCCGTACATTCACGAACTTGTGACACGCTGCCTGGTGCCGATTGAATCTCATCCATGTATACGGTTTGAATCGAGTCAATGATGACGAATCCCGGCTTCTCTTCATCAATGACCCGTTCGATCATCAACATGTCCGTCTCAGCGAGTACAAACAAGTCATCGGTCGGTAAGCCGAGTCGTTCCGCCCGAAGTTTCGTCTGTTTGAGGGATTCCTCACCTGAAATATACAATACCTTTTTGCCGCTATGGGCTAAGTGGGCACTGACCTGTAACAGAATCGTCGACTTCCCGATGCCCGGGTCCCCCCCGACTAAGACGAGTGAACCCGGGACGATTCCACCACCGAGAACACGGTCAAATTCACGACTATTCGTATGCACGCGCGTCTCTTCTTGTGAGACGACGTTCGCTAAACGTTCCGGCTTTAATTGTCGCGACGAGCTATGCACAAAGGCCGCACCACGTTTTGCTTTTTTCTCTTCTACAAATTCTTCGACGAGTGTGTTCCATTCATTACAACCTGGACAACGCCCCATCCATTTAGCTGATTCATATCCGCACGATTGGCAGACATATTTCGTTTTAATTTTGGCCATAAGCTTCCTTCCTGTCTAAAAAAAGCTCCCTCTAAACGACGAGGGAGCTGAACGATTTACTGAACTACACCTTCATTACGAACGATGAACTCTCCATCCTGGACATCAAGCGCAACTTTACTACCTTTGGCAATCGTGCCGCCGAGCATCGCTTCTGAGAGGCGGTCTTCCACTTCCCGTTGGAGGGCACGACGGAGAGGACGGGCCCCGTATTCCGGGTCGTAGCCAACGTCGGCAATCTTGTCGAGCGCTGCATCCGTCAAGCTGAAATCAACACCTTGTTCGGCGAGACGTTTCTTAAGAGTCTCTGCCATAAGTTTAATGATTTCTTGAATGTGCTCTTTTTGAAGAGAATGGAAGACTGTGATTTCGTCGATTCGGTTCAAGAACTCAGGTCGGAACGCTTTCTTCAGTTCTTCGAGTACTTTGTCCTTCATTTCCGTATACTCACGTTTCACGTCATCTTCCACCGTGAAACCGACATATTTGTTCCGTTGAAGCGCTGCGGCCCCGACGTTTGACGTCATGATGATAACTGTATTTCGGAAATCGACCGTGCGACCTTTTGAATCCGTCAAACGACCATCGTCTAGCACTTGAAGCAAGATGTTGAATACTTCTGGATGCGCCTTTTCGATTTCATCGAGTAGGATGACCGAATACGGTTTCCGGCGCACTTTTTCCGTCAACTGACCACCTTCTTCATAGCCGACATAACCAGGAGGCGATCCAACGAGACGGCTCGTCGCATGCTTTTCCATGTATTCGGACATGTCAATCCGGATGATCGCATCTTCATCACCAAACATTGCTTCTGCGACGGCGCGGGCAAGCTCGGTTTTCCCGACTCCGGTCGGTCCAAGGAAAACAAATGAACCGATTGGACGTTTCGGATCTTTCAATCCGGCACGGGCACGACGAATCGCGCGGGAAATCGATTTCACTGCCTCGTCTTGTCCGATGACGCGGTTATGAAGAATCGATTCGAGTTTGAGGAGACGGTCCGTCTCTTCTTCTGCAATCTTCGTGACCGGTACACCTGTCCAGTTCGCGACAACTTGAGCGATATCTTCTTTCGTCACCTCAAGTTTTTCGTTCCCTTGTTTGTTCTGCCACTCCGCTTTCAATTCTTCCAATTCATCACGTAACTTCTGTTCTGTATCGCGAAGGGAAGCCGCTTTTTCAAACTCTTGGCTTTGAACGGCAGAGTCTTTTTCTTTACGAATCGACTCTAAGCGCGATTCCAACTCCTTCAAGTTCGGTGGCGCCGTGAACGAACGAAGTCGTACTTTTGATGCCGCCTCGTCGACAAGGTCAATCGCCTTATCTGGCAAGAAACGATCAGAGATGTAACGGTCAGAAAGGACGACCGCCTCATGAATCGCCGTATCGGTAATCGTCACACGGTGATGCGCCTCGTACCGATCACGTAAGCCGAGAAGGATTTGCTCGGCCTCTTCTGTTGTCGGTTCGTTCACTTGAATCGGTTGGAAACGTCGCTCAAGCGCCGCATCTTTCTCGATATACTTGCGGTATTCGTCGAGCGTTGTCGCTCCGATACATTGTAGTTCTCCACGGGCCAATGATGGTTTGAGGATGTTAGAGGCGTCAATCGCACCTTCTGCACCACCCGCACCAATCAATGTGTGCAACTCATCGATGAAGAGGATGACGTTACCGGCTTGACGAATTTCGTCCATCACTTTTTTCAAGCGATCTTCGAATTCACCACGATATTTCGTACCTGCAACGAGCGTCCCCATATCGAGCACCATGACGCGTTTGTTGCGAAGCGTCTCAGGTACCTCATTGTTGATGATTTGCTGGGCGAGACCTTCAACGACCGCCGTTTTCCCGACGCCCGGTTCACCGATAAGAACCGGGTTGTTTTTCGTCCGACGAGACAGCACTTCAATGACACGTTGAATCTCACCCGAGCGTCCGATGACCGGGTCTAAGCGTGATTCCCGCGCTTGCTGTGTCAAGTCGCGTGCCAACCCGTCAAGCGTTGGTGTTGCGGCACTCGAACCCGGCTGAGAAGCGTTTGAAGAAGATTCGGTATTCCCGAGAAGTTGCAACACTTGTTGACGTGCTTTCGTCAAACTGATTCCAAGGTTATTGAGGACACGTGCCGCGACTCCTTCTCCTTCACGAATCAATCCAAGAAGGATGTGTTCCGTTCCAACATATGAATGTCCTAGCTTTCTTGCTTCATCCATCGAGAGTTCGATTACTTTTTTCGCCCGCGGTGTGTAATGAATTGTCGACCCATTTTCTGAACCACGTCCAATCAACGACTCCACTTCTTGTTGAATTTTTTCAGAAGTCAGTCCAAGTGCAAAAAGGGCTTTTGCCGCAATCCCTTCTCCCTCACGAACCAATCCTAATAAAATATGTTCTGTACCAATATTATGATGGCCAAGACGTACCGCTTCCTCTTGTGCTAAAGCTAATACGCGCTGTGCTCGTTCTGTAAATCGTCCAAACATCATTGACAAAACCTCCTTATAGTTGGATCAAACTAAGCCTTGATCTAACGTTCGACGAACGAGTGTCGCTCGTTCTCGATCCCGTTCTTGCGTAGATAATGTTTTCCCGAAATGTTTTTGTAGAAAACCTGATTGTAATCGAACGATGAGTTCATGGAACTTCGGCGGGCTCCAATCAGACAAAATCCCTAGGTCACTCGCTAAATGTAAATCAGATAGTCGCTCGATGGCTTCGGTAGAAGAAAGGAGTTTGGCATATCGTAAAATACCATATGACCGATAAAATCGATCCTCTAACTCTTCTTGTCGATTGGCGATGAGCTCTTCACGCGCATGACGTTCTGCTTGAATCACTTGTTCTGTCACTTCCATAAAGTCAGCTAACAGTTGTGACTCATGACTGCCCAGTGTCCGTTGATTGGACAGCTGAAACAACCGTCCTGCCGCATCGCTCCCTTCTCCGTAGCGACCTCGAATCGTGTAGCCAAGTTTTCGAAGTTCTCGCAAAATGGGACTGATTCGACCCGTCAACGTGAGTCCCGGTAAGTGTAACATGACCGAGGCCCGGAGTCCGGTTCCGATATTACTTGGACATGTCGTCAAGTAGCCTAACTGTTCGTCAAAGGCGTATGAGAGTGATTCCGCGCACAATGCGTCTACTTGATTCGCCAAATCAAATGCCTCTTTCACTTGATAACCTGGAAGTAAGGTCTGAATTCGTAAATGATCCTCTTCGTTAATCAACACGCTGATCGTTTCATCTTCACTTAAAAAGACTGCACTTTCTTCATTGGCCGCAACGGCCGGACTAATCAAGTGTTTCTCCATGAGCGCCTGTCGCGTGACCTCATCATAGTCACGCATATGAAGATATTCAAATCCTTTTAACCCACGTAACCGTCCTTCGAGACGA
The DNA here is from genome assembly GCF_018617855.1 of Exiguobacterium qingdaonense. Lineage (GTDB taxonomy): Bacteria > Bacillota > Bacilli > Exiguobacteriales > Exiguobacteriaceae > Exiguobacterium > Exiguobacterium qingdaonense. Next base: position 52,237 of record NZ_JACSKY010000013.1, read on the forward strand.
TCACACAGTTGACGCTCTCCTTCCTTAGAGAGGACTGGAGAGAACACGGTGTCTTTGACGTTACGCGCCAGTCGAATTCTTGTCGAAACGACCAAGTCATCCAGTTTGGCACGCTCTTTCATTTTTGGACCAAGTGGATGTGCTAGAAATGTTTCCATTAGACATCACCTTGCCCTTCTAATTGCTTCATTTCTTTTTGAATGCGCGCTGCTCGTTCATAATCTTCTTGTTCGACAGCACGGGCCAACTCCCCTGCCAACTTTTCAAGCCTCTCTTCAATTCGTTCATGTGGCGTACGCAACTGGTCAGGGACCGAACCGATATGATCATCGTGCCCTTGTTGATATTGACGCGTGATTTTCATCAATTCATCTCGAAATACGGTATAACATGTAGCACAACCCGCTTTTCGTACGCGTAGTAAATCTTGGCGTGTCATTTGGCAAGTTGGGCAACGCTTCACGGCCGGGACATGTCCTGTCATGAGTTCTACCGTACATTGTCGGCATAGTCGCTTTGTTGCGGGCACGTCCTGTTCCATGATCACGACTTCATTGACAGCCGGTCGCTGTTTACAACGTTCGCATAGCATATGACTTTATCCTCCATTACGATAACGAAGTACTCTCATCAGCGCGAGAAGCTGGTGACGTCGGATATAAGTGCGATCGTCCACTTGTAAATTCAACGCTTCATCTGATAAGAGATGATTAATCAATTGTGCCTCTTGTTCATTCATCATCTGTTCTTCGACTAATCGAATCAGCACATTTTCAACGAGCTGTTCATTCAGACGTGGGTGTTCATGAATGACATCCATCAAACTAGACAGGACATCTTGTTTTTCGTGTAAGACTACGCGTCGAATACGTATATATCCGCCACCACCGCGTTTACTCTCCACTAAATATCCTTTCTCGACGGTAAAACGTGTGTTGATGACATAATTGATTTGGGATGGGACACATTCGAACCGTTGCGCGATATCTTGACGTTTGATTTCAATCGCATTTACCTGACTTTCTTTCAACACTTGCTTCAAATATTGTTCAATGACATCCGAAATATTTCTCATCTCCACCACCCTCTGACCATCTTTGACTTTTGACTATATTTTATCATTGATTCAAAAAAAGGCAAATGAAAAGCGATGCTCGTCACGGAGAGCATCGCTAAAACAAAAAGACGACCGAGCGCTGTGCTCGGTCGTCCTCTCTCGTTGCCTGGCAACGTCCTATCCTCACAGGGGGAGATCCCCCAACTACTTTCGGCGCTGAGACGCTTAACTTCCGTGTTCGGCATGGGAA
>NZ_JACSKY010000014.1 GCF_018617855.1 Exiguobacterium qingdaonense
GACGAAGCTTGCGCTTCATTCAAAAATTGTAAAACTTATTTTTGCCTCATCGTTCAGTTTTCAAAGTTCGTCTGCCGCTCTTGGCGACTCTTAAAATAATACAAGTCATCGACACAGTTGTCAACCACTTTTTTATTTCTTTTCCGCTGCCATCAGCGGCAACGTTTATTACTTTACCGCACCCCTATCATTAACGCAAGGGTTTTTCCTAAAGTTTTTTCAAAAAAGTTTTTTATCTATATATGAACGGCTTACCTATGCGTTTTTAAGACCAATAAAAATGAAAAGCCAGACCATACTCACGTATGACCTGACCCTTCTACAATCAATTATTGTTGATGACGCATCGTTGGGAAAAGAAGAACGTCACGGATCGAAGGCGCGTCCGTCAATAACATGACGAGACGGTCAATCCCGATTCCAAGTCCACCTGTCGGCGGCATACCATATTCAAGGGCTTCAAGGAAATCGTTATCAAGTTCATGTGCCTCATCGTTACCCGCTTCTTTTTCAAGCAACTGCGATTCGAAACGTTCACGTTGATCGATCGGGTCGTTCAACTCCGTGAAGGCGTTCGCGTGTTCACGACGAACAATGAACAACTCGAAACGATCCGTGAAGCGTGGATCCGTTTCATTCTTCTTCGCCAATGGCGACACTTCAACCGGATGTCCTGTGACGAATGTCGGTTGAAGCAATGTTTCTTCAACTTTTTGCTCGAAGAACTCATTGACGATATGACCAAACGTCATATGGTCCTGTACTTCTACACCGTGGTCTTTTGCAAGGGCACGTGCTTCTTCATCGGACATTTGTTGCCAGAAGTCTACACCTGTTTCTTCTTTAACAAGGTCAACCATATGCGCACGTTTCCAGCCGACACCGAGGTGAATCGTATCTTCACCGTATTGTACATCCGTTGTACCGAGTACTTCTTTCGCTACGTGCGCAACCAATTCTTCCGTCAAATCCATGATGTCATTGTAATCTGCATATGCCTCATATAATTCGATCATCGTGAATTCAGGGTTGTGACGTGTCGAGATTCCTTCATTACGGAAAACACGTCCGATTTCGTAAACGCGCTCGAGCCCACCAACGATCAAGCGTTTTAAGTGAAGTTCGATGGCAATACGCATATAGAGTTCCATATCTAACGCATTATGATGCGTCAAGAACGGACGCGCTGCTGCTCCACCCGCAATCGTGTGCAACATCGGTGTTTCTACTTCTAAATATCCTTTTTGGTTTAAGAAGTTGCGAATCTCCGAAATGATGCGGCTACGCAAAATGAATGTCTGACGCGAGTCTTGATTTGTAATCAAATCAAGATAGCGTTGGCGATAGCGCTGTTCCACATCTTTCAGTCCATGATATTTGTCCGGAAGCGGGCGAAGCGCCTTCGTCAATAACTCAAACTCTTCCACGTGAATCGAGAGTTCTCCGACGTTCGTTTTAAAGAGTTTTCCTTTCACGCCGACGATATCACCAAGGTCTGAAGACTTGAACAAGTCAAACGGCTCATCCCCGACATCATTTTTGCGAACGTAAATTTGAATTTGACCTGTCACATCTTGAATATGGGCAAAGAACACTTTCCCTTTCCCGCGTTTCGTCATGATACGTCCAGCCAATGTGACTTCTACGTCCTGTTCAGCCAAAGCCTCTTTTTCAATCGATTCGTACTGCTCATGTAACTCACCTGCGTGTGCAGAACGATCAAAGCGGTGACCGAACGGGTCGAGACCGCGCTCACGCATATCGGTCATCTTCTCAAAACGAACCTGCATTTGATCATTCATTTCTAACTCGTGGCTCACTATTCCATTCACTCCTCTATCCATATTGGCTTTCTCCCTAACAAAAAACTGTCAGCCTGATGGCCAACAGCACAGCCGAAGCCGTTCATTCGTTGTGGTGCACTTTTTCGCCAAACAAGCTTACCATAAATTAGTTCTTTTCACTAGTTCACACTTCTGACAGTTGTCGCTCGAGCTGATCGACAAATCCATAGAGGACCGCCGCGAAAGCCTCGCGCGATTCCGTTTCATTGATTTGTTTACGAATCGGGCCACTGCCTTTCAGTCCCTTTAAATACCATGCCGCGTGTTGGCGCATTTCGCGTACGGCTGTCAGCTCCCCTTTGATCGCGCTCAACCGATCGAGATGAAGCATGCAGATATCGATTTTCTCACGAGCCTCAGGTTCTGGCGGGAGCTCTCCCGTTTCAAGATACTGGACCGTTTGATAGAGCATCCACGGATTACCGAGGGCCGCGCGTCCAATCATGACGGCGTCTACACCGTACTGTTCAATCACGCGCTTCGCGTCCTGCGGGGTCGCGATATCACCGTTTCCGATAATCGGAACGGTCGCCACTTTCTTGGCCTCGCCAATCCAGTCCCAGTTCGCGGTTCCTTCATATTGTTGAGATCGTGTACGTCCATGAATGGCGATCGCCGCCGCTCCGCCCGTTTGAGCCGCCTTGACGTTATCTAAGATTAAGATGTTCTCGTCATCCCAACCAAGGCGCATCTTCACCGTGACCGGTTTTTCGACGACATTCGTGACGGCATTCACCATCTCGTACACCTTATCCGGGTCAAGCAACCACTTTGCACCCGCGTCACACTTCGTTACTTTCGGGACAGGGCATCCCATGTTGATATCAATGATATCCGCATTTGTGTGTTGATCGACGTACTCTGCCGCTTTGACGAGTGTATCTTTCGAACCGCCGAAGATTTGTAAACTGAGCGGTTTCTCCCGTTCATCGACGTATAGCATGCGCATCGTCCGAGCGTTCTCGAGCAAGATCCCTTTATCACTGACCATCTCGGCACATACGAGTCCTGCTCCAAACTCTTTCGCGATCAAACGGAAAGCCGGATTGGTCACGCCGGCCATCGGTGCGAGAACTGCCCGGTTTTTAATGTTTATGTTTCCAATCTTAAAGCCTGTCAAAATAACACATCCTTCATTTCACCAAATTCGAAAGCAACTGTAACCGAATGACATCTTGGCGGTCTGTCATCGGTAAACGTTCAAGCCAAGATTCGACCGTGCGTCCATGTACGATGAGCTGCGGCGCAATTTCCGCTAACGGTGCGAGCACAAACGCACGTTCCTGCATGCGCGGATGCGGGACCGTTAAGTATTCTGATTGTATATCTTCCTCATTATAGAAGAGGATGTCAAGGTCGATGGTGCGCGGTCCATTCTTAAACAGACGCTCTCGACCTAAGCGATGTTCGATTTGTTGAAGTATGTCGAGCAATTCATCTGGGGATTGGCGAGTCTCGACTTCAACGACCATATTGTAAAACGAAGGTTGCTCCGTGTACCCGACAGGAGCCGTTTCATACACCGATGACTGCTTCGTGACAGTGAGACCCGTCCGCTCCATCTCATCGATTGCCGCAGACAATTGTGTTGCCCGCTCTCCGATATTCGCTCCTAATGCGATATAAATCATGACGTTCTTCTCCTTGTCATCTCGATGGCCACGGAATCGTAATGTCCTGGAATCGGTGGATCCGGTTTAATCACTTTGACCGTCACACTTTGAATCAACGCATGATGGGCGAGCACTGCCGTCGTGATCCGTTCTCCGAGTGTTTCAAGTAAATTGACCGGCTCCCCCGTCACGATGTCTTCCGTCAATTGATACAACCCGGCATAGCTGACCCCATCATTCAAATCATCTGAACGTCCCGCAGGCGCGAGGTCGAGTTCACACATCAAATCCACGTGAAACCGCTGACCGAGACGGTTCTCTTCTTCAAACACTCCGTGATAACCATAAAAGCGCATCCCGGTCACAAACATTTTATCCATGTCCATTTCCCCCAATCATCGCATCCATCATCTTCGCAGCACGGGCGTTTTCTTTGACGTCATGTACACGCACCCAGTCGCACCCTTTCATAATCCCGAGACACGTCGTCGCGATTGTCCCCTCGAGTCGCTCTTCTAACGGTAAATCGAGCGTATGTCCAATAAATGATTTACGTGATGTACCGAGTAACACTGGATACCCAAGACGCGTGATCACCTCAAGGTGCTTCATGAGTTCAAGGTTTTGTGCTACGTCTTTTGCAAATCCGATCCCCGGGTCCAGCCAAATATGCTCATCTTTCAAACCGGCCGCATGCGCAATCTCGATTGATTCCCGCAGGTCGATGACTATGTCTTCAATGAAGTGGTTGTAGTCCCGGTCTTCTCGGTTGTGCATGAGAATGATCGGAACTTCATATTCGAAGGCAACACGCGCCATCGAGCGGTCCCCCCATTTTGAGCCCCACACGTCATTGATGATCGTCGCACCGGCCTCTAATGCTGCTCTCGCTACCGTTGGCTTGTACGTATCAATCGAAATCGGGACAGCGATTTCTTTTGTCAGTCGTTGAATAATCGGGACGACACGTTCGGTCTCTTCTTCCGCAGAAACGCGTGCCGCGCCCGGTCTCGTCGATTCACCTCCGACATCGATTGCATCGGCACCATCACGCACGAGTTGTTTCGCATGTCGTACGGCTTCCTCGATTGCCGTATACTGTCCCCCATCCGAAAACGAGTCCGGGGTCACGTTTAAAATACCCATGATCTTCGTCATGCTTTCGCCTCCTAACCAAGTGAACGAACGAACTTCGCCCACACTTCTTTAAATCGACTGCCATCTTTACCGGGATAATGGTGATCACGATAGTGCGTCACCGGGGCGATTTGTTGGATTGAGTTCGTCATCCAAATCTCTTTCGCCACGTACAGCTCTTCAAATGTCACGGGCTGCTCGACTACAGAAAAATGCTCCATCACCCATTTCCGCGTCACACCCGCAAGCGCTCCGCTCGAGAGTGGTGTCGTATATAAACCACCCTCTCGTCCGACCCAAAAGATGTTCGATACGAGCCCTTCTACTACGTATCCATCCTCATCAGCGAACAATCCTTCAGCATCCGGATTCTCTAACACTCGCTTTCCGAGAATATTGTTCATGTAATGATGCGATTTTAAACGAAACGCCGCTTCCGGACGACTTCTTGGAAACGGGATCGGCTCGATTTGTTTCTCCTGCGGCACGATAGCTTTCGGCAGTGGCTTGACGATCATCGTGACGTTCGGCGCTTCATAACGCCCCGCGTATAGACCAAGGGGCGCGACCCCTGCCGAGACGTTCAGGCGGATATAGAGGTTTGGTTCATTGTTTTGACGGCACAGTTGCTGAATCGCCGTTTTGATTTCCGCCTTCGTATAAGGGAAGTCAATCCATAACTCGTTCAGGCTTTCCATCAATCGCTCCCAATGGTCATCAAATAGAAAAGGTACATCATCATATGTCCGAAACGTCTCGAACAAACCCATTCCGTATAAGAAACCGTGATCCTCAATCGGAATCGACACATTTTCCCGCTCGACTAGACTTCCATTATGCCAATACCACATGACGATACTCCTCGATGAAGTTGCGAATCATGTCTTTTCCATGCTCCGTCAAAATCGCTTCAGGATGATATTGCACCCCTTCAATGGAGAGCGTCTTATGACGTAGTGCCATAATTTCTCCACGTTCCGTCTCCGCCGTGACCATCAGGCATTCAGGTAGAGATGAACGCTCGACAGCCAGCGAATGATATCGAGTCACGATTGTTTGCTGCGGGATCTCTTTGAAAATTGATTTTCCATCATGTTGAATCTTCGATGTCTTTCCGTGCATGAGTCGCTCCGCGTGGACAACTTTCCCCCCGAACGCTTGGGCAATCGCCTGATGTCCGAGGCAAACTCCTAAAATCGGAACGCGACCTGCGAACGCTTGGATCAGCTCTATACTAATCCCCGCCTCATTCGGAGTACAAGGTCCTGGAGAAATGACAAGGTAACTCGGGGAAAGGTCCTCGATTTCTTGAATCGATACTTCATCGTTTCGATACACGACTAGTTCCTGACCAAGTTCTCCGAAGTATTGCACTAAGTTATACGTGAATGAGTCATAGTTGTCGATCAGTACAATCATGTCGTCCCCTCCGTCATTCGTTTCGCTGCCCATAGCGCCTTCGCTTTGGACAATGACTCTTCATATTCTGAGACCGGGTCAGAATCGATCACGATTCCCGCCCCTGCTTGAACGTATGCGACCCCATCTTTTACGACCATCGTTCGAATGGTGATGTTGAAGACGAGGTCGTCATTCCAACTTAACCATCCATACGATCCCGTGTAGAGACCACGGCGAACCGGTTCGAGTTCTTCAATGATTTCCATCGTTCGAATTTTAGGCGCGCCTGTGATTGTGCCTCCCGGGAACATTGCCGCTAGCGCTTCGGCTCCAGAAATTTCATCCCGAATCGTTCCGCGTACATTTGACACGATATGCTGCACGTGTGAATACTTTTCAATCACCATCAATTCATCGACATGCACACTACCATACGCCGCAACTTTCCCGAGGTCGTTCCGCTCTAGGTCGACGAGCATGACGTGCTCTGCCCGCTCTTTTTCGTTTTCAAGCAACGTATTGGCCAATTCCAGGTCTTCTCCGTCATCTTTCCCACGCGGACGCGTACCCGCGATCGGGCGCGTCGAGATGTCAGATCCGTGCTTTTCAATCAACAGTTCTGGTGAAGCAGAAACCATCGTGAAGGCCTCGTCCACGAAATATCCCATATAAGGAGATGGGTTCATTTGACGGAGCGTGTCGTATACACGACGTGGGTCGGCCAGGAGCGGTTCAGATTGACGAACGCTCAAGTTCACTTGGAACACGTCCCCTTCCACGATATAGGATTGAATTCGTTTGACCGCTTCGACGAACTCTTCCTGGGACATCGAGCGTGATCGCTCGACAGGCGACTGCCCTGTCGGTTTGAACGCATAATGCGATTCGACGTTCCACATAGCTGCCAATCGGTCCGCTTTGCGTTCCGCATCGCGTTCAGCCGTCACTATCAAGTAAAGAGTCGAATCCGCTTCGTCAAACACCGCCACTTCATCAAATAATAGAAATGAGACGTCCGGTGTCGATAAGTCATCTATCGCTTGATTCGGAAGGCGTTCAATCGTCCGAGCCACATCATAACTGACATAGCCGATCATGCCGCCAAAAAACGGAGGGACTCCATCCGGACGCTCCACTTCGAACCGTTTTCTTATTTCATTGACGAGATCAAGCGGCTTTCCGTATATCGTTTCAGTCGTATCGCCCACTTGCAAGAGACCGACATCGTCTTTTACATGGAAGCGACCGAACGGCTCGATCCCCGCAATCGTATACCGTCCCGCTCTCCCACTTTCTAACCATGCATGGTACGGTTGGTCCGCTGTCAACGTCATGTATGTCTCATACATTTTTTCTTTCGTCATCCGCTTCGTTCTGAACGCTGTCGATCTCACATGTCATTCCTCCGTCTATTCATTCATGCCTTTTATTGTACACAACAAAAGGCAGCAATCGAAAGAGATTGTCTCTCGATTACTGCCTTTTTGTTATACGCGACTCTCCGACTCTTCATCAAATTGATAGAGCGGTGTGCTCAAGTAACGTTCTCCGTTTGACGGGATGATCGCCAAGACGTTTTTCCCTTTACCGAGGCGTTTCGCCGTATCCAGTGCCGCTGCAATCGCAGCACCTGAAGAGATACCGCCGAGGACACCGTTCGTACGTGCCGCCTGACGAGCGTATTCGAACGCCTGATCTGTCGTGATTTGAAGAACTCCCTCATAAATTTCCGTATCGAGGATCGATGGTACGAATCCGGCACCAATCCCTTGAATCTTATGAGGACCCGGCTTCCCGCCTGACAAGACGGGTGAATCGACTGGCTCAACAGCAAGAATTTTTACATCCGGGTACTTCGCCTTCACGACTTTACCTGCTCCGGTGATCGTACCACCTGTCCCGACACCCGCAATCAAGGCATCCACTGAAATCCCCGCTTCTTCGAACGCGTCTACGATTTCAGGACCCGTCGTCATCTCGTGAACGTTCGGGTTGGCCGCGTTATTGAATTGTTGCGGGAGGAAGTAGCCGTGTTTCTCAGCTTCTTCCGTCGCCCGACGAATCGCACCACCCATACCTTCAGGTCCTGGTGTCAAGATCAGTTCGGCCCCGTATCCACGAAGGAGGTTACGACGTTCCATGCTCATCGTTTCCGGCATGACAAGAATAGATTGATACCCTTTTGCGGCACTGACCATCGCCAAACCGATTCCTGTGTTCCCACTCGTCGGCTCGATAATCGTATCACCCGGTTTCAAGATGCCGTCTTTTTCGGCCGCCTCAATCATAGCAAGGGCAATCCGGTCCTTGACGCTTGATCCCGGGTTCATATATTCAAGCTTCAAATATACGTCGGCATCTTCCGGTCCGGTCATCCCATTCAATTTTACAATCGGAGTCTTTCCAATCAAATCTGTCACTGAGTTTACGATTCGCATTACATTTCCTCCTTCATAATTCCGACTATTCCGATATTGTTATCATACCCTATCGAATTATAAACATGCAATTTGGAACATAGCTTACGCTTGTGCCTGTTCTTTCATCTTCTCCAACTGTTCAGCCGAGAAATGATACTTCTCGCCACAGAAATGACAAACAGCTTCCGCTCCGCCATCCTCTTCAATCATTTGACGAATCTCTTCTTTTCCGAGACCAATAATGGCGTTCTCCATTCGCTCCCGGCTACACGTACAGTTAAACTGAATCGGGTTCGTATCGAGAATATCTAGACTGTCACCGAGCAGCAATTGAAGCATTTCTTCTGGCGTCTTCTCTTCTCCGATCAAAACAGATACCGGTGGGAACGTCTGAAGTGCTGTTTCGAGTGCCTGGACCGTTTCTTCAGATGCGTTCGGGAGCAGCTGGACGATGACACCGCCTGCCGCAAGAATCGATTCATCTTCTGGTAAAACGAGGACACCCGCTCCAACGACTGATGGTACTTGCTCAGATGTTGCGAAGTAGTATGTGAAGTCTTCACTGATTTCCCCTGTTTGAATTTCTGAAGAACCGCCGACATACTCTTTCAAGCCCAAATCTTTAATGACGGAGATGGTCCCTTTCCCGACGGCTTCGCCGACTTTCAATTTCGTCAACCCTTGTTCGTTGACGAATGTCCCGCCATCGACACGAGGATAGGATACATATCCACGAACATCTCCCGCTGTATCTGCGTCCACGATGATTTTCCCAATCGGGCCATCACCTTCCACTTTAAGTGTGACGCGCGCCGCACCTTTTTGCATCGCCCCGATCATCGAGCCGATCGTCATCGTCCGTCCGAGGGCAGCTGAGGCAACCGGAGTCGTTTGGTGACGAAGTTGCGTCTCATATACCGTTTTTGTCGTACGTGCGGCAAAGGCACGGACTTCTCCGTTAAAACCGAGGGCACGAACGAGATAGTCGTCGTTCATCTGATCGAGTAATGCTTGTTGTTCTGTATGAATCATATCATTTAACTCCTTTAATTTACTTTTGATTGCGCTCGTAAATGAGACGGAGGCCTTCGAGTGTCAGGAACGAATCCACATGGTCGATTGTCTCTGCATGTTCACTGATCAATCGTGCCAATCCTCCTGTTGCAATGACAGTCGCTTCACCGACCTCACGCTTCATTCGATTCACGATGCCGTCCACTTGTGCCACATATCCGTAATACGTTCCGGATTGCATCGCCTGAATCGTATTTTTCCCGACGACCGTCGGAGGGGTCGCCAGCTCAATTCGAGGCAATTTTGCGGCACGTTGATAAAGTGCCTCCACCGAAATCATGATGCCCGGTGAGATGATGCCGCCATGATAGCGACGTTTCTCATCGATGTAACAATACGTGGTTGCCGTGCCAAAATCAACTATGATGAGCGGACCGTCATACTTCGCGATTCCAGCTACCGCGTTTACAATTCGGTCAGCCCCGACTTCACGGGGATTCTCGACATGAATGTCTAGTCCCGTCTTCACACCCGGACCGACAACGATTGGTCGTACATTGAAGTATCGTTGCGACATTTGTTCAAGTGGAAAAATGACCGGGGGCACGACCGAAGATAAAATGACACCGTCTACTTGTTCGAACGAAACATGCGAATGATTGAATAGCGATTTTACCAGCATACCGTATTCATCCGTCGTTTTCGTCCGATCTGTTGAGATGCGCCAATGGTGTACAAGGTGATCTCCATCGTACATCCCGAGAACAATATTTGTATTTCCAACATCAATCACTAAAATCATGACATAGTTCCTCACTTTGTTGTCAATTGCAGTTCGCTCGAATTATAACATGAAAAAAGACGAATGCCTCGTCAAGGGCATTCGTCTAATTGATTACCGTGATTCGTTATTCGGACGTTCCGTCGGCGTAGCTTCCGGCTTATCACCTTCAGGTACGACATCCGGTTTGCTGTCTTGAACGGCTTCAGGTTGGTCGATGACTTGTCCGTGCTGCACGGCTGCGTCATCTTTCTTCGCCTCGTCGTCCGCATCCGTCGATGCATCCGCGTCTTCTTCCGGCTCATGCGGGAGATATTCACGCGTCTTGATTAAGTGACGAATTTGTTTCGAGTCAAGCGTTTCTACGTCAAGGAGTGTTTTCGCAACAAGTTCAAGGTCTTCGCGACGCTCCGTCAAAATCCGCTTCGCTTTCGCATAGCAGTGATTGATGATTTCACGAATCTCCAAATCGATTTCTTGAGCGATCGCATCTGAATAGTTTTGTTCAGTTTGGAAATCGCGTCCAAGGAAGACTTGTCCGCCGTGGTTCGAACCGAGTTGGAGCGGTCCGAGTTTATCGCTCATCCCGTAATCCATGACCATCTTACGTGCAATACCAGTGGCACGTTGGAAGTCATTGCTCGCTCCAGTCGACACTTCACCAAAGATGACATCCTCGGCGACGCGCCCACCAAGAAGACCGACAATCTTGTCTTCGAGTTCAGGTTTCGTCATGAAGTAGCGATCTTCTTTCGGAAGCATGACGACATATCCGCCCGCGTTTCCGCGTGGGACGATCGTCACTTTGTGTACTTCATCCGCATTCTCAAGCTCGAGCCCGATGATTGTGTGACCTGCTTCGTGATATGCAACAATGTTGCGCTCTTTTTCAGAGATGATGCGACTCTTTTTCGATGGACCCGCGATGACGCGGTCAATCGCCTCTTCCACATCGACAACCGAAACCGCCGAGCGATTCGAACGTGCCGCAACAAGTGCCGCTTCGTTCAAGAGGTTCTCTAAGTCTGCACCAGAGAAACCAGGTGTACGTTGTGCGATTGATTTCAAGTCCACTGTCGAATCGAGTGGCTTATTACGTGCGTGGACTTTCAATACTTCTTCCCGACCTTTGACGTCTGGACGATCGACCGTGATTTGACGGTCAAAACGACCTGGACGAAGGAGAGCCGGGTCAAGGATATCCGGACGGTTTGTCGCCGCAACCATGATGATCCCTTCATTATCGCTGAATCCATCCATTTCAACGAGCAATTGGTTCAATGTTTGTTCACGCTCATCATGTCCACCACCGAGTCCAGCGCCACGCTGGCGTCCGACTGCGTCGATTTCATCGATGAAGATGATACATGGAGCGTTCTTTTTCGCGTTCTCGAACAAGTCACGAACACGTGATGCCCCGACTCCGACGAACATCTCAACGAAGTCCGAACCTGAAATCGAGAAGAACGGCACTCCCGCTTCTCCGGCTACCGCACGGGCCAAAAGTGTTTTACCTGTCCCCGGAGGTCCAACGAGTAAGACACCTTTCGGAATACGTGCACCAAGTTTTGAGAATTTACGAGGATCTTTCAAGAACTCAACGACTTCGATGAGCTCCTGTTTCTCTTCGTCCGCTCCAGCCACATCTTTGAATGTGACACGACGTTTTTCTTGGTCGTATAGTTTCGCCTTCGATTTCCCGAAGTTCATCACACGACCACCGCCGCCACCACCTTGTGCCTGGTTCAACAAGAAGAAGAACAAGATGAAGATGATAATGAACGGTAAAATCGCGAAGACGATGCTGAACCAGCTACTGTTGGACTCAGCCTCCTCGATTTGAATATCCGTATCCGCCCGAAGCTGCGTCAACACTTCCGCATACTCAGCTTCGTTCGCTGGAATGTTTGTTTCATAACGCTGGTCTTCATCTCCTGTAAGATCGCCCGTAATCGAGATAGCTCCCGGAATTTCTTGTACGGTTGCCGTCTCAATTCGATCATCTTCCACATACTCTAAGAATTTCGAATACGAGAGCGTTTCACTCTGGCTATTCGGATTCTGCAAATATTGAAGGAACAAGATCAAGGCTAGGAAAATCACACCAAAAACCAATGTGTTTTTCACTGCACGATTCATTCTCTGCCTCCTATTCCGAGAAACGATGTTCTCGCCCATTCTGTATATGGCTATACTTTGGGAATTTCTTTTATCTTACCACGTCACATTTTCAAAAGAAAAACGTTAGCCCCCGTAAACGCTCGGTTTGAGCACACCGACGTAAGGAAGGTTACGATATTTCTCTTCATAATCCAAGCCATATCCGACGACGAACTCATGTGGAATGACAAAACCGCTATAGTCTGCTGATAGGCCATTCTTACGTCCTGTCGGTTTGTCGAGAAGCGTGACAATCTTCACAGATTTCGCTTTACGGTATTTGAGAAGATCAACGAGATAGCCGAGTGTTAGACCACTGTCGATAATATCTTCTACAATCAAGATGTCGCGTCCTTCTACAGATGTGTTTAAATCTTTTTCGATTTTTACTTCACCTGTTGAAGAAGTACCGCCGTGATACGTCGACACGTCCATGAAGTCCATTTCTAAATGGATATCCATTTCTTTGACGAGGTCCGACATGAACGGCATCGCACCCTTCAATACACATACGAGAAGCGGAAACTCTTCTTTATAGTCTGCGCTAAGTGTTCCAGCGAGTTCGCTCACCTTTTCTTGAATCTCTTCACGTGAGATCAAAATTTTCTCCATATCGTTCATTAATGACATCTTGAAATCCTCCTCTTTCTGTTTCGACACAATCATCATTTTACCATTAATCGTAGGCAAATCGCATCCGACTTGTCTAGAAATTCTGAAACTCGTATTCCAGCAATCGCAATAATTTGCCCTGACGCGTCTTCAAGGAGTGGAATTGTCGGCCGAATCATTCGTTCAATTTTTTCATCAATCAAGATTCGAGCCACTTTTTTCGTCCCCACGTTTAATCGCATCCGGTCTCCCGGTACAGGCGAGCGAACCGTCAGTGGACAGATGATCTCATTTAGTGGAATACCTTCTCGCCCTTCTTCGATATACAGCGTTACCGTATGTCCCCCAAACTGAACGACGGCCGGTAAGGAATCGACTTGAACTGGAGGAAGTTCTTCTGTTACATGCTGTACAAGATGAAGTACCCCATTTCGTTTCATCATGAACCACTTTCCCATCAGGTGATAGGTTCCTGTATCTTTTTGGCTCAACCGTAGCTTCTCCATCGCCTCACCGACTTCTACATCGTAACGACGGGACAGCAAGCGAGCGACCGTATACCGTTCAAGTGAGGATAAGCGATTGAACTCATCAAGTTTCACATGAAACGCTTTCATTTCGAGTTCCACGTACGCTTCAATCCATTGCTCACATGACCGGTAGCGCATGTCCCATTCAGCGTATGCCTGTTTTGCCGTGTTGTATACGTCTTCAACGACGCTCGGCCATCCTTGTTTCAGCTTCGGGATGATTTCGTGACGGATCTGGTTCCGTAAGTACGCCACTTCCCGATTGGTGGCATCTTCTCTCCAGACAAGGCCGTTTTTTCGAGCATACTCGATGAGTTGGGTTTTCGTATCTTGTAGCAGTGGACGGATGAGCATCCCTCGAGCGAATTTCCGCCGCTCGGGAATACCTTTCACCTCGACCACGTTACGATGAAGTTGGATCAGTACGGTCTCCAACACGTCATCCGCATGATGCGCCGTGACCAATGTATCGTATCCATGTTCATTCATGACATCTTCAAAAAATTGATAGCGGGCCTCGCGATAACGAGCTTGTGACCCGTTTTGAAAATGAAGACGCTTCCCATGAAACGCGACTTTGTAGGACGCCGCTACGCTTGCGACGAACGTGTACTCTTCATCCGATGCTTCTCGTAAGCCATGATGGACATGCGCCACCGCCACATCCCATCCTTCTTTGACGAGACGGTCCAACAAGACGATGGAATCGACTCCACCGGACACAGCGACGAGTACCTTTTTCATGAGTTCCCTCCTTGATATAACAAAAGAAGCCATCTCGTGTGAGATGACTTCTTTTCGCTTAGGTTAAGTGACCCGTACGGGATTCGAACCCGTGTTACCGCCGTGAAAGGGCGGTGTCTTAACCGCTTGACCAACGGGCCTAAATAAAATGGTAGCGGCGGAGGGAGTCGAACCCACGACCTCACGGGTATGAACCGTACGCTCTAGCCAGCTGAGCTACACCGCCATGTTATTGTTGTGTCCTAAGCACATTTTCTATAATAACCAGTCACCATTCAAGTGTCAATTCTTTTTTTATATTTTTTTATAAAAAAATCGTGTATCGTGTCGTCTTAACCACTATACACGATTTTTAACTATTTTTACATCATGCTTCTGAGACAATCGGACGATATTTTTTCTTCCATGCAATCCGGAAATATGCCCACAGTAATGCGAAACATCCGGCAGCAACAAGCACTAAGTAGATTGTCGCCGTCTGCAAGTACTGTGCACCGTCTGAAGACAGAATTTCTTTATATCCCGCAACCGTATACGTCATTGGGAGCAATGCATTGAACGGTTGCAACGCTCGTGGAATCAATTCGAGCGGGAACGTCCCTGCTGATGTCGTCAATTGTAAAATCAATAAGACGATTGCCACGAAACGTCCAGGGTTCCCGAGTGTTGTCACGAGTAACTGTACGATAAACAGGAACGTGATACTCGTCAACCAGCTGAACCCGAAGAACTTCAACGGTTCGCTCACTTCAAGACCGAGCAGTTGCACCATTGCCACATCGAGAATCAAGGCTTGTAGGAATCCGACGACAACTAGAACGCCAGACTTCGACAAGACCCACGACAAGCTTCGTTTCGGGCGTCCCGCCGGATCGTACAGTGGATAGACAATCGAGAGAAGGAGTGCCCCGACAAAAAGGCCGAGTGACATGAAGTACGGCGCAAATCCTGTACCGTAGTTCGGCACCTCATGAATCGATTTGTCGACGAGCGACACCGGACCCGCCATCATGTCGACATTGTCGTCCGTCAATCCGATGTCCGCATCTGTCGCACCTTTCACTAATGCCTCACGAAGTTCGTCGCTACCTGATGCAATCTCTTCCATCCCCTTGGCGAGTTCACCGTTACCGTCTGAAAGTTCTTGTCCACCATCTGCAAGCTGATTCGCGCCATCCGTTAGCTTGCTCGTTCCGGCCTCAGCACTCTTCGCACCTTCGGCCAGTTCACGGCTTCCTGACTGCAGCTTTTGACCACCGTCCGCTAACTGATTCGCACCATTCACCAATTCACTTGTACCGGAACTTGCGCTCTTCGCACCATCGGCAAGCTTTTCGCTGCCTTCAGACAACTGTCCGGTCGCGTCTACAAGCTTGTCACTTCCAGCGGCGAGCTCAATTGTCCCATCTTGAAGTTGTGTTGCGCCTTGATTGAGCTTTTCACTCGCCGACACAAGTTCTTGAGAACGATCGGCCGCCGTTTGCGTGCCTTGTTCGATTTGACTCGAACCACTTGCCAGCGCGTTCGCACCTTCGACCAATTTCGTTTGACCGGTACTCAAGTCAGAAAGTCCAGCTGATAGTTTGTTTGCACCTGTACCTGCCTGATCAAGACCTGCACCAAGTGCGACCTGTCCTTCTTTTACTTTTGCAACACCAGCGGATAGTTGATCAAACCCGGCCGCCGTCTCTTGCTTCCCTTCGCTCAGTTGTGCCGCGATGGCTTGAAGCATTTCAGGTGACGCCGATTGACCCGACTCAGCGAGCGCTGTCAATTGTCCAATCAACTCATCTTGTTTCGCAGTCAATTCGGACTTCATTTGTCCGATCCCATTGACCACGTCTGTTTGACCCGCAACAAGTGCCGCGTTTCCATCCTTCGCCTGAGTCAACGCTCCTGTGAGTTTTTTGGCACCATCCTGTAATGCAGATGCCCCCTCTTTCGAGCGCTCGATTCCGGTAGCAAGCTCTTGAACACCTTGGTTCAACGTCTTCGCACCTGTGTGTAGTTCATCAAGTTTAGATGCGAACGCCCCTGTCCCGTCAACGAGTTGGCTCGTCCCTCCTTGTAAGGCAGAAGCGCCTTCGCTGACACGATGGACACCGTCCGAAAGTGAGGCTGAGCCCTCGTATACTTGTTGACTGCCATCCACGAGTGCAGATGAGCCATCGGCCAATTGCGAAACACCATCACGTAATTGACTTGCTCCATTCGCCAGTTCCCGTTGTTTCGAAGCGAGAAGCTTCGTCCCATCCGCGAGCTCAGACGAACCGTTTTCTAACTGAGTCATCCCCTCGTTTAATTGACTCGCTGCGCTCGCGAGCTCACGTTGTTTCGAAGCGAGCAGCTTCGCCCCATCCGCTAGCTTGACGGCACCGTCTTTCGCCGACGTTGATCCGTCTGCAAGTTGCGACGCACCGTCTGCGGCCTCCCCGAGCCCATCTGCTACGTCATTCAATCCGTCTTTCAACGCACTGACGTACTGTTTCGATACTTCGGTCGAAAGTTCCGATTTCACTTGTTCCATCGCGGAACCACCGATTTGTGCGGCTAAGAAGTTATACGATTCATTTGCGATATACTTCAGTTCGAGTTGCTCTGGATCTTCTTCTAAAGCAGTCGTCGCCTTTTCAGAAAAGTCTTCTGGAATTTCAATCGCCATGTAGTAGTCATGGTTTTTCAGTCCAGATTCCGCTTCTACCTTTGCCGTCTCGACAAACTCGAACGCCTCCGAATCCAACAGTTTGTCAATGAGGTCATCCCCAATGGCAAGCGACTCCCCTTCAAATGTTGCCCCTTTGTCTTCATTGACGATGGCGACCGGAAGATCCTTCATCTGTCCGTACGGATCCCAAAAGGCCCATAAGAACATACCGGCGTACATTAACGGTACGAGTGCGACTGCGAGAATCGGAACCAACACACGAGGGTTCTTGAAGATACTCCGCCACTCCGCCGTCCACAATTTCCATCCATTCATTTCTCTCTCCACCTTCACTTATAAAACATAACTATTTTTTCATGTTCCCTATTTTGCTCTCTTCCTTGAGAAAAAGCAACTCTTTTAGTTATTTTTTATAAGTTTTTTCAGAAGAAAAAAAGCCACGAACAAAAATGTTCATGGCTCGTCTCATTACAAGACCTATATCGTTACGAGTAGAAGCTAATTGGTATACGAAGGGTTACCCGCGCTTGGCTCCGCGTCCACCGCGTTTTGAGTCTGTTTGACGTTTCAACGTTGAAAGACGCTCGTCGCTATCTTTCAAGAATTTACTCATCAATGTGTCGAAAGTTTCCGGCTCACGACGTTGCTCACGACGACCGCCACCACGTGGGCCGCCACCGCGGGGACCGCCGCCACCACGTGGACCACCTTGACCTGGACCACCTGGACGTGGGCCACGAGAGAAACGCTCACCAGCTGGACGCTCAGGACGTTCAGGACGTTCGCTTACAGGACGATCGACCGCTTTCTTGATGGACAACCCGATTTTCCCATCGTTTTCGACGTTCAATACTTTCACCGTGACTTCCTGACCGACTGTTAACACTTCGTTAATGTCTTTGACGTAAGAGTCTGCCACTTCACTGATGTGTACTAGCCCTGTCTTGCCGTTAGGGAGCTCTACGAACGCTCCGAAATGCGTAATCCCTGTAACCTTACCTTGTACCTTGCTTCCTACTTCAATTGACATAAAATAATGTACTCCTTTTTTGATTGATTCTTTACAATTATACGAGTCGTTTCCCAAACGGTCAACGAACCAACTTATTCCTCGGGGGAGAAGTAGAAAATAATCTCTCCATCTTTAGAGAAGAGTAGCTCATTTCTCGCTAAGTTCGCGATATAATCCTCATCCTGTAAACGTTCCACTTGCTCCTTCAACTCATCTTGTTCGGCTTGCTGTTCGCGCAACTCTACTTTCGCCTGCGCATAGGCTTGTTGCTGGTCCGATACATATCCTACTTTTGAGAAGTAACTCTGCCCAATCAATACCATGACAAATAAAAATAGGAGTGAGGCTGCTGCCAAACGGCGTCGAAGATGAACTCGTCGACGATGTGTGTCTTTTTCCAGCTGTTCTCTACGCTCATCTAGCGCCCGAATGCGCCGTTGCCGCTCCATCGGGTTACGTCCGTTCATCGCCTCACCCCTCCTCTTCATACATTAAGTATACTTTTTTTTATGAGTTGATACTACCGTCCATCTTCTCTTCTTTAAGTAATCGATACATTTCTTTCGCATCTTCTTTACGTGCATGTTCCGCGATTGAATCAATGACGACTGTGACGAGTTTGTTTCCGAAGCGAATCTGTAATTCATCTCCGACTTTGACATCTGTACTCGCCTTTGCCACTTGTCCATTTAATTGGATACGTCCTTGATCTGCCACTTCTTTTGCCAACGTACGACGCTTGATTAAACGTGATACTTTTAAAAATTTATCTAGTCTCATAATCCTTTCTCCTTTGCCTCGTTCCAAAGTGCATCCATTTGTTCGAGCGACATCTGTCGAAGCTCACCGTTCGCTTCAATATACTCGAACCGACGTTTGAACTTTCGATTCGTCTGTTCTAATGCTTGCTCGGCATTCAGCCCAACGTATCGCGCGATGTTGACGACTGAGAACAGTACGTCTCCTAGTTCTGATTCGTCACTCAGTTCTTCATGCCATTCACTCAATTCTTCTTCGAGCTTTTTGAAGGCACCAGCTACGTCATCCCACTCAAACCCGACTTGAGCCGCTTTCTTTTGAAGTTGCTCCGCCCGCATCAGAGAAGGTTGATCGACGAGAACGCCATCGAGATGCGATAATTTCTTTTCCCCTTTTTCTGTCTGTTTAATCGTGTTCCAGTTTTCCATCACTTCGGATGTATCCTGAACCGTCACATCTCCAAAGACGTGCGGATGACGACGCACCATCTTCTCACTGATCGATCCAATCACATCACGAATATCAAAATACCCTTCGTCTTCTCCGATTTGGGCGTGCAACATGACTTGAAGCAAGACGTCACCAAGCTCTTCGATGATCGCATCGTCATCTTCGTCATTGATGGCTTCTATCAGCTCATACGATTCTTCTAACAAATATTTGCGAAGCGACTCATGTGTCTGCTTCTGGTCCCACGGACAGCCGTTCGGTCCGCGAAGCGTTGCAATGATTTGTTTGAGTGTCGCAAAGTCCTTCGCCAAATACGATTCATCAACGAGCGGCGGGACATAGAGGGTCGTCAAGTTGTTCACTTCCGCAATCCGGTCCATTTCGAATAACGGGATGTGTTCGATTCGCTCTTGTGTCGTTCCCGCTGCCGTCACGAGAGTGACAGGGTGTTCATCCGGATATCGCTCCATCAATTGCACTTTGACATCTCCTGCTACGAATCCATCGTATACTTGTCCGATGAGAATGTGCTGGGTCACTTGCAAGCGTTCAAGGTCAAGCGCGGTCGCATCGAGCAACTGAAATCCATTGATCGGATCAATTTGAAGCGCCTGAAACATTGCATCTAAAAAGCTTTGTCCACCGAGTACGTGAAGGTCGGCATCACGCTCCACCAATAGTTCGACAGTCCGTTCCGCCACGAACGGATGGCCCGGTACCGCGTAGGTGATGGCCATCTCTTCACTTTTAGTCAGTAACGTCTCGACAATCTGGTCGTACACTTCTTCAAACGTATCGCTCGATTCATAAAGCGAATCAAATGATTCGAACACGAGCCCCTCCGACTCTAACTCTTGAACGACTGGATGTTCTTTCGTCCGCAACCAAACGAGTGGTTGCTGTTTCAAATGGCGGTACACACCGAGTGGCAATTGATTCAACTCGCCGGACCCGAGTCCGACCACCGTGATTGTATAACCCATATTAGTTCTCCTTTTTCTCGAGCACATCGAGCAGACGACTTCCGAATGGAATCAATTCCCATTCTTCAAGTGACAGCATTCGCGTGCTCCATAATCTCCATATATAGAGGGCGGCACCGCTACACACCATTCCAATCAACCAAATGAAGGCGGTGGTTCGCGAGTCGACAAACATCTGGCCTAACCAGTTTAACACGGTGACGAGAATCAACATGGGAGTGAGAGCCTTCCATAGCGATTGATAGTGCTTTGACCGAAATGACCCGAGTGGAATCGAGCGGTCGAGCGCCCGAAAGTTGTAGAACGCCATCATTAAAAAACCGACTGACGTTCCGATTGCCGCGCCTTCAATCCCGTAATGCGGGACGAGCCAGGCGTTTACCACACCCTTCACTAAAATTGCAGCAATCATACTACGCGCAGCGACCCACTCCCGGTCAATCGCCTGCAGGCAAGTCATGCTCACAATCGCCAGTGACGCAGCAAACGTACTCGTCGCTAACACTACGAGTGCACGCGTCCCTGATCCGTCTTCAAACAACGCCACGTTCAAGAAAAACATGACCCCCATCAACCCAATCGTCGCAGCACCGGCAATCGCCGTCGTCACACGAATCATCGAACGGAGGCCCTGTGTCGTCCTTTGTAGATGTCCCGCCCGATAATGACGGACGAGTGTAGGCACGTTGGCCATGCCGATGGTCGTGGTGAACAGGATGGCGAATTGCACGAGCGGGTATCCTCGATCAAATATCCCTTTGTTCACCTTCGCGTCATACGTTCCACCCATCAAATTGACGATGGTGAAGGAATCGACGAGTTGCATCCATAAAATTCCGAGCGAAGCGAATCCGACTGCAAACCCCGTCGTTAATAAGAGTCGCATTCCGCTTTGAAATGTGACACGTCGTACCTTGACAATTCGCAGACCGCGCGCACGATAAACTAAAAAGGCAATCGCGACGACTCCACCGATTAGTGTGGCGCTATACGCATATTGGCTGAGCGTGTAGGCGTCTTTTCCAAGACGGACCCCAATCCATAACAGCGACAGCATGACTGTGACCCGAACAAAGTTTTCTAGCACTTGTGACCATGCGCTCGGTCGTAAATCATCTCTCGATTGAAAAGCGCCGCGCAACACGGCTGATGCTGGCATGAGCAAATAACTTAAGCTGATGACCCGAAGCGCCGGCGCTAACTGTTCATCTCCTAGCCAGCGAGCTAGAGTCGGTGCGAACGTCCATACCGTGGCCACGAGGAGGACCGCTAGTAGAAATAAAACGTAAAATCCACCCCATAACACTTCGAGCTTTCGGTTCGACCCTTTCGTGCCGACACCCATTTTTGCAATGACGACCGGCATCGCATATATTCCGAGCGAAGCGACAATCGCTGCAAACGGATAGACCGTTTGATACGCATAAAGACCGAAGTCGCCTGCCAAGTTTTGATAGGGGACGCGATACGCAAAACTAATTAGTTTCGATACGTAGCCGGCAAGGGCGAACAAGACGACGCCTTGCGCAAACTTACTTGGCGACCGCATCGCCCACCAACCGCTTCATCAGTTCCTCTAGTACTGTATCGGCGTCATTCAACAGCTCTGTTACCGGCATCCGTCCGCTGAGCGATAGTTTCAAGGCTCCATCTTCTTGACCCACACCCAGTTTGCGACCGAGTGGCATCGTCCATTCCATGAAGGATGGTACATCGAGCGCCGTCGTCGATTCTTTAGACAAGACCATCTCGATACGTCCTGGCGTCTGTTTGATTCGACTCACCTTTGCCAGCTCCCCATAAATACGTAGACGTGTCAATTGAATGAGCAGCGCGACCGGTTCCGGAAATTCACCAAACCGTTCAATCAGTTCGTCTTGAAGGGCGAACAACGCGCTCGGCGTATCTACATATTTGAAGCGCTTGTACATCTCAATCTTCAATTCGCTATCTGACAAGTAGTTATCAGGAATATACGCATCGGCCTGGAACGTGATCTCCGGCTTGAAGACGACTTGTTTCGCTTGTCCACGCATACGGTCTTTCCGTTCCTCAATGGCTTCAGAGAGCATTTGTGAGTACAGGTCAAAACCGACAGAATCGATGAATCCAGACTGTTGTGCACCAAGTAAGTTTCCGGCTCCACGAATCGACAAGTCACGCATCGCAATCTTAAATCCACTGCCGAGCTCCGTGAACTCTTTGATGGCCTGAAGGCGACTTTCTGCCACTTCTGTCAAACGCTTATCCTTCCGATACGTAAAGTACGCATAGGCGATTCGATTCGAACGCCCGACTCGACCACGAAGTTGATAGAGCTGGGATAGCCCCATCTTATCAGCATCATGGACAATCAGTGTATTGACGTTCGGGATGTCAATTCCTGTTTCAATGATAGTAGTGGAAACTAAAATATCTGCCTCCCCTTCTAAGAAACTGATTAACTGGCTCTCAAGCTCACTTTCGGTCATACGACCATGTGCCGTGGCAATCCTTGCTTCCGGCAATAAGGCCCGAATTTCTTCTGCTTTCCGTTCGATCCCTTCGACGCGGTTATAAAGGAAGAACGCCTGCCCCCCGCGGGCGAGTTCACGCTCTAACGCTTCTCGCAAGACGATGCCGTCATATTCCATGACGTACGTTTGGACCGGATAGCGGTTTTCAGGCGGTGTTTCAAGTACAGACAGGTCACGGATTCCAATCATCGACATATGGAGTGTCCGTGGGATTGGCGTCGCCGTCAACGTGAGCACGTCGATATTCGTCTTCAATTGTTTCAGACGTTCTTTATGTTTGACGCCGAACCGTTGTTCTTCATCGATAATGACGAGTCCGAGGTTAGCGAACGTCACGTCTTTTGATAACACCCGATGCGTCCCGACGACGATGTCGATGGTCCCTTCTTTCAGTCCCTTCTTCGTCGCCGTCATCTCACTTTTCGAGCGGAAGCGGCTCATGACCGACACGTTGATCGGAAATTCGCTGAACCGCTCGAGCATCGTTTCATAATGCTGTTGCGCGAGGACGGTCGTCGGGACAAGAAATGCCACCTGTTTGCCGGCGAGCACAGCTTTGAACGCCGCCCGAATCGCCACTTCCGTCTTCCCATATCCGACATCGCCGCACAAGAGGCGATCCATCGGACGGGAGCGTTCCATATCCGTTTTGATTTCAGCGATCGAACGGACTTGATCCTCTGTCTCGGCGTACGGGAAGGAAGATTCGAACTGATCCATCTCCTCATCGTCAGGTGGGAATGCAAAACCGACCGATGCTTCCCGTGCCGCATACAGCTTAATCAGCTCATCGGCGATGTCTTCGACCGATTTGGCGACTTTCGACTTCACTTTCTTCCATTCGGTGCCCCCGAGTTTATAAATCTTCGGTTCTTTGCCTTCAGCGCCGACATATTTTTGAACGAGATCGATTTGGTCGACCGGCACATAAAGGGCATCGTCCCCGGCATAGACGAGGTGAAGGTAATCCTGATGAATCCCGCCGACCTCAATCGTTTTAATGCCGAGATACTTTCCGATTCCGTGATGTACATGGACGACATGGTCGTTCGGCTTCAGTTCCTGATAACTCTTGATTCGCTCCGCGTTCGTCAAATTTTTCGTTTGTCGCTTCCGTTTCGTCACGCGCTTGAATAGCTCTTCCTCCGATATGACGACAAGACGGCTCGTCGACAGTTCGAATCCACCTTCGATTTGACCAATGATGACGGATACGCGTCTCGGTTCTAACTCTCCATCGACATTGGTGAAGGTCGAGGCGATTCCATAATCGGAAAGAAGCGCTTCAATCTTATCTGCGCGCGACTTATCACCTGCAAGTACGACAATTCGTTGATCGCCCTGTTGCCAGCGCTCGACTTCCTGTTTCAACAAATGCATCTGTCCATGGAACGCCGGTAGCGGACGACAGCTCAAATGAACCGTATCGGTCTCTGGTATTCCTGAACGACGAGATGGGAGTAAGGAGAATGCCACTTGTTTCAAGTCACGGAACACGTTATGCATGGGGACGGCGAGCGTGTAATTGCTGACAGCCTCTCCTTTTTCGATGAGTGAGGAGAACCACTCGGCTTCTTCACGGTCCTGTACGTCCGCGGCGTCATCGATTCGTGCCACTTCGTCTAGAATGAGGACGGCGTCTTGTCCGACATAATCAAGGAACGTGGACGTATAGAGTAATGGTGAATACTTCCCAATCTTCGCAGGCAAGTCCCCGCGCTCGAAGCGCTCGATATCTGTCACGACCCCCTCCTCGAGAGCTTGGCGAATCACTTCATTTTCAATCAATTCCACGGTCCGATTATATTGCTTCCGAAGGGTGCTACCGGCCTGTTTCAACTGGTCTTCTGTTGCGATGAACTCAGTCGCCGGCGTAATGCAAACTTCTGCTACAACACCTAGCGAGCGTTGCGTCTCTGCATCGAACGTGAAAATCGAGTCAATCTCCGTGTCGAATAAGTCAATCCGATATGGACGCGCTTCCGTCAGTGGGTAAACGTCTAGTATGCTGCCTCGTACGGAAAACTCACCCGGGGTCGTCACAGTCGCCGTCCGTTCATATCCCATGTCCGTCAATTGTTTCGAAAAACCTGCTAGATCGAGGTCACTTCCAGGCTTCAACATGACGCGACTGTTCTGCCACGCCTCTGGAGTTGGGATGTAACGCCGTAGTCCACCGAGCGGCACGACAACAACGCCTCCTGTTTGGTCGAGGAGACGCGTACGGGCATCGATTCGGGCAGCCAACAATTCTGGACTAGACGTGAGTGACAACTCACCTGCTAGCGTTTCATCGATTGGATATAGCACAGTTTTGTCCGGGCCGATCAGTGATTCAAGTTGATCGAACATCTTCTGTGCTTGATACATATTATGTGTCACGACCACGAGACGTCTCGATGATGATTTCACGAGCCCCGCCAAGACGAGCGCTTTCGCACTCGTCGTCAGACCCGTTACCAATTGACGGTCTACTTTTTGAAGCCGCTCTCGAATCACATTCGTTTCAGGGAGCGACACCATAAATCTTTCTAAAGCATTCATCTGTTTTCCTCCAACTCATACGACAAAAAAGGGTGCAATGACCCTTTAGTTGTATCGATTCATCAGTGCCAACCAATCTGTGTCTACAAAATCAGCGGCTGCGGTTACGGTATGATCGAGTGTTTCACTCAATTCCGGAAGCTCGTCTTTCCGATAGTTCATCAACACCCAGTCGACGACTTTAATCGGGTGTGGCGGACGACCGATTCCAAACTTCAATCGTTTGAATTCGGCTGTCCCTAGATGTTGAATGAGTGATTTGATTCCGTTATGGCCACCCGCGCTTCCTTTCGGACGAAACCGAATCTTCCCAGGCACCATATCCAAATCGTCATAAATCACGAGTAAGTCATCAATCTCAATCTTATAATAATCTAAAATCGGACGAACGGCTTCACCCGATAAATTCATATATGTGAGTGGTTTAACGAGTACGACACGTTCACCATTGATTCTTCCCGTTCCGATAAGGGCATTAAACTTCGCTTCATTCAGCGAGATGCCATACTTTTCAGCGAGACGGTCAATCGCCAAAAAACCGACATTATGTCGGGTCATTTCATACTTTTTTCCGGGATTCCCCAGACCGACGATACATTTCATATCATTTCCTCCTGAACAAAAAAACCCAGAGGCGAATGCCTCCGGGCCTCGTTTTTAATCGAATAGGGTACTGACCGATTTATGCTCGTGTACGCGCATAATCGCCTCCCCAAGCAAATGGGCAACCGACATTTGCTTGATTTTGCTCGAGCAAGCACGCCCTGTCAAATCGATGGTATTTAAGACGACCAACTCTTTGATTGACGAGTTGTCGATGCGCTCCATCGCTGGACCAGAAAGAACCGGGTGCGTACAAGATGCATATACTTCTTTCGCTCCTGCCTCGACGATGGCGTCTGCTGCAAGTGTGATTGTGCCGGCTGTATCGATGATGTCATCGATTAAAATAGCCGTCTTTCCTTCGACACTACCGACGATATTCATCACTTCGGCGACATTCGCTTCCGGGCGACGTTTATCGATAATGGCGATCGGAGCTTTCAAACGTTCTGCCAATTTACGTGCACGTGTCACGCCCCCGTGGTCAGGAGAAACAACCACGATATCCTTTGCTTTAAACTCTTCTGTCTCAAAATAAGTCGAGATAAGCGGTACGCCGAGTAATTGGTCAACCGGAATATTGAAGAATCCTTGAATTTGCGCTGCATGCAAATCCATTGTAATGAGACGCGTCGCCCCCGCTACTGTAAGCAGATCAGCAACAAGTTTCGCCGTGATCGGCTCACGCGAGCGTGCTTTACGGTCTTGGCGTGCATACCCGTAGTACGGCATGACAACGTTAATTGTGCGGACAGAGGCACGTTTGAGTGCATCGATCATGACAAGTAGTTCCATGAGCGTCTCGTTTACAGGTGAGCTTGTCGATTGGATGATGTACACATCATCTCCACGAACACTTTCCTCGATATTGATATACAGCTCACCGTCGCTGAATCGCTTGACTTGGCAATCACTGAGTGGAATGCCGGTTTCTTTCGCAATTTCTTCAGCTAGCGGGCGGTTCGAGTTTAAGCTAAATAGACGAATTTCTCGTTCGTATACAGTAGACATGTTTAGGATTCTCCTCCATCGTTTTCCATAATGATTGGCAGCAAGTTATCGTTTTGTGTAACCCTCTTTATTCGTTTGGCGTTCACGTGCGATTGCAAGCGCCTCTTCCGGTACATCCTGTGTAATCGTCGAACCGGCTGCGACGAGCGCGCCTTTTCCGACTTTTACCGGGGCAATCAAGTTGACGTTACAGCCGACGAACGCATCGTCTTCCACGACTGTCTCGAACTTGTTCTTGCCATCATAGTTCACTGTGATTGACCCACAGCCTAAGTTGACGCGCTCACCGATTGACGCATCCCCAATATAGCTCAAGTGCGAAGCTTTCGCCCCATCACCGAACGTTGATTTTTTTATCTCGACAAAATTGCCGACGCGCGTGTTCGCGCCGAGCACAGCTTGCTGACGTAAGTGAGCGAATGGCCCGACTTGCGCTGCTTCACCAATTCGGCTGTCTGTCACGACGGATTGTCGAACAACAGCGTTGTCTTCAATTATACTGTTACGAATTTCGGAGTTTGGACCGATGACACATTCTGAGCCGATGACCGTCTCCCCAAGAATGACCGTGCCCGGATAGATGACCGTATCTGATCCAATGACGACGTCTGGCGAGATGTATGTCGATGCCGGGTCCATAAATGTGACGCCTTCACGCATGAGACGCTCATTCGTCCGTTTACGCATGATCGTTTCTGCTTGCGACAAGGCGACGCGGTCATTGACCCCAATCGTCTCATCAAACGTCGGTGCTGTATGTGCTGCGACCACTTCGCCGGCTTCTTTTGCAATTGAAATGACGTCAGGCAAGTAATACTCACCCTGCGCATTGTCGTTCCCGACCCGCTTGAGTGCATCGAACAACAATTCGTTATCGAATACGTATGTCCCCGTATTGATTTCGTTGATGGCGAGCTCCGTATCGGAAGCATCTTTATGCTCCACGACTTTCGTCACGTTACCGTCTTCACCACGAATGACCCGACCGTATCCTGTCGCATCGTCTGCAATTGCAGTCAATACGGTGACTTTTGCCTGCTGTGCTTCGTGATGAGCAAGAAGGGCTTCTAACGTTTCAGCCGTCAGTAACGGCGTGTCTCCACAAACGACAAGTGTTGCCCCTGATTTACCTGCAAGCTCGGCTTCCGCCATTTGAACAGCATGCCCAGTTCCAAGTTGCTGTTCCTGGACCGCATATTCCACCCGAGTGCCTAGCGTGTCTTGTACCGCTTCCGCCCCATGGCCAACGATTACGATTTGACGACTGACACCGATTTGGTCTAACTGATCGACAACATGCTCGACCATTGGTTTTCCTAGAACCGGATGAAGCACTTTGTATAGCTTCGACTTCATTCGAGTCCCTTTTCCTGCTGCCAAAATGACTGCAAAACGCTCCATGCTTGATTCGCTCCTATCTCACAACAGCTGTGATTGATCTTTATAGTTCGGCTTTTCTGCAACTAAATCCTATTTACACCGTTTCTACTATATCGAAACCATGCCTTCGTTTCAATAGTTGTACCATTCCTTAACCATTGAAACGCAAAAAAACAGCGGTTAGGTGACCTACCGCTGCTTTCTATCATTCGTTTGTACCTTGAGACACGTGTTGTGGGTCCAACACATCCACATCGATGTTGGAATATGTTTCCAAAACAGCCGCTTCCACTTTTTGTCGCATCTCCCCGTTAATCGGATGCGCAATATCCCGAAAAATGCCTTCTGGTGTCCGTTTGCTCGGCATGGCGACAAATAGACCGCTACTCCCTTCGATGATTCGAAGGTCGTGTACAACGAATTCGTGATCAAGTGTAATGGAGGCCAACGCTTTCATTCTGCCTTCTGTCGCGACTTTGCGAATTTTTACGTCTGTGATCTGCATGTTTCGCATCCCCTTTTTCATCGTTGTCTACGCCATGGTGTGGTCTTCTGTAAGGTTCAGTTGGTCTTAAGCAATCGTCATCGTTCCATGTTGATAAGTGTATACCCTCTAATCATAAAACGAAATCAAAATTTTGCCAATCACTTTAAGAATTGTTCCACATTCCCCCGTGAAATGGTGACAAGACCTTCATCTGGGTCGACGTTCGTCAATTTCATCAAGCTGACGTATTCGCTTACCATTTTCTTTTCAGCCCCTTCGGCTTCCATCAGAACACCGACACCCGCAAGGTTTGCCTCAAATTCATTCAAGAGGCTCATCATTCCCCGAATCGTTCCTCCTGCTTTCATGAAGTCATCGATTAAAAGTACGTTCGCACCTCGGGGTAGACTCCGACGAGCGAGAGCCATCGTACGAATCGCCTTCGATGAACCAGACACATAGTTGATACTCACTGTTGAGCCTTCTGTGACACGGCTATCTGAACGGACGATGACAAACGGGACGCCTAATTGTTCCGCGACAGCATACGCGAGCGGGATCCCCTTTGTCGCAATCGTCATGACCACATCGACTTTTCGGTCGGCAAAGACGGACGCAAAGACCTGTCCCATCGGTTTTACTTGACTCGGGTTCCCTAGCACGTCTGTCAAGTAGAGGTATCCCCCTGGCAGGAGACGCTCAGGTTTTGATAGTTGCTCACAAAGCGTATCAATCATCTCAAGCGACTTTTCTTTGCTCCATCGCGGAATAAACATCACACCGCCCGCTGCACCAGGAACGGTCACCAGCTTTCCAATCCCGTCATGGGACAACATTTCACTGACAATCACAAGGTCTTCACTAATCGACGACTTTGCGGCTTTATAGCGACTTGAAAACATCGACAACGAGACAAGCTGATGCGGATGATCAAGTAAATAACGGGTCATATCAACGAGACGACCACTTCTACGAATTTTCATACGGATTCTCCTTCGCAACTTCATTAATTAACGAATGTTCTATAAGAAATATATCACTTTCATTCGTTTTTGTTCAATGTCTTTTGCCGAGAATCCGAACGACGAACACTTCCGGGCAAAATCCTTTTAAACCGTTATAGACTCGGTGCGCTTTTTGCTCGTGTTCAATCAACGCAAAGACAGTCGGTCCGCTCCCACTCATTAGGACACCTTCTGCCCCGCAATGACGCATCGTTTCTTTGATTTGTTTCACTTCTGGATGAAGCTTGAGTGTCACACTCTCAAGCGAGTTACCAAGGTTTTCACAAATCCCGTGAAAATCTTTTTGACGAATCGCCTCCACCATGGCGTCTGTGTCTGGATGATGTACGTCTTCCATCCGCACAGCTCGATATACATCCGCGGTCGACACCCCAATTTTCGGTTTACCGAGTACGACGTAGCACGGAGGTGGGGCCGGAATCATCTCCAATCTCTCCCCCCGTCCTCGGGCGATGGCAGTTCCTCCGATGACACAAAACGAAACGTCCGATCCGATTTCTGCACCGAGTTCCGCGAGTTCCTCTAACGATAAATTTAATGAGAATAGTTCATTCATACCTCGAAGCGTTGCCGCGGCATCACTCGACCCACCTGCGAGTCCGGCTGCCACTGGAATCTGTTTGTCGAGTACAATTTCGACGCCTTGATGAATATTAAAACGTTCACGCAACAACTCTGCCGCCCGATAAGCTAAATTTCGATGGTCATTCGGCACGTAAGCGTGCTCCGATTGAATCCGGATCTCATCTGATTCCAAAATTGTTAACTCTAAGCGGTCTGCCAAGTCAACTGTTGTCATTACCATTTCAACTTCATGATAGCCGTCCGGACGCTTTCCGAGGACATCTAGCGTCAAATTAATTTTTGCCGGCGCTTTCACACTGATCGTGCGCATCACGTTCACCCTTCCCATTTGTCTCCTGTTCGACATTGTACCGTAAACAGACGCACAAAAAAAGAAGCAGCTGCCAATGCATCCGCCCCTCATTTATAAATCAATTGCCGAATTCAATTTTAACTGTATCCGTTAGGACATCAGCGTAGCTATACGAGACACGTTCCACATTGTGCAGGTCTTCATCCAATTTCACAACGAACACCGCAGGATATGTCTCAACGAGCGTTCCAAACCGAGTAACGACTTTCTTACGACCGCCGTTTGCTTTCAACGTCAATCGTTCACCAACATGCGATTCGAGTTTCTGTCTGATTTCTTGTAACGTCTTTGGCATACGCTTCACCTCACTGTTACAAGTATAGCACAATTGAATATGAAAATAAAGTTTAATATTATAACGACTCGTTTTCAGGTCGTCAACTCTTTTTAAGTGGTAAAATTGTGTCAGACAGCCGTGCGAATTCCTCTAGGCTCAACGTTTCTCCCCGACGTTTCGGGTCGATCCCTGCCTCATGAAGCGAACGTTCAAGTTCGACCTTATGTTCTTTTCCAATATAGTTTGTTAAATTGTTCAAGATGGTTTTACGCCGTTGTGCGAAACTTGCGCGCGCCACATCAAAGAAGAATGACTCGTCTTTCACTTGTACAGCCGGCTCTTTACGCATTCGGAGCGTTATAACAGCCGAATCGACGTTCGGCGCGGGGATGAACACGTTTTTCGGTACGACAAAGCTCACCTCTGCCTCAGCATAATACTGAATCGCAATCGATAACGAGCCGTATGCTTTCGTACCTGGTTTCGCCCCAATCCGCTCTGCCACTTCTTTTTGAATCATCATGACGAGCGAACGGAATTTCACACCACTTTCGAGCAGTCGCATGATGATCGGCGTCGTGACGTAGTAGGGCAAGTTAGCGACGACCGAGATATCCTCGATGCCCTCTTTTAAAAATTCTTGTTCCACGATTCCACGCAAATCTAACTCTAATGCGTCCCCATGAATCACTTTCACGTGCGCATAAGGTGACATCGTATCTTCTAAAATCGGCAAGAGACGCTGGTCAATCTCGAGAGCTACGACTTTCTTGGCGCGCTTTGCCGATTGTTCAGTCAACGACCCGATTCCCGGACCAATTTCAAGCACACCGCTCGATTCACTCAACTCTGCTGCTCCGACGATCTTGCTTAAAATATTTAAATCGATTAAAAAGTTTTGGCCGAGCGATTTTTTGAATGAAAAACCATGTCGTTCTAAAATCGCTTTCGTTCGATGGATTGTTGCAATGTCTTTCAACCCTGTTCCTCCTCTAATTGAGCAAGTGCCTGCTCCCACTCTTCAATCGTGACACCTAACGCCTCAACCCGTTTCACAAATTGTTTGGCGTTCGGCTCACCGATTCGCAGCAATACACCGAGGCGCTTTCGACGTGCCGCAGCAGCTGCACCGCCGATCAAGTCTGCCTCTAGCACCATTTTTCGGGTAACGATTGGTTGACCCGTTTCGACGCGCGGTTCAAATATCGTGCGCAGGACGCGACGAAGCGACTCCGGAGTCGCATGTTCTACACCAATTTTTCCATGTTTCCCTTTTGCCTCAGCCCGAGGAAGATGCGCATGCTTGCATCCTTTGACCCGTTCCTCGACAATCGCTCGGATACGATCGCCCGGATAATCCGGATCGGTCAAAATGATTACCCCGCGCTTCTCCTGGGCACGACGGATTCGTTCAATCGTCTGAGCAGATACGGCAGAGCCGTTCGTTTCAATCGTATCGACATCGAATACTTCCTGAAGTCGCGCCGTGTCGTCACGCCCTTCTACGACGATAATTTCCTGTATTTTCTCACGCATTGTCTGATCCTTCTTTCTCTTCTTCCTGCTTCGGAATCACCCAGATGGTGAGCGGCTTGCGACCAAACGTCACAGCCTCGTTCTTTTCATCCATCATGATGTCGATTTTTTGACCCTTGATTGCACTTCCTGTATCTAGGGCAATCGCCATGCCGATTCCTTCTACGTACACACGGGTTCCGAGTGGGATGATGGAAGGGTCGACCGCAATAATCCGCATTCCTTCATACAGGATCGTGTCTGTCACATCGTACCCGCTTCTTGTCAGCACTCGTCCATTATACGTCACCGTGTCTTCTGCGTTGTTTGTATAAGCGGTTGCTTCCACAAGTAATTGTTTTGCCGATGAAAAATCGAGCACGTCATCCGTTTTTGGTGGTTCAGCGATTTCAACTTCAGCTTCTGGGATGAATGGACTTGATTCATCCGCAACCGTCGCCTCTGGCTCATTTATCGGTTCCGTGACTTTCTTCGTTCCCACTTTGATGATGTGTGCAACCGTCTTGCGTAACGTCTCGACATCCGTTTTCGTACGATTTGTAATTGTACCATTTTCTACGGTAAGTTCATACCTTGTCCGTTCAAGTCCGGGCACCCCGACTTGCGCCGTTTGCTTCACACCTTCTTCAAGCGTGCCGTCTTCTTCCTCAACCACATCAAACGGAATCAACTGACTCTCATATTGAACGACGTCTCGATTTGTATTGACTGTAACCGTCAATCCTTCACGAATCGGAGTCGACGGGGCCGGGATGACTGTATCACGCTCCGTCACATCGACGTTCTCTTCCATCAAAAGTTGTTCTACGTCCGTGGCCATCGTATAAATCGTCAACGCTTCTTGCCCGACGATGAGGTTCACTGCTACGACCGGTTGATAGCGAATCGTCATCCCGTTCGTCACCGGTGTACGAACTGACGGGTACACGGTGTCGCCATCTCGTACGGTCACCCCGTATCTTAATAACACGTCCTCTACGGTTCGCTCTCGAGTTTGCACCGTCTCGGTTTGACCATATCCAATTTGGAGTGACACCTCATGCGAGCGTTCGATTCGAATCAGGCGGTCTTCAGGTACGTCCTCACTCAGTGCCGGCGTGATATAATCCGTCTCATCCAACGTAATATTTAATTCTTCAAGCACCTCGAGAACAGAGTCAGCCCGTGTCTCATGCTCGATCACCACCCCGTTATCGACGACCTTGATCAATTCAGGCTGCCACATGACGTACGCCACAGATGCGGTCGCGATAATGCCTATACTCGCTAACACCCGCTTGATCATGAGAGTCGGAACAATTTCTTGGCGTTCGCTGTCGTCGCTTCTGCCAGCTCATCATACGGTATGCCTCGAAGGGAGGCAATCTCTTCTGCAACGTATTTGACATAAGCCGGTTCGTTTCGTTTTCCACGGAATGGCGTCGGCGTCAAATACGGA
Source organism: Exiguobacterium qingdaonense (assembly GCF_018617855.1). Lineage (GTDB taxonomy): Bacteria > Bacillota > Bacilli > Exiguobacteriales > Exiguobacteriaceae > Exiguobacterium > Exiguobacterium qingdaonense. The sequence goes on from NZ_JACSKY010000014.1 coordinate 33,880, forward strand.
CAATCTGTTTCAACAAGAAGACGATCAAGTGGAACTTCGATTGCAACGGCCTTTGGTACTTTTGCATTTTTGTATGTGACCGGACCTCCAAGAGAAATATAAAAGTTCAAGTCTAAGCAACGAGGCAACAGCTCTACGGACATGCTGTAGCTATGGAACACACCACCGATTTCCTCGGCATGCTCTTCTTCTAAAATATTTAGCACATCTGCCGTTGCTTCCCGGTTATGGATGACAATCGGCATATTCGTCCGCTTCGCAATGGCGATCTGTTGACGGAATAGACGCTGTTGCACGTCTTTTGGCGACTTGTCCCAATGATAGTCGAGACCGATTTCACCGAGTGCCATCACCTTCGGATGACTCATGAGTGCTTCGATTCGCGCCAAGTCCGCGTCCGTACAATCAATCGCATCAACGGGATGCCATCCGACAATGGCGTAGATGTCTTCGTGCGTTTCTGCCAGTTCAATCGCTCGATCGATGGTAGGTGTATCGAATCCGACGACGAGTAGCGGAGAGACACCCGCCTCCCGCGCCCGCTCGATCGTCTCTTCCACGTCCTCATTGAACTGTTCTGCATTGATATGTGTATGTGTATCAATCAACATCTCGTTTCCTCCTTAGAAAAAGAGAGGGAGACCGCGGTCTCCCCCATTCCATTATTTGACGATGGCACCGTTTGGCATCTGGTCTGAGACTGTCGCGAGCTCTAGTTTTCCATCACGATCCGCTGCTAAAATCATCCCTTGCGAGAGTTCTCCGCGAAGCTTGACCGGTTTCAAGTTTGCAACAACGATGACTTTTTTGCCAACCAACTCTTCAGGGGCATACCATTCAGCGATGCCAGACACGATTTGACGCGTCTCTTTCCCGAGGTCGACTTGAAGTTTCAACAGTTTCTTCGCCTTTTTTATCTTATCGGCTTCCACGATTTGACCGACACGGAATTCGACTTGGTCGAAGACATCAATCGTGATTTCCGGACGAACGTCCTCGTCTTCTTCTACTGACGCTGTCTCCGTTTCCTCGATTCGTGCTTTAGACGCCTGACGCATCATTTCTTGGATCGCATCCACTTCTTCTTTCACATCACGACGCGGGAAGATCGGTGTCCCGTCCGTCACGACCGCATTGTTAAAGTCTGCGAATGTATCGAGTGCCTCCCAAGACATATCCTCTCCCTCAAGCCCGAGCTGACGGAACATTTCTTTTGGAGCACGCGTCATGAACGGCTGAATCATGATGGCCACATGACGAAGGACACCTGCAAGGTGCGTCATGACAGAAGCCAATTCTTCACGCTTCGACTCGTCTTTCACGAGAACCCATGGTTGTGTCTCGTCGATATATTTGTTCGCACGGCTGACGAGTTGCCAAATATTTGTGAGGGCGACCGAAAACTCCATGTGTTCCATCGCGTCTTCCGTTTTACGTGTCGTTTCCTTCACCATATCGAGCAGTCCTGCATCAAACGCCGTGACGTTTCCGTTATATGCCGGGATATTTCCATCGAAGTACTTTTTAATCATCGCAACGGTGCGATTCAATAAGTTTCCGAGGTCATTTGCCAAGTCAAAGTTCAGACGGTCAACGAACGCTTCCGGTGTGAACGTGCCATCCGCTCCGAACGGTACTTCACGGAGAAGGTAATAACGAACAGAATCGAGTCCGTAACGGTCAATTAACGGAATCGGGTCGACGACGTTCCCTTTTGATTTCGACATCTTCCCGTCTTTCATGAGTAACCAACCGTGTGCGAACACTTGCTTCGGTAACGGAAGGTCAAGCGCCATTAAGAGGGCTGGCCAAATAATCGTATGGAAACGGACGATTTCTTTTCCAACCAAATGTACGTCTGCCGGCCAATAGCGGTTGAAGAGCTCATCGTTGTCTGTTCCGTATCCGAGTGATGAAATATAGTTTGTGAGCGCATCGACCCATACGTACACGACATGTTTCGGATTCGATGGGACTTGTACGCCCCAATCAAACGTCGTACGCGATACAGCCAAATCTTGAAGACCCGGCTTCAAGAAGTTATTGATCATCTCCGTCTTCCGAGATTCAGGCAAGATAAATTCAGGATGTGATTCAAAGTACTCAATCAAGCGATCCGCGTATTTGCTGAGACGGAAGAAGTAACATTCCTCACGCACGAGCTCGACTGGATGTCCGCTGTCAGGGCTTTTCCCGTCGATGAGTTGTGATTCGGTGTAGTATGTCTCATCCGGTACGGAATACCATCCTTCATACTCACCGAGATAGATGTCCCCATTCTCTAGTAACGTCTCAAAAATATGCTCGACCACTTTTTTATGGCGGTCTTCTGTCGTACGGATATAGTCATCGTATGAGATTTCAAGACGGTCCCATAAGACTTTGATTTCTTCAACGACGCCATCAACGAAAGCTTGCGGCGTCACACCCGCTTCTTTCGCTTTTTCTTGAATTTTTTGACCATGCTCATCCGTTCCAGTTAAATAACGGACATCAAATCCTTTTAAACGTTTGTAACGAGCAACTGCATCACCCGCTACTGTAGTATACGCGTGACCGATGTGCAGCTTTGCACTCGGATAATAAATTGGGGTTGTAATATAAAAAGTTGGCTTCGCCATGATTTACTCTCCATCCTTTCGACATTTGCAATTCTCATTATACACGGTTCGACAAAAGAATTTCCAAACCTAATTGTTTGGAATTTTTTTGCGTTTTTTTCGTCATGTATGTTCCAAAAATACCCTTTCATTGTTTCAAGTTCAAACTATCGGGGAAATTTAGGTATATATCGTTCTGAATTCGAGCATTTTAAAAACTTACTTTTCCATATAGTAAGTAGTTGACTACAATTGGAAAGTTTAGTATGCTTTTTGCTGTAGTCACATTGTCGAATTTTGACGATTTATGTCACCACGAGATTTCGACACCATTGGAGGAGGAAACACAAATGAAATCTACAGGTATTGTACGTAAGGTTGATGAACTAGGCCGCGTCGTAATTCCAATCGAATTGCGCCGTACCCTCGGAATCGCAGAGAAAGATGCTCTCGAGATTTATGTCGACAACGACCAAATCGTTCTGAAAAAATATAAGCCAAACATGACTTGCCAAGTTACGGGCGAAGTATCAGACGATAACTTCAAATTGGCAGACGGCAAACTCATCTTGTCACCAGAAGGTGCACAACGTGTTCTCGTTGAATTGAAGAACATGCTTGAAAACTACTACAGCGAAGAGTAAGCAAGGATTTCCTTGCTTACTCTTTTTCATGCAACTGATGGTACGCATCGTACACATCGTTCCGGGACTCTCCACGATCTTTCGCCGTCTGCTTGATTGCCGCATTCGGCTTCATCCCTTCTTCGATATAGTGAGTCACATGCTCATACACAGAGCGTCCTTCCCACCACACGGTCGTAGGGGCTGTTTCTTTCGCTCCACTCACGAGGACGACAAACTCGCCGCGCACCTCGCCTTCGCACCACTGTAAGGCGTCATCCACCGTACCTCTCAAAAATTCTTCGAACGTTTTTGTCAGTTCCCGACCTAATACGATTTGTCGATTCCCGAACACTTGTCGAATCGCCGTTAACATGTCTTTCAATCGATGAGGAGCCTCATAGAAAATGACGGTTCCTGGCTCGTATTGAATGGTCTCAAGGACATCGAGGCGATCTTTCTTTTTGCGAGGTAAAAAGCCGTAGTACAGAAATCGCTCTGTCGCAAGTCCCGATGCCACGAGTGCCGTGAGTGCTGCATTTGCCCCCGGTAAGACGACAACCGGGATGTTTACTTCAATCGCTAATCGAACGAGGTCGCTCCCCGGGTCTGAAATCCCTGGCATCCCAGCGTCTGACACTACCGCAATCGACTTCCCGGCAAGAAGGTCTTCAATGAGTCTTGGTCCACTCATCTCTTTATTGTGTTCATGATAGCTGACTAATTTTGTCGCAATCTCAAAGTGACGGCAAAGCTTCATCGTTTGACGTGTGTCTTCCGCTGCAATCAAATCTACTTCCCGAAGTGTCCGTACCGCTCGATACGTCATATCTTCTAAGTTGCCGATTGGTGTCGGTACGACATATAATGTCGGTTGTTCAGTTCGGTAGCTCTTCTGTGAATTCATTGGTCGTCCCCTCCATCAACTTCTCTTTTTGTGCACGTGTCAATTGCTTGATTGACCATTCGTATTGCATGGCTTCCCGTTTCGTATCGAATGATTGCACGTATCGAAGTCGTACCGGAAGTCGTGCTTTCGTGTATTTCGCACCTTTTCCAGCATTGTGTGCAAGAATCCGTCTTTCTACGTTCGTTGTGTAACCCGTATAATATGTGCCATCACAGCATTCCAAAATATACGTATAATGTTTAGGCATCGAGAATAGCTCGCATCGCTTCTGTGTACGTATCATCTTCTTCGTAGACAACAAATGGTGGTAAAATTTTAAGACCTGCTTTTCCATCTTTCGATCCCTCGATTAATAAGGTATTCGCCTCGCGCCCAACTTTCGGGTAAACGAGTTGCATTCGTTTCGGTTCGATGCGATACGCTCGCATCAAGGTCAGGATATCGAGTAAACGTTCTGGCCGATGCACGAACGCCACTTTCCCTCCCGGCTTGACGAGTTGGCCTGCTGCCTTCATACAATCCTCGAGCGTACACAGCACTTCATGACGCGCAATCGTATGATGCTCGTTTTGATTTCGGAGTGACGTGTCGTTCGCCAAAAAATAAGGTGGGTTACACGTGACCACGTCATACTGCGCATGTCCGAGCTGCGCCGCTGCCGTTTTGACATCACCCTCTACAATCTGTATCCGCTCCTCAAGACGATTGACCGCCATGCTTCGATTCGCCATATCAACGAGCTTTGACTGAATCTCCACTCCCATAATGGTTCCTTTTGTCCGATATGACAAAAAGAGCGGGATTGCCCCGGTCCCGGCACATAAATCGACCAACTTCCCTTTTTGAATCGGGACCCATACGAATTCTGCGAGCAATACCGCATCTAATGAAAAGGAGAACACATCATCGCTTTGAATGATTTTTCCCGGGCGTCCGAGCAAATCATCAAGGCGTTCTCCATCCTTAAACGTTACCATCGTTACCTCCTTCTATAAAAGAAAGGCGATGGATAGGGAAGCCCTATCTATCGCCCCGTATTAATGTTTATTGAGCATCGACAAGCAAAAGAGACAGTCCCCATCTTTTCGTACCTGTCCATAATGGAGATTACAAATATGGAACCCTTCTTGATACAGCGCAGCCAAATTGTTCTGCCCTTTTCCAGACAATGCGATTTGTGAATCACCATTTGCCGTATCCACTTCTGCCAATTGTTCGACTTTTTCACGCAAGTGATGATTCTCTAAATACATATGCTGATTCTCTTCAAGCAAATAAGCGAGTTGTTCCTTCAATACGCCTAAGTGTTCGGTTAAGAGCTGCATCTGTTGCTCGATGGCATCTACTCGCATCATCACTTCTTTTTTGTCCATTCTTTCCACTGCTCAGCACCCCATCACTGTTTTGACGGTTTTCGTTTAATCGCACCCACCTCGACGAGTTCATCAATCGTATATGTGACGACACGCGTCCGATCGCGGAGCTCCACTTGAATGAGTTGGTCCAAAATGTTAAGACCGATTACACGACCATCACCTTCTGGAATTTTGATTCGCTTGCCGACATCTGGTAAATCGCGCTTCAATTCTTCATATGTGTCGTTTTCATATTTCAAACAGCACATCAAACGACCACACACGCCAGAAATCTTGTTCGGATTCAATGAAAGATTTTGGTCCTTGGCCATTTTGATGGATACTGGTTCAAACTCCCCAAGAAATGATGAACAACAAAGAACTCGACCACATGGTCCAATCCCGCTAAGTAATTTCGCTTCGTCACGAACACCGATTTGTCGGAGTTCGATTCGTGTACGGAATACACTAGCCAAGTCTTTTACCAATTCCCGAAAGTCAACGCGACCCTCGGCAGTAAAGTAGAAAATCACTTTATTGCGATCAAATGTATACTCAACATCAACTAGCTTCATATCTAATTGATGTTCTCGAATTTTTTCTTCACAGACGGCGTGAGCATCAACGGCTGCCAGTCGATTATCGTGTACGATATTCGCATCCTTTTGGTCCGCGACACGAAGGATTGTCTTCAACGGCAAGACGACCTCGTCTTCGCCGAGCTGCTTATCGACTTGGACAATTTGGCCGTATTCAATGCCACGTACCGTTTCAACGATGACATGGTCCCCACGTTTAAGTGTTGCATCGCCTGGTGAAAAGTAATAGATTTTTCCCGCTTCTTTAAAGCGGACTCCAACTACTTCTAGCACGCGCTTCTATCCTTTCTGCAAATCGAACGAAAGTCGTTCGAACGTTAATTGAGGATTGACGTTCGCCTCGAGTCGTCGAATGGCCGCATGCACGCTTTCAATCGCATGTGTAAGTTTAGAGACAGATCGATTTTGGATGAATGCGTTGTACAAAGTAGCCTCATTCTTAAATAGCTTCGGAGTATATGCATCTCGCACTTTTAAATGAAGTGCCTCCTCTAACCAATGTTCGAATAATTCAAGGCCAACCCGTAACTCATTCCGTCCTTTGAAATGTCCTAACCATCTTTCTTGTGCGAACAAAAGCAACTCTTGAGGTCGTTTCGTCAATACTTCAATTAATTGTACCACTAGCCCGTACGCCTGTACAAACCACTCCTGCTCGAGCGCCATTTTCGCATCGTCCCATTTCGAATAAACGGTTAAGGCAAGGTATGCCAAATCATACGTGCAAGACAGTTCATCTGACATCTTTTGTGCCAACTGTTCACGATTAATTGGACGAAAAGCAAGATGTTGCGCACGTGAACGAATCGTCGGGAGGAGAAGCTGTGGTTGTGTCGTCACTAAAATAGCGAGCTTGCCAACACCTGGCTCTTCAAAAAATTTTAAGAGACTGTTCGCTGCTTGAGTCGTCATTTTGTGCGCTTGATGGATGACATAAACTTGACGGTCCCCCTCGGCACCTCGTAACGATAAATCACTGAGCAATTGCTGAATCTGTTCTTTTTTTATACTGGCGCCATCTGGCTCTACTTCGATATAGTCGACAATATTTTTTGAGTCCATGCGTCGACAGTTTCGACATACGCCGCAAGGTTCTGCTCCTTTGGGACTTTCACAAAACAACGCTTTTGCAAACAACGTAGCCGTATCAATTAAATATGGCTCATAGTCCCCCGAGAAGATATACGCATGGCCTACTTTGTTCGTAACGATTGAGTTTTGGATGATTCGAGCAACCACTGTTTGGGACTCGTTTAATTCCTGAAAACGCATCTGCCCCACTCCCATTAAAACTGATGGAATCCTTCAATCGGCAAGACGAACACCGTCGCCCCACCGACTTGTACCTCGACCGGATAAGGGATGTACGAATCTGCATGTCCCCCCATCGGTGAGATTGGGGTGATCATTTGGTCACGACTCGAGCAATTCGATTGAATCACGTCCATTAAATCATCGAGACGCTCCTGTGGAATCCCCATCATAAATGTTGTGTTTCCTTCTTTTAAAAATCCGCCTGTCGTGGCCAATTTCGTTGCACGAAAATCCTGTTCGACGAGGGCATCGGACAAACGTGCGCTATCCTTATCGTGTACGATGGCAATTACCATTTTCATCATCTCTGTACGCCTCCTTGTAATCGTTCAATTGTATGGTCAAGTACCTCATCTTGAATGCATTCGATTGATTGATCGGCATCAATGCGAACGATACGTTCTGGATACTGATCGAGTAACATTTTAAATCCTTCATACACTCGCTCATGAAATGCCTGATCACGACTCTCGATTCGGTCGAGTTGTCCCCGGTCTTTCATACGTGCACTCGCCCGCTCCGGACTCAAATCAAACAAGAAAGTCAAATCGGGCGTGAGACCGTTCGTCGCCCATTCATTGAGTGACTGAATCTGATCGAGTTCATACTGTAATCCGTAACCTTGATAGGCAATCGATGCATCGATAAATCGATCACACAAGACGATTGCCCCTCGCTCTAACGCTGGACGAATGACTTGTTCTACATTTTGCGCTCGCGAAGCAGCATAGAGCATCATTTCCACTCGTGGTGTCATCTCATGATGATCCGGGGACAATAACACTTCACGAATTTGATTCCCGACCGTCGTTCCTCCGGGTTCACGGGTCACGACGATGTCATATCCTTTTTGCTTTAAGTTTTCTACTAATAATTGAAGTTGTGTAGATTTTCCTGATCCATCGGGTCCTTCTACCGTAATAAACATTCCGCTCACTTTTTAAAACTCCTCTACAATAACATCAATTTGCTCTATCATAACATGCTTACTAGCCTGAAGTTTTCTTCCTAAAGAAATCCACTCCCGGAGCACGCGAATTTTTTCTTTTGTAATGCGCTCTCCTTTCAAAATCCATGGAATACCTGGTGGATAAGGAATCACCGTCTCCGCTGAAATCGATCCGATGGACTGCTCGAAAAGAACACGCTGTACGCGCATGTCGGTGACAGTGCACAGTTCAGATATGGGTTCTGTTTGTGGAAATGGGAAAATCGTTTCATCGTCTTCAATGATCGGCACATGCGTAGATGCCTTTTTAATCAGTTTAATCCAATGCTCAATTTCCTGTTTCTTTATTTCCCTTAATGGCAGGCAGAGTAACACATGATCGACTGCTGCTAACTCGATGTCTATACCGATTGAGGCGAGATGTTGACTAAAGATTAAGCCATTCTTCGGATAAGTCAGAATCGTTACTTTCGTAAAGTCATCCCCGACCTTCACAACAAAGCCGGCACGCTTCAAATCAAGAACGAAATGTGCATGACTTTTTTGAATAGCGGACCACACTTCATCCGTTAAGCTTTCTAGATAAGAACGAGCATAATCTAGTGAAGCCATAATCAGGTAAGAAGGGCTCGAGGTCTGAAAAGATGACAACGCATGATTTAAACGAGTTTCATTGATGTCCTCTTTATAGTGAATCCATGCTCCCATCGTTAAGGCAGGTAACGTTTTGTGAGCGGATTGTACAACTGCACTCGCTCCTTCAAAAATTGCGGAACGACGCGGTAACTGAGGGTGAATCAAATGAGCACCATGAGCTTCATCAACGAGTAACGGAATCTCTAGAGGAGAAAGATATTCTGAAATCGTACGGATGTCTGCCATGTCCCCATAATACGTAGGGGACGTCAACATAACCGCTTTTCCTCCAGGATATGATTGAATGGCCTGCTCAATCGTTTTTTGTGTGACGACCGTTGGAATGCCCGTTCCACGTTCGATGGTGGGTGTTAATAGAATCGGTTTTAATCCTAACCATTCAATCGCATTCCAAACAGATTTATGTGAATTCCGTTGAACATAAACGCGTTCACCACGTTTCACCGTTGCTGCAAGCATACTCCAATTTCCAACGGTCGACCCGTTGACAAGCCACTTACTATTACTCGCATATAAGGCACTTAGTGATTGTTCAGCTTGCTCGATGATTCCAGAGGCATCGTGCAAGTCATCTAAATGTGCCAACTCCGTCAAATCGTAAGGCATGACCTTTGCGAATGCACTAGGTAACGTCTCATCGATTACAGTACCATTATGATGACCGGGCACATGAAAAGAGACGCGATGTTCACGTACATGTTGTTCTAGAACCTCTAAAAATGTAAAAGGATTTTTTCGAGAAGGAGCCATCTGTTATTCCTCCTAAATGAGTAACGATTAAAAAAGACGACCAAGCGTATGCTTGATCGTCTTCTGCGTTGTTGCCTGGCAACGTCCTATCCTCACAGGGGGAGATCCCCCAACTACT
>NZ_JACSKY010000015.1 GCF_018617855.1 Exiguobacterium qingdaonense
GACTGACAAACCATTCAGGGCAGGGACTGCCCGACGAGCTTGGTCCATAACCGTGGCTGGTAAGAGCACGGTCTTCCCAAGAAGCTCCCACTTCAATTTGTGAAGCAAATAAGTGGCGAGTAGTTCACGGATAAATGAACATGTTTAAGCACGATAAACATGTTCATTTTGTTCTGAGATGACTATGTTTATCAAGGAAATGAGTAGGAAATGAACGAATTAGACGGACAAGGGATTTCAAAATGTAACTCGAATGTTGGATCGATGACATGATTCGAAAGGTGACAAATATGACCGTAACTACATTTGTTGGTGTGTTAATTTTAGGTCTCTTACTGTTAGGGTTGGGAATTCTCTCAAAAGATCGAAGATAATAAATTCAAGTGAATGAATGGGAAAAATGGATTCCTTTAGAGTCTATGCCGGCACGTCTGTGCAAAGAGTCACTATTGGACGATGGAGATTCTTTGCGAATTATCTTAAGGGGCGAAACCGAGGGGCAGAAATATTCATTTCTGTTTGATGGTCTTGTACTTTCTTATCGAAACTCGGATGAAGGCTCACGAATGAGGATGTTAGAGCATCAGCATCAGCATCAGCATTATGCACATCTTCAGTACGGGAATTGGACGTTATTCAAAATGAAAAATTCTAGTTATCTGGAATGGTTTGCCCAAGAATCTTTGGAGCGGTATGAGGGCATAGTTGAAGTGGAACACTATGTTTTTCTTACATCAAATGATGTGATTGAAGTGCTATCCACTGATTCTCCGACTATAACAAAGATTGTTTAACGTAGAATTTATTCTCCGTCCAATTCTTTCATCATCTCTTCGAATGAGATTGCTTTCGATTCCTTTTGATGATGATACATCGTTTCGTGATATCGATTTACGTCTCTTTCGTTTTGAATATGTTCAATCATCACATCGCGAATGAAGGTAGACAGGTGCAGCTGTTTCGCTTCTACATATTCCTTGATGACGCTCGCATCTTCTTCATTGAGATGGATATTTATTATTTCCATCACAGACACCCCCTTAATCTGATTATAACCGATTGTACACTGCATTCTTGACGACCTCATCCGCTCTTTTCTGTACACTAGAACCAGGAGGCGAGAGAAGCATGTCAATCATTGAATTCAAAGATGTGAGTCATCAAGACATCCTGCATCATGTGTCCGGGACGTTCCGGGAAGGACGGATTACGACGTTCGTCGGACCGAGTGGCGCCGGCAAGACGACGTGTCTGAAGCATATCAACGGGTTGCTGTCACCAGACACGGGCACGATTCTATTTAAAGGGGAAGACATCGCGGAGATGGACATCCTCGAGCTACGAAAGAAAATCGGGATGGCGTTCCAAAGTGCGCCGATGATTCAAGGAACGGTGTACGACAACTTGAATCTACCGAAAGCCATCTTCGACGAAACACTCGACCGTGACCGAGCCGCTGAGCTATTGCATCATGTCGACTTGAGCGAGGCGCTCCTCGACCATCCCGTCAAATCACTGTCGGGAGGGGAACGAAGCCGGGTCGCCATCGCCCGGACGTTCGTCAATAAGCCAGACGTGCTCTTGCTCGATGAGATTACGGCGAGCCTTGATTATCGGACGGTGAAAGAAATCGAGCGACTCATTCGAAAACTGCAACAATCGTACGGTGTGACCGTCATCTGGATCACCCATGATCTCGACCAGGCGCGGCGGGTGAGTGATGACATGTGGTTCTTGAAAGACGGGGAACTGCTCGCCTACGGGGACGCATCGTTCATCGATGAGTCGGATGACCCTGTCGTTCAGCGATTCGTCAGGGGGGAAGATTGATGTCATATATTGAACTTGCGACGGCGCTCGTCTTTGTCGTCATCCCGCTCGCTTTGACACTCGTCCTACGACTCGGACTCGAACGTGATATTGTGATCGCAACGGTCCGCTCCATCACTCAACTGTTAATCATCGGCTATATCTTGACGTTCGTCTTTGAGAGCGACAGTCCGATTTTCATGTTATTGATGATTTTACTTATGATTGGCGCGGCGACACAGAACATCATCAAAAAAGGGGACGGGATTCCGGGGATCACGTGGATGATTGTCTTGACGCTCGTGACGATCGAAACATTGACGATGGGCCTCATGCTCGGACTCGGTATCATCCCATTTGAGCCGGAAAAGGTCATTCCGATCAGCGGGATGGTCATCGGGAATAGCATGGTGTTGTCGCTCCTGTTCTTGAACAAGTTCAAAGACGAGGTCGAACGGAGTGACGACGTCATCGAACTTATTCTCTCACTCGGCGGAACGCCGAAAGTGGCCATCGACCGCAGTTTGAAGAATGCGATTCGCACGAGTATGATCCCGACCGTCGAGGCGCAAAAGACGATGGGGCTCGTCCAGTTGCCGGGAATGATGAGCGGCCTCATCATCGGGGGAGCGGACCCGATGGAGGCGGTCCTGTACCAACTCTTGATCCTCTTCTTGATTTTGACGACCGCCTCGATCTCGGCGACGCTCGTCGGCTATTTGGCGTACCCACGTTTGTTCAACGAGAAGATGCAGTATATCGGACTGACCTATCGGAAGGGGGAATGAGGAATGATTACAGGGATTCATCATGTCCAAATCACGATTCCGACTGGCGCCGAGCAAGATGCGAAGGCGTTCTATTGTGACTTTCTCGGTCTACGTGAAATCGACAAGCCGGAGTCGCTGAAGGGGCGTGGCGGGTTTTGGCTTCAAGTCGGCGACCGTTCCGTCCATGTCGGGGCAGAGGACGACGTGGAACGACAGAAGACGAAAGCGCATATCGCGTATGCTGTGACGGATCTAGGTCACTGGAAGGAAGCGCTTCGAGAGAACGAGATTCCTTATTCCGAAGGCATCCCGATTCCAGGGTTCGACCGGTTCGAGTTCCGTGACCCGTTCGGCAATCGGGTCGAGATGATTCAAGCGCTCTGACAAAAGGAGCATCCATCGCGGATGCTCCCTTTGTCGTTCTTCAAGAAATACCGAACAGGCGAGTCACTTGTTCCCATTCGGATGGGTAGGCGTTGCTGCCATGATGCTCGTGAATGAGTGTCCCGTTCGTGTATACGCTGAGACTCCACTGTGTGCCGTCTAGCGTACAAACCCCTTCCGGTTCTTCGAAGATGGCTGGCCACCAATTCGTGCCAAGCAGGTGAAACGCGACACGCATCTGTTTCGCTTCCTCTCCCTCGTAGTATTCGAATTCGAAGGGCTCGGTGATTGACGTATCGGACCGCTCAATGTGTCGAAGGACGGTGCCCCTCTCAAAAAAGGTGATCGTACTCACATCATACGTGCCAAACCCACCGACGCGGAAGATCACCTCGACCATCGATTCTTGAGGACGACCGATTGCCTGAAGGGCGCGCTTTTGGAGCGGATGTTCGACGAAAGAAGAGGGAATGTGATAAAGGGCGCGAAACGTTTTGTCTTTCATGAAACTTCAACCTTTCCCGGGTATAAGATGCCCCGAGTATAGCGGAATCTTCTGATCGAGGTAGATAAAATAAAGGACAAGGTACGAAAAAAGCACCTCTTGAAGAGATGCTTCAAGGTTAATACACTTCGTACGTCTGTCCAGTCTGCGCGCCTTCGACGCTCTTCACATAAGCGAGGGCGACCCGTTCACCCGGTACCGCCTCGTAACCACGGAAATAAGGACCATACGCATCGAGCGCTTCGACGAGGACGTTTGGGCTGACGTTGTTGATGCGGATGCCCCGTGGCATCTCAATCGCCGCACCGGTCACGAATCCTTTGATGGCCCCGTTCGCGAGTGCCGCCGATGCGCCTTCTTTGATGGGGTCGTCCATCAAGATTCCGCTCGTCAGTGTAAAGCTACCACCATCGTTCACATAATCGAGCCCGAGAAGGACGAGGTTGACTTGTCCTTTGATCTTGCTGTCGATACTCTTCTGATTATCCGCCGGCGTCATCTCGGAAAGCGGTCCGAAATGCGTGCTGCCCGCCGTGCTGATGACCGCGTCGACCCGTCCGACCGTCTCATACATCTGGCGGATACTGTCTTCTGATGTGAGGTCGACTTTGACGTCTGCCCCGTTACGCCCAGCCCGGATGATCGTATGTGTTTTCTCCAACTCTTTCGCGACGGCCTGACCGACCGTACCGCTTGCCCCAACGAGTAAAATATTCATATGAAACTGCCCCTTTCGTCACGCTTAGATTCCATTTCAGAGTAGCGGAAGATGAGGACGTTCGGCAATCAAGTTGCCTCTTTCGGGACGACCGTACCTTGATGGAAACGCATCTTCCAACGACCATCCACGAGTACCCAAATCGAGCTACGACGTGTTTCGCGCTTCAATGCCGGTTGAACGAGACGATACGTCACGAAGACGTGACCTTCCGTCAACGGGTGTAGCGTGAACTCGGATACTACGGCCTCAATCGGATCGAACTGGAGTGTCGTCTGATCCCAATTTTGATACAGTAATCGTCCCGAGCTAACGATTTCAAAGAAATCGTCGGTCAACAGTTCACGCAATCGCTCCGTCGACTGCCTGACTTCCGTCGTGAGTAACGCTTCTTCACGTGTTTGAATATGATGTGTCAGCTGACGGCTTCCTTTCGTTGTTGATTCATCACGATGACGCCGAGGACGATCAACAACAGACCGATTCCGTTCAACGCCGAAAGAACTTCCCCGTACACGAACACCCCGATGAGTCCCGTCGCCACCGTCCCGAGTCCGGCCCAGATGCTATAGGCGATACTGAGTGGGATCGTCTTCAAGACGATGCCCATGAGGGTGAACGAGGCGGCGAAACTGATCAAGAGGATGACACTCGGCACAAGATTTGTGAATCCGTCCGACAGCTTCAACATCGACGTCCCGAGCACCTCAAAGCTAATGGAAAAGAAGAGTAAGAGATAGGCTTTCATTTCGATTCACCTCACACTTTCATCAAGACGAGCCCGATGATGACGAGCCCGATCCCGGCAATTTTTTGACGACTCACATGTTCGCGGAAGATGACGAACCCGATCACGGCCGTGAGTGCCGTCCCGACCCCGCTCCAAAACGCATAGGCAAAACTGAGCGGAATGGTAAAGAGGGCGAGCGATAAAAGATAAAACGCCGTCCCGTAGCCGATGACGACCCCGAGAATCGGGAGTCGGCTCGTCGAGGTGGCACTCACTTTCAACATGCTCGACCCGAACAGTTCTGAAGCGACCGCCCCGACCAAATAAAGGAATCCCATATCAAGCATCTCCTTGATGAAGCGCGTCACACGCCTCATGGATGAGTGTCGCCGCACGCTCCTTGAACGAGTCGCTATATCCATAGGAAGCGGCGAACCAAAGGCCATCACAGAGGAGTCGAACGTTCAAGACCGCGTCCTGGTCGGGTCCGTCGGCTGCGAACCGTTCGTCCCAGTTACCTGAAACCGCACGCCAAATCGATTCACTTATTGCATCTTCCTGTGACGAGATGAAGACGGCGATGAGGTCCATGTCCCCGTGATCGACATCATCCAACGTCGCGAGGGCATAGGCACGGGTGAACGGGTACGGACCGTCCGATAGGTGGTCGCTGATCCGTCTCTCGAACGTCTCGATGGCGAGCTCGTTCATCTGGCGCAACAAGTTGGCCTTGTTGTCGAAGTGGTAGAGGACGCCGGCCTTCGTGATCCCCGTTTTCATCGCCAACCGTTCGAGCGACAACTGACTGATGCCGTCCTCTCGAATCATGTGGGCGGCCGTCTGAAGCAACATTTGTTTTTTACTCATGGAGTAGCACCTCACTTTACTTTACTGACCGTTCAGTAAAGTTATCCTATCAAATATGTTTTGAGGTTGTCTAGCCAAACGATGGATGGAATAATGTGGGAAAGGGGGAGCTGACATGGGTTCACATTTGATGCATCTCGTCATCGCGAACGAGATGTTACCAGAGTTGTCGGAGATCGATGAAGTCGCGTTTTTGCTCGGAAGTCTCGCACCGGATGCGACGACGGAGAAGGGGACTTCGCATTATTATGCAGGGTGTCATGAGGATTTGTCCCGTCGACTAGACTTTGAACAATATTGGCGGGATAGTGAAGATGTAGAGATGTCCTTTCGACTTGGATACTACGTGCATCTCGTCGCGGATGAGATATGGTTGCAAGGGTTCTACAAAAGCTGGCTGAAGGAAATCATTACTCAAAATCCAGAGAAGCAGGTTTCCTATTATGCAGATTTCGATGCGTATAACGCGCGTTTGTCGGAGCGTCTCGGATCATTCGACTTTGAACGGTTGAAAGGGAATAAAGAGCTCATTGAACTGGTTGAGAAAGTCGAGCAGGACGCGGCGATGACAGAAGAGGGGACGTACACAATGTTCTTGCCGCACCAGTTCGATGGCTATGTCGATACGTGTGTCCGCCGCTGCCTGGAGATGGTCAAACGGAAGCGAGCGATGCTCGTATGAACAAGCGATACGCACCACTATACGCAACGCTCGGACTCTTTATCGTGACGGTGATCACCTTCTTCACCTTGAACGGTCGAGTGTTTCCGAACCTTGAGCTGATGACGGTCATCTGGGTATATCTCGCGATTGACATCGCCTTGTTCACCACGTTGATTTGGGGACTGTTCACGAAGGATCGAATCATAAAAATCTACACGCTGCTTGCGACAATCGGATTGATGATCCCATTGTCGATTTGGACTTTTTTGTTGCTGTTGGCGAACGGGATCTCGGAGGCATGAGTGGGATGGAACTGCCTAAACCAACTCCATTTTTGATGCGCCGTGTGCCGTTTTTCTTCTTGTATGCCCTTTGCGGTCCGATCGCGCTTCTCATCTTGATCATTTACTGGCGAGACACGCCGACTGACGATCGAGGACCGTATTTGTTTTTCTCGGTCGTGTTTTCGTTGTTCTTCATCACGAAACTCATACCGGACGGATTGTTGAGTATCGTGATTTTCTCAGCGACGTATACGTTCGTCCTGTTCGTTACGTATATCATTCACGGTCGAAAGAGACATCACCATGACGACGAGTGACTTTGAAAGTGGACCTCTCCACTTTCTTTTTTTTTGCACTCTTAATGGAAAGGGAAATTTTCCTAGACAAATTTGTTCAATTTGGCATTGCGTATCCTAATTTTGTTTGTTATGCTACTTGATGAAAACGACAATGATAATCATTATCACTGATAACGAGAACACAATACTAGACATACATACCCGATGTGGCTCGTTCTTGGTGAGAGAATCATTGAAATCTACATACAGAGGAGATGGATGAAGTGGGGAAATTCAAGATTTCACTCATGTTGACGTTGCTCGTCTTCGTACTCGCCGCATGTGGCGGAACGAATGAGACGAAGAAAGAAGAGAGCGTCGACGGTGCAACAAAAGCGGAAACGGTCGAGATTACGGATACACATGGCACGGTCGAGGTACCGGTCAATCCGGAGAAGGTCGTCGCCCTTGATAACCGGACGTTCGAAACATTGGCAGCGTGGGACATCGAGCTCGTCGGGGCGCCGATCGGTCTCCTTCCTGCTGATTCACCGTACGCTTCAAACGAAGAGATCGCGGACGCAGGGATGCATTTCGAGCCGAACTTAGAGGCGATCGCAGGGGTTGACCCGGACGTCGTCATCGTCGGTCAACGTTTCGCTAGTTACTACGAGGACATCAAAAAGTTGGTACCGGAAGCGACGGTCATCGACTTGAACATCGACATCCCGGAAGATGCGGGCACACCGGGTGAGATTTTAGTTAAAGGCTTGAAGGACACGACGCTCACACTCGGGCATATTTTTGACAAGAACGAAGAAGCGGCACAACTCGTCGCCGACCTCGACAAGTCGATTGAAGACGTCGCATCAGCATACAACGAAGATGACACGGTCATGTCAGTCATCGTATCAGGTGGAGATATCGGGTTCTCTGCGCCGATGACAGGTCGTGTGTTCGGACCGATGTACGACATCTTCGGATGGGCTCCGGCGCTTGAGGTTGAAGCCTCGACGGGTGACCATGAAGGAGATGAGGTTTCAGTCGAAGCCATCGCGGAAAGCAACCCGGACTGGTTGTTCGTCCTCGACCGTGACGCGCCACTCGGTGACGCAGAAGGTGCGGTCCCTGCGGAAGACGTGATCAACAACGCACCCGCTCTTCAAAAGACGACGGCTGTCACGGAAGACAACATCGTCTACGCACCGAAAGACACATACTTGAACGAGTCGATTCAAACATACTCAGAGTTCTTTAACAGTGTCGCAGCCGCACTTGCGAAGTAAGGACGTGCCTGGTGCAACAGTTGATGAAAACAAGGGTTGAGACATTGTCTCAGCCCTCTTCTAGATTATGGACGAAGTCGTTTACGTTCGCCGTCGTGTCGGTGTTCGGTTTAGCCGTCCTCTCTCTGTTCACGGGAGTGTACGACTTGAGCGGCGACTTCGATATGTTTTGGATCACCCGCGTGCCACGGACGGTCGCGCTCATGCTGACGGGTGCGGCGATGGCGATGGCGGGGCTCGTCATGCAGCTCATCACGCAAAACCGGCTCGTCGAACCGACGACGACCGGGACGCTCGAATGGGCAGGACTCGGCCTGCTCACTGTTTACTTACTCGTACCGGCACCGAGCCTCATGATGCGGATGACCGGGGCGATCGTCTTCGCATTCATCGGGACGATGGTATTCTTCTGGTTCTTGCGTTCGGTCAAACTCCGTTCGTCGCTCATCGTGCCGATCATCGGGCTCATGCTCGGTGCGGTCATCTCTGCCGTCTCGACGTTCCTCGGCCTGTTCTTCCGGGCGAGCCAGGCGATCGAGGGCTGGTTCGTCGGTTCGTTCGCCTCGGTCCAGATCGGGCGTTACGAATATCTGTGGGTCATCGTCGTCGTGACGGTGCTCATCTTCTTGTTGGCGAACCGTTTGACGCTCGCGGGGCTCGGGGAAGACATCGCGACGAGCCTCGGTGTGAACTATAACCAGCTCATGATGATAGCGACGGGGCTCATCGCCTTGTCGGTCGGGGTCGTGGCGACGGTCATCGGGAATTTGCCGTTCCTTGGCCTCATCGTCCCGAACCTCGTCTCGATGTTTCGCGGGGACGATTTGCGTAGCAACTTGCCGTGGGTCTGTCTCGTCGGGATGGGGGCGATCCTCGTCAGTGACTTGATTTCTCGGACGATCATCAAACCGTTCGAGCTCCCCGTCTCGCTCATTCTCGGGACGGTCGGAGCGGTCGTCTTCATCATGATTTTGATGCGACAACGTAAGAAGGGAGGGGTTCGATGAGTACGGTCATAGAACGAGACGGTGTCGAAATGTCAGTCGAAGAACTGAAAGAAGCCCGTCACGCCTCGGCGTTTCAATCGAAGCGGGCGAGCAGGCGCTACTGGCTCTTTTTAAGTGCCTTCATTCTCGGCGGACTACTGTGCGCCCTCGGCCTTCTTCTTTATAACAATCCCGTCCCTGTCGACTCGCCGTCGTTTATTCCGGTCGTCGAGCGTCGTGTCGTCTCGATTGTGACGATGTTGATCGCGGCCCTCTGTCAAAGTCTTGCGACGGTCGCGTTCCACTCGGTGACGAACAACCGCATCATCACCCCGTCGCTGCTCGGGTTCGACGCGCTCTATTCGACGATTCAGACGAGCATGGTGTTCTTCTTCGGGGCAGGGGCGTTGATCGGATTCTCGGGGACAAGCGCCTTCTTGACACAAGTCGGGCTCATGGTCGGGATGAGTCTACTCCTCTATGGATGGCTCTTGTCGGGGAAATATGCCAATCTTCAGCTCATGCTCCTCGTCGGGATCATCATCGGGACGGGACTGAACTCGGTGTCGTCGTTCATGCGCCGCATGCTCGCCCCGTCCGAGTTCGATATCCTGCAAGCGCGACTGTTCGGGTCGGTGACGAATGCGGACGTGGCGTACTTCCCAATCGTCATCCCGATCGTCATCATCGTCGGGATTCTCCTATTCTTGTTCTCGAACCGACTCAACATCGTCGCACTCGGCAAGGACGTCGCGACGACGTTCGGGGTGAACCATCGGATGAGCGTCATCTATACGCTCGTTCTCATCTCACTCCTCATGTCCGTCTCGACGGCGCTCATCGGACCGCTCACGTTCTTCGGGTTTTTAGTCGCGACGCTCAGCTACCAGGTCACCTCGACGTACGACCATAAGTACGTCTTCCCGATGGCGTTCGCCCTAGGGTTCTTCGTCCTGACGAGCGCGTATTTCTTTATGTATCACATATTCCAGACGCCAAGTGTCGTCTCCGTCATCATCGAACTGTTCGGCGGACTCATCTTCTTGGCCGTCATTCTAAGGAAGAGGTCGCTATGATTCAAATCGAACAAGTCAAAAAATCGTATACAGACGACGTCCAGATCGGACCGCTCACGCTCGACATCCCGAAAGCCGGCTTTACTTCACTCATCGGACCGAACGGGGCGGGCAAGTCGACGACGCTCATGATGATCGGACGGTTGCTCAACTTAGACGAGGGGCAGATTCAAGTCGCCGGGATGGACGTGTCGAGCACGAAGTCAAAAGACTTGGCAAAAATCATCACCATCCTGCGTCAAGAGAACCATTTCGTGACAAGGCTCACCGTCCGGCAACTCGCCGGGTTCGGCCGCTTCCCGTACTCGAAAGGACGGCTCACGAAAGAGGACGAGGCGATCATCTCGAAATATATCGACTTCCTCGACTTGACCGCGCTCGAGAACCGCTATCTCGACGAGCTCTCAGGGGGGCAGCGACAGCGTGCGTATGTGGCGATGGTGCTCTGTCAGGAGACGGAATACGTCCTCCTCGATGAGCCGCTCAATAACTTGGACATCGCCCGTTCGGTACAGATGATGGAGTATTTGCGTCACGTCGCCGACGAGTTCGGACGGACAATCGTCACGGTGCTCCACGACATCAACTTCGCGGCGAAATACTCGGACCGCATCTGTGCGATGAAAGACGGGCAGATCGCTGCGTTCGGGACGGTCGACGAAGTCATGGACGCAAAGATTTTATCGGATATTTTTGAGACGAAACTGGAAATCATCGAAGGGCCGTACGGGCCGATTGCGGTGTATTAACGAAAGGGAGGATTCACATGAAAATTGACTGGACACCAATCACAAAGGTCGTAAACGAGGCACCCGATACATACACGTTCCATCTCGCCTTGCCGCCTGAATTCACGTGGCAGGAAGGGGCGCACACGCATCTCGCGCTCGAAGGATTCAACGCCGGGGATATGCCGGACCGGAGCCTCGTCCGCCATATGTCGATCTCGACGTTGCCAAACGAAGGGGCAATCGGCATCACGACCCGTATCAAGTCAGAATGCTCGACGTTCAAATCGATCCTTCGCGACATGGTACCAGGGGACAAGGTCGCCTTGTTCAAGACACATTCGAACGTCCCGCTCGAACGGAGCGGGAAAAACGTCTATCTCTTATCGGCTGGGGTTGGACTCGCGACATTCCGTCCGGTCGTCCTCGAGTACTTGGCGAACATGGAAGGTGTTTCGCATCTCCATTCGTTGAACGTCGACTCGTCGAAGGCGTATCTGTTCGGTGACGTCTTCGAATCGAACGAGCATTTCACATCAGAGTTCGTCCCGAGTCGGAAAGATTACTATGAACGGGTGGAGATGATGGCATCCGACAAGGACGCCTTGTTCTATATCGTTGGTAGTGATGAGCTGTTGCGTGAAACGATCCAGGTGCTCCGGTCGAACGGGGTGGCATGTGACAACATCAAGCTCGACAAGCATGATTTTCAGCGAGAAGACTTTTTGAAATAATGATCAAACCGGGGAATCTGTCCTCGGTTTTTTTAATGTCTACCTTTATACTTTAATCAAATGATTATTGAGGGGGCCTGAAAGTGGAACTTTTTTATATAGTGCTTATTGTCCTGTTTATTTTCGTTATTGGATTAGTGGTGCTGAATAGACGAAAGTATTCTGTAGTAAGCTTAACAACCTCATCTATTGAAATGGATCAATATGAAGATGATCAGAGGATTCATTTAGTGAAAAATAAAGATTCTGTCCAATTGGTTCCTGTTGATTTTGAGAATATCGAGGCAAAGGAACCGATTGATTTAAGTTCGGATTGGACTTCATCTTTAAAAGAAATTGTCAAATCTGCCGGAATTTCAACTGCTGTTCAAATGATCAATCGGAAACAAGCATTTGAACTAGTGTTCACACCAGAAACGGAAGCTGCTATCAAAAAAGGAATATATGAAGTCAGTAAATCTAAGGACAAAGGATATTATCGTGCTTTTGCAAAGAATGGTAAAGCTATTAAAGAGCATGCGAATCTGAAAAAGATTAATCCTTTGCAAATGCGGATGCTATTACTTAGTGTAGCAACTACTGTAGTTGCACAAGAGCACTTGAAAGAAATTAAAAAGTCATTAGACAACATTCAAAAAACATTAGACAACCTTGTTGCTATGAAATTAAATGACTATCATGGACAAGTGAGGAGTTCATTTAATTACCTTGATCGTGTTCAGGTTTTTATCAAAGAGGACTCAGTTGACTATAAAATAGTCCAGCAGCTGGAGTATAACTATAAAATCGATATCGATTCACTTTATGCTCTTTTAAAAGATATTGAAATGCCTATAAATAAGTTGAAAGAACTAAAAAAACGCACCGTTGTATTTAAAGAAGCAGACAAACTGAATGCTTTAAAAAAAGTGATAACGGAGTTCCAGGAATATGAGGAATTGATTTACATGTTCCTTTTAAATTCTCAAGGTGCAATACATGCTATGCGTATGTTAGGAGATCCGGAGTCTACTATCGTACAGGCTACCAATCACTTAAATAAAATGAGTCAAGAATTTGAAGAAAAAAGATCTGATTTTCATTCGTCCCTTGAAAATTATGAAAAAGAGTTTAAAGTACGCTTGGCTCTAGAAAAACGGGAACGACATCAAATCCAACTCATTTCAGAAGAACGGACTCAAGCGACCCAATTATCGATGTCTCGCCCGGTTACTTTGAATTTCAAGGCAGAAGTCGAACGGCAAAAGATTTTTATTGTTGCTGATGGGGAAGAAATGAAAGTATTGGCACAACCAGACAGATGACACTCAAACCGGGGACACGTGCCCCGGTTTTTTCGTGCACAGCTGGACGAACTGTTCGAAGATGCCACGTCCGTCCGGTGTCCCGATCGACTCGGGATGGAACTGGACGCCGTACGTCGGATGGGTCGGGTGCTCGAGTGCCATGATGACGCCGTCTGCCGTCTCGGCCGTGACCGTCAGTTCGGTCTCTTGAACGACGAGCGAGTGATAGCGCATGACGTCCATCGACAATCCTTCGAAGAGGACGCCAGGCACCGTATTGATCCGAGAGACTTTCCCATGCATGACCTCGTTCGCCCGTCCGACGACCCCACCGAACGCCTCGGCGATGACTTGATGGCCGAGACATACCCCGAGAATCGGGACGTAGCCGGACAGTTCCCGGACGACCGCGAGCGACACACCGGCATCTTTTGGACCGCCGGGACCGGGGGAGAGGATGATGCCGTCCGGGTTCATGCGACGGATTTCTTCTATTGTATGTTCATCGTTCCGGATGACGCAGACGTCACTGAAGCGGGCGACGTCCTGATAGACGTTATACGTGAACGAATCGTAATTGTCGATGAGGAGAATCATGCGAACACCTCCAAGAGGGATTTGGCTTTATGCAATGTCTCTTCGTATTCCGATACAGGGTCCGAGTCATAAACGATGCCGGCGCCGGCTTGAACGTGGGCCGTGTCACCTTGGACGACCATCGTTCGGATGGCGAGGGCGAAGTCGAATCCACCGCGGACGTCGAGATAACCGACCGCCCCGGCGTACACTTCCCGTTTCACCGTCTCGAGCTCGTCGATCAACTGCATCGCCCGAATCTTTGGAGCCCCGGAGACGGTACCGGCCGGCAGACAGGCACGGAGGGCGTCGATTGGCGTGACGTCATCCCGTAGGTCCCCTTCGACTTCCGAGACGAGATGCATCACGTTTTTGAATCGCTCGAGCTCGATCTGTTTCGGAATGGTGACCGTGCCGACTTTGGCGACCCGTCCGATATCGTTCCGTCCGAGGTCGAGGAGCATCCGGTGCTCGGCGAGTTCTTTCTCGTCTTTTAGAAGTGATGCCGCGTGAGGCATGTCTTCCTCATCGGTCTTCCCGCGTGGGCGCGTCCCGGCGATCGGGTTCGTCGTCACTTTTCCGTTCTCGACCCGGACGAGACTCTCGGGTGATGCACCGAGGACGATCGCTTCCCCGAGGTCGATGTAGAACAAGTACGGACTCGGATTTTGTTTCCGCAGCGTCCGGTAAAAGTGGAACGGGTCCCCGGTGAACGTCGCATCGATCCGTTGCGACAAGACGAGTTGAAACACCTCGCCCGCAAGGATCGCCTCTTTCGCCTTTAGCACGCGGTCGATAAATTCATCCTTCGGTGTCAAAATCTGTTCGCTCGTCCGAACGACCGGTTCGAGAGCGTGCGTTTCCGGTGTCTCGAGCTGTTCACGGATGGACTCGAGTCGCATCGTCGCATCCGTCTCACTCGTATCAAGCAAGATGACCTGTTCTTCGAGGTGGTCGTATAAGACGACCGTCTCATAGCGCTGGAAGAGGGCGTCCGGCAAATCACGCGTCACGGTCGGTGTCTTCGGGATCGGTTCATACACCCGAAGCAAGTCGTAGCCGATATAGCCGACGGCACCGCCGATGAACGGGTACGGTGCAGTGAAGTCGTCACGGCTGATGTGTTCCGACAGGGCATGGAGCGGGTCGTCCGCATAGATCGTTCCCGTTGCATCCGTCACGTCGTTCCCATCGACCCGAATCGTCTCGACCGGATTCGCCGCGATGATCGAGTAGCGCCCGTGCTTGCCTTCCGCGCGACTTTCGAGTAAGACCTTTCGTTCACCTTGCAGTCGGTGGAAGATCGCCACCGGTGTGAGTTCGTCACCATTGATCATAAGTTGTTGCATCCACATCTCCTCCTTAAACTAAAAAAATCTCCCCGTCCCGCATGCCCGATCGGACATGAAGGACGAGGAGATTCCCCCGTGTTGCCACCTTCGTTGAAAGACGCCTCGTCTTCCCACTCATCGCGAACCATCATTCGCTGTCCCCGATAACGGGAGGACCCGTCAGAGCCTACATGTCGGTCTGAACGCTCAAAAGCCCATTCACGCAAGGCACGACACCGGTTCGCATCGACCACCGGCTTTCTGGAGACGTCCCTTCGCGCTACTCTTCTTTCTCATCGCGAGTTCGTATGAATGTTATCGTTACTTTAACGGGACAAAGATATCTTGTCAAGCATCATTTGACCGAGGACGGTCCCACCTGACGTTTGCCGATGAACGTGAACGTGATCTCCAACGCCAGGAGAGGGAGGAGCCACCACTTCGTGAAGAAGAAGAGGGTGCCCCGATACATGAGCCACTCCAGTACCCAATAGGCGAAAAACGTGATCAAAGGAGCGGCGTACAAACGCTTCAGGCGCAGTGCGATGGCGACCCCTAGTCCAATCGCGAACGTTGGGACCATCACGAGCTGCCACAGAAACGGGTCGACGAACTCAAACATGGAGATTCCTCCTTATAACGATTTGTATCCAAGGAAGTACGGGCTCCACATCGGGTCGTGCACCGAGTTGATTTGAAGCATCTCGCCCCCGGCATGGATGAAGAACTCGTCATCGAGCATGATGCCGATATGGGACGGGCCGGATTTGTACGTCCCGGCGAAGAAGATGATGTCCCCGCGACGGGCACTCGTGATGCCCGTCCGTTTGTTCTTGAAATGTCCGCTATACCAATAGCCCGACACGTTCGTGCGACCACCTACTTTGCCGGCCTGGTTCGTCGCATAGTGGATGAGACCGGAACAGTCGAACCCACCGTTCAGCGGGGACTGCGAGCCCCACGTGTACGGCGTCCCGAGATGTTTCACGGCGGCGTTGATCAGACGCTCCTTTTGCGAGTTGTCCCGTTTCTTCAACAAGGCGTCCTGCTTGATGCGGATGTCCTTCGTCTTGACGTAGACGGGGCGCCAGTCGTACTGGATGAGATACGAGTCGCCACTCTTCCCGCGCGGGTAGATGCGACGTCCGGCATCGAGATAGCCGATCGGACGGGTGTCGTTCGGATTGGCATAGAACGGTGTCTTCTTCGTCGTCCCGTAGTGGGCTGCCGTATAGACGCTCGCCGGTTGGATCGCCTTCGGTTTCGTCTCGGCGATATACGGGTTCAACACGTAGACGCGTTTCCCGGACGGAAGGCGGACGTGCCAGAAGTCGGCATCGATCGAGCGGAGCCCGACGAGTTTCGTCCCACGCGGCAACGTGCCGGCCGGACGACCGTACGCGACGTCAGCCGAGAAGTAAGGCGTGCCGTTGAACTGCGTATAGAAGACCGTGCCCGCCTTTGGTTTCGCGGTCGGTTTCGAGACGGCGAGGTAGCCGGTCGCGACGTAGCGATACGTCCCGTTCAGACGGATGCGCGTGTAATAGCCGCTCGTCCCGTACGTTTCGACGACCTGTCCGCGTTTCAAGGAACCGACTTGTTTCACGACGGACGTCGAGGCGTACACTTCGACCTCGTCATAGCGACTGTAACGCGTCCCCGTCGACTCGAAGCGTGGCGGCTTTTTCGTGCTCGTCACGCTCGTCGGGATGAAGTAGTAGTTGCCTTTCGTGAAGATGCGGGTATAGCCGCCCTTCGTCCCGTAAATGCTGACGAGTTGTCCGCGCTTCAGGCTAAGGGACGTCTTTGAGGACAGGATCGTCCGGGCATAGATCGGCGTGTTCTTCGTGATATACCGTTGCCCCGTCTTTAGCGGCGCTGGTTTCGTCTTACCGAGCGATGTCGTCTCGACGAAGAAGAACTGACCGCGCGTGAAGATGCGTGTGAAGTCGCCATCCGTCCCGTAAATGCTGACGAGCTGGCTTCGTTTGAGTGAACCGACGACTTGTTTCTTGTCCGTGTCCTGATAGATGTCAATCGCAGCGAGCGCGTAGCGGCTGCCCGTCTTCTTATAGTACGGCATCGTGTCTGCGAGTGCGTCGCGTTTCATGTAGACGTAGGCCCCGTCCTTGAAGAGGCGGGCCATGTCCCCGATGGTGCCATAGATGCTCGTCTCGTCACCACGGACGAGGGAGCCGGTGGTCTTGCCGGACGCATCGGTGTAAGGAGATGTCGTCAAGACGAACTGGGTGCCCGTCTTGAGCGGACGTGTGCTCGTCGAATCGAGGGCGACATAGCCGAAGCCGTCCGCCGTCACGATCTGAAGCATCGAATCGACCAATAGTCCCTCGAGCGTCTGTCCGGTCTCGAGCTCGGTGACCTTGTCCCCATCCGGAGCGGATAGGACGATTGCGCCTGCTTTCGCGTAGCGGGTCACCAAATCCGGCGCCGTCTCGCCGAGCGCGTCACGGGCGACATACGTTCCGTCCAATGTGAGGAGGAGCGCACCCCCGAGGTCAAAAACGTCGATGACCGTCCCAACTGCGAGTGTCGCGACCGGGTTGCCGAAAGCGTCTAGCGCACCCGTCTCCGTCTGGACATAGCGTGTGACGGCGTGCACCAAGGCGTCATTTCGGACGAATCCGTCTTTCGCGTCGAGCGTGACGGACGTATGCGTCTCGGTCATGTCATGGACCTCGACCCGTCTCGGCTCATCCGTGACGAGTAGAATGCTTGATTCCTCCGGGTCGGCATAGAGGGTCGTGCCGATAGGGAGCATGGCGTTTGATTCGGTCGCCTGTGCGGTCAGTGTCCAACAGAAGGTAAGGAGTAAGAGTAAACTGAAGATTCGTTTCAACATTTCCACCTCGATTCATGAAATTTACAATTTTTAGTATATCGATTATTGATGCGAAAAAGGTTGCATATTTCGATAAAAGGGAAATGATTGAATGATTCGACGTGCGACATTCCACTCGTTCGCTGTTCGTCATCTGTGCTATGATGGACGGGGAAAGGAAGGGACAACTATGGAGACACTCAACATGAAACAACTTTCTGACGACCGGTCGGCCCATCAGGTGGCCGGCGACCTCGACGCGATGCGGGCGCTCATGCACGACTCGTTCCGATATGTCGATTCGAGCGGGCGTCAGTTCGATAAAGAGACGTTCTTGGACCAGTTCGTCGACCCGACGGCGATTCAATGGATCGCGCAGGAGACCGTGACGTTCGACGAGACGGTACGCGGCGACATCGCCATCGTCCAACTGTTGCTCGAGGAGAAGTTCATCCTCGGTACGAACGCCTACGAAGGTCGCTTCTGGATGCTTCATCTCTACGTGAAAGAGGATGGCGTCTGGTTATGGCAAGGCGGACAAGCGACGATGATCAACGAAGGATAAGCCAGTTTCAGACATTCCGAACCAGCGGAGTGTCTTTTTTGTGAAATAAGACAATGTGATTTTCAAAAAAATGTACCTAATTTAGAAAAATTATGTACCTTTTCAAGATTGGCTTGTATATAATATTTTTGTAAACGATTGTCATTATTCATTAGGAGGACTTATTTAGCATGAAGCAACCGAAGTATGCAGCTCTTTTTTTAGCGACTACGCTCGCATTCGGAGGAATCGTTCCTTCAACAGTCGTCAACGCGGAGACGGTCGAAGACGTCACTGCACCTGACGCCCCTGTATTATCAGCACCACTCCACACGTCGAACGCACTCACGATCACGGGTGAAGTCGCGGCGAAAGCGGAGATCATGATCAACGGCAAGACGTACGTCCGTACGATCTTAGAAGGTGGCGAGGCCGTCTTCAAGATGTCCCCGCAGTCGGTCGGGAAAGTGATTGATGTCCGTCTCGTCGACGCGAGCGGTAACATCAGTGAGACGACGCGTGCGATCGTCGCAGAAGACCCGGAAGCACGTCCTGATGCACCGGTCATCAAACCGTTGACGGAGACGTCGCGCGAAGTGCGTGTCGTCGGGGAGCCGGGACAATACGTCGAGCTCACGATCGGCGACAAGACGTATAAAGGGAAGTTCGATGCGAACGGTCTCTATCGTCGTGGGATTGTAGCTCAACCTGCTTACTCGTGGCTCTCAGCGAAGACGGTCACGAGGAAAGGTGCGACGAGCGATTTGTCAAAACGTAGCGTCTACAAAGACCGTTACGCACCGAAGCCAGCAAGATTGACGAAATCGGTGACGGCATCGATGCGTGGCGTGTTCGGAAAAGCTGAACCATATTCGACGGCTATCGTCACAATCGGCAGCAAAACGTACACGGCACCGGTCATGTCACACGGTGGATTCATCGTCCCGATCCCTGCTCAAAAGATGGGACAGAAGATGTCACTCGTCATCCGTGACGGCGCAGGCAACGTCAGTAAGCCAAAAGCGATCACAGTGCAACACGCACTCTATCACAACTTCCATCGTGTCTATATTGAAGGCATGAAGTTGACGCTCCATAAAGAAGCATTCCGTTCAAGTGGTGACACGCGCTACGCCGAGACATTCGCACCGGCCTTTCTCGGTCATCCATCTAAATCAAACCTGAACTTCCTGCTCAACTACTTTGCGGAAGATGGGGAAATCGCAGGGTTTGAGAAGATGACACTCCGCGTTGGGCGCGCGACATACTCACAAAATATCTCAGAAGATGATGTGATGTACGAAATGTATGATGACGGTTCGATTGAAGAGTCATTCCTATTCGACCCGAGCACGAAACTCATCAACTTCGTCGACAAGTACGTCCGTCCGGAAAATCGGATCGTCGTCACAATCGAAGGTAGCGAATACGATGTAGAGTTTAAGTTAGCAGGTGCGGAAAAACGCGCATTCATCCAATCGCTTCAATACGCAGGATACTAATTGAGGGACCGGTGGAGACACCGGTCTTTTATATGCGAAGAGCTACCCCCTTAATAGGATGAGAGACGATTCGACGAACGGTTTGAAACATCGTCGAAACATTTTTGTTACATTTTTGAAACATGAACCGATAAATACCGTAGAACGATGTGGGGCACATGCTCCAACACATATGAAAGAGGGGAAAACATGAAAGCACGATTCAAGCAGTTCGTGGCGATGGTGACGGTTCTCGTCCTCGTCCTCTCGTTCCTGCCGCCAGCACTCGCTGACAGCGGAGACGGGATGACCAATGCCACATTACTCACTCCGGGGGAAGCGGTCGAGTTCACGACCGATACGGACCCGGTCAACACGTATTGGTTCAAGATGGAACGAGAAACGTCCGCGATGACACATATGGAAGTCACGTTCGAATCTTCGAAGCTCGCGAACATCAGCATCTACCCGAGCACCGACATGGCGGCGAAGGATGAGACGTTCGATCGCTACCGGGCTAGTGCTTCTCCGGACGCCGAGACGTCAGTCGCAAAAATCCACTTCCCATATGCATGGGAAGGTCCATATTACATCAAAGTGGAATACATGCCACTCGAGACAATCGATGAAGAGGGCGCGGTAATTCCACCGACGGCAGCAGATGTCTCACTTGGTTATAAATCAGTGAAACTCCCAGTAAAGTATGAAGAAGGAAACGGAACGATGTGTCCGGTCGAATCGTTGCTCCCGATGCCAGAAGACGGCGGGTTGCTCGATATGATTCGTCGCCTGCAAGAAGAGATCCTTGGTGGGTCGAAAGAAGGACGTCAGTTGGAGGCACTTTACTACAAGTCGTCCCCGTACCTCGTCCGTAAGTTGGCATTCGACAAACAGAAACGCCAAGAGGCGTTGACGGACCTTCAGACGTTACGTCCGCTCATCACGTCAATCGTCAACAAAGAAAGTCACACCATCACGAAAAATGAAGCGGCTGCGATCAACCGCATGCACGCCTTGGTCAAATCAAGCGTACCGAGCGGAATCAAGTCGGATGTCAATGACTTGGCTTCATCGGTCGATATGACACGCCTTGCCGGTTCAACGGTGGAAGACGTGTTCGCACAGATTGGAATGGAACTTCAAACGGTGGATACACCGCGTTATATCGTCAAATACAAATCACAACCATCGACATCGATCGGCAAGATGAACGCGATGACGGATGTATCGGCAGAGCGTATCTCGATCGGTCGTCCGGGAGACTATTTCGCGCTCGTTGACGTCGAGTCGGCAAACACGAAGATGCAAGCAAAAGCAAAAGCGACGTTGAGTGCCGA
Organism: Exiguobacterium qingdaonense; assembly: GCF_018617855.1. Classification (GTDB taxonomy): domain Bacteria; phylum Bacillota; class Bacilli; order Exiguobacteriales; family Exiguobacteriaceae; genus Exiguobacterium; species Exiguobacterium qingdaonense. The sequence continues at coordinate 21,214 of NZ_JACSKY010000015.1, forward strand.
TTCAAACGTCGAATTCATCGAGCCAGTTCAGACGTACAAAGCGTTTGCGACAGATTCGAACTATGAGTATCAATGGGCAATCAATGAAAAATCAGTCCTCCAACCGATGAAGTATGCGGGTGTCGGGCTAGAAGGCTATGAGGCACTCCGCCTTCCAGGTCGTTCGATCAAGGTAGCCGTACTCGACACAGGCGTGGATGATCGTCTACTCGACTTTAAAGGAAAAGTCGATGTCGCGAACGGGAAAGACTTCACAGACCCGAACGGAGATGGAAGCTCTCGCGATGAGAACGGTCACGGGACGCACGTGGCAGGTGTCATCGGGGCAGTACGAGACAACGGTGTCTCGATGCGCGGGATGGTACCGAATGTATCAATCCTCCCGGTCAAAGTGCTCGGAGCAGACGGGACGGGTGATACGGATCAAATCGCACTCGGAATCAAATATGCGGTCGATGCTGGAGCAAAAGTCATCAACATGAGTCTCGGTGGCAGCGAAAGTCGTACGATCGGTTACATGTTGAAGTATGCTTATGACCGCGGTGTCGTCGTCGTTGCGGCGACGGGGAACGAAAGTGAACCGGAAGTATCTTATCCGGCCTCTTCGAAGTATACGATCTCGGTCGGAGCGACGAATTCGCTCGGAATCGTCGCAGATTACTCGAATTTCGGATACGGCGTCGATGTCGTGGCACCAGGTTCGAAAATCGCGAGCCTTGTCCCAGATGGGAATGTCGTTTATTTGGACGGCACGAGCATGGCGACACCACACGTCGCTGGCGTCGTGGCCCTCTTGAAATCACAGCACCCGACCCTCTCGGTCGAGTCGATCCGTGCGCTCTTGCAACGGACGGCTGACCCGGTCGCCTTCTCAGGCGGAGATGTGCCTGAAGTACCGGTGGATGAGGAAGATGAGTGGGCATATGAAGACATGAGTGTCGAGTTTTCGTTACCAGTGGCGTATTACGATGTGTTAGGCGGCTTCGGGAAGGTGAACCTTCACCACGCCGAGTCGATGCTCAAACTGAATGCCTCTGGCGCGAGAGCACAGGACAACGCCACGGCGTTCAAGGCGAAAGTCGCGTCGGGGACAAGTGTGCGCGTGTACAAAGGAGAGAAGTTGATCGGACGTGGCACGTCGAAACAGACAATGGCCGCCTTCTCGATTCAACCGCAAAAAGCAGGGACGCTCCTTCGCGTCGTCTATACGAACGGGAAGTATGAAACGAGCGAACGCGTCATCGTGAAAGCCGGCACACGTCCGGGGCAACCGAAAGTGAACACGCTCCGTTCTGGCGCGAAGTCGGTCACGGGTCGCGGTGACGCCGGGATGCGTGTCGTCGTCCGCAACAGCAAGTATCAGTTGCTAGGACGCGGGACGGTCCTTCCGAACGGCACGTTCTCTGTGAAGACACGTGCGCTCAAAAAGAGTGAGACGATCAACGTCCACATCGAGGACTTGAAAGGTCGCCCAGGCAAGATGACGAAGACGACCGTACGATAATCATCATGATGGAAGAGACGGGTATACCGAGTGATCGGGGTACCCGTCTTTTTGTCGTTCACTAAGGGAGAGGTCATGCTCGGTCGACGAGAGACGGAGCGGATTTGCTCCGTAATCGGCGCTAGGCATAAAGTCCTTCCGAGTAGGCAAAACCTGAACGAGATTGTAGCGAACCAGTAGTTGGAATGTCGGACACGATTATGGATATGTTTGGTTTTGTGAAAGAGGTCAATGATTTTATGAGTTGGAAATATGTATGGTTAAGTTTGGTCTTTCAAATTCATCACTGTAAATTAAATGTTATAGGTAATTAATGGTATAAAAATGGTTTTCAACGAGTATTTTAGCTTAAATCGCATAAAATCAACAAAAATCGACCCGTTTCGACATTTCCAAAATAGGTAAATCAATAAATGAATTAAACTAAAATCTCCAAAATTCAAAAACGTTACCATTTTTGCGAAAAAAAACGCTTGTGTCGCTTGGAAGGGTTATGTATATTATGGATGTAAGGTTTTCCAAGAACAGTCTTGGTAATTTGTGCAAGATGATTCTTGAAAAGACTTCTACCGGGGGAGAACGCCCGGTCTACAGAAGAGTCGGTTACATAATCATTCGTACTTTATTCATTGTTATGGATACATGACTCCGAACGAGATCGGTTGGGCAAGGACGGTAGAAAAACCTATCTACCTAAGGGAGGATTTTCATCAGATGGCTAAGAAGAAACAATTCGTTACTGCAGCGGCAGCGTTCGCAGTAGCAGCATCAGCAGTAGCGCCTGCAATCACGGCAGACGCAGCAACAAAGACAGTACGTCTTTCATCAGATTATGTACGCGTAGGGGACCTCGACGCGACACTCGACAAAACGTACAACGGTGGAGAAATTCACTGGTACAAGTCTTCAGTAGACTTGAACAAACTCGGCGTATTCCAAACTGCTAAAGGTTTTGTTAAAGGCCAAGGCATCCGTGTTGAGAAGCGCGTCCGCGTCTTGAACCACGCACAAGAAATCAAACCGACTTCTGAGTTCGTATTCGAGCAAGGCGTTCCTGTTTCAGGGATCCGCGTTCAACCTGTACTCTTCGCTGACGGTAATGAATATGCGAAACCACTCTCAGTAGCTGGATTCAGCACAGATGAAGTTGGAGAGTTCGAAGGAACACTCACTTACGCTAACCGCGCTTACGGCGTTGTTACGAAAACAGTTAAATACAAAGTAATCAAATCTACTCCTGAAGTAGAAGAAGTAAAACCAGTTGATGTTAATAAGATGGAAGTTAAATTCAACGGTAAAGTAGATTCAGAAAAAGCTACTTTCAAACTTAAGCGTGGCGCAGTAGTATACCCTGTGACTGTAAAATGGAACGAGGATAAATCTGTAGCTACATTATCTACAGCCATGGAACTTCCTAAAGGAACTTACACTGTTGAAGTTGGTGGACTTACTGAAGAAATGATTTCTAAAGAAGTTGAAGTAATGGAAGAAACGGTTTCTTCTCTTGAAATTTCTTCAGATTCAGTTCAAATTGCTGACGGTAACGTTATTCGTTACAAAGTCTTAAACCAATATGGAACAGATATGGAAGTTGATAGTGATACTGCAGGCTTAGCATTTGCAGGTTACAATGTTACTGATAAGTCTTCAGTAACTTTAAATACTGTAGCTAACGAAAGCCAAATCGAATTCTCTGACCTTGACGGTGACGGAGCTGAAGTTGGAGACGTTGTTCGAGTAACTCTTACTTATAAAGGTTTGACTGCTCAGAAAAACGTCGTTGTTACTGAAAATGCTGCTGCTGGAGACTTCGAATTTGGAGAAGTAGTTATTCCAGAAAATCAAAAACGTATTTACGTTGGCGATACAAATGTACAAATCAAATATTCACTATTTGACCAATTCGGTAAAGAAATCGAACTTACACCTAACTCTACTGGTGCTGGCGCAATTTCAACAGCTGATGGCGTTACATTTACATCTTCGAATCTTGATGTTGTAGACCCTGCTGATATCGATACTGATGCAGAAGGTAACTTGATTTTTGAAGCAGGAGATGAGGAAGGTACTGCTACACTTACAGCTATCATCAATGCAACAGGTGATGTTGCTACTGTGAAGGTGACTGTAGCTGCTGATCCAGCTGTCGACCGCTTCGATGTCGTTGCTCCATCTTCTCTAGTTGTTCAAGGTGAAGCTATGAAAGTTAAATATGTAGCAGCTGATCAATACGGTACTGCATATGATCTCGAAGACTTTGGAACTGCTGAGCAAAGCCAACTTACATTTGTGAGTTCAGATACAAGCGTAGTTGATGCTTCTGCGAACGGTGACATTTCATTCAACGATGATAATGAACTCGTTGTAACGCCTCACGGAAATGGAGATGTAAAAATCTCAGTTAAGATTGGCACTAAAACAGTCGCTACACTTGACTTGGATGTTCAACCTACTGCTGTCGCACAACAAATCACAGCAGCTAGCTTCCCTACAGTCTTTGAAGTTGGTTCATCGTTAACACTCGATAACGACGACTTGACAGTAGTTGACCAGTATGGTCGTGAATTTGAAGGACCAATCTCTGTAAGCTCTGACACAGACGCCGTAATTCAGGACAACGACAATAATACAATCGTTGCTGATGCCGCTGGAACTGCAAAACTTACTATCACAGTCGGTACTAAAACTTTAGATGTGAATGTTAAAGTAATTAACTCAGCAGATATTAAGAGTTATACTTTAGAGAGCTTCGGTACAATTTATGCAGGAAACACTGATGCGTATGACGTAACAGCAATGTTGAATGGCGTAGATGCGGAAGGTAAAAAAGTTGTCTTGGCAGATACTGCTCCAGACTTCATCACGTCTAGCAACACTTCAGTCGCTAAGGTAGATAATGATGTTGAAGTACGTGGTCTTAAAGAGGGGACTGCAACAATCACTGCTTGGAAAGATGGAGTAAAAGTAGCGTCTGCTTCAGTGGTAGTGAGTGAAGAAGCACCGTATGCTAAATCAGTCGAGTTCTCAGCAACATCAATCGATGATGCTGTCTCAGCGGATGTAAAATCTATTGTTGATGTACTTGATCAATATGGAGTAGAAATTACTAACTCAACTTCAATGTACTTCTTCGGTGGAAATGAAATTGATTCGGACGGTAATGTAACTGATGATGATGACTCAATCGATGTGGTTGAGACAATCACAGTTGTTACTGGAAATGGACTTTCTAAAACTGCTGACATTACAATCAACTAATTAAAAGTGATAACAATCGTAACTCCAGGGGACTTATCCTCTGGAGTTTTTTGAATTGTAGGTTATTGTGTGTAGTGCAAAATACATATTGCTCATAGTACTTTTAAATAAATAACTACTAGCTATTTAGACATCTTCTCAAAAATATATGATGAGCTAAGTTGGTAGTTCCTATTTTTGGAGGGGGAAGGCAAGGAGTAATAAATATCAAGTTGATGGTCCTGCTCATTGATGGGGAAGACGTTGGCGATTGCTGTAAAAGTGAAATATTTGGTTGAACGAAAACAAGTGCAACCTCAGGAAATCTTTTTAATTTCGTTCACTAAAAAATCTGCCGAAGAGATGAAAGAGCAAATCTGCGAACGGCTTCATATCCCGGTGGAGGTCAAAACGTTTCATGGTCTAGGGATGGGCTCATTGCCGAAGGACGGAAAAAAACCTCAAGTCGAGGACGAGTTAAAAACAGTCATTCGTGATTATTGTATAAATCAGTTCTATGAGCACCCTCATCAAACGGCGACTCGGTATCACCGTCAATACCAACCAGACTTTTATCTGCCAGAATACGATTTGTACTTAGAGCACTTCGGAATCAACCGGAACAATCGCGCCCCGTGGCTCAGTCCAATCGAGGAGCAGAAGTATCTCGACGGAATGGAATGGAAACGACAGCTGCATCGTGAACACGGAACGAAGCTGATGGAGACGTATTCCTACAATCGGCAAGAAGGGAATTTGTTAGATCAACTACGGTTGAAGTTATTGAAGCAAGGTGTCGTCTTCCGGGAAGTGGACCCGAAAGTAGTATTCGAAAAGTTATATCGTACGAAACAAAAGAGTCATTTCAACGACTTCGTCGATTTTGTGTCGAGCTTTCTTCAATTGTTCAAATCGAACCATTATACGGAGTCTCAATTTGATGTCTTCGCGCAAAGTTTGAACAAGAAAGACCTATTTCATTATCAACGAGCACTCCTCTTCTTCCGTCTCGTCAAACCGATGTACGAAATGTATGAGGATCATCTACGACGAATGAACAAAATTGACTTCAATGACATGATCAACGAAGCGACTTCGATTGTTTCGTCCGATGCCGTCCATTTGCCGTACAAATATATCATCATCGATGAGTACCAGGATGTCTCCGTCAGTCGTTATCGTCTGATTGAAGCAATACGGAAGAAGACGGCGGCGACCATCCTATGCGTGGGGGATGACTGGCAGTCCATTTATCGGTTTGCGGGGTCTGATTTGAGTCTGTTCACAGATTTTGAGCGTTATTTCGGGAAGAGTGCTCTATTAAAAATTGAGAACACGTACCGCAACTCGCAACAATTGATCGATATCGCTGGTCGATTCGTGATGAAGAATAAGCGTCAAATTCGAAAGAACCTCTCTTCGGGAAAACGACTGACCACACCTGTTCGCGTGATGGGGATCAAGGGGAAGAACGACTTTGAAGTCGCCTTACGTAGAGCGCTTGATCAAATCGTTCAATCGCATGGTCCGGAGTCGGACGTACTACTCGTCGGACGGAACAACTTTGACATCAAGTCAATTGAGGGGAGCGCTTCGTTTCGAGTGAAGCACATGAAAGATGAAGTGCAGGTGATAGACCGGACGCATCCGAATCTTCGAATCTCCTTTTTGACGGCTCACCGTTCAAAGGGACTCGAAGCAGAGAACGTCATCTTGATCAATACGGCAAACAGTAAGAATGGTTTCCCAAATAAAATCATGGATGACCCATTATTGTCATTCGTCCTTCAAAAACAAGAAGAGTTGGAGTTTGGGGAAGAACGTCGTCTGTTCTATGTGGCATTGACGCGCACGAAACACACGACGTATGTGCTGACGCCGGATGACCGCATGTCGACGTTTGTCCAAGAGTTGATCAAGGAGCAACAAGTCCCGTATGAAATGGGGATCGCGGAGGGCAAGAGCATACGGAATAATCCAAAATGCCCTCGTTGTTTAGATGGTCACTTGGTCATTCGTGAACAGACAAACCGAAAGTCAACGTTTGTCGGTTGCAGTCACTTCCCGGGCTGCGACTATACCGCTAATCATCCGAGCATCATTCATGATCCGATTGTCTGTCCATCATGCAGAGGATATCTTGTGCTACGGAACGGGAAGAACGGCAAGTTTTATGGATGTTTGAACTTCCCACTCTGTAAACATACGATGGAACGAGAAGATGTGGAGCAGATGAAGCGGGTCGGGAAGAGAATGAAATGAAGGAATGGGATCGCCGATGGCGGTTCTTTTCTTTTGGAGAAAATGAGGATGAGGACGTGACGAATCTTGTCGAACGATTGCTTTTTGATTTTAAATTACTGATTGACTTAAAAATGATAAGTGTCATCCGACGAAAGACCTAGGTTGGTACTATGAAAATGATGGACATGATTTATACAAATTGACTAAATACGAAAGCGAGGTCGAAAGATTTGAAACGGTTCGTGACGCAGTTTTCTCTTCTTGCCATCCTATTCCTGTTACTCAGTACATGCTTACCCACAACGGCAGCCGCGGCAAGTTTGACGGTTTCTCCAAAAAGCGTGACGTTACAAGTTGGCCAATCCAAAACGGTACAGGTGAAAACGAGTGGTGTGAAAAAACCGGTATACGTATGGAAATCTTCGAACACGAAAGTGGCGACCGTGAAGAATGGGAAGATTACAGCGAAAGCGGTCGGAAAAGCGACAATCACAGTCACCGTCCAAAAGACAAAATTGAAATCGACCATCAGTGTGACGGTCAAACCGAAAAAGCTGAACGCACAAGCAGCGTTCAAGGCAGTCAATCCATCGGTCGCGACGATTGAGATGTACGATGCTTCCGATCGACTCACTTCAACTGGGAGTGGATTCGTGACGAAGAAAGGGGAAGTCATCACCAATTTCCACGTTGTTTCGGGTGAATCGAACCGATACGCGCGCATTCGGTTCGCAAACGGGACTGAAGTCGAAACACTCAAATTGAAGCGCTTCGATGATGCATTGGATTTGGCGATTTTAGATGTCCCGTCCCTTCAGTCCATTCCAACATTGGCGACAGCGAAGGCGGGAAGTACAGGATCAACCGTTTATGCCCTCGGGAGCCCGAAAGGTGTGGATAATACAATCACACAAGGGATTCTTAGTAATCGTGAAGTTTTCTTCAGTGGCCAACCTTATCTTCAATTTAACGCCAGTGTGACTCATGGCAATTCAGGTGGTCCTCTCATTAATGATTACGGACAGGTCATCGGTGTCGTCACATGGGGACTCCCGGATTCACAAAATATGAACTATGCGGTTCCGATTCAAGAACTGGATATATTGAAGTACGGACGTGAAACGATTGCGAATGTGCAAATGCCGACTGAGCCAGAATATGAATTACCTGTCGTATCCGGCAAAGGGGTTACACGAGAACAGGAATTGAATGATGCGTTTGCGGATGCGGATGTGATTTCGTATGCCTCTGGTGATTTAATTGGTTCTGTTTATGATTTAGAAGATGTCGATACGTTCGTCTTCCGGACTGATAAGCGAATGACGTTATCTGTGTTCGGGGGATGGATGAACAATCAGCAAGGTGAATACTGGGCGTTCGGTCTATTTGACGCGAACGGTGAGGCGATTCGTTACAGTGAAGAGTACTCGAATGAAGGGCGTTATTATGGGACGTTAGACCTCGTTATTCCTGCCGGCGAGTATTACTTGGCCTCGTTCCCATTATCGGGTTTAGCTGAATCGGAATATCGGAATCAACCGTATCGAATGAGTTATGAATTGAAATAACGTAGATAAACTCAATTCGATGGGGCGCGCAGGATAGGTAGCATCGTATTAGAACAAATAATTGATGGAAAGTATCCGAAACATCCGCTTTTTTTAAGAGAGGATTTAGTGCCTGTGATATTTCAGGAAGGGATGAAAGGTTCAAAATAACACGCAAGAGGAGCGGGAATAATGGAATGGTTCATGTCAATGGATGTCCTCGTGGTGCTCCTTGCTATCGGGTCGATCGTCATCGGTGCCGTCACGAGTCTAGTCATTCCGATTTTGCTGATTTGGCTGATCGTTCGTTACATGCGGAACAAACAGGTCATGAAAAATGGTCGGAGCGACTGAAGACACGGCAGACTCGCTCCAAAGACGGGGTTTGAACGATTTAAGGTTCATGGTCTAAACGGCAAGCAATCCATTATATGCTTGGTCATCAGACGAACTCGAGAGGGTTCGTCTTTAATTATGTAGTAAATTGTCATTTTCTGTCGAACGAAATCTACTATTCGGACACAATTATTCCCATTTTCCCTTAAATGCAAACGAGAAGTTTGTTACAATATCATTACATGGTTGTTAGATATTAGGTATTCCTTCACATATACCCCATCCTCACACGTCCTGCTTCCACATATAGTGAAGCGAACGTGGCATCCTGTAACCTACCATATTCGTTAGGAGCTGTGTCCATTGAACGATGTTCTCTTCTATATTTTATTGTTGCTGGCGCTTCCGACCCTCGGTTTTGTCTTACATTCGTCCGTCGTCTTGTCTCGGTTCGTGAAACAACGACTCCATCGTCGTTTTCCATTCATGGAGCACTTGTCGCTTCGCTCGAAGTGATGTCGTCTCGAAAAAAATTGCCACGATCCTCTCTATCAGTTACATTTTGCGAGGCGCAGAGGTTTTTTTCGCATGCCCTCGAGCACATTCATTCCCATAATATTTAAAAGTCGGACATCGTCATGATGCCCCTTATGCTAAGGTGAAAGGGTAAGACTTCACTGATAATGGCAAAACTACGCGAAAGCGAGTGACGCAAAGCTATAGGGCCTGTAAAATGGCAGCCAGTTTCCAAAGGAGGTTCGTCTCGTGAAGAAATTCTTCGCAGGGGTTTTGGTATTGTTGTTCGCACTGATTGTGGTGCGGCCTGCCGTCGCGGATGCGGCGAGCGCGCGTGTCGACACACGAACGGGGAAAGTTGACGTGTACATCTCAAACAAGGACAGAGGATCGTTCAAGTTCGAGGTGCGACAAGGCAAGCAGGTCCGTACTTACGATGTCTATAAAGGGAAGAATCATTTCAACGTCAACTTTGGGAATGGGGATTATACATTCACGCTCTACCAGTCATCGGACGGCAAACGCTATAAACGCGTCTATGGGCTCCAAAAGACGGTCCGCCTCGTCCATTCGACTGCGCCGTACCTCCATTCCACCCAAAATGTCTCCATCGATTCTGCGACGTCGCGTCTCGCCTCGTCGTTGTCACGTTCATCTTATTCCACTTCGACGCAAACGCTCGTGACGAGCCGTCACGTCAACCGACTCGTTGACTATGACGACAACAAGCTCATGAAGCTCTCATCTACTTATCTGCCGAACAACGCCGACACGATTCGGACGAAGCGGGGGATCTGTTATGACTTCGCTTCGTTGAACGCCGCGCTCCTTCGTGCGCAAGGCATCCCGACCCGTCTCGTCATGGGGACGGCGAAAGGTGTTACCGGCTATCATGCGTGGAATGAGGTGTTCGTGAACGGTAAGTGGCGCGTCATCGATGTGACGCGTGACGTGACCGAGCGACGGACGACGACGTACCGTAGCGCCTCAGACTATCGTGTCACACTCTATGACTGAACGACGACCAAGGTCCCTTCTCGAGAAGGCGACCTTTTTTTGGTGTTCTCTTTGAGGCGAACCTCCTCGTTCCACGTTTGTGATGTCTGCAAACAAAGACATAGGAGGAAACGTACATGAAACGATGGTTATCCATACTCTTGACCATATTGCTCATCATGCAGCCGTTCGCCACCTCAAGAACGGCACAGGCGGCAGGGGACCCGGTCATCACGGACCCACAGCCACCGGCCGACCCGGTCATGACGATCACCGACAATATATTGGACAATTACAAAATTCGGACGACGACGGTTGAAGACGTCGAGGTGAGTACGGTCACGACCGATTCGATCGTCGAGATCAACTATGACTGGTCGATCCCGAACGGGCACAGTTACACGGACGGGTCGACGTTCACGTTCCAAATGCCGAGTGAGTTGAAGGTGTATGACGCGGTCACGAACGCACCGCTGAACTTCAACGGCAAGTCGATGGGGACGTACTCGCTCGCCCTCGACGGGACGGCGACGATGACATTCAACGACAACGTCTACAAATATTCAAACATCCAAGGGACGATCCAAGCCCTGACGCAAGTGAAAGAGACGACCGAGATCTCCGAAGAGCGGACGGTCACAATCACCCCGATCGAGAACAAACTCTCGCACAAGTTACAGGTCGGATTGAAGAATCCAGGGAAAGACATCGCCAAATCGGGTGTCGCCGACCGGCCGTACAACCCGAGCTCGATTGAATGGACGGTCGAGCTGAACAAAGGGCTGAAACAGATCGAGGATGCCCGCTGGACGGACGTGGTCCCTGCAGGTCTGGCGTATCGCGCCGACAGCATGGAAGTGACGCGACTCGTCATGGCGATGGACGGGAGCGTCCTCCGCGAAGAGGCGGTGACGGGTCTCACCGTCGATACGACGAGTGGTCTCGCCATCGACTTCGGGACGATTCAAAACGCCTATCGCCTCACGTTCATCACGGATATCCTTGATGAAGAGGTGGCTTCGTTCAACAACGTCACGAATCTCGAAGGGACGTCGTTCAAGACGGCGACGGCCTCGGCGACGGTCGCTGTCGGACGAGGCACGGAGCTCGAGAAGCGGACGAAGCAGCCGAATGGCTATGACGATGTCACCCAGACGATCACTTGGGAGTCAGACATCAACTTCCGTCAACGGAATATGGGCTCGCTCACGGTGAAGGACTTATTCACTGACACCCATCAATTGATCAATCTCACGTTATATGAGGTGACGCTCGATGGGGACGGGAAGATCGCGAATCAGGTAGCCGTTCCCGTGACGACAAGCAAAATCACGGATACGGGACTTGAAGGGTTCACGTTCGACCTGCCGAAGAACGGGACGGCGTATCAGCTCGTGTATGAAACACAAGCGAAAAACCGTATCGTCTCCTCGGGCAGTGTGACGAACACGATCGAAGTGAACGGCTGGAAGAAGTCGGCGACCCAGTCGATCGGGCAAGCCGTCTTACGAAAGACGCACAAGGCACCAAACTATGCGGCAGAAACGATCGAGTGGACGCTCGAGTTGAACCGGGACAAGCGGGAGATGAACAACGCCGTCATCACCGACACGTTCCCGAACGAGGGCTTGACGTTCATCGAGGACTCGCTGTCAATCAGCGGATTGACGAAAGGGACGGACTATACGGTCACCCCTGACGCGAACGGCTTCACGATAAACTTCAACACGCAATTGACGGAACGACACCTCATCACGTATGAGACGTCGTTCGATTACCGCGAGCGTCTAGACGCGAACAATACGAGCTTCGTCAATGAGGCGACCGTCAATTGGGATAACGAGTCAGCGGAAGCGCGCACGGTGACGACGACAGACTCTGTCGAGCCGGCGTCGCACACGCGCAACAATGGATTCAAAGGCGGCACGTATAACGCCGTCACGAAAGATATCACTTGGAAAGTCGGAATCAACTACCACGAGTATGCGACGACGAACTTGACGGTCACCGACACGTGGGAAGGGACGCAAGTACCGGACAAGGATTCCCTCACCGTCGCCAAGATGACGCGCGAAAGTGGGGCGAACGCCTACTCGGTCGATGCGACCCCAATCCCGGCGTCCGCATATAACGTCGTGTGGAGTGACACGGGCTTCGTGTTGACGTTCAACGACCCGACGAGCGACGCGTACGTCATCACGTATGACACGAACATCGACGACACGAAAATCGCGCCGTCCTATAAAAACACGGCCGTCGTCACAGACGGAGCGACCGAGCTCGGCAACTTGCCGGCGACGGTGACGGTCCGCCACGGTGGCGAATATAACGAGAAGCGAGGCGTCCAGCAAGGAAAGCTCATCGCCTGGACGATCGATATCAACTTCGGACAATCATCGTTACAAAATGTCGTCATTCGTGACGTCCCATCGAACAACCAGGACGTCCTGCTCGATTCGCTAAGCGTCTATGAGACGACGGTCGCCCCGAACGGCAAGGTGACGAAGGCAGGGGAACTGACGAAAGGGACGGACTATACGGTCAGAGCGATTGAGGAGATGGGCGAGTTCGAACTATCGTTCAACTACCCGATCGACCGCCCGTATATTTTAGAATATGACTCGTACATCTTGGCCGCGGTCGGCACAGACATCACGAACGAGGTGTATGTGACGGCGGACGAGGTCTCCGAGAACACGACGACGAAACAGTCGAAAGTCCGTGTCGCGCGTACGTCCGGAATGGGGACGGCGAGCGGGGAGCTCGGTGAACTGACGATCACGAAGACGGACGAGTTGAGTGAGAAGACATTGAGCGGGGCCTCGTTCGACTTGATCGACACCGGTAGCGGACGTACCGTCCGTCGCGGCACGACAGGTGCGGACGGCACGCTCACGTTCGGTCGTCTCCTGTACGGGGACTACCGTCTAGTCGAGACGAAGGCGCCGGACGGCTATTTGATCGCGACGGCATCCCGCAACATCACGATCGACGACGTGAGCGAGACGACGACCGTCAAAAACGACACGATCCGTCAAGACGTCGAACTGACGAAGACGTCGACTTCGGGCAAGGTACTCGAAGGAGCGGAATTCAGCTTATATGATGCCGCCGATACGCTCATCAGTAAAGGGCTCGTGACGGACAAGGACGGCAAGATCACCGTGACGGGCCTCGAGCCGGGTATGTATTACTTCATCGAGACGAAGGCACCGACGGGTCACTTGTTCGATGCGACGAAACATGACTTCTCGATCAAGAAGGATCAGCTGACGGCGACACCGGTCAGTGTGAAGAACCAACCGTTCAAGTCGATCGAAGTGACGAAAGTCGACTGGAAGACGGGCTTGGCGCTCCCAGGTGCCGTCTTTGACCTGAAGGACATGGACGGGAACACGCTCCGTAACGACCTCGCGGCGGATGCGTTCGGTGTGCTTTTGATCGAGGACCTCGACCTCGGCACATACCAGCTCGTCGAGACGAAGGCGCCGGACGGATACGTGTTACCAGAGAAGGCGTATACGTTCACGGTGACGCTCGAGAGTGATGCCGTTCAGAAGGACGACATCGAAAACGAGACGATGAAACGCGTGAAGTTGACGAAAGTCGATCAAGACACGAACGCCACGCTTCAAGGCGCCGTCTTCACGTTATATAACGACAAGAACGAAATCGTCCGTGACGACGTGACGACGGGAGCGGACGGGACGGTCCTCGTCGACCGCCTAGACATCGGCACGTACACGTTCGTCGAGAAGACCGCACCGACCGGCTATATCTTAGACAAGACGCCTCATGCGTTCACGGTCGAGTACGGGCAAGACGTCGATGAACAGATCACGATCACGAACGAACAGCAAAAATCGGTCCGTCTCATCAAGACGGACGTGATCAACGGGTCACGCCTCGCCAATGCGACGTTCTCGCTCTATCGACAGGACGGTGTCCTCGTCGAGGCGGGCTTGAAGACGGATGCGAACGGGGAGATTTTGGTCGACCGGTTGAACCCGGGCGAGTACTACTTCCAAGAGACGGTCGCACCGCCTGGGTACATGCTCGACATGACGGCCCGTCCGTTCACGCTCGTACGCGGAACGAACGACGTCACGGAAGTGAGTGCGACGAACGACTCATACAAATCGGTCCGAATGACGAAAGTCGACTCGGAGACGGGTGACCGTCTGGCGGGCGCGACGTTCAAGCTCGTCAATTCGTTCGGGACGACGATCCGCGACGGACTCGTGACGGATGCGACGGGTGAGATCTTTGTCGGCGGGCTCACACCGGGCAGCTATGCGTTCATCGAGACGAAAGCGCCGGACGGGTACTTGCTCGATTCAAAAGAACACACGTTCAGCGTGGCATCTCGTCAAGCGGCACCGACGACACTCACTGTCACGAACGAACAGAAAAAGTCGGTCCGTCTCACGAAGACGGACGTCACGACGGACGATGTGCTTCCGGGTGCGACGTTTGACTTGATCGACGCCTCGGACAACATCGTCCGCGCCGGGCTCGTCACAGATGCGTCTGGAGAGATCTTCGTCCGTGACCTCGAACCGGGCGACTACGCCTTCGTCGAGACGGAGGCTCCGGAAGGCTACATCTTAGACACGACAAAACACGAGTTCACGCTCACGCGCGGGACGAATGAAGTTCTCGAAGTCGACGTGACGAACGACCCGTACAAATCGGTCCGGCTCGTCAAGACGGACGGTGAGACCGGTGATGTGTTGGCCGGTGCGACGTTCAGTCTGTTAAACGGTGAAGGGAAAGTCGTGAAAGAGGACCTCGTCACGAACGAAGACGGAGAGATTGTCGTCGAAGGGCTCGTCCCGGATGACTATCAGTTCGTCGAGACGAAGGCGCCGAAGGGGTACTTCTTAGATGAGTCACCGTATCCGTTCACGTTCGAGCAGGGCGATGTCGAGAAGACGGTCACGGTAAAGAACGACCGGGTCAAGACGCTCCTCATCCAGAAAGTCGACAGTGAGACGGGTGAACCGCTCGAAGGCGCCACGTTCACGTTGACCGATGCAACCGGTAAGGTGATCACTTTCATGACGGATGCGTCGGGAGAGGTGCGCGTGACCGACTTGATGCTCGGCACGTATACGCTCACGGAAACCGGGGCGCCGTTCGGCTATGAGCTGGACGAGACGCCACGTACGATTCGATTCGAACGCGGCGGAGCGGACGAACAACAGATCACCGTGGAAAACACAGCAGAATATTTCGAATTTGAAGAGACAGAAATCCCTGGCGGTGCCGGAGGAGGCGGTTACGATGACGCCGACTCTGAATCGACACTCGGTGTAGGCGGCAGCAAGAAGCCGACCTTGACGGAACGACTCCCATTCTTGGGTGGCGCATCGTCGAACGGTTGGTTGATCGGCTTGGTGCTTCTCGCCATCGGGATCGGATTCCTGTGGACGACAAGACGGAAGACGGCATAAACATGAAAACAGGTCCTTTACGCGAACATGGCGTAAAGGACCTGTTTGTTTACATCGGCACACGGATCTGTCTCGTCTCGTTGTTCGAGAGCGTGTACGTCACGATATAGTTTGAGCCGGATGCGTTCACACTCGCCGACCGTATCGTCGTCTTCGACTGGTCGAGTCGGATGAGCGTGAGATAACGTACGTCCTTCCCGGTGTTATACGAGATGACTTGCGGACGCGGCTTCCACTCGTAATCCTCGACGGCGACGAAGCTCGTGCTGTTGCGCATCGACGAATTTTTAAGGTTCAGCTGCATGAGCTGGATCGTCCGACCGTTCGAGTCACCATAGACGACGTTTTGGGTCGCCATCGAACTCTGTAGCAGTTTCAGACCTTCCGCAAGGTGGAATCGCTGCACGAACTTCTCCTGTGTCGGAGAACTGATCCGGTCGTAGACGACGAGCGTCTGTGCCTTGTCATAGACGAGCGTCCGGCGATGCGTCGCCCCTTTGCCGATGAGCTTACTTTCGCCCATCGCGAGGAGGGACGGGCCGAGGTTTTTGACGGTGACGATCTTGCTCTTCTCGCGCATCCACGTGCTCAAGTCGAGATTCGCCCCGTCCCGATGGACCGTATTGTGGGCATCGACCCCGAAGACGCGCTGACGCTCCGGGCGGTTCGTGTAGCCGTAACGCCCCGTCTCGATGATGAAGTCACGGCCGAGTCCGTACAAGTCGATGCTCAAATCGTCGGCGTGCTTATGGGCGTTACTATGGTAGCCCGCCGTCATCATCACTTGCGTCGCCTGGTCGAAGGCGCGCGGTGGGGCGGACCAATATTCACGCATGAAGCTATATTGCGTGCTGATCTTCTTCGCTTTGAGCGGTGGGCGTGACCCTTTCTTCCCTCCGGAGACCGCGTAGGCGAGCTGTGGGAAGTCCTCGATATGCGGGATGATCGACGTCGTGCGCCGAGCCCCGGACGTGTCCCCGAAGATCGGGAGCGTTCCGTTCGGTTTCACCATATACGTCAGCTGTTTCGGCATGTACTCGACGCGTTTCATGCTCGACGGGAGCGTGAAGCGGTTGTCGTCCGCCCAGATGACGAAGCGGTCGAGCACGTGGTACATGTACGCCTGGTAGCCCGGTGAATGCTCGAGATGGACGGCGTCCGACGTGATGCTGTGGCGGATCTGTTTGTCGAGCCGGCTATCAGCGATCGTTTTCCATCTCGCGCTTTGGTCGAACTGTGGGAACGTCTGCGCGATCGCCGTGAGCGCCATGTCCTGGAACACACCGTGGTTGTGTTCATACTTATAAAAACTCGATGTCGCGAGCAACGTGCCGTGCTCATGGAGCGTCCGCAACATGAGACCCGTGAATGCCGTGTCTTTGTAGAGGGACGACGACTTATACACGTCCCAGAAGTTCAACAAATGGAACGTGCGGATTGATGTGCCGTGGTCGTTATACGGCCAGCGATACTGTTTGTAGTTGGCGACGGGGTGGGCTTTCGTCCAACTTTTCACGACGCGCATCCCGTATTTCAGATACGCGGTGTCGCCTGTCGCATTGTAGGCTTGTGTCAATTGGTTCAATACCGTCAAATAGTGGATCTGGAACGGGTACGAGTTGCTTGAAGAGCTCGGGATACTCCGGTGCCAATCGAACGTATCGATGTTTTTGACCGACAGACGATGCGGCGTGGACGGGACGTACCAATCCCCGCGAAGGGCCCGGTTCGCGTAATCAATCGCCCTCGCTTCGGTGAGACGTTCGTATTCATACGGGGCGTGCGGTGCCATCTGTCGCATGTATTCATGCGCCAGTCGTGCTGTCCCGCTCGACGTTAAGTTTGAACGGGTGATGGCGTCAGCGAGTAAGAGCTTCGCCTGACTCTTCTTTATGTACACCTTCTTCCCACCGCTCAGGGCGACATAGTACCAGCCGGACGTACTGATCGCCGCATAGCGCTTCGTCGTCGAGTAGGTCGCCACTTTCGTCAGATTCCCGTTCTTCATCTCGTAGACGATGGCGTTCGGGACGGAGCGGATGTGGAACGGGTTCGTCGCAGCCTGAACGGAGTCGGTCGGGGTGACAGACCCCCACGCGCCAATCAAGACGAGGACGAGTAAGATTCGTTTCATAGATACACCTCAAAAATTGGATTTACTTCTTTTTCAAAGTATACCATGAGGTGAGGTTATTTCCTTAATTTTCTATATTTTAATTTCAAATAGGGAATGTATTTGACCTGTCAAAATAAAAGACTACCGAGACGACGATTAGATTGAAGTGATAAAGTGACTCGGTGAGGACAGTCTAAAGCGTACAGATTGTGAAGGGGGAAATACATTGAAACATGTCAGCTTGTTCCTACTACTTTTCTTTATTACTGCGATGTTTATTTACGTTGTATCTTTGACAGCCCCGCAACTTCTCGTGCCAATTGTGTATCTTGCAATTGCTGCATTGATTGGAATCATCGGATATCTATTGAAGGTATATGTGATGAAAAGATGATCAAAAATCCGGTCGCTCGTGGACCGGATTTTTTATGTTTCTGTATTCACTCCAACGTCAACCGCTCCACCGCATCACGCAGATGGTCCTCGCGCACGCGGATGTATCGCCGGGTCGTCTTCGGTTCGCTATGACCGAGCAGTTCGGACAACGTCGTCTCCTTGACACCCTTGTCATAGAGATGCGACGTGAAGGCGTGTCGGAGCGTGTGCGACGTGACGGATGTGCCGAGCACCTCCTCGGCGGCGCGTTTCAAATGGCGGTTGATTGTCGTCTTGCAGATGAGCTCGCCGCGGGCACTCGGGAAGACGTATGGCGAATCGATACAACGTCGCTCTTCCTCGAGGTACGTCGTCATCATTGCGTGAGCCGCATCATTCAATGGGACCTTGCGCGGTTTCCCCGTCTTCGATTCATGGATATACAGGAGACGTGCGTTCAAATCGATGGCGTCGAGTGTCAACTGTCTCACTTCATTGATGCGCATCCCCGTATGCAACTGGAGCGTCAAGAAAGTTCGATACAACGGGACGTCGATTGCAGCGATGACGCGGTGCAAGTCGCTTGGTGTGGGGACGTCCGAAGGTGGACGTTCGGTCACTTTCACGCGAAGGTGATGAAACGGATTGTGCGTGACGAGCTGCTCGGTGATCGCCCAGTCATATAAACCGCGGAGCGCGCTCAAGTAATTGTTGATCGTCACCGGTTGACATCCCTCGGAGCGGAGGGCGTCGATATACGGCATGACGTCCTGTCTCGTCTTGAAGTCACCGAGAGTTCGGCTCTGCCCCATGATTCTCTCGAACCGGGCGAACTTATACATGGCCTGATAGACCGTATTGTCCGATTTTCCGGTCATGCGTAAGTAGTGAACGTGCTGGTCGACAGCGTCTTTCATGTGTAAGGTCATCTTCATTCTCCTCTTACTTGTCGTCCTCACGGAGCATCCGCTGTAGTTCGGCCTTGTAGGCGCGGAGGCGGCTCGGGGAGTACCCGAGCGATGCTTCGGTTCCGTGAAGCATATGGCACAGTAAGGTGAAATGACGATTTGGTAAAGTGGAACGCTTGTCGTCTAGCCAAAGGGACAGCGGCACCTCACTCTTGTCGATTTGTTCGGGGAGTCGCTCACTCGTCACCTCGTGCTGGAGCGTCTTCGCCTGCTTGGCGCGCTCGTTTAAAATCGCTCCACGGATACGGATGAAACAGTACGTCTTTCCTAGCGTCTTGCCGTCCTGGATGGCCCGCCATAGGGCGATACGTGCCGTCTGGGCGGCATCGTCGACTTCGTTCGGATGAAGATGGAGTTGGCGGATGACGTAATAGATCATCGGTTCCCATTCTTTGATTTGTTCGTTTACGTCTGGCATGATGGGCTGCTTTCCCGCGCGCGTCTCAAGTTTCCTAGGTGGTTACAGCATAATGGTTGTTATAGAGAATCCGTGCTTTTAATCCATAAGGCTTGGCGCAAATGGGATACAGCATTTCGAGGCTACATCCGATTTGATTTGACGAAACGACACGGTTGGCGAGGTGCGAAAACCGCATAACAACCATTATAGGAGGATGTCCCTCGTTGTTTGAAAGATGCATTCCTATACAACAAAATAAAGAAAGGGGAAATCAATAGTAAATAAGGCTACAAAATTAATTTTCAAATTTGTAGTCATGATTGAAATGGGTTACCATAAAATCAAAGGAGGGTGTCATCGTGAACGCAAACAAAATCATTGTGAACAACATACAATCATGGCTAAGGGATAACGGAAAATCGCAACAATGGTTAGCTCAAGAAATCGGGGTCAGCAAGGCGTTGATTGGTCATATGTTGAATGAGAGTCGCGTCATTCAACCAAAACGAATCGTTGATCTTGCGAATGCACTGGGTTTGACGGTCAATGAATTGACATCAGATGCTTCGATGAAGGAAGAACGCATGACGGTCGAATTGCGAGGCACACTGTCAAATCAACGGTCGAAAATGGAACTCGAGCGTTTGAAATTTGCGATAGAAGATTATGTTGGTCTCAAGAGTGAACGACCATGAAGCCATCGGCACGGATTGCGGAAGACACGGCAGAAGCATTCGCGGCAGATTTTTTAGAGCGAGTCATCGACAGTCACGTTTTCATTGGCGCTTACATCGAGCAGGTGTTAGCCAAACGCGCGAACCTCATTTTTCAATACGTCGAGGACGATACTTATTATGGTGTCGCCATCAAGCACATGTCTGGAGAAGCGTTCATCGCATTGAATTCTTACCAACCATTACGTATGCGTTACTTTACCGCAGCCCACGAGTTATGGCATTTGTCTGAAGCGAGCAAGTGGCAAATCGATGGATTCGATCACGAACGAGCGGCCGACCGTTTTGCTGCTGCGATCATGCTACCAAAAAGTATGACAAAAGAGATTTGGGAGAAGCTGAAAGACAATCATGATACGAAGACCGCTATCATCTATTTGGCCGATATGGCTCAAGTCCCTTACGTCGCAGTCGTAAGGCGACTCCGGGAACTTCATTACCGATTCTCTGATCTGAGTGAACTGGAATCCGACTGGCGTGAAGAACGGAAGCATCTTGGGATTGCACCGAGTCCATTGGATCAAGCCCAACGTTTCGAATCATTTTCAGCCTATGAACAAGTGGTCGTCAAAGCGGTAGAAGAAGAACGGTTGACACGTTTGAGTGCTGCCAATAAACTCTCTGTTTATCGTCCTGATTTGGCTCGGGCGTTACAGGAAGATGAAATTAGTCGTCTCCAAGAGGATGCTACCGATGATTAAGGAGCCGGTGTTCATCGATGCGAACGTCATCATTCACGCGGCGAGCTTTCGACAAGCCGACGTCTTTGATTGGATCAACAGTTTGTATGGACAAGTTCTGATTCATGTAGAGGTATTGAATGAACTGAAAATATCTTCTGTCAGACAAAGGGTCGATGCGTTTATACATGACGGTGAGTGGATGTTGTTCGACCCTGAATCGGAAACATCGATTGCGACGGATGAACTCTATGACCTTTATCTCGTTTATCAAAATTAAGCGAGAATACGCCCACTTCTAAACGTTAAGGACAGAGCTTACGTGAAAGTGGGCGATGAATCGCGAGCCGCTCTTTCGGGTAAAATGTCTTCAAAGGGGGTGACCGTCATATGGTGAAGCACAAGGGCTATAAATTCCGGATCTACCCGACGAAGGAACAGGAAATCCTGATCGCCAAGACGATCGGCTGTTCGCGTTTCGTGTTCAACCACTTCCTGGCGAAATGGGACGCGGCCCATGAAGCGACCGGCAAGGGACTGTCGTATGATGCATGCTCGAAAGCACTTCCCATGCTCAAGCAGGAGTTCGGTTGGTTGACGGAAGTGGACAGCACGGCCGTCCAGAACAGTGTCAAACACCTGGCCGACGCGTACAAGAAGTTCTTCAGGAAAAAGGGAAA
>NZ_JACSKY010000016.1 GCF_018617855.1 Exiguobacterium qingdaonense
AGGTCGCGATGCGGCTCCGGGATTGCCTGCGGAAAGCGTGGGCGCCGGAAAGGCGAGCGATATGATTCATGTTAGTCAACAGCCTGAAAACTCGGTCCCTTTGAGGGGACCGAGTTTTTTTTACATCGATGCTGCGATTAACCATACACGTACGATGAATGGGACTAGAACCAGGACAAACATCGCATTTCGCATCCACCTGTTTCGATTCCAATAATACGCCATCAATACGAATGGATGGAGTGCGACCAGCTCGTACGGATTGAACCAAAACCAAGTAATGACGAGCACGATCAAAAAGTAAAGCACAGACCTTTCTTTTGACGTCCGATATTCACGCCACATGTCATACGCCCCCTTGAAGAAGGCAATAAATGTCGCGATCCAAAATACGATGACAATCACCAGATCAAAACTAAACAACTGTGTAACCACCTTTTAAGAAGCATTTTCTACATAAAAACCGCCCCAATAAATATGACGGTACGTAAACTCTTTTCCACTCTCTACAGTAATCACAATCTCATCTTCCGTCAATACGAGGACGTGAACCGGCACCTCACCTTGACGTAACATCGGACTAAATAGTTGAAACTGCTTGTTCAACCATTTTCGTTCTGAGAAGTTTTGATAATGATGGAGAGCAACTAATGGGTGACTCAAGTATGCCACACTCATAATCGCGATTGCGACCGGGGGTGCCCCGATTTCAATCAAAAAGGAGAAGACGAGAACAAGTGATAAGACTGCATAGCCGAACTCTACTAATTCCATGAGAGAAGCACGGCTAGCAATCACGTATTGGATTACACGAAACATGAGATACAACATGACGCTTGAGATTAAATAGTCAGTGAGCGGTGATTGTCGAAGTGATACGTCCATATAAAACAAAAAAGGTAATAGAAGAACCAGTTTCCACAAATGTAAGGCGAGGTAAAACAATGTTTGATCGATGAAACGACGATTGTGAACGAGCCGTTGCATATCCATGTTTCCCACCTCCGCTAAGATGATGTGACCTTATGTTACCATTCCCTATTCTTATAAATGATAACGAGCATTTACACGTCTAGAGTATTTTTCTGTTTCATCTCAATCAAAGTCGCATTTAAGAGTCCCCCGAGCAAGATGACAGAGGCCGCCAAATAAAACCAGATCAACAGGACGATAAATGCACCGAGTTGTCCATAAAACTGTTCATAGTTTGCAAACTGGGAGTAGTAACTGAATACATTAGATACGACTAAAATACCGATTGTCGCGAATGCCGCACCAGACCAACTATTATTGAAAGTGCCGGGTGAGCTCGGGAGCCACTTATACACGAAGACGAACACAGTGAATAGAATGATCGACCCTACAATCCATCTGAAGTAAAACCAAATCTGGGCGTAGGTTGTGACGATTTCATCGATAAAGAGGATATACGAAGACACTTCGCGAAGTGCCGTCTCGATCACAGGTACGAGTAAGGAGAACGGAAGAACGAACATAAGCGCCAACGTGATCGCAATATCCTGCAACACCCCTCTCCAAAATGCTTTGTTTCGGACAGCTCGGTATGCATCGTTTAAAGCCCGAACCAATGACTGTACAGCAATAGAAGAAATCCAGAGTGCCGGTATGATACTGAATGATGCCAATTTCAATGTTGAGTTGTCAAAGATCGCCTCGATGTTTCCTTCTAACAGTCGATAACTCGCCTCGGGCATGATGAGTGACAACGCCTGAATCACATCCCCGCTCGTAAACGGTAAGAAGCCAACAATCCCTAACACAAATAATAAAAATGGGAACGTCGATAAGATAAAGTAATAAGCTAACATGGCCGCCTGGTCAAAAAAACGTTCTGAGAAAAAACGCTTGACGGTTGTAACAAGAACTTGTTTCATGGTTATTCGCTACCTTCTTTTTATAAAGTAAATACGGTATTTGAAATATATTATAGAAAATGAGAAAGAAATCCCCGAATCTCGAGGATCTCTCTTATAAAATCAACTGATGTCTTCTTTCTTAGACTCCCACGCTTCGATATGTTCTTTCCCAGGGAGGTCGACACCTTCTTTATAAAACGTCGGATCTTTTCCGTCTCTTTTTTGAGACACATAATCGTCAAGCAGTATTTTGGCGACCTTACTCAAACGGAAGATGGCATACATGTTAACCAGTGCCATCAGCCCCATAAAAATATCAGCGATTGACCAGACGAGTCCTGCCGAGCGCACTGAACCGAACATGACCATCGCGACGACCGCGATTCGATAGATGATTAAATATCTCTTCTTTTCCGAGATGAACTCGATATTCGTCTCTCCATAATAGTAATTGGCCAAAATCGAACTAAAGGCGAAAAGAAGAATCGCAACGGTCATAAGTGTCGTCGCAATCGGACCGATTCCGACGAGAAGCGCCTCTTGGGCAAGCTCGATCCCTTGGAACGAATCAGAGCCCTCCACGCCTGAAATCAAGACGATCATCGCCGTCGCCGTGCAGATGAACAGCGTATCGACAAACACACTGAGCGATTGAATCAAACCTTGTTTGACAGGGTGGCTCACTTCAGCCGTAGCGGCCGCATTCGGCGCCGAGCCCATCCCCGCTTCGTTCGAGAACAACCCTCTCCGAATACCTTGAAGAACGGCTGCCCCGACTGCACCTCCGAACAATTGCTGGAAACTAAGGACTCCCTCTGAAAAAATGGCCGAGAAGACTTGTGGCACGACATCGAGATTTGTGATGACGACCCAGATCGCTAATAAAATATATCCTCCGGCCATGACCGGTACAATGATTCCTGACAAAGTCGAGATAGAACGAATCCCTCCAAAGATGACGATCGCCGTTACGATAGAGAGGATTAAGCCGACCCAAACCGTGTTGACCTCGAACACATTGTTGACAGACAGCGCAATCGTGTTCGCCTGTACCGAGTTAAAGGCAAAACCGAAGGCGAAAGTGATCAAAATCGCGAACACGATCCCAAGCCATCGTTCGCCGAGCGCCCGTTCAATATAGTAAGCCGGCCCTCCCCGCCACGCTTTGCCGTCATGTACTTTATACACTTGGGCGAGCGTGCTTTCGACGAATGCCGATGCTGCTCCAATCAATGCGATGAGCCACATCCAAAAGACGGCACCCGGACCGCCTAATGCGATCGCCGTCGATACGCCGGCGATGTTCCCGGTACCGACCCGAGCCGCCGTACCGATTGCAAATGCCTGAAATGAAGAAACTTGTCCCTTTTCATGTTTGAGCCCTTTCACAAACAAGAGTTTGAACATTTCAGGTAGAAAGCGAAATTGGACGAAGCCCATTCGGATTGTAAAAAAGAGTCCTCCTGCGATCAATACGAAGATGAGAAGATAGGACCATAAATAGTCGTTGATTTGCATAATCCATTCACGCGCATCCATAGTAAACGCCTCCTTTTAACGGTTTTTACCCACTCTCATTTTGACGGAAACTGCGTCTTTCCTACACGTTCTTCAGAATTTCTTCACAGAGGCGATGCGTCTCGAGACTGTCTTCAGCCGTGATCGAATCGCTTCGCTCCCCGCGAAGCAACCGCACGAACTCGTCCACCATATCGATGAATCCTCGCCGTTTCAAGTTCGACTCCCACGGGTCAAGCGACCATTCCTTCATCCCGTCTCGTCCATAGTCAATGATTCGTTCGACGTCCCGGGTGACCCGTTTCAAGGTCGGGGACATGACTTCCATCACCTCTTCGGTACAACCGTTATCACGGTTCATCCACCCGACCGCTTCGATTCCACCTGCAGTGAAATGAATCATCACTTGTTTCAGCACATCCCCCTCAAATCGCGGTGTAACGCGTAACCGGTCGACAGGCTGAAGGTCGGTCAAATAACGAAGCGTATCGACGACATGCACGAAATCTTCGATGACGAACTCGCGAAGCGTCGCCGGTTTATATGTTCTGTTTTTTTGGATGAACACCATATTCTTCTGCTCGACCTGTTTAAGAGCCTGTGTCGCAGTGGCGAATCGTCGATTGAACCCGGTGACGAGATGGACGCCTTTCTCTTTAGCGAGTGTAACGAGTCGTTCCGTCTCATCGAGGGTGAACGTGATCGGTTTGTCGATGAAGACATGTTTGCCTTGCCGTAGACAATACTCGGCTTGCTCAAAGTGAGCTGATGTCGTCGAATGGATCATGACGGCATCAATTCCTGTCATCGGCACATCGTCAATATTCCTGTAACCTCCATGGAAACGATATGTCGTCACCATATCATCCAACTTCTGCTCGTCGCTCGAGACGAGGTATACGTTCACGTCTTTCAATCCGGAGTAAACCGGGAGATACGCTTTTTTGGCGACGTCACCGATGCCTACTACTAAAATATTCAACTTGTCCACTCCTCCAGTCATATGTAGAAAACCCGAAGCGACTGCCTCGGGCTCACGTAATGGATACAATCTCAAAACTTGTGATCGGCTCACGGATCGCGTCTGATACAATTTGATAGGCCGCGTTCAACTCTTCTTGATTGTCTAGGTTCGGTACCCGGTCCATCTCCACCTCGACCGTCCGGGTGTTCTGTTCTTTCGCATGTAATTGATATTCGACGGTATACTTCTCCATCTATGTCCCCCCTCTGCTTTTACATATGTTAAGTATAACCTGTTCAATCCAGATCGAAACCATTGCAAACGTATATGCTAGCTAAAAAATGACCGCTCGCTTGAACGGTCATCGTGTGTTATTCAGGTTTTTGTGTCGCTTCACGATCTGGTCGTGGACGACGTTTACCGAAGTATTGATAATATTGTGTCTCAATGTTTCCATTGTACAGCTTCCGACGTTTCGTCGCCGGACGACCATATGCCTTCTCAAACTCTTCATAGCTCGTCAGCATGTAAACGCTATATCCTGGATATTTCGCATATTGCGCCCCGATCCGCTCGTATAAGTCGATGATTTCTTCTTCTGATTGAAGACGTTCCCCGTAAGGAGGGTTCCCGATGATGACCCCGTACTCTTCCTTCGGCTTCAACGCGGCCGCGTCACTATGCACGAATGTGATCGCATCGCGCACATCGGCGAGCTCCGCATTATCCTTAGCGAGCTTCACCATACGTGGGTCGAGGTCGATCCCGTATATTTTTAGCGGTTTATCCCACTCCGCCTTCTCGTTCGCTTCATTCATTGCCGCATACCAGGCTTTCTTCGGGATGCACGTCCATTCCTGAGCGAAGTACTCACGGTTTATTCCCGGTGCGATATTCCGTCCGATCATCGCCGCCTCGATTGCGAGCGTCCCAGAACCCGTGAACACATCATAAAACGGCATGTCCGGGCGCCAATTCGTCAACTGAATCATCGCTGCTGCCATCGTCTCCTTGAGCGGTGCCTGTGAATGAAGTTCACGGTACCCTCGACGATGGAGCGGTCCTGACGTGTCGATGGTGATGGTCGCCACATCTTTCAAGAGCGCGACTTCGATCGGGAACTTGGCGCCTGACTTCGGCAACCATTCCCCTCCTTTATGATAGCCGCGTTGCATCGCTTCGACGATCGCTTTTTCCGTGATTTTCTGACAGTCGCGAATCGAGAACAGTTTTGATTTGACCGAGCGACCGTCGACTGTGAACGCCGCGTCCCACGGCATGAGTTCCGTCCATGGCAACGCGACCACACCGTCAAATAGTTCTGTGAACGTCGTCGCCTTGAACTCGGCAACGACAAGCTTCACCCGATCCGCTGTCCGTAACCACATGTTCAGACGCGGAATGTCCTCCATTTCCGCATCGATATAAATCCGTCCGTTCTCAACCTCACACGTGTAACCTAAATCTCTGACTTCCTTTGCCACGAGCGCCTCGATTCCCATCGCAGCCGTCGCAATCAGTTTACGTTTTGCCATTTGATCATCGCCTTCCTTCTACGTGTATTCTTTCATTTGTGTAGGTTCTAAAAAGTTCATGAAAAAAGGAGTTCAAGTATATGTGCTTGAACTCCTTGTCGTTGTCAGTTGAGACTATGTTGTCCTGTAAGCCATGTTCTGTACTCCGGTGCTCATAGCGGTCTCCCTGGCACGATGGAGTGACAATCATCTATCTGCGCACATCGGCGCCCTCCGTCCCGTTCGATTCCGGTTCGGAAGTTCCCCTACCATAGTTTGGGTTTCTCGCTCGTGGGGTTTACCTCGTTCCACTCTGAACGTTTCCGATCAGACTCCGTCACTGTGGCACTTTCAAGAAGCGTACACCATATCCGAGGACTTAGGTGTTTCTTCTGCCGTCAACTTGCGTTGCCTACACTTATCGTTTCGTGTAGCACGATCACTACAGCCATCACAGGCTGTGCGAGCATGGACTTTCCTCAAAGCTTACGCCCCGCGATTGTCCAGACCTCATAGTCACTTCAACTATTGTAGCGGAATTTTCAATCGTTGACAACTGAATTTCGAAACTTGATTTTATGTACAGTCAGCGCTAAAATAAGGCGTGTTCAATGAATAAGGAGGGATTTTGATGCATCAGGATGCAAAAAACGGTTGGATTCAACGCCTGACCTATGTAATAGAAATCGATGACATTAAAGTGCTCCACCCGAACAACGGCGTGTTCGCCTTCTACCGAAATAATCGTCTCGTCCGTGGGTTTGAACCGTTCGATATTAAAGGACCGAACGAACTCTCTAAGCGATCATATCATTTTGACCATCATAATTTAGCTCATCTCGAAGAGCGCTTCCCGGATGCGATTCCAGCGTTTAACGATACAGTCGAAACGCGTCGCGCATGGAGCGACCGTGTACGTGTCGGTTTGTGTGAGATCATCCGAGATGGGAAACTTAGTTTTGAGCATATTGACGATCAAGGCAACGTATTAGAAGCGAGTATTCGCTGGTGCGGTGAAGCCATCACCATCGATTGAATAAAACTAGCCGTCTCTCCACCCGGAGTAGACGGCTTTTAGATTACAATTTTTCAGTGTCCGGCTGCTCTTCTTCGACGACTGGCGGTTCAAACGATGTCGTCACCACTTTTTCATGAAGGTCCGTCGGTTTTAGCATGACGGTCAGCTTTTGTGACGTGTCCCCTCTTACCGGGAATGTCCCTGCGATGTGAAGAGCCTCATACATGACTTTCCCTTCCGAATCGAGTACCGTGACGGTTCCTTTTCGGGTCGTACGAATCGAGAACGTCCCTTCGTCTTTCGGCTCGACGGATACACTCGTCTTCAACGTATTGACATATTCAATCGTCCGACTCGTATAACGCTTATGTTTCCCGTCCGTCACTTGACCGATAATCCGATACTGTCCGCTCGGCAACCAGTCCCCGTTCGAGTACATCGTGAACAGCCGACTCGGCGACAGCGTCTTGATTTTTTTGTTCCCTTGATAGAGTGCGAACGATGCTTTTAGGTTCGGATGATTCATGACACTCAGCTTCACATCTTTGACGTATCGACTTTCCCATACCGATGGGGAAGAGATGTGAATCGGGCGGGCGGTCGCATTTAGCAAACTCATCACATTCAATTCCGTATACGTTTTACCGGACTTCCGTGGCATCGTTGAAATCAATTCATCAATCTCACGGGGTGACAAGTAAGGGTTGATCGATTTGACGAGCGCGAGACTCGCCGTGACCATCGGTGCCGCCATCGATGTGCCGTCCATATAGACAAAGCGGTTATTCACACCTAGTGACAAAATATTCACTCCGGGCGCAACGATTTTTACGTTTTCGTCCATATTGCTAAAGCTCGCTACACGTTGCCGGGAGTCAATCGCACCGACTGCGATCACTTCTTTCATGTTTGCCGGGAACGATGTTGTGCTTTTCCCGTTATTTCCCGATGATGCGACAACGACGACCCCTTTCGCTCTTGCCTCTTTGACCGACTTGGCCAACCGATCGTCATAATCTTTCCCACCAAGCGACAGATTGATAATGTTTGCCCCTTTGGCAACTGCCGTATCGACAGCCTTCGCGACAGTCCATGAGTCGGTATACTTTGAATTCTGTCCATAAAATACATTGTAAAAATGATAGCGAACATTCGGCGCGAGTCCGGCGATGCCGAATCGGTTATGTTTCCCGGCCATGATCCCGGCAGTGTGTGTACCATGAAAGTCCGCACTGTACGGCCCCTTCATCGAATTGACGACACGAGGCACGTTCTTTAAATCTGTATGGTTCCGGTCGGCAGATGAATCAATGAGCGCCACGACGATATCGGAGGCGCCTCTCGTCTTACTCCAAGCCAAGTCTGTTCCGATTTGATTCACGTAATATTGACTCGTGACTCGAGGTTCCGAGACGACATAACCGTGTTTTTCGAGGACGACAGGCTTTGCTGCGTCCACTCCCGCAGGTAATAGCAGCGCAATCGCTGTTAAAAGGGCAATTTTTTTCATTCTTTCCGCTCCATCCCAAACTATTAAAGTAAGCTTATTATCTCAAACTTTGGATTGGATTCCCCTTTTTTTCAAATAAAAAGCTGACGATAAATTTACCAATAGCTCGGTTCATCCGGATGCAACATCTCAAACTCGATAATCCTTCCGATGGTCAAGTACGTATAATAACGTGCCAGCTCCACCCGATTCGGGTCGGGACGGAACCCTTCTAAATCTTCTCCAAGTGGAGACCCGTCAATGGTCTCAAACTGCTGACAAAAAAAAGACTCTGTTTCGGCATCCCAAACGATTTGGTCTCCGATGTACCCACTTCCGAAGCGAATGTAATCGATGACGGACGGGACGACCACCTCGGCTGGTAGACGTTCACTCATCCGACCGACAAGTTCGTATCTTAAGCGCTCTGCTTGCTCGGCTTCATCAAGGGAAGCACACTTCAATACTTCTTTATTGATTTCAATCAATACTACATAATCCCCCGGCTCGATGGAGAGCTTCATCGCCTCACCTCACTTTTCATTCCTACATCCGATTCTTTACACGTTAGTATTCGGTATGAACGGTGGGAATCCTGTCCATTCCTCAATTTTTTCCAAATTCAAGCTGCATTCGCATCGTTTATGCTGTTTTTGATATACTAACCTTATGAATCTAGAGAGGAAGTGCACCATGGCCAAACGACCGTTGACCCCTCGCGAAAGCGAGTTGATTGCGACTGCATTGTATGTGGTCGAGACAATTCCTTACGCCGGCTATATCGACCGTCTCGAATCCCTCACATTACGCGACATCGCTGATGAGTACTTGAACGGGACGCTCACTTCAAAAGGTGCGATCGACGCCCTCGACCAATACATCTACGTCCGGCGTCATCGTTTCAAAAATGTGACCCCTCATAACCTGTGGACGTTAGATGACCGGACGGAACAGGAGGCACTTCGTCATATTTCAAAGCGACCGGAGTTGAAAAAAGGACAGACGTTGAACAAGCGGAATCAACCGTTTCAAGTCGGTCAAGACATTGAGTTCAAGGTGGACAAACACGTCGACCGAGGACAGTTCCGAATCTATATCGGGAAGCTTCAAGGCTATACATGTAAGGCCCAGTCGAAAGTACGCGAGAAACAAAAATCAGTGTCCGGCTGGGTCACACATATCGACCCGAAAGACCGTTTAGTGTTCGTCAACGTCACAGACTTTGGACGCTTACCGCTCGAACAGTCGATGAAGCAGGAACTCGAATCGATGAGCGCATCGATGCTCGGTTGGTTCGCCACGGCGACCATCCCATCTGAAGAAGAAGCGCTCCTTGCAAAACGAATGATTGCAACGCTTCAGCGACGCGATCAGCCGTATTGGTTCACGTTGATGACCGCATTGAACCACCCTCGTCCAGAACATGTGAAACGGTGGGGAACTGTTGTCAATCTTCTCGTCAAGGCGAGTAACGGTGACCAAAAGGCCATCCAAACATTAGAGACACAAGAAGACAAATACTTTAAGGATGCGTTCATTCGGGCATTACGCTCGTTACATCAAGAAATGACAAAGCAGTCGAGTTGATTCGACTCGAGGTGACTCCAAAAGGGTCACCTCGTTTCGTGTCGAACCCATTCAGGAAAGGAACCGACCGAATATGCGTATACTCATCGTGGAAGACGACCCTTCCATATCACGTCTCGTGAAAGAGACGTTTGAAGATGCAGGACATGACGTTCTGACCGCGACAGACGGAAAGTCTGGAGAGCAACTATACACAACTGTTCCGATTGATGCCGCAATCATTGATATCATGTTACCCGGACTCGACGGTCGTGAACTTTGTCGACGGATCAAATCGACAATCGATGTTCCGGTCATCCTTTTGACGGCTCTCGATGAATGGGGGGATAAGCGTCAAGGCTTCGAACATGGTGCGGATGATTATATGACAAAGCCGTTCATCCCGGAGGAAATACTATTCCGGTTGCAAGCCGTCTCACGACGTTATCGCCGTTCGGCCGCTTCACACATTCAAGCCGGCCCCCTTCAACTCGATTTAAGAGAATATGAGGTGACGCTTGATGGTCAGCTATTCTATCTCCCTAAAAAAGAGTTCGAGCTACTGTTTCAGCTCGCCTCATTTCCGGGCAGGGTATATCGTCGTGAGGAACTGATCGATTTGGTATGGGGGTTTGATTTCGAGGGGGATGAACGGACCGTTGATGTGCATATCAAGCGTCTTCGTCACCGGTTCAACCATCCCGCCATTTCAATCCGAACGGTGCGTGGAGTCGGTTACTCGCTCGAGGTGAACGGATGAAGACACTTTACACGCGAATCATCGTCACGATGTTCTTGATTTTACTTCTATCCGGAGCCATCTCCCTGTTGATCAGCAATGTGGCTTATTACACGTGGTGGCAACCTTCCTATAGCGAGAAGACGGAACAGGTCGCCAAAATGGCGGAGTCGTATGTCGAGAACCATACCGATTTAGACTATGATGCCTTCTATACTTTCTTAGCTGCGACCGGATATCAATTGGTCGTCATAGATGCGACAGACGATCGTCGACGCTTTGGCGGTGCATTTCGGGATGAGGCTATCTCTGACACGGTGATCCAATCCGTACGGAACGGGAACCCGTACGAGGGAATGCGTGACTTCCCGTTTCACCTCTTCTTGCTCGGATTGTTCGATAACGAATTGACAAACACATATGGATTTACACTTGAAAATGGGGACGTAATATTCATCCGTCCGGATTTGAGTGCCCAAATCCGCGAGTTACATCTGTTCGTCGGTCTATTTTTCGCACTCGTCACCCTCTTGGCATTTGGCTTGATCGCCATCTCGACACGATCCCTCGTCCGCCCGTTACAGACGCTAACGCACGCGACCACATCCGTCGCCATGCGCAAAGTTCCGGAACATCTCCCCGTCGAGCGTCAAGATGAAATCGGGACGTTGGCACGACAATTTCAAAACATGTCAAACGAGATCGATCGGACCGAAGCGAGACAGCGACGGTTCGTTTCGAATGTCTCCCATGAGTTCCAATCTCCGTTGACTTCCTTAGTTGGCTATGCCGAGAAATTGGCTGATGGAACGGTCGGAGAACAAAAAGAATATGCGCGCGTCATCGAACAGGAGACGAAACGTCTGTCCCAATTGACAAAGCAACTCCTGCTTTTATCACGATTGGATGAAAATCCACCAACCCTCGAGACGGACGTGAATGTGCTTCAATCGATATCCGAAGTCATTCAGATGAACGCCTTCTTGCTAGATCAAAAAGGAATTGCCGTCGTTACCGACATTCCACAAGACGTGGTCTTAAAGAGTGATCCGGTTCTGCTAGCTCAAGTATGGAACAACGTACTCGTGAACGCCATAAATGCTTCACAAGATGGAGGCACGATCCACATCACATGTATCATCGAACCGAATATCGTCATCTCGTTTAAGGACGAAGGAACCGGGATGAATGTCGAGACAAAAGAGCACCTCTTCGACCGCTTCTATCGCGGGGACACGGCTCGAACAAGTCAAGGGACAGGTCTCGGTCTCGCCATCACCTCAGATATCATTGACCTACATGGTGGAAACATCACCGTCGAATCACACATGGGAATCGGTACCACGATTTATCTACATTTTTGATGTCGTTCATATTCTGTTCATATTGATTACGTACACTTCCTTCATCAGCACTTGAAGGAGGTTTTTTTATGAAGTTAGGTTGGAAAGAGATGTCAAGACAGAAAAGAAAATTTTCCATGTTGTTCGTGATCACATTTTTGATCGTCATGTTGACGACACTCATCACGGGGCTAGCAGACGGCCTCGCATATGATAACGGTTCTGCCTTGCACGAACTGAATGCTTCAACATATCGACTAGACCCAGACTCAGAAGGTCAATTGACGCGATCGTTTATAGACGTGACGGCGGATACATCAACGGAAACGATGAGCGTTCGACCGCTCACGGTCACGATTGATGGAAAAAAGGAAGAAGTTACACTGTTTGCCCTTCCGAGCGCAAGTAATATCGACCCCGGTACTAATCTTGAAACAGGTGAAGTCCTGTTTGACCCAAGTCTTTCAGAGCAGCTTGAAACAGGTGACATCTTGATCGACTTTGCGTCTAACTACCGTTTTACGATGGCCGGGGAGACGCCTGGACGCTACAGTCATGGGCCGGTCATGTACACGACGAACGAGACGTGGTTCGATTATTTGAATCATTCCGAACAACGTCCGTATGTATCTGCCGAGATTGGATCCGAATCCATGATGTCCGATTCACTCGTCATGAGCCAACAAGATTTGATTGAGTCGGTTCCAGGATATAGCGCGGAACAAAGTACGTTCACGATGATGCGTGCCTTTCTGCTCGTGATCGGAACGTTTATTTTGACCGCATTCTTTTATTTGTTCACGCTTCAAAAATTACCTGAACTCGGAATTCTGAAGGCAATCGGTCTCGCTCCTCGCATCATCGGACGGGCCCTCTTGTTTCAGGTCATCGTCATCGTCACGACCGCAGTCGTCACATCAATCGGGGTCACGTACGTAGTCGATGCGTTGATTCCATCATCGTTACCGTTTCTAGTCGACTTCGGCCATGTCGCGCTGTTTGGGTCCATGTTCATCTTCTTATCTGTTCTTGGCGCGTTGTTACCATTATGGAAACTACGTCAAGTCGACGCGATTGAGATTATAGGAGGGAAAGCATCATGAGGTTAAGCCATGTATCACACCAGTTTGACGGTCATCTCGTATTGAATGACATCGAGTTACATGTATCACCAGGAGAATGCGTCGCCATCGTCGGTCCGAGTGGTAGCGGGAAGAGCACATTGCTTTACATCCTCGGTCTATTGCGAAAACCGGATCAAGGAGCATTCATGATGGACGGACGCGACGTGTTCGAACTAGACGAGGAACAGCGCCGTCTGTTACGCCTGCTTGAAGTCGGGTTCGTGTTTCAGCAGGCCCACCTGATCCCGTATTTGACCGTGCTCGAACAACTTGAGCTGATTCAAGAGACAGAAGAGGTCGATGCGAAGCAACGATTGACCGACCTCGGCTTAGGACACCGTCTGCACCACCTCCCGACGACCTTGTCAGGAGGTGAGAAGCAACGCGTCGCCGTCGCACGGGCTCTCATCAATTCCCCGAGACTCATTTTGGCAGACGAACCGACGGCGAGTCTCGACTATGAGAACGGACGACGTGTCATGGAACTCTTGGCCGACGAGGCCCACCGAGCAGGTCGAAGCGTCGTTGTCATCACGCATGACGAGCGTATGCTCGACGTATGTGACCGTGTACTTCGCATCCTTGATGGGGCGTTGACAGAAGTCAACAACTGATCAGAGGGTCACGGAGACAGATCTGATGAAGCTGGTGCGTCAGCCAACCTCCGAAGCGGATGGTGACACCGATGTCCCCGCTTTCGGAAATGGTTGCTTCTTCAATCGTCATCAATCGTTCCAATATGTGATTCGATTCGAGTTGGATCCCCGACAGACAAGCGAATGCGCGTATGATTTCTTCCGGTCGACACCCGATCAGACGTGCAATCTCTTGAACCTCGGTGAGAAGACTCGTTTTGTTATGCATAAAATACTGGTCAAGCAACAGGTCAAAGACGAGTCCGACCATCCGTTTGTCACCGTCACTCGTCCATGAGAACGTCACTCCACGTTCGAGCGTCCCTTGACGGTTGCTCAACACGAGTTGAATCATTCGGTAAATGCCTGTTCGTTCCATTAACATTCCCCACTTCCCTACTGATTGTCACTCCATCATATCCTGAAAGACAATCTGCTGCGATTGGTCATGACTTCTTCAATCCAGACTGTTATGACACGTATATGTCCTGCTTATGTAATAAAAAAGGACCACATCGATTCGTTTCGGGTACAATAACGGTGAAAGGAGTCGGTATGAATGCAAAAAAAATGGCAAATTGGATTGGCATCTTTCGTCACGGGGTATTATGCGGTCAGTTACTATGCCTTTAAGCGGATGACGCGAGGTAAACGGAAGACACCCGAAATGTTACTCGCACCTTACACGGAAAAGGATCGTGCTTTTTATCATGACGTACCGTTTGAGCACGTCTCGATTCAATCAAGAGATGACTATCGTCTGTACGGACGCATTTACCGAAACGGTTCATCGACGAAGTGGATTGTATTTGTCCATGGATATACCGCGTCGCATAGCTTCATGGCCCCTCATCTCGCCATGTTCCATCGACTCGGCTATAACCTGCTCGCCGTCGATTTGCGCTCACATGGGGAGTCTGAAGGAGTTTACGCCTCATACGGCTATCATGAAAAAATCGATATGATTGACTGGATAGATTGGTTGAAATCGAATGAAACGGTCGATCAGCTCGGGCTTCATGGCGTCTCCATGGGAGCGGCGACGGTTTTACAGACGACACCGCTCACAGATGTCGATTTCGTCATCGCAGAATGCCCGTT
Organism: Exiguobacterium qingdaonense; assembly: GCF_018617855.1. Lineage (GTDB taxonomy): Bacteria > Bacillota > Bacilli > Exiguobacteriales > Exiguobacteriaceae > Exiguobacterium > Exiguobacterium qingdaonense. The sequence continues at coordinate 14,889 of NZ_JACSKY010000016.1, forward strand.
TGATGACATGAGACAACTGATGCTCTATCAATTAAAGGAGTTACATCACATCCCAGCCGAGTTCATTTTACCCGGGATCAACTATTTCCTTTGGTCACGTGCAGGCTTCACGATGAAACAGGTTCAACCTAAAAAGGCCGTCACCGAAACGACGACCCCAATCCTGTTCGTGCACGGCTCAAAAGATGACTTCGTCCCGACTTGGATGTCGGTCGAAATGAATGCATTGAACCGGAAGAACGACTTGGTATTAATTGATGGAGCAGAACATACCGATTGCATGGTCAAGGATGCCTCTGCGTATGAAGAGGCGGTCAATCGCTTTTTTCAGCGACATGGATTGGACCAGCAATCAAATCGAGCAATACATGTAACACCATGACCGGCCATAGTACGCCCATCCCTAAATAAAGGATGCCAAGACCAAAACCGACGATTCCAGTTGTGATGACCCCTTTTATCCCTTGATACGCATGTGCTATCCCGAAAAGGACACCACCGATTAGTGCAAGGGTGACGTTCGACCCATCGATATAGAGGGTGACTGTATATAGTAAGACTCCTCTAAAGATGAACTCTTCCGTCACACCGGCCGTGACCGAGACGGCGCTCCATGACTGCTCTTCCGCCTTAGTACGTGGGAGTAGCAGCTTCTCTAAATCTAGTTCATAGTAAGGGCGCAACGCGTTTCTAAGTCGCGATGACGTTTTGACCAACACATAAAAGATGAGCGTTGACGCAACGAGAATGCATGCTAGTAAAAATACTTGCCATGCCGCGTCGTCTCCGGTTTCAGGTATAATTCTCAACCCTACTTCACGTGGCGGTACTTGAAATAAAAAAATAAGAGCGACGATTAACAAAGTCAGTCCCCACGACGATTTCACGGTCTGCTCATAAACCCATGCCCGCCCTTTCGTCTCAATCAATGGTCGAACTAGTTTGGCGTTGAAGATTTGAACGATCAGCATATATCCGATGATGGCGGTAAATATTAAACGTTCAAGCAAATAAATCCACTCCTGTCCTTCCGCATATCTATATGCTACACTATTCGGGTATTGTCTAAAAGCTAGGAGGCGGTATCTTGAAACGTATGATGCTGCGACTGACCGGTTTCATCATTGTGCTCGTGCTATTGCTCGGGGCAGTCGGCTGGCTCGGTCAACATGATAAAGTTAACAATGGTTTGTATCGCACCTATTTCGGTGACAACGGCATCCCGAACACGCATATCGCCGTCTATGAAGACGCAGCCGAGACGTACGATGTCGACTGGCGTCTCCTTGCCGCCGTTCATCGTGTGGAGACCATCTTTTCTCACAGTTCCTCGATGCGTTCTTCAGTCGGTGCCATCGGACCCTTTCAGTTCATGCCTCGCACTTGGCTCGGCTGGGAGTATGACACCGATGACCAAAAAGGCGATGTGCCGGAGGACGAAGTAGATTTGACAGACCTTGCCTTGATTAAACAGTACGGCGGTCTCGGTCGCGATGGGGACGGGGATGGGAAAGCAGACCCACACAGCCTAGTTGATTCTGCGCATACGGCGGCGTATTATTTAAGTGAACATGGTGGGAAGAAATCTGATTCGGTCACATCCATCCGAAACGCCATCTTCGAATACAATCGAAGCGAACAGTATGTCAACGACGTCATGGCGTTTTTTGAGAGTTACGAGACAAATGTGATTTACATGCCTGATGAGCGTGACACGTTCAGTCAACAAGTCGCCTATTACACGATCCGATATGTCGAGTGGTTCAAAGAACTCGGCTGATGCGTACATGAAAAAGTGAGGAATGGAAATGAACACGCATGTAGAAGAAGTAACTATTCGCGTAAAGTCAACCTTCAATGAAGATAAAACGAAACGCTATATGCGAACGTATGAGTTCACCGGTGTAGAAGATGGGGTCACGTGTGCCGTCATCATTTACTCACCGCGCATGAGCGATGCCTTTTTATCCGGTACGACGACACAACGTGCTTATATGTTGATGCAAAATCATTTGTCGCAACCGATTCGAGAGATGCGCGTCATCAGTCTCGTCCCAACGCTCGCAATCAATGACAACCTTCCCTACGTGGAATCTCAGCTCGATGAGACGAATTACCACTATGTCGAGGAGACGTTACAGGAAGTGAAAGCGAGCGGCGGCATGATCATCGTCGGTTGGGGTTCCCCTGGTCGATTGATGCATCATTCGACATCCTACAAATCGCTTTTTGCCGATTACGAGGCGAACATGTATTGTATCGGCACGACATCCAAAGGTGAGCCCCAACAGATTCGAATGGCCAATGAGAACACTGTCCTCGAGCCGTTCAACAATGAATCCGTGAAGCCTAAGTTTCGAATTGTGAAAGAGACGAAAAAAGACGACTCCGAATGAGTCGTCTTTTCATATCCCTGCCCAGATGGAAAGACCAAATAGTAAGAAAAAGACACATGACCAAACGTAATCGGTCGGCTTGATGTCAATCCGTTCATAGACGGTCCGCTTCCCACCCGTAAATCCTCTCGCCTCCATCGAAAAGGCGATCCGTTCTGCCCGCCGAATAGACCCTGCTAGAAGGGGCAGAAGCAACTTCGGCACATGACGAATGCGCTCCCACCTCGTATTGAGCGGCACCCCCCTCAGACGATGCGCATATTGAAGTTGATGTAGTTCCTGTTGCATCAATGGGAGGAAGCGGAACCCGACGAGCGCACTATATGCAATCGTCGGAGAGAGCCTTGCCTGTTGCATCAGACTCATCACGAATCGCTTTGAATCGGTCGTCAACATGAAGAGGAGTGAAAGCACCGTGAACGCCAAAACACGCATACTAAGAGAGACGGCGACAGCAAACTCTTGTTTAGAGATACTCTGACCGAGAATGCTAACCCATGTTTCTCCCCCGAGATCTTTCCCGAATACGAGCGTCGTCCAAAACGTACCGAGCGCCGTGATCAAAAATGGAATGGTGAACAGTGACCACTTCTTCCATGATACATCGGTCGCCATCAATTGAATCATTAACGTGCCGACAATGATGATGAGCGGGGTCCACGGATTATAAAACAGCGCCAGACCGAACATGATTAGCGTGAACGTCGCAAACTTGATCGTCGGATTCATATCATGTAGTGACATCAGGTCCTCCTAGGAGTCGATAGTGACGAAGTTTCTTAGCGTCCTGCCAAAGGTCATCTCCGTACGGTCCAGAGAGTTCCCCGTCCTTCATCAAATAGAACGTATTGGCGATGTTTGCGAACGACAAGTCATGGGTCACGAACAAGATCGTCTGACCCCTTTCCGCATGCCGTTTCATCAACGCCTCTAGCGCATGAAGAGACGGCTCATCCTGCCCGGCAGTCGGTTCATCGAAGGCGAGCAGACTCTTGTTCGAGAGTGACTGAATCCCGACCGCAAGTCGACGTTTTTGTCCATGACTGAGAGATAGCGGGTGCATGTGGCGCTGTTCATGGAGCGCCATGTCAACTAACACCGTCTCGATCGCCTCCTCATGACCGAACTGTAACTCACGCTCGACAGAATCCATAAAGAATAAATGTTCCGGAGACTGTGGTACGAGCCCGACTCGAGGGTCGCCGTTCGTCAAACTCCTTAGAAACGTCGACTTCCCGCTCCCGTTCGGTCCGAGTATGGCGATCACTTCTCCCTGCCTCACTTGAAGCGTCGTACTCTTTAACTGAAACGAGTCGCGCACCACTTCTTCAACCATGTAACGCTCTTCGCCTTCTTGTCGTGCAATCGATCGGGTGAACGTAAAGTCATCGACCGATTGAAAAGGCTCATTCTGGACGATGCGACCTTGCTCTAGTCCGATCTGCCAATCGAAAAAGTCACCCCATATATGCGGACGGTGATCGACGACGATGACGTTCAAACCGTTCACCTTGTCGAGCCATTCGACGAATCGATACGCGGTCACCGGGTCAAGATGTGTCAGCGGCTCATCGAGGAGGAGCCACTCTGGTTTTCCGACCAAGGCACAAGCGACGGCGATTCGTTGTTTTTCTCCGCCTGACAATGAATCAATCTCACGATGTCGATAATCGTTCAGTTGTAGTGATTCGAGGATATCCGTCACGCGCTGATCGACCTGCTCGACAGGCGTCGCTAAATTCTCGAGCGTGAAAATGAGTTCCTCTTCCACCCGTCCCATTACAAACTGTGTATCCGGGTCTTGGAAGACGGTCCCGACCTGCTGGTTGATCTCGCCTGGCTTGTATTCATCGTGGGAACGTCCGAGAAGTGTGAGTCGTCCTTGGAGGATGCCATCACAATTCTCCGGATAGAGGCGATTGATTAATGCGAGAAGCGAGGATTTGCCACTTCCGCTCGCCCCGCTCAAAATCGTGCGGCCCGGTCGAATGGATATCGTCACATCCTCTAAAATCGCATCGCTACTCTCGGGGAAACGAAAGGTTAGCGATTTCGCTTCAACCATGAACGTGCCCACTCCGTGAAATCGCATATCCTCGAAGCGCCCCCGTCTTGAGTAATAGGTCACTGAGCAGCTTCCCACCGATTCCGGCGATGACCATCCCACTGACCGTACGGAGTCCGAACATCGTCGCCACATACCCCGGTTCGAGCATCGCAAATCCACTCATGAAATATGTATAGACGAAACTCGTCACGGCCGAACCAAACCCGGCGAGCATGAGCACCCATAGTTCATAGCGTCGATATCCTGTCATCGCAAAGACGGCCTCCGCCCCTAGCCCTTGCACGATTCCGACCAAGATAATCCGCGGCCCGATGGCATTTCCGATTAACATCTCAATCGTCGCAGCCATCACTTCAGAGATGAATGCCGCACCCGGTTTGCGAATGATGTACGCGGCGATAATCGATACGATGAACCAGATTCCGAAAATCCATTCATAGGCGATCGGTCCAATCAAACCTGCCCACAAGTTACCGATATGGACGAACAGCAAGTAGACGACCGCAAAGACGACCGACAACACGGAGACGAGGACAACTTCTTTTAGTTTCCACGATTTAAGCATGGCGACCTCCATGTGACGGGCTGTTCACGCTGCAAGTCACCGTCATGACGACGTGTCGGTTCTTTTCACGCGTCCGCTTAAAGGCTGCCTCGTAATAGGAGAACACGTCATCTATGTTTCCGTGGACGCCTGATGCATAATGCATCGACTCGTTATAGACACCAGCTTGTTTCGCTTGCTCAATTTCCTCATAGATGAGATCCATGTAGTTCTCTGCGCCCATCGGATAGAGCGCGAACTGCGAAGACACATACTGGTCTCTTGATGCACCGTTCGATGGTTCGGTCGGAGCCTCGAGTGCCTCATCACCAGCCGAATCTCCTGGACAGCCGACAGAGAACGTCCCGCTCATCGAGACATGCCGCCCTTCTTCCGAAGCGAGACTCAAAACCGTTCTCGCGACGTCGAACACATGCTCGACCCGTCCGCGAATGACCGTCGACACGTCGTCCGTATGTCGCCACACACCTGTCATGTCCGTCCGTTTTAGTGCACCTTTGATTGTCCCGACGAAATCATCTGTCATCGGGCTTAGTGTGAATCGAAACCCGACAATCGGGCTCGTACCACATGATTCATTCATACTGTTTCCCCCTCTAAATGTGTTTGCACAAAAAAAGCCGCATTCATGAGAATGCAGCAACAAAATCTATACAAACTTGCATAGAGAAAGTGCCGCACTTCCTCACGCCAGTATTATCTGGATCGAGTTATAAGGGATCGGAGCCATGCTCACATCTCAGCCGAAGCACCCCTAGTGCAGTCATTATGCGGTTACTTATGCAGTCACAGTATAGCGATGTTTCAAACTTTTGTAAATGGTCAATCTGAATAGGTGATGAGCTGACCCGCCCCAGGGAGTGGATCGTGGAACGTATCCCACGCCTCCATCATCTCTTCATCCGTCAATAAACAGGCATCAAGGGACCGTTCGACCTTCTGCCGGTCCATCCGTTGACCGATGAGGACCAACTCGTTTTGACGGTCTCCATACGGCTCGATGTAATCCTCACGCAGTTCAGGGTCTGACATAAACATCTCTTCTCGCTCACTTGCGGGAAGTGTCGCCATCCAACGACCCGCATGTTCAAGCGTGGACGCGTATCCTGCCTGTGAGAACAGACAAGCGACATCGTGACGAGACGCAATCCACATAAACCCTTTCGCTCGGACAACCTCTTCTGGGTAGTGTTCCATCCAGTTCATCAACCGTTCGGGATGAAACGGACGGCGGCGGCGGTAGACGAACGAACTGATGCCATACTCTTCCGTCTCCGGCGTATGTTCTTCTGCCTCGAGCTCTTGAATCCACCCTGCCGCATGCATCGCCTGTTCGAAATCAAACAATTTTACGTCCAACAGTTCTTCCAGAGAAACGTTCGAATACGTGGATGCCAAAAGTTTGGCACTCGGGTTAAGCGTTCTTAGAAGTCCCTTCATCTCCTGCAGTTCTTCTTCAGACACCCGGTCCGCCTTATTCAATACGATGATGTCCGCAAACTCGACTTGGTCGACGAGCAGGTCGACGACTTCACGTATGTCACCTGTATCGACGGCTTGTTGACGTTCCATGAGCGACTCACCGGAATTGAAATCTTTGAAGAAGCGGTATGCATCGACGACGGTGACCATCGCATCGATATATACCCGGCTCGTCAAGTCAATCCCGAGCGCGTCATCCGCATACGTGAACGTCTGCGCGACGGGAATCGGCTCGGAGATGCCAGAAGACTCGATGATGATACCATCCAGCTCACGGTCTTTCGTCAATTCATAGACGGCTTCAAGTAAATCTTCGCGTAGCGTACAGCAGATGCATCCGTTCGAGAGCTCGACAAGCTTTTCATCCGTCCGCGAGAACCCACCTTGTTCAATCAACTTCTCATCGATATTCAGTTCACTCATGTCATTCACGATGACCGCGTACTTCTTGTTGTCACGATTGTGTAAAATATGATTGAGCAATGTTGTCTTACCACTGCCTAAATACCCCGATAAAACGGTGATTGGTATGCGTTTCATGATTGAACCTCCATCAATTTAAATAGTAATGATTACTTTTTATATGATGCCCATGCACTTTTCATTTTGTCAATAAAAAAACACGCCATGTCGACGTGTCCATAATAATTAGATTACTCCTCTAACGCTTTCCGCTCTGCGTCTGAGCGTGGATAGGCGTTCGCTTGCCACTCGGACCGATAAATCGAGTCGAGCTGAGTCAGCCCGACCTCACTCTCATCCTTGTCAGAATCGACACTCGGCACCTCATCCCATTTCGGATCAAGATACGAACGGTCCCTTTTGCGTGCTCGCTCTTCTTCAATCATTTGAATCCCGATTTTGACCGCTGCCGCAACTGCCAACCCAATACCAGCCCGAACCAACAGTCGTTTCACCATCGTTTGTCCTCCTTAGCGTCCAAAGCGATAAAGCGGCATCCCTTTCACTTCTGTATCGATGATAAATACCGATCCGGCATCTGGATGTTCGGCTAGCGCCTCCTCATCCATCCCTTCACGAGCCGTCGTGATCGCCAATCGATTAAGCCCATCTCCGATGAAGGCACATGAAGTGACGTTCGGGGCAGGAACGTGAACTTCTAACAACTTTTCACCCGTGGATGGATTCCAACGAGACACTTTACCGCCTGCAAAATGCGCGACCCATAAGCAACCTTCCGTATCCGATGTCATGCCGTCTGGGAACCCGTCCTCTTCTGAGAAATCGATGACGGTCTCTCCGTTCGAGAGCGTACCCGTTTTCAAATCAAAATCATATTTCCGAATCGTTTCAGTCGGTGTGTCGATATGATAAAAAATCGAATGGTCGGGAGACCATGTCAATCCGTTTGAAAGCGTTAACCCATCCATGAGTGTCGTCGTCGTACCATCCCGATCGACGCGATACAATGTCGCTTGATTTTCTTCGTCCTCGAGATGAAGCGTCCCGGCAAAGATTCGCCCATACGGGTCGGCTTTCCCGTCATTGAACCGTAAGCGACCGTCTGGGTCGTTTAACTCGACAATCTTATCTAAATCACGATTGATTTCATCCCATTCATAAATGCCGTCCCTCAACCCGAGGACGACGCCATCGGTCACTTTTGGAATGACGAAGCCAACTTGCTTCCCGACCTCGAATGAAGAGATCTCGTCTTCCCGCTCGTCATACCACCACAACGTATGACCTTCGATATCCACCCAATAAAACCGCTTCAGCTCGGCATCCCAACACGGTCCTTCGCCAAGCGTATTTCGTACTCGAATCCATAACGACGCATCTACTTTCTCCATGACATATCCTCCACTCTATCCGTTAGTTCAGAAATCTATTCCCCTCTCGCATCGGGACTATGCATGAATCTAGAAAATCGTGGCGGATTTTGATTGTCGTCCGTTCAGTTTGCTATAGTCAAAGAAAAGCAGAGAGGATGTGAAAGGGTTGTCTAAATGGGATGAACGATTTAGCTCGGAAGGTTATGTGTATGGGACAGAGCCAAACGAGTTTTTGCGCGAATGGGTCACGTCTCATCAGATTGAAGGAAAACGTGTACTGGCCATCGCGGAGGGGGAAGGTCGAAACGCGGTATGGCTCGCCAAGCTCGGCTTCGAAGTCGAGATGTGGGACGCTTCGAAAGTAGGACTCGAAAAAGCGAAGCGCTTGGCGGCTTCACGAAACGTGTCCCTTCAGATGAAACAGATCGACTTGAATGAAGCCTGCTGGCAAAAAGAGGCGTATGTCATGGTCATCTGTATCTTTGGCCACTTTCCTCCGCATGTCAGAGAAAAGGTGTTCGCCGGTATCCAAAAAACGCTTCGTCCTGGTGGTGTATTCCTGACTGAAGTTTACTCTACAAACCAACTCGCTTACGGGACAGGGGGACCGAACGACGCCTCCCTTCTCTACACCGAAGGGATGTTCCATCAACTCAATGACAATTTCGCCCCTCTCGTCCTAAACGAGAAGATCGTATGGCGAGAAGAAGGGACACTCCATCAAGGCGAATCGGCTTTGATTCAATATGTCGGGCAAAAACGGTAAACAAATGGCCTCCCCGAGATTCGGAGAGGCCATTCGTTTACTTCGCGCCTTCGACGTTCATATGCTTACTGCGGAGTTGTCCACATGCCGCATCGATGTCTGTCCCGTGCTCGAGACGGACACCAGTGTTGACGCCACGCTTTTTCAAGATGTCGTAGAACGCCATGATGTCCTCAGGCGTGCTTCGCTCATATTGGATGTGCTCGTTGACCGGGTTATATGGAATCAAGTTGACGTACGACTTGTCTTTAATGTCTTCGATCAAGTCGGCGAGTTCTTCCGCATGTTCCGGCAAATCGTTCACTTTCGAGAGCAGGATGTACTCGAACGTGATCCGTTTGTTCGTCTTCTCAACGTAGTAACGAATCGATGGCATGAGTTTATCAAGGGGGAACGCGCGGTTGATTTTCATGATGCGTGTCCGAAGCTCATCATTCGGCGCATGTAGAGAGAGCGCCAAGTTGATCCGTAAGTCGAGGTCAGCGAACTTGTAGATCTTATCCGCGAGACCACTCGTCGACACGTTGATCTTACGCGGAGCGATCGCAAGGCCACGCTCATCTTTGACGACACGCAAGAAGTCGACCAAGTTGTCGAAGTTATCGAACGGTTCGCCGATACCCATGACGACGATATGGCTGACGCGGTCCCCTTCGCCCTCTTCATCGAGGAAGTGTTGAACGGTCATGATCTGCTCGACGACCTCACCCGCCGTCAAGTCACGCGTCTTTTTCAACAAGCCGCTCGCACAGAAGCTACAGCCGATGTTACAACCGACCTGAGTCGTCACACAGACCGAACGTCCGTATTTGTGACGCATGAGCACCGTCTCGATGTAATGCCCGTCATGTAATTTAAGTAAGAACTTGACCGTCCCGTCGCCCGCTTCTTGTTTGACGAACAGTTCTTGTGTCGAGATGACGTATTTCTCTGTTAAGTAATCACGCACCTCATCACGTACGTTGAGGTCGTCCATCGATTTGACCCGGTCGATGTAGAGCGAGTCCCAAACTTGACGTGCGTGGAAGGCTCCGTATCCGGCTTCCGTACACTCGTTTGTGAGCTGATCGAACGTCAACCCGTATATAGATGATTTCATTGCAATCTGTCCTTTCTCTAATCCGCATACGTACCATTGTAGCGGACGTGAGAGACGGGTGCAACTTACGAATAATCTGGAGGCGTCGGTCGTGTGATGAACTGTTCGAACGCATAAGCGACTCGGATCAAATCACGCTCCGCGTAGGTCGTTCCCGTGAACGATAGACCGAATGGGGCACCGCTCTCTTTTCGTTGATAAGGGATCGTAATCGTCGGATGCCCTGCTTTCGCAGCCATGTCATAGTTCATGTCATGCGGCAGGACGAGTGCATCTAGTTTATTTGACGCAAGCAATGCGTCAATCCCTTCTGTTTTCGAAAGACGGACGTCCTCGATGCGACGGTCGAGATAGCTCGCTTCAGTCAGTTTTCCAGATCGAGCGTTCGCCGCTTCAAAGATGGTCTGGCCGTGCGGAATCGACTCGGGATGTTCCGCGTTCCACTCGATCAAATCGGAAAGCGTCTTAAACGGCACGGTCGTGTTGGCAAGATACGCCTCGACCCCGAGCTTGAATTCGTCGAACAGGATGTCCGCCTGATTTAGCGCCTCATGCTTCGGTAGCGTGACCTCGACGAGTTCGACCTCGGCTTGCCGGAGCAATCGGAGCGCCCCTTCATACAATCCGACTTCTTCTTCAGAAATGTTCGGTTTGACGAACCCGACGCGCATCCCGACCGCCTGCCTCACATCGAGACATGTCACGTATGGGGGACCGACCGGTGTCTCGAGAGTCGCGGGATCCGATTCATCCTCACCGCACATCGATTGTAAGGCGATGACCGCATCACGAAGCGTACGCGCCATCGGTCCCGCCGTATCTTGAGAACGTGAAATCGGGATGATCCCGGAGCGACTGATCAATCCGACCGTCGGCTTGATCCCGACGATGCTGTTATGGACACTCGGATGGATGATTGAACCGCTCGTCTCAGACCCGACTGCGAGAAGTGTGAGGTTTGCCGCGACCGCAGAAGCCGACCCTGAGCTTGATCCCCCTACATCTAACTTGTCGCCATATGGGTTCATCGTCTGTCCACCGACGGCACTCCAGCCGTTCGGCATATCTTCCGTTAAAAAGTTCGCCCACTCGGACAGGTTCGCTTTCCCCAAGATGATGGCCCCGTCAGCTCGCAACCGTTTGACGAGCTCGGCATCTCGAGCGGCGAAATGATGTCGCATCGCGGCAGCGCCCGCTGTCGTTCGCATCAGACCGTTCGTCTCGATATTGTCCTTGATTAAGACGGGAATGCCGAGTAGCGGTTTGCGTACTCCTTTTTGGTAGGCCCGGTCTGCTGCCTCTGCCTCGAACAGGGCGTCCGGATTGACTTGAATGACGGCGTGAAGCCGTTCATTATACGTTGCAATCCGTCCTAAATAATAGGCGGTCACGTCTCTCGCCGTGAATTGTCCTTCTTTATAACCACGATGCGCACGTTCAATCGTCAGTTCATGTAATTGGATTTGTTCCATCATGCATTCCTCCTTTATCTCTCCCCCTTTATTCGTGCTCTACGTCTGATTTCCTTTTCGTATCGCCAAGTCGATGTGTTCTTGATACACTTAAGAAAAAACAGGAGGTCCCAATGACACGCTCCTACGTATTCGTGCTACTTGCCGTATTCGGTCTATTTTTCTTACAGTTATACGGTGAAAATGTGCCGTATGGTACATTCATTTCCATCGGGTTGATCGGATTCATCATCGTCTTGACGGTTTTTCAGTTGAAACGAAAACCGAATCATTGACGAATGTATTTTGAGGGTGGTATGATGCTCTCACCAACTACATATCGATATCAAGAGTGAACGAGAGATCTGGCTCCGCGACTTCACAGCAACCTGCCTATCGCAAGGTGCTACGACCAGCAAGGGAAACCTTGGACGATATGACGAAAGCGCTCATGTCATCCGACGTGAGCGCTTTTTTTGTTGAATGACGATTTGGAGGGAACGACAGTATGGAACAAGCAACATTCGCAGGCGGCTGTTTTTGGTGCATGGTGACACCATTTGAAGAACTACCAGGGATTGAAGGCATCGTATCCGGCTATATGGGCGGACAGATTGCCAATCCGACATATGAACAAGTGAAATCCGGGACGACGGGGCACCTCGAGGTCGTTCAAATCACATATGACCCAGCATTATTCTCGTATGAACGTCTTCTTGAACTGTATTGGATCCAGACCGATCCGACCGATGACGGTGGTCAATTCCAAGACCGGGGACCTCAGTATGCCCCGGCCATCTTCTACCACACAGAAGAACAACGAATCTCCGCTGAGGCGAGTCGCGATGTGTTGGCGGCGAGCGGACGCTTCACGGCTCCGATTGTCACGAAAATCATTCCGGCGACGACGTTCTTCGCTGCAGAAGACTACCATCAGGATTATCATAAAAAGAATCCGAAGCACTACAAGGAAGACCGGGCCATCTCGGGACGCGACGAGTTCATCGAAGAGAACTGGACGGAAACCGTATAACGGTCATCAGACGCGAATTTTAGCATTCTCGTCTTTTCATAAGACCAATAATCGGGAAAAGGCTATTAATGGTTCATACATCCGAAAAGGAGGATTCATATATGAAGACAAGTACGAAACTCATCATCGGTGTGATCGGCGTAGCCGTAATCGCTGTTGCCTGGTGGCTCATCTCCCCACTATTTTTAACCGAGACGGTCGACGAAGGATTGCCGCCGACAGCAGTTGAGACGCCTGCTCCAGAAGAAGGGACAGAGGAAGAGACAGCTGAGACACCAGAAGCACAACCGAGTCAAACCGAAGTAGCGGGTGTGTTCATGGACGGGGAGAAAAATTATGAGACGACCGGCACGATCCGCTCGGTCGAGGCAGAAGACGGGACGTACCTCCGATTTGAAGAGTTCGAAACGACGAACGGTCCGGACTTATTCGTCTATTTGACGAAACCAGGTCAAGAGACGACCGAAGGCGTCAGTCTAGGGGCGTTAAAAGGAAACATCGGGAATCAAAACTACTTGGTCCCGGCGGATGTGAATCTAGAAGAGTACAACACCGTCGTCATCTGGTGCCGTGCATTCAGCGCGACGTTCGGGACGGGAGAACTGACTGTTACAAGTGAATGAAATGACTGAAGGGTGGCTGACTGAATCAGCCACCCTGTTTTATTTAAAATTGGCTGTAAAGACATCCAACAACAATTGAGAACATGCTATCCTATATGTAAATAAGTGTAATTCAATTGAAGAGATACGATTATGGAGCAGATTGTGTCACAACCATACAAATACTACTTTTGGAAACGTTTCTTTCTATTCTTCATTCCATTGATGGTGGTCGGTATATTATCCGAACCGATGATCATTCAGAATCCATTTGAGGAACTCGAAGACTATGGAGCATTTTTATTCTTCATACTATTTTACATCATCGTCTTTGGAGGCTTGGCAGCTCTTATTGTTTCAATCATGTGGCGGATTAGACAGTTCAAGTTGAAACATTAATTTCATTATTGATTACGCCATCTCCTGCTCTCCCTCCAACGATCGAAACATCCTCAAAACAAAAACCCTGAATGGCACTCTCTCACGAGTGCGCATTCAAGGTTCTTTTCAGTTCATAATTGAAAATTAACTCTTGGCAATCCCAAGCATAAATCCGGCGGAGACAATCAAACCGATTCCCATAAAGACATAGACACGTTCTTTCGTCGTCTTCTCTTCTTTCAATAGATAGATTCCACCGAGTGTCGCCACGACGACATTCAACTGGGATAAGGCGAACGAGGTCGCGATCCCGACTTCTCCGCTTGAGACGAAAAGTCCAAAGTTCCCGATTCCCCACGCAATCCCGGCCAAGATGTTCTTGAACGTACGCGGGTCAATTTTCTTCACGTCCTTCTCCCGAAGACTGAAGAGGAGTGCTGCGATGAACATCCCGACGGATTGTGGGAGAATCGCGGTGATCCCTTCTACTTCAAAGTAATTCGTCAAGACGGCATACGTGACGTAACCGATACTCGAGACGAATAGGACGAGTAGTCCCTTCTTCAAGGCACCGGCACTGTCTTGATCTTTCTTCTGTTGGTATGAGGTCATGGTCGCCCCGATGATGATCAAGACGAGCGCCGAGAACCCTAACCATAGCTCGGTCGTCGTCTGCCAGTCCCCGAGAACGATGACGCCAAATAGAGACGTCCCGACGAGCTGCATCCCTGTACTGATCGGCATCGCCTTCGAGACACTTAAGATTTGGAACGACTGGAACTGCAAATATTGTCCGAGCGCCCAGAACGCCCCTGAGATAAACCCGGTCACGATGGCGAGTGTCGTGAACTCCGGTCGGAAGACGAGGGCGATCACCGTCGCCATAACCATCGCCCCGATCGTCGTTCCGATCAACTGCTGAATCGGTTTCCCGCCTACTTTCGACACGATGAGCGGGATACTCCCCCACATGAGTGCCGGTAAGAGTGCCAACAAAATCATTTCCATGAAGCACACCTGCTTTCTTAATATAACGTCTAACTTGAATTTCCCAAGCTTTTCATTTTATAAACCTAAATTGAAAAAGGGAATTGCCATATTGAATACTACGATGATATAATGATTTCGAACGGGGCATTAGCTCAGCTGGGAGAGCGCTACGCTGGCAGCGTAGAGGTCAGGGGTTCGAGCCCCCTATGCTCCATTAATTTGTCACATCTCGGATGAGGTGTGACTTTTTTATTGACCTGGTGCGATTCAACCCCTTGGTGAACGGGTAATGAAAGATAGACTTTTTCATACAAGGGGGAATTATGATGGAACGCACATCTGTCGAGGAGACATTGACGAGCGTGGTCGAATGCTTGCGCGCTTGCAATCACTGTTTCTCTAAAAGTTTACAAGAAGAAGATTTGCACATGTTCACCGAATGCATCCGACTGACTCGGGAATGCTCAGACATCTGCACGCTAGCTTTAAACGCCTTAGAGTCAGACTCCGCTTTTTCTAAACCAATCCTCTCGCTATGTGCCCAAATATGCGATACATGTGCCGTCGAATGTGGACGTCATTTGCACGACCATTGCCAAGCTTGCGCGAAAGCTTGTGAGCGTTGTGCAGAAGCATGTCGTACGCTCGTCGCCGCTTAAGCACGACATTTGTCTAACTTTCTGTTAGACTTTTTTTATTGCAAACGGCAAACGAAAGAAGGTTAATGATGAATCATACTATTTTCGCACTCGACGTGGAGACGGCAAACCGTGACAGTAGAAGCATCTGTTCTGTCGGATGGAGCATCCTCCAAGACGGGAATGTGGTCGAGACCGACCAGCGCCTCGTCAATCCGGAGGAAGATTTTGATATGGGCAACGTTCGCGTTCATGGCATTCGTCCGAGTGATGTATGGGATGCACCGGCATTACCGGAAGTACTTGACTCTCTTTACCCGATGTTACGGGAAGTCGACCTCGTCATCGCACATAACGCCTCATTCGACATGGGTGCCTTGAAGAAAGCGATCGTCAAGTACGACCTATTCGATTTTCCGACAATCGAATACGGGTGTACGGTCAAACTGTCACGAAAACTATATCCCGGGCTGCCGAACCATAAGTTAAACACGATGGCGGAGTACTTGAACGTGCCGTTTATCCACCATGATGCTGCCGAGGACGCACGCGTATGTGCGTTACTCATGCGTGATATGATGCAGAAGACGGGCATTACAGACGCAAAAGAGTTACACCGTTATACGTCCGTCAAAACGGGCACGCTCGCATACTAAACCGGCCGCTAAATTGTGGCCGGTTATTTTTTGAACACCCAACGCTTTTGAATATAATAACTGACAAAAAATAGAACGCTATCGACGATGACTTTTATAACGACCTCCCCTTGTCTGAAAAGAAGGAACAAGAGATACACGAAAAAAGCCGAGACGGCCATTTGAAGAACGACGAGCCCAAAGTATTTAGGAAGTGACCGACGAGCGTCCGAATGGAAGACCACTTTTCGATTCACCATGTAATTGAACAAAGATGAGATGATTCGGGCAAGTACGGTCGCGGTGATGACATGGGTCGTATCGAAATATGGAGATAACATATATATGAAAATTGCATACATTCCGACGTCGACAAGAAATGAGGCGACAGACGATAACGAATACAACAGGAACATTCGATAAATCATGATCGAGTCGAGCACTGGTCTAAAATGAGATGAATCGTTTTCATTTTCATATATGGTTTGGATGGTCGTCTGTTGAATCGGGACCTGTAGACGCTTCGTGAACGTGAGCATGTTCATTTCAAACTCGTATCGATTTCCGGGGACATCGAGCAGTTGTCTCGCATACCGCATCGGGATGGCACGTAACCCGGTCTGTGTATCTTTCAGTTTTAATCCGCTCCCGACAAGCATGACGAGCCGCGTCGCCTGATTCCCGAACCGACTTCGAAATGGAATCTCATCCCCGCTAAAATCTCGGCAGCCCATGATGAGATGATGTGGCTTGTTCACACCTTCCTCATACACATTGACAACATCTTCCGGTAAATGTTGCCCGTCGGCATCGACGGTGATCACGCCTAATCTGTTTGGATACGTATCAATCACGTACTGTAATCCCGTCTTGAGTGCAGCTCCTTTTCCTTTGTTCTGCTCATGGACCAATACTTGATCGACTAAAGGCCCAACTGTATCAAAAATGGTTTCGGATGACGGACTACTTCCATCATTGACAACGATAATAGTCGAAAACCCGCTCGCCCTCAACTTCTCCACGAGTGTGTTGAGCGCATCGTCAGGGTTATAGGCCGGAATCAAAATCGTATACGCTTGGCGTGTCTCCACTTCTTGCATTTGCATCGCCACCCCTCCTTCATTTCCTTTATACCCTAAGCAACGGATTCACATTCCCAGTAAAAAAAGCATCAGCGCTAAGGCTGATGCTTGAAATCATCCGATAAAGATCAAGTAAGAAGAAACAAAGTAAACGACTAATACGAGAAGTGACGGGATCACATAACGTACTTTCGATGTTACCTGTTGTCTGAGCACACTATACATGACGAGAATCGACAAGATGGTGATACCGACCGCGGACACGAGGTGTGACGTCGATACGTCCGCCAAGATCGAGCCGCCTCGATAGAAGACATCCGATAGAGCAATAATCAACATGTTGAAGATGTTCGAACCGAGAATCGAACCGAACGCCAAGTTGACGTTCCGAAGTTTGAGCGCCATGAACACGGCGACCGCTTCCGGTAATGACGTCGAGGCTGCGATGAGAAAACTTCCGACGAAACTCGAACCGAGTCCGGTGACGACGGCGATCTGGTCCCCCGTGACAGAGAGGGCCGTACCTGCACCCATGATGACGACAGCCGCGATGAGGAAACCTAGACCGGCTCGTCTCAGTGTGATATCTTCATATTTGCTGACGACGACCTCCTCTTCCGCTTCCTGTTCTGCGACCGGGTCTTTCGGTTGTTTCCCGATATAGTAAATCCCAACCCCATACAATATCGCAATCAACAACGCATCGACACCGATTCCGATGAATGTCATGTCAACGCGGACGATTAAGGCAATCAATGTCGTGACGGTCAGTAACAACCCGAGTCCGGCCGTGTATAAATGGTCACGACTCGCATAATTGAACAGTTGCTTTTGTCTGAAATAAAGATCAAACATCGCCAAGATAAAGATATTGAACAAGTTCGAACCGAGCATATTGCCGATGGCGATATCCGGGTTGTCAATCATGACTGCCGAGATACTTGTCGTCACTTCTGGCAACGAAGTGGCTCCTGCTAGAAGAATCGTACCGACGAGCATGCCTCCCATTTTAGACTTTTCACTCATCACATCAGCGTACGTCGACAACTTGATTGCCGCGTAGACTGTGAGGGCCGCAGCCAATAAGAAATAAACAAATACCATCTTTTCTCCTCCTTAAGATAAACAAAAAGACCTTTTTATGGACGACAAAAACGCCCATAAAAAGGTCTTGCGTACTTGTAAAAGCTCGATGGACCGAGTGCTTGCGCACTGTAATGACGACCCATCGACCACAATCGTGGTCGCTACTCCCCTTTTCATTTCCCACTTGACTATAGCATGAATGTACTCAGTTGACAATCGAGCGGTGTAGGAGTTTGATCAAATCCTCTGCGTCAAGCGCTGTTCGATAACCTAGTTCCTGGATGGCGGCAATTACCGAGGGTGAGAGTGAATCGGTCGAACCTGCTAAGTCTAGTAGGTGTCGATCGTGTATGATTTCCTCGTCAATCATATTGTTTGCTACCATTTCCCTCAGCTCATATGCGGTTTGACAAAGCGGTGCCGCTTCTTGCAACCATTCATCTTCTACAAAACGGGTAAGTATGGAATCTAGTAATCTCGTCACTTTTTCGTCTTTCACATGTTTATCACCATAAAACAATAAATGCAGTTCTTGTTCATACAATCCGATCAGGTCGGTCGAGCTGCTGAAAGGTTCGAATGCAACCAACAATTGATGATAATACCAAGACTGGTCACGCATCGGTCGATTGAAGCGTTGCCACATCGCCATTCCATCCACCTCAAGGTCATAACGCATGGACCGTAGTTCGTGTAGCTTGTCTGCCACAAGGAGTGCGACTTCATCGAATTGTAACGTGGAAATCCGTCGAAGTGAGTTCCGTTTTTGCTCTTCCCATGTCTCGCTACGATTGAACTCTGATGCGGCAAGCACGAGACGGAAAACGTGGGGACCGAATTTCGTCAAGATTTCTTGCGGCTCTGCTTTTGAATCATCAATCAAATCATGAAGCAGACCTGCAGCAACGACCGATGGTGGTTGATGATCACTTTCTAATAGCATGGCGACAGCGAATGAGTGTGACAGACACGGCATTGGAGAGCCATTTCTCGTATGACCTTTGTGACGTGTAGCTGAAAAACGTAACGCCTCTTCGATGAGCGGGTTCATATCGCCCTCCCCCTTCTTTTGGATGAAAACTCTATTAGTTCTTACCCCAAATTAGGCATAAATAACCTGAAATCTATCCAAAATTAGGTATATAGTTGCATCATTCTTCATATATCATTTTTTTGGTCATTCCACCATCGATCACGAGATTGTGACCGTTCAGGAAATCATTTCGCGTATCGATTAAGTAGCGCACGGCGTGAACGATGTCCCGAGGCGCACCGACACGTCCGGATGGATGTTGCGCGTGATCAATCTTACGCAACTCCTCATCTGATGTATGAATCCAACCCGGACTGATCGCATTGACGGTTACCGGCCGGTCGCTCAAGGATATGGCTAGCGATTGTGTCAATCCGATGATCCCACCTTTTGAGGCACCATATGCATCCCAATGAGGATCGTTTTGATGTGCCCGCGTTGAAGCCATGTTGACAATACGACCGTATGACTGGTTTTGATTTAACTCAAGAAAATATTTTGAGCAACTAAACGTCCCGACCAAGTTGACATCAATCACCCGTTTAAACGTATCGATTTCGAGCTCATCAATCGGCTTTACTAGTGAGGCAATCCCTCCGTTGTTAATCAATACGTGGGCGTGACCGAATCGATTTTGAATGTCTTCAAAGACACGCTTGACCTCTGTCGCATCACCAAGGTCAACCTGATAGAAATGCAATCCTTTCACATTCGGGTCATCTCCAACATCTAACCCGATCACTTCATATTGATCCGCGAAAGCTTGAGCAATTGCGTTCCCGATTCCTTGACTGACTCCTGTTACGATCATAACGTCTTTCATGATTCATCCCTCCCAAATTGTATGTATACCCGATCAGCTCTCACTCTGACCATAACCGCTTTGATGTCGTCACGACTTCTGCACCCGCTTTTAGAGCCGAATCGACTTCCTCCATTGTTTCAATGAGCCCTCCCGCGAACACTGGAATACCAGTACGCTCTTTAATTTTTTGAATATACTTCGGTACGATCCCGGGCAACACTTCGATATAGTCTGGTTTCGAACGCTCGATATGTTTTAGGCTCTTCTCAAGCGATATCGAATCAATTAAGAAGAGTCGTTGAACCGTCACCACGCCATTTTGTTTCGCTTTTACAATCACACTTCCTTTCGTTGAGATGACCCCGAACGGTTTGAACGTCTGACATACATATTCGGTCGCAAACTCATCTGCTTTCATACCTTGTATCAAATCCATATGAACGAACACTTTTTTCTGATGCTTTCCTAACAATGAAAAGATGGACTCCAATCGACTCATATGTATTTCAAGTAAAACACCTAGTTCAAGATCACTTACTAAAAATCGTTCCAAATCGCGCATATCCCGAATCGCTGGCAAGATTGATTGACCGTGAAACATCCCCAATTCCCCCTATCTTTGACCTTATTATGCAGAGGAGCAAATTCAGAAATCAAGGTTTATCCATTCAATATATCGGGAAAGTAAAATTATCTTGTGTAGAGGGGGATTTCTAGAATGGTCAATGAAGTCACTGTCAAAATTGAGACACCTACTGTCGAAGAACATCAATCGCTTCGTGTGAAAGCAGGGATGCCTCGACGGTCTGACGAAAGTACAGTCAAAGGTTTGAAAAATACGTTATTTGGTGTCTGTTTATACTTAGATCAAGAGATCGTTGGGATGGGGAGAGTCGTCGGGGACGGTGGGATGGTATTCCATCTGGTCGACATCGTGGTAGATCCTGATTGTCAAGGACTCGGACTCGGAAAGTTGATCATGGACCATTTAATGGATTGGATTTTGAGTGAAGCGGATGAGACGGCCATCATCAGTCTGATTGCCGACATCCCGGCCGACGGCTTGTACAGACAATATGGATTCGATTATTCTCGACCAGAATCAGTCGGAATGGAATATCAGTGGAATCAAACAGACAGCTAAATCCTATCGGCAAAGGAGATGACTTATGGATGGGTTAAACATCATCGTGTTGCTCGGATTGTCGCTCACGCTCATCTCTGTTTTCAGTCTCTTTATCGAACGTCTATACTTCCCGAGTATTTTAGCTTTTATCGCCATCGGGGTCGGCGTTGGATTTTTCTGGGACGGAAACGACGTGTTCAAGGTCGCAGGCGAAATTGGAATCATCCTTTTGTTTTTCTTACTCGGTCTCAAGTTTCCATTGCGTGAGCTTTGGAAACGAATGCGCAAAGTATGGAAAGCAGGAGTCCTTGATATCATTCTCTCGTTCGGAGTCTCGTTAGGGGTCGCCTTACTGTTTGGTCTTGACTTCTCGCGTGCCTTTTTGATTGGAGCCGTGCTATATGCGACAAGCTCCTCGATATCGGCTAAGCTGCTTGAGCGCCATTCCGAAAAACACGAAGATATTAAAGAATTTGTTCTCGCCTTACTTATATTCGAAGACATCTTCGCACCGCTGTTATTGACGATCGCACCATTCATCATTCAAAAGGAACCGATCGTCATATCGGACGTTGGGATGGTGTTTGCAGGGTTTCTCTTGTTCGGTGTCCTCTTATTCGCCGGTTCAAATTTTGTGTTACGGCAACAGAAATTCTCAAAACACTTACTACGACAGGACGATGCGAGTATCGGGGTGATCGGGCTGATTCTCTTCTTCGCGGGAATCGGGATGGTCTTCGGTCTTTCTGAGATTTTAGGGGCGTTCATTGCCGGAATCATGCTCGCTGACATTCATGATGTCAGCCCTCTCAAGCGATTGACGGTTCCGGTTCGTGACCTCTTTTTACCTATTTTCTTTATCTCATTCGGTATTTCAATCAATCTCGAACAAGGCGTCATTGTCAATGCGCTCTTTTTCGTCCTCATCGTGTGGGGTGTCTTGTCGAAGTGGATTGTCGGTCGCGTCGGTGGAAGAATATATGGGTTGACGCCCATTCAGGCGAACGAGGCCGGGTTCTCGCTCGCTCCCCGCGGTGAGTTCTCGATTTTGTTCACCGCCCTCTCGAACGGGGCAATCAACTTGTTCGTCGGTCTCTACATTTTCGTCTCAGCCATTATTGGAATCATCTTATTCCGCTTTTCGGAATACTTGGCAGAAATGACGGAGCAGAAACTCACAAAAGTGTTGCCTGACAAGAAAAAAGATGAATGAAAAACAGGCGAACCTTATTCGGTCCGCCTGTTTTTCATTCCGTCTTCCGTCGTCTTGTTTTGACGTTTTTTTCGCCAAATGAAATACCCGATCGCGCCGATGATGATCATTCCATAAATCCCATACGAGTAGGCGTCCAAATAAGACAATATATCTTGCCAATTTTCGCCGACTGCCATCCCGACTAAGACGAGAATCGTGTTCCATATGGCCGTCCCCGCGGTACTAAGCAGTAAAAATTTTAAGAACGGCATGTTCGACATCCCCGCAGGAATCGAAATGAGACTTCGAACGACCGGCATCAATCGTCCAAAGAAGACCATCCAAACACCATACCGCTCGAACCAGGCATCCGCCTTTCTGACGTCTTTCATGTCGAGTCGGAGCCATTTTCCATACTTTTTTGTCCATTTCTCAATTTGCTCGACGTCAAACAACAGGCCGACCCCATACAAGAGGATTGCCCCAAGTATAGCTCCTGCGGTTGAGGCGACGATGACGAGCGTGATAGACAAGTTCGTCTTCACAGCAAAGAAACCACCGAAGAGCAAAACGACTTCAGACGGGATCGGCGGGAATACGTTCTCAATGAAGATCATAAACGCGATCCCTATATACCCGTATTGTTCGATTATCGAAATCATCCAATCGTTCATATCGATACCTCCATCTCCCCTCTATACCCTTCCGTTCCAGTGCAAAACCAACTCGTGCTACACTTCAAATAAGGAGGTGTTTGGAATGATTGAAGAAACACGTTGTCCATGGTGTGGGTCCGATCCGCTGTATGTACGCTATCATGACGAGGAATGGGGAAAGCCCGTCCACGATGACAGGAAACATTTTGAGTGTTTGACGCTAGAGAGTGCTCAGGCAGGACTCAGTTGGATCACCATCTTAAGAAAGCGTGAGAATTATCGGGTCGCCTATCGGAACTTCCACGTCACAGAAGTTGCACAATTTACTGATGAAGACGTTGAAAGACTTATGTCCGACAGCGGGATCGTCCGGAACCGCCGGAAAATCGACGCGTCCATCAATAACGCAAAGCAGTTCATCAAGATACAACAGGAATTTGGTTCTTTTGATTCCTATATCTGGTCATTCGTCGATGATAAACCGATTGTAAACGCATGGTCTCGAGTAGAAGATGTGCCGGCCACCACACCACTTTCGGAACGATTGAGTAAAGACTTGAAACGCCGCGGGTTTAAGTTTTTAGGACCGACAACGGTTTATGCTCACCTACAAGCAACCGGTATCGTCAATGACCATCTCGCCTCTTGCTCTTTCCGATAATGTGAGATCTGCTATAATTATTTTCTTTACTCCCCTCTCAATTTGTGACAATATTTTGACAAAGTGATGATTTATCACTGAAAGCGTTTTCATAAATTATCTTTCGGGGGGAATGTTCATGAACGGAATTTTAGTGTCCATTGTCGTGTACATGGCACTGATGGTCTCACTTGGGATTATCGCGTATCGAAGAACAAGCAGTATCGGAGATTACATGTTGGGGGGACGGGCATTAGGTCCTGGCGTCGCGGCCCTATCAGCCGGTGCCTCGGACATGAGTGGGTGGCTCTTGATGGGGTTGCCTGGTGCGATGTATGCAACAGGTGTCTCAAGTGGCTGGATCGTCATCGGGTTGACGATTGGTGCATACTTGAACTGGCTACTCGTCGCACCAAGATTGCGTATTTATTCATACATATCGGATGATGCAATCACAATTCCAGATTTCTTTGAGAAGCGTTTCAAAGACTCAAAAGGTGTGTTACGCTCGTTTTCAGCAGCCGTCACGCTCATCTTTTTCACTTTATATGCGACGAGCGGTTTTGTCGCCGGCGGTCGCCTATTCAATGCCGTCTTTGATATCGAGTTTGTGACGGGTGTCATTATTCTCGCTTCCATTATCATTTTGTACACATTCATTGGAGGGTTTTTAGCCGTAAGCTGGACAGACTTTGTACAAGGTTTGATCATGCTGTTCGCCCTTATTTTTGTACCTGCCATCGCCATCATGGCAACCGATGGTGTCTCAAGCGCATTAGATACGGTACGAAACATCGACGAAGCATTACTTGACCCGTGGACAGGCCAATCGCTCATCGGGATCATCTCATTATTTGCGTGGGGTCTCGGGTATTTCGGCCAACCGCATATCATCGTTCGTTTCATGGCAATCGGAAAGCTCGAGGACATTAAGACGGCACGCCGAATCGGGATCTCATGGATGGTCTTTACCGTCGTCGGGGCGATGGCGACCGGATTGTTCGGTCTTGCCTATTACACGCAACAAGGACTCACGATTGATAATCCCGAAAACGTCTTTATCAACTTGTCCGATTTGCTATTCCCTGACCTGGTGACGGGTGTATTGTTGGCTGCTCTTCTCGCTGCCATCATGTCGACCATCTCCTCACAGTTACTCGTCTCGTCGAGTGCCGCGACAACGGATTTCTATCAGAAGTTTTTCCGAAAAGGAGCAGGAGACCGTGAACTCGTCATGGTCGGTCGGATCACGGTCATCCTCGTCTCTGTCGTATCGATTGTTCTTGCGCTCGATGCAGACGATACCATTTTAAATCTTGTCGGATATGCTTGGGCAGGGTTTGGCTCTTCATTCGGGCCACTCATCTTGTTCAGCCTGTTTTGGAAGCGGACGACACGTCAAGGCGCGCTTGCGGGAATGTTGATTGGAGCGTTTGTCGTTATTTTTTGGAAGAACTATGCCACTTCTCTCTTCGGAACGGTTGGGACATTGTATGAGATGATCCCCGCGTTCTTCTTGTCGGCGCTTGCCATCTATATCGTGAGTTTGATGTCACCTCCACCAGATGAGGTCATTCGACGAGAGTTTGACCAAATGCAAGACATGGTAAAAGAACATATCAAATAATCTTCATGACAGGTCAACAGTTGACCTGTCTTTATCAAAATTAAGCGAGAATACGCCCACTTCTAAACTTTAAGGACAGGGCTTGCGTGAAAGTGGGCGATGAACCGCGAGCCGCTCTTTCGGGTAAAATATCTTCAAAGGGGGTGACCGTCACATGGTGAAGCACAAGGGCTACAAGTTCCAGATCTACCCGACGAAGGAACAGGAGGTCCTGATCGCCAAGACGATCGGCTGTTCGCGGTTCGTGTTCAACCATTTCCTGTCGAAATGGGGCGCGGCCCATGAAGCGACCGGCAAGGGACTGTCGTATGATGCATGCTCGAAAGCACTTCCCACGCTCAAGCAGGAGTTCAGCTGGTTGACGGAAGTGGACAGCACGGCCGTCCAGAACAGTGTCAAACACCTGGCCGACGCGTACAAGAAGTTCTTCAGGAAAAAGGGGAATCATCCCCGTTTCAAGTCGAAGCGTAACCCTGTCCAATCCTATACGGCGAACATCCAGGGGAAGTCCCAGCTCCCCGAGGTCTCGATTGTCGGGAATCGACTCAAGTTACCCAAGCTGAAATGGGTGCGGTTCGCCCACTCGAGACAGGTCGAGGGTCGCATCCTGAGCGCCACGATCCGACGCACGGCTTCGGGCAAATATTTCGTCTCCCTTCTCGTAGAGCAGGAGATCGGTGAGCTGCCGAGGACGGGTTCATCCGTCGGCGTCGACGTCGGGCTGAAGCACTTCGCCACCCTGTCGAACGGCACGGTGTACCAAAACGACCGTTATTTCCGTATGCTCGAGAAGAAGCTGGCGCGGGAGCAACGCAAGTTGTCCCGTCGCCAGCGCATCGCCCTGAACAAGAGGGTGAGACTCTCCGAGGCGAAGAACTACCAGAAGCAGAAGCGGAAGGTCGCCCGCATCCATGAGAAGATCGCCAACAGACGCACCGACTTCCTGCACAAGGTGTCGACCGAGATCGTCAAAAACCACGACGTCATCGGCATCGAGACCCT
>NZ_JACSKY010000017.1 GCF_018617855.1 Exiguobacterium qingdaonense
TAGGTCGCGATGCGGCTCCGGGATTGCCTGCGGAAAGCGTGGGCGCCGGAAAGGCGAGCGATATGATTCATGTTAGTCAACAGCCTGGAAAGGACCTCAAAAATTGAGGTCCTTTTTGTATACTCATGCTCTCATCCGCGTGACCGACCGGGCTTCCGTGTCATAGAGACACCATTCTCGGTCGAAGATGACGGCACCGACGTTAATGACATATCGTTTTTTCTTCAAAGAGAAGGGTGTTTCGATGTCCCAAGGAAGGGATTTCCCTTTTCGATAGATTCCCGAAATGTGACTGTGCCCAATAAAGACGAGCGGGTATTCCCCTTTTTCGACGAGCGGTTCCCAGTTCTCACGCCACTTTATTTGATGTCCGTGTAAAAAGCATGCCTCCCCAAGCGTCATCTGTTCCGGTAACGATGAGATGCGCGTTTTAATCGGGTGATCGATGGCGAGGACCTCGTCAATTCGCTCTTCCTGGTTACCCCCTAGACTCGGGAATGTCAGTAACGCTTCATAGTTTGGGTCGTACGTCACGACGTCTTCCACATGATGAAAGCGTTCGTGGCGTCGTTTTTTTCCGATATGACACTCGTATAGGTCCCCGAGACAGAGAATGTGCTCGGTTTCTTGACGAACGTCATCGAGAACGGCCTTTAAATCATCAAACGAACCGTGCGGGTCACTGATGATGGCGAGTTTCATCGGAAGTTCGTAAACTGGGCATCAACGGACAACTCGAGCTCACGTACGAGTTGCATGACGGCTTGGAGGTCATCGCGTGACTTACCTGTCACTCGGATTTGATCGTCCTGGATTTGTGATTTTACTTTTAGTTTTGATTCTTTGATGGCGTTGTTGATTTTTTTTGCGTCATCTTTGTCGATCCCGCTTTTTAATTTCACACGTTGGCGGACCGTGCCCCCGAGTGCACCCTCTACTTTTTGATAGTCGAGGTTTTTTGTCGGGACGCCGCGTTTGATCAATTTCGTGATTAGGACGTCTTTCAATTGCTCGAGCTTATAGTCGTCATCCGAGATGAGGACGAGGTCGCCGTTGTCGAGCGACATCTCACTTTTTGATCCCTTAAAGTCATAACGGTTCAAAATTTCCTTTTCTGCGATTTGAATCGCATTCTTTACTTCTTCGAGATTCATTTCTGACACGATATCGAAAGAATTGTCTTTTGCCATGTTTCATCCATCCTTTGTTTGGTTTTGTTATAATGATAGCAGATTTCAAGCTGTGAAGGAGTGAAGAGATGGAACGTACAATGGATCAACAGACACATGCAGACTTAGATCACGTCGCTTATCACGGGAAAGACTTAGGGGTGACCTTCAAAGGAGAACAGATTCGACTGCGCATCTGGTCTCCGGTGGCGGAAAAGGTTTCGGTTAAACTATATCGAACAGCCCGTGCCCGTAAGTTTGAACGAATCGAGCTCGAACCGGCTGAGAAGGGGACATGGGTCATTGAACTCGAGCGGGCCTTGTTCGAAGGTCAGTTTTATATCTTTGAAGCCATGATAGATGGGAAGAAAGTAGAATCACTCGACCCGTATGCGAAAGTTGTCGGAGTGAATGGGAAACGAGGATGTCTTCTCGACCCGACCTCTTTGAACCCAGACCATTGGGTCAAAGAACGCCCACTATTCAATTCTTCACAAGAAGCGGTCATTTACGAAGCACACGTCCGTGATTTGACGAGTCACCCAGAGAGCGGAGTGATGCACCGCGGAAAATTCTTGGGCATGACCGAGACAGGCACGACGACAACGAGCGGTTATCCGACCGGACTCGATTACATCACGTCGCTTGGGATCACGCATCTGCAATTGATGCCGTTCTTTGATTATGGATCGGTCAATGAATCACGTGAAGGGGAAGACAACTACAACTGGGGGTACGACCCGGTTCATTACTTTGCGGTCGAAGGTTCATACGCATCGTCAGCAGATGACCCGGCGACGCGAATCATCGAACTGAAAGCGATGATTCAGGCACTGCATGACCGGGGGATCCGTGTCGTGATGGACGTCGTATTCAACCATACGTACGACGCCTTGACAACACCGCTCGGTCAGTTCGTCCCGGATTACTATTATCGACTTAACGAAGACGGGTCACTCGCGGATGGGTCGGCATGCGGGAACGATACGGCATCCGAGCGCGCGATGATGCGTAAGCTCATGGTCGAATGTGTCACGTATTGGGCGAAGGAGTTCATGATTGACGGATTCCGTTTCGATTTGATGGGGCTACATGACGTCAAGACGATGAATCAGATTCGGAAGGCGCTTGACCGCATCGACCCATCGATTCTCGTCATTGGAGAAGGTTGGGACTTGGACACGCCGCTGCCTGTCCGGAAGAAAGCAAATCAACACAATGCGCACAAGATGCCACGAATCGCGCAATTCAATGACGGGATTCGGGACGGTGTACGAGGAGATGTGTTCATTGAAGAGTTGCCGGGGTGGATAAGTGGGAATGCCGATTTGACCGCGGATGTGAAACGAGGGATTGCCGGTGGGATCACGAGCCAAAGTTTCGCCGATGAGCCGAATCAGGTCGTCAACTATGTCGAATGTCATGATAACTTGACGCTTTGGGATAAACTGTCTGTGACAAACCCTGAAGATGATGAGACGACGCGTCGTCGTCGCCATCGCTTGGCGACATCGATTGTGCTTTTAAGTCAAGGGATTCCGTTCCTACACAGTGGACAAGAGTTTTTCCGGACGAAAGACGG
This sequence comes from Exiguobacterium qingdaonense, assembly GCF_018617855.1. Lineage (GTDB taxonomy): Bacteria > Bacillota > Bacilli > Exiguobacteriales > Exiguobacteriaceae > Exiguobacterium > Exiguobacterium qingdaonense. Next base: position 2,752 of record NZ_JACSKY010000017.1, read on the forward strand.
AAATGAGAACAGCTTCAACTCAGGCGAAGTGGTCAACCGTGTGGACTGGACACGGGCAGAACAGGAATCACCGAGCGTGGAGTTCGTAAAAGGGCTCCTCCGTCTGCGCAAGCAATACCCGCTCTTCCGACTCGAGAACACGGAACAGATTCGTAAACATCTACGCTTCTTCGATGAGGTAGAAGGAGTGATTGCGTTTGAATTGAGTCGTCACATCGAAGGGTATGTGGAGCGGCATATCGTGTACCATAACGCACTCGAAGAAACGGTCGAGGTCAAACTTCCATCTGGCAAATTCGAGGTGAATGTAGAGGACCATACCGTCAATCTGGTGGCACCGCGTCAAGTCGAAGAGCGTCATATGACGGTTGCGCCACTCTCGACACTTGTCGTGACCGAGCGTCGCCCAGATTACAGCAAGTACGCTGTTGCTGGTGGTGCCGCACTCGCCGTAATCGGTGGTCTCTGGTACGTGTCGAAGAAACGAAAACGTAAAGAACAGTAACCAAAAAGGAGACGTTAATCCGTCTCCTTTGGTGTGTCTTCCTCTGATTGAGATGCCTCGAGTTGCATCATTTTTTGAACGAGGATGTGTTTTGGCATATGCATCAGTTCCTCGAGCGGGACGTTTAACTTTTTTGCAAGCTCAACAGCCGTCTCTGGTGAAAGTTGTAATGGGCGCATCTGCGTTCTCCTTTCTAAACCGAATGTCTATACCGTCAGTATACAGGAAAATCGAAAATGTGTTGAACGAACACATTCAAAATCGAAATTCGTTTCGGTCGTTGATAAGCTGAAAATAGGAAGTGATCAAATGTACAAACAAACAGCAGACTTTCAATTTCATCAAACGATCGAATGGTTAGAACGTGTCGGTGAGGGTTGGATGTTGTACTTGGCGCAAACCGGATTTTCATTCTTTGACGAGTCATCTCAAATTCAATGGGAGATTGACTGGGTTTGGACACCGTGCGCCCTATATGTGGAGCCGAACGCGATGCGTGCCGTTGCGTGGTTCCGAGAAAAAGGACTTTACGGAGTCATTGATTTACAACGAGGACAGATGGAGACGCACGCGATCCCCCAACGATTCAGCGATGATTGGTTTAGCAATCTGCATCATTGGCAAGGGGATGACCTCTTTTTATATTCAGCTGAATCGGACGTCGTGGCTTTGAGTCTTCGTGATCATACGTTTCGATATAGTCGTTATGAAGAAGTCCCGATCTTTGGGGAAATTATCGAGCTGGCCTATCAAAAGACGTATGACTTTGAACGATTCACACCGGAGACGTGTGTGACACTGTTCGATGAAGGCGTCCAACAATTTCTTATAGAGAATGTCAGGACGAATGAGAACTGGCGTATTCCATACGAAGGAGTCCGAGAAACGGTCATTCTTGATCAAATCGGAGAAACGACGGCCATCACATCGACGGATTCGTTCCAACTGTTTCATCGGGACGAGGAACTGTTTTGTTCAAGCGTATGTGCGGATCATCAATTACTGAAGGTCATGCTGTTGGATGACCGAGGCGACCGGTTTGTCGTCTTATCCGCACCACCGCAATTTTGTCATAGCTGGCTCCAAGTTTTTGAACGACATGACTCCTGAACCAGACCAGGTTCAGGTTTTTTTCGTGATGGGATGATGAATGGAGAAAGAATAGGGAAGTAAAGGGTTAGACAGGGAGGAGTGACGAGGATGGAATGGTTAGGTAGGCAGTTGATTCGTTGGCGATACGGTGTATTATTCTTTTGGGCAATTTTACTCGCCGGTTCAGTCTATTTTGGGTTACAGCTCCCGGGTGAGTTGAGAGGAAACGGGTTTGCGATAGAAGACGGCCGTTTCCAACAAGTAGAAGAGACATTAAATGAACGGTTTGACCGGGCAGAGGCCTCCATGATTATCTTGTTCGAAGGAGGGGACCTCGATGCCGTCATGGAACAACAAAAGGAACGGTTAGAGACGGTTTCGGCGATTGACGGGGTAATCACACCGGCTGAGAACCCGGATGCTCGTTCAGAAGACGTTTCTTATTTCTTGTTGGAATTCGAGGATTATGAGGCGGCCGAATCTTCAATTGACGCGGTCCGTGATGCGCTAATTGTAAACTCCGATACGGAAGTTCGATTGACGGGAGAGCCTGTCTTTGCGGACGATTTGAACGAGGCTTCTAAAAATGACTTGATTCGTGCGGAGTTGATTGGGATACCGGTCGCACTCGTCGTATTGTTGCTCGTTTTTGGAACGCCACTGGCAGCACTCATGCCTTTACTCGTGGGGCTTATCACATTTATCGTGGCGGCTGGGGCATTGTTCTTTTTTGCCCAAAGTATGGAATTATCCATATTCGTTTTAAACGCCGTGGCGATGATCGCCATTGCGCTTGGGATCGATTTTTCTTTGCTGCTCGTCAATCGCTATCGAGAAGAATTGGCACGAGGGCGATCAAGAGAGACTGCAATCGTGCGGACCGTGGCGACGGCGGGACGATCCATCCTCTTTTCCGGGCTATGCGTATTTGTCGGATTGGCCGGTCTCTTGTTCATCCAAGTCGATGTGTTTCAGGCGATTGCTCTCGGTGCGCTCATTGCGGTTGCAGGAGCCGTCTTATCGGCATTGACACTATTGCCGTCATCACTTTACTTAGTTGGAGATGCGTTGAACAAAGGTCAAATCATCAAATCCAATGAGGCACGATCTGAAAAACGCTGGCAAAAGCTTGCCCGTTTTGTAATGAAGCGCCCCGTGACGATGACGCTCATCGCCTTGTTGTTCTTGTTGCCGAGTCTTTGGTTCGTTCGAGACTTAGAGCTGAACATCCCGGACGCCGATGCGCTCCCGACCTCGTATGAATCACGAGCGGCGCTTGAACGATGGGACGATGTGTTTGGGGATAGTTCAACCGATGCGGTCATTTTGTTTGAAGCGAACGATTTGACCGACCCGATGATATTAGAGGAATTAACGAGTCTTACGGATGAGTTGAATGACGTCGACATCGTCAATCAAGTCACAACTTTTTTAACGACGTCAAGTTTGACACCCGAGACGTTCACACAGATTGTTGAGGCGGCACCCGAACAACTCGCCCCACTTGAACGCCTCGTGACGCTTGATGGGAATACCGATTTGGCACTCGTCAATGTAAGTTTTGATGTTCCCCCGAGCGACAAAGAAGCGCAGGCGTTCGTTCGTGATTGGCGGGATCAAGGCTTCGAGGTCGGTGGACCGGCGGCCTTCAATGAAGAAATTTATGAGGAGATTTACGACAGCATTCCATATGCGGTGATTACCGTTATTTTGGCGACTTTCTTTATCCTCATGTGGGCGTTCCGTTCTGTCTTGATTCCGGTCAAGGCAATCATCATGAACGTGCTCGGACTTGGGGCGACGTTCGGTTTACTCGTCATCATCTTTGAATCGGGCTATGTGTATGACGCCGAGACCATCAGTATTTTGACACCGGTGTTCATCTTCTCGCTCGTCTTCGGATTGTCGATGGACTATGAGGTGTTCCTCGTTTCGCGGATCGAGGAATATTACCGAGAGACGGGGGACAACGATTATGCGACCGAGATGGGACTCGCAAAAACAAGTAAAATTATCACCTCGGCCGCCATCATCATGATTGTCGTCACCGGTGCGTTCGCCTTTACGGGTGTCAGCCCAATCAAGCAACTCGGTGTCGGAATTGCGCTCGCCATCTTCATCGATGCGACCATCATCCGTATTTTGCTCGTCCCTTCCCTCATGAAACTGTTCGGGGATTGGAACTGGTGGTGGTTCGGGAAGAAAGATTTACCGAAACGCAACGTACACTAAAGATAAGATTCAAGAACTGAATCAAAATGTGTGGTAAACTACGTACAAGATTACGCGCAATTTGAGAAAGGAAGGTCTTTATGGATACCGAGAGGACATGGCCTCTGTTCCAACTTCCGGACTTCTAGCGTTGACTGATCACTTACACGTGTGTCAATCAACAAACGGAAGATCGGAGATGGAACAGATGGAACCGCGGCTACGACTGAGGATCCTCCTCTCCGTCAAGAACGGGGAGGACAATCGGAATGAAACGAGTTGCTACCATAGTGCTCGGAACGCTAATCATGGCGTTCGGTTATTATTATTTGAATGAACAGTTTGGTTTGGCGGAAGGCGGGTTCGTCGGATTATCGCTACTCGGTCGATATTTATTTGATATCGACCCAGCGATTTCGATGATCATGCTCGACATTCCATTTTTTATCGTCGCGTTGTGGTGGAAAGGATGGCGTTTTGTCGGGCAGGCGGTACTAGCCGCTTCGTCTTTGTCGCTTAGTTATGCGATGTGGGACCGCCTCGATTTGCTCACGTTTGATATTCAAGTGTGGCCGGCGACATTGTTCGCTGCCATCGCAAGTGGGATTGTGACCGGGTATGGTCTCGGTCTCGTCTTGAAGTCAGGCGGGGCGACCGGAGGCGATGATTTATTCGCTCTTGGCTTATCAAAATGGACGGGCGTCTCGGTCGGCACGATTCTGATTATTTTAGATGTGATTGTCCTTGGGATTTCACTCATCTATTTACCATTATCGAACGCATTGTATACGCTCGTCGCGGTATCGATTGCCGGGCGGGTCGTCACCAAGATGCTCGTCATCGACGAGCCGAAAGCGACACCTGTCGCACCAAATTGGACACCGAAAAACGATCTCGCGTGAGATCGTTTTTTTAGTTCATCGAATCCGCGATGTCAAATAAATCCTGCTTCGAGAGTTGATTTCCGCTGTAGTCGATTGCATATTCGACGTTATCTCGTTGCCAGCTGATAATGGTAATTTCATCGGATTCATTGAAGTATACAGGAGAGCCTTGAATGGTTTGAGAATATGGTTCCCACTCTTCCACATGGTGCCATCCGAGCTCCGTAGTCGCCCATACGGTAATAGACTGTTCAGCATTTTCATAAATGAGTTCGACCCGCCCAAGGTTGACGAGATGTGCGTATTCGGTCTCAGCAACGAAAGGGAGGTGTGTAGGAGTGTGAATCTCGAATGGGACAAAAGAAGTTGTTGCGTGAATCGGTAGAGGGACTTCGTTTCGACCGATGAAGAGCAGAATTAAAATCATCCCGATGACACATTTGAAGATAAACCGATTCTTTCGATCTTGTGGTAGTAAAGAGACGATTAACATTCACCTCACTGAACAATGTATACTTTTTCATTTAGTATAAATGAGGTATTTGGTTAAAATATACAAAAAGTAACTTTTTGTTCACTGGGGATGATATCATGAAGGATGACTAGAAATGAGAGGTGCATCTTATGAAAAATCGAAATCTCGTAAACTTTAGTATCCTCGTTTTGCTTATGGCAGTGATGGTGATCAATAATCTCGAAGGAATACACATGTTCAAGACAATCGTGAACAGCCTTGCAATCTTGACGTTAACTGTCATTGGAATTATATACGCGACAAACTATGTAAAACGTAAGAAACAGGTAATGTGATGAAATAGGTGGCTGAGTCTACCTATTTTTCTTTTTCGCTATTTGTGTCAAATCTCATAGCTTATGCCTTCACCGTCTAATACACTGAAGGATGAAGGAGTGATAGATGATGAAATGGATGATTCCAACTCAACATGGGGCATGGTCGATGCTCATTTTACCGTTCGTTCTCGGAGGAATGGTCGGAGGATGGACGTGGACGCATGTGCCTTTTGCGATCGCATGGCTATTTGTTTACATGGGTACATTTTTCTTATTCCAATACATCAAACAGCGTAAGAAGTCGCGTGACCTTTTACGCACGGTAATGATATATCTCATCATTGCTATCGTAGCTATCGTGCCAGTATTTCTCGTGGAGTGGCGTCTCATCTGGTTCGCCGCTGCGATGATTCCGTTCGGTCTCGTGAACGCCTATTTTGCCAAAGTCAAAGATGAGCGAAACGTATGGAACGATGTCAGTGCCGTCACTTCGTTCTGTATCGGAGGAATGGCGAGTTACTATCTTGGGGCACGCCTTTTAGATGCCACGATTGTATGGATATTCGCGTTGCCATTCCTCTATTTCATGGGAAGTATCTTTTTTGTCAAGACGATGATTCGAGAAAAGAAGAGCATCGTGTATCGAAACCTTTCATGGGGATATCATATACTACTGTTCATCGTATTCATTGTATTAGGATATCCTCTTCTCGCATTGGCCTATGCACCGAGCCTGATTCGTGCCGTTTGGTTCTACGGAAAAACGATCCCAATCATGAAGATTGGAATCGTCGAAATTGCGAATTCTATATTTGTGCTGACGTGTCTCACGACATATCTCCTGATTTAGTTCGTAGACGACGAAGTACTGGCGATGATGGCGGCAGTCGTGGCAGCGGTCATCGCTTGTTGCATCGCGAGTAAGTGAGCGAACGTCCCGTGTAGCAATAAATCATTTGCTTCTCCTGTGATGTGGTCCGCTGCGACGAGTTGCAGGGCGACGAGCACGCTATGTGTGTTGAACCAGCGCTGCTTCTCTTTTTCAGCGTCCACAATTTCTTTTATGGCGTGTATGGCATCTATAGTCGGTTCCGTGACAATGCTCAGCAAGGCGAGCGCGGGCAATTGCTCACGATTGATGGATACTTGTACTTCCTCTAAGTGCGACTTCCATGTGAGGAGTCGGGAGACCGCCTCTTCGGGAGAGGACTCGCTGAACGTCAAAAGATGCGAGACGAGTTGCAGTTCGTTTGATTTTGAGAGTCGGTCTTTCAACAATGCATAATGCTGCTCAATGCGTTCATTCAAATCGATGACATCGTCAAACGCTTGAACGAGAACGAGTGCCGATAATAAGTCTTCTTCGCTCGTCAACCAAGGGTGATGCTGTTTAAACGTTTGGTACAGCTCGGTTGCCTCATCGAGTCGTCGTTCAGGTTCATCTACATTGATCAGTTGATTCGCTAAAAAAGGGCGCAGTGAACTGAAGCGGAAGTGTTTCCGATCGAGTAATGTGTCAAGTCGGAGCGCCTCATCGATCGCGGTTCCGATATCTTCATATTTAGCATCGAGAAACGAGAGCCAGACAAGGTTTTGGCTGCCTCTGAACTTTGAGAATATTTTTGTTTTTTGCTTCAATGTATCGCGTGCGTCTGAAAACCGTGTTGCTTCGAACGGAGTATCATGAATGGCGTAATGAATTGCCATCAGCCGTCTGTAATCGTCTGTCAGTTCCCACTTCGTCGCCTCTTTAATGGCATCTAGTGCTTCCACATACTGGTCATAACGTGTCATATTAAATCGCCTCCTTACTAGCCATACGATCCAAAATAAGAAGATGTTTCAAAAAAGCCGCCTCGAAAAACGTTTCCGGGCGGCTTTTGATTATTGTACTTGTGTGTAAAGTTTTTGCATGTACTCGTTCACTTCATCGGCCGCTTGGAACATCATAAATGAATGCTGCAAGATGATTTCTGGTGAGAAGCCGAGGTCGAGGTCGAGCGTAGAAGCGAGTGTGACATCACGGTCACTATCGAGTACACAACGGAAGTATTTGAACTCTTGGTTGAACTCGTTTAAAGCATTGAGAACCGTCAAGTCTTCTACATATTCAGGGACATGTGTCACAGTCGCCGCGTATAGCTCGGCGTCTGTCGTCTTTTTGTTAAAAGCGATAATCATAACGGGTTGAGCCCCGGATTTTGTTGTTTCGCGCGTTAAAAACGTAACGTGCGTTTCCGTGTCGCTCTCTTTGAACGTCATGTTGCGTTCGGCGGCGAGCGTTCTGAATGATTCTACTTTTTCTTCGAAGTTCACTAGGAAATCCCCCTTAGTAAGTCGTTACTCTAACTTTCCCCCATTTGGACGGGGAAAGCAAGGGGAACTAGCGTTTCATCAACATTTTGATGGCCTCTTCTACCGTTTCTGACGTATCTTCGCCATCTGCTTGTGCGGTGATGATGCATTGCTCTAAGTTCTTGGCCACGATGATGGTCGAGGCACGGTCAAGCGCCGAGCGTGCGGCACTGAGTTGTGTTACGACATCGCGACACTCTTGTCCTTCTTCCATCATGCGAATGATGGCGCGAATTTGCCCTTCCACCCGTTTCATTCGATTCAATACTTTCGGATCATACTCATATTGTTTCATATCATTCACCTCTATAATGAAAATTGTTCAGTTACCCAACTATTTATTGTGTAGGCTCATCTTAATACATGGGGGAGTATGTGTCGAGCAACAACTATCCGAATGAGCAATGATGAAAAATTCTACATTCTGACAAACTTATTTCTTGCATTCAGATACCTAAGGGGGTATATTAATGACGTGGAAGCGTAATGTTCAATTTATCACAATCTTATTGGGCGCCAGTTTCCAAACCAAATGGCATAGATTGAATCGAAAAAGAAAGGTAGATTAGCGATGAAAGCATCCGCTTTAAAACGTCAAATGGACTTTGAAGTGCCTGTAAACATCGTCGACGTTCGTGAGCGTGACGAGTTTGAGGAAGCACATATCGAAAGTGCCGTAAACTATCCGTTATCAGAAATCACAACATGGATCGACACACTCGACCCAGCTGAAGAATATGTCGTTCTTTGCCGCTCTGGTGCGCGTAGCACGCAAGCAACTTGGCAGATGGAGGCAAAAGGCTATAAAGTGGTCAATATAGAAGATGGCTTGATGAGTTGGCCAGGAGAAGTCGTCAGAGGAGGAAATGGACAATGAGTAAAAAAATCGTAATCGTCGGCGGGGTAGCAGGTGGCGCGTCTGCAGCTGCACGTCTTCGTCGTTTGAATGAAGAAAATCAAATCGTCATGTTTGACCGTGGAGAGTATATTTCATTTGCGAACTGTGGCCTTCCGTATTACATCGGGGACGTCATTCAGGATCGTCAAAAATTGCTCGTTCAAACAGTCGAAGGAATGAACAAGCGTTTTCAACTCGATATCCGTAACTTGACGGAAGTGACAAAAATCAACCGCGAAGAAAAGACGGTGTCAGTGAAACACGTTCAAACAGGCGAGACGTACGATGAATCATATGATGTCCTCATCCTCTCACCTGGAGCGAAGCCGATTCGTCCGAATATCCCTGGGATTGATGAGGCAGAAGATATCTTCACACTTCGTAACATCCCGGATACGGATAAAATCCGTGGCTACGTTGATGACAAAGCACCGAAGCATGCGACGGTAATCGGTGGAGGCTTCATCGGAATTGAAATGGCGGAAAACTTACGTGAGCGTGGTGTCGACGTCACGCTCGTCGAGATGGCCGACCAAGTCATGACACCGCTCGACCGTGAGATGGTCGCACCGATTCATGAACATTTACGTCTTCATGGTGTCGAACTTCAATTGTCAGATGGCGTTTCTTCCTTCTCTGAAAACGGGAAGAAAGTTCATTTGACGAGCGGTCGCGTCATCGATACGGACATGGTCATCATGTCGATCGGTGTCACACCGGAATCAGCGATTGCACGTGAGGCGGGACTTGAAACAGGTACGCGCGGAGCGATTCGTGTAAACGAAAAAATGATGACATCTGACCCGTCGATTTATGCGATTGGGGATGCCGTCGAAGTACTCGACTATGTCTTCCAAGAACCGACCGTTGTGCCGCTCGCATGGCCGGCGAACCGTCAAGGACGTCTTGTCGCGGATATCATCAATGGTCGTGACGTGAAATATAACGGAACGATGGGAACAGGAATCGCCAAAGTGTTCGATATGACGGTCGCATCTACCGGTTGGAACGAAAAACGTTTAAAAGCGGCTGGCAAAACGTATGAAGCCGTTCACGTACACCCGGGTTCACATGCCGGATATTATCCAGGATCGACACCAGTGTCACTCAAACTCTTATTCCACCCGACAACGGGTGAGATTTACGGTGCACAAGGTGTCGGTATCAATGGAGTCGATAAGCGAATCGATGTCATTGCGACAGCGATGAAGGGCGGTTTGACCGTTCTCGATTTACCAGATCTTGAGCTCAGTTACGCACCACCATTCAGTTCGGCGAAAGACCCGGTCAACATGATTGGCTATGTCGCTTCAAACGTCGTACTCGGTGATAATGAAGTCGTGCATTGGGATGCGATCGATGAGCTCGTGGAGAATGGGGCGACGTTACTTGACGTTCGTGACGAATCCGAGCATGAGCTTGGTAAAATTCCGGGATCGATCAACGTGCCACTCAATTCATTACGTGAAAACTTGGATGATTATGATCGGAATGAAACGATTTATGTGACGTGCCAAGTCGGTCTTCGTGGATATCTCGCATCACGCATCTTACGTCAAAACGGCTTTAAAGTGAAAAACTTGAGCGGTGGCTACAAGACATGGTCACAGATCAATCGTGATTTCGAGGCGCTCGAAGAGACGAACACATCAAATGAGACAGCGGTAACCGTTGCAGAGGAGGAGTCAACACAGATGACGAAGGCACCAATCGGTGAAGCGGTCATGTTAGACACGTGTGGTCTACAATGCCCGGGACCTATCCTAGAAGTGAATAAAAAAGTCGCGGAGCTCGGAGAAGGTGAAACACTCCGTGTGCTCGCAAGTGATCCGGGATTCTTTGCTGATATCGAAGCGTGGGCGAAGAAGACGGGGAATAAGCTCGTCTCGAAACAGTTCGTCAACGGTCGAGTTGAAGCGATTCTCCAAAAAGGAGAGGGACCGGCTACACCGCAGGCGGGCACTCCGACGGGAGACGGTGCATCGATGGTCGTCTTTAGTGGGGACCTCGACCGTGCGCTCGCATCCCTCATCATTGCGCAAGGGGCTGCAGCGATGGGGAAAAAAGTGACGATGTTCTTCACGTTCTGGGGACTCAACGTCATCCGTAAACCGGACGCACCGGAAGTGAAGAAGCAAGGTCTTGAAAAAATGTTCGGCATGATGATGCCAGGGCATGCCGGCGAACTTCCGCTCTCGAACATGAACTTCGGTGGTGTCGGTCAAAAAATGATGAAAAAAGTCATGAGTGATAAGAACGTCCCTTCTGTTGAAGAGATGATCAAGTCAGCGCAAGAAGCAGGCGTGAAAATGGTAGCTTGCACGATGTCTATGGACGTCATGGGCATTAAGGAAGAAGAGTTGATTGAAGGGGTCGACCTCGGTGGTGTGGCGGCGTATCTCGGTGCAGCAGAGGGCGGCAACTTGAACCTCTTTATTTAAATGACGTGAGAACGAGTCGGATAGCAATCCGACTCGTTTTTTGTTTGCCTGATAGAATCACATTCCTAACTCGGGTTGTCAAAAATAGAATTGATATTGCAATTTTCATATAATTTACCTATAATTCAAGTCATGTTAAAAAAGTTGACATGACTTTTTCGGTTAGGACTTATTAGAATGATGGAGGATTAGTATGGAGAAATTTATTGAGAATCTCGTTTCGCAGGCGAACGATTTGTTATGGTCGAAAGTGCTTATCGTCGTACTTGTCGCATTAGGTCTTTATTTCACGATTCGTATGGGCTTCGTTCAGTTCCGTATGATTCCTGAAATGTTCCGCCTTTTGTTCAAGGAAGGGACGGCGCGTGAAAAAGGACAAGTGTCTTCGTTCCAAGCGTTCGCGATTGGGACGGCGGCCCGTGTCGGAACAGGGAATATTGCCGGCGTGGCGACAGCGATTGCGCTGGGTGGCCCAGGGGCAGTCTTTTGGATGTGGTTGATCGCTCTGATTGGGGCGGCATCTGCATTCGTCGAGAGTACATTGGCACAAGTGTATAAAATTCGTGACGGACGCACATGGCGCGGGGGACCGGCCTACTACATGGAGCGTGCGCTCGGTCAACGTTGGCTCGGTGTATTGTTCGCAATTTTAATCACGTTCGCATTCGGATTCGCATTCAACTCGGTACAGTCAAATACAATCTCACTTTCTGTCAGTAACCAGTTCGGTATTAGCACAACAGTCGTCGGGGTTGTCCTTGCGATCGTGACGGCCGTTGTCGTCTTCGGTGGCATCCAGTCGATTGCGCTCTTGTCGAGTATTATCGTTCCGGTCATGGCGGGTGGTTACATTTTACTCGCCTTATGGATCATGGTGACAAATGTGTCCCTCTTACCGGACGTCTTTAGCCTTATCTTCTCAGAAGGGGTCCTCGGAATCGAGCAACTCTTCGGTGGTGCGATTGGTGCGATGGTGCTTCAAGGAATTCGTCGTGGCCTCTTCTCGAACGAAGCGGGTATGGGTTCGGCACCAAACGCTGCTGCGACAGCAGAAGTATCACACCCTGTTAAACAAGGGTTGATTCAATCATTCAGCGTTTTTGTGGATACGTTACTCGTGTGTACATCGACGGCGATGATCATCTTGATTTCAGGCGTGGCCGGTTCAGATTCGTTCGCTGGCGTCGAATTGACGCAAGCTGCGTTGACGGCAGAAGTCGGATCGGTTGCGACATCGTTCTTGACGATTGCGATTTTCTTATTCGCCTTCAGTTCGATTCTTGGTAACTATTATTACGGTGAGACGAACATCCAGTTCATCTCAGATAAAAAAATCTACGTCACGCTCTATCGGATCGGTGTCGTCGGAATGGTCTTGTTCGGAGCCGTCCGTTCCGCCGGTCTCGTTTGGTCGATCGCCGATGTATTCATGGGTCTCATGGCACTCGTGAACTTATATGCCATCTTCCGCTTGGCGAAAGTGGCTCGAGCCGTTCTCGATGACTACTTGTCACAGCGTCGAGCGGGACAGGACCCTGTCTTCTTTGTCGATTCGATTGAAAACCTTCCAGGCCGTGAACACGTTGAGGCTTGGGAAAGCGAAACAGAAGAACAAAAAACTGGAACGAGTCGTTCTTGATATGGAACCGTCTACGAATTTGCGTAGGCGGTTTTTTAACACGTAAAAGACGGGTAATGTCATAAAAAGGGGGCGTTCATGTATGGAGACAACGCATTATGTACGTGTTTCCCCAGAAGTATGGGTATCGTTCAATCAAGATCCGGAGATGATTTTAGACTGGTTATTGCATATGCATGAGCAGTATCGTAATCGGGACGACACACTGACGCTCCCGAATATCGAGTCGTTCCAGCGTGTGCTCAGTCAAATTGAAGTGTATATCGATGGGGCCGACACATACAATATGGAAATGGCGCTCGTTGGTGAAGAGTTGATTGTGAACGAAGCGCAGGCGGTCGTTGTCGGTATCTTGACCCCGCAGCTGCTTCACATCGTCAAAGATACGTTGCATGCGTTCGGTCGAGATGACGTGAAGGACATGGCGTTCGTGGCGAAAGATGAGTTTGAGACAATCTGGGAAGACTGGACAAGGTTGCAACAGTTCTGTGAGACGGCCGCGTCTCAAGAAGAACTCGTCCTCATTTATTATGAATAAGGGTGGATCCGATTTAGTAAGCTGTGAAAAAAGGAACTCACTAGGGACGTGAACTTCTGGCTGATGAGCATCATGGCATCGCTCCTAATCTTGCTTTTCGTCACATTGAAGAGGCTAGACCGTCGAATAGAAGCATAAAAAATCCCGAGACGAGTTGACTCGTTTCGGGATTTTGATTATTTCAAAGCTGTTTCGAGTGCCTTGACGTTTTCACGCATCAAGTCGAAGTAGCTCATTTCCATTTGTTCTTTCGTGACCGATTCTAAATTATGAATCGTCACGCTCTCCGCACCGATCTCTTCTTTCACGACTTCAGCCACTTTCGGTGTGACCGTGTCTTCGAAGGCGATGTAGTTCAAGTCGTGGAGGCGTGCCTCTTCGATAATTCGTTTAAGGGCTTGTTGTGACGGTTCTTCAGATGGTGTGAGACCAGCGATTGGCAACTGCTCGAAACCGTATCGTTCAGCCAAATACCCATAAGCGGCGTGTGTTACGAGAAGTTCTGATTTCGTCCCGTTTTCGACCGCTGCTTTGAACTCGCTATCGAGCGACTCAGCTTCTTCTTTAAATGTACTCAAGCGATCAGCGAACTCATCTTTATAATCAGGTGCTTCTTCACTGAAAGCTGCTTCAACGGCTTCCGCCATCGTGATGGCATTCATTGGGTCGAGCCAAACGTGCGGGTCGTACTGACCGTGGTCATGATCATGATGAGCGTGCTCGTCTTCCGAGTGTCCTTCTTCTTCATGGGCGTGCTCGTCTTCTGAGTGCCCTTCTTCTTCATGAGCGTGCTCGTCTTCCGAGTGTCCTTCTTCTTCATGGGCGTGCTCGTCTTCTGAGTGTCCTTCTTCTTCATGGGCGTGCTCGTCTTCTGAGTGTCCTTCTTCTTCATGAGCGTGCTCGTCTTCCGAGTGTCCTTCTTCTTCATGGACATGCACCGTTTCTGAAGCGTTCAACAATGTGACATCTTCCGCTGTTTTGATGAAAGCTACATTTTCGCCACTCAAGCTCTCTTCCATCGATTCGACATAAGGCTCAAAGTCATGCCCGATTGTTAAAAAGAGATCCGCTTCTGCGATTTGAGTCATCTGCTTAGAAGTAGGTTCGTACGTATGCGGGTCTGCTCCAGGTGGGATGACCATCTCCACGTTGACTCGGTCGCCGCCAATTTCTTCAGCCATCGATTTTAATGCGAAGGTTGAAGCATAGACAGTCATTTTGTCATCTGATGACTCCGAGGAACTGTCCGTTTCTGTATTCCCACATGCGCCGAGCAAGAGTGTACCTGCTGCGACAGCACCTAGCCATGTCTTTTTCATCTTTCATCGTCCACCTTTCAAATTATCTGAATATTAAACCGTAACTGTTACGTTCTATTGATGCGACTAATATTATAGTGTGACCTTTGGAGCAAGTCAAGTCCGACTTCTGATGGATGGATTTTTGAAAAAAACGGGAATATGATTAAAAAAAGGACGAGGAGTGGATTGTATGAGAAAGGAGACTGCCTGGTTCGTCGGTGGTGCGGCATTGGCCGCGGCAACGGCAGCCGGGGCTAGCGTGTGGAGCCAATACGGATCACTTGTCAGGTGGCAAGAACCTGAAATGCCCGTTCGACCGACGACACGCCGGCGTCACACGTACACGTATAAGATTGTCAACGATCATCCGCTCCAGTTTGACTTGTATCTTCCTCCCGGAGACGGACCATTTCCAGTCGCAGTCTATGCACACGGGGGGGCGTATGTAAGAGGGAGTCGCAGTATGGTGACGTTGTTTCATCCGTTACTTGACCACTTTTTGGGGAAAGGAATTGCTGTTGTCAGTATTGACTACCGATTGTTTGAGGATGGAGTATATTTCCCTGACAATATCATCGATGTCTCGGATGCGCTTAGCTATTTAAAACAACATGAATCAATCCTGACGCTCGATACGAGTCAGTTGCTCGTATGGGGCGATTCTGCTGGAGCGGCTTTAATGCTCACGACCGCGCTCGACCGTCATAAACAGTTTGTAGGTGAACTCGGGGACGACCTTCCGACAATCAAAGGCGTTATCGCATTGTATCCACCGACGAACTTTTTGTTGTTCAAATTTATTCAAACATGGCTAGCTCATCTGAAATTTTACGAAGGCAGCCGTGAAGAGTGGCGGGAACTGATGGTGAAATGCTCACCGGTATCTCATCTATATGCTGACGCGCCCCCGATTCTACTGTTACATGGGAAGAAAGATCCGATCGTCCCGTTCGGTCAAGCGCTTCATTTCGTCGAACATGCAAGTGATGTCGGGGCGAACGTTCAACTCATCTCATTTCCAAATGGGACCCATTCGCTTGCAAGCTTTCTTCAGTCTGATAATCCAATCAAAGAAGAGCAATTGATGACACGAATCAATCGCTTTATTGAAGAATGTCTCGGATGACATTGCGATTTTTAGGGAAGATGGTACGATGGGGGATGATTGAAAGAGTAAGGAGTGGAAGTAGTGACAGAGTTATGTTTAGTTAGGCATGGTCAAACCGATTGGAATCGTTTAGAAATTATTCAAGGGCGTGAAGACAATCCGTTGAATGAACTCGGACGTCAACAGGCAGAAGAAAGTGCAGTTTTTTTGAGTCAAGAAGAATGGGACATCGTCGTATCGAGTCCATTGTCGCGTGCGGTCCACACTGCGGAAGCAATCGCAACAGCCTGTGGTATTGAGCATGAAGCGATTCGGTTAGATGAAAGGTTTATTGAACGTGAATTTGGAGCAGCATCGGGTGAGCCCGTAAAAGGCATCTATGAGGCGGTCCAAGCAGATGACCAAACTCGAATCCCCGGACTTGAGACGGAGGATGAGATGCGTGCCCGTGTATTGGAAGGGATGCAACATTTGGTTGACTCGCATCCAGGGAAACGCATCATCGTAGTGTGTCATTCTCATGCAATCAAAGCAGCGCTCTCCGCAATCGATGATACGTACACGTTCCGTCACGCGATGCGAAACGCCTGTTCGAATTATATTATCCATCAACACGGTCAGTTTGAGATAAGGGCGGTCAACGTGGCTGACCATATCACCGACCCGACCATCATGAAATGAGGAGCATGTCATGACGACATTATTATGGGTATTCATTATCGCATCATTCGTGGTCGCTTTTGCCGGACTCATTTATCCGATCATCCCGAGTGTCCTATTTTTATTCATCGGGTACATGATTTACGGATTCGGTTTCTCGTTTGAACCATTGACCTGGACATTTTGGGTATGGCAGTCGGTCTTCCTCGTCTTCTTGTTCGGTGTCGACTATGTTGTCACCAGGGCCACAGTTGATAAGAGGGGCGGTTCAGAGCGGGCGAAATGGGGAGCGACAATCGGTTTGATTGCGGGACCGTTTATCTTTCCGCTCGTTGGGGTTTTGATTTTCCCGTTCATTTTCGCGTTTCTAGCGGAATTGACACTCGGAAAAACGACACGTGAGGCATGGAGTATCGGTGTTGGTACAGTTCTCGCCTTTCTCGGCAGCACGCTCTTAAAAGTGATCGGGATGACGATGATGGTAATCCTGTTCTTTATCTATATTTGAGACGGGGGTGTCTTCTCCGTCTTTTTGTTTGAAAGGTGAACGGTTTTGGGGAAAGAAAAATAGAGTCATTCGATTACTCGAATGACCCGGTCTTGACCAGTTGATTGAAGGCGGAGCGGCTGAACGTTTGTTGGATTTCAACTTTTTTCTCAAAGAAAGCCGGCTTTAAATTCGAGGTGGCGACCCCGTCTTGAATCAACGAGTCGAGCACTTGTTTTGTCGCATCCTGTTTAGGCATCAACATGAGCCCTTCGGCGACAAATGTGTGATGGTCGCTCAAAGCTCGCTCGCTTGTGAACGTCAAGGCAAGTGCTGCCGGTGCGTTTGTCGGAGATGTGATAACCGCTTCAGCAAGGATGAGAATTCGTTTATTTAAGTAATGGTGGAGCGTGACGGCAGATTCGGTCGGAACGAGCATTTCAAGAAGCCACTCTGAATCGTGCTCTTTCGAGATGATCAACCCGTCGAGTAGGTCGATCGGCAGATTTAGTTCGTTGCCGTACTCGTCTTGGACGAGACGGACTTGAACGAGACGAAATGTTTTCATAGAATCGTTCCTTTCCGCGTTTTCTTTAGACCATCTTAACACAGTCTGATGAATAGAATATGTTAAGATAACGGGGAAGAATCAAAAGAATAGAGAGTGAGGGAGGCATCGAGATGAGTTGGGTTGTTGGCGTAATCGGATATGTGGCGATTCTCGCAATTGTCTACTATGGTGTCCTTTTCTTTAAAGTGAAGCAAGAACGGAGTCGGGCCGGTTATCGAATTTTTCTTTTGCTTGCCGGACTGTTTATGGTCAGTGGGAGCGACTATATCATTGCGCTGTTCCAAGGGGATACTGAAGCGACGTTTTGGCAACGGACCGTCTACTTTGTCTTGATATTACTCTCGTTATCGGTGGCGCTTTACTTTCGGAGAAAAGAAGATCAAAACCAAGCGGGCGAAATGACGATGGTATAAAAACGGTTGTGGGAAATGTACCCACAACCGTTTTTATTTTGGAACTCGCGTTTTGCGAATCATATCGAGCTTTAGGTCCCACAGCGGTTTGCTGAACGTCACCGAATAGACTTCCGGTAGACGGAGACGCTTATACTCTTCCCACAAACCGTTCATCTGTTCGTGATGGTACGCACGAATCTCACTTGTGCTCGGAAGGTCGTATACTCGTTTGCCATCAAGGAAAATCGGTTGCAACAAGCGCTTCACGTTAAAGTTGCGTGTCTTGATTTTGAATGCCGGGTCACGGACGTCAATCAAGTCGATCTCGGTATACGACTCGACCGGTTCATCGGCGAGGGCGATATAGTCGCCTTTGAACTTTTTCGTCTCGTTGTCGATGATGCGATACAACTCTTTTTTATGAGGTGTCGTCGTCTTCACTTTAGAAGAAGATACTTTGATGACCGGTTTCATTTCTCCGGATTCATCCTCACGAGCGACGAGCTTATATACCATACCGAGCGCCGGCTGCTCATAGGCAGTGATTCCACGCGTCCCGACGAGGAATGTATCGGCTTCTGCGCCTTGCATCCGTAAGTCTTGGATGACGTACTCATCCAAATCACCAGAGACGACAATTTTGACATAGTCGAGTCCAGCCTCATTCAGGGCTTTCCGGGCGCGTTTCGATAGATAGGCGAGGTCCCCTGAGTCAAGTCGAACGGACTTGAGACGGTGACCTTTTGCTTCAAGCTCTTTTGCGACTTTGATGGCGTTCGGGAGCCCAGACTTCAAGGTGTCGTACGTGTCGATAAGAAGACTCGTATGATCTGGGTACATCTCAGCGAATGAACGGAATGCACTCAATTCATCGTCATGGAACTGAATGTCCGCGTGCTCCATCGTTCCTCCTGTCGGGACGTCAAAGTCACGGCCGGCAGACACGAGACTCGTCACATCAAAACCGGCGATGTAAGCGGCACGCGTCCCGTAATAGGCGGCATCGATTCCTTGTGCGCGTCGTGCGCCGCCTTCAAGAAGCGTTTCGTTCGGTGCGGCTTGGCGAATCCGTGCATACTTTGTGGCGATGAGAGATTCATGGTTGGCGATGTTGAGAAGCGCCGTCTGGAACAGTTTCGCTTCAAAGATCGTCGACTCGATTCGGACGACTTGTTCATGGGGGAAGATGACTTCTCCTTCGCGCACACTATATAGTGAACCAGTGAACTTGAAGGTCCGAAGTACATCCTCGAATTCATCTTCGAAACCGAGCTGCTCTTTTAAGTAGGCGATGTCTGCTTCTGTGAACGAGACGTTCTCTAGGTAGTGAACGATATTCTCGAGCCCTGCGAAGACGACGTAGCCACCGCTGAATGGATTCGAGCGGTAGTAGAGGTCGAAGACGACCTTTTCGTTATGGCGACCTTGCTTCCAGTAGATATACATCCAACGCGGAAGGTAAAGGTCCGTGTGAAGTGCTAAATTACGATGTAACATATGATTTCCTTTCTGTTTTACGTCACTTTCCGACGACGGTCGCACCGAGTGTCGTGACGAAATGTTCGAGTGCCCATTCATGACCTACCGAATTAAAGCTTTGGACGGCGTCGGCATGGACTACGATTTGATAACCGAGATTATAGGCATCGACGGCTGTATGGAGCACACAAATATCCGTGCAGACTCCGACAAGATGAATTTCTGTTATCCCTCGTTCTCGAAGACGAAGGTCGAGATCGGTCCCGGAGAAGGCGCTATATCGTGTCTTGTCAATCCAATGGTCCGCCTGTTTCGATGCTTCTTTCACGGCACCGTATAACTCACGGCCCTCGGTTCCACGGATATTGTGCGGAGGGAACAACGTCGTTTCGGGATGGAACGTATCGCCTGCATCATGGACATCGTTTGCGATGACGACATAATCTTCCGTCGAGAACGTCCCAATCAACTCAACGATTCTTTCTTCAATCTCTTGCCCGGGTTTCCCACAAGTCAAACGACCACTGTCTGCGATAAAATCAAATGTATAATCAATGACAATCAATGCACGCATGGGAGATGCTCCTCTCTCGTAATGGAAGTGATAGTTATCCACCTCATTCTAAATCATTATACATCATGCGCGGAAGATTATTTTTCTTCGGTTTGGGTAGAGTAAGAAAGTAGACTGTATAGGGAAAGGGGATTGTGACAATGGTGTTATCACAAAGTGAATTGACAGACGAGCTGTCGCGGTTAGACGGCTGGGAAGAAGTGAACGGGGAGATTCAAAAGACATACCGGCTCGAAACGTTCCCGGAGGCAATCCAGTTTGTCCATCTCGTAGCAGATTTGGCAGAGTCGCTCGATCATCACCCAAATATTTTGATTGAGTATCGGAACGTGACATTGACCGTATCGACCCATGACGAGGGTGGTATCACGGAGAAAGACATCTCACTCGCAAAAGGGTGTGAGAAACTTGTCTAAACTTTATATGACCTTTGCGTCAGGTAGCGTGGCCGAGCGTCTCCGAAAAGAACCGGGTGTGGTCGCGGCAAATGGACATGAGACGATCTTACTCGCAGAAGGAGAAAAATCTCCGTTCAAGAGTGGAAAAGTGTTTGAGATTGAAGAGGCATCTGGAGACTTTGTGAAAAAAGGGAACATTTTATACGCGAACGTGCCTGCGGATGAAAATGCTCGCTCTCTCTTGTTCCACCAATTGTTGACGGAAAAGGCGCCGCTTGGTGTCGGGCACGAAGGGTTTTCAGCTTATCGATTAGGTGTCGACCCGGACGACCATCATGCCGTCCTCTTTATTCAATTCACATCCGGCGGGAAACGTTTTCGTGACACAGCGGACTATGCGATTCTTGAAGACCGTCTGAAGCGGGCGGTCGAGCAACGCGGGGCAGGTCCGGTCATAAAACACTATGTCGTCACTGAGTCAGATAATCTATAATAAAGATAACGTCATGTTAGGGGAGGATTTTTATGAATAAGAATTACTTTTGGTTAGGGATGGCTGCTGGTGCGGTAATCGGTGCGGCAGCATCACTTCTCCATAGTGAAACGCGCGATCAGCAAGTGAGGCAGCTGAAAGGGATCAAGTCGAAGCTGAAATCGTCGAACACGTCGACAGAAGCACACGAAGTCGGTCTCCAAGCCTCATCAAAAGGCAATTTGAAAGACCGTGTCATGGAATGGAAATCACTTTACGAAGAAAACCAAGATACGATTCAAAACCTCGTCGAAGACGTGAAGGATTTAGTCGACGCACTTCAAGAGGCCCGTCATAAAAATCAAATCTAAGCAAACGGCCAAGCGAATCTGCTTGGCCGTTTTTTTCTGCTTATAAGAACTGAGCCAATAAACCGAAGACTGCCAGTCCGATGATGATGTAGAAGAACCACTTCCCGTCCCCCGAATGAATGACAGGGGGAGCGTACGAACGTTGCTTATACTTTCCGTAACGCATCGGACGCGTGTACGGAACGGTGAACCGCGAGAGAGGAATGGCAAATAAAAATCCCGACAGGAAGCCGTACACATGCCCCCAAAGGGAGACGTTCGAACCGATCAACGTAAAGACGGCACTGAGGGCTACGAAGATGTAGACCAAACGGGCATCCTGACTATACATTAACGTACGGCGGAAGCGCCCGATGAATACGTAAAAACCGAGAATGGCCAAGATGGCACCAGATGCACCGGCCTGCAGATAAAACAAGTTGCTGACGGTGAAGTAGGTGAGCAGGTTGGCAAGAGCTCCGGCAAATACGTAAAACAGGGCAAATTTCACATGTCCGACCATACGTTCCATCGCCGGCCCGAAGATGATTAAGGCGAACGAGTTGAACAACAAGTGACCGAGACTCAAGTGAATGAAGTTGGCCGTGATCAAGCGATACCATTGTCCATCAGCAAGTGCCAAATGGAACGACCCTCCTGTCGACACGATTCGTAAACCAGGAGCGAAAGAATCGATGACAAACACAAGGAGTTGGATTACAATGAACAGCGTTACGAGTGGATAAGCCCGTATGAACGTTTGTACATTTTCCGTACGACTAAACATAACATCACCTCTTTCCTCAATTGTATAAGGAAAGGGATGGAAAAGGAAGGAGCGAGTGTCCCGTGATTGTAGGAATCGGAATCGATATCATCGAGCTTGAGCGGATGGCTCGCTCGATGAAACAACCGCGTTTTTTGAAACGTCTGTTAACAGATGAGGAATATGAGTTGGCTCAACACTACCCGGCCCAGCGCCAAATCGAATTTGTCGCCGGTCGTTTCGCCGCGAAAGAAGCTTACGCCAAGGCGGTCGGTACTGGAATCGCACACGGTCTGTCATGGCGTCACATTGAAGTTTTACCGGATGAAACGGGGCGACCTGTCATGACCGCACCGTTTTCCGGTCGGATTCATGTCAGCATCAGCCATAGTCAAACATACGCCATCGCACAAGTCATCTTAGAAGAGGAGGGGCAACATGTTTCGTCCTAGTCGAATCGAGATTGATCGGGCGGCCATCGCCCATAATATAAAAGAACTAAAGAGCCGGATCCCACAGGACATCATGGCGGTCGTCAAAGCGAACGCCTACGGTCATGGAGCTGTCGAAGTAGCGAATATCGCCCTAAAGAACGGGGCGACGATGCTCGGGGTCGCTCTATTAGAAGAAGCAATTGAACTTCGGGATGCAGGAATCGAAGCACCGATTTTAGTCATGGAGGCGCAATTTCCCCAGTATGCAGGGATTGCAGCGGAACAGGATATTACGTTGTCTGTCTTTTCGGCCGAATGGTTAAAAGAGGCTACTCCTTATATAGAAGAAAAGCCATTGACGGTCCATGTTAAAGTCGACACAGGAATGGGGCGTCTCGGTCTTCGTACGCGAGAGCAGCTTGATGCGTTGCTTGAAGAAGCGGGCGATACCTTTGTGATAGAGGGCATCTATACCCATTTTGCGACAGCCGATGAACTAAATAGCGATTTGTACTATACACAACAAGAGCGTTTCGAACGTTTGATGGATGGACTTCACGAGCGATTCCGTTATATTCATACGTCCAATTCAGCCGGGGCCATCCGAATGGCGGGTCAAGACGTTCCTTATAATCTCGTTCGCGTTGGCATCGCCCTATATGGCCTGTATCCGTCAAAAGAGCTGGAGACACTCTACACGTTCTTACGGCCGGCTTTCGTGCTGAAAAGTCAGCTCATGCAGGTGAAACTGTTAGAGGCAGGTCAGACAATCAGTTACGGCGCGACTTATACGACGACCGAAGATGAATGGATTGGTACCGTCCCTGTCGGATATGCGGACGGATGGCTACGAAAAGCGAGTGGGTTTGAAGTCGAGGTGGGTGGTATCCGTTGTCCGATTGTTGGGCGCGTCTGTATGGACCGTTTCATGATCCGACTTCCGAAGGAGTTTCCTGTCGGGACGGATGTGACGCTCGTCGGTGGGAATATCGACATTGATGAACTGGCCGCTCATCTCGAAACAATCAATTATGAAATCGTCTGTCAGTTCACAAATCGACTGCCGCGTCACTATGTATGAAGAGAGAATCGTGTGAAATTATCTGAATTCTTTCTTGATTCCTCTATATTTTCCCATTCCTGCGTGTTATATTGATAAAGAACGCGGGATATGTTCCGCCAGTCCATGAAACGATTCTGGAGGTGTAAGATGTTGAAGCAGCGAACTGCGGGTGCGCTAGCGTCCGTCCCAGATCGGTTCTCGCAACAAGGGGGTCCGATTTCGATGAAAGACCGTGAAACACTGTCCTTGAACGATGTAGTGACATACTTGTCTAAAGAAATTGCTGATCGACAACAAACACTGCGTGAAGAATTGGCGAAAGGCTATCAAGAGATGGCCGCGTTTAACTTGAATATGGCAGAAGAGATGCTCACGATTGAAGCCGAAGCCGAACGCGCTCTCTTACGTCAAGTAAGTGGGGTGTGAGCAGCGTGATCGTAAAGCGTGGTGACGTGTTTTATGCGAATCTGTCGCCCGTAGTCGGTTCAGAGCAAGGTGGCGTTCGTCCTGTTCTCATCGTACAGAACGACATCGGCAATCGCTTTAGTCCGACCGTCATTGTCGCTGCGATTACAGCTCAGATTCAAAAAGCAAAACTGCCGACTCATGTAGAGGTATATCAAGAGAAGCACGGACTCGAACGAGACTCTGTGATTTTACTTGAACAGATTCGAACGATTGACAAGCGTCGTCTGACGGATAAAGTCACTCATCTCGACGATGAGACGATGCATAAAGTTGACCGAGCGCTAGAGATTAGTATGGGATTGATTCCTCTCTAGCCTTACATAGATCAAGACTGGTACATAGGTATCAGTCTTTTTTTAAACAATTTGTAAAAAGAAGTTTATAATTTTGTTGATGGGGAATTTAATTTAATCGTACTCAATTTTTCTGTACGGACATTTAGGAGGGAATAGACGATGGATTTAGCGATTCGTGAGCAAGTTATTGGAGAACAATTACACCTTTACGTATCCGGAGAAGTGGATACATATACTGCACCAAAACTGAAAGAAGTGTTGCATCCGGCCATCAGCGAACAAGACGTGGTCGTTCATTTAGATGAAGTGGAGTATATGGACTCGACAGGTCTCGGTGTATTCGTTGGAGCGTTGAAAATTGCGACGCGCAACGAAAAGGAGTTGTCACTTGTCGGGGTCACGGATCGTGTCAATCGCTTGTTCGAATTGACAGGTCTTCACAAACTTCTTTCAATTAACTCAAACGTAAGAGGTGGCACGCAATGAACAATGTTGAACAGACGGTCATGACGTTCCCGGCCAAACCAGAATATGTCGGTGTGGTTCGATTAGTCGTTTCAGGAATCGCTAACCGTATGGGATATACGTACGACGAGATCGAGGATATTAAAATCGCGGTTTCGGAAGCATGTGGTAATGCAGTCCAACATGCCTATGAAGAACATCAAGATGGAGAGGTCAAACTCGCGTGTGACGTATATGCAGATCGTCTTGAAATCACGATTGAAGATTCAGGCAAGACGTTCTCAGATGATGTGAAGCGTCAAGCGGCTCCGGTCGAAGAGACGACAGAGATCGAATCGCTCCATGAAGGAGGACTTGGTCTCTTCCTTATCGAAGCGTTAATGGACGATGTCTCGATCAATAAAGACAACGGTGTCAAAGTGACGATGACAAAACTCCTTAACAGGGACGAGGTGGATCAGAGTGCCAGCAAAATCTCAACAACGCCATCACAGTGATGACGAGGTACTAGAGTGGATTGAACGCTACCAACAAGACGATCAAAACGAAGAAGTGCAAATGCTGCTCATCAATCGCTATTCAGATCTCGTTGAAGCACTCGCCCGTAAATTTTCGCGAGGTCGGGCGATTCATGACGACCTCGTACAAG
Organism: Exiguobacterium qingdaonense; assembly: GCF_018617855.1. GTDB lineage: Bacteria > Bacillota > Bacilli > Exiguobacteriales > Exiguobacteriaceae > Exiguobacterium > Exiguobacterium qingdaonense. The sequence continues at coordinate 28,043 of NZ_JACSKY010000017.1, forward strand.
TTGGGATGATTGGGCTACTAGCGGCACTTCGTCGGTTTGACCCGGAGTTTGGACGCAGTTTCGAATCGTTTGCCGTCCCGACGATCATCGGAGAAATCAAGCGATTCATCCGTGATAAGACATGGAGTGTTCACGTTCCGCGTCGGATTAAAGAGCTCGGACCAAAGATTAAGAAGACGGTTGAAGAGTTGACGACCGAATTGCAACGTTCACCACGGATCGATGAGATTGCCGATCATCTCGGTGTATCCGATGAAGAAATTCTTGAGACACTCGAGATGGGTAAGAGTTATCAAGCGCTGTCGGTCGACAGTTCGATTGAAGCGGATAATGAAGGTAGTACGGTCACGCTACTCGACTTGGTCGGGAGCCAAGAGCGTGGGTACGAATCGGTCGATCAACGCCTCATTCTAGAAAAAGCGTTCAATGTCTTAAATGAGCGGGAGCGCGCCATCTTGGAATGCGCCTACTATAAGAACATGAGCCAAAAAGAGACGGGAGAACTTCTCGGTATCTCGCAGATGCACGTCTCCCGGTTGCAACGGCGAGCACTCGAAAAATTGCGTGAAGCGATTAAAGTCCCACTCAATGAAGTATTCTCAAGCGATGACTAATCGAGTCATCGCTTTTTTGTTTGAATGTTTGCTACACTTTGAAAGAGATCAAAAAAGGAAGTGATTCAAGTGATTACGAAAGTGGCTAACGCGTTAAACTTGAAAGTGAACCAAGTCGAGACGGTACAACAGCTCGCATCTGAAGGGGCGACGATTCCGTTCATGGCCCGTTATCGGAAGGAAATGACGGGGAATCTTGACGAAGTTGAAATCAAAGGGATTTTGGATGCCCTTCAATATGAAGAGAGCCTGCAAAAGCGAAAAGCAGATGTCCTTGCCAAGTTAGAGGAACTGGAAAAAAGCACCCCTGAACTAACGAAAGCGTTAGAGGCTGCGACAACTCTCCAACAAGTCGAGGATATCTATTTACCCTATCGTCCGAAACGACGGACGAAAGCGGAACAAGGGCGCGAGAAAGGGCTACAGCCGCTTGCGGATTGGTTCCGTGACAAATCTCCATATTCACCTGATCAGGTAAAAGAGCTTGCGCAAGAAGTCGAGTTGGAAGAGGCGATGCTGCTCGTACGTGCGATCATCGGAGAAGAGTGGGGCGAGGAAGCGAAACTGCGACAAATGCTCCGTGATCGTGTACGCAAAGAAGGACTCTTGCGCTCGAAGAAGAAAAAACAAGCGGAAGACGAAAAAGAGATTTTTGCGCAGTACTATGAATATGAAGAGAAGATTGCTGGCATTGTCCCACACCGTGTACTCGCTTTGAACCGTGGGGAACGCACAGACGTGCTCCAAGTGAAAGTGGTATTCGACGAGACGCGCTTCATGGATCAAGCCCTCCGTACATACGAACGACTGCCGAAAGAAAAACGTGAGGTTGTCGAGGCAGCTGTGACAGAGGCGTACAAGAAATCGGTCTTCCCGGCCATCGAACGGGAGATTCGTGGTGAGTTGACAGAAAAGGCTGAAGAGCAGGCTATCGATGTCTTCTCGAAAAACTTAAAGCAACTTTATATGCAGCCGCCGCTTCGCGAGGTCGTCGTCTTAGGAATCGACCCGGCTTATCGAACCGGCTGTAAATGGGCAGTCGTCAATGAAATCGGAAAAGTCGAAGAGGTCGGCGTCTTCTATCCGACCGCACCGAAACACGATATCGCCGGTGCTGAAAAAGTGTTGACGAGACTCGCGAAGACATATCCGATCTCGGTCATCGTCGTTGGTAACGGAACTGCATCGCGAGAGACGGAACAGTTCGTCGCCGACTGGTTGAAGAAAGCGGAACGCGATATTGCTTACGCGATCGTGAACGAAGCGGGGGCGAGTGTCTACTCGGCATCGGAAGTCGCACGAAGTGAATTTCCGGACCTGAAAGTCGAGGAACGGTCAGCCGTCTCGATTGCACGCCGAATTCAGGACGCGATGGCAGAACTCGTCAAAGTCGACCCGCAATCAGTCGGTGTCGGACAATATCAGCATGACGTCAGCCAAAATAAATTGAAGGCCTCTTTAGAGTTCGTCGTCGAGAGCGTGGTCAACATGGTCGGAATCGACGTGAACCGTGCTTCCGAGTCTTTATTGACGTATGTCTCGGGCCTGAATAAAACGACGGCAAAAAACATTGTGGCATATCGTGAAGAGAATGGACGCTTTGAAACGAGAAAGGAAATCAAGAAAGTACCTCGTCTCGGAGCGAAGGCGTTTGAACAGGCGGCTGGATTCTTACGGATCATGAACGGAAAGGACGTTCTCGACCAGACAGAGATCCACCCGGAGAGTTATTCACTTGCGTTATCGATTTTAAAAGAGATTGGCTCTTCGAAAGCGGAAGTCGGTACATCTCTGCTCAGGGAACGTCTGCAGCAAGTCGACGCTAAAGCGTTAAGTGGACAATTAGGGGCGGGTCTTCCGACCGTCGAAGACATCTTGAAGTCGTTAGCCAAACCAGGGCGTGACCCGCGAGAAGATATCCAAAAACCGTTACTGCGTACGGACGTCATGAGTCTTGAAGATCTTCAAGTCGGCATGGAGTTCCAAGGGACCGTCCGAAACGTCATTGATTTTGGCGCATTCATAGATATCGGGGTGAAGCAGGATGGTTTGGTCCACATTTCGAAATTATCGAATCGTTACGTGAAACATCCATTAGACGTCGTGGCGGTTGGTGACATCGTGACCGTGTGGATCGAACAGGTCGATGTGAATCGGGGACGAATTAGTTTAACGATGCTTGCTCCGAGCAGTTAATAAGAAGAAACTCGAATCAGGTAAAATGTTTTTCATTTTACCTGATTTTTTTCAGAAAAAGTGTTGACGGTCTTTTTGTGCCGTGATATCTTATAGAAGTCGCCGAGAGACGGCATGCGAAATAAACGTTTTTCTAAGAAAGTGATTGACAGGTTTCTGGTTTGCGGTTACAATATAAATCGTTACTTCGATAATTTCAAGCAACGTTCCGCAATAGCTCAGTGGTAGAGCAACCGGCTGTTAACCGGTAGGTCGTAGGTTCAAATCCTACTTGCGGAGCCATTTTATTTTGGAGACGTACCCAAGAGGCTATAAGGGGCTCCCCTGCTAAGGGAGTAGGCTGGGAAACCGGTGCGAGGGTTCGAATCCCTCCGTCTCCGCCACTTAAAATTACTTAGAAGACACATACTGGCCCGTTGGTCAAGCGGTTAAGACACCGCCCTTTCACGGCGGTAACACGGGTTCGAATCCCGTACGGGTCACCAATATGGAGGATTAGCTCAGCTGGGAGAGCACCTGCCTTACAAGCAGGGGGTCGGCGGTTCGATCCCGTCATCCTCCACCATTTCAAATAAAAACGTAATCTGGTCTTGTGGTGTAGGGGTTAACATGCCTGCCTGTCACGCAGGAGATCGCGGGTTCGAATCCCGTCAAGACCGCCATTTACGTTGGGCTGTAGCCAAGTGGTAAGGCATCGGATTTTGATTCCGACATGCGAAGGTTCGATCCCTTCCAGCCCAGCTTTTATTTGAGTCATTAGCTCAGTTGGTAGAGCATCTGACTTTTAATCAGAGGGTCGCAGGTTCGAGCCCTGCATGACTCACCATTTTCCTTTTTAACTTTATACGCTGCGGTCGTGGCGGAATCGGTAGACGCGCTAGGTTGAGGGCCTAGTGGTGGTTAACACCGTGGAGGTTCAAGTCCTCTCGACCGCACCATATGCACCCTTAGCTCAGCTGGATAGAGCGTTAGACTACGAATCTAAAGGCCGGGAGTTCGAATCTCTCAGGGTGCACCATTCTTTTTATGGGCCTATAGCTCAGCCGGTTAGAGCGCACGCCTGATAAGCGTGAGGTCGGTGGTTCGAGTCCACTTAGGCCCACCATTTAAACTGACGAACTTTGAAAACTGAACGATGAGGCAAAAATAAGTTTTACAATTTTTGAATGAAGCGCAAGCTTCGTCAATCTAAGAGCTATATC
>NZ_JACSKY010000018.1 GCF_018617855.1 Exiguobacterium qingdaonense
TTGTGCAGGAAGTCGGTGCGTCTGTTGGCGATCTTCTCATGGATGCGGGCGACCTTCCGCTTCTGCTTCTGGTAGTTCTTCGCCTCGGAAAGCTTGATCTTCTTGTTCAGGGCGATGCGCTGGCGACGGGACAACTTCCGCTGCTCGCGGGCCAGTTTCTTCTCGAGCGTACGGAAATAACGGTCGTTTTGGTATACGGTTCCGTTTGATAGGATGGCGAAGTGCTTCAGCCCGACGTCGACGCCGACCGATGAACCGGTCTTCGGCAGCTCACCGATCTCCTGCTCTACGAGAAGGGACACGAAATATTTACCCGAAGCCGTGCATCGGATCGTGGCGCTCAGGATGCGACCCTCGACCTGTCTCGATTTGGCGAACCGCACCCATTTCAGCTTGGGTAACTTGATTCGATTCCCGACGATGGAGACATCGGGGAGCTGGGACTTCCCCTGGATGTTCGCCGTATAGGATTGGACGGGGTTCCGTTTCGACTTGAAACGGGGATGATTCCCCTTTTTCTTGAAGAACTTCTTGTACGCGTCGGCCAGGTGTTTGACACTGTTCTGGACGGCCGTGCTGTCCACTTCCGTCAACCAGCTGAACTCCTGCTTGAGCGTGGGAAGTGCTTTCGAGCAGGCATCATACGACAGTCCCTTGCCGGTCGCTTCATGGGCCGCGTCCCATTTCGACAGGAAATGGTTGAACACGAACCGGGAACAGCCGATCGTCTTGGCGATCAGGATTTCCTGTTCCTTCGTCGGATAGATCCGGAATTTATAGCCCTTGTGCTTCATCATGAGGTTCACCACCTTTGAAGATATTTTACCCGAAGAAAAGGCTGGCGATTCATCTCCCACTTTCTCGTAAGCCCTGTCCTTAACGTTTAGAAGTGGGCGTATTCTCGCTTAATTTTGATAAATAATTCGTTACATCTCAATCAGCTTTTCGCTCAAACTCATGAAGGTGAGCTTTGGCGAACTCGAAAAACGTCCGTGGTTCGTCCCCTGTCAACTCTTTGAACGTATGTGTGATCGCCTTTGCCGTGCCAAGGCGCGTCATCAAATAAAGCGCCATCGTCACGTTCACGTATTCCGGGCTAAGTCCCCGTTCGTTGATATAGCGTGAACGATAGTGAAGCATACTCGGCTTGGCATAGGTGATTTTTTTCCCAGTCAATAAGGTCAGTTGGTTGGCGATGTCCACGTAATCGAGCGCTTCAGGGCCTGTCAACGTATAAGCCACACGCTGATGAGCGTCAGGGTGTAGGAGAACATGAGCGATCGCTTTGCCGATATCTTCAGCATCGATAAAACTCACCTTACTGTTACCGGCAGGAATGAAAATCTCACGATCGTTCCTAATCTCTTCGGCATGGACACCGGTTAAGTTTTGCATAAAAAAACCTGGGCGAATGTGCGCGTAAGGAATCGATGCCTCCTCAATCATTTTTTCGATTTTATGGTGAGGCGGGAATGGGTTTCGTTCAACCCCCATCAACGATAGAAATGAGACGAGACGCACGGATTGTGCCTTCATCGCTTCAACGAACGGTCGAAAGACTTCAGCGTCCCCAATCTGAGGCGGTCGCATCAAAAACACGCGGTCGACGCCATGCAGTGCCTCTTCAAACGTGCTCGGATCCTCGAAATCCAGTTTGACCGCTTTCATGCCCGGATAGCTCTTTTCTAGCTCTTGTATGTCATTCCCAGCCACCACAACGTCTGAATCTCGTCCGTTCAAATAGTTGACGACATGTTTCCCTACATTACCCGTCGCTCCAGTTACGAGAATTGAACCCATCAATCCTTCACTCCTTGTCATCCATATTTTTTACGCTTAGTATCCGATGAATGTGTCCTTGATGATATTTTTCTTTCGTATGCCCTTATCTTTCAGACGTGTTGCGATTGATTTTGTCATCGCTGGTGAGCCGACCACAAAGTAGTTGCCTTCATTGTGATATGTCTGAACGTATTTCTCGACCGACACGTGCAAATCTTCTCTCTCCGTTACATACTCAACAGTAAACGGATTGTCATCCGTCATGTTGTCAAACTCGTCCTTGTAGAGAAACTCTTCTCTTTGGTCCATATAGAGCAAATGCAGTTTTTCAGGAGCCATCCCGTTACCATGAAACACGTGCCTTACGATGGACTTGAACGGTGTGATCCCAATCCCGCCGGCAATGAGCACAGTCGGCTTTTTATCATGGATATAAAAACCTCCGAAAGGTCCTCTCATGCTCATTGTCATGCCACGTTCTAGATTCAACAAGGCTTGTTTGAACTCGCTCGGATTCTCCCCCACTCTAGTTGAAATCTCGATGTACCCGTCCTCGGCAGTGGATGCGATGCTGAAGGCTCGAGTCGGTTTTTTGATTTTGTCGTGAGTGATCGTGAAGGCACCATGTTGCCCGGCCTTCCAGTCAATCCGCTGATCTGAACGAAAAATGAATGTGTGAATATCTCCAACTTCATTGTGATGCTCCTCAAAGATGATGTCGTGCCTCTTGAATATCGGTGAAATATCTTGAATGAACCCCATGATTCTTCCTCCTTCATCAGAATAGAACGATTTTTTTACATCGAATCACATGTCATCAAAGCGTTTCATCAGTTTGACTAAATATGCTTTCATGTTAGCCACTTCCTCTTCAGTGAACGCTTCAAATACCGTTTCATTCACTTCATCAGAAACACGTCTCAGCTCGTCTACGAGTTTCAATGTCTCTTCGTTCAGCTTAAGGTACGCAGATCGCTTGTCATGTGGATTTTGCACTTTTTCAACGAAGCCGTCCCTTTCAAGCCTATTGATGATTGCAGAGATGGTCGGTCGGTCGGACTCCAATCGCTGTGCGACTTCTGCTGACGTGATGTTTCCATTGTGACCCGTGATTTGATTCAATACCGAAAACTGCGTAGCTGTTAGATCATACTCTTGCAATCGTTTGTCTAACGTTCCTTTTAAAAACCGGGATGACTTAATCAACAAATAAGACAAATTTTCCAAACGATCACCTTCTTTGTTTCGTTCTTGACGTTCTTTGACCTGATTCAACTAATTGTTACTCTCCAAACTATATAGTTCGTTTACTTACTATAAGTATACTAACTATATCGATACATAGCAAATCAAAATAGACCTTCAGAAAAAGAGGGCCTGTCATTTCGCAATAAGCGATAGGACAAAGACCCTCTTGAATCTTTTACTCTTCTTTTTCCAACCAAGCCACCGTCTCCACATGCGCCGTATGCGGGAACATGTCGACCGGAGTCACTTCCATCACACGATAGCCACGGTCGGCGAGGTAACGCATATCACGCGCTTGTGTCGCGACGTTACATGAAACGTACACAATCCGTTTCGGTCCCATCTCGACCATCGTCTCAAGGAACGACTCGGCACAGCCTTTTCGTGGCGGATCGACGACGATGACGTCCGGATTTACACCGTCTTTCTTCCACTGCGGAAGCACGTCTTCCGCGGCACCACATGCGTACGTCACGTTGTCGATCTCATTGACGAGCGCATTTTGTTTCGCGTCCTCAATCGCTTCCGGGACGACTTCGACGCCATACACGTGGGCCGCTTTCCGGGCAAGAAAGAGACTGATTGTCCCGATGCCACAATATGCATCGACGACTTGCTCCGTACCTGACAGTTGTGCGTACTCCAGTGCTTTCCCGTACAACTTCTCCGTTTGGACCGGATTGACCTGGAAGAACGAGTGCGGAGAAATCGTGAACGTGAGTCCTCCGATCTTATCTTCAATCGTCTCATGGCCGTACAGCAATTTGTTCGTCGCCCCGAGGATGACGTTCGTCTTGTCCGGGTTGACGTTTTGCATGATCGACGTCACGTCCGGGAGACGCTCGACGATGTCGGCAACGATTTCATTCACGCCTTTTAATTTCGTCGTCTTCGTGATGAGGACGATCATCAGTTCACCCGAATGGTACCCGTAACGGGCCATGACGTGACGGATGACCCCACGTCCTGTCTTCTCGTCATATGCCGGCACACCGCGAGCATTCAATACGTCACGGACGACTTGGATCGCCTTGTCATTGCGCTCATCTTGAATCAAACATTCGCGCATCTCGACGATGTCATGTGAACGAGGGCGATAGAAGCCCGAGACGAGACGGTCCCCTTCTTGTTTGAACGGGACTTGTGCCTTGTTGCGGTAGCGCCAAGGCTCCGGCATGCCGATCGTGTCATGGACCGGCACATCGAACTGTCCGAGCCGCTTCAGCGCATCGACCACACGGTCCCGTTTCTGGCGAAGTTGTCCTTCATAGCTGAAGTGTTGTAGCTGGCAGCCGCCACACTGATAGAAGATCGGGCACGGTGGCTCGACTCGGTCCACGCTCGACTCTTTCACGTTCAACAATCGGGCGAACCCGTACTGCTTGTTCGTCTTCGTCACGACGATTTCGACCGTCTCTCCCGGCAACGCGTTCGGCACGAACAATGTATAGCCGTCAACTTGTGCCACACCCGCCCCTTCATGGGTCAGGTCATGGACATGCACGTCGAGACGGTCATTCTTTTTCACTGGTAGCATACAAATGCTCCTTCCATTGCAAATAGGAATGACTGATGTCGTCATTCCTATCTTTTCACTCTGCTTTATCGAGCGAAACATTGAACAATTGCTTGATCATCTGTTCACGCTCATATTGTGCATTCAATTCTTCCATCTCGCGGATGCGAGCGTTCGGTGCGAGCACTGTCAAATGACGGAACAGGTTCCGCATCTCCCCTGTGCACTCGCCTCCGTATTCCCCGTCGATGTTCAAGCTCATCGGTTCCGTCGTCTTCATTTTGACGCGGCTCGTCTTCACATGTTCGACGAGCGGGCTCGATAAATGCTCTCCACGAAGGAGCAGACGGACGACGTGGATAAATTCGAACAAGTTACACTTTCGGAGGACGAACAAATCGAACAAGCCATCGTTCAAAGAGGCGTGTGGTGAGATTTTTTCAAATCCACCGACCGAGTTCGTGTTCGATGTGAGGAAAATCATGACCTCGCCTTGGAACGTCCCTTCATCATGCTCGAGCTCGATGTATGTCGGTTTGATGAGTGGTAGTTTTTCCATCCCTTTCACGTAATAGGCGAGCTGACCGAGTGCCGTTTTCAATTTAGATGGCACTTCATATGAGAGTTCGGTCATGATGCCGCCCCCCGCGATATTGATGAAATAATGGATATCGCCTGTCTCCCCTTCAATCTCCCCGAGGTCGACCGGCATCTCGAATCCGTCACAGATGACGTCAAGCGCACCGACGACACTCAGAGGGATTCGCATCGCCCGGGCGAAGTCGTTCGTCGTCCCGACCGGAATGAGTCCGATGGTCGGACGATTCTCTAGCGGTGCGAGGCCTGAGATGACTTCGTTCAATGTCCCGTCCCCACCTGCGGCGACGATAAGGTCAAATTCGGCCGCAGAGGCACGTTTTGCCTCGAGCGTAGCATCACCAATCGCTTTCGTCGCATACGTCGACGTCTCATAACCCGCATCCTCGAGGCGGTTCAAAATGTATGGGAGTTCCCGTTTGATCACTTCTTTACCAGATGTCGGGTTATAGATGACCCGCGCACGTTTACGTTGCATATTGATTCTCTCCCCTATGCTCAACTCGAGCGAAAAGCGAGACACAAGTGTCTCGCCGCCTGCTTAGCGTTTTGCGATCTCCTCGTGGAACAAGCCATCGAGAAGCGCCGGGTTCGCCATCCCTTTCGTCTGTTTCATAATTTGACCGATGATGAAGCCTTTCGCACGGTCTTTCCCGTTCTTGAAGTCTTCGATCATTTGCGGGTGCGCCTCGAACAGTTCGAGGATGTAGCCGCGTAACAAGTTCTCGTCCGAGATTTGGGCGAGTCCGTTCGCTTCTACATACGCTTTCGGCTCGGCGCCTTCTTCCATCATCGCCGTGAAGACACGCTTCGCGATTTTCGATGAAATCGTCCCTTCTGCAATCAAGCGGATCAGTTCTGCGAGTGCTTCTGGCGTCAACTTCATCGTTTCGACCGTCTCATCCGACTTGTTCAAGTGACCGAGCACTTCACCCATTAGCCAGTTCGCTGCCGCTTTCGGCTCCGCGCCTGCCACTGTCGTCGCTTCAAAGAAGTCCGAGAACTCACGCGTCGACGTGAGGGCTTTCGCGTCGTATGCCGAGAGACCGTATTGGCTCATATAACGCTCACGACGAGCTGCCGGCATCTCTGGAATCGTCGCGCGGATGCGCTCTTTCCATGCCTCATCGATTTCGAGACGGACGAGGTCCGGCTCCGGGAAGTAGCGGTAGTCCGCTGCCCCTTCTTTGACACGCATGAGAATCGTCTTTTTCGCCGCCTCGTCGTAGCGGAGCGTCTCTTGGCGCATGACGCCTCCTGAGAGGAGCAGTTTACGGTGACGTGTCTCTTCATAGTCGAGCGCCTTCAAGACGTTTGAGAACGAGTTCAAGTTCTTGAGCTCGGTCTTCGTCCCGAACTTCTCTTGCCCGTATGGACGGACCGAGATGTTACAGTCACAGCGAAGCGACCCTTCTTCCATCTTGACGTCCGAGACGCCAGCGAACGAAAGAACTTCTTTCAACCGTTCAAGATACGCGACCGCATCTTTCGGTGAACGCATATCTGCTTCACTGACAATCTCGATGAGCGGTGAACCGGTCCGGTTGAAGTCGACGACCGAGTGCTTCTCGCCCGTATGGTTCATCTTCCCGGCATCTTCTTCTAAGTGCACGCGCTCGATGCGGAATCGTTTCATCTCTCCGTCGACTTCGACGTCGACGTGACCGTTCGAGCCGATCGGCTTGTCGAACTGCGAGATTTGATACGCTTTCGGCGTATCCGGATAAAAGTAGTTCTTCCGGTCGAACTTCGTATCTGTCGCAATTTCACAGTTGAGTGCCATTGCCGCCTTGATGGCGAGGTTGACCGCTTCTTCGTTCAATTTAGGCAAGACGCCTGGGTGTCCGAGACAAATCGGACACGTCTGTGTATTCGTTTCGGCACCGTAAGTGCGTGAGCAGCCACACCAAATCTTCGACTTCGTGCTCAGCTCGGCGTGCACCTCGATCCCGATGATCGTTTCAAAGTTCATCGTACGTCCTCCTTAGAGCTGTGGCATCTTGAAACCGCCGTTTGCTTGTTCAAAAGCATGGGCCACGCGGTAAAGTGTTGATTCATCAAAGTAGTTCCCGATAATTTGAAGACCGACCGGGAGACCTTCTGAAAGACCTGCCGGAACTGAGATGGCCGGGATACCGACCAAGTTGACCGGAATCGTCATGATATCGTTCGCGTACATCGTGAGCGGATCGTCGAGCTGTTCCCCGAGTTTGAACGCCGTCGTCGGAGCGGTTGGTCCAACGATGGCATCATACTCTTCGAACACTTTCGCGAAGTCCTGCTTCATGAGGGTACGGACTTGTTGGGCTTTCTTGTAGAACGCATCGTAGTAACCAGAGCTGAGCGCATACGTCCCGAGCATGATCCGGCGTTTGACCTCGTCCCCGAACCCTTGTTCACGCGAATACGTGAACACTTCGTCGAGCGTGTCCGCTTCGGCGCGACGTCCGTAACGGATGCCGTCGAAACGGGCCAAGTTTGAAGAGGCTTCTGACGATGCGAGCAAGTAGTACGCCGAGAGGGCATACTTCACAGACGGAATCGAGACCGTCTCGATCGTGGCACCGAGTGACTTGAGCGTCTCGATCGCCTTTTCAATCTGTTCACGGACGCCAGGTGCGACACCTTCTGCCATGAATTCTTCCGGAAGGGCAAACTTCATTCCCGTCAAATCTTGGTTGAGCGCTGCCGTATAATCCGGCACATCGACGGTTGCTGACGTCGAGTCCATGTCACAATGTCCTGCAATCGTATTCAATAAGTAAGCATTGTCTTCGACAGTACGCGTGAGCGGACCGATCTGGTCGAGTGAAGACGCGAAGGCGACGAGTCCGAAACGCGAGACGAGGCCGTATGTCGGCTTCATTCCGACGACGCCACAATAAGCGGCCGGTTGACGAATCGAACCACCCGTATCCGAACCGAGGCTAAAGAGGACTTGTCCAGCTGCGACCGATGCCGCTGAACCGCCTGAAGAACCTCCAGGTACACGCGTCGGGTCCCACGGGTTACGAACCGGCTTGAACGCAGAGTTCTCGTTTGAAGAGCCCATCGCAAACTCGTCCATGTTCAACTTCCCGATTGTGACGGCACCTGCGTCATGAAGACGCTCGACGACGGTCGCGTCATGCGCCGGGACGAAGTTCTCGAGGAACGTTGAGCCACATGTCGTGCGCATCCCTTTCGTGACGATGTTGTCTTTCACACCAATCGGCATCCCGAAGAGCGGATTGTCTGACGTTTTCGCAAGCTCATCCATGCGCTTCGCCTGTTCAAAGGCATCTTCATTAAGTGTCAAGAATGAACCGATTTTTTCATCCGTCGCTTCGATGCGGTCGAACGACTCTTTGACGAGGTCTGTGACCGTGACTTCGCCTTCTTTTAATAGCGTGTGTAGTTTCGCTACACCGTGGTCAAATAAACTCATGAAAGGCCTCCTTACTCAAAGACAGCAGGGACACGGACTTGACCGTTCTCCCAGTCAGGTGCCATCCGTTCAACTTCTTCACGTGGAAGCGATGGACGAACCTCGTCTTTGCGTAGTACGTTTTTCAAATCTAGGGCATGGGTCGTCGGTTCGACGCCCGTTGTATCCAGCTCATCGAGTTGCTCGGCGAACTCGAGAATTTTCGTCAATTGCTCCGTGAAGTGCGTCACTTCTTCATCCGTGATCGCAAGTCGGGCAAGTCCGGCGACGTGCCGAACTTCAGCTTCAGTAATACGAGCCAAAATTCCCACCTCCAACAGTTTTCAATACATCGTTCATTATCATACCACTTTTTCATAAGACAAAAAAGAAAATCTATCTCGGAGAAATCATCTATTTTTTTAAAAAGTGTGGGAATATAATTGGAATATTGACCCATTTTCTAAATCAGCTATACGGTCGATGCGTGATTCTGATTATGCTAAAGGTAGAACAGATTCGTAAGGAGGAATCGTATGTCGATTCGAAATAAGTTGATCACCGCTTTCAGCATCATGTTTGTTTTGCTCCTCGGTGTAAGCGGTTACTCGTGGTATGCCTTGAACGCTTCAAAGGCGGCTCAAGAGGATATGATGGTCTCCTGGGTTCCAGGGATTGATCAAATCCATCAAGTTGATAAGCAATTGCTTGAACTTCGTCGTCATTTGCTTCGTCACGCCCTCATCGAAGACGCGGTGACGAAACAAAACATCGAACGGGACATTCAAGCCTCCGTCGCCATCCTTGAACAACGGATGGATGGATATGAGGCGACGATCATCACGGAGGAGGACCGACAGCTCTTCGATCAGGCGAGCTCGGATTGGGCAAGTTTTCAAACCGTCATGACCGAACTTCTCCGCATCTCAAATGAAGAGAGTAAAGAGGCGGCCGAGGCTTATATTCGTGATACGGCCACGGCGAGCGCGGATACATACTCGAACGCATTAGGCCTACTCGTCAACCTGAACCGTGAAGCGATTCAGTCGGACACGACCGCTGCCGCTAAACTGTTCGACCAAGTACAACTTACGCTACTAATCGTGCTCGGCGTAGCAGCGGTCATGACGATTATGATGATGCTCTTCATCTTCCGCTCCATCTTTGAACCGCTCAAAGAGTTCAAGACGAAGATGCATGAACTTGCCACGAGCGAAGGCGATTTGACGACGTCGATTCCCGTGAAACGCCGGGACGAGTTCGCTGGTCTCGCACGCGACTTCAATCAATTCATCGCCAACTTGCGTCAGTTGATCCTTCAAGTGAACGACGTGACGACAGGTGTGACGAAACAATCTTCTCATATGTATGAAGAGCTGAAAGAGCTCGACACGTACATGACGACGACCGCGGCGACGACAGAAGATTTGACCGCCGGTATGCAACAGACCGCAGCGAGCGCGCAAGAGATGAACGCGTCCGCATCGGATATGGAACGAACGATCCATCACATCGTAACGATGGCCGATGAACGAAAGAACGAAGCGAAACAGATTGACGAGCGCGCGCTCTCCCTCAAGTCACATGCGGTAGAAGCGAAAGAGAACGCCATCAGCGTCCTGCAGTCGACTCGCACGAACTTAGAGAAGGCGATGCAAGATGCAAAAGCCGTCCGTGAGATCGCGACACTCACAAATGACATCCTTGACATCGCCGCCCAGACGAACCTATTGTCACTCAATGCCTCGATCGAGGCGGCACGGGCCGGTGAAGCCGGACGCGGATTCGCCGTCGTCGCCGATGAGATTCGGAAACTCGCCGAGACGAGTCGGACCACGGTCGAACGGATCCAAACCATCTCGACGACCGTCCTTCATTCGGTCGACCACTTGAACGAAAGCTCCGGACAGATGCTCCACTTCCTCGACACGAACGTCTTGAAAGATTATGACCAACTCGAAGAGGCAGCCGGACAATATAGCGATGACGCGGGTCGCTTCGAGACGACCGCGACCGAGTTTGCCGCCGCTGCCGGGGAGCTCGAACAGCTGACTTCGAACATGATCGGCGTCATCCAGGACGTGGCGACGACTGTTAACAACGGGGCACTCGGTACGCAGGAAATCGCTGAAAAAGTGACGATGTCTGTGGAACGTTTCACCGAGTTGAATCATGCGACCGAACAGTCGCAACAAAAGATGGAAGAACTCGATTCGTTGATTCGACAATTCAAGGTATGACAAAAACCCGCCGACACGTTCTGTTCGGCGGGTTTTCTCATCAGGCGGCAGACTGAACCGCTTCTTTTTTTCGTTCGAGTTCAAATCGTTTCGTCTCGGCAACGACGACACCTGAAAGGAACAAGAGTCCAATCAAGTTCGGAATCGCCATGAGACCGTTGAACACATCCGAGATGGACCAGATCAAATTCAAGTTCGTCGTCATCGCACCGAGTCCTGCGACTAAAATATAGAGGACACGATACGGGACGACCACTTTTTCCCCGAGTAAATAGTATGCCGAGCGTTCCCCATAATAACACCAGCCGAGGACGGTCGAATAGGCGAAGAAGACGAGCGAGATCGTCACGATGATTTCCCCAATCGGTCCTAAGAAATAGGCGAATGACGCTTGCGTCAAGGCAATCCCTTCGAGCCCTTCTGTATATTGACCACCCATGACAATCGTGAGTCCGGTGATTGAACAGACGATAAGCGTGTCGATCAACACCTGTGTCATCGAGACGAGTGCTTGACGTCCCGGGAAGTCGGTCTTCGCTGCCGCGGCCGCGATCGGTGCAGATCCAAGTCCTGCCTCGTTAGAGAACACACCGCGCGCGACCCCGTAGCGAATCGCAGCACCTAACGCGCCCCCACCGATGGCTTCGGCACTGAATGTGCTCGAGAACATCGTCGATAAGGCACCCGGTACCAATTCAAGGTTCGTGATGAGAATGACGAGCCCACTTCCGACATATGCAAAGATCATGAACGGGACGAAAATTCCGACGACTTTCCCGATCGATTTGACACCACCTAAAATGACAAACGCCGTTACTGCCATCATGACAATTCCAGTCACGATCATCGGGACGTTAAACGAATTGTTCAAAGCGAGACTGATGGAGTTTGTCTGCACCCCGTTCCCGATCCCAAAGGCAGCGACCGATGCGAACAAGGCAAACAACATACCGAGCCACTTCTTCTTTAGTCCGTGTTCTAAGTAATACATCGGACCACCGGCAATCTCGCCGCGTTCATCGACGACACGATATTTGACCGCAAGGATCGCCTCCGCGTATTTCGTCGCCATCCCGACAAAACCGGATAACCACATCCAAATGACCGCGCCCGGTCCCCCGAGGACGATCGCCGTCGCGACACCGACCATGTTTCCGGTACCGACCGTGGCCGCCAAAGCCGTCATCAATGCTTGGAAATGCGAGATGTCCCCGCGCTGTTTCTTCTTCGGTTTTTCATTTTTTGGAATAAATGCCTCTTTCAAGCCGACACCAAGCCGTGTCACTTGAATAAAGCCGAGACGGACGGTCAGGAAGATTCCTGTACCGACGAGTAAGATTAATAAATGTGGCCCCCACACGAGATTGGATAAATTCGACAGCCAACTTTCAATTTGATTCACCGTGTTGCTCTCCTCCTACGTTCCTGATTTGAGCGCTCTCCCTATATTTTTCAGAACATTCACAATCGAGTCAAGGCGCACCATCAAAAGAAAGCGTTACCAACACGTTATATAATTGTAATATTTTCCTTTAACCCTTATTCTGACGAGGTTATCAATATTTATTTCGAAATATGATTGTAATATATCTCCAATCAAATGAGCATCGGTTTCAAAAATAAATACGGTTCATTGATCAAAAGAAAAAACCGCTCGAAGCGGTTTGACTTAAGTGTCCAAGTGCGAGCAGATGAGACAGCAGGGAGACCCGGCAGCTGAAGCTCCCTGCTTGCCCTAGTGCCTAGCTTGGGCACAAAAAAGACCGTAGACTTATAGGTTCTACGGTCCAAGACCTTCCGAGGCGGTCTCTCAAGTTGCTCGTGTTACGAGCGAATGGCAGATACGACTTCTTCGACATGCCCTTTCACCTTGACGTTACGCCACTCTTCTTCAATGTAGCCGTCCTCGTTAATGAGGAAAGTCGAACGGACGATGCCGTAGTATTCCTTCCCGTAATTCTTCTTCAGTTGCCACACGCCGTACAATTCAGATACTTCATGTTCCTCGTCGACGAGCAAATCGAACGGCAAATCATTTTTGGCGATAAAGTTCTGGTGCTTCTTTTGACTGTCTGCCGAGATGCCGATGACGACCGCGCCATCCATCTTCGGCATCGCATCACGAAAGTCACATGCCTCGGTCGTACAACCTGGCGTCGAATCGCGAGGATAGAAGTATAAGACGACTTTCTTGCCTAGATAGTCCTTCAATGAAACCATCTCTCCGTTTTGGTTCGGTAATGAAAATGTTGGTGCGAGCATCTGCTGTTCCTCCTTAGCCAAACGATGGATCGACGAGCTGTTCGTCATAGCCATCGATTGCCTCTTCTAGTTTTATTTTCAGTGGGTCGAGCACTTCCATATATTCGACCGGGTCTTCGGTTGAAGCCGCCTTTCGAAGCATCGCTTCATTGTCGGTATACCATTTCTTGTATGCTTCAAAATAGTCGGCCATCACGATCTGGTTCTCTTCGACCGTCAACGTCTCGGCCATGAGCAGAAAGACGTTGTTATCCGCCTCGAGTGCCACATAGTCCGTCTGTGCGTTGACCCGGTCATAAATCGGACCTGCCTCATCCTCTGGAATCTCGGCGAGTCGGGCGTTCGCTTCGGCGTTGACCCCGTATTCGTTTGCCTGTACACCAATCAATAGCTCCCCAACCTCGGCAATCACGTCCTTTGGTAGAATAGCGGGCGTGATGACGAGCGACCAGGTGTCACCCTGTTTCACAGCGACCTTGCCGAGTCGGTTCGGGAGCGGATTGCCGTCACCATCGACCATTTCATGGACGAGGAACGCCACATCTTCGCCCTCGTTGACCCAGCTGTCGTAAACGTCACCCGGTGACAGTTGACGCGTGACGGCCCCTGTCGCCGGAATATCGGTCATCCCGCCACCATAATCGATCGTAGCGAGCGCCTCGGCATCGCCTGATGAGAGCGCTGTTTGATAATCTGCGTACACTTCCATGACGGCATCCGGTAACGTCCGGTCCACTTCTTCTACCGCCATTTCTTCATCGCCCCCGCATGCCCCGAGCGTGAAGACGAGGAGTAGCGGGATGAGCCATTTTTTCATGTTGTCCGTCCTTTCTTCAGCCGTGTTCTCCACCATCCTACCATGTCTCGATTTGATGCTCCAAATCCATCGATTTTTGGAAAATTGTTTCACTAGGATTTCGGTCATAATTTCGATACAATACAGACGTAAGCGCTTTATCGCTCAACATCACGTTAAGGGGGAAAGAGAATGATTCCATACAAACACGAACCATTCACAGACTTTACACAAAAAGAGAATGCCGATGCCATCAAAGCGGCAATCGAGAAGGTGAACGGTGAGCTCGGAAAAGACTATCCGCTCGTAATCGGTGGGGAAAAGGTTACGACCGAAGGGAAAATCACGTCTTACAACCCGGCTAACAAAGAAGAAGTGATCGGTCGCGTCTCGAAGGCGAACCAAGAGCTCGCAGAACGTGCGATGCAAGAGGCACTCACAGCGTTTGACTCATGGCGCCATGTCGACCCGGCTGTCCGAGCTGACGTTTTGTTCAAAGCGGCGAACATCGTCCGGAAACGCAAGCACGAGTTCTCGGCCTACCTCGTCAAAGAGGCAGGGAAGCCATGGAATGAGGCGGATGCGGATACAGCGGAAGCGATCGACTTCATGGAATATTACGCTCGTCAAATGCTCGAACTGAAGCCAGGCAAAAAAGTGGAGAGCCGTCCAGGCGAATATAACCGTTATGACTATGTCCCACTCGGGGTCGGGATCGTCATCAGTCCATGGAACTTCCCATTCGCAATCATGGCCGGTACAGCCGTCGCGGCAATCGTTGCCGGTAACGCGATTCTCTTGAAACCCGCTTCGACGACACCGATCATCGCTGCGAAATTCGTCGAGGTGATGGAGGAGGCAGGTCTTCCAAAAGGCGTGCTCAACTTCATCCCAGGACCAGGCGCAGAAGTCGGCGACTACCTCGTCGACCATCCGAAGACGCGATTCGTCAGCTTCACAGGCTCACGCGACGTCGGCCTACGAATCAACGAACGTGCCTCTAAATTGAGCGAAGGTCAAATCTGGCTCAAACGCGTCATCGCGGAGATGGGTGGAAAAGATACGATCGTCGTCGACGAATCAGCCGACCTCGAGCTCGCAGCACAATCGATCGTCAAATCGTCATTCGGTTTCTCTGGTCAAAAGTGTTCAGCCTGCTCACGTGCCGTCATCGTCGACAGCGTGTATGATACGGTACTCGACCGCGTCGTCGAACTGACGAACGAACTTTCAGTCGGAAACACGGAAAAGAACGAACATTTCATGGGACCGGTCATCGACGCATCGGCCTTCAAGAAAATCACATCGTACTTCGATGTCGCCAAAGAAGAAGGACGCATCGTCGCAGGTGGAAAGGCTGATGATTCAATCGGCTACTTCGTCGAGCCGACCGTCGTCGCAGACGTCGACCCGAAAGCACGTCTCATGCAAGAAGAGATTTTCGGACCTGTCGTCGCGTTCACGAAAGCGAAAGACTTCAAAGAAGCGATCGAGATCGCAAACAACACGGAATACGGCTTGACAGGTGCGGTGCTCACACGTGACCGTGCCAACCAAGAATTTGCTCGCCAACACTTCCACGTCGGTAACCTTTACTTTAACCGTGGTTGCACGGGCGCAATCGTCGGCTATCAACCGTTCGGTGGCTTCAACATGTCCGGAACGGATTCAAAAGCAGGTGGTCCGGATTACATCCAACTCCACATGCAAGCGAAGACGACATCTGAAACGTTTTAATAAAAAAGACGTTCCCTCGGGAGCGTCTTTTTCGTTAGGGTCAATGGGCTTTGAACGTCTGGTCAAACATAGCCTCCATCTCTTCCTGATGAAGAAGGAACAAATCGAATAAAGTCGGGTCGAACGCCCCCTCCATATTGTGCATGGCCGTGATGGCCTCTTCATGTGTAAAGGCGGGTTTGTAGGGACGGACCGTGCGTAAAGCATCGTACACGTCAATGATTGTGACGATTCGTGCCTCGAGCGGAATCTCCTCCCCTTTCAGCCCTTCACTATACCCTGTGCCGTCCCAATGTTCATGGTGATAGAGCGCGATATGATAAGCCATTTGGATCAAGTAGTTCTCAGGGAATTGGGTCTGCAAATCTTTCAACACCTCACCCCCGACTCGGACATGGTCGCGTATAGACCCCCATTCCTGATCGGACAGTTCCTTCGACTTGAGTAAGATGGAGTCTGGAATTGAAATCTTGCCGATGTCATGAAGTGGTGCCGCAAGACGAATCCCTTCGATGAAGTGTGGCGATACGGACGGATACTGATGTTCAAACAAAATCGTCGCAAACAGTGTCGACAAGTCCTGTACCCGCTCGATATGGTTTCCTGTCTCATTGTTGCGAAGTGCCGACAAACGTAACAGCGTCCGAACGAGTCCTTCCTGATAGTCGATCAACTCTTTTTCTCGTTCGGCGAGAATACGTTGCGCCTCTTCCCGCTCCGCCTCGATCCGATGACGTTCGACTGCCCCGAGAAGGGCATTACTGAAGTCTTGGAGTGCATGTTGTTCGTATGTCGTATACGTTCGTTCCGAGACGACCGAATCGAATCCGACGAATCCGTGGCAGGTCTTCCCTTGCATCATCGGGACCGCGAGCAAACTTTGAATCGATTGGGGCTCGAGGATGGCACGAACGGCGCTACGTTCTGATAAATCAGACACACGTGGAATGTACATCGTCGCACCCGACATATGGGTATCGACCCATTCCGGCAACACGTCAATCGGAACACCTTGCAGGTTGTCCATCTCGGGCGTGACACCTTTTGCACACCATTCGAACGTATTATGACAGACTTGATTCGCGAAATCGTAGTCGAAGACGTAGACGCGGTCGACCGCAAAATAGCGTCCGAGCTCGGCTAACGATTGGTCCACCCGCATGTTGAAGTCCACCGTCTTGGTCGTTAAAAATCGATTGAGGATTGACGATAACAAGTGATGGAGCCGCTCTTGCTCTCGTAGTTGTCGTGTCAATGATTCATTTGAAGTTGCCACTTGCCATCCCCCTTATCATCTGATTCGGAATATATGATCCATGGATATATTTTACCCAATTTCCATTCTTTTTACCCCGCTTGACCAAATTGAAAAACCGGGTGCATCACCCGGTTCGTCATTATACTTGTTTCAAGAGGTTTGCCATCTCGATTGCCGATGTGGCGGCTTCCCATCCTTTGTTTCCTGCTTTTGTTCCCGCTCGCTCAATCGCCTGTTCAATCGTCTCCGTCGTCAACACGCCAAAGATGACCGGAACTTCCGATTGGTAGCTCGTCTGTGCGACACCCTTCGCCGCTTCATTGCATACGTAATCAAAGTGCGGGGTCGCACCACGAATGACGGCTCCGAGCGTGATCACCGCATCATATTTTTGGCTCATCGCCATCTTCTTTGCGACGAGCGGAAGCTCGAACGCCCCCGGTACGAAGGCGAGCGATACGTCCTCTTCTTTCACACCGTGTCGCTTCAACGCATCTTTCGCGCCGTCAAGTAAACGCATTGTAATCAAATCATTGAACCGTCCGACGACAATCCCGATTTTTAAGCCTTCTCCAACTAAATTTCCTTCAAATGTGCGATTCATGTAAATCTCCTCCAAAATGGTTCATTTTTATTTGTTTCGTCAATCGGTATGCCGCGTTCGCTTCGTGCGCCCCGACGTGAAGCGGGACGCGCTCGACGACGTGAATCCCGCAACGCTCCAACATTTCGACTTTTTCTGGGTTGTTCGTCATGAGTCGGACGCTCGTCACTCCGAGGTCACGAAGCATCGCCGCGCTCACTCGGTAATCCCGAAGGTCCGCATGAAGACCGAGCGCCTCATTTGCCTCGACCGTATCGAGACCTCGTTCTTGTAACTCATATGCCTTTAGTTTATTGATCAATCCGATCCCACGCCCTTCTTGACGCATGTATAAGATGATGCCGGACTCTTCTTCAATCTTCTCCATCGCCGCATGTAGTTGCGGACCACAGTCGCATCGATGGGACCCGAACACGTCGCCGGTCAAGCATTCTGAATGGATACGGATGAGCGGAACCTCATCTAACACGTCTTTCACGAGTGCGACATGTTCTTGTTGATCTAAGCGGTTCTTGTATCCAATCAGCCGGAACGTCCCGTTTGACGATGGAAGAGCGACGTCCGCTTCACGAGTGACGAGCTCGGTTTCCATATACCGGACCAAATCCTCGATGGTGATGAACGCCAAATCATGTCGTTCCGCGACGAGAGTCAAATCCTTGACGCGTGCCATCTCCCCGTCTTCTCGGATGATTTCACAGATGACCGCCACCGGCTCACTTCCCGCGAGTCGTGCCAAGTCGACTGACGCTTCCGTATGACCCCGACGAACGGAGACACCTCCTTTTTTCGCGATTAACGGGAAGATGTGACCCGGTCTTTGAAAATCGGACGGTCGAGACTTTGGGTTAGCCAGTTCACGAACGGTATGGGAACGTTCACTTGCCGAGATACCCGTCGTCGAATCGATATGGTCGACACTGACGGTGAAGGCCGTGCAATGCGGATCAGTACTATGGGCCACCATCGGGATCAGTTCAAGCCGCGTGGCCACTTCTTCTGCGACCGCGGTACAGACGAGCCCTTTCCCTTCCGTGATTAAGAAGTTCATCGTTTCAGGTGTCATCTTGTCCCCGAGCACGACAAAATCCCCTTCATTTTCACGGTCCTCGTCGTCGACGACAATGACGGGACGTCCCCGTCGGAGCTCCTCGATCGCCCGTTCAATCGAATCAAACATTACCATCCCGCCTTTCCATAGCCTTGAGACGCAAGAGATTCGAGCGTCATTTTCGGCTGTCCAACTAATTTTTCCATATATTTTGCTAACAGATCACATTCTAAATTGACGGGATCCCCCGTCTGTTTCGTGCCGAGCACCGTCTCACTATACGTGTGGGGAATGAGCGATAACGTGAATCCTCGTTCGGATACGTCAAACACGGTCAAACTCGTCCCATCCACTGAAATCGACCCTTTCGGCACGATGTATGAAAGGAGACTCGTCTCACATTGAATGTCCACGTACACCGCATTCGCGAGCTGTCGCTTCTTTGTGATCCGCCCGACACCGTCGACATGTCCGGACACGAAATGTCCACCGAACCGTCCGTTCGAGGGCATCGCCCGTTCGAGATTGACACGCATTCCCGGTTTGACCCCATCTAAACTAGAGGCTTTCAATGTCTCCGGCATGACGTCGACGGCAAATGTCGAGGCATCGAACGTCGTCACGGTCAGACAGATGCCGTTCACGGCGATACTGTCCCCAAGCTTCACGTCCTCGAGCACTTTCGCTCCCGATAAAACGAGTCGTAATGACGGTCCGTTTCGCTTCACCGCCTTGACCGAACCGATTTCTTCCACGATTCCTGTGAACATTAGTGTGCCTCCTTTCGAAGGACGACTTTCACGTCAGGTCCGACCGTTTGCACATGACGGACCGAAAAGCGAGAAATCGCATCAATCGAGCCTTTCTGCTCTGAACGATAGACGCCGTGTCTCCCTCCGAACATACGTGGTGATTGATAGGCGACCCATTCGTCCACATAGTCTCCGTCAAGAAGCGACGTGACGAGCGTGGGCCCGGCCTCGATCAGCACACGACCGATTCCGTTTGCATAAAGCGTCTCGAGGACAGCTCCGAGCGACGTATAATCGAACAGCTCAATTCCGGCAGCACGAGCGAGTGCTCGTTTCTCCTCGTCACCTGACGATGTAAACACCTGCACCGGTACATCTTCAGCCGTGCGGGCGAGCGTACTTGCAAGTGGCAAGCGAAGGTCGCGGTCGAGTAAGACCCGTCTTGGCTGACGCGTCTCACGATCGAGCCTTACCGTGAGCGACGGATCGTCCGCGAGCACCGTCCCGATCCCGGTCAAGATAGCATCGACTGTGGCGCGTAATTCATGTACGTCACGTCGCGCTTCCGAACTTGTCACCCATCGACTCTCTCCGGTGTCCAAGGCGACTTTCCCATCCATGCTCGTTGCCGTCTTCAGAATGACGTACGGACGTTTCGTTTCGAGAGATCGTAAAAATGCCGGGTTCAATTCACGTGCCTCCTCTTCAAGCAGCCCGATTTCGACTTCGACACCGGCCGATTGAAGACGCATGATTCCGTTTCCTGCTACGAGCGGGTTCGGATCTTTCATTGCGATGACGACACGTCGAATGCCCGATTCCACGATCAAGTCCGCACACGGCGGTGTTTTACCGTGATGGGAACAAGGCTCGAGTGTGACGTATAGCGTGGCTCCGTAGGCCGCTGCCCCCGCCATTCGAATCGCATGGACCTCAGCGTGGGGTTCCCCGGCTTTCAGATGGGCACCGAAACCGACGACGCGCCCTTCTTTCACGAGAACGGCACCGACGAGCGGGTTCACACCGGTCTGTCCTGTGGCGGATTTCGCCAATTGAATGGCCTGTTTCATGTATTGCTCCAATGTTCTCCCTCCTTTTTCCGCACAAACAAAAGACCCTAAGGAGATCCTTAGGGTCTTGGTGGGAGGGTTTCGTCGAATGTTTGGCAAGCCAAATAAACGTTTTCTATACAGAAAAGCGTACGACGAAGCACAGGTCACGCGGACCTGTTTTTTGTTCCTTCTCCCATCCAGACTATACTGTCGGCTCTAGAGTTTCACTAGATCCACCGTGCGCACACGTGCGCCCGGGTCACGGACTTAGGGCATAGGCCCATCACCGCCGGTTGGGAATTTCACCCGACCCCGAAGGAATATTTGTTTGTACAAATTTACTGTATCGCAATTGTTTTTATTTCGCAAAGCAAAAAGCGCTACCCATGAGAGTAGCGCCTTCTTTAGGCAAGAAAGAGGACGACGAGAAGCCCGACAATCCAGCAATAATATGAGAAATATTTGAGTTCGCCTTTTGCCATGATATGTTGGAACCATTTTAGCGAAATGGCGGTCAACGCATAAGAGGCGATGAACGCCAAGATGAGCGGACCGAACAAATCCCGCGTCTCCGGGTTTGTGAACAGAGCCGGACCGTCTAAAATCATCGTCCCGAGACTGATCGGGATGAACAGGAAGAAGGAAAAGCGAAGTGCCGACTCCTGTTTGATACCGAGCACCATCGCCATGACGATGGTCGCCCCCGAGCGGCTAATGCCGGGAATGAGTGCCACGGCTTGCGCCAATCCGATCAATACGGCGTCACGGAGCGTGATGCCCCCGTCTCCTTTATTCCCACGCATGTTCCGAATGAACCAAAGGGCGAGTCCGGTGATGATGAGCGTATAACCGACCGTCGCCACGCCACCGAGCACTTCTCCGATCCAGTCCCCAAGTAAGACACCGAGCACACCGGCCGGTACCGTCGCGACGAGTAACAATCCGATGAACTTCACATCGACCATCGTCTCGTCTGTCCGGTCTTTTTTAAAGAAGAACGTCCATAAACTAACGATTAGACGGACGACATCTTGACGATATACTGTCAAAACCGCAAGGAGAGAAGCAAAATTTACGAAAACTTCAAATGACAATCCCGGCAAATCAATGTTAAATAGTTCTTGGAAGATGACAAGGTGTCCGCTCGATGAAATCGGGATCGGCTCTGTGAATCCTTGAATCAATCCAAGCAACGTATAAAATAACCAAACTGTCATAATGGTGGTCCTCTTTTCTATATTTTCATTCAATGCGGTTATTTTAGCAGAATCGACGTTTCATTGACCAGCCGTATAAAATTTTTTGGGATAATTTCATAATTTGATTGATTAGTCTGAAAATTAAATTTATTATAGAAGAGTACTCATCTGGAGCGAAGGCGATGACCCCATTTCTCCAGTTGGGTACTTTTTTTATAAAAAATTACATTTATGGTTGATTAAAACTTTTTGTTTACATTTTCCTTAGAGTTCGTTTTAATTTGTAATAGAGCTGTTACCATCTTTATCAAATCATTTTTGATACTTTAGACCTATCCACTTATTAGGAATTGTTTTAAAATTTTCAAAATCACGTTAATAAATCCGAAAAACAATCCGATAGTATGATTGTAGGAGCATTTTTTATCTTTGTCGGTTCATATTTTGAGTCCACGGAAGGAGGAACCATCATTGAGTCAAACGCTAACCACTAAATCCCATCATCTGTCCACCGAACAGCAAAGGATGATCCATTGCATCCGCCTTCTCGGGGATTTGTTGAAGGAACGTCCCCGCCGTTCTGTCTACCGTCGCTTCGCTATGGAACAGAATTGGCCATCCCCTGAATCGATTATCCGCCAGTTCGGGTCATGGGCTGAGGCACTCGCCATCGCAGGCTATGAATGGCATGGAGAGTCAACTGTTGAAATGCCAGACAAAATGCCGAAGTATACACGTGAGGATATCATCGAGACGCTCGCCCTCTATTCGCGAGACATGGGCTCGATCATCACCTTAAAAAAGTATCAGCAATGGCGAAAGCTCCATCCGAAGGCACCGAGCCATTATCACATCGTCAAGACGTTCGGTTCGTGGCATGATGCCTGTGCCGAAGCAGGTCTTGAGGCGAGTGTGACCTATTCGAAAACAGAACTATCTAGCGCACTTCGTGAAGCCATTCAGGAAATGGGCTTCTCACTCTCATTCGAGGCGTATCGTGAATGGGCGAAGCGTAACAACAAACCTTCGACTAAAGCAATCCTACATCGATACGGTTCATGGTCGGCCGCAGTTCATGCAGTTGAATCTGAACTTTATAATACGAACTCATAATTTTTCTTATGCAAAAGGAGGATCCCCATTCGGTGGATCCTCCTTTTATCTCACTTCTTTCGATAGGTCATGATAGTGCGCGACCCGGTCACGCCCGTTGAACTTCGCCCCCACATACATCGCCCGGTCCGCATGTCGTAGCACGGTATCAAGATCCTCGTACTCATAAATCGTCTCGATCCCGATGCTCGCCGTCACGGTGATGCGCTTCCCTTCTGTACCGAAGTCGTGTTGTTTCAAGGCTTCCCGTATCTTCTCACCGACCAGATGGGCTGCCGATTCATCCATTCTCGGGAACACGAACACGAACTCTTCTCCTCCGTACCGTGTCACTAAATCCGTCGTCCGCACGTTACGTATGAACAATTGCCCTGCCTCGATCAACACCTCGTCCCCGAATGCGTGTCCATACGTGTCGTTGATTGACTTGAAATGATCCAAGTCGATCAACAACAGGGAGAGTGGATACGAGGCGACATCGTTCAATCGTTCTTTCGTCCACCTCTTGAGCGCCCGCTGATTATGTAACCCTGTCAATGGGTCGGTCAAACTTTCACGTTGGAGATGGCTGCGCTCATCGATTCGCTCGATTGACCACGATAACGTTTTGAGAAGGCGATTCACCTCGACGGCAATCGGCGTTTCGTATGCTCCATTCGCTGTCGTCGATACCATGCAACTGACAGCCGTTTCTGCGCCCCAAACCGGTTGAATGATGAGTGCCGAATGATGTAACTCCCGTTGCTGTCGGTGTAGTTCAGGATGCCATTCATGTAATGAGTCATAGACGAAACAAGGTTCATCCTCGTCTTGATACCGTTCGATTGTGAAGGCATCGGGCACATTCGGGATAACACGACCCGTCATGTCATAAAATGTCCGCTCTCCTTTTCGATTGACTTGGAGCCATCCCCGCTCCACTTCCACGATATCGCACAACCCATTCCAAAACTTTTCAATCAGTAGCTGCTCGCTATCCACACGGTATAGCTGTTCTTTCAAGCGTTCGACCTGGTCGACTTTCGACTTGGTCTCTTCTGTCTCCGTCGCTTTCGACATCGTCATTTTCAAAACGGATAAAACAAAGAATGGGACGATCAGTCCGACATAGCCAAACTCGAGATACGATTCAATCGCAATCATCGTAAATAAAAGTTCAAGCGATACGACGAGCCAATCGAAACGGAGCAGCCGCCACATGATCGGTAACGGGATCCGTTCCCCGACCATGAAATAAGACAAGGCGAAACTCATCATCAAGACGAGAAAGAGTGCAACTAAAAACGCGAGCATTGCCACGCCTTGTTGCATCAGATGAACAGGCGCTCCAATTTGTCCGCCGAGCCCGATATAGGCAAGTCCGGGTAGCAAGACGATTAAACTCTCGATCGCCGTATTCAAGGGATAGAAATGAAAGAACCGTCGTCTTCCCACCTTGCGATTGAATGCCCGCGCCTGAAATGTGAAGAGGAGCAACTGCCCCATCAGAAGCGCTGGAGCGAGTCCATATAGGAAAAATGTGATGAAAACGAACATCTCATGGAACGTGAAATGTAAATGTCGACGCTTGAGCGGATTCATGACGAATAAGGCCCCGAGCGTATAAATGAACCAAAACAGAGGCCATTCGAACGAATCGAGATTGTTCAAGGTCAAGTACGTCACACCCGTGAAGATGAATATCCACGTAAGCCAGCTCCGAACCAAATACTTCCGAAATCGCATCGTCTTCTCCCCTTTCACGTTCATTTTTTCTAGTATGACCCGTAATGCAAAAACATTCCAGCATTTGTTTAACAAAAGTAGGTGAGAATTCTCCCTCTTCTAAGCGTGTCGGGGCGAAACTCTTCTCCCCCTGTGACAGATAGTACGAACATAAGTTCGGTATTCCGTCAGATTCTCCCTCCCCCTCCGCGGGTATCGGACGAGGAAGACGATTTACAATCTTCTGGAGGGAGGAGGGACGGACATGCTGAAAGGCTACAAATACCGGCTCCACCCGACGCCTGCACAGGCCGAGTTCCTGGTCCGGACGATTGGTTGCGCCCGGTTCATCTACAACAAGCTGCTCGAGGACCGCATCGCCATCCGCGAGGAGGCGAAAGCGGGGAGCGGAACGAGACGGAAACCGGCGACACCCGCCTCCTACAAGCCCCTGTTCCCGTTCCTCGCCGAGGCGGACAGTCTCGCGCTCGCGAACGCGAAGCTGAACCTCGACACCGCGTTCGCGAAGTTCTTCGCCGGGACGGGCGGCTTCCCGGCCTTCAAATCGAAACGGCGGTCGCGCGCGTCCTACACGACGAACAACCAGCGCGGCACGATCCGCATCGAGGCAGGCAAGGTCCGTCTGCCGAAGGTCGGGTTCGTGCGGTTCACACAACATCGTCCGTTCGAGGGCGTCATCCGGTCGGCGACGGTCTCGATGACGAGGACAGGCAAGTTCTTCATCTCCATCCTCGTTAATCAAGAGGATGAACCATGGATCCCAGCCGAGAACAAGGTCGGGATCGATCTCGGCCTAAACCACTTCGCCGTCATGACGAACGACGCGATGGTCTCCGAGAAAATCGACAACCCCCGACTCCTCCGGAAGTCCGAGGCGAAGGTCAAGAAGGCGCAACGCGCGCTGTCTCAAAAGAAAATCGGGAGCAAAAACCGAGAAAAAGCTAAGCTGATTTTAGCCAAGAAACACGAAAAAATCGCGAACCAACGTAAAGACTTTCTTCACAAGCTGTCGAGACGGATCGTTGACGAGAACCAAGTCATCGTCGTGGAGACATTGAAGTCGAAGGACATGATGAAGAACCACAAGGTCGCCAA
>NZ_JACSKY010000019.1 GCF_018617855.1 Exiguobacterium qingdaonense
AGTTAAGCGTCTCAGCGCCGAAAGTAGTTGGGGGATCTCCCCCTGTGAGGATAGGACGTTGCCAGGCAACGAGAGAGGACGACCGAGCAGATCGCTCGGTCGTCTTTTTCATGTTCCAGCTGAAATATAATTCCAAAATGCCTTCATTTTTTATGAAATTCCGAACAATCGTCGCTATCTTCAATGGAATGAACACAATTCTGAACTTTCTGAACATCAGGAATTGAATTGCACTTTTACGTTATACCTGTTACCATTACAGAAATATTTCGAAACAAAGATTTAGGTAGAACGAGAAAGGGGCCATCAATTTTTATGTGGGAAAATAAGTTTGCAAAAGAAGGTTTAACATTTGATGATGTATTACTCGTACCGAGGTTTTCAAATGTATTACCGCGTGACGTCGATTTAAGCACGAAGCTTTGCGAAGGACTCGAATTGAATGTTCCAATCATCAGTGCCGGGATGGACACCGTGACAGAAGCCCCGATGGCGATTTCTATGGCCCGTCAAGGCGGGTTAGGTGTCATTCACAAAAACATGTCGATGGAAATGCAAGCTGAGCACGTCGATCGTGTCAAACGTTCAGAAAATGGTGTCATCACAAATCCGTTCTATTTAACTCCAGACCACCAAGTATATGATGCTGAATACTTGATGAGTAAGTATCGCATCTCGGGTGTACCAATCGTTAACTCAGAAGCGGAGCGCAAACTGATTGGTATCTTGACGAATCGTGACCTTCGCTTCATTAAAGATTATTCTACCGTCATCAAAGATGTCATGACGACAGAAAACCTCGTAACAGCAAAAGTTGGTACGTCACTTGAAGAGGCGGAACGTATCCTTCATAAGCATCGGATCGAGAAGCTTCCACTTGTCGATGAGACGGGTGTCTTAAAAGGTCTTATTACAACAAAGGACATCGAGAAAGTTGAACAGTTCCCGAATGCAGCAAAAGACAAGCAAGGTCGTCTTCTCGTTGCAGCAGCAATCGGTGTCACAAAAGATGCGGTGTCACGCGCTCAAGTATTGGTTGAAGCGGGTGTGGATGCATTGGTCATCGATACGGCACACGGACATTCCGCCGGTGTTCTTGAAAAAGTTCGAGAGATCCGTGACATGTTCCCATCACTCCCGATCATCGCTGGAAACGTGGCGACTGCCGAAGCGACCCGGGCATTGATTGAAGCTGGGGCATCCGTTGTCAAGGTGGGGATTGGACCTGGTTCAATTTGCACGACTCGTGTCGTCGCAGGTGTCGGCGTTCCGCAAATCACAGCTGTCTATGACTGTGTGATGGAAGCGAAGGAGCATGGTGTCTCCATCATCGCCGATGGTGGAATCAAATATTCAGGTGATATCGTGAAAGCGATTGCCGCAGGAGCGAACGCGGTCATGCTCGGAAGCTTGCTTGCAGGTGTGAAAGAGAGCCCGGGTGAGATGGAAATCTACCAAGGTCGTCAGTTCAAAACGTACCGTGGTATGGGGTCGGAAGCCTCGATGAAACGCGGGAGCCAAGACCGTTACTTCCAGGAAGCGGACAAGAAGTTCGTACCAGAGGGAATCGAAGGTCGCGTCGCATATCGTGGTGAGCTCGCTGACACGGTCTATCAACTGATTGGGGGACTTCGCTCAGGAATGGGCTATTGCGGCGCTGCCGATATCCGTGCCCTCCGTGAAGACACACAATTCATTCGAATGACGGGTGCTGGACTGCAAGAGAGTCATCCGCACGATGTCAACATCACAAAAGAAGCACCAAACTATTCACGTTAATGAAATAACCGCCATCCTGTTCATTCAGGATGGCGGTTATTTTATTTGCCTTTCTGGACTAAAATTACGGTGCCTCCCTGGTCTTTTGCAGGTAGAGAGACGGTAATCTTCCCATCTTTTTGGACGGTGTACTTTTTGCCACTATAACGGTCGACCAATACGGTCTTCGCTTTGAACGATGTGTTAAACGAAACGGTTTGAGCTTTCTCTTTCGTGTTTAAGCCAACGAGAAGCGACTGTTTTCCGTATACCCGTTCAAAGATTGAATAACCGGATTCAGCATTCGCGCTGATGGATGAACGTGTTCCTTTACTGAAAACATGTGAATAGTCGGCACGGATATTTAAAAGTTTTTGGTAGTGCGTGTGCATCGCTTTTCCTTCACCTTTCACGCGAGACCAATCAAAGTCATAACGATTTTCATTGAACTCACCCTTATCCATATCACCCGCATGTTTGCCGGATTGACCGACCTCTTCACCATAATAGATGACAGGTTGTCCCTTCGCAGTAATTTGAAGCGCTGCGGCGACCATATGCTTCCCTAAATCTCCATCCGCACGTGAGACGAGGAATCCATCTTCGTCATGACTACTCAAGAATTGTCCTAATGTCGCCTCGTTTGACAGCTGTGTATTTCGATACTGGAGTGCACGCTCCACATCTGCAATGTTCCCATTCACGAATTGCTCAGCTTGGTATTTAAAGTCGAAATCGAGCAAGGAGTCCATTTGTCCACTGCTTAAATAGCCACCTGTATTGTTGATACTGGCACCATAATGCTCACCGATGAGTTTGAAGTCCGGTTTGATTGTCGTCAATTCATTTTTAAAGGATTTCCATGTCGTTGAATCCACATGTTTGACCGTATCGACACGGAAGTAGTCGATCGTGTTTCCTTTTTTCGTTTTCGAACGTTTGATCCAATCGGTCTGCCACTTGACGAGTTGCTCTCGGACGGCGGCCTCTTCCGTTTTAAAGTCAGGAAGACCTGATAACGACATCTTGAAATCATCCCCGTCCACCGGGTTTTCCCGAATCATGCCATCGAATACTTGTCGTTCTTCATTTGATGGGAAATT
This sequence comes from Exiguobacterium qingdaonense, assembly GCF_018617855.1. Lineage (GTDB taxonomy): Bacteria > Bacillota > Bacilli > Exiguobacteriales > Exiguobacteriaceae > Exiguobacterium > Exiguobacterium qingdaonense. Next base: position 2,862 of record NZ_JACSKY010000019.1, read on the forward strand.
GGTGACGAGTGAACTTGCATTTTGCTCCATTCCATATCCAGGGTGATTCAGAACGACATCAACCATGATTTTGATGCCACGCTTATGCGCCTCATCAATCAGTTTGTGGAAGGCGGCCATGTCACCGAGATGTTCATCGAGTTTTTCGAAGTTCTTCGCCCAGTATCCGTGATATCCATATTGAGAACCGTCTTTTCCATAGCGTAAGTCCCAATCAATGTTATCTACAATCGGTGTAATCCAGATTGTATTGATGCCAAGGTCATCTAGATATCCGAGTTTTTTCGTAATGCCTGCGAAGTCACCGCCGTGATATGACTCAGGGTGATCTTGGTCATAAAATTCACGGTTCGGGTTGTCATTGGACAAATCCCCATTATGAAAACGGTCAGTAAGCATGAAGTAGATACGGGCTTCATCCCAATCAAACGCCTTCTTTTCTTTCATCGATGTCGGAACGACGCGAATCGTCGTCTTTGAGCGATGGACATTTCCATATTGGTCGATGGCAGTCACATGGAGTGTCTTTTTACCTGGTTTGATTGTGTCCTTTACCGCAATCGTTTGAGCATTCAATTCGTTGTCGATGTGTAGTTTAGCTGGTCCGCCGAGAGGGCTCGCATCGATGTAGAGCTCACGAAGCTTGACACCTTTCGGTAAGGACGGGTTGACCCGAACGACCGCATTCTCGCGTGAACTGATTGCTTTTGAACTGACCGAAGATGTAAGCTTGATGGTCGGTTGACGATATTCGATTTGCGACTCTTCGAAGTACGGGTCCTTCACTTCGATTGTTTCACCGTCTCTTGTGACGAGATACGTGTAGTCATGAATCCCTTCAGGCAGACGGATCGTGTGTCGGAACAATTCGTTGTCTGACTCGTACGTCATAGGATACGTTTCACCGTTGATCTTGAGTAAAACCTGATCGATTTCGTTCATGTTTCCTGATTCATAGAGCGCTATGTCGCGATAGAAGAAACTGATTCCGTCCGTACCGTACACCGGCCCGTCGATTGTCGGGACTTGATGGAAGGTCCCTTTACCACTTTCGACATTTACTTTCGTGATGCGATCTTCCCCAAGCGTGACGTATCTGTCTTCTCCATAAGCGTCTTTCACAGCCCAATCTGTACCTTTTCGAATGACAAATCCAACTTTGGTAGCGCTTTGCCCGACCGGGATCCGGAAGATGGCGCCATCCTCTGTGATGCGATACGGATCAACTTGTCCGTCTTTTTTGCCAGTACTCCAAGTCCACAAGTTCCAATCCGTATAGTCATGGTCGGCCCGTACATATTTCATTTCGACATAACGTGTCGCTTCCCATGGGTCAGCGAGCTTTGCTGACGTCTTGAACGTAGTTGTCAGTGCAGGGAGTACCGTGTTCGAGATTGTTCCATTTACAGCACCTGCTGGAATAGTAGCTGTATACGAGGTATTGAGGGCGAGTGTCTCTTTCGGCTTGAGGGTCACCGTCGTGCCGTTTATCGTCACGTCGACAGGAACTCGCGTCTCTCCTTGTTGAAGGGTGACCGCTTCAGCATCGAGACGGATTGGTTCATTGAACGTCCATGTGATTGGGGCAGATACATCGATATCGGTTGCTGAAGAAGCCGGGGTCACGGAAGCGACTTCAAGCTGGTCGATTGTCTCCACCCCGCGCAACGTGTACGGAGCACTATAAACTGATTGTGTAGATGGGGTAGCGGCGACGTTCCAACTATCGGATATTTGATTGGCTGCATTGCTTGGGATCGTATCAAACGCTCCATGTTCACCGGCGTTGTTCCCGCTCAATACAGTCAAGGCACGGACTCGGTCTCCGTTATTTAGCCCGAGTAGTGAGAGGGGGACCTTTCCTTCAAACCCTTTCGTCCGATCGACTGCGAAGGCGGCTCCGTTCAATTGGTCCAATTGTAAGAGTGGCGTCTCCTGTCCGGCTTCATAGAGGGCGGCTTCTTTTACGTTCTCGTCGCCATCAACACGAACGAGAATATGATACTTCGGTGCTTTGTCCACCCCTTTAAAATTGAATGGGTATCCGAGTGGATTTGAAGAAACACCAGAGTCTTCATCGTTCACTTGAAGCGCGATATTAATGTATTGTCCGTGATCACCCCAGTTTGGGACGTTATTCGCATCCACATAAAAATATAGGTGACGAGCGTCATTTTTTATGTATAGGTCGCCGATATCAAAACCTTCCCAACCCGTGGCCGGAGAAGTTGCAAGGGGGGAAACGGAGGCCCAGTCTGTTCTCGCACCATCGATTGTCATAGACGTCGGTTCGGCCAGTGCGTTCATCGGAACACCGGCTTGGACGAGCAATGCACCGGATAGTAAGAGTGTTGAAGCCTGACGAGCAGTTTTTTTCTTCATAAGACACCTCTTCCTGTCAATTAGATTTGCACAGTTTTGTGCAAACGCTTTCAAAAATAGTTTATCGAAACTTGAAAGCGCTAACAATATGTTTTTGAAAAAATAATAACCGTTCCTCCTATTTTTAGGGAGGGACGGTCATGAGGAAGTGGTGACGAGCTCTCCCTTTACAATGAGGCGCTCCGTCGTATCAAACGTACAAGTGATTAATGTAATGGTAGCGATCGACGTATCGTCTAGCACGTCCACTCGCTCAGGAGAGACGGTTTCAAGGGAAGTGACAACGTATTCATATGTACGCGTATCATCTTGAAGATAAATCATCGCTCCGATTTCGATTTCATGGAGCGGACCGAATAGGGCGGTTTCATGTTGCAAATAGTGACCGGCGAGCGCATAGTTCCCTTTTCCCATTTTTTGATCGGGATGCATCGTTCCAGCGCCCACCGCTAGACTCTCATCATCCAATCCTTTTATAATCGGAAGTTTCAATGAAACATCTGGAATTGAAATGACACCGATTGTTGGCAAATGATGAAATCGATTGCGCGCTTGTAAGACGTCTTTCAATGAAAGTGGTGCGACGGCCGTAAAATCATAACTTGGGTCAAACGCATTCTCTTCCTGTAATTCCATGTTCTCAATCACATATTCACTCGTCGCATCGGCGATGGCATCTTTCCAGATGGAACTTGTCAAAAAAAAGATTCCGCTACCGATCAAACAGATTCCGATTACCCATCGAAGCCAGCGGCTCATCATGTCCCTCCTTTCGAAACTTTCCATGCATACATCAATTGATCGATTACATCCGGTAAGCTTGATTCGGACAAATGCGCAAACCCGAATAGAAATTGTTTGTGTTCGTCGGGATGTATGATGCGGTAATCGCTCATCGATTTGATGGCGATTCCAGAAGATTCTGCAGACTGCTTCAGCTCTTGTTCTGTCCGGTCGGTGGCGAGCGTCAGTACGACGTGTAATCCGGCACTCGCTCCGGTCACGGTGACGGTCGGTTCAAAAGGTCGGAAAGCGGAGAGGACAATCTCTAATTTACGACGATATATTTTCCGCATGCGGTTTAGATGCTTCTCGAAATCGCCGCTCGACATAAATAAAGCCAATGTATGTTGCTCGAAACGAGGGACACTACATGTGAAATAATGATGCCGCTCTCGGTAACGGTTCAATAGAGGTGTTGGTAAAACCATATAACCGATTCGTAAGGATGGCATGAGCGATTTTGAGAACGTACTGATATAGATGACTCGTTCGTTCGGGTCCATGCTTTGAAGAGACGGGATCGGTTTGCCGCTATAGCGGAACTCACTGTCGTAATCATCTTCAATGATATATGTCTGATGAACGAGCGCCCAGTTTAACAACCGTTGCCTTCGACTGACAGACAGGACGGTCCCTGTCGGAAATTGATGAGCAGGCGTGACGTATAGCGCATCGATCGCATGACGCTCGAGCTCCTTCACACAAACCCCGCTATCATCTACTGGGATCGGGATGGATCTGCGTCCTTGTTGCTCGAACAACAAGCGCGTGAGTGGATAGCCGGGGTCTTCAATCCCAAAGATTGATGAATCAGGTAATAAACCGAGTAGTTGTGGCAACAGCTGTTCTGTTCCTGACCCGACGATAATCTGTTCGGGTGAGCATTGTACGCCTCGTGAGTGATAGAGATAGGTGGCGATTTCCTGACGTAATTCAAGATCTCCTTGAACAGAGCCTAACGCGAGCAATTCATGGTGCACCCCATCGACGACATGCTTGACATGTCGCTTCCATCGTTCAAACGGGAAGGCGGTCGTATCGATTTGACTCGGTGATACATCATACGTATACGCCTTTTTAGGTGGGGCTTCGATGATCGTACTATTTGAACGACGGACGTATAGCTCTTCTTGTGGTAACACATAAAACCCTTTCCGGGGAATGGATTCGATGTATCCTTCGGCGAGTAATTGGGCGTATGCGTACTCGACTGTCGTCTGCGATACGTCTAAAAATTGAGAGAGCTTGCGCTTTGAAGGTAATTTTGTACCTGTCTTTAACGTGTCATCGACAATGGCATCCCGAATGTGCTTATACAGTTGTTCATAAAGCGGGATGGATGACTCTTGATCAAGCGAAAATGTGAGCATGTCCATAGTATGACGTTCCTTTCTTTACGAACCGAAAAAGAAGTACAGCATAAAGCCAAGGATGATGACGAAAGAAACAATCCCGGGCGTACCGAACGAGGCACGATGGCCCCCATCGGACGAATCGCGATTTAACATGTGTATTCCCCCTTTATACTTCAACAGGTTCGTGATTGATAAAATGGAGTCCTCTATTTGAACTGACCACTTTAAAAAATAAGAAACTGACACTTTTAATATAGTCAATTCAGCTTATACTAGCAAGTAGAACATGATTTAACGGAGGGATTTCAATGGAAAAGAGACAAGTAGGAACAGATAAAGTCAAACGTGGAATGGCAGAAATGCAGAAAGGCGGCGTCATCATGGACGTCATCAATGCAGAGCAGGCGAAAATCGCTGAAGCTGCCGGTGCAGTGGCTGTCATGGCACTTGAACGCGTACCATCGGACATCCGTAAAATGGGTGGCGTCGCTCGTATGGCCGATCCGACGATTGTTGAAGAGGTCATGGGAGCAGTGTCAGTTCCTGTTATGGCAAAATGCCGCATTGGACACATCGCTGAGGCGCGTGTGCTCGAGTCGATGGGTGTCGATTTCATTGATGAGAGTGAAGTGCTGACTCCAGCGGACGAAGAGTTCCACTTATACAAGCGTGACTACACGGCACCGTTCGTATGTGGTGCGCGGGATTTAGGGGAAGCGTCACGTCGCATCGGTGAAGGGGCAGCGATGATTCGTACAAAAGGGGAACCAGGAACAGGGAACATCGTTGAAGCGGTTCGTCATATGCGTACGGTACAAGCGCAAGTGAAGCGTCTCTTGTCGATGAGTGTGGATGAAGTCATGACCGAGGCACGCGACCTTGGCGCACCATTTGAAGTATTGATGCAAATCCGTGAAGCGGGCCGTCTCCCAGTCGTCAACTTCGCAGCAGGTGGAATCGCGACACCAGCGGACGCGGCATTGATGATGCATCTCGGGGCAGACGGGGTATTCGTCGGGTCTGGGATCTTCAAAGCAGAGAATCCGGAGAAATTTGCACGTGCCATCGTGGAAGCGACGACATACCATGACGACTATGAGCGAATCGCAAACTTGTCAAAAGGATTGGGCGAAGCGATGAAAGGACTCGATGTCCGCACGCTCAAAGACGAAGAACTCATGGCACCACGAGGCTGGTAAGATGGTGACGATTGGCGTATTAGGGATGCAAGGTGCGATTCGCGAGCATGTTCGCATGCTCGAAGCACTCGGCACCCAAACCGTAGTAGTCCGCTCGGTAGAAGATTTGCAATCAATCGATGGGCTCGTGTTACCAGGTGGAGAAAGTACCGCGATGAGGCGGCTGCTCGACCGTTATGGTCTCCTTGAACCACTTCGGGACATGGAGACGCTGCCGATGTTCGGGACGTGTGCCGGTATGATTCTTCTCGCGAACGAAGTGGAAGGATACGAGGCCCACTTAAGGAAAATCCCGATGACGGTGAAGCGCAATGCGTTCGGACGTCAGGTCGACAGTTTTGAAGTCGATCTTCCGGTCAAAGGAATCGATGAGCCGGTCGAAGCAGTCTTCATCCGTGCTCCTCAAGTGGCGCGGGTCGAACCGGAAGTGGATGTGCTCGCTGAAGTCGAGGAAGCGATTGTGGCGGTCCGTTACAATCAGTACCTCGCGTGTTCCTTCCACCCGGAATTGACGGATGACCTCTCATTACATCGCTATTTTATCGAGATGGTCAAAGAGAATCTGGCTCAGTACGCATAAGTTTGGGGGACCTCATAAAAAGGAGGTCCTTCAGACTTATTTTTTGTTACACTGAAAAAAGAAACGTACAGAAAGGGGAAACGCTGTGAGGGTCCGTTACTTCATGATATTGCTCACCTTTGTATTCGTCGTGCAGGCGATTTTGCCTTCACCTGCCTCTGCAGCCACACCGAGCGTGGATGCGGCTGGCGCGATGCTTGTCGACGTGACGACAGGACAAGTCTTATTTGCCAAACAAGAGGATGCGATGCTTCAGCCGGCTTCAATCACGAAACTAATGACGGCGTTTTTGACGCGTGAGGCGATTGAGGCAGGAAAACTTAGTTGGAAACAAGAAATCACACCGAGCGATGCCGCTTTGGCGTTGACGAGAAAACCGGGATTGGCACGAATCCCGTTATTAAATAAGCCGTACACTGTCAAAGCACTATATGATGCCGCATTGATTCGGTCGGCGAACGAAGCGGCCGTGACGCTCGCAGAAGCGGTATCTGGTTCCGAGGAGGCGTTCGTCCGAGAAATGAATCGTCGGGCAGATGAACTAGAGATGACTCAAACGACGTTTGCGAACGCCTCTGGTCTCGATTCTGTGTCAGCCGGTCTGCCGGGAGAGAATTTGACGTCCGCTAAGGACTTGATGAAGCTGGCCATCGCGTATTTGACGACATATCCGGAAGTACTTGACGTAACGAAACGATCGTACGTGGATGTCGATGGTGTCCGGTTTGAGGCGACGAATCGAATGCTCGCTGACCGTGACCTCGCTTATCCGGGGATGCTCGGCTTTAAGACAGGGACGACGAACGAGGCCGGTTACTGTTTTGTTGGCGTCTCCACACAGGATGGGCGAACGGTTCTTTCCATCGTTCTTGGTGCGCCATCGGATGATGGACGGTACACTGCGACGAAAGCGTTGCATGACTATGCGTATACGGATTTTGTCATGACCCCGATCTTAAGGATGGGTGAAGTGATCCCCAAAACAGCAACGGTCTCACAAGGCGAGACAGAACAAGTAGCGATCCGGACGACGAATGACTTTGAAGTGCTGGTCGAAAAGGGCAAGCCAGTTCCGGAGCCAAAATATGAGTTGCTCGACCTCGAGGCTCCAATTCAGGCTGACGCACAAGCCGGAATGGTCACCATCGACCCTTCGGAACATGTTCGTTATTTGGAAGGGGAGACACCTCCCAAGATGACACTCGTCACGGCCGAGTCGGTCGATACCGCTTCGTTCTTGACGCGAATGACGCGAGCCTTTTTAGATTTTCTTGACCAAATCCGACTCGCACTTGGAAAAATCAGTCTTGTCGAACAAGTGGAGATGTTGTAAAGTAAAATTAATTCAATGACAGATGTGATGATGAGAATAAGTACGTTACGTACGTCTACTGACAGAGAGCTAGTGGTTGGTGCAAACTAGTGGGATGGCGTAACCGAATCGACCTCGGAGCATTGACTTGGAAACAAGTCACGTCTGGCACACGTTACGTGCATCGAGTGGCTCAAGTATTTGAGCAACGAGGGTGGCAACGCGGATCCAAGGTGGTTCGTCCCTTTCCTACGGGAAAGGGACGTGCCACCTTTTTATATGAATAAGGAGGAATAGCAATGTTAGACATTAAACGTTTACGACAGGATTTTGAAGAGATCAAAGAAAAACTGGCTCACCGTGGAGAAGATTTGAGTGCGCTCGACCGCTTCCCACAGTTAGAAGAAAAGCGCCGTGACTTGATTAACGAGGTCGAGGTGAAGAAAGCGAAGCGTAATGAAGCGACGAAACAAATCGCTGAATTGAAGCGGAACAAACAAGACGCTGAAGGTCCGATTTTAGAGACGCGCCGTCTCGGTGATGAGATCAAACTGCTTGATGAAGACTTACGAGAAGTGGAGGCAGAGCTCAACTTGATCTTGCTCAGCATTCCAAATATTCCACACGAATCAACACCAATCGGCGAGACAGAGGACGACAACGTGACGGTTCGTGAAATCGGGACGAAGCCGGATTTTGATTTCGAGCCGAAGCAACATTGGGACGTGATGGAAGACCTTCAAATCGTCGATGTCGAACGAGCTGGAAAAGTAACGGGGAGCCGTTTCGTCTTCTATAAAGGACTAGGCGCCCGCTTAGAACGTGCTCTCATCAACTATATGATGGACCTTCATTCAGATGAGCACGGATATTCCGAAGTATTACCACCTTATATGGTCAACCGCGATGCGATGACGGGGACAGGTCAACTTCCTAAGTTCGAAGAGGACGCATTTAAAGTAGCGGACACGAACTACTTCCTCGTTCCGACAGCTGAAGTGCCGGTTACAAACATGCACCGTGACGAGATCATCCCGGATACACAACTGCCAATCACGTATACGGCATATAGCGCCAACTTCCGTTCTGAAGCCGGGTCTGCGGGACGTGACACACGTGGTTTGATCCGTCAGCACCAATTCAATAAAGTCGAACTCGTCCGCTTCGTGAGACCGGAAGAGTCTTATGAACAATTGGAGTTATTGACAGGGCATGCCGAGGAAGTATTGAAGCGTCTCGGTCTTCCGTATCAAGTACTCAGCATGTGTACGGCGGATCTCGGATTTACTGCCGCAAAGAAATACGATATTGAAGTATGGATGCCGGCACAAGGAATGTATCGTGAAATCTCGTCTTGCTCAAACTTTGAAGATTTCCAAGCGCGTCGTGCGGGAATTCGTTTCCGTCGTGATGCCAATGCGAAACCTGAGTTCGTGCATACGTTGAACGGTTCGGGTCTAGCGGTCGGACGGACGGTCGCAGCGATCTTAGAAAACTATCAACAAGAGGATGGTTCGGTCGTGATTCCGGAAGTGCTTCGTCCTTACATGGGCGGGAAAGAAAAGATTGAAATGCCGAACTAAACAGTGGAGCGGCCTCGATTTTGGGGCTGCTTAATTTTTTTAATGTTTTTTTACAAAAGGGTTTGACATCTGTCTCTTCAGTTGGTACTATAAATCATGTCGAGCGACACTGTTGCTCACGAATTGTATATGAGCTTTGGAGGTGTACCCAAGTGGTTTAAGGGAACGGTCTTGAAAACCGTCAGGGGTGTAACAGCCTGCGTGGGTTCGAATCCCACCACCTCCTCCATTTCTTTTTGGAGGCTCACACAATTTTATATTTTGGAGGTGTACCCAAGTGGTTTAAGGGAACGGTCTTGAAAACCGTCAGGGGTGTAACAGCCTGCGTGGGTTCGAATCCCACCACCTCCTCCATTTCTTTTTTTTTACACTTTTTTAAGCCTGGAGTTGTACCCAAGTCCGGCTGAAGGGGACGGACTCGAAATCCGTTAGGAGTCGCAAGGCTCGCGTGGGTTCGAATCCCACCAACTCCGCTTTCAATCGGGCATCTGCAGAGGCAGATGCATTTTTTGTATCCACAGTCATAGCGCTGTGGATTTTTTAATTTCAAAAAAACCTTCCTCATCGAAAGGCTTGTCCGCTCTTTCAATGAGGAAGGTTTCTACATTCTCATCTTTCATGGATGATTGACCGACTCTTTCAATACTTTTCGATTCCACCATTTTGTAACAACACCTTGTCTTGGACTGAAGAGGAACGCGAGCGCGAACAAGATGCCACAAGAAGTGGCCATCGCCCCTGCGATCGAAACGTCCAACCAGACACCTAACCCATAACCCATTACGGCAGCGAGTGCCCCGAGACATGCACTGAGTATAATCATGAATCCAAAGCGGTCAGTCAATAAATAGGCGGTTGCACCCGGTACGATTAGCATCGCTACGACGAGTATGGCACCTACGCTGTCGAATGAAGCGACCGTTGAAAAGGAAACGAGACTCATTAATAAATAGTGGAGAAATACAATAGGAATCCCCATACTAGCGGCAAGTTTCGGGTCAAACGTACTAACTTTTAATTCTTTATAGAACAATAAAATCGTGACGATATTTAACAGCAATACTCCGCCCAAAAGCCATACTGCCTTTGGACCGAGGTTGATTCCACCTAAAGACCAGGTGTTCCATGGGACATACGAAATCTGTCCCATCAACGCATGTTGTACATCTAGGTGGACGCCATCTCCGACAAAACTAAGAAGTACGACACCTAACGCAAACAAAGAAGTAAAGACGACGCCGATTGCGGCTCCGGACTGGACACCGCTCGAGTCGAGCCATTGGACGAGAAATGCTGTAAGTAATCCAATCAAGCCCGCACCGATCAACATCGGAAGACCATTTAAACTTTGCGTCACAAAAAAGGCGAGGACGATTCCTAATAATACAGTATGACTGATCGCATCTGCGATCATTGCCATTTTTCGTAAGACGAGTAGTGCCCCAATCATTCCACACGTTACCCCGACGAGAATACCGGTCAACAAAATCCATCCAGCGTATGTCATGCGTGGCGCACCCCCTTCACAATGATTCCTTTCTTAAATCCAAACAGGAGTGAAATGAAAAAGATGCAGGAAGCGGTGAGCACGATCAGTGGACCGGTCGGAAGACCTTCGCCCATCGTACTCAGTGCAGTGCCGACGACTCCTGAAATTGCACCGATACTTCCGGAAATCAGTCCCATCCATTCAAGGCGGTCTGTCCAATATCGGGCTGCGAGTGGCGGCGTAATCAAGAGCGCCGCCATTAAAATGACCCCAACCATTTGAATCCCGATGACGACCATCATGATGACGAGCATCATCATGATTGCGTTCAATCCCTTGACCGGAAGACCGATTCCTTTTGCGAATTGAGGGTCGAACGTTGCCACTTTAAACTCTTTGAAGAAGAGGGTCGTGAATAAAATAATGAACAACGAGCCGATAGCAATCATGTAGACATCATTTCGAACCATCGATGCCGCTTGTCCGAAAATGAAATCATCGAGTCCGGCCTGATTCCCACCACTGTGGCGTGTGATATACGTGAGAAGCACGATCCCGAAACCGAAAAACACACTTAATACGACCCCGATCGACGCATCTGTTTTTAATTTTGAATGGGTGACGATTGCTTGAATCAAATAGGTTGCGAGTAGCCCGCTTAAAGCGGCGCCAATTAAAAAGAGGGGGGTAGACTTGACGCCGTAAATCAAATAAGCGATGCATATGCCTGGAAGGGCGGCATGTGCCATCGCATCACTGATTAAACTTTGTTTCTTCAATAAGACAAAGCTACCGATCACACCGCTAGCGAAACCGAGCAACAATGACCCCGTGAGTACCCATCTGGCATTTGGATTTTGTAGTAAATCAAACCATACGTCCATCACGTCACACCCCGATTTCTTGAAGTGAGGCGTTTTGGGAGAGAAGGGCTAACTTCCCACCATATGTTGCTTCGAGATTTTCGAGCGAGAATGATTCAGCGGTCGGGCCGAATGCGACGGGTGTCTTGTTTAATAATAAACAATAGTCGAAATACGATCGGACAGTCTGGAGGTCATGGTGGACAACGAGGACGGTTCGTCCTTCTTCTTTCCATTCTTTCAACAATTCTATGATTGTTTTTTCTGTGGCAGCGTCGACACCGGCAAACGGTTCATCCATAAAATAGATAGATGCGTCTTGAGCGATTGCCCGGGCGAGGAAAACGCGTTGTTGCTGCCCCCCGGACAATTGACTGATTTGTCGGTCAGCATACTCTTCCATCCCGACTTTAGCCAAACATTCCATGGCGAATGCTTTGTCCTTCTTTTTCACACGTTTGAACATTCCGATGTGACCATAACGTCCCATCAACACGACATCGAGTGCGTTTGTCGGGAAATCCCAATCGACTTCGCTTCGTTGAGGAACATAGCCGATTCGTTTTCGTTGTTCTTTGAGAGGTTGACCGTAAACGGTAACGTCTCCAGACAATTTTGGAATCAGTTGAAGAATTGCCTTGATCAATGTTGATTTCCCTGCGCCGTTCGGGCCGATGATTCCTGTCAACGACCCTTGCGGTACATGAAAACTCACATGCTCAAGTGCAGGTTGTTTATCATAAGTGACATGAATGTCTGCGACTTCTAAAGCGTTCATGTGAGTTGCCTCCCATCATTATTTTAGTGAATTCACGATTGTATCGATGTTATGTCGGAACATCCCGATGTATGTTCCTTCTGCTGTCCCTTCTTCTCCCATGGCATCAGAGTACAGTTCCCCACCGATCTTTACGTCATGTCCTTTTTCAGCGGCCCCTTCAATGACCGCGTTGATTGACTTTTCTGACACGCTACTCTCTACAAATACCGCTTTCACGTTTCGTTCAATCAGCGTGTTAATAATTCGTTCAATGTCATTTAATCCATATTCTGATTCTGTACTGATTCCCTGGAGACCGAGTACTTCCATATCATACGCTTCACCGAAGTAGTTGAATGCATCATGTGCAGTCACAAGGACCCGGCTTTCGCTTGGGATGTCAGCAAGCTTTTCAGTCGCATAGGCATCGAGTTCCATTAACTCTTCTTTATAGGCATCAGCATTACTTTCATACGTCGATTCATTTTCAGGGTCAGCCTCGATTAAACCTGCTGTGACCTGGTCGACAGCCGACATCCATAACTCGACATCAAACCAAACGTGCGGGTCGTATAGGGTTGAGTCCTCTACGTCGCTTAATAGTTTGTCCTCAGGAATGCTTTCAGCGACCGCAACTGTCGGTTTTTGCTCATTCATCTTTTCGAAGATTTCAATCATTTGACCTTCTAAGTGATGTCCGTTGTAGAAAATGACCTCTGCTTGGTCCATTGCTTCCATATCACTTGAAACCGGCTCATATAAATGAGGGTCTGTCCCTGGTCCCATCAACGTTTTCACTTCAACGTACTCACCGCCGACTTCTTGGATGACGTCACCGATTTGAGCGATTGTCGCTACTGCTTGAATTTTTTCATCGTCTTCACTTACAGAGTTTCCTGTTTGGCATCCCGCAAGGAGGAGAGTAGGGATGGCAAGAAACATGGCAATCTTTTTCATATACAAAACCCCTTTTTATTTAATCGTGAGACCGGAAAACGAATTAAGGTATTATGTAAATTGCATAAAGCCTAAAAATATTACCACAACTCAAAAAGTTTCCCTTAGGCAAAATATATACCTTAGGTAAAGAAAATGCAAGCGTGAACATTCGATCACATAAAAAACGAACCAGTACACGCATGTCGTCGTGAACTGGTTCGTCATTTAGATTACAAATCCTTATATCGCTTTGGGCAGGTTTTGCAACTATTTTTTAAGTCTCCATCTTGTTCCAAATATTTTAAACAGCAATGCTTACGAATGAGAATCTCTTGGTCATCCACTTGAACGGTTTGAAAATCAAACTCGATATAAGTGGGGGGTGATTGGGTGAATCCTTGTAATAGAGCTTGATGATTGTGTGTAAAGGTGAACTTTTTCTCTAAATAGCGCGCGCGTTGTAAAAGGTTATGACTCATCAATGAAAGAAGGTGTGTTTTTTTAGTTCTCAATTTCACGGAGATTAAATCCATGAAAGGCGAAATGTGCTTCTCGAGCAACTGGTCATGAATCATATTAAACACCTCTTGGTCATCTAAGTCATGAATGTCAGTCACGCATGTAGGCTTGATATAAAAAGCGATGTGTCCCTCGTCATTTATGTGTAGGTGTACATTCTCTGGAGAACAATCAATCCATTCATGTCTCAGCAATAGATAGTCATACACTGCCATCAAAAGAACGGAATATTGTTTGGCCAAACTCAATCCATAAACCGTTTTGTTCGAGTGGGTCGTGTCATTTAGAACAATGTGAATCTTTTCTTCAAATAATGTCGGTTCACTCAACCATTTTGAAATCGTATGACATGACGTTGAAGGGCGTTTTTCAGTTAAGTGGACATGATATTTTTTTAGTACGATTCGAGCGTATATCTTTGCGAACAAGCTGTTGTTGAACATAAAAGCTCCTTTAAATTTTTAATTGATATTGACGTTATGTAAAAAGTGAAATAAACTTTTAATTGATAATGATTCTCAAAAGAAGAAAGGGGCCTTTATGAAAACTCGTGAGTTAACGTTAATCGCAATCATGATTTCTCTATGCGGAATGAGCATGATGATTTTCCCATATATCGTACCATTTTTATTTATTGTTATGTCTCTGACATTCACAAAAAAACAATCTGTTCTCATTGGGGTTGTATTAGGTTTTTTGTCTTTTATCATTTATGGAAAAATAATGGCTTTGACAAGTATCGTGCTATTGCCGTTGGTTGCGATTTTGACGATTTGGGGCCGTGATCGCTTATTGGTGGATGACATTTCATCTAGGCAAATCACGTTGTTCTCTCTGTATGTCTTTTTCACTCAATTGCTCGTAAATGTGTTAAGTGAAGTTGCGACGAGCATCTTCTTTTCATTCGGGCTCCAATATGTACTTTTATCATTACCGCTCTCCATCGGGCTGTCAGTGATTGCGGCCGTTCTTGTACGACTGTTTGCTGTCCCGGTGTGGAAAGTCACATCTCGCTTATACTTAAATTATGCAACACCATCGTGAAATGAACGAACTCAAAAAACCACGGACGCTATTATGCATCCGTGGTTTTTTTATCTGACTTTCGCTTCTCGCGCGACCGTCAGTTGTTTTTCGATTTTTTCGAGGATGAGTTCGACTGAATCAGGGTCGTTGATCAAGTCATAATCTTCGATTGAGAGGCGTAATACAGGGCATAGGTTGAAGTTGTTGATCCACTCTGTATAGCGTTCATACATTTCTTCCCAATAGGCGATTGGAGTCTGTTGCTCCATCTCGCGTCCGCGCATTTGGATTCGCTCGAGCACTTGTTCGAACGATCCTTCTAAATAAATCAATAAGTCCGGATGCGGGAAGAATGGCGTCAGTACCATCGCTTCGAACAAACTAGAATACGTCTCGTAATCTGTCGGTGACATCGTTCCTTTTTCATAATGCATCTTTGCGAAGATGCCTGTATCTTCATAAATTGAACGATCTTGAATGAAACCTCCACCATATTGGAAAATCTTCTTCTGTTCTTTGAAACGCTCTGCTAGGAAGTAAATTTGAAGGTGGAAACTCCAGCGTTCGAAATCGTGATAGAATTTATCGAGGTAAGGGTTCGTGTCTACTTTTTCAAGAGACGTTCGGAAGTTCAATGCATCGGCTAACGAGTTGGTGATCGTCGATTTTCCGATTCCAACCATTCCACCGATTGTAATGATTGTATCGTTCGGGATATTATATTTATCAATCAGCTTCATTTTGTTTGGGCTCCTTTAGTTAATTCAAGTTCGCGTTCAATCGTTTTCAAGACGTGTGTCAAATCGTCTGGATTGTGTACAAAGTCGAGCTCATCCCCGCTAAACGAGAGGATTTTCACTTCTGGATGGGTCGCGCGATACGATTCTACGAACGTCTCATAGTCGTGAGCGAGTTGTTCAAGATAATCACGAGACATATTTTCTTCTACTTCACGTCCGCGCAAAGCAACTCGTTTCATGAGTGTTTCGATGCTGGCATGTAAGTAAATGACGACATCAGGTTTCGGCATATCATGTGTCAAAATCTTATAAATTTGCTCGTATTTATTTAAATGTGCCGGTTTCAGTGAACGGTGAGCAAAAATCAAGTTTTTGAAAATATGATAGTCCGAAACGACAGATTGCTGTTGACTCAAGTGGTGTTTGTGAATATCATCCAACTGCTTGAATCGGTTGCATAAGAAGAACATTTCCGTTTGGAAGCTCCATTCTTCGATATCTTCATAAAACTTGCCGAGAAATGGGTTTTCTTCTACAATTTCATTCAGCATCTGCATCGAGAAATGCTGACTGATGATATGGGCCAGTGATGTTTTCCCGACACCAATCGGTCCTTCTACCGTTATAAACATATGATGTCATCCTCCATTATCCAAAGTGCAAGTTCCATTCTAGCACACAATCCGAATGATATGGCGAGGGATTTGATTTTCATTTTTTTTCATCATTTCAAGTAAGAAAAGAGGTGAATCGATGGAACGTGATGAACGATTTATGCAATTGGCCATCGAAGAAGCAAAGAAAGCAGAAGCCATCGGAGAGGTACCGATCGGCTGTGTAATTGTAAAAGGGGATCAAGTGATTGCGACCGGGCATAACCGTCGTGAGACGGATCTCTTAGCTGCAGCACACGCAGAGATGGTTGCGATTGAAGCGGCGAATGAGGCACTCGGGAATTGGCGATTAGATGGTTGTGAGTTATACGTTACCCTCGAACCATGCCCGATGTGTTCGGGAGCCATCGTATTATCCCGAATCAAGCGTGTCATCTTCGGGGCCTATGACCCAAAAGGTGGGTGCTGTGGTACGTTGATGAATTTAGTACAGGATGAACGATTCAATCATCAAGCTGAAGTGACGGGAAATGTTTTAGCAGAAGAATGTGGTCAACTTCTCACAAATTTCTTCCGGACGCTTCGAGAGAGGAAAAAACAAGAACGACTCGATCAGAGAGGTTGCAACCCAATCGATTAAACAGTATAATGTAATAGCACTCGAGATAGTGCATAACTTCATTTACCCATTTGCCGTGCTAGGTGGGGAGGTAGCGGTGCCCTGTCACTCGCAATCCGCTATAGCGAGACTGAATCCCGATTCGAGGGAGCGCGCTGGTGTGGTCTGCCTTATGTAAGTGGCGTTGACGTCTGAGTCCTGCGCAACGGTCACCCATGAACCAGGTCAGGTCCGGAAGGAAGCAGCCTTAAGTGGTGACGTACCGTGTGCCGCAGGGGTGCTTGGGCTGAGCAAACTGCATGAGTAACGCATGTTGGCGTGCTTTCAGAAATCGGTGCGCGGCAGATTTATTTTATAACTTCAATCTATGGCCCCAGGGCTGTAGATTTTTTTGTATGATGAGATAGAGAAGATAAGTAAGAAAGGAGGCGAACTCATGGCGTATCAAGCGTTATACCGGGTATACAGACCCCAGTCATTTCAAGAGGTTGTCGGTCAAGTCCATATTACACGCACGATTCAAAACGCTTTATTAGAGGAGCGGATGTCACATGCGTATCTGTTTTCAGGTCCGCGCGGGACGGGAAAGACGAGTTTGGCGAAAATCATCGCCAAGGCCATCAACTGTGAAAGTGCGCCGACACGCGAACCGTGTAATACTTGTCCGACATGTATCGCTATCACGGAAGGGACGAGTCCAGACGTGTTTGAAATCGATGCGGCGTCAAATAACGGCGTGGACGAGATTCGAGAAATTCGGGACAAGGTCAAATATCCACCGTCCCAAGGGCGTTACAAAGTATATATCATTGATGAAGTACACATGTTGTCGACCGGTGCGTTCAATGCACTGTTGAAGACGCTTGAAGAACCACCCGCACATGCGATATTCATTTTGGCGACGACGGAGCCACATAAAATTCCGGCAACGATCATTTCTCGCTGTCAGCGATTCGATGTGAAACGACATGAAGTGAGTCAATTGCAAACACGTATGGCATATATTTTGAATGATCAAAACCATGATTATGATCCGGAAGCATTGAAGTTAATCGCACGTGCTGCCGATGGCGGGATGCGCGATGCGCTCAGCTTACTTGATCAGGCGCTCGCTTTTAGTGATGGGCGTTTGACGGAAGAAGCGGTTTTAGAAGTGACGGGTGCCGTGACGGATGAAACACTGCTTGATATGGCGTATGGTCTACAACGGAAAGAATTGAATGCTATCTTGAGTACGCTTGAAGTCATGCTTCGTGAAGGGAAAGACTTGAAGCGTTTCATCGAGGACTTGGTGTTCGTCCATCGAGATGCATTACTATTGAAGGCATCCCCGCAAGCATCCGACTTATTAGAGCGTGCTCGTCCGACCGAGGAGTTTCGACAGTTTGTCGAAGCGACTTCAACAGACGAACTGTTTCAAGTGATTGAGGAGCTCAATGATTGTCAGCAACAGATGAGGTTATCGAACCATCCGAAAGTGTTGGTCGAATTAACTTTCATCCGCATTGCGGAACAAGGACGGACGATTAGCGAACAAATGACGCAATTGCAAGATCAAGTGCGTGAGTTGAGTCGAGAATTAACTGAAGTGAAGAAAAACGGAGTTGCCGTGACGAGTGGAGAAGTGGAAAAGCCTAAGCCTACTCCGAAGCGGACTCAAATCCGAGTACCAAAAGAACGAATTCGCCAACTCTTGCAACGAGCTGAACGCCAACATTTGAATGCGATTCGTGATAGCTGGGGAGACATCATGACGAATATCCGGATACAAGACGGTCCGATTTTCGCTCTCTTCTATGAAAGTGAGGCTGTCCTTTGTGCAAGTGACACCTTACTGGTACAATTTAAAGATGGAATGACATGGCACTATGAACAAGTGAGTTCAAATGGTCGTACGCGTGATGTGATCGAACAGGCACTATTCGAAGTGACGGGGATTCGTCGTGAAATCATGGCAGTGCTTGAAACAGACTGGAATGAATTAAAAAATGAGTTCATCCTTCAAAAACAAGCAGAGCGAACAGAGCGAGTCGAGGAACCGGAAACGGAAGATCCGCTGGTCGCACAGGCGATGGAACGTTTTGGTGATGTCGTTGAAATCGAAGAAACTTAAGGGAGGCGCTCTGAATGCGTGGAATGGGAAACATGAATAACATGATGAAACAAATGCAGAAGATGCAAAAAGACATGGCGAAAGCTCAAGAAGAATTGAAAAATTTATCTGTGGAAGGTACTGCTGGAGGCGGTATGGTGAAAGTTGTCGTCAGCGGTCATAAAGAAGTGTTGGATGTCGTGATTGCTGAAGATGTCATCGACCCAGACGACGTAGATATGTTGCAAGATCTCGTATTGGCAGCAATTAATGATGCGATGAAACAAGCCGATCAGCTTGTGAACGATAAGATGGGACGTTTCACACAAGGGATGAACCTCCCAGGCTTTTAAGTAAAGAAAGGATCGATGCGAGTTGCAATACCCTGAAGCCATTGGACGATTGATTGAGAGTTTTACGAAATTACCTGGAATCGGCCCGAAAACCGCGGTGCGTTTAGCGTTTCATGTATTAGATATGGAAGAAGAGGATGTGTTAACATTCGCGAAGTCTCTCGTCAGTGCGAAACGCGACATAAAATACTGTACGGTGTGCGGGCATATTACAGACGTTGATCCATGTGCAATCTGTAAAGATTCACACCGTGACGAGACGGTAGTTTGTGTGGTTCAGGACTCAAGAGACGTGATTGCCATGGAAAAGATGAGGGAGTATAGAGGGAAGTATCATGTACTCCATGGAGCCATTAGTCCAATGGAAGGGATTGGTCCAGAGGATATTAACGTTTCGAGCTTGCTGACACGATTACAGGAGAACGAGGCAATTCAAGAAGTGATTTTAGCAACCAACCCGAATATTGAAGGTGAAGCGACTTCGATGTATTTGTCGAGACTACTAAAACCAACGGGGATTCGCGTAACGCGTCTTGCCCATGGTTTACCAGTCGGTGGTGATTTGGAGTATGCCGATGAAGTGACGCTCTCTCGGGCGATGGAAGGTAGAAGAGAGCTATGAAATGGTTCCGTAAGTCGTTAAGGGATGATTACGATCAACGACTACTAACTGAATTGTTAGATGCGAAAGCCAAGTTTGAATCGAAACGACGGATGCTCGATGTCAGTATCGAGGACACGGGAGAACTGGCTGCTCAAGTAAAACAAGCGGAAGCACTTTACTTCTTCTATTTGAAAGAAGCAAAGAAGCGGAACGTTTCGTTATCGTCTCTCCGTTCTTAAGGCGACGCCAATGGCTCGCCTTTTTCTCTTTCAAAATTAGGTGAGAATAATCTCGCTTCTATACGTTATGGTTGAAATCACTTGAAAGTTTAGAATACAAGGCAAACAGATGTTAAAGAGAGGGGGGCGTTTTCCTCGAACCAGCTTTCACGGGTTGCGTGAGTGTACATATGTCTGTGGCGCCCAAACTTAGGTGAAGGTAGTTTGATTTCAATCGTATATAATGAAGAGAAAAAAATATATAGTTTGAGCGGATACGGAAATTATATATTTATTTAATCTTTTTTATAAAAAGGGTTGTGTAATTAAAATTTTACTGATATATTAATAGACGTCGCCGAGATAAGCGGTGAAGAAATTAAAAATATTTTTAAAAAGTAGTTGACCTTTTGTCATCTACTTGATAAGATATTTAAGTCGCCAAGAGCGGCAGACGAACTTTGAAAACTGAACGATGAGGCAAAAATAAGTTTTACAATTTTTGAATGAAGCGCAAGCTTCGT